>NZ_BDCD01000080.1 GCF_001613325.1 Nocardia yamanashiensis NBRC 100130 | reverse complement strand
CAGGCTTGAGAGGATGTCGCAGTGCCCAAGCCGTATCCGAAAGAGTTCCGCGACGATGTCGTGCGAGTCGCTCGCAATCGCGATGACGGGGTGACCCTGGAGCAGATCGCGGCTGATTTCGGTGTGCATCCGATGACGTTGTCGAAATGGATGCGCCAAGCCGACGTCGATGACGGGAACAAGCCCGGGACCACGCGTAGCGAGTCGGCCGAGTTGCGGGATGCCCGTCGCCGGATCCGCCTGTTGGAGCAGGAGAACGAGGTCCTGCGCCGCGCTGCGGCGTATCTGTCGCAGGCCCAGATACCGGGAAAAGGCTCTACCCGCTCGTGAAAGAGCTTGCCGCCGACGGGATTCCCGTGGCGGTGACGTGCCGGGTGCTGCAGCTCGCTCGCCAGCCCTACTACCGGTGGCTGGCCGAACCGGTCACCGCCGGCGAACTCGCGCAGGCGTATCGGGCCAACGCGTTGTTCGACGCGCACCACGATGATCCCGAATTCGGGTACCGATTTCTCGCCGACGAGGCCCGTGAAGCCGGGGAAACGATGGCCGAGCGGACCGCCTGGCGGATCTGCTCGAGCAATCGGTGGTGGAGTGCGTTCGGCAAGCCCCGGCGCGGCAAG
>NZ_BDCD01000079.1 GCF_001613325.1 Nocardia yamanashiensis NBRC 100130 | reverse complement strand
TCGGAGTTCCCGTCCGAGCTCGCGGGTCTGTTCAAGAACCTGGAGAACAAGGGCAATCCGTGGGGCCAGAACGCCAAGGACCGCCTGAACTGGATCTCCGAGGTCGATTTCGAGATCCCGGTCTTCGGTAAGGACGCTGATTCCTTCGACGGCTACGAATACCTGTTCTGGGTCGGCTGCGCCGGCGCCTATGAGGACCGCGCGAAGAAGACCACCAAGGCCGTCGCCGAGCTGTTGGCGACCGCGGGTGTGAAGTTCATGGTGCTGGGTCAGGAAGAGACCTGCACCGGTGACTCGGCGCGGCGTGCGGGCAACGAATTCCTGTTCCAGCAGCTGGCCATGCAGAACATCGAACTGCTCAACAGTGTGTTCGAGGGTGTGGAGCAGGCGAAGAAGAAGATCGTCGTCACCTGCGCGCACTGCTTCAACGCGCTCAACAACGAGTACCCGCAGGTCGGTGGCACCTACGAGGTGGTGCACCACACCCAGCTGCTCAACCGTCTCGTGCGCGCCAAGTCGCTGGTGCCGGTCTCGCCGGTGGCGCAGAACGTGACCTATCACGATCCGTGCTACCTGGGCCGGCACAACAAGATCTACAACGCGCCGCGTGAGCTGATGGAGGCCTCGGGCT
>NZ_BDCD01000078.1 GCF_001613325.1 Nocardia yamanashiensis NBRC 100130 | reverse complement strand
CGACGCTGGTGGAGATGCCGCGTCACGGTGAGCGTTCCATGTGCTGTGGTGCCGGTGGCGCGCGCATGTGGATGGAAGAACAGCTCGGCAAGCGCATCAACGTCGACCGTGTCGATGAGGCCCTGTCCACGCTGAATGGTGGTAATGAGCCGTCGATGATCGCGACGGGTTGCCCGTTCTGCCGCGTCATGCTGACCGATGGTGTGACCGCGCGTAAGGACGGTGGCGAGGTCGGTCAGGGTGTCGAGGTGGTGGATGTGGCGCAGCTGATGCTGCAGTCCATCGACCGTATCGAGGCCGCGCAGCTGACCGAGAACCTGAAGGTGATTCAGGAACCGAAGGTCGAAGAGCCCGAACCGGTTTCCGAGCCCGAGCCCGTCAAGTCCGAAGCGGCCGTCGCCGAGGCTCCGGCCCCGGCGGCCGAGCCGAAGGCCGCACCGGCCGGTGGTGGCCTGGGGATGAAGGGTGGCCTGAAGCCGCCGGGTGGCGGCAAGGGTCTGGGCATGAAGGGCGGCCTCAAGGCCCCCGGCGCCAAGCCCGCCGCCGCGCCCGCCGAATCCGCTTCCGCCGCTCCGGCTTCCACCGAAGCCGCTCCGGCCGAAGGCACCCCGGCTCCGGCCAAGGGTCTCGCCATGAAGGGCGGCCTCAAGGCTCCCGGCGCCAAGCCGGGCGGCCTGGCCATGAAGGGCGGTCTGAAGACCCCCGGCGCGAAGGCCGCTCCCGCCGAGAGTGCCGCTCCCGCCGAGGCCGCTCCGGCCGAAGGCACTTCGGCTCCGGCCACCCCGGCCGCCAAGCCGGGCGGGCTCGCCATGAAGGGCGGGCTCAAGGCTCCGGGCGCCAAGCCCGGCGGCCTCGCGATGAAGGG
>NZ_BDCD01000077.1 GCF_001613325.1 Nocardia yamanashiensis NBRC 100130 | reverse complement strand
CCTAGGCCGTGTTTTGAAAGTCGGTTCACCGTAGCCATTGGTTGATGGCGGCTATGTGGATCGTGGCCAGGTAGCGGACGGCGAGTTTGTCGAATCGTGTTGCGACAGCGCGGTGTTGCTTGAGTTGGTTGATGCCGCGCTCGACGGCGTTGCGGTCGCGGTAGATCTCGGGGTCGAACGCTGGTGGCCGTCCGCCACCAGCGCCGCGGTTGCGGCGTTTGGCGAGTTGGTCGGCCGGGATCGGGATGGTCGCCCGGATGCCCCGTCGGGCCAGATAGGCGCGGTTGGCGCGAGAGGAATACGCCTTGTCGGCCAACACCCGATCCGGACGAACTCGCGCGCGTCCCGGCCCGAGTCGCGGCACCCAGACCGCCTCCAGCACCGCGCTCAGGCGCGGACTGTCGGCGGCCTGGCCACCGGTCAGCACCACCGCCAACGGCCGTAATCCCTGTTCGTAGGCCACATGCAGTTTCGTGCCCCAGCCGCCGCGCGAACGACCGAACGAGTGGTCGTCGGGTTCGGGATAGACCCCGCCGGGTGGTTCGACCTGTCGGTCACCGTCGCGGCGTGCCCCCGCGGCGTGCTGATGACCCCGCGCGATGGTGGAATCCACACTCACCTGCCAGCAGATCGCGCCGACCGCATCGGCCAAGGCTTGCAGCAACTTCAGGATGAATACCCAGTTCCCGGCCCGCTGCCAGCGCCGGAACATCCCATAGATCGTCTGCCACGGCCCGTACTCGACCGGAACGTCTCGCCACGGTGTCCCGGTCCGGGTGCGCCATCGGATCCCGTCGATGAGTTGGCGTCTGCTCCATTTCGGCGGGCGGCCCGCCTTCTTGCCACGAGGCAGCAACGGCTCCAACCGCGCCCATTGGGCATCGGTCAGATCCGATCGCCTCGTCACCGCTACGCTGGCCACGAGGTCTCCGGTGTGAAGTTCTGCTTGGTCGCTGAACCATCTACCGGAGACCTCACCCATTTGCCAACGCGGACAGCGCTTTCCAGCTCACAGGTGGAGGGGCACCGCTTCGCGGCACCCCTCCACCCGAACTACTTTCAAAACACGGCCTAGTC
>NZ_BDCD01000076.1 GCF_001613325.1 Nocardia yamanashiensis NBRC 100130 | reverse complement strand
GCCCCGTTCCGCCGTGCACCACGGCCACTTCGTCGCCGCCGAGATCGAACGCCGCGTGCAGGACCTTGACCGCCTCGTCGAGGTCGGTGTCGCGGACCAGCACCGAGATGCGGATCTCGGAGGTGGAGATGAGATCGATGTTGATGCCGGCCTCGGCGAGGGATTCGCAGAAGGTGGCGGTCACGCCCGGGTGCGACTTCATCCCCGCGCCGACCAGCGACACCTTGCCGACGTGATCGTCGAAGACGACCTGGGAGAAGCCGATATCGCCCTGGCGCTTGGTGAGCAGTTCGACCGCGCGGGCGGCGTCCAGCTTGGGCAGGGTGAAGGTGATGTCGGTCTTGCCGGTCTCCACCTTGGAGATGTTCTGCAGCACCATATCGATATTGATCTCGGCGTCGGCGACCGCGCGGAACACCTTGGCGGCGTAGCCCGGTTCGTCCGGAATGCCGACCACGGTCACCTTGGCCTCGCTGCGGTCGTGCGCGACGCCCGTGAGGATTGCTTGCTCCAAGGGGATGTCCTCCATCGATCCGGTAATCAGGGTGCCGGTCTTGTCCGTATAGGAGGAACGGACGTGAACGGGCACGTTGTAGCGGCGCGCGTACTCGACGCAGCGCAGCATGAGAACTTTCGAGCCGCAGGCGGCCATCTCCAGCATTTCCTCGTAGGAGACGGTGTCCAGCTTCTGGGCATCGGAGACGACGCGCGGGTCGGCGGAGAAGACGCCGTCCACATCGGTGTAGATCTCGCAGACGTCGGCATTGAGGGCGGCGGCCAGCGCGACGGCGGTGGTGTCGGAGCCGCCGCGGCCCAGCGTGGTCACGTCCTTGCTGTCCTGGGACACGCCCTGGAAGCCGGCGACCAGCACGATGGTGCCGTCGGCGAGCGCGTTCTGCACCCGGCCCGGGGCCACGTCGATGATCTTGGCGTTGCCGTGCGCGCCGGTGGTGATGACGCCGGCCTGGGAGCCGGTGAAGGAGCGGGCCTCCGCGCCGAGCGAGTGAATGGCCATGGCCACCAAGGCGTTGGAGATGCGCTCGCCGGAGGTGAGCAGCATGTCCATCTCGCGGGCGGGCGGCGCGGGGGCCACCTGCTGGGCCAGGTCCAGGAGTTCGTCGGTGGTGTCGCCCATGGCCGAGCACACGACGACGACGTCGTGGCCCTGCTTCTTGGTCTCGACGATCCGCTCAGC
>NZ_BDCD01000075.1 GCF_001613325.1 Nocardia yamanashiensis NBRC 100130 | reverse complement strand
GTTCGGGTTGCCGACGGATATGGTGCTCGGTTTCGCGAAATGGTCCGCGCTGCATCCGCTCACCGACTGGGTGGGCGAGCACCTGTTCGACACGCGCGCCGACTACTCGGCTTCCGGGAGCAGTGATACCGCCACGCAATGGATCTGGCTGTTCACGCTGCTGATGGTCAGCATCCTGGCGACCGTCGTCTGGTCGGTACTCGATCGCAAACGCCCCGACTATGTGCGGCTCTACGGCTGGTTCCGGCTGCTGCTGCGCGCGGTGCTGGTGGCCGCGCTGCTGCTCTACGGCATGGTGAAGGTGCTGCCGTCGCAGATGACCTTCAGTCTGGAGCGGCTGATCGAGCCGTTCGGTGACATGAGTCCGATGTCGATTCTGTGGGCCTCGACCGCGATGTCGGAACCCTACGAAATGGCTTTGGGCGCAGCGGAAATCACCGCCGCGCTGCTGCTGGTGCTCCCGCGCACCGCCGGCCTGGGCGCGGTGCTGGCCTTCGTTGTGTCACTACAGGTCGCTCTGCTCAATCTCACCTTCGACGTACCGGTGAAACTGTTCGCCCTGCAACTGGTCGTGTACTCGGCCATCCTGGCAGCACCCGATATCGCGCGAATCGTCAAGGCGCTCACCGGACATGCCGTCCCCGCCCCGGCCACGCCCCCACTGGTCGCCGGCCGGCGCGGGCAGAAGATCCTGCTGGCCGCCCAGGTGATCTTCGGTGTGTGGCTGCTGATCACCGCGATCATCGAGGGCCACGACGCCTGGAGCTCCTACGGCAACGGCCGCGCCAAATCCCCGCTGTACGGCATCTGGAACGTCACCGAATACACCGTCGCCGGACAAACACTGCCACCCCTGGTCGACTACAGCGGCAAACCGCACAATGCCCAGGCGCTCAGCGCCAACGAGCGCTTCCGCCGCATCATCTTCGACAGCACGATCGGCGTCACCGCACAACGCATGGACGATTCCATGGTGTCCTTCCCCGGCGAAGTCGACACCGAAACCCACACCGTCATCCTCGCGAAGGACCTCGCGCATCAGTGGAAGATCGCGACCTTCACCTACCAGCAGCCCGAGGCGGACGAGCTGATCCTGGAAGGCCAGCTCGGCGGCAAGCCCGTGCGCATGCGACTGCAGCGCATCGACCTGGACCGCTTCGAATCCGTCTCCCGCGGCTTCCGCTGGGTGCAGCCCGCACCCTACTTCCGCTGAGCCGCGG
>NZ_BDCD01000074.1 GCF_001613325.1 Nocardia yamanashiensis NBRC 100130 | reverse complement strand
CCGATGCGGGTGTGTTGTTTGAGAACTGCACAGTGGACGCGAGCATCTTTGTTAGTAAGTGATAAAGAGCGTACGGTGGATGCCTTGGCACCAGGAGCCGATGAAGGACGTAGTAGGCTGCGATAAGCCTCGGGGAGCTGTCAAACGAGCTGAGATCCGAGGATTTCCGAATGGGGAAACCCGGCACGAGTGATGTCGTGTCACCCGCACCTGAATATATAGGGTGTGTGGAGGGAACGTGGGGAAGTGAAACATCTCAGTACCCACAGGAAGAGAAAACAACATGTGATTCCGTGAGTAGTGGCGAGCGAAAGCGGAAGAGGCTAAACCGTGTGGATGTGATAGCCGGCAGGCGTTGTCCATGCGGGGTTGTGGGATTGTTCTTCTCAGATCTGCCGATCTGAGCATGAGTCAGAAACCGTTGTGTTAGCTGAATTGGTCTGGGACGGCCAACCGTAGAGGGTGAGAGTCCTGTAAGCGAAAACGCAACGGCTCATGTGAGCAACTCCCGAGTAGCAGCGGGCCCGTGAAATCTGCTGTGAATCTGTCGGGACCACCCGATAAGCCTGAATACTACCTGGTGACCGATAGCGGACTAGTACCGTGAGGGAAAGGTGAAAAGTACCCCGGGAGGGGAGTGAAATAGTACCTGAAACCGTGCGCTTACAAACCGTCAGAGCCCTCGTTGTGGGGTGATGGCGTGCCTTTTGAAGAATGAGCCTGCGAGTCATCGGTGTGTGGCGAGGTTAACCCGTGTGGGGGAGCCGTAGCGAAA
>NZ_BDCD01000073.1 GCF_001613325.1 Nocardia yamanashiensis NBRC 100130 | reverse complement strand
TGTCAACGTCGGTCGAATCCTGACCCGTTCTGTTCGGTCGAATCCGGACCCACCCTGGTTGGTTAGTCGTTGGTCTTGGCCGCGGGGACGCGGCCGAGGTCTCGGTCCTTGAGTCGGTAGCTGTCTCCCTTCATCGAGATGACCTCGGCGTGGTGGACGAGGCGGTCGATCATGGCGGCGGCGACAACGTCGTCGCCGAATACTTCTCCCCATCGCCCGAATGGCTTGTTGCTTGTGACGATCAGACTGGCCCGTTCGTAGCGGGACGAGACGAGCTGGAAGAACAGGTTCGCGGCTTCGGATTCGAAAGGGATGTAGCCGACTTCGTCCACGATGATCAGCGGAATCCGGCCGAGCTTTATCAGCTCTGCCTGCAGTTTTCCGGCGTGATGAGACTCGGCCAGCCGCGAGACCCATTCCGCGGCAGTGGCGAACGCGACGCGGTGTCCGGCCTGGCAGGCGCGGATCCCGAGTCCGATCGACAGGTGTGTTTTGCCGGTTCCGGGTGGGCCCAGGAACACGACGTTCTCCTTGGCGGTGATGAAGTCCAGGGTTCCCAGGTGGGTGATGGTGTCGCGTTTGAGCGAGCGTTGGTGGTCGAAGTCGAACTCCTCCAACGACTTCCGCGACGGAAACCGAGCACTGCGGATGCGGCCTTCACCTCCGTGGGACTCGCGGGCGGAGACCTCGCGCTGCAGGCAAGCGGCCAGGAATTCTTCGTGGCTCCAGTTCTCTGCGCGGGCGCGCTCGGCCAGCCGCTCGACCGCGTTGCCGAGTGTCGGCGCTTTGAGAGCTCTTGCGAGATAGGCGATTTCGGAGGTGACGTTGCGTGAACCGTTCGTTGCGGTCTTGGTGGCCATCAGGCGATTCCCTCGCTGCTGTTCGTCTCGTCGAGGTCGAACATGCGGTCGTAGTCGGAGAGGTTTCGGTGCTCGACGTCGGTGTCGATCGCGGGGACCGCGACCAGGCGCCGAGCATTGCGCAGGTCGGCGGCCGCAGCCGCGTGGTCGGGATCGGTGAGGGTTTGATGATCGGCCCAACAGCGTTGATGGCGAGCAAGCTCGGCGCCGGCCAAGGTGATCACCACCTGGTCGAGATCGGCGTGGACCTCGACGCGGCGGCCGATCGCGGCCGGATGCACCGAATAGTCGTTGGAGTCCAGGCGAACGTAATGATCACGAGGAAGCCGGGTGGTGAACCGCCATCCGACCACCGGATCCACCGGCGGCAGCTCGAGCATCGACCGCCGGTCGGCCTCCCAACGATCGACCGGACGACACTCCAGCCGGCGATGGTGACGCTGATTGGCCTGGACCAACCAGTCGGCGAGCTGAGCATTGAAATCGGTTGGGCTGGTGAAGATTCGGCCAGGCAAGAATGAGGTCTCCAAATAGCCGTTCGCCCGCTCGACCAGGCCCTTGGCTTCCGGGTCGCGAGGCCGGCACTGGATCACCCTGATGCCCAAAGATCCGCGGAACGCGTTCATAGTCTCCGTCAGCTGCGGTTTGCCGCCGCGCCACTGACCGACCGCGGATTCGTTGTCCCACACCAGTGTTCGCGGAACACGACCCCATCCAGAGATCAACGCCCAATGCCCGGCAAGCAGGTCCGGGCTCTGACGCGTCGGGATCATCGTCGCGGTGATGATCCTCGAATAGCCCGACACCATCACCAACACCGGCGGTCGACCGACATGGCCGAAGCCCAACGGAACATCCACCGGCGGGAACCACAAGTCGCATTGGGCGAGCTCGCCGGGCTGATATTCAGTGCGCGAGGCCGGGTCCACCGGCTGGAACAACGGCCGCAACTGCTGCACGCGCTCGAAGAACACCGTCCGGCCGCGTTGCCAGCCAACACGTTCCATGATCACCGTCGTCGGCATGCCCGGGAACTCGCTCAGCAACGCGCGGATCTGCGGCTCGAACTCATCCACCGCGGACCCGCCCGGCTTGCGCTGATACTGCGGCGGCGCATGCGAAGCCAGCGCCTTCTTGACCGTGTTCTTCGAGACCTTCATCTGCCGAGCGATGGCCCGGATCGCCATCCCCTCGGCGCGATGCAACCGGCGAATCTCCGCCCAGTCCTCCACGTTCAACACCTCATGATCGTTCACAGGTGGGTCAGAATTCACCCGGAATCAGAGGGTCAGTATTCAACCGGACGCGACA
>NZ_BDCD01000072.1 GCF_001613325.1 Nocardia yamanashiensis NBRC 100130 | reverse complement strand
CGGCGGTTCGGGTGGTTCCGGCGGCGGCCGCAGTGCGAGCGCGCCGCGCAAGCGGTCCATCTGGCGGATCCTGCGCCGCATCGTCTACGTGGGCAGCGGCCTGGGCATCATCGGCCTGTCGGCGCTGTTCCTGATCGCCTACTCGACGGTCAACGTGCCGCGCCCGGGCGATCTCAAGACCAACCAGGTCGCCACCATCTTCATGTCGGACGGCAGCTCGGTGCTGTCGAAAGTGGTTCCGCCCGAAGGCAACCGCACCGATGTGACCATCGACCAGATTCCGCCGCACGTGCGCAATGCCGTGATCGCGGCGGAGGACCGCGACTTCTACACCAACCCGGGCTTCTCCATGAAGGGCTTCGGGCGCGCCTTCTGGGACAACCTGACCGGCAAGGAAAGCGCCGGCGGTGGTTCCACCATCACGCAGCAGTACGTGAAGAACGCCATGGTCGGCAACGAGCGCACGCTCACCCGTAAGCTGCGCGAGCTGGTGATCTCGGCCAAGATGGCCAAGCAGTGGTCCAAGGACGAGATCCTCACCGCGTACCTGAACACCATCTACTTCGGCCGCGGCGCGTACGGCATCAATGCCGCCGCCAAGGCGTACTTCGGCAAAACGGTCTCGGAGCTGAGCGTGTCCGAGGGCGCGGTGCTGGCGGCGACCATCCAGCAGCCGTCCAACCTGGATCCGGAGAAGAACCCCAAGGGCGCTCAGGAGCGCTGGAAGTACGTGGTGCAGGGCATGAAGGACGGCGGCAACCTGTCCGCCACCGATGCCGCGGCGCTGCAGTACCCGCAGGTGATTCCGGCCGCCGACGCGCAGGCCGACAAGACGCTGGACAGCGGACCGGAGGGCCTGATCAAGACGCAGGTGCTCAAGGAGCTGACCGAGGCCGGTATCTCCGAGCACGAGCTCAATACCGAGGGCCTGCAGATCTACACCACCATCGACCCGAAGGCGCAGCAGGCGGCTATCGACGCGGTGGCCAAGAACATGCAGGGCGAGCCGGAGAAGCTACGCACCGCCGTGGCGGCGGTGGATCCGAAGACCGGTGCGGTGCGCGCCTACTACGGCGGCTCGGACGGCCAGGGCTACGACTTCGCGAATGCCGGTCTGCCCCCGGGTTCCTCGTTCAAGGTGTTCGGTCTGGCCGAGAACCTGGAGCTGGGCAAGCCGCTCTCGACGCTCTACGACTCCTCGCCGGTGACGGTGAACGGCATCAAGATCACCAACGTCGAGGGTGAGCAGTGCGGTATGTGCACCATCTCCGAGGCGCTGAAGCGGTCGCTGAACACCAGCTTCTACCGGATGATGCTGGACATGCCGGGCAACGGCCCGCAGAAGATCGCCGATATGGCGCACAAGCTGGGCATTCCGGAAACCATTCCGGGCGTGGGCAAGACGCTCACCGAACCGGACGGCTCCGGCCCCAACAACGGCGTCGTGCTGGGTCAGTACCAGGTGCGGCCGCTGGACATGGCCTCCGCGTACGCCACGCTGGCCGCCTCCGGCGTCTACCACAAGCCGCACTTCGTGACCAAGGTCGTCACCTCGGACGGCACCGTGCTGCTGGATCGCGGCGAGGTCGCCGGTGAGCAGCGGGTTTCCGCGGCCGTCGCCGACAATGTCACCGACGCCATGAAACCCATTGCGGCGTGGTCGCGTAACCATCAGCTGGCCGGCGGCCGCCTGTCCGCCACCAAGACCGGCACCAACCAGCTCGGCGACACCGGCGAGAACCGCGACTCCTGGATGGTCGGCTACACCCCGTCGCTGGCGACCGCGGTGTGGATCGGCACCGAGCAGGGCGAGAAGCTGCGCAATGCCAGCGGCGGCATGATCTACGGTTCCGGCCTGCCCGCCGATATCTGGAAGGACACCATGGACGGCGCGCTCAAGGGCACGCCGCTGGAGAACTTCCCGAAGCCGGGCGCCATCGCCGGTCAGGCCGGTGTGCCGTCCTGGTCGGCCCCGTACACCGCGCCGTCCACCACCGAGGCGGCCATCGCGCCGCCGGTGTTCACCACCAGCCAGATGCCGATTCCGGGGCTGCCCGGCTTCTCCATCCCGATTCCCGGGGTGGCGCCGAATCCGCAGAACCAGAGCCAGCAGAACCAGGGCGGCCAGAACGGCGGCGGCCGCGGGCAGACCCAGGACGGTGACAGCGGCGGGGGCGGCGGTACCGGTCCGCTGCCCGGTCAGCCGGTCGCCCCGGCCGACGGCGGCGC
>NZ_BDCD01000071.1 GCF_001613325.1 Nocardia yamanashiensis NBRC 100130 | reverse complement strand
ATGGTGTCCGTCGCGGCTCCGGTCGAACGCGCGCGTGATCTGATCGCGGACTGGGGCCCCGCCCTCAGCGTCGCCGCGGTGAACAGCCCTGCGGCAACGGTGGTCTGCGGTGACGCGGACGCCTGCGCGGAATTCATCACCGAATGCGAGCGCCAGGGCGTGTGGGCGCGCCGGATTCCGGTCGACTACGCCTCGCACTCGTCGCATGTCGACACACTGCGGGACTCTGTACTCGCGGAGCTGACCGGGATCGTGCCCCAGACCATCCCACCGGGCGGACCGGTCTTCGTATCGACCGTTACCGGACAGGTCATGGACACCGCGGAATTGACGCCGGAGTACTGGTTCACGAATCTGCGGGAGACCGTCCGTTTCGATGCTGCCCTCGTCGCAGCGTTCGAGGCAGGATGTCGCGCGTTCGTGGAATCGAGTCCGCATCCGGTGCTGACCAACGCCGTCCACGACAACCTCGACGCGCTCACCCACTCCGCGCCCCAGCCGTCGATCGACGCCGTCGTGGTGGGGTCGCTGCGCCGCGAGGATGGCGGGCTGCGGCGCTTCCTGACCTCGGCGGCGGAATTGTTCGTGGCTGGCGGCAGCGTCGACTGGCGGACGGTGATCGCCGATTCCGGCGGCCGATGGGTGTCCCTGCCGCCGTACCCGTTCCAGCACGAACGGTTCTGGCAACTTCCGCAGTCCGCCACCGATGCGGCGGGACTCGGATTGCGCGCCATGCCGCACGCACTGCTGGGCGCGATCGTGGACATCCCGGACAGCGGCCGCACAGTGGTGTCCGGGAGGCTGTCGGCCGCCACGATGCCATGGTTGGCAGACCACGCGGTATTCGGCCGCACCCTGTTCCCGGGAACGGGTTTCGTCGAACTGGTGACCGCGGTCGCCGACCGGATCGGCAGCGACACGGTGCGCGAACTGACCATCACGTCGCCACTGCTGTTGGACGACAACGTCGTTCAGGTGTGCGTCGTGATCGACCCGCCTGGGAGCGACGGCAGCCGGGCGGTGTCGGTGCACTCGCGGATCGAGGGCGAAGCCGATATCGACGCCGCGCGGGGAGACTGGACGCTACACGCGGAAGGCGTGCTCGAAGCCGCGGATCCCGCCCCCGGATCCGAGGCGACGCCGGCCGCGCTGATCGGACCTCCGCCGGATGCGGTGACCGTCGACATCGCCGATGCCTACGCGACGCTGGCCGTGCGCGGCTACGACTACGGGCCGGCGTTCCAAGGGCTGACCGCCGTCCGGCGAACCGAGGACGAGATCTTCGTCGAGGCCGAACTGCCCGGCGGTGACGGGTCCGGCTTCGGAACCCATCCGGCCCTGCTGGATGCGGTGCTGCACGCGGTATTGATCACCTCCGCTGCCGACTCGGAGGTCCTGCTGCCGTTCGCGTGGTCCGGGATCCGATCCCTGGCGATCGGTGCGACACGGATCCGCGCTCGCCTGCGCGCCACCGGCGCCGACAGCTATTCGATCGATGTCGCCGACACCACCGGCCGCGCGGTCATGACGGTCGAATCGCTGCTGTCACGGCCGGTATCGCCCGGTCAGCTGGCTGCGGGCCTGACCGCCGCACCGATCGACGGCCTGCAGCTGCTGCGCTGGATCGACGCCGGCGCCGCGCCGGAGGTCCGCGAGATCGGCGACATCGCGATGATCGAGATCAATTCCGCCGCAGATTATTTCGACGTAGACGCGGGTGAATCGCACGCCGCCTCCGGTGCGGAGTACTACGCGATCCGATGTGCGGGCGCCTCGGCGGCGCGCGAAGGGACGCCCGCCGACATCGCCGCGGCGACGCACGAGTTGACCGCGCGGACGCTCGAGTTCCTGCGGAGCTGGCTCAGCGACGCACGATTCACCGACGCCCGTCTGGTGGTGGTGACCCGAGGTGCGATAGGAACCGGCGACTGTCCGGTAACTGATCCCGCGGCGGCGGCGGTGTGGGGTCTGGCGGCGTCTGCGCAGACCGAACATCCGAACCGAATCATTCTGCTGGACAGCGACATTCATGCGGACGAAACCGATATCGGATGGGCGCTGAGCCGGGTCTCGGCCATCGAGCCGCAACTCGCGCTGCGCGGGGACTCGATTCTGCTACCGCGCCTGACAGTGGACCGTGGGCAGACGACAGCGTCACCGGAGGAACTCGTACTCGGCACGGGCACGGTTCTGGTGACCGGCGGCACCGCCGGTCTGGGCGCGGTGGTGGCGCGCCACCTGGTCGCCGCCTACGGCGTGGATGACCTCGTGCTGACCAGTCGCCGGGGACTCGCGACACCGGATGTGGAGACCCTGGTCGCGGACCTGGAAGCCGCCGGTGCCCGGGTGCGAGTGGCGTCGTGCGACGTGGCGGATCGAGCCGCGGTGAGCCGGCTGGTGTCGGAGATCGTTTCCTCCGGTGCGCTCACCGGTGTGGTGCACGCGGCCGGCGTTCTGGACGACGGCGTACTCGAATCGCTGGATGCCGTTCGCCTGCGGAATGTGCTGGAACCCAAGGTAGACGGCGGCTGGAACCTGCATGTGGCCACTGCCGAACTGGATCTGTCGCTGTTCGTGGTGTTCTCGTCGATCGCCGGGGTGCTGGGCACCGCGGGGCAGGCGAATTACGCGGCGGGCAACCGGTTCCTGGACGGCTTGATCTCCTATCGCCGGGCCCGCGGCTTGCCGGGGATGTCCCTGGCGTGGGGACTGTGGGGACAGGGCACCGGATTGACGGGGCGGCTGGACTCCCGTGACGTAGTGCGGATGAATCGCGACGGTCTGGCCGCGATGACCACCGAACAGGGCCTGGCGCTGTGGGATGCGGCGCTCGCGACCGGCGAACCGCTGGCCGTGCCCGCGCGACTGGATCGCAACGCGTTACGAGAGCGCGCCGAGCAGAGCCGCCTGCCGGCACTGCTGTCGGGGCTGGTGCGCACGGGCCGGCGCGCCGCGGCGAACACCGCCCCGGCGATCGGCGACGCGCTGCGCGACCGGATGGCGGACCTCGACGCGGATCGCCGATACGACGTGATGCTGGGGGTGGTCCGCGAACAGGCGGCGGTCGTATTGGGGCACTCCGGCGCGGATGCCATCGAGCCTGGCCGCGCCTTCAAGGACCTGGGCTTCGACTCCCTGGACGCGGTGGGTTTCCGCGACCGCCTGGGCGGTGCGACCGGCATCAAGCTGCCGGCGAGCGCGGTCTTCGACTACCCGTCACCGGATGCCCTGGCGCGATTCCTGCTCGCGGAGTCGGGTTTCGGGGCCGAATCGGCCCCGGCGCGGCCCACTTCGGCGGCGCCGGCGGTCGGCGCGGCGGGCGACCGCCTGGCCATCGTGGGCATCGCTTGCCGCTATCCCGGACAGGTGGATTCGGCACGGGCGTTGTGGGACATGGTGGATCTCGAGCGCGACGTGGTCGGCGACCTGCCGGACAACCGCGGCTGGGACCCGGCGGCGCTGTACGACCCCGAACCCGGCAAGCCCGGCAAGACCTATACCAGGTCCGGTGGATTCCTCTATGACGCAGGGGAATTCGACGCCGACTTCTTCGGCATCAGCCCGCGCGAAGCGCTCGGGATGGACCCGCAGCAACGGCTGTTGCTCGAGGTGTCATGGGAAGCGCTCGAAGACGCGGGCATCGACCCGCACGACCTGAAGGGCAGCGACACGGGGGTCTTCACCGGACTCGCATCGCCCCAGGGATACGGTGGCGAGGGCTTCGGAATCCCGTCCATCGCCGCGAGTGTCGCGTCCGGTCGCGTGTCCTACGTGCTGGGCCTGGAAGGCCCGGCGATGACGGTGGATACGGCGTGTTCTTCCTCGCTGGTGGCACTGCATCTGGCCGGGCAGGCCGTGCGGTCCGGAGAATGCGATCTCGCGCTGGTCGGGGGCGTCACCGTCATGTCGACGCCGGAAGTCTTCGTGGAATTCTCGCGGCAGCGGGGTCTTTCGGCGGACGGCCGGTGCCGGTCCTTCGACGCCGCTGCCGATGGCACCGGCTGGGCCGAGGGCGTCGGCGTGTTGGTGGTCGAACGGCTTTCTCGGGC
>NZ_BDCD01000070.1 GCF_001613325.1 Nocardia yamanashiensis NBRC 100130 | reverse complement strand
CCCGAAATACCGAACGACGACACCGCCGCCCGCCGCGGACGACCACCACGCGGCCACTCCCTCGCCTCGGTCAACAACTCCACCCGCCCCGCAGACCAATCCACATGCGGCGACGGCTCACTCACATGCAACGTCGCAGGCATCCGCCCGAAACGCATCGCCTGCACCATCTTGATCACACCCGCCACACCCGCAGCAGCCTGCGCATGACCCATATTCGACTTGATCGAACCCAGCCACAACGGATCACTCTCCCCACGCTGACCATAGGTCTCCAGCAACGCCTGCGCTTCGATGGGATCACCGAGCATGGTGGCCGTTCCGTGGGCTTCCACCACGTCCACGTCGCCGACGCCCAAACCGGCGTTGGCCAGCGCTTGCCGGATCACCCGCTGCTGCGCGGGGCCGTTCGGAGCGGTCAAACCATTGGACGCACCGTCCTGATTCACCGCCGAACCCGCTACGACGGCCAGCACTCGGTGACCCAATTCTCTTGCCCGGGAGAGTCTTTCGACGACGAGTACACCGACGCCCTCGGCCCAGCCGGTACCCTCGGCCCCATCGGAGAACGAACGACAGCGTCCGTCGGATGAAAGCCCCTGCTGCCGTGAGAATTCCACGAACACTTCCGGTGTGGCCATGACTGTCACACCCCCGACCAGCGCGAGATCGCATTCGCCCGACCGCACTGCCTGCCCGGCCAGATGCAGGGCCACCAGCGAGGAAGAACACGCCGTGTCCACCGTCACCGCGGGTCCTTCGAGCCCCAGTACATAGGAGATCCGCCCCGAGGCGATGGCGCCGACGCCGTCGGCATCGGGGTAGTCGTGATACATCAGGCCCGCGTAGACGCCGGTGGCACTGCCTTTCAAGGCGTGCGGATCGATCCCGGCGTCTTCCAGCGCCTCCCACGAAGCCTCCAGCAGCAATCGCTGCTGCGGATCCATCGCCAGTGCTTCCTTGGGACTGATGCCGAAGAAGTCCGGATCGAAGTCACCGGCCCCGCTGAGGAAACCGCCCGAACACGTATACGACTTCCCGGGCTGCCCCGGTCTCGGGTCGTACAACCCGGCGACATCCCACCCGCGATCCGCCGGGAAATCACCGATGACATCGAGACCTCGATCGACCATCGACCAGAGTCCAGCGGGCGAATCCACCCCACCCGGATACCTGCAGGCCATACCCACGATCACCAGCGGCTCGTCGGTGCTCACCGCAGTGCTCGCCGCCGCCGCCGGCGGCTCGCCCTCGCCGCATTCCCGTAGCAGGTAGCGCGCCAGCTCCGCGGCCGCGGGGTAATCGAAGATCAGACTGGATCGCAATCGCAGACCGGTCGCGACGGAGAGCGCATTGCGGAACTGCAGAGCCGACAGCGAGTCGAAGCCCAGATCCTTGAACGCCCGGTCCGGATCGACGGCCGCCGCCGTCTCGTGCCCGAGCACCGCCGCCGCCTGCGTCCGAATCAGCTCGAGCACAAGCGGATAGCGGTGTTCGGCGGCGACCCGGGCCAGCTGTTCACGCAGTCCCGTCGCGCCCGGGCCCGGCGTACCTGCGGCCGTCCGCCGGCCGTCGCGCACCAGGGCTGACAGCAGTGGGCTCAACTGCTCGGCGTCGGCCAGTGACCGCAGTACCGCACGATCGATGCGAGCGGGCACCAGCAGCGCCCGGCCGCTCGCCAGCGACGCGTCCCACAGCGCCAACCCCTGCGCGGTCGACATCGCCGTCAGTCCGTCCCGATTCATCCGCATGACCGCGCCGCTGTCCAGATGCCCGGTCATACCGGTGGTCCGGTCCCAGAGTCCCCACGCCAGCGAGACGCCAGGCAATCCGCGCGCCCGCCGGTAGGAGATCAAGCCGTCCAGAAAGCGGTTGCCCGCAGCGTAATTCGCTTGGCCCGCGCTCCCCAGTACCCCCGCGATCGACGAGAACACCGCGAACAGCGACAGCTCCAGCTCGGCCGTGGCTTCGTGCAGATTCCAGCCGCCGTCGGCTTTCGGAAGCAGAACGGTGCGAAGTCGTTCGTCGGACAGCGCCGGCAGCACACCGTCGTCGAGTACCCCGGCCGCGTGCACCACGCCGGTGAGCGGACCGTCGGCGGTGAGTTCGGATACCAGTTCCCGCACCGCGTTCGGATCGGCGACGTCGCAGGCTCGGACCCGCACCCTGGCGCCCAGGCCACGCAGTTCCGCCACCACGGCTTCCACGCCGGGCGCGTCCGCACCGCGACGACCGGTCAACACCACGTCCCGCAGCCCGTGGGCGAGAATCAGGTGCCGCGCCATCAGCGCACCGAGACCGCCGGTGCCGCCGGAGATCAAAACGGCGCCGTCGGTGACCGCCGGCAGCTCGCCGGATCGCGGTTCGGCGGAGCCTCGTTCGACGGGCACGAGCCGTGGCCGCAACAGTTCACCGGCGCGCCGGGCCAATTGGGATTCGCCGGGCGCGACCTGGTTCAGCAATCCCGCCACATCGGCGTCGCTGAGGTCGATATCGCTGTCCAAGAGGACGATCCGGCCAGGATTCTCCGACTGCGCGGAAGCCACCAATCCCCATACGGCGGCGGCGGCGAGATCCTCCACCGCTCGGTCGTCGGTATCGACCGCGGCTTTCGTCAGCACAACCAAGCGGGAGGACGTGAAGCGCTCGTCGGCGAGCCAGGTCTGCAGCAGCCGCAATACCCGTGGCAGGACCGCGTGCGTGACCTCGACCGGATTCGCCGAGCCGGCCGGTGAGATGCAGCGCAGCAGAACGACGTCGGGGATCTCATCGGACAGCTCGGCCCAGGAGTTCTCCTCCGTGCCCATCAGCGCCATCGATCGGAGGGTTCCGGCGGGTACGACCGCGGTCCCGGGGGCGATCGGATTCCATCGCACTCGATACAGACCGTCCGACGCCACTGCATTCGAGGCCGATCCCGGCTGGCCGGCCGAAATCGGTCGCGTCATCAAGCTTTCCGCCGTCAGGACCAGCTGACCGGCGGTGTCGAACACCTCGATCGACACACTGTTCTCGCCCACCGGGCGCAAGCACGCCCGGATCCGGGTCGCCCCGACGGCGTGCAACCGCACTCCGGACCAGGTGAAGGGCAGCAGCACTCGATCGGGATCGGCGTCGACGATCAGGGCGTGCAGTACGGCATCGAGGAGGGCGGGATGCAGCGCGAACCCCGAGCCATCCACGCCGGGCAATGTCGCCTCGGCGAATATCGCGTCGGCGGTACGCCAGACTTCGGTCAAGCCCTGGAACGCCGGACCGTATTCGTATCCGCGCGTGTTCAGGTCCGGGTAGACCTCGCCGAGGTCCACCGCCGTCGCTCCCGTCGGCGGCCAGGCGGGCGGTTCCTGCCCGGATGCACCGGATCGGTCGTGACCGGAGATCGCGACGGCGGCCTCGGCGTGCAGCATCCACTCGGTGGTGGCATCGTCGTCCGGCCGGGAGTAGACCGACACCCGGCGGTCGCGCCCGGCCGCCGAATCCGTCTCGCGACCGACGATCACCTGCAGCTGAATCGCACCTTCGGACGGCAGGGTCAGCGGGTCGCGCAGGATGAGTTCCCGGATCAGGTCGCAGTCCACCTGATCGGCGGCCCGCTGGACCAGATCCACGAATCCGGTGCCGGGGAACAGTACGCGCCCGAACACCGCGTGGTCGGCCAGCCACGGCAGGGCGCTCAGCGACAGCCGGCCGACGAGCACCAGCTCGCCCGCCTCCGCGGGCTCCACCGCGACGCCGAGTAGCGGATGGCCGGCCGCGCGCAAGCCGAAACCGGCCACATCGGCGGACGCGGGCGCTTGCCAGAAGTGCCGATGCTGAAAGGCGTACGGGGGCAGGGCTTTCCACCGGCCACCCGCGGCGGCGGTGATTCCCGGCCAGTCGACAGCGCCTCCTGCCGCGAAGACCTCGGCCGCGGCGGTGAGCAACCGCCGCTCGCCGCCGTCGTCGCGGCGCAGCGACTCCACCACCGTCACCCGGTCGTCCGTGCGGGCGGACGCGAGTTCCGCAATATCACTGCTGTTTTCGAGCAGCGCGCCGGTGATGTCCTGGGTGCTGCCGGTCAGTACCGGGTGCGGACTCGATTCCACGAACAGCCGGCCGCCGAGTTCGTACGCCGACGCCACGGCTCGTTCGAACTCGACCGTTTCGCGCAGGTTCGTGTACCAGTAGTCGGCGGTCAATTCCGCGGTGTCGAGCGGTCGGCCGGTGACGGTCGATACGAACACCGGACCGCCGGGAGCGACGGTGCGCGGACTGATGCCGGACAGCGCGTCGAGGACCGAGTCCCGCACGCGTTCCACCTGTTCGGAGTGCGAGGCGTAGTCCACCGGTATCCGTCGCGCCCACACGCCGTCGCGCTCACACCGGGCGACCAGTTCGGCACAGGCCTGCGCGTCGCCGGAGATCACCGTCGTGCCGGGACCGTTCACCGCGGCGATGCTCAGCGCGGGGCCCCAGCCGTCGATCAGTTCCCGGGCTCGCCCGGCCGGTACCGCCACCGAGACCATCGCCCCGGATCCGGTGATGGCCGCGATCGCGCGGCTGCGGCCCACGACCACCCGTACGGCATCGTCCAATGAGAGCGCGCCCGCCACATACGCCGCCGCGATCTCACCCTGCGAGTGGCCGATCACCAGGTCGGGGCGGATGCCGATCGATTCCCACCACCGCGCCAAGGAGGTCATCACCGCGAACAACAGCGGCTGGACCACATCGACCCGCTCCAGGTCCGGCTCCGCCGAGCTTCCCGAGATCACTTCCAGCAGTGACCATTCCACGTGCGTCGAGAGTGCGTCGCCGACCGACCGCAGGTGGTCGGCGAAAACCGGCGAGCTCCGCAGCAGTTCCCGGCCCATGCCGATCCATTGCGAGCCCTGTCCGGGAAAGACCAGGGCGGTGCGACCGGTTCCCCGGGCCGGCGAAGCCGACGCGACGCAGTCCAGTCCGGCGGTCAGTTCTTCGAGATCCGTTCCGAGTACCACCGCCCGATAGGGGAACGCGCTGCGCCGGGCGAGTGATGCGGCCACGTCCGCGGCCGATATCTCAGCGCCGGTCACGAATTCGCGTAGCCGCGCGGCTTGCGCGGTGATGGCCGCCGCACTCTTGGCCGACAGCACCCACGGCAGGACGGGCGCTGGAGCTGCCGGGTCCCGCTGTGCCGCAATGGCTTCGACTTCCTGTGACGGTTCTTCGAGGATGACGTGGGCATTGGTC
>NZ_BDCD01000069.1 GCF_001613325.1 Nocardia yamanashiensis NBRC 100130 | reverse complement strand
GGACGGGACGTGCGCCCGAACCGCTACCGCCGCCGGTGTTCCCGCCCCGCGGGCCCGGGCCGCCACCGGGACGTCCACCGCCGGCCCCGGCAGTTGCCTTGGCGCCGGTGCCGCGCATGCTCGACAGCGAGGCGGCCGTGCCGATCAGTCCGGCGGCCGCGACCGCCCCCGACATGCCGCCGCCGATCGAGGACAGCGGAGTGACCAGGCGCATCAGCGCGGGCAGGACCAGGGCGGCGCTGCACAGCAGAACGACGCCGACCAGGACCTGTTGTGCCTGTTCGGCACTCGGGGTTTGCCCGGCCTGGATCGTGTCGTTCGCCGAGCTGCCCGCTTTGCCGCAGGTGGTGAACGCGATCATGTACACCAGGGCCGCGACCGGCTTGTACAGCACGAACGCGACCGACCACGCCAACAACCGGTCATGGAACCCGCGCCCGATATTGGTGCCCGAGCCCGCGGCCGCCAGCGGCAGAATGCCGACGACCACCACCAGCAGGGCTTCGCGGACCACCGCGAACACCGCCTGCATGATCGCCCCGAGCATGCCGATCGTGGCGATGATGAACACCAAACCCGGGGAAAGCGCGGTGAGGGTGGAGGTTTGCAGCATCGCCTCCGCCACGCCCTTGGCGTTGTGGTCGGTGGATTCGTCGATCACCCACTCGGCGAACCGATCCCCGGCCTGCG
The DNA here is from genome assembly GCF_001613325.1 of Nocardia yamanashiensis NBRC 100130. Taxonomy (GTDB): domain Bacteria; phylum Actinomycetota; class Actinomycetes; order Mycobacteriales; family Mycobacteriaceae; genus Nocardia; species Nocardia yamanashiensis. The sequence continues at coordinate 6,923 of NZ_BDCD01000069.1, read as the reverse complement.
TACCCAGGGTCAGCATCGTGGAGAACATCGCCGACGCGAACACCGCCCGCCCCAGCACCCGCGCGGTCTCGGTGCCCTGCTCGGCCGCACCGGAACGATGCGCGATACCCAACCGGATGGCGCACGCGATCAGCGAGGCGGCCAGCAGCAGGATCTGGGCTTGGAAAGTGTAGGAACGGATCTCGGCGAACAACGACGGGGAGTTGATCGTGTTGGTGGTCGGGATTCTCGTCCACCAGGTCAACGACATCGTGATCGCGTCACCCAGACCGGTCAGCAGAGCATCGACGGCTTTGCCGAAGGTGCTGTCCCAGGCTTTGTCTTTGATCGCTTCGACCGCTTGGCCCGGGTGGGTCGCGACGTTGCCGGCCTTGCAGGCGGTGCCGCCGAGATCTCCGAGGGTAGGTAGGCCGGGAATCTGGATTCCGATGCCGTCGAGCCCTTCAGCGATTTGTTCGCAGGCGTCGTTGAATCCGTATCCGCCGCTGGAGTCAGGATCGGCCAGTGCGGGCCCTGCGGAGGTGAATACGGCCGCCAGGGCGACGGCCACGATCAGCAGGGCGCGGCGTAGCGGGCCGGTGCTCACCATGTCGTCCACCCGCTTAAGGAGTTGATGAACGTCTTCGGCAGCTGGTGGTCATCGGCGAGCCGCATCCGCCATTGCCCGTCCCACACCATGACGACCTGCGACGAGGCCCATTGGGGTGCGCCGTTCTTCGGTTCGGCTTTGGTCGCCAGACGCAGTACGCACAGATCGCCGTTCTGCGACCAGGTTTCGACCTTGAACGCATCCGGAGCGACCAGCCACTTCGTCGCCGCGTCCGACGGGTGCTCAGGGACCTTCCCCGCCGCGACGAGCTGATCGAAGGTCGTTTTGTCCTCGGCCGTCATCACCTGCATGTGTTCGCGCAACGCCCAATTGCGTGGCTGCGCATACGATTCCCAGGTCACATAGACCGCAGCGAGCGCCGCGCCTTGCGGGGTGTGGGAGTAACCGGTCGGAACGCCATCCACCATTGCGGTCGGACCGTCGGAGATCGAGAACGGGACACTGACGTTGTAGACCCGCTGCCATCCACCTTGCTCGGGCAGCAACGGCGCGGCGGTCAACCAGCGCGGATCCCCGGCGGTCAATGGACCCCGCACCTGAGTGAGTGGTTGCCCCGCAGGATTGTTCGGAATGTCCACCCGACGCCCGAAGGCATCCACGTCCGGTGCAGCGAATCCTTGGGCGCTGCTGGAGCCCCCGGCCGTGGAGGATGTGCCGGGTGCGGAGGTTGGCGGGGTGCTGGTGTCGTGCTGGTCGGAGCGGGTCCACCAGACGATCGCGGCGACAACCACGATGAGGACCAGGGTGACGACGGCGGCGATCAGGGTCGCGCTCGCACGCCGGGAAGTCTCGGGGGGCTTAGTGTCGGTCATTTCTTGATCTCCAATCGGACGATGTCGGCCGGGGTGGCCGAGATGGCATCGACTGGAGTCGTATTCGGATCCACGGCCGGATCAGGCAGGTTCAGCCGCCAGTCCCGGTAGATCCACGAGACTTTCTCGTGGTGGGCGGCCAGCGATCCGTCGGGGTATCGGGTATAGACGGTGACCTCGGCCTGTTCGGGGGTGTAGGAGTCGATCCGGTAGCCCAGGAAGGTCGGTACCAGGGCCGGGTCGGCGGGGCCGGTGATCGAGATCCGGGCGCGGGCCAGGACGTAGGCGTCCTTACCGGGGCCGGTGACCAGCGATTTCGCGGCAATGGTGGGCCACATGCCATCCGGTGCCAGCGCGACCCGGGTCGCGTGGTGCAACGCGGCCAAGCCCGCGCCCTGCGGGGTGCGGGAGAACCCGCCCGCGGCCCCGCTGGTCAACTCGGGTCCGTCGGCGTTGGAGATGGGCATGGACACGCCTTGCCAGTCCTCCCACCACAGCCCGGCCGGTGGGCGCGCGGGGTCAGGGGTGAAGGTCGCGGTCGGGGTGTCAGCGGAATCGGAATCGCGGCCGCACGCGGCGACCAGCAGTGTCGCGGTGAGCGAGAGGGCGATCAGCAGGGTGCGGACCATGAGCTCGAGTCCTTTCCGGATCGGCGAAGGGCCGGGGGGCTATTGAAGGGCGAGCACGCCGTTGGCGATGCCGAGCGACACCGTGGCCAGCACAGCCGCGACCAGAGTCCGCAATAACCCGTTGTGGGCTTCGGCGTAGGTTTCGACCGTGGAATGCCGCAGCGCCATGTAGCGGCCGGCGGCCACGAGAAGCCATGCCAGACAGACGAGTTGGGCGAACCAGAGCCCGTAGCCGAGCAGGGTCATCAGCGGCCCGGTGACATCGGCGGGCAGTTGCCGGTAGTCCTCAGCGAATGCGCTCATGGCGTGACCTCGCTGCTCAGACGGCGGAGATGACGGTGTTGAGCAGGGTGGTGGAGACGGCGATGACGATGCCGCCGACGATGGAACCGGCCACGATCTTCGGCGACTCGCACGCCCCGCCGTTCCATTTCTCGACCGCGAACCGGCCGCCGCCGTAGATGATTCCGGCGACCGCGACCAGGTAGGCGAGGTATTTGCCGTACTGGACCAGCTGGATCAGCCCTTTGCTTCCAGGTGGCGCGACGGGGTTGATTTCCTCCACGGCTAGGACGATGTGGGTCAACATGACTGTGCTCCTTCGGTTTTCGGGCCGGGTCCGCCGACGAGGGCGGTGATGGTGGCGAACAGGTGCTCGCCGAGCTCGCGCACGGGCGCGAGCCGATCGCGTCCCTTCGCCGGGGCCAGGTCCCCGGGAGTCCAGATCGGCAGCTCCCCCAACGGGGAGAGCACCGCATCGCGCGACCACTCGACCCGCCACAACCCGTCCTCGGGCACCAGGTCGGCGATCACACGCCGGTGCCGGCGCACCGGGGCAGGCATGCTGCCGGGTTGCGCGGCCACGGTGATCAGACCGAGCAGGATGACCCGGCCGGGTCCGGCTTGGCCGCAGTGGTATTGGCGCAGCAGATCGTGCGCGCGTTCCAGCCCGGGGATGGTTTCGCGGGCGACCAGCACCACGAACGGGCTCTCGTCGCCCAGGACGGCGGGCCATTCGCGCTGGCAGTCCCCGGCGGGAGCGAGCTGGTGGGCCAGGGTGGAGACTCCGGCGCCACCGTGTGCCCCGAGCAGCCACCACATCGGACCCCGCGCACCGTCGTGGGAGACCGGTTTCGCCCACACCCCGGCGCGCTTACCGGGTTCCGGGGGCAGGGTCGCGAAGGCGAGGGACTTCTCCCGGGCCTTGGACAACCGGACCGACTCGGTGTTCGCCGATCCGGATCCCGCTGGTGCGGGCAACGCGGCGGTGTCGGGTTCGAGGATGTTGTTGGCCACCATCGGGTTTCACCTCCCCTTGGACAGGGGTCCTTCCTTGTCGGGGTTAGTGGGACTGGGTGCCTGCGGCCGCGCCGAAGTCGGGCAGCACCACCGACGGGCTCGCCGCCGTGGTCGGCTCACTCTGCGTGCCTTCGGGTTTCGCCTCGCCCGGCGTGGCCGGGGCGGTCGGGATGTCGGTGGTGAAGCTGGTCGGCGAGGGAGCCGCGACGGCGGCGACGCCGCCGATGTCGGCGGCCGCGGCCGCGAACCAGTCCGCCACCCACCGCACGGCGCTTTTGCCGGAGCCGCTGATCGGGTCGTGCTGGTAAGAACCGTGACGCATCAACACGTCGCTGTATTTGGTCCAGGTGGAGGCGTTGAGGAGGTCTTGGTTGTCGCTGATGTTGTTGACGACCTCGGTGAACGCGGACTGGATCAACTTCGACGCGGTAGCCGGCGGGATGAGATCGGGGATCGCGGCCACGAGTTTCGTGCCGAACACCGCGAGCCCTGCGATCGGGTTCGCGAGCCCGGCGGTGGCGATCTCACTGATATTGGCCGGGGTCAGAAGGGATTTCGCCAGCGTGGAGACCGCGTTGATCGCGATCGTGCCGACCTTCAGCAGCGCTTTCAGGGCGTCGTCGATATCGAGGGAGGTGTTCGGGTCCGAGGCTTCGGCCAACGTGGCGGAAATGCTCTTCTTCGAGTTCAGCGACAGACTCGCCAGCGAGGTGCCTTGGATGTTGTCGTTGACGATCGAGGTCGCGGCCTTGATCCCGGTCAGCGCGAGGGCTTGGGTGACCGAGGCGATCGATTTGATCGGGTCGTTCCCGATCTCGACCTGACCAGCGACATTGGCGACCGTCCGCAACAGGGCGGCGTTGTCGGGGGCGTCGCAGGCCAGGTCCCCGCTGGAACAGAACGAGGCGACGCGGCCGGTGAGCGAGCCGTAGCTGGTCGAGCCGTCGGTCTTGGGCGCCAGCCCACTGCCCGGGGCGGTCGTCGCGGTGACCGCGTCCACCGCCGCCACCGCCGAACCGGACGTGCCCGGGACCGCATCCGGCGTCGCGTCCGAAGTGCCGGGGAACGTGGAAGCCGATTGGCCGCGGGCCGGATCGGCGAACAGGGCGACGGCCGCGACCCGATCGGCGGGGATGGAGGTGGACCCGGCGCCGACCTTCTGCGCGAACAGGGACGCCACGTGCGCGCCCTGGGAGTAACCGGCCACCGCCAGATACGTTTTCGCGCACCCGGAGATGATCTGCTCGGCCTTGGAAGTCAGCGCCGCCAAGCCTTCGGTGATCGACGTCTGATACGCGGTCGTGTCGCTCGAGGGCCCGAGCCCGCCGAAACTCGCGTTGTAGGGGATGTATTCGCGCGAGACCGGGACCTTTTCGGCTTGGGCGGAGGCTTCGAACGGGACGAAGACCTGCGAGAGCATGCCGGTGTCGGTGGTGGTCGCGGCGTCCGGGGAGGATTCGCCGGTGCCCTGCACACCGAGGGCGTAGACCGCCGGACACGAACCACCGCTGGTGTTCTCGTCGGCGGCCGCGCTGACGGCGGTGATGACCGAGACCGACAGCAGGCCGGCCGAGGCGAGGGCGGTCAGGGGGAGCGCGCGGCGCGTAGTCATTGGATTCCTCCGAGGACGGCCCGGAATGCCAGGCGAGTGGGTTCGGTGAGCTGCCCCCACGCGAGTGGGGCGCGAGTGGCCAGGTGGCGGTCGTACGGGATGTCCACGACCGCCCGGACCCACTTGGACAGGTGGGTGCGCACGTGTTCGACTGCGCCGGCACCGAATCCGCCCGGCAGCTGGTAGGTCACCGCGATCACGGCGTTGGAGATCAGGTACTCCCCGTACCGGTCGGTCAGCCACACGAGGGAGTCGTTGAGGGCGTTGAGGGAGTCGGCGCGGGCGGCCGCGACGATCACCAGCCCGATCCGGGGGTCGTCGATCAGTGAGGCGACGCCGCGGTTGGCGACCGAGCCGCCGCCATCGAACACTGGCAGTAGGCCGGCGGTTTCGAGGTTGCGGCGCACCGACAGCATCGAATGCCCGCGCGGGAGCGGATCCGGGGTGCGCGAGAGGATCCGGACGCCAGTGGAACTACGGCCGGTGCAGGCGATGATCGCCGAAATCCGTTCCGCGCCCGGCATGGTCAACCAGGTCTGGACGTTGGAGACGCTGACCTGGACGTCGGAGCCGCGTCGGCCGAGGTCTCCACCCCAGGCGGTGGCATCGACCGCGACCGCATCGGCTCCCCCGCCGGGCCGGGTCGCCGCGGCCGCTGCCAACCCGAGCGCCAGGGTGGTCACGCCCGCTCCGCCTCCCGCGCCCAGGACCAGGGTGGTCGGAAGAGCCGGGCGGCGAAGGGTTTTCACCGACTTGCCGATCGGGACGCTCGCGGCCGCCGCGGCCGGTGCCGGGGCGAGCAGGGTGCTCGCGGTGCGGTCGTCGGCAGGCAGTTCCGCGACGCTGACCCGGGGCTTCACTGCTCACCTCCGGCGGTGATCGCGGTGATGACCAGCTGCCCGGCCGGGGCCGCGGTGGAAACGCGTTGCTGCCAGTGCGCCTTCGAGCCGTCGGGATGTTTCTCCTCGATCTGCACGTCGTAGGCGCCCTTGGCCAAGGTGGTGATGGTGACGCAGTGCTTGGTGCCCTGCGGCACTGCCGCCACCGCCGCCCGCGCGGTCTCCGGATCGGCGGCTTGGGCATCCGGCGCGAGCACCGACCGGGCGGCGTCGGCGTTGCGGGCGACGTACCACTGCCATTGCTGGTACAGGATCAAGTCCGGGCCCGTAACCCCCGGTGTGCCGGGGGCTTTGCCCTTGCCGTCGCCGACGACCACGCTGTCCCCGCGCGAGCTCGCGCACCATGGCGGGGCAGCGCTGGCCGGTGCGGCTTTCGTCGGTGCAGGTGCCGCGGCTTGGGAATCGCCGCGCCCGGGGAGCATGAACGCCACCGTTCCGGCCACCGCGATCCCGACCACACCGGCGGCGATCACGCCCGCACGGACCAGCTTGCGGCGGGCGGCCGCCGCGTCGACGCGTTCGCGCATGTCGAGCTTGATCGCCGCGAGGGGGTCGTCGTCGACGAACTCCTCAGCCTCGAAATCCTCACCCGCGCGATCGATCTCGTCGGGGTGATCCGGTAGCCAGGTGCGCCAGGACTCGGTCATCATCGCCTGCTCCTCGACGGCGGGTGGTTAGTTGCCTGCTGCCGCGGTCTGCACCGTGGCCAGGGCGTCATTGATCGCCGGAGCCAACCCGGCCAGAGGGCCGAGCTGTTCGGGAGTCACCACAGGGACCGCTGCCAGCGCGCCAGCCAGGGAATCGACCGGGGCCGCGAGCTCCGGGGCAGCCACGGCCTGTTCGAAGGATTCGACGGCCTGCTCCACCACCTGCGCGATCGGGGCCTGCCACACCGGCTCCGGAGCCGGTGCTGGTGCGGGGGCGGCGGTTTCGACGACCGGGATCTCCTGCATCGGGGCCGGGGCCTCCACCAGGGCGGGTACTTCGGCGGGCAGGGTCACGTCGCGATCGGCGCTGCCGATGACCGCGCCGGTGCCCGCGCCGGCCAGGCCGCCTGCGACG
>NZ_BDCD01000068.1 GCF_001613325.1 Nocardia yamanashiensis NBRC 100130 | reverse complement strand
GCGCGGGAAAGCCGTTCGACCACCAGCACGCCGACGCCCTCGGCCCAGCCGGTACCGTTCGCACCACCATCGAAGGACCGGCACCGGCCGTCCGGCGAAAGACCCCGCTGCCGAGAGAATTCCACGAAGACTTCCGGCGTCGACATGACGGTGACACCACCGACCAGCGCCAGATCACACTCCCCCGACCGTACCGCCTGCCCGGCCAGATGTAGTGCCACCAGCGAGGAAGAACACGCCGTATCCACGGTCACGGCCGGACCTTCCAGACCCAGCACGTACGACACCCGGCCGGAGGCGACACTCGGTGCGGTCGCAGGAATCCCATTGCCCGATGCGCCGTACCTGGCCAGCGAGGCGACACCGACGTATACACCGGTAGCGGTGCCGCGCAGCGTCTCGGGGTCGATACCCGCGTCCTCGAGCGCTTCCCAGGACACCTCGAGCAGTTGGCGCTGCTGCGGATCCATGCCGAGGGCTTCCCGGGGACTGATGCCGAAGAAGTCCGCGTCGAATTCGCCTGCTTCGTAGAGGAATCCGCCGGTCCGCGCGTAGGACTTCCCGGCCGTGCCGGGTTGCGGGTCGTAGAGTCCGTCCAGGTCCCAGCCGCGCTCGCGGGGAAATTCCCCGATGACGTCGGCGGCGGAATCGACCATTTCCCACAGTGCGCGCGCCGAGGTCACGCCGCCCGGATAGCGGCAGCCCATGCCCACGATCGCCAGCGGCTCCGGTGTGGACTTCGCGAGCAGGCTCCGGTTCTCCCGCCGCAGTCGCTCCACCTGCTTCATCGAGACGCGCAGCGCGTCGAGCAGGTTCGAATCGGAGATGCCGGTCATCAGTTTTCCTCCACGGCGGTTTCGTGCTCGTCGAACAGGTCGGCGTTCAGGGCGCGGCGTATCAAGCTCTCGGCATCCATGCCGTCGATGTCCGCGTCGGCCGTCCCGCCGCCGATATCGGCGCCGGGGGCGCCGGCCAGTTCCATCAGGCTGCTCAGCAGTCCGGTTTCCCGCAGCGCGGACAATGGGATCTCGAGCAGCAATCGCCGGACTTCGGACTCTTCCACCGAGATCCGATCGGATGGCGCCGCTGCGGAATTCGCCGCCATATCGCCGACGAATCGGGCGAGCGCGTCCGCGTTGGGATAGTCGAACATCAGGGTGGTGGGCAGGGCCAGGCCGGTCACCGTGCTCATGCGATTGCGGAACTCGACAGCGCCCAACGAGTCGAAACCCAACTCCTCGAACGGCTTTCGGGCTTCGATGGCGTTCGAACCGCTATGCCCGAGGACCGCGGCGGCCTGCTCGCGCACCAGATCCAGGACGAGTTCGTAACGGCGGTCTCGGCTCATACCCGTCAACCGGTCCAGCAGTCCGGATTCGGCGGCCCGGTCATCCGATACGGCCTTCGGGCGCGAGGCCCCGACGAGTCCGGACAGCATGATCGGCAACCGTTGCTGTTCGGCCAGGGCGCGCAAGGTGAGGTGGTCCAAACAGGCGGGGACCACCAGTGCGCGGCCGGAGGCCAGCGCGGCGTCCCAGAGCGCCAGGCCCTCGGTCGCGGTCATCGCGGCCAGTCCCGTTCGGTTCATCCGTGCGACGTCCCCTGCCGACAGACTGCCCGTCATGCCGGTGACGTGGTCCCACAATCCCCAGGCCAGGGAAACACCGGGTAGTCCGCGGGCCCGCCGATAGGAGATCAATCCGTCCAGAAAGCGGTTGCCCGCCGCGTAATTCGCCTGCCCCGGGGTGCCCAGCACGCCCGCGATCGACGAGAATACCGCGAACAGTGACAGCTCGAGCCCCGTGGTCGCCTCGTGCAGGTTCCAGCCGCCGTCGACCTTCGGCGCCAGTACCTCCCGGGTTCGTTCGACGGTCAGCGAACCGAACAGTCCGTCATCGAGCACGCCCGCCGCGTGCACCACGCCCGCGAGCCGGCCCGACGCCACGATCCGGGACACCAACTCGCTCACCGCGGTGCGATCCGCGATATCACACGCCTCCAGGCGAACTCGTGCACCGGCGGAGCGCAATCGTTCCACCAGCGCGCTCACCCCGGGTGTGTCCGGCCCGCGGCGGCTGGTCAGAACCAGATCCCGCACCCCGTGGGCAGCGACCAGATGCTGGGCCAGCAGCGCGCCCAAACCACCTGTCCCACCGGATATCAACACGGTGCCGTCGGAGACGGGCGGCGGGACCGTGAGTACGAGTTTGCCGATGTGACGCGCCTGGCTCAGGTACCGCAGCGCCTCGGCGGCGTTCTCGACGCCCCATTGCATGACGGGCGGCGGCTGGAGCAGACCGCGGTCGAACAGCTCCACGAGTTCCCGCAATATCCCCTGAATACGGTCGGGGCCGGCGTGCAGCAGATCGAATTGCCGATAGTCCACGCCCGGGTATCGGGCGGCGATCACCCGCGGGTCGCGGGGATCGGTTTTGCCCATCTCGAGGAACCGGCCACCACGTGGCATCAGCCGCATCGACGCGTCCACGAATTCACCCGCGAGCGCGTCGAGCACCACATCCACACCACGACCGCCGGTGGCCTCGCGGAACTTCTGCTCGAAGTCCAGTGTCCGGGAGTTACCGATGTGCGCCTCGTCGACACCCATCGTCCGCAGCACACCCCACTTCGTCGGACTCGCCGTGGCGAAAACCGTTGCGCCGCGGAGCCGGGCGAGCTGGACCGCGGCCTGTCCGACACCGCCGGTGGCGGCGTGCACCAGCACGGAATCGCGCGCGTCCAGGCGGGCCAGTTCGAACAATCCGAGGTACGCGGTGGCGAAGGCCACGGGGACGGCGGCGGCCTGGGCGAAGGAGAGCCCGGCCGGAATCCGTACCAGCATGCGCTGATCGGTGGTCGACTCCGATCCGACCCGGTGCTCGAAAATCCCCATGACCCGATCGCCGGGCCGGAATTCGGTCACGTCCGGCCCCACCTGAGTGACCACGCCCGAGGCTTCACTGCCGATGTTCGCGTCCGCGCCGGGATACATGCCGAGTGCGATCAGCACATCGCGGAAGTTCAGGCCGACGGCCCGGGTCTCGATGCGTACCTGTCCCGCTGCCGGTGGTTCGTGGACCACCGGCAGTAAGCGGACATTGTCCAGGGTGCCGGTCTCGGTGACGTCCAGCAGCCACGGGCCCGTGCCGGGTACGACCGCCGCCGCGTCCACCCGCTCCAGCCTGGGTACCAGTACCTCGTCTCCGCGCAGTGCGATCTGCGGTTCCTCGGCCGGCACTCGCGCCAGCACCCGTCCGACGGTCTTCCCGTCGATCGGAGTATCGCTGTCCAGCAGTGTGATCCGGCCGGGGAACTCCGATTGCGCCGAAGCCATCAGCCCCCATACCGCCGCGGCGGCGGGGTCGGCGACCGGGCAGCCGTCGGTGTCCACGGCTCCGCGGGTGAGCACCACCAGACGCGCCGCGGCACAGCGGTCGTCGGCCAGCCATCCTCGAATCACGTCCAGGGTGCGCTCTGTCAGCGCGTGCGCCCGCTGCGCCGTGTCGGAATCGGTTGCGACGGAGCCGTTTTCCGAGTCCATCGCACAGTTCACCGCGACGAGCGCGAGCTGCGGATCGTCCGCGGCCGTCAGGTGCGCGAGGCAGTCCGGCGCGGAGATCTCGGCGATTCGAACCTCCGGGACCGGGCCGGCATCGGCACTGGAACCGACCGATGTCCAGCGCAGGTGATGCAAGCCGTCGATCGCGGTGGCGGCCAGGGCACCTGCCAGCCGCTGGGCCGAAATCGGTCGCAGCGACAGCGATTCCACCGACATGACGGCGCGGCCGGCCGAATCGGCCACATCCAGTGCCACCTTGCCGGGCGCGATGGCGCGTAGCCGCGCCCGGACCGTGGTCGCGCCCTCGGCGTACAACCGCACGCCCTCCCAAGCGAAGGGCAGTACCACCTCGTCGTCGTGACCGGAGATGAGCAGAACGGCCTGGAATACCGCGTCCAGGAGAGCGGGATGGATGCCGAAACCAGCCGCGGCGCCGCCGGTCGGCAGGATCGCCTCGACGAAGGTGTCGGCGTTCTTGCGCCACACCCGCGAAAGTCCCTGGAATACCGGGCCGTAGCGATACCCACGTTCGGAGAGGTTGTCGTACGCCCGGTCGAGATCCACCGCGCGGGCACCGGCGGGCGGCCAAGCCCGCAACTCGGGTACCGGCAGCGGCGTCGATTCCGGCGGTGCGATCCGGCCCTCGGCGTGGGCGGACCACGGGCGGGCGCCGATATCGTCGGCGGCGCTGCGGGTTTCGGGTTCCGGACGGGCGTAGATGGTGATGGTCCGGACGCCGCCGGTATCCGGCTCGCCGACGACGATTCGCAGTGCGACGGGCACCTCGGTGAGTTGCAGCGGCGCCGTGATCGTGAGTTCCCGCACCATCGCACAACCGATCCGCTCGGCCACCGCGGCGACCAGATCGACGAATCCCGTGCCGGGCATCAGGACTCGGTCGAAAACGGCGTGGTCGCCCAGCCACGGCATGGCGGCGCGCGACAGGCTGCCGGTCACCACCAGCCGGCGGCTGTCCGGTGACTCGATCACGGCATCGAGCATCGGATGGTCCAGCACGAGCAGACCGAGCCCCGGCGCCGGTTTCGGCGACAGCGGTTGGCGCCAGAACCGCTGGCGCTCGAACGCGTACGGCGGCAACGACACTCGGCGGCCACCCGTCTCTCCGGTCACCGCGGACCAGTTCACGACGGCTCCCGCGGTGAACAGCGTGGCGACCGCCGTCAGCAAGGAGGACGGCTCCGGCTGATTCGAGCGCAGGGCCGCGACCGCCACCGCCGTCGCCGGATCGATCGATTCGCCGATCATCGCGGTCAAGGCGGCTCCGGGCCCCACCTCCACGAAGCGAGTGACGCCGGCCTCGATCATGGCCGCGATACCGTCGGCGAAGCGCACCGGCCTGCGCACATGTCGCACCCAGTATTCCGGTGCCGCGTAACCGGGCCCGGCCACTTGTCCGGTGAGATTGGACAGCACCGGCATCCGCGGTTCCGCGACCGAGATCTGCGCGATCTCAGCGGCGAACTCGTTCAGCATCGGATCCATGAGAGCCGAATGGAAGGCGTGCGAGACGCGCAGCCGGGTCGTCCGGTGCCCACGTTCGGCACAGGTGGCCGCGATCGCCTCGACCGCGGCGGCCACGCCCGAGATCACCACCGACATCGGTCCGTTCACTGCCGCGACGCTCACTCCGTCCGATATCAGGTCATCGATGTCGGACTCGCGCGCACGGACGGCGATCATGGCTCCGACCTCGGGCAGGGCCTGCATGAGCCGCCCCCGTACCGCCACCAAGCGCGCCGCATCGGCCAGGGACAGCGCCCCGGCCACATGTGCGGCGGCGATCTCGCCGACAGAGTGGCCCATGACCGCGCCGACCTCGACGCCCCAGGACCGCAACAGCCGGAACGTCGCGACTTCGATAGCGAACAGCGCCGGTTGCGCGTACCGGGTCGAGCGCAGCAGTGCTTCGTCATCGCCCCACATGACCTCGCGCAGCGGACGGTCCAGCCATCGATCCAGCTCCGTGACGACTTCGTCGAGCACCGTGGCGAACACCGGGAATGCCTCGGCCAGTTCCTTGCCCATACCGAGGCGCTGGGAGCCCTGCCCCGAGAAAACCACTCCGGTTCGGCCGGGAAGTACGCGGCCGGTCACCACGCCCGCGGTGGCGTCCTGTGCGGTCACCGCATCCAGTCCGGCCAGCAATTCCATTGTACCGGCACCGAATACGACGGCTCTGTGTTCGAAGAGGGTTCGGCCGGCGAGCGAAACCGCCACGTCGGCGGCCGACGCCGCTGCCGATGCGCCGAAGCTGCGCAGCCGGTCGGCCTGGTCGCACAGCGACGCTGCGGTCTTCGCGGAGAGTATCCACGGCAGCATTCGGTGTTCGCGGGTCGGTGAATTCTGGTCCACCGCCATGGTTTCCGTGCCGATCGGCGGTTCTTCGAGGATGACGTGGGCATTGGTCCCCGAAATACCGAACGACGACACCGCCGCCCGCCGCGGACGACCATTACGCGGCCAGTCCCGCGCTTCGGTCAGCAGCTCCACCCGGCCCGAAGCCCAATCCACATGCGGCGAAGGCTCGTTCACATGCAACGTCGCAGGCATCCGCCCGAAACGCATCGCCTGCACCATCTTGATCACACCCGCGATACCCGCGGCAGCCTGCGCGTGACCGATGTTGGACTTGATGGAGCCCAGCCACAGCGGATCACCTTCCGCGCGCTGACCGTAGGTCGCCAGCAACGCCTGGGCTTCGATGGGATCACCCAGTTTGGTCCCAGTGCCATGCGCCTCGACCAGGTCCACATCACCGATACCCAGACCCGCATTGGCCAGCGCCTGCCGGATCACCCGCTGCTGCGACGGACCGTTCGGCGCCGTCAAACCATTCGAGGCACCATCCTGATTCACCGCCGAACCAGCCACCACCGCCAACACCCGATGACCCAATTCCTCAGCCCGAGACAGCCGTTCGACCACCAGCACACCCACACCCTCGGCCCAGCCCGTGCCATCGGCAGCGGCGTCGAAGGACCGGCACCGGCCGTCCGCCGAAAGCCCCTGCTGCCGCGAGAATTCCACGAACATGTGCGGTGTCGCCATGACGGTGACACCACCGACCAGCGCCAGCTCGCACTCCCCCGACCTGACTGCCTGGCCGGCCAGATGCAACGCCACCAGCGACGACGAACACGCCGTATCCACGGTCACGGCCGGGCCCTCCAAGCCCAGCGCATACGACACCCGGCCCGAGGCCACTGCGCCGAAACCATCGCTGTCGGGGTAGTCGTGATACATCAGTCCCGCATAAACGCCGGTCGCGGTGCCCTTCAGGTCGTGGGGGTCGATGCCCGCGTCTTCGAGCGCCTCCCACGACACTTCGAGCAGCAACCGCTGCTGCGGATCCATCGCCAGGGCTTCCTTCGGACTGATGCCGAAGAAGCCGGGGTCGAAATCGCCGGCGCCACTGAGAAATCCGCCGGCACGGGTATAGGACTTGCCGCTCCGGCCCGGTTGCGGGTCGTAGAGACCGTCCACGTCCCAGCCGCGGTCGAGCGGAAACTCGCCGACCACGTCGACGCCGCGATCGACCACCGACCACAGGTCCGACGGTGAATCCGTTCCGCCCGGATACCGGCAGGCCATGCCGACGATCACCAGCGGCTCGTCGGCGGCCGTGGTAGACGGGATCGCCTGGGACGGTGCCGGATTCAGCTCCGCACCGGATTCCGCGAGCAGGTGGCGGGTCAGGGCGTCCGCCGTCGGATAGTCGAAGATCAGGCTGGAACGCAGCCGCAGTCCGGTCGCGGCGGCGAGGGCATTGCGGAACTGCAGTGCCGCGAGGGAGTCGAAGCCCAATTCCCGGAATGCGCGGCCCGGGTCGATGGCCGCACCGGCGTCGTGGCCCAGCACGGCCGCCGCCCGCGTACGTACCAGGTCGAGGACGAATTCGTAGTGTCCATCGGCACTCATGCGTGCGATCCGGTCCCGCAGATCAACCGAATCCTGTACCGCCACCTTGGCCGCAGCGCGGCGGATATCACGGACGAACCCGGACAACATCGGTGACAGCCGGGCTTCCGCGGCGGCGGTGCGCATTGCCGCCCGGTCCATGCGGGCCGCCACCAGCAATGGCTGCCCGCTCACCAGACCGGCGTCCCATAGTGCCAAACCTTGGCGCGTCGACAGCGCCGCGACACCTTCGCGGCGCATACGACCCACTGCGGCGGCGTCCAGATGCTCGGTCATGCCGGTCGCCCGGTCCCACAGTCCCCAGGCCAGCGAGACGCCCGAAAGTCCCAGGGCGCGACGGTAGGAGATCAAACCGTCGAGGAAGCGGTTACCGGCCGCGTAGTTCGATTGCCCCGGCATGCCCAGTGTTCCGACGATCGAGGAGAACACCGCGAACACCGGCAGCTCCAGATCCGAGGTCGCCTCGTGCAGGTTCCATCCGCCATCGACCTTGGGGGCCATGACCGACCGCAGGCGGTCTGCGGTCAATGACTCGATCACGCCGTCGTCGATCACACCGGCGGCATGCACCACACCGGTCAACTGGCCCTCCGCAGTGATCCGAGAGATCAGGTTTCGCACCGCATCACGGTCGGCGATATCACAGGCCACGATCCGCACGTGTGCTCCGGCCGCACCGAGTTCGTCCGCCACCGCGGCCGCACCCGGAGCATCCGCGCCGCGTCGGCTGGTCAGGACCAGATCCCGCACGCCGTGCGACTCGACCAGCCACCGTGCCACCAGCGCGCCGAGGCCTCCGGTGCCGCCGGAGATCAGCACAGTACCCGCGGCGAGTGCGGGGGCGGCGGCGACGTTGTCGATCTCGGCGCGTGTCAGGCGGGGCAGCAGCAACCGCCCGTCGCGGACCGCCAGCTGTGCCTCCCGGGCCGGAACCCGGTGCAGAACTCGAGCAACCGCGTCGTCGTCGAGATCGGAATCGCTGTCGAGCAGCACGATCCGGCCCGGGTGCTCGGACTGGGCGGATGCCACCAGGCCCCATACGGCCGCGCCCGCCAAGTCCGTCACCGCGCGATCTCCGGCATCGACCGCCCCGCGCGTCAGGATCACCACGCGTGTCGTGGCGGAGCGGATGTCGGCCAGCCAAGATCGCAGCGAGTCCAAGGTCCTCGCCGTGAGTTCGTGCGTGCTGTCGACCACGTCCGACGTCGGCTCCTCGGACAGGCAGCGCACGACCGTCAGTTCGGCCGGTTCGGCGGCCGCGTCCACGTCGGCTTCCGCTGGACTCCACCGCACCCGGTACAGGCCGTCGGATGTTGCCCGGATCGCGGCGTCCGCGAACGATGTCGTCGAGATCGGGCGCAGCAGCAGCGATTCCACCGACAGCACCGGTGCTCCCGTGACATCGGTCGCCCGCACGGACACGGTCGCGTCGCCGGTGACACGGATGCGGGCTCGCAGTCGGGTAGCCTCCACCGCGTGAACCTGGATACCTGTCCAGGCGAACGGCAACCGCAGGCGATCGTCCCATCCGGCGGCTGTCAGCGCCGCGTGCAACACCGCGTCGAGCAACGCGGGGTGCACACCGAACCCGGTCGCATCGCCGGCCCTCAATTCGACTTCGGCACATACCTCGTCGGCGACGCGCCAGAGGCCGACCAGGCCACGGAATGCCGGTCCGTATTCGTACCCGCGGCGGCCCAATTCCTCGTACCCTTCGGCTATTTCGAGCGGGACCGCGTCGGCGGGTGGCCAGGTCGCCGAGTCGGGACCGGGTGCGGCAGCAACCGCGGCGCGCGCGATCACGGCCTCGGCGTGTGCGGTCCAGGTATCAGCGTGGCCATCCGGCCCGGTATCGAGGTCGCCGGTGTCCGGCCGTGAGTACACCCGCACCGCACGTCCGCCCTCGAGGTCGGGCGCATCGATCACGATGCGAATCCGGGCGGCATAGTCGCCCAGCACCAGGGGCGTCGAGACAGCAAGCTCGCGAATGCCCGCACCGCCCAGACGATCGGCGACCGCGGCCACCAGCTCGAGGAATCCGGTACCGGGGAACACCATTCGACCGGCCACCGTGTGATCGGCCAGCCACGGCAGCGAGTCGAGTGATATCCGCCCGGTCACCACCACGGTGCCGCTGTCGGGGGCTTCGACCCAGACGCCGAGGAACGGATGTTCCACCGGGTGCACCCCGAGATCGGTCGCGTCGCCCTTCGGCTGTGGGAGCGACCAGAACCGACGGTGGTGGAACGCGTAGGGCGGGAGGGGAACCCACCGGCCATTACCTGCCGCGAGGATGGCGGACCACTCGACCGGACCGCCCACGACGAACAGTTCGGCCGCCGATGCGAGGAATCGCCGCAGACCGCCGTCGTCGCGGCGCAGGGACTCCACCACCACGGTCGGGCCGACCGACCCGGCATCGAGGGAGTCCTGGATGCTGCCGGTGAGTACGGGGTGCGGACTCGACTCGACGAATGCCCGGCAGCCCGTATCGAGCGCGGCTGCCACGGCCTCCTCGAAACGGACCGTCTGCCGTAGGTTCGTGAACCAGTACTCCGGTGTCAGTTCCGCCGTATCCATCGGGCGACCGGTCACCGTCGAGACAAAAACCGGTGCGGCGGCCGCCGATGGGCGCGGGGTGATCCCCGACAGTTCGCCGAGCACGGAGTCCCGCAGCGGATCCACATGTGACGAATGTGAGGCGTAGTCGACAGGAATCGCTCGTGCCCAAATCTTTTCGCGCTCGCACCGGGACAGCAGCTCCGCGCACGCATCCACGTCTCCGGATACCACGGTCGCCGCGGGACCGTTCACGGCCGCGATGCTCAGCGCTGTGCCCCGTCCCGCGATCAGTTCCCGGACATGATCCGCCGA
>NZ_BDCD01000067.1 GCF_001613325.1 Nocardia yamanashiensis NBRC 100130 | reverse complement strand
ACGGGCGCACCCGCCGCCGAACCGGCCACGGGGCAACCGGCTGCGGCCCAGCCCGCCGACGGCTCGGCTCCGCAACCGAATACCACCACCCAGCAACAGGTTCCGGCAGCTCCCGGGCAGGGGCAAGCGCCGACCTATCAGCCCACGGTGGTCGCACCGGCACTCCCCCAGGTGCCCACGGCCGTCCCCGGCCTCAACTCCGCAGTCGACGGTCTCGGCAACGCGGTCGGCGCCCTTCCGGGCCAGAACCGTTCCAACAACGGCGGCTGAGAGTTGGTTCTTCGTGGCAAGCAACACCCCCGTCGCACTCGATTCCCTCCCGTGCGCACGAGAAATCCTCCGGGACCTGGACTCCGATGATCCGGCTCCCCCGCTCTATCTGATCCGCGGCCGCTCCGGCACCGGAAAGTCGGTGCTGCTCGGCGCCATCCGCACTCGTCTCCGGTCCCGCGGCTACACGCTCACCGACAACCCGGCCGAGCTGCTCCCCGCCCGGCCGGGCCACGATGCGATACAGCTCGGCGCCGAGGCGGACGCGCTCGCCGACTGGGCGGCCGATGTGACACTGCCGGAACGGGATTCAGATCCGGTGCGCTCCGGGCAGGGAGCCGACGTGCCGAACCTGAGCGTCGGCGCGAGGTCCGGGCGGGGCGGCGCTGCCCGGGGCCGGGCGAATCGCCTGGCGCTGGTGGTCGACGACGCTCACACCCTGCCCCCGGCGCTGTTCGAAATGCTGGGCGAGGTCATCGAATCCGCGTCCGGGGTGGTGATCGTCGCGACGCGGCCGCGTCCGCACGACATTCGACTGCGCGCGCTCACCGATCGAGCGGCACGCCGTGGACGAGTCGTGGATCTGCGCGCGCTCGGCACCACCGAGATCGCTCCGTTCGCGCGCGAATTGGGCATGATGGTGCCGAAAGCGCTGGCGCAGCATATTCATCGGGAGACGGCAGGTATCCACGGCGGCGTGGTGGCTGCCCTGTCCGCCGCCTGCGCCGCCCGCCTGGACGCGGGCGCGGTCGCGGTCGACGACGCCGTATCCGCCTGGGCCCGCGCCCGTTTGGACGACGCCGATCCGGATCTGCTCGACACCTTCGTGGTGGCGGCCGCCGGCGCTGGTCTGGACACGAGCGAACTCACCGAGGTGCTCGGCGTAACCCATTCTGCCGCACAGGATCTGGTCGATCGCGCGCGTGGCAGCGCCCTGATCACCGACGCCGATCTCCTGCTGCACCCCGCGATCGCCCCGCTCCGCACCCTCGTGGGCGATCGCCGCTACCTGGCCGTCCAGCGCCTCCTGCTGCACGCCCGCCTGGACGCGGGCCTGCTCCGCGATCACACCGCGCTGCACCTCGCCGAATCCGGCGTCCGAGACCCTCGTCTCGCCGAATTCCTCTGCGGCACAGCGGAAAAAGCAGGCGAGGAAGCCGTCCGCCATTACGCGGCAGCGGCAGCGGCCGGCGCCGACACCACCGCCATCGCCCTCCGCTGGGCCGACGCCGCCGCCCGCACCGGCGACTGCGACACCGCCCTGCGCCTGGCCGAACCCACCCTCAGCCGCCCCGTCGCGGACCCCGCCGACCTGGCCGCCGCCGTCCGCATCTGCTCCGGCGTCTGGACCCGCCGTTCCCTCACCACCCGC
The DNA here is from genome assembly GCF_001613325.1 of Nocardia yamanashiensis NBRC 100130. GTDB lineage: Bacteria > Actinomycetota > Actinomycetes > Mycobacteriales > Mycobacteriaceae > Nocardia > Nocardia yamanashiensis. The sequence continues at coordinate 9,449 of NZ_BDCD01000067.1, read as the reverse complement.
GCCGCCCAGCTCTACATCTGGCTCGGCCCGCACCGCGTCGGCGCCGACTGGGCCGTGGCCGCCGCCGTCCTCTTCCTCTCGGGCGATCTCACCGCGGCCCGCGCCCTCGCCGCGGCCGCCACCCACTGGCCGCCCACCGAAGCCACCGCCCGCGCCGCCCTGATCGCGACGGCCCTCGGCGACTCCATGCACCAGACCCCGTCCGACCCGGCTCTACCCCCGAGCTCCGACAACGGCGACTCACCACACCACGCATCCCGCGAAATCGCAGGCACTCCGGTATCGACCGACCCGGCCGCCGAATTCGGTAGGCAGGCAACCGATCCGGACGCCGCCGCGCCTACCGCGAGCCCCACCCACAACCAGGCGATCACCGCCGCGCGTACCGCAGCGGTGGCGGCGGCCTCCGCGCTCATCCACGCCACGCATTCGGGCGTCGCGCCCGGGGAGAACGGGGGTGATCGGTTCCTGCCGTGTTCGGCGGTGTCGATCGCGACTCTGTTGTGCCTGAGCATGGGAGAGCCCGGCCGGGCGGGTGATGCGTTGCGCGGCGGGACCGAGGACGCGCAGCAGCGGGTGCTGGCGGCCTGGGTGGCGATGCTGGGCGGGGACGAGCAATCGGCTACGGCGCAGCTGGCGACAGTCCGGATCACCGATCTCGATGCGCGGGATCGGTTGCTGGCGCACGGCGTGCTGGTCGGATTGGCCAGGCGCGGTGGGGATCACGCGGCGCTGGCGCTGGCTTGGCATGCGGCCTATCCACTGTTCGACGAGGTGAGCGCGGATCTGCTGGCGCTCTTGCCGATCGGGGAACTGTGGCTGGCGGGGATCCGGCTGAAGGACGAGGCCCGGGTGAAGTCGCTGGTGGACGCGGCGTCGGATCTGCTTGCGCGCCTGGGGGATCCGCCCGCTTGGGGGAATGCGTTCCATTGGTACGGGGTCCAGGCGGCGATCGCGCACGAGAGCCCGGAAGAGTTGCTCCCACACGCGCATCGGCTGAAGACGGCGGCGCTGGCCGGGGATCCACAGGCCGCCGTGCTGGCCGACGCGGGACGCACCTGGGTGCTGGTGCTGCGTGGGCAGGTCGATCGCGATCGGGTCGAGGGCGCGGTGGCGCGGCTGGCCGATCTCGGCCTGGGCTGGGACGCGGCGCGGCTGGCGAGCGAGGCCGCGCTGGCCACCCAGGACGCGGTGGCCGCCACGGCGCTGCTCAAGCTGGCGCGCACGGTGCGCGCGCAGGCGCATCCGTCCCAGCCGGTCCCGGTCCGCCCGGTGGCTCCGGCCACACCCGTGACACGCCCGGAGCCGATGTCCGATACCGTTCTCAGTGAGCGCGAGCGTGAGGTCGCGGAGCTGGTGCTGCTGGGCTTGACCTATCGCGAGATCGGCGCCCGCCTCTACATCTCGGCGAAGACGGTGGAGCATCACGTGGCGCGGATCAGGCGTCGGATCGGTGCGGGCTCGCGTTCGGAGTTATTGTCAATGCTCCGCGCCATGGGTCATGGTTCACTCCTCGTATGACCTGGGCGCGGGGAGAGCCCGGACGCATCTAGCGAGGTAACGAGGATGGCCACTGGGGTGGGCCTGCGGATGGCCGACGACGAATGCGTCGTGGCCGTCGTGACGGGCGACGACGCCACACTCCCGGTGCACTACATCGTGCGCGAGTCGGTGCTGCACATGTCCGACGACGGGGATGCCGTACTGGGCGGCGAACAGCCCGCCGGGCATTCGCATTCGATCACCGGGTTCGTGTCCGCGGTCGGCGATCCGGCCGGGATCGCGGTGGACGATGGCGAGGCGTACCGCGCCGAGGACCTGCTGGCCACCGCCGCCTTCTGCCTGATCGACCTGGCCACCGATCACCTGAACGGCCCCGCCGAGTTCTACGCCACCCATCCCCCGACCTGGCCGGAAGCCAATATCCGGGCGCTGCGCGAGGCCCTGGACTATCTCGGCCTGAAATCGGTGGTGCTGGTCAGCGAGCGCGATCTGCCGCAGCCCGACGCCGACACCGGGAAATCGTTCGCCTACAACGCCGCCCGCGCCGCCTTGGCCGCGGTGCTGTCCACCCCGGCCGGCCTGACCCCGCCGGACCCGTCGGAGGCCACGCCCAATGCGGCCGACGTCACCGATGTGCTGCCCGCGCTAAAGAACGCCACCCTGGCCCAGGCGTACTCGGCCGCGGTGCCCGTCACCGTCACCCCGACCACCGCCGAACCCGCCGTGACCGGCACCGGCACCGGCGAACAGCCCGCGGTGCGCGCCACCCCGGCCGCCCGCCCCAATCGCGGTCCCTACTTCATCGCCGCCGCGGCCGCCGCCATCGGGTTGCTGCTGGGTGCCCTCGGGGTCGCGACGGTGTTGCGCCCCGACGACTCGCCGCCCAGCCCGCCGAGCGGCCAGATCGGCTCGGAGCCCTCCGGCACCGCCGGCGCCGCTCCGCCGCTGCTGCCGCCGGCCAGTTCGGAAGCCCCGACCCCGGTCGCGCCGCCCATCGCCGAACCGGTGGAGCCGCCGCCCACCACGACGCCGCCGCCCACCACGACCACCGTGCCCCCGACCACCACGGAACCGCCGCGCACCACGCCGCCGACCACCACCCGTTCGACGCCGACGTACCCGTATCAGTACCCGGTGCCGAGCTGGATGATGCCGGGGCAACAGGTGCCGCAGAATCCGTGGGAGTTCATTCCGCAATGATTTCGTAGCGCTCAACCGTGCTTCGTGCCCTAAAGTGGTGCGCTGACCGTGGTTCCGCGAAGTAACCGGGCCTATCGGTCAGCTGGGTGCACTACGAAGGGACTCCATGCGCAAGTTCATGGCGCGCCGCGCCGCGGTCCGAGCTGCCACCGTCGCTTTCGCTTCGACCGTTATCGCAAGTCCCCTGCTGGTCACCGCGCACGCGGAGCCGGGCTCGCCGAATCAGCTTGCCGCTGACAAACTTCCGGCCGAACTCGTGCAGGCCATCCAGCGTGATCTGAAGATGACCGCGACCGAATACCTGGAGCGTTCCGCCAAGGCCCAGCAATTGCGGGACTACGCCAAGGAATTCCGTTCCGAGCGCCCCGACGAATTCGCCGGCGCCTGGATGGGCACCGACGGTAAGCCGGTCCTGGCCGTCACCTCGCTCGATGCCGCCCGCATCGCCGCCGAGGACGGCTACCAGACCCGCCTGGCCCCGATCAACGCCGACGGCATGGAGTCCTCGCTGGATCAGCTGAACAGCTGGATCACCAGCCTGCCGCGCGAGATCTCCGGCGCGATCAACTCGGTCGCCATCGATTTCCTGAATTCGCAGCTGGTGCTGAGCGTGGCCAATACGCCGGCCGGGCATCTGCTGAACCTGCCCACCCTGATCGCCAATATCAAGGTGATCCTCTCGCCCGACAGCGGCGGTCCGGTGGACCGGCGGCCGATGGGCGGCGACACCTACATCACCGCGCCCACCGCGATCAGCGATTCCGCACTGACCACCGTGGACGTGTGCTCGTTCGGCTTCAACAGCGTGGACGCCGCGGGCAATGCGCTCAATATCAGCGCCGGGCACTGCAATCCGAATATCGGCAAGGGCAACGAGCGCGCCGACGTCTACATCCCGAACGTGCGCAATATCGCCGCCAGCCCGCAGGTGGGTTCCTTCGTGCGCTCGCAGCTGGGCGGCGGCCAGGCCCTCGACTATTCGGTCATCAAGCTGAACGACGCGGCGGTGGCCAACGGCATGGACCAGCCGCACGTGCGCGGCGCCAACTCCACCACGCTCACCATCACCGGCGTGGCGGACCCGATCACCGGCGCGCCGGTCTGCAAGTCGGGCCAATCGTCCACCTTCACTTGCGGTTTCGTGGTGGCGGATCGGGTGGAGACCCAGCTCTACACCGCCGAGGGCCAGTCCAAGACGGTGCGCGGGTTCGCCTCCAGCGCCTGCACCCTGGGCGGCGACAGCGGCGGCGCCATCGTGACCGGCACGCTCGCGCTCGGCATCACGAGTGGATCGAATGCGGCCGACGCGCCGAACTGCAACGAGGCCAATAGCGCGCTGGCCCAGTACGGTGGTACCGCGACGCTGGGCATTCCGGTGCGTGCCATTCTCGCCGATATCGATGCGAATTCGGGCGGCGGAATCGGCAGCGGCATTCGGGTGCGCACCCAGTCGGGCGCCTGAACCGGACATGTTCCGCGTGTCGTGATGGAAGGGCGGATTTCCGCTCTTCCGGATCGTGATCTGCACCGTAGGCGCCGAATACGGGCGCTGGCGATGATCTTGAACCGGACACGCCTCTTGTTTGCCGCGCCAATACCCAATCGTCACCCGGCAATAAGTAGGCATAACGGTCCCGACACCATATAGTCGGCTCATGCTCCTGCCACGTATGCGCTATTCGCTTGCCGCGGGCCGTCCGCGAGCCCTTGTCCGTTCCGCCGCCGTCGCAGCCGCCGCGCTGCTGGTCGCCGGACCGCTGGCAGGCAGCGCGCACGCGGAACCCGCCAAGGCGGAGCTGCCCGCGGAGCTGGTCGCCGCCATCACCCGCGACCTCAAGATCTCCCCGCAGGACTACCTCGCGCGCGCCGACACCGCGCAGAAGCTGGCCGCCTTCGCCACCACCGCGCAGCGCCAGTTCCCGGCCGTCTTCGCCGGTTCCTGGCTGGACGAGGCCGGTAAGGCCGTGGTCGCGCTGGCCCAGGGCGAGGAGCTGGACGCCGCCCGCAAGGCCGCGGCGGACGCCGGCTTCAGCGTGAAGGACGTGGCCAAGAGCGAATCCACGCTGCGCAGCGAGAAGAACGCCTTCCAGAAGTGGCTGGAGGGCCAGCCCGCCGCGGTGTCGAAGTCCGTTCGTGGCGTGGCCATCGACACCATGAACAACACCCTCGCGGTGCGGGTGGATCAGGCCGGGCTGACGCTGCCCGGTTTCATGAGCCCGGCCCGCGTCATCGTGATGGCCGCCCCGCCGGCCGCCGGTGAGGACATCGCGCAGGCGACCCCGGTCGCGGGTGCGGGTTCCGGCCCGCTGGCCGCCGGCGACGGCTACGCCTCGGTCTCCGGCCGCATGTCGCTGAAGTGCTCGCTCGGCTTCAACGGCGTGGACAAGAACAACTACCTGGTGAATATCACCGCGGGCCACTGCAATCCGAATATCGCGGCCACCGGCGGCTCCAACTCGCCCGGCGTGTACGAGATGGTCGGCGACCGCATGGGCAACCAGATGGGCTTCTTCGACAAGTCGGTGCTGGGCAACCAGGACTACTCGCTGGTCGCCATCAATGCCGAGTACAAGGACCGTTTCGTCAACAACCTGGTGCGCGTCCCGAACGCCGCTCCGGTGGCCCTGACCGGCGTGGCCGTGCCCGTGGTCGGCGCCCCGGTCTGCAAGTCCGGCGCCCGCACCGGCTTCAGCTGCGGCGTGGTGAACGCCATCGATCAGACCGTGCAGGTCGGCGACCGGCTGCTGACCCAGTCGTTCTCCGCGAATATCTGCGCCCTGCCCGGTGATTCGGGCGGCCCGATCATCACCGGCACCCAGGCCCTGGGCATTTCCAGCGCCTCCTCGGTGGCCGACTACCCGATCTGCGAGATCCCCAATCTGATCGGCCTGCTCACCGGCGACGCCCCGCAGCTGTTCGCGCAGCCGCTGAGCACCGTGCTCTCGGACAACCCGGGCCTGCGGGTGCTCACCAACTGACAGCGCTTTTCCGAAAAGCCCGGCAGCCGTTGCGCTGCCGGGCTTTTCGCTCTCCGGGGTCATCCGGGTACGACCGGGCAGCGTTCGGGCGGTAGCGGGGCAGCCGTCGGGCAGGAGACGCGCACCGTGGCGCTCGGGCATCCTGGATCCATGTGTTTGGTGTTGCTCGGCTGGAAGGCGCATCCGGATTACCGATTGATCGTCGCCGCCAATCGGGACGAGTTCTATACCCGCCCAACGGAATCCCTGCGCCGCTGGGACGAGGTGCCGGGATTGCTGGCCGGGCGGGATCTGGGCGCGGCGGGCGCTACCCCCGGCACCTGGCTCGGCGTGGCCGAGAATTCGCATCGCTTCGCCACCGTCACCAATGTGCGCGGCCCGGACGAGGCCCGCCCCGACGCGCGCTCGCGCGGCGCGCTGCTGCTGGATTTCCTGCGCGGTGACGCGGGCCCGGAGAAGTTCGTGCGCGGGGTGGCCGCCACGCCCGACGATTACAACGGATTCAATCTGGTGGTCTCGGATCTGGAGACGCTGTGGTGGCACAGCAATCGCAGCGCACAGGCCCCGCGCGAACTCGCCCCCGGCTTCCACGGCGTCTCGAACGGCTGCCTGGTGGGCACCCTGGAGCCCGACGGCCGCGAGATCCGCACGGGGACCGCCACTCCCGCCTGGCCGAAGGTCCGTGACGGCGTGCGCGCCCTGGCCGACGTGGTCGCCGCCGATCCCGCGAATACCGCGGGCTACCTGGACGTGCTGGCCGATCGCACCCGCGCGCCGCGCGCCGAACTCCCGCACACCGGCCTGGGCCGATACGGCGAGCGCGCCGTGTCCTCCCGCTTCGTCACCCATCCGATGCACGGCACCCGCTGCAGCACGGTGCTGCTGGTTCGCGAGGACGGCCGCTTCGAAATGACGGAACGCACATTCGCGCGCTTCGGACGGCGCAAGGGCACGGTGTCACAGACCGGCCGTCTGGAATTGCCCTGAGATATCGGAAACACCCCCGTAAAAGGGACTAGGAGAATACCGCAAATCTCGGTAAGGTATCCGCGAACTGGTTGCAACCCAGCCCTCCTGGCCCACACTATCTTTCGAGGTTGATTACATGTTCTTCGTCGCTGACACCGGTATCACTGGCGCACTCTTCGCCCTGCTCAAGACCCTGTGCACCATTTCTTCCGGTGGCGCCGCCTGCGCGGGCTGGGGCGCCTGAGCTTCAGCCTCGCATTCGGGGAGTTCCCCTCACATCCAATGGGTGTGGGGGGATTCGCTTTTCCGGGGGACCATTCGGACTAACCCGATGAATGGGGCGACACGGAGCGGACTATTGCCCCGAATCCCCTAATGCCCCCTATAGATACGACAACGGCCCGTCCCTACGAGGAGGACGGGCCGTTGTGCGGTACTAGCTCAGTTGGCCCACTTGGTGGTGCCGTCCGCGGCCTGCAGCACCTGGATCAGCTCCAGGCCCGCGGCGACCAGGGTCGGGCCACCGGCGACGATGGTGCCGATGATGCCGCCGACACCGGCGCCCAGCACCAGGCCGGGCACGCAGCCGGCCGGGATGGTCACGATGCAGCCGATGACCGCGCCGAGCGCGGTGCCCACGAAGGTGCCGATACCGGTCGCCAGGGCGAACTGGGTCGAGAAGTTCGACATCGCGCGCTGGTTCTCGGTGGCCGAGGCGATCGGCTGGGCCTGCGCCACGACCGGCTGGGTGCCCGGCTGGAAGCCTTCCGGCTTCTCGGGGGTCACCTGCAGGACGGTGCCGTTCTCCTTGAGCTCGGACTTCACCTCGACGGGGGTGCCGCCGACGGAGAACGAGAGGGGGAAGGTGATGGTGGTGGCGCCGGAGATGTCCTTGACGTTCACCACGGTCTGCTTCTTGTCTTCGGGCGTCGCACCCTCGACTTCGGCCAGCTCGAACGTGCCGTTCTTGAGCTTGGAGACGACTACCTTGGTGCCGTCCTTCTCCTCCATCTTGGTGGAGTACTGGATGTTGCCCTCGGTGGCAGGGGCGGTATCGGCGTGGGCAGAGGACATCCCGACGGTCATAGCGCCAATGACCAGGGCAGCCGCCGCAGTGGTGCTGCGAAGCTTCATTCGGTTTTTTTCCAATCCGTCATCAGGTACAGCAGTCTGTGCTCATCTGTCACCACGCGAGGCCCGAGCTTCCCTCCGGGCCCTGCCACGCGCCAAACGGCGAACCTTCCCCGAGCATGTGAAGATGCGCACAGCTGTCGGACAGCGTGAGCCTAGTCGATCACCCGGACAGATGCGACATTGCTTTCATAAGGAAGCGGCCCGGGTTTTCAAAGTAAGCCTGCCCTTGGTTGGTGAGGCGAAATGCCGGGATTTACGGTGTGAGAAACCCTATGCAGTTAAGTTACCGGCGGGTAACTTACCGTCCGTTAGGATACGAGCAACCCGGAGCGGTAGACGCCGCTCGGCAAGCACGTTGACACTCCGAGAAAGGTCGCGGACATGAATGCCCTGACAGTGACGCTGGGCACGATTGGAGCGGCGTTCACGTTAATCGCGTGGGCGTCGTTCTTCGGCGGCGTACGCGGTATCGCCCGCACCATCATGGTCGGCCAGTCCGCGCCGGATCGCTGGCGGCCGTTCTTCCCCCGCTTCAAGACCATGATGGTCGAGTTCCTGGCCCATACGCGGATGAACAAGTTCCGCACCGTGGGCTGGGCGCACTGGCTGGTCATGATCGGCTTCCTGGCCGGTTTCATCCTCTGGTTCGAGGCCTACGGCCAGACCTTCGACGGCGAGTTCCACTGGCCGATCATCGGGTCCTGGGGCATCTACCACCTGATGGACGAAATCCTCGGCATCGGAACGGTTGTCGGCATCGTCGTGCTGATCGTCATCCGGCAGCTGAACCATCCGCGCGTGCCGGAACGCCTGTCGCGCTTCAGCGGATCGAAGTTCGCGCCCGCCTACGTGATCGAGTCCATCGTGCTCGTCGAGGGCCTCGGCATGGTGCTGGTGAAGGCCGGGAAGATCGCCGCGTATGGCGAATCCCACACCTGGAGCGACTTTTTCACCGAGCAGGTCGCCAAGCTGCTGCCCGCCAGCCCGACCCTGGTCTCCATCTTCGCGTTCGTGAAGCTGTGCTCCGGCGCGCTGTTCCTGCTGCTGGTCGGCCGCAACACCACCTGGGGCGTGGCCTGGCACCGGTTCGCCGCGTTCCCGAACATCTACTTCAAGCGTGAGCAGGACGGCGACGTCGCGCTGGGCGCGCTGAAGCCGATGATGTCGGGCGGCAAGCCCATCGACATGGAGACCGCGGATCCGGACAACGACACCTTCGGCGTCGGCAAGTTCGAGGACTTCTCCTGGAAGGACATCCTCGACGTCACCACCTGCACCGAATGCGGTCGCTGCCAATCCCAGTGCCCCGCTTGGAATACCGGTAAGCCGCTGTCGCCGAAGCTGCTGATCATGTCGCTGCGTGACCACGGTTACGCCAAGGCGCCGTACCTGCTGGCCGGTGGCCGCAAGGACATGGGCGGCGACGAGATCGGTCTGGTCGACGCCGAGGGCAAGCCGAACGAGGCTGCGCTGGCGAAGATTTCGGCCGAGGCGCGCGCCGAGGCGGAGCGGCCGCTGGTCGGGCACGAGGATGTCAACGGCATCATCGATCCCGAGGTGTTGTGGAGCTGCACGACCTGTGGTGCGTGTGTGGAGCAGTGCCCGGTCGATATCGAGCATGTGGATCACATCATCGATATGCGCCGGTATCAGGTGCTGATCGAG
>NZ_BDCD01000066.1 GCF_001613325.1 Nocardia yamanashiensis NBRC 100130 | reverse complement strand
GGGGCCGGGGCGGGCGCGGCGGCTTCGGGAGCGGGCGCGGCGGCCGGGGCGGGAGCCTCACCGGCATCACCGATCACACCCAGTTCACCGCCGACCTCGACCACGTCGTCTTCGCCGGCCACGATCTTGACCAGCACACCTGCGGCCGGGGAAGGGATCTCGGTGTCGACCTTGTCGGTGGAGACTTCGAGCAGCGGCTCGTCGACCTCGACCGTGTCTCCTTCCTGCTTCAGCCACCTGGTCACAGTGCCCTCGGTGACGCTCTCACCAAGAGCCGGCATCTGGACGGAGAAGGCCATAGTCCTCTGACTCCTCTGACTGCTCGTCGGGTTAAACAGCTTCGTCCCCCGGCGGGTCTTCCACCGCGGGTCGCGGTGTCGGGCCACTCGCCACCGATAAGTCTGCGGCGTCCGGGGATCCGTGTTGGTTCTTGTTCCGGTTCCCCATCCTTGCACTTGCGCGCGTGCGGCGTGTCACAGGGCGGCTGTTCGACCGACCTCGCAGTGTCGCAAACGTGATGGTGAGCGCGGTCGCCCGTGTCTCAACTGGGGTGATAGCCAAGCGCTGCTGAATGGGATGCGCCGCACCGGGTCCGGTCCTGAGCGCGGGCTGAGGACCGGCTGACGGTTGGCTGCGAAGTCGGCCCGGGGACCGTCCGGCGTGCCGGTGCGCTGGCAGTATCGAGGCAGAACGGAGGTTGCCCGATGGGTTTCCTGGATTTCCTCAATCGCGGCGGCGTCGCCACCAAGGGCGTCGATCCGGACGACGCGCGGCATCTGGCGGAGTGGACGCGCACCCATCACGGCGTCGAGGCGTTCGTCGAACCGCGCACCACGGTCAACGACGTGTCGGTGGTGCTGGTTGCGCACGACGGTGAATGGACGCGGCGCGTGGTGGGGGAGCGTGGCGCGCAACGGCTTTCCGCGACCCTGCGCATTCCGGTCTACGACGTGCGCAAGGTGGGCTATCCGCAACGCATGCGCGATCACGACGCCCGAGTTCGAATTCTGCGCCGCAGAGAACAGGGTTAATCCCCTGCAAATTGCCGGTCTTGCTATTGGTCCGGACCACGATCGGCCTGCTATACATGCATAACCCATGGACTGGCGTCCATGTGCTACGGGGATGCGTGAGGATAGCGGGCGGTGTTGGAAGAAAAGAACGGTCCTGGGGAGCGACCGCTCAAGCTCCCGACTTTCGGTAGTGTGCTGCGGCACCTGCGGGACGCGCGCGGGATATCCCGCGAGCGGCTGGCGCGCAGCGCGCATCTGAGCGTCAGCTATGTGACGCATATCGAGACCGACGATCGCGATCGGCGGCCCACCCGCAATGTGGTGGAGGCCCTGCTCGCCGCCTTGGACCAGGTCGAATCGGTGGGCGACGCGGATCGCCGGCACCTGTTCGACCTGGCCCGGGTGGCCGAACTGGATTCGCCGTCGGCGGCCGACCTGTCCGCCATGCTGCCGCCGGACCTGCGCCGCCGCCTGATCCAGCACGACCCGAATCCCGCCGCTTATCTCGACACCCGCTCGAATGTGCTGGCCTGCAACGATTCCTATCGCAACACCTTCACCGGCCTGCTCGACAACGGCAATATCCTGCGCTGGGTGTTCGCCGACGAGCGGTCCAAACAGGCGCTGGTGGAATGGGAGCACGAGGCGCGGCTGACGGTCGGCCTGGTGCGCGGTTTCATCGGGCGTTCCAGCAATCCGCACTGGTGGAGCGAGCTGCTCGAGGAATTGAGCGAATATCCCGATTTCCGCCGTATCTGGGACGACAACGAAACGGTGTTCGGCCGTGACACCCTCGGAATGCATCTGCGCGATCCGGCGGGCCGGGAATCGCGACTGGATCTGCAAGTGTTCCAAGTCGATTCGGTCGAATATCACGACCGGCTGCTGTTCGTCCTCGGGTTGCCCGCCGTGGCGAATCCCGGGTAATCGCCCGGACAACACACGGCCCCGGTCACTTTCGGTGACCGGGGCCGTTGTTCGCGCAGTTACTCCGCGGCGATGTCCTCCAGGGTCGCGATGAGCGTGCGCACCGGCACGCCCGTCCCGCCCTTGCCGATGTAGCCGAACGGCCCGCCGGTGTTGTACGCCGGACCGGCCACGTCCAGGTGCGCCCACTGCACGTCCTCGGGCACGAACTCCTTCAGGAAGATCCCGGCCGAGAGCATGCCGCCCCAGCGGTGCGGGGCGACGTTCGCCAGATCCGCGATCTTGGAATTGATGTCGGCGCGCAGTTCCGCCGGGAACGGCATCGGCCAGCCGTTCTCGCCGACGCCCTGGGAGATCTTGGCGACCCGATCGCGGAAGGCGTCGGTGCCCATCACGCCCGGGGTGCGGGTGCCGAGCGCCACCATCTGCGCGCCGGTGAGGGTGGCGACATCGATCAGGTAGTCCGGATCGTCCTCGCCCGCGCGCACGATGGCGTCGGCCAGGATGAGCCGGCCCTCGGCATCGGTGTTGAGCACCTCCACGGTGGTCCCGCCGTACTGGGTCAGCACATCGCCCGGGCGCTGCGCGGTCGCGGACGGCATGTTCTCCGCCATCGGCACGGTCGCGGTGACCGTGAGCGGCAGGCTCAGCCGCGCCGCCAGCAGCGTGGTGGCGATGACCGCCGCCGCGCCGCCCATATCGGAGGTCATGTTCTCCATGTTCGCGGCCGGCTTGATGGAGATGCCGCCGGTGTCGAAGGTGATGCCCTTGCCGATCAGCGCGACCCGCTTGTCACCGCCCGCGTAGGTGATGCGCACCAGCCGCGGCGGCCGCGAGGACCCCTTGCCGACGCCGATGATCCCGCCGAATCCCTTGGCCTCCAGCTCTTTCTCGTCGAGCACCTCGACCTGCAGCCCCGCGGCCTTCGCCAATTCCGCTGCCCGGTCGGCGAATTCGCCCGGGAACAGATCGCTCGGCGGCGTGTTCACGAAATCCCTTGCGGTAGCGACGGCTTCGGCCACCGCCTGCGCCCGGAACAGCGCCTCTTCGCCGAATCCCGCTTCCGGAACCAGGAATTCGATCCGCCGCACCGGCAGCTCGCCCGCCTTCGGCGCGGACTTCGTCTTGTACGGCGTGAACTGGTAGGCCCCGAGGTAGAACCCTTCGGCGGCCGCCCCGATATCCAGCCCCGACAGCGTGGTCACCGCGGTCCCGACGCCGGTCAGCGACCGCCCGGCGACGCCCGCCGACTTGCGGATCTGCTCGGCATCGACCTTGTCCGCCGCACCCAGCCCCACCGCGAGCACACTGTCCACGCCCAGCCCGGCCGGCGCCGGCACCCGGGTCAGCTCCTCACCCTTGCCCTTCGCGCCCACCGCGCGCAGCGAACTCAGCAGTGCCGCCCGCGTATCGGCGTCCAGTACATCGTCGAACACGTCCGCGGGCGCGATAACCGGCCCGTCCTCCGACGAGGTGAGTCCGATGACGAGCACATCGGCCTGGCCGATGCCCTCGGTGCGTACCAGTTCCGGCCCGAGCGAACGATCTGCAACAGCTGTCATGGGAACCCACGTTACTGCGCGCGTCGTCGGCGAGTCGGCTGGGCGCGTCGGTGTCGCGGTGCGGTCCGCCCGAATCGCGGGACACTCACCCGCGCGGTGCTGTCATTTCACCGGCCGGCCGCCGACCTCGTCGGGGAAGTGCCGCACGGCCACCCCGTCGAGCAGTAGTTGCAACCCGTCGTCGAGCAGTTGCTCGTAGTCGAGCACCAGCCCGGCCGCGTCGGCCGCGGTGATATGCCGCGCCAGCGTCGGATGACTGTCCGGGCCGATCAATTCGACCGGATTCCCCGATGCCGTCCGCACCGGCGCCCGCTCCGATCCGGGCAGCAAAGCCAGTCCTTGGACCAGCCCCGATACCGCCAGATAGATCGACATGACGGTCTCCCGGCTCAGATCCGGCCGGTCCAGGGCCGCGAAGACCCGCTCCAGCCCGTCCAGGAGCGCGGGCCCGATCGGCGGCCGGGTCTGCGCCAGCACCGGCAGCATCCACGGATGCCGTTGATACAGCTGCCATTCCGCGTGCGCCTCGGCGGTCAGCCGCGCCCGCCAGCCCTCGGCATCGTCCGGAATCCCCTCCGCGAGTGTGTATTCCGCCATTTCCGCGAGCAGCGCCGCCCGATCCGGGAACCGCCGATACAGCCCCGCGGTCGCCACCCCGAGTTCGGTCGCCAGCCGCCGCATCGACAGCCCGTCCAGCCCGTCCCGATCCGCCAGCTCGATGGCCGCCCGCACGATCCCGACCGTGGTGAGCCGCTCCGGCCGCACCCGTCGCTTCACCGGCACCGCCCGCAATCGCGCCCGATACGCCCGTGCCTGACAGGACCGCGAGCAGTACCGCTTCCGTCGTCCGCGCTCGGATTGCGCGACCTCGCGCCCGCACACCGCGCACGCCCCATCCCTTTTCATCACACCACCGAGTGTGACGAAATCTTCGTAATCCCGCTGCCACACCCCTACGTTGGCTGATGAAACACCGTTCGCAACAGGAGGTCGAGAGATGCAGAACCAGCCGCAGGTCCGCCGCGCCGAACTCGCCGAGGCCGAGGCCGTGACCCGGGTCTTCGCCCGCGCCGCCGTCGACGAAGTGGTGACGGCCTGGATCATGGACGGCCACCCCGAGGTCGCCGAGCAATTCCGCACCGAGCACGCCCCCAAGATGATCGAGCGCGCCCTCACCGAGGACGAAGTGTGGGTGGCGGGCACCGGCTCCGACATCTGGGCGGTCTCCCTCTGGCAGACCCTCACCTCACCGGACCGCGCCGCCGCCGAAGCCGCCCAAACCGCCGAGCTGGCGAAAGCCCTTCCCCTGCAACCCATCCGCCGAATGGCCGCCCTCACCTCCATCCTCGCCGACACCCACCCCACCGACTACCCCTACCGCTACCTCCAAATGATCGTCACCCTTCCCGAACACCGCGGCAAAGGCGCCGGCTACGCCATCGTCAGCGAACGCGCGAAAGCCGCCACCGCCGACAACCTCCCCGCCTACCTGGAAGCCAGCACCGAACGCTCCGCCCGCCTCTACCAACGCTGCGGCTTCGAAATCTCCGGCAACCTGATCCCACTCCCCGAAAACGGCCCCACCCTGCGCCCCATGTGGTTCCGCGGCTGACCTATCCGGAGCTCGCTAGTTGCCCTCGTGCATCACGAGCTTCACCTGATCGGCCGACAAGGTCAGATACCGAGTCCCGCCCGAGCTATCGACGGTCCAGTTGAAGGTGGCGGTTTCCCCCTTCCTGTCTCCCGCTGATTACCGCCGCAGTTGTTCTTGGACTCCGAAACCAGGCTGGTTCCAGCGAACTTCGCCCGATTCCCGGATACGGTTACCGTCCCCTGCTCGGTCTGCACGATCTGCAGGGTGCACCCGTTCTGATACGACTGCCGCAAGGTCATCATCCGGTAGGCGCCGTTCCGCGCCACCTCCAACTGGACCCCCGTCACGATCGCCGGCGTAGACCCGCCCCGCCCATTGCCATAACTCGTCGCACTACTGTCCGCCGCCGACCACGTCCCGGCGAACGGCTGCGAAGCCGCCTCCGCCGGCGCCGCCAAAGCAATCGAACCAAGGATTCCGAACGTCAAAACCGTGTATTTCCGCATGCCCCGATGCTCGGCCCACCAACTTGCGAACCTCCGCACATCGACTTGCGGCCCACGCGAGCAGCACTCCCACCGATCTGAGTGGTCCGCCACTCTGCCACCTGGACAGTCGCCGCCAGACCATCGATCCATGTTCCAGTGGCTCCTGTTCAGAAACCGCACTTACCAACGCCGCGCCGACCAAGCCCGGCACGCCACCCCGCCGCCCCCACCTGTGCCGCCGGTGTACGCGCCGGCACTCGGCTGTGAGGGTGCACGCCGATTCGCCGCCGATGGGCACCCCGCGACCAGTCCGTGATCGCGGCAACGCGCGCGGAGCAATGACCGCCACCGGCGCTCCGCCGTGCATGAACCCGGGAACAGCTCAGCGCGAGGTGTTTCCACTGCCGAGTACGCGGGTGAGTTCGGCGCGGCTGGTGACGCCGAGCTTTTGATAGGCGGTGTGCAGGTGGTTCTCCACCGTTCGTACCGACACTACGAGGCGCTTCGCGATCTCCTTGTTGGCCAGTCCTTTCGCTGCCAGCCGGGCGATCTCCGATTCGCGCGGGGTGAGGTTGGGGGCGGTGAGCCGGGCCAGCGCCGGCGTCGAAACCCCTTCGCACGCGGTGGCGAGGGAATGGGCGCGGGCGGCGGCAGATCGTGCGGACGCGGTGCGCCCGGCGGTCTCGAACCCGTGCGCGGCCTGGGCGGCGGCATCGGCCGCGTGCAGCAGGAATCCGAGCCGTTCGAAGCGTTCCGATACCGCCAGCAGGGCCGCGCCGTCGTTCCCGGCGGCCGCGTGTTCGGCTGCGGCGGAGGCGAATTCACCTTGGCAGAGCGTGCCGAGCTCGATCAGGCGCGCGGCGACGCGATCTCCGCTGCCTAGCCGCATCGCATCGTGGCAGGCGAAGACTTCCTGGATGAACGACCCGGTCTCGCGCATCCGCTCGGCATTGGCGACGGCGAGGTCCGCGGCCTTGGTCAGTTCCCCGCGGGCCGCCAGCACCCACGGCCGTGCCAGGTCGACGCTGAATGTCATCACCACCAGGGTCGCCGACTCTTCGGCTTGTTCGAGCGCCCGCTCCGCCGTCTCGATTTCCCCGGAAATCGCTGCCGCCATGGCGAATTCGGCGAGCCGCGGCGTCTGGTAGTCGCTGAGCGCATCGCCTCCGGACGGCGTGCCGAGCAATCGCGCGGCGGTCCGTATCCGGCCCCGATGCCGCTCCAATATCCCCAACGCGTAGGCGCTTTCGGCATCCGCCACCGCCCAGTCGCTGTCCGCGCCGGTGATGACGTCCCCGAACGCCACCGCCTCGGCCTCGGCTCCGAGATCCCCGGCATAGTAGGCGGCGAACTGCTGAATCCCTTGCAGCGCACGCACATACACCGGCACGGCCGATTCCCATTCCGCCCGGGTGTCCAGCACCCGCCGCACTTCGGCGAGCGAATCCACCGGCCGCCCCATGAAGATCAATATCCAGGCCCGCTGTCCGTGCCCCTGCGCCCGCATGGGCCCGCTCACCGGGTCCGCCACGATGTTGTCGGCCAGCGTGAGCGCCTTGTCGTACCTCCCCAGCCCGAAGTGGATCGACGACTGCCAGAACATGAGTTCCTGCCGATTCTCCGGCGCGGTCAGCGTCACCTCCGCCGCCTCGACGATCGCGATCGCCTCCTCGACCCGCCCCAGCGTCGCGAGAATGTTCAACCGCGTGGAGATCATCAAGGTCCGGGTGCGTTCGTCGCACGGCTCCTCCCACAGCCGTTCCAGCAGCGCATCGGCCTCGGCGATCTTGCCGCCGTAACCGAGCACCGGCGCGAGCAGTATCGCCGCCTCCGGCCCTGCCCCGGCCTCGACGGCTGCCCAGCCGAAGCGCTCGGCCAGGGGGTAATCGTGTGCGGCCCAAGCCATTCGCAAGGCGGCGAGCAGCGGTTCGGGCTGGTCGGTGAGCCCGGCTTCGAGCCGCCACAGGGCGAGCCGCAGCACGTCCTGACGGGTCGAGCTCTCCACGCCGAGCTCCGCCAGTTGCCGGTACCGCCGAACCGTCCGCAGCCGTGGCATCCCCGCGCGCACCGACTCCCCGTACAGGGGATGGGCGAGCCGAACAATGCTGCCGTGCAACCCATTCCGCTGCTCGTCCTCGGCAGTGACCGCGATCAAACCCCGTTCCTCGGCCGTCTCGACCGCCGCCGCATCGCCCACGGTCAGCAACGCCCCGAGCCCGAGCGGTTCCCCCAGCGCCACCAGTTCCAGCACCGAGCTCTCGGCCTCGGTCAACTCCCCGATCCGCGCCGAAATCAACTCCTTCAACTGCCGCGACATCGGCACCGCCCCCTGCCACCGCCACACCCCGCCGCTCTCGGCCAGCGTCCCCCGCCCGATCGCCTCCTCCACCAATTCCCGCAAATACAAGGCATTCCCATGGCTCAGCCGCAGCAACCGCCGCACGCTCTCCAACTCCACCACCCCGCCCAGCACCTCGGTCAACAGCGCCGCCACCGCCCCCTCCGACAGCGCCGCCACCTCGACCCGCGTAGCGATCCCCTCCCGCCACAACGCCACCACCGGCTCCGGGCACGGCTCCCCGTTCCGCACCGTCACCACCAACTGCTGCCCGTTCTCGGCCAATTGCTGGGTCAGCGCCGCCGAAGCGGCATCGAGCAAATGCGCGTCATCGATGACCAGCACCCGCCCGGCCGCCTCCCGCACCGCCTGCCCCGCCCACCCGAGCAGGTTCTCCGCGACCACCTCACCCGGCAGCAACGGCCCGAAGGCCCCCAGCGGCAAGGCCTTCGCCGCCTCATTGGCCCGAATCCGCGTCGCGCCCCGCGCCGCCTCGACCGCGAGCCGGCTCTTCCCGACCCCCGCCCCACCGCAGAGCACCACGCTCCCGCCGCCCGCCAAGATCCCCCGGACCTGCGACAGCTCCGCCTCCCGGCCGGTGAATGGCCACGCAACCGACATGGCTGGATTGTAGAGACTCCCACTTACCCGTCAACGGTCCTCGACGCCCGATTCACCCCGTTCCCGACCTTTCCCCGCCCCGCGTGCCTACGCTGAAATCGACACCGCCGTCGGGCATATACCGCGGTGTCCCCATCCTCCGATGCCCGCCCCGGATCGCAGGGCGCACAGGAGGTTTCCAGTGGCTAAGGCGAAGTTCCAGCGCACCAAGCCGCACGTCAATGTCGGCACCATCGGCCACATCGACCACGGCAAAACCACGCTCACCGCGGCCATAACCAAAGTCCTGCACGAGAAATATCCGGACCTGAACCCGTTCACGCCGTTCGACGCCATCGACAAGGCGCCGGAGGAGCGGCAGCGCGGCATCACCATCTCCATCGCGCATGTGGAGTACCAGACCGAGAACCGTCATTACGCGCACGTCGACTGCCCCGGGCACGCCGACTACATCAAGAACATGATCACCGGCGCGGCCCAGATGGACGGCGCGATCCTGGTGGTCGCCGCCACCGACGGCCCGATGCCGCAGACCAAGGAGCACGTCATCCTGGCGCGTCAGGTCGGCGTCCCGAAAATGGTGGTGGCGCTGAACAAGTGCGACATGGTCGACGACGAGGAGATCCTGGAGCTGGTCGAGATGGAGGTGGCCGACCTGCTCAACGAGTACGACTTCGACGGCGACAGCACCCCCGTGGTCCGCATCTCCGCGTATCAGGCGCTCGAAAACCCTTCCGGTGATTGGGGTTCCGGCATCGTCGAACTCCTGGATGCCGTGGACAACTGGATCGACACCCCCGCCCGCGAGGTCGAGAAGCCGTTCCTCATGCCCATCGAGGACGTCTTCACCATCACCGGCCGCGGCACCGTGGTCACCGGCCGCATCGAGCGCGGGATCTTGAAGGTGAACGCCGAAGTGGAGATCGTCGGCATCCGCCCGAAGACCACCAAGACCACCGTCACCGGCATCGAAATGTTCCGCAAGCTCCTCGACGAGGGCCAGGCGGGGGAGAACGTGGGCCTGCTACTGCGCGGTATCCGGCGTGAGGACGTGGAGCGTGGGCAGTGCGTGATCAAGCCCGGTTCGGTCACGCCGCACACCGAGTTCGAAGGCCAGGCCTACATCCTGTCCAAGGAGGAAGGCGGCCGGCACACCCCGTTCTTCAACAACTACCGGCCGCAGTTCTACTTCCGCACCACCGATGTCACCGGCGTGGTCACACTCCCGGAATCGGTGGAGATGGTGCTGCCCGGCGACAACGTGTCGATGAGCGTCAAGCTGATCCAGCCCATCGCCATGGAACTGGGGTTGAAGTTCGCCATCCGCGAGGGCGGGCGCACCGTGGGGGCGGGCCAGATCACCAAGATCGTGAAATAGCCCGCCCGCGGCTCACCCCATCTCTTCGAGCGCCTTGCCCTTGGTCTCCGGCACGAATTTGAGCACGAACGGAATCGAGAGCAAGGCGAACGCCGTGTAGATGACGTAGGTCCCCGACAGGTTCCAATCCGACAGGCTCGGGAAGCTGGCCGTGATGACCCAGTTGGCGATCCACTGCGCCGACGCCGCCACGCCCAGCGCGGCCGCGCGGATGCGGTTCGGGAACATCTCGCCGAGCAGCACCCACACCACGACGCCCCAGGAGAGGGCGAAGAACAGTACGAAGCAGTGTGCGGCGATGAGGGCGGTGAGGCCCTGGGCATTGGGCAGGTGCACCGCACCGTCGGCATCGATTGTCTTGGCCGAGAACGCCCAGGCTTCCGCCGCGAGCGATACGGCCATGCCGGTGGAACCGATGAGGGCCAGGGGTTTCCGGCCGATCCGGTCCACCAGCGTCATGGCGATCACGGTGCCGAAGATATTGATGATCGAGGTGGTGAAGGAGTAGAAGAACGAACTGGTCGGATCGATGCCGACGGACTGCCACAGCGTGGACGAGTAATAGAACACCACGTTGATGCCCACCAGCTGCTGGAATACCGACAACCCGATGCCGATCCACACCACCGGCAGGAACCCGAACCGTCCGCCCAGCAGATCGCGGAAGGTGGACCGGTGCTCGCTCTTCATGGCCAGTTCGATCTCCCGGACCCGGGCGTCCAGGTCGACGTTCTCGCCCTCGACCTCCGCCAGCACCTTCTTCGCGCGGTCGATCTTCCCGACCGAGATCAGATAGCGCGGCGACTCCGGGATGGTGAACGAGAACAACCCGTACAGGATGGCTGGCACCACCATCACGCCCAGCATCCACTGCCACGCCTCCAACCCGGCGATCTTCCCGCGCTGCTCGCCGCCCGCGATCTGCAGGATCCCGTAGTTGATCAACTGCGAGACCGCGATGCCGGTGACGATCGCCGCCTGCTGGAAGGACGCCAGCCGCCCGCGATAGGCCGGCGGCGAAACCTCCGCGATATAGGCGGGCCCGATCACCGAGGCCATGCCGATCGCGATGCCGCCCAGCACCCGCCACATGGCCAGATCCCACAGCGCGAACGGCAGCGCCGAGCCGAGCGCGCTGATCGTGAACAACCCCGCCGCGATCCGCATGACCAGGATCCGCCCGATCCGGTCCGCGATCCGCCCCGCGATGGCCGCACCGATCGCACAACCGATCAAAGCGATCGCGACCACCTGGGCCAAGGCCGCCGACCCGATGTCGTACCGCTCCCGGATCGCCTCGACCGCCCCATTGATGACCGAGCTGTCGTATCCGAACAGGAACCCGCCCATCGCGGCCGCGGCGGTAATGAAGATGACGTACCCGAGACTGTCACCCCCCGGATGCCGCTGACTCCCGGAACTCTGTGCACCAACCGTCGAATCCACGCAGACCCTCCATCCAAGCGAATGTTGCCGCCGCAGCACGGTCAGTCTCCGGCGCGACCGGTTCGATCTCGGCCAGGCGCGCGGGATCGTCATGAAACACGCAGGTAGAGGCGCGATTTGACTTTGCTTCGTAGCAACACGTAACTTATTCCAGGTCAGAGCGACACGGACACCGACCCGGGGCCGAGAGGGACTGGGAAAACGAGGTTGGACGAAGAGCGCCTGATGATCACACGAGATCTACCCCGACCAGCGGATTTGGTTCTGCTGCGACGGTTGGTCTAAGCTGTAAAAGTTGCCTCACGAACGAGCGGGACGATGAGCCCGGGAGTTTGTGTGTGCGTGTGTTCTTTGAGAACTCAATAGTGTGTCGATGAATGTCAGTGCCAAATATTTTATTTGGTTCCGGCCTCACACCCCCCGTGTGATGGGGCT
>NZ_BDCD01000065.1 GCF_001613325.1 Nocardia yamanashiensis NBRC 100130 | reverse complement strand
CGCGCGCCGAACTGTCCCCGGCGACGGCCGCGGGGCTGGAGAGCGCCGCCGAGCGCTTCGGCACCAGCCCCGCCACTTTGGTGATGGCGGCCGTCGCGCTGTACTACGCGCGGCTCACCGGCACCGAGGACGTGGTGCTGAGCCTGCCGGTGTCCGGGCGCACCACGGCCGTGCTGCGCCGCTCCGGCGGCATGGTGTCCAACGTGGTGCCGCTGCGGGTGCGAGTGCCGCGCGACGGGACCGTGGGCGCGGTGGTGGACGCGGTGCGGGTGGCGGCCTCCGGGGCGCTGCGGCATCAGCGTTTCCGGCACGAGGACATGCGCTTCGAGGACGCGGACGCCGGTGCGGAGCTCTCCCGCGGCTTCGTCGGCCCGGTCATCAACATCATGCTGTTCCCCGCGCCCATCGGGTTCGCGGGCTTGGAGACCAACCTGAACGTGCTCACCTCGGGACCGATCGAGGACCTGTTCGTCAACTTCTACCAGCACGGCGCGGGTGCGCCGATCCACGTCGACTTCGCCGCGAATCCCCGCCTGTACGAAGAGCATTCGCTCACCCGCCACCATCGCCGCTTCCTCGCCGTGCTGGACTCCCTGCTGGCGGCCGACGCGGAGGGGGCTGTCGCCGACCTCGACTACTGGACCGCCGACGAACGCGCCCTGCTGGCGGGCGCGCACGGTGCGCCCGCACCCGAACCCATGCTGCTGCCAGAGATCCTCGTGGCGGGGCTGGAACGCGCGGGCGCGGACGGTGTCGCGGTCGTCGCGGGAGACTGTCGGCTGACTTACGCTGAGCTGGACGCGGTCTCGAACCGCCTGGCGCGAATTTTGTTGCGCGCAAACCTGAATGCCTCCGAAGGCCCCGCCGCAAGCAGCGGCGCAGGCCCGGAATCCGCCGTACTGCTGGCCCTGCCCCGTTCGGCCGAAGCCATGGTGGCCGTGTGGGCTGTCGCCAAGACCGGCGCCGCCTTCGTACCGCTCGGGACCGGCCTGCCCGGTGAACGCGTCGAGCGAATCGCCGCCGAATGCGGCGCCCGTATCGGCCTCGCATTCGAAGCAAAGATCGCGGACCTGCCCGACTCCGTGCATTGGATCGCGGTGGACACTGTGCTGTCCGAACGGGTGCGGCCCGATCGGGCAGTTGGTGTGCGGGCCGTGGATGCGCGCGGCGTGCCAGATCATGCTGAGTCCCTCGAAGTAGAGGTCACCCCTGGAGCCCAGAAGTCAGGTGGCGAGTACGCGGCGGCCGCGGCTTCGACGGACGGATCCGGGCCGGATCCCGATGTGCTGGAAGCAAACGCGGCGCCCGGACCGGTCGGCCGAGTTCACGGGGCGGTCGATGCGGAACAGGCCGCCGGGGTGGACGATTGCGCGGCGCTGAACCCGGCTGAATTGCGTGGGCCGGTGCGGGTGGGCAATCCGGCCTACATCGTGTTCACCTCCGGGTCGACCGGGGTGCCCAAAGGCGTTGTGGTGACGCATGCCGGGCTGTCCGGTCTGGCCGCGGCGATCGTCGCGGCGTATCGGGTCGAGCCGGGGGCGCGGGTGTTGCAGTGCTTGAACCCGAGTTTCGATGCGTCGGTGCTGGAATGGCTGATGGCGTTCGCTTCCGGGACGACGCTGGTCGTGGCCGAGGCGGATCCGGTGGTCGGGGACGAATTGGCACGGCTGGTACGGTATTTCGGCATCACGCAGGTGTGTTCGACTCCTGCGGTGCTCTCGACGCTGGAGCCGGACGCGCTCGACGGGGTGCGGGCGGTGTCCTCCGGCGGGGAGCCGACGCCGCCGGATATCGTGGCGCGCTTCGGGATCGGGCGGGATCTGCTGAACTCGTACGGTCCGAGCGAATCCACGGTGGCGGTTACCTACACCTCCGGGCTGGTGCCCGGTGAGAACGCCGGACTGGGTGATCCCATACCCGGCGCGGGGATGCTGGTGCTGGACCGCTGGCTGCGACCGGTGGCGACCGGGGTCGCGGGGGAGCTGTACGTGACCGGGCCGGGCGTGGCTCGCGGTTATGTGGGACGCCCGGCCTTGACCGCCGAGCGGTTCGTTCCGGCGCTGTCCGGCCCGCCCGGCAGCCGCATGTATCGCACCGGAGATCTGGTGCGCTGGACCGAATCCGGTGTGCTGGAGTACGTCGGCCGCGGCGACTTCCAGGTGAAATTGCGCGGCATGCGGATCGAGCTGGGCGAGATCGACGCCGCGCTGCACGCCCACCCCGATGTGGAGATCGCGGTGACCGTGGCGCGTCCGGCGGCCGGGGGCGGCGCGACCTTGCTCGCGGCCTATGTCGTCCCGCACGCGGGCGCGACGCTCACCGAAGCGAACCTGCTCGACCATGCCGCGCGCCGTCTCCCGCCCTACATGGTGCCCGCGACCGTGACCGTGCTCGGCGCGCTCCCGCTCACCGCCAACGGCAAAGTGGATCGCCGGGCGCTCCCGGAACCCGCTGCCGCCCAGCGTGTATCGCACCGCGCGGCGTCCACCGCGACCGAACGCGCACTGTGCACCCTCTTCGGCGAGGTGCTCGGCGCTCCCGATATCGACCCCGACGCATCCTTCTTCGCCCTGGGCGGCGATTCGATCATGGCCATCACCCTGGTGTCCCGTGCTCGCGCCACCGGTCTGTCCTTCTCGGCCCGCGATGTCTTCGAGCACCGCACCCCCGCCGCCCTGGCGGCCGTGGTCACCCAACTCGACGACCGCCCCGCCCAGCTCCCCGAACTCCCCGGCGGCGGCATCGGCCGCCTGCCCCTCACCCCGGTCGCCACCTGGCTGCTCGCCCGCCCCGGCTGGGAACACTTCGCCCAATCGATGGTCGTCCGCCTCCCCATCGGCGTCGAACCCGCCGCCCTGCACCGCACCCTCGAGGCCCTCCTCGACCGCCACGACCTGCTGCGCGCCCGAGTGATCGACGGCGAATCCGGCCCCGAACTGGAAGTCCCCCCGATCGGCCTGACCGACGTCGATCCGCTGCTCACCCGAATCGACTGCACCGCAACCGACTCCATATCCGAAGATGTCGTCGAGTGGTCGCTGGCGGATGCGGTGGCCCGGCTGGATCCGCGGGTCGGCCGGATGATCGCGCTGGCTTGGCTCGATGCGGGTGCGGGGGTGCCGGGGCGTTTGGTGGTCGCGGTTCATCACCTGGCTTGCGATGCGGTCTCGTGGCGGATTCTGTTGCCGGACTTGATGTCGGCGTGGGCGCAGGCGTCGGCCGGTGCGGTTCCGGAGTTGCCGCCCGTCGGAACCTCGGTGCGGACGTGGGCGCATTCGCTCCAGGAGGTAGCACAATCCCGCACTGCCGCAACGGATTCGCTGGCATCGGAGTGGCCGATAGCGGAACTCGACTATTGGCGTGGGGTGTTGGCAGCTGATCCGCTGGTGGGCCGGCGGCGGTTGGATGCGCGGGTCGATACGTACGGGGCGGCGCGGCGGATCGAGGTGGAGGTGCCGGTTGCTGCTTCGGAGGCGCTGGTGGCGGGGATCGCGGGGGCTTTCCGGTGTGGGGTGGAGGAGGCGCTGCTCACCGCGTTGACGGTGGCGCTGGCGCGGCGGCGGTCGGCGCGGGGGCGGCTGGCCGATGCGGCGGAGGGCGTGGTGGTGATGGTGGAGCGGCACGGGCGGGACGAGTCCCTGGTGCCGGGGGCGGAGCTGTCGCGGACGGTGGGATGGTTCACCGCGCCGGTGCCGATGCGGCTGGGGCCGGTCGTGATCGATTCGGCGGCAACGGCTTTGAAGACGGTCAAGGATCAGGTGCGGGGGGTGCCGCGCGGGGGACTCGGGTTCGGGTTGTTGCGGTATCTGAACGGTGAGGCCGGGGCCGTGCTGGCGGAACTGCCGGAGCCGCAGGTCGGGTTCAACTATCTGGGGCAGATTCCGGATGTCGAGGCCGAGGGGGACTGGCTGCCGGTCTCGATGGCGGATCGGCTGGGCGGACACGCGGACCCGGAGATGCCCTTGGCGGCAGTCCTGGCCGTGGACGCCGTCACTTTGGAATCGGCTGCGGGGCAGCGGATCAAGGCGATCTGGCAGTTCTCCGACGGCGCCCTGTTCGCCGGTGAGGTGCGGGCGCTCGCCAGCGCATGGGTGACGGTGGTCGAGGAGCTCGCCGCGCTGGTGAGCGACCCGGAAGCCGGCGGGTTCACGCCCGCCGATCTGCCGCTGCTGGCCACCACGCAGCGCGAGATCAACAGCTGGGAAAGGCATTACGGGCGACTCGACGATGTGCTGCCGCTGACGCCGTTGCAGCGCGGACTGTGGTTCCAGGCGCAGCTGGCGGACGGCGCGTCCGACGGGTATTCGGTGCAAGCGGTCATCGATGTGGAGGCCGACCTCGAACCCGATCGCCTGCGCGCCGCCGCCGATGCGCTGGTGCGCCGCCACCAGGTCTTGCGGGCCGCGTTCGTGACCTCGGGTGACCGTGCGGTGCAGGTGATTTCGGCGCACGCACAGGCCCCGTGCACGTTCCTGGAAGCCTTCGATGCCACCGCTGCCGAGCTGGACGAGATCGCGGCCCGTGAACTGCGGACGCCCTTCGATGTCGCAGACGCCCCGTTGCTGCGGTTCCTGTGCATAGCGTTGGGGGACAGGCGATTCCGTATCGTCATAACCAACCATCACCTGATTCTCGACGGCTGGTCCATGCCGATCCTGTTCGCCGAGCTGGTCGGACTCTACGAAACACGCAGTGAAGACAGCGGTTTCGCCCAGCCGGTACCGTTCACGCGATACCTGGAATGGCAGTCCACCCGCGACCGGGAACGCGCCGTACAGGCGTGGTCGGCGGCCTTGAACGGCCTGCCGGGACCGACGCTCGTCGCACCGGCCGCACCCCGGGCCGACGCCGCGACCGCCCCGGTAGCCCATGAAATCCCGGTGCGCACCGAAACGATCGAGCAGCTCCGCGCCACCGCCGCCGCCTGCCAGGTCACCCTCAATACCCTCGTCCAGGCCGCCTGGGCGCTTCAGCTGTCCGAGCTGACCGGCTCCGCCGATATCGTCTTCGGCGCGACGGTCTCCGGCCGCCCGCCGGAACTACCCGGCGCGGAACGCATGATCGGCATGCTGGTCAACACCGTCCCGGTCCGCATCGCCCTCGACCCGGCCGAACCGGTGGCGGAGCTGCTCGCCCGCGTACAGCGCGAACAGGCGGCCCTCGCCGAGCACCAGTTCCTCGGCCTCGACGAAATCCATTCCCGCACCGGCCTCGGACCACTGTTCGATACGGCCACGGTCTTCGAGTCCTACCCTGTCGACACGGCTTCGCTCACCGCCGCCACCCGGCGCGCGGATCTGACCGTCACCGATATCCGGACTTTCGACGGCACTCACTACCCGCTGTCCCTCGCCACCTACGCGGGAACCGGTCTGCGCTTCGAACTGACCCGCTCACCGCGCTATTTCACTGCGGCACAGGCCGAATCGATCTGCACTCGCTTCGCCAGGCTGCTGACGGCGCTCACCGAGAACCCAGCCCGCCGGACCTCCGCCCTGCGCGGCATCGACCTGGATGCTGCCGCTGTCCGCCAGGGCGAGCCCGCACAACCCGTCCGCCTGCTGCCCGACCTCCTCACCGGCACCGCCACGCCCGATACCGTCGCGGTTGTCGTCACGGGCGGCATCACCGGTTCGCTGACCTATGAAGAGCTGGACCGCCGGTCGAATCGGTTGGCGCGCACATTGATCCGCGATGGCGCAAGCCCCGGCGCAGCGGTCATGGTAGCCCTGCCCAGATCCATCGAATCGATGGTCGCCCTGTGGGCGGTCGCCAAAACCGGTGCCGCATTCGTCCCGGTGGACACCGCGCAACCGGCAAGCCGGACCACCGCCATGGCATCGGAATGTGCTGCGGTACTCGGCATCACGGCCGACCGCTTCGAAACGGATCTACCGGAACATCTCCGCTGGCTGCGTATGGACGACCCGGAATTCGAAGCCTCCGTCAGCGCGATCCCGCCCACCGCGCTGACCGACGCCGACCGTCCGGCACCCTTGCACCCCGGCCACGCCGCCTACATAGTCTTCACCTCCGGCTCCACCGGCACCCCGAAGGGCGTGGTGGTCACCCACGACGGCCTCGCCGGCATGGCCGCCGCCACCGCACGCAACTGCCGATTCACCCGCGACTCCCAGGTCATGCACTGCCTGAACCCCGCCTTCGACGCCGCGATCCTGGTCTGGCTGTCCACCTTCGCCGCCGGCGGCACCCTGGTCCTCGCCGCCCCGGACGCCAATGCGGGCGCGGAACTTTCCGCCGCCATCCTGGAAAGCGCTGCGACACACCTGATCTGCACCCCCACCGTGCTGTCCACCCTCGACCCGAACACCCTCGACACCGTCCGGACCATCGTCACCGGCGCGGAGCCCTGCCCGCCCGCCCTGATCCGCCGCCTGTCCGCCGACCGCATCCTGGTGAACTCCTACGGCCCCGCCGAAACCACCATTGCCGCCGGCTTCGGCGACCCGATGACGCCCGAAACCGGCAGTCTCATCGGCACGCCCGTGCCCGGCGCGACGCTCCTGCTCCTGGACGACTGGCTGCGCCCCGTCCCGGTCGGCGCGATCGGCGAACTGTACGTTCGGGGCCCCGGCGTAGCCCAGGGTTATGCGAGCCGCCCCGGCCTCACCGCCGCCCGTTTCATCGCCGACCCGTTCGCGCCGGGCTCCCGCCTGTACCGCACCGGCGACCTGATGCGCTGCACCCCGGCCGGATTCGAATACGTCGGCCGCTCCGACTTCCAGGTGAAGATCCGCGGCATCCGCGTCGAACCCGGCGAGGTCGACGCCGCCCTGCTGACCCATCCGGATGTGACCGCCGCCGTCACCATCGCCCACCGGACGGCCACCGGCGCCACAGCACTGTGCTCCTACGTGACCACCCCGGACCCCGACTCGTCCGCCGGCGAACTCGTCGGCGAGCTGACCGCATGGCTCGGGCAGCGCCTACCCCGGTACCTGGTGCCGTCGAGTATCCAGGTGCTGGCGGAGATGCCCCGCACCCGCAGCGGCAAGATCGATACCCGGGCGCTCCCGGAACCCGTTGTCGCACTCGCGGATTACGTCGAGCCGGTTGGCGACGAGGTCCTGATCGCCGCTACCTTCGGCGAGGTCCTCGGCCACGATCGGGTAGGCGCGCGCGACGACTTCTTCGCTCTCGGCGGCGATTCCCTGATCGCCACCCGTGTAGCGTCCCGCCTGACCGCCGACCTGCACACCCCCGTACCCGTCCGCCTGCTGTTCGAAGCGCCGACCGTCGCCGAGCTGGCCTGCCGCATCACCTCCGGCACCGCCACCACCGAACCCGCGCTGCTCCCGCTGCCCCGCCGGAAGACCGAACCACTGTCGCCTGCCCAGCAGCGCATGTGGTTCGTCAACCGCTACGACCCATCCTCCCCGGCCTACAACGTCCCGGTCGCCCTGCGCCTGTCCGGCCACCTGGACCTCACGGCCCTGCGTTCGGCCCTCTACGACGTAATCAGCCGCCACGAAACCCTCCGCACGGTCTATCCCGACATCGACGGCGTAGGCGTTCAGCGCATTCTCGATGCCTCGGCCGTAGAACTCGACCTGGAGCCCAGGCCGATCACCCCCGCAGACCTTCCCGCCGCTGTCGCAGAAACGATCGGCACCGGCTTCGACGTCACCGCCGCGGTACCCCTGCGGCTGCGAGTATTCCGACTCGACAGCCCCGCACCCGGCAGCGACGAGTATGTGATCGTGCTGGTTGCCCATCACATCGCGACCGACGGTTTCTCCATGGCGCCGCTGACCCGGGACGTCGTGGCCGCGTATGCCACGCGTGCGGCGGGTGAAACGCCCCGGTGGGAGCCGTTGCCGGTGCAGTACGCCGACTATGCGCGCTGGCAGCTCGCCCGGCTCGGCAGTGCCGACGATCCGGAGTCATTGCAGGCCAAACAGATCGGGTTCTGGACCAGCGAGCTGGCGGGACTGCCGGATCACGTCGATCTGCCGTCGGATCGGCCCCGGCCCGCCCGGGCCTCGCATCGCGCCGGGGAGTGCGTGGTGCGGGTGAACCTCGAGCTGAGCGCCGCGCTGGAGCGGTGTGCGCGGGCGCATCGAGCCACGCCGTTCATGGTGATGCACGCCGCGCTGGCGGTGCTGCTGGCGCGTGCGAGCGGCACCGACGACGTGGTGATCGGCACGCCGGTGGCCGGGCGCGGGGTGCGCGAACTGGATGACCTCGTCGGGATGTTCGTCAATACGCTGGTGTTGCGCACCGGGATTCGCGGCGGGGAAGCGTTCGGGGACCTGCTGGGACGGGTACGGGATGGCGACCTGGCCGCGTTCGAGCACGCGGATGTGCCGTTCGAGCGGTTGGTGGAGGTGCTCGCGCCCGCGCGCTCGGAAGCGCGGCATCCGATCACGCAGGTGATGCTGGTCTTCCAGAATCTCGCCATGCCCCGGCTGGAGATGCCGGGCGCCACGGTCACCCCATTGGAGTTGCCGCAGACCAACAGTCGTTTCGACCTGAGTCTCACCGTCGTCGGCGACAGCGACGGCCTGCAACTGCGCTGGTGCTACGCCACCGACCTGTTCGACGAGTCGACAGTGGTCGCCTTCGGTGAACGCCTGGTCCGGCTGCTGACTGCCGCCACCTCGGAAACCACTGTGCCGGTCGGTGATATCGATCTGCTGACCGACGCGGAACGGGTAGTACTGCGAGCCGGAAATCCCCCCGCCGCCGCGCCGCGCACCCTGGCGGAATTGATGCGCGATGCCGTGGCCATGAACCCCGACGGCATCGCGGTGGTGTGTGCTGACCGGCGGCTGACCTACCGCGAACTCGACACGCGGGCCGAACAGCTGGCACGCGCATTGCGATCGGCGGGCGCTGGACCGGAAACCCTGGTGGCAGTGGGCATCCCGCGATCCATCGAATCTATCGTCGCGGTCTGGGCGGTGGCCCGGACCGGTGCTGCCTTCGTACCCGTGGACCCCGCCTACCCGGCCGATCGCATCGCCCGCATCGTCGATGTCTCCGGCGTCCGGCTCGGCCTGACGGTGACGGCGGAGCGCGATCGACTGCCGGGGACGGTGGATTGGCGCTGCGTGGACGAGCCGACCGGCGAGCCGGCGTCCACCGGACCGGCCGCGGCCCGGGTGCGACCCGAGAACCCCGCCTACGTGATCTTCACCTCCGGATCGACGGGCGCACCCAAGGGCGTGGTCGTCACCCATTCCGGCCTGGCGAATCTCGCGGTGGCACAGCGTGATCGCGACGGCATCGACGCCGATTCACGCGTACTGCACGTGGCCTCGCCGAGCTTCGACGCCTCGGTCCTGGAACTCGTGATGGCGGCGAGCGCGGGCGCCACCCTGGTGGTCGCGCCGCCGACCGTCTTCGCCGGACCCGATCTGGCGGAACTGCTGGCAAGGGAACGGGTTTCGCACATCGCGATCACACCCTCGGCCCTGGCCACCGTGAACCCGGCCGGCCTGACGCGGCTGCGAATGATCATCACCGGCGGCGAACCCTGCCCGCCGGAACTGGTGTCCGCGTGGAACGCACCGGGCCGCAACCATTTCAACGACTACGGCCCGACCGAGACCACCGTGTGGGCCGCCGGCAGCGACCCCTTACGTCCCGGCGACCCGATCACCATCGGCACGGCCGCACCCGGCATGCGGGCCATGGTGCTCGACGACCGGCTGCGCGCGGTCCCCGACGGCGTGGTGGGGGAGCTCTACCTGGTCGGCATCGCCCTGGCGCGCGGCTATCACGGCCGCAGCGACCTGACCTCGGCGCGATTCCTGGCCGACCCGTACGGTGCGCCGGGCGACCGCATGTACCGCACCGGCGACCTGGTGCGGCGGCGTGGCAACGGCCTGGAATACCTGGGCCGCACCGACACTCAGGTCAAACTGCGCGGCCTCCGTATCGAACTGGGTGATGTGGAGGCCGCGCTGACGGCCGATCCCGCCATCGCCCAGGCGGTGGCGCTGGTCCGGGCGGACGATCGCGGCGGCATGCTCGTGGGGTACGCGGTGCCCGCCCCCGGTGCGAAGCCCGACCCGGCCGAGCTGAAGAAGGCTGTGGCCCAACGGGTTCCGTCCTACCTGGTCCCCGCAGTCATCATGCTGCTGGACGCGCTGCCGCGCACCGCCAACGGCAAACTGGACCGCGCAGCCCTGCCCGCCCCGGAACGCTCCACCGCGGCCCGGCAGGCCCCGCACGGCTCCGACGAGGAAGCCGTGGCCGCCGTCTTCGCCGAAGTGCTCGGCATCGAACAGGTCTGGCGCGATGACGACTTCTTCGCCCTCGGCGGCAACTCGCTGATCGCGACGCGCGTGGTGGCCCGGCTCGGCGCCGCCCTGGACACGGCGATCCCGGTCCGAGCCCTCTTCGACGCCCCGACCGTCGCCGAACTCGCCGCCTACCTCGCCGCGGGCGGTGCGAGCGATCGCCCCCGCCCCGGCCCGCGTCCCCGCCCCGAGCGCATTCCCCTGTCGGCGGCCCAGCAGCGCATGTGGTTCCTCAACCGCTACGACCCGTCCTCACCGGTCTACAACATTCCCGGCGCATTCGAAATCGAAGGCGCACTGGATATCCCGGCGCTCCGCGCGGCCGTCTCGGATGTGATCGCCCGGCACGAGACGCTGCGCACCATCTACCCGGCGGGCCCGGACGGCCTGCCGTATCAGCGGATACTGCCCGCCGGACCGCCCCCGGTCATCGAAATCGAAGTGCCGGAGAGCGAAGTCGCCAAAGCCCTCGCCGAACAGCTCGCAGTCGGCTTCGACGTCACCCGCGAAACCCCGCTGCGCGTGTGCGTACTGCACGTCTCCGCCGAACGCACCATCCTGGGTATGGCCGTGCACCACATCGCCGCCGACGGCTGGTCGATGGCCCCGCTGGCCCGAGACATCTTGTCCGCCTTCGCCGCCCGTACCGAAGGGCAGCCACCGGCCTGGACCGAACTGCCGCTCCAATACGCCGACTACGCCCTGTGGCAGCGCGAACTGCTCGGCGACGACACCGACCCCGCGAGCCTCGCCCACCGGCAGCTGGACTTCTGGCGCGCCCGCCTGGACGGCCTGCCGCCGGTGCACGCCCTGCCGCTCGATCGCCCCCGCCCCACCCTCCCGTCGGGTGTCGGCGACCAGATCCAATTCACCGTCCCCGCATCGGTTCACGACCAAATGCAGGTCCTCGCCAGAACACACGGCGCGAGCCCGTTCATGGTCGTGCACGCGGCCCTGTCCGTCCTGCTCGCCCGGCTCTCCGGCACCCCGGACATCGCCCTCGGCACCGTCGTGGCCGGTCGCGGCGACGGCGAATTCGATGACCTGGTCGGCATGTTCGTCAATACGGTCGTCCTGCGCACCCACATCGATCCCGCCGCCGATTTCGCCGCCACCCTGGATGCGGTGCGCGCCGACGATCTGGCCGTCTACGGCAATCTGGACCTGCCGTTCGAACGCCTGGTGGAAGCGCTCGCCCCCGCCCGTTCGACCGCCCACCACCCGCTGTTCCAGGTCCTGCTGGCCTTCCAGAACCTGGAAATGCCCGCAACGGAACTGTCCGGCTTGATGATTCGCCCCCTGACCGCTCCCGCGCCCGGTTCGAAGTTCGACCTGGAGTGGATGCTGGCCGAACAGTTCGGCCCGGACAGCACGCCGGCGGGCATCACCGGCACCCTGACCTTCGCCACCGACCTGTTCGACCGCGCCACCGCCCAAGCCATGGCAGACAATCTGCTGTCCCTGCTGACCGCATTCACCACGACTCCCGATGCGACCGTCGGCGACGTCGCGGTCTCGGACGCCCTGCCGCCCCTCACCGCGGACACCGCACCCCGGGTCGCCCCCGCCCCCGAGCCCCGCCATCACGTCTACCGCGCCCCGCGCACCGAAACCGAACGCCTGCTCACCACCGCGTTCGAAACCGTCCTGGAGCACCCGCGAATCGGCGTGGACGACAACTTCTTCGACGCCGGCGGCAACTCCATGGCCGCTGTGCAACTGGTCAGCCAGGTGCGCGAGAGCACCGGCGTAGCGCTGCCCCTGCAATGGATGTTCCTCGACCCGACCCCGGCCGCCTTGGCGCGCCGCCTCACCGAGGCCGCCGCGCAACCGGGCGCGGAGGCGTCGTTCCGGGTGCTGCTCCCGATGCGCTCCGGCGGCGCCGACCCGGGCCTGTTCTGCATCCACCCGGCTGTCGGATTGGCTTGGTGCTACGGCGGTTTGGTGCGTCACATCGACCGCGAGCGCTCCGTCTACGGCCTGCAATCGCCGGGCGTGGTGGATGGCGGCACCGCCGACCGCACCATCTGCGAACTGGCGGTCCGCTACGCCGAGGAGATCCGGAACGTGCAGCCGCAGGGCCCGTACCATCTGCTCGGCTATTCGGCCGGCGGCCCGATCGCGCACGCCGTGGCGATCGAATTGCGCCGCCGCGGCGCCGAAGTCCCATCCCTGATCATGATGGATGCCCGTGCCGACGTAGCGGTCACCGATGACGGCGACCTGCCGCCGCTGGCCGTGCTGCTCGCCGAATTCGGCGGCATCGACGTACCACCCGAGCACGCCGACCTCACCCCCGACACCGCCGCCGAACTGCTCTCCGCGGCAGGCATCTCCCTCACCGCGACCGATCTGGAGCACTTCTACAGCGATATGCGGCATCTGCTGCGCCAGCTCTCGACGCATCGCCCGGAGATTTTCGACGGCGAACTCCTGTTCTTCACCGCGTCCGGCAATCCGGAATCCGTTCCGAATGTGGACACCTGGCGGCCCTATATCGCCGGTCCGGTCCACGATCATCGCCTCGCCTACGGGCACAATCGCCTGATCACGCCCGAGGCGTGGGCCGAGATCGGCCCGCTGATCGACGCCTATCTGCACCGCGACTAGCCGGACCGGCGCATCTCCGCCGCACGAAACCCGCTGGGACACCCGCGCGCTGGGGAAGAATGGCAGTGACAATCGGGGAGTGACGGAAGGTTGGGCTGTGTCGGTCAACGGGAAGCGGCGGTTACTGGGTTCAGCGGCAGTGGGGCTGGGCGCGCTCGGCGCGGGTGAGCTGATCGCCGCCACACAGGGCGGATCCGTGATCGACGGGTTCGGGCGGCTGCTGGCGGATACCGCGCCGACGCCGGTGGTCGAAGCGGCCGTGGCGCGGGCGGGGCGGTACGACAAGGAGGTCACCCGGGCCGGGGTGGTGCTGGGCGCCGTGGCGGCGACGGCCGGAATCGCCGCGCTACCGGATCGATTGCGCGGCCTCGCGGTGGCCGGACTCGGCGCGGGC
>NZ_BDCD01000064.1 GCF_001613325.1 Nocardia yamanashiensis NBRC 100130 | reverse complement strand
TGAGGAATTGGGCCACCGTGTGTTGGCGGTGGTGGCTGGTTCGGCGGTGAATCAGGATGGTGCTTCCAATGGTTTGACCGCGCCGAATGGTCCGTCGCAGCAAAGGGTGATCCGGCAGGCGCTGGCCAATGCGGGGCTCGGGATTTCCGATGTGGATGTGGTCGAGGCGCATGGCACCGGGACCAGACTGGGTGATCCGATCGAGGCTCAAGCCTTGTTGGCGACGTATGGTCAGCGTGGGGAGGGTGATCCGTTGTGGCTGGGTTCGATCAAGTCGAATATGGGTCATGCGCAGGCTGCTGCGGGTGTGGCGGGTGTGATCAAGATGGTGCAGGCGATGCGTTTCGGGCGGATGCCTGCGACGTTGCATGTGAGTGAGCCGTCGCCGCATGTGGATTGGTCTGCGGGGCGGGTGGAGTTGTTG
The DNA here is from genome assembly GCF_001613325.1 of Nocardia yamanashiensis NBRC 100130. Classification (GTDB taxonomy): domain Bacteria; phylum Actinomycetota; class Actinomycetes; order Mycobacteriales; family Mycobacteriaceae; genus Nocardia; species Nocardia yamanashiensis. Next base: position 16,355 of record NZ_BDCD01000064.1, on the reverse strand, counting down.
ACCGAGGCGAGGGAGTGGCCGCGTGGTGGTCGTCCGCGGCGGGCGGCGGTGTCGTCGTTCGGTATTTCGGGGACCAATGCCCACGTCATCCTCGAAGAAGCACCACCGGCGGCCCAATCCCCGGTGATGCCCAGCGCCGCAGCCGTTCCCGCGATGCCGTGGACGCTGGCGGCGAAGTCCGAGGCCGCACTTTCCGCGCAGGCCGCGGCGCTGCACGCGTACCTCGCGGCCGAGGACGTTCCCGCTGAAGACGTTGCCGCGGCGCTGATCCGCCGCAGCGTCTTCGACCATCGCGCGGTCGTACTCGGCGCCGAATCAGCGTCCCTGACAACCGGTCTGGAGGCGCTGGCCGCCGGTATACCGGCGCCTGGTGTGATCTCCGGTCGCGCCGTCCCCGGTCGCACGGGTGTGCTGTTCTCGGGGCAAGGATCACAGCGCCTCGGCATGGGCCGCGAACTGGCCGAAACGTTTCCGGTGTTCGCGGCGGCTTTCGACGAGGTCGTCGCCGAGGTGGACCGATGGCTGGATCGACCACTGCGCGAGGTGATGTGGGGCTCGGACGCGGCATTGCTCGAGTCGACCGGATACGCGCAGCCGGCCCTGTTCGCTTTCGAGGTGGCCTTGTTCGAGCTGCTGCGATCCTGGGGCCTGATCGTGGACGCGGTCGCCGGGCATTCGGTCGGTGAGATAGCCGCGGCACAGGTGGCGGGCGTCCTGTCACTTTCGGATGCCGCCCGATTGGTGGTGGTGCGGGGGCGGTTGATGCAGGCATTGCCGGCCGGCGGCGCGATGGCCGCCATCCAGGCGAGTGAAGCCGAGATCATGCGCGAACTGCGTGACGGTGTGGATATCGCAGCCGTGAACGCCGAAGCGGCCGTGGTGATTTCCGGCGACGCCGCGGCGGTCGAGGCGGTGGCCGCGGTCTTCGCCGAACGCGGGCGCAAGACCTCGCGACTACGGGTTTCGCACGCGTTCCACTCCGTGCTGATGGAGCCGATGGCGGCGGCGTTCGCGGCCGAGATCGCGGATCTGCGGGTATCGCCGCCCCGTATTCCGGTGGTGTCGAATCTGACCGGGCAGCTCGCCGCGGACGGCTACGCGGCGGCGGACTATTGGGTGGAGCATGTGCGCCGTCCGGTCCGGTTCGCGCAAGGAGTGGCCACGTTGTCGGCCGCGGGAGTAACCCGTTTCGTCGAGGTGGGACCGGACGTCGCGCTGGCGCCGATGATCGCCCAGGGCATCGACCCGGCCCGGACCCGAGTCGTGGCCACCGCGCGCCGTGCGATCGGAGAGGTCGCGGCGGTCCTCTCCGGTGCGGCGGAACTGTACGTCGCGGGCGGCGCGATGGATTGGTCCACGCTCGTTCCCAGGCGGCACCGTGCTCAGGTGTCGTTGCCGCCGTACGCCTTCCAACGTCGGCTGTTCTGGCTGGATCACCGCCCGCAGACCGATATGTCCCGGCTGGGACTGCATGCGGTGGACCACGCGCTGCTGGGCGCGGAGGTCGAGTCACCGGACGACGGCCGGATCGTGGTGACGGGCCGGTTGTCGGTGACGTCGACCCCGTGGCTGTCCGAGCACGCGGTGTTCGGCCGGACGCTGCTGCCGGGAGCGGGATTCGTGGACCTGGTGGCGACGGTGGCCGACCGCGTGGGTTGTGCGGTGGTGCGGGAACTGACGCTCACCACGCCGTTGATACTGACCGAGTCGGCTACCGCCTTGCGCATCGTGGTCGGCGAGCCGGCCCTCGACGGAACCAGGCAGGCAACGGTATTCGGCCGCCCGGACACCGGGACGGACGGCGGTGCGGTCGAATCCGCCGGCTGGACCATTCATGCCGAGGCGGTACTCGCGACCGCCGAGGAGGGGACCGAGCCGGAATCGGAGCCCTGGGTATGGCCGCCCCGCGGTGCGACACCTCTCGATCTCACCGGCGTGTACGACCGCCTGGCGCGCCGCGGCTACGACTACGGCCCGCTCTTCCGCGGTCTGGACGGCATCTGGCGTGACGACAAGGACGTGTTCGTCGAAGTCGCGTTGCCCGGAGGGGACGGATCCGGTTTCGGAATGCACCCCGCCCTGCTCGACGCGGTATTGCACGCGGTGCTGATCACCTCGGCGGCGTCCGAACAGACGGTGCTGCCATTCGCATGGTCCGGAATTCGATTGTCCGCGACGGGCGCGACCCGGGTTCGGGCCCGGCTGCGGACGACGGGCACCGATTCGGTGTCGGTCGAGATCGTGGATCCGGCAGGGCATTCGGTGCTGAGCGCGGAATCGCTGGTGTCGCGGCCGGTGTCGGAGCGACAGCTCGCCGCGGTCCTGGCGGGAGCGCCGGTCGACGGTCTGTACGACACGCGCTGGATACCCGCCGCGGGCGTACCCTGCCCGGACCCGGCCGAAATGCCGGACACACGGGTATTGCGGTGCACCGGCGACGGTTCCGTGCCCGATACCGTCGACGAAGTGCACACCCGCACGGCCGCCGCGTTGAACGCGCTGCAGTCGTGGCTGCGCGACACGGTCGACGCCGATTCTCGCCTGGTCGTGCTGACCCGGGGCGCGGTCGACACCGGGCGGGCCGCGATCACGGACCTGGCCGGGGCGGCGATCTGGGGATTGGTGGCCTCCGCGCAGGCGGAGCATCCGGGCCGGATCGTCCTGCTCGACAGCGATGTCGAACTCGACGACACCGAGATCGGCCGGGCGGTCAGCCGGGCACCGCACACGGAGACACAGCTCGCCCTGCGTGCCGGAGACGTGCTCGTCCCCCGGCTCACCGGCCTCGAAACACACGGAGGCGACGCGGGATTCACGCATCCTCTGCTCGATGCCGGCGTGGTGGTCGTGACCGGCGGAACCGGGGGTTTGGGCGCGGTACTGGCACGACATCTGGTGACCGCGCACGGCGTCCGGGACATCGTGCTGACCAGCCGGCGCGGCGCGCGGGCACCGGGCGCGGAGACCGTGGCCGACGAATTGCGGGCGGCCGGTGCGCGGGTGCGCGTCCTGGCCTGCGATGTCACCGACCGGATCGCGGTGCGCGACATGGTGTCCGAGCTCAGCGCGGCCGGTCCGCTCGTGGGCGTGGTGCACGCGGCGGGTGTCCTCGACGACGGCGTCGTCGGGGAGCTGACCGCCGACCGGTTGCGCGATGTGCTGGCGCCGAAGGTCGATGGCGCGTGGAACCTGCACGAGGCGACGGTGGCGCTGAATCCGCCCCTGTTCGTGGTGTTCTCGTCGATCGCGGGTGTACTCGGCACCCCGGGACAGGCGAACTACGCGGCGGCGAACCGCTTTCTGGACGGCCTGATCTCGTACCGGCGGGCGCGAGGGCTGCCCGGTATGTCGCTGGCCTGGGGGTTGTGGGCGGAGAGCACGGGCATGACCGGCCCGCTGGCCGGTGGCGACCGGTTCAGGGCCGGTCGCGATGGCCTGGCCGCCATGACGACCGAGCAGGGCTTGGCGCTGTGGGACGCGGCGCTGAACTCCGATCGTGCGCTGCTCGTTCCCGCGCGACTGGACCGGGCGGTGCTGCGGAGCCTGGCCGGCCAGCGCCGCCTGCCGACAGCGCTGTCGAAGTTGGTCCGAAACGTGCGCCGGGTCGCCGCCGGCGCAGGCACGGATGGTCCCGGCTTGCGGGACCGATTGGCCGGACTCGATGCCGAACGTGGTCACGAGCTGTTGCTGAGCGTGGTGCGGGAGCAGGCCGCCGCGGTGCTGGGGCACAGCGGGACCGCCGAGATCGAGTCCGATCGAGCCTTCAAGGAACTCGGATTCGATTCCCTGGCAGCGGTCGACTTCCGGAACCGCCTCGGCGCCGTGACGGGCTTGCGGCTGCCCGTGAGCTTGATCTTCGACTACCCGGATCCCGCCGCGCTGGTTGGCTATCTGGCCGCCGAATTGGCCGGTGGCACGGTCGCCGGCCAGCCGGACGCCGGGCATGCCATCGGCAATCTGCTCACCGGCCTCGAGGCGGCCTTGGCCGCCACCTCGTGGACCGGCAGCGATGACAAGACCAGACAGCAAGTGCTCAAACGCCTTCGGGGGCTCACCGAGCAATGGACCGGACTCGTCGACTCCGGGTCCGACTCGAACGGCGATATCGAATCGGCGAGCGGTGACGAGCTCTTCGCGATCATCGATCGCGAATTCTGAGCTCCGGCAACGCGATCGAAGGAGTGGGACTCATGGCCGATGAAGCCAAGTACACGCAGTACCTGAAACGGATGACAGTCGAGCTCCGCGAAGCCCGCAACCGGATACACGCCCTTCAGGACGCGGCCGCCGAACCCATGGCGATCGTGGGCATGGCGTGCCGGTACCCGGGTGGCGTGGATTCGCCGGCCGAGCTGTGGACTATGGTCGACCGGAGCGCCGAGGGCATCGGCGGTTTTCCGGCCGACCGCGGCTGGGACGTGGCGGGGCTGTACGACCCGGAGCCAGGCGTGCCGGGCAAGTCCTACACCTGCTCGGGCGGATTCCTTTACAACGCGGGAGATTTCGACGCCGGATTCTTCGGCATCAGCCCGCGCGAGGCCATCACGATGGACCCCCAGCAACGGCTGCTGCTGGAGGCATCGTGGGAGGCGCTCGAAGACGCCGGAATCGACCCGAGATCGCTGCGTGGATCGAGCACCGGAGTGTTCGCGGGCGTGATGTACCACGACTACGGACCGATGGAACAGGCCGGCTCGGTGGTGTCGGGCCGCGTCGCGTACACCCTGGGACTGGAGGGTCCGGCGGTGACGGTGGACACCGCGTGCTCCTCCTCCCTGGTCGCGCTGCACACCGCCGCTCGTTCGGTGCGATCGGGGGAGTGCGGGCTCGCCCTGGTCGGCGGTGTCACCGTGATGTCGAAGCCGGACATCTTCGTGGAATTCTCCCGGCAGCGGGGGCTTTCGCCGGACGGTCGCTGTCGCTCGTTCTCCGGTTCCGCCGACGGCACCGGCTGGGCCGAGGGCGTCGGTGTGCTGGTGATCGAAAGACTCTCTCGAGCAACTGAATTGGGCCACCGTGTATTGGCGGTGGTGGCCGGTTCGGCGGTGAATCAGGACGGCGCTTCCAATGGTTTGACCGCTCCGAACGGACCGTCGCAACAGCGGGTGATTCGTCAGGCGTTGGCCGATGCCGGGCTCGGGATTTCCGATGTCGACGTGGTCGAGGCGCACGGCACCGGGACCAAACTGGGTGATCCGATCGAGGCTCAGGCATTGCTTGCGACTTACGGTCAACGCACGCAAGGTGATCCGCTGTGGCTGGGTTCGATCAAATCGAACATCGGTCACGCGCAGGCTGCCGCCGGTGTGGCGGGTGTGATCAAGATGGTGCAGGCGATGCGTTTCGAGCGGATGCCCGCGACGCTTCATGTGAACGAGCCTTCGCCGCAAGTGGATTGGTCTTCGGGTCGAGTCGAGTTGCTGACCGAAGCGCGGGAGTGGCCGCGTAACGGTCGTCCGCGGCGGGCGGCGGTGTCCTCGTTCGGTATTTCCGGCACCAATGCCCACGTCATCCTCGAAGAAGCGCCGGACACTGAAAGTATTGTCCCGGAATCGAATCCGGATCGAACCGGCCTTCCTCTTCCCTGGATCCTGTCCGGAAAGACCGCTGCGGCCGTGACGGCACAGGCCACACGGCTGCACCGGTACGCCGCCGATTCCGAGACCTCAGCGGTGGACGTGGCGGTGGCTTTGACGCCGCGCACCGTATTCGATCATCGCGCGGTGGTGCTCGGCGGCGATATGACGGAACTGCTCGCGGGGCTGGAAGCGTTGTCGGGCGGACGTGCCGGGGCGAACGTGGTGTCGGGTCGGGTGTTGCCGGGTCGTACCGGGGTGGTGTTCTCGGGTCAGGGTTCGCAGCGGGTGGGCATGGGTCGTGGTCTGGCGGAGGTTTTTCCGGTGTTCGCGGCCGCGTTGGACGAGGTGGTGGCCGAGGTGGATCGGTGGCTGGATCGTCCGTTGCGCGAGGTGATGTGGGGGTCGGACGAGGCGTTGCTGGCTCAGACGCGTTATGCCCAACCGGCCCTGTTCGCAGTCGAGGCCGCACTTTTCATGTTGTTCCGGTCGTGGGGTGTGGTGGTGGACATGGTGGCCGGCCACTCTGTCGGCGAGATCACCGCCGCCTACGTGACGGACGCGCTATCCCTACCGGATGCCGCGCGTTTGGTGGTGGTGCGCGGGCGGATCATGCAGGAGCTGCCCGCGGGCGGCGCGATGGCCGCCATAGCGGCGACCGAGTCGGAGGTTTCGGAGTTTCTTTCCGCCGAGGTGAGTTTGGCGGCGGTGAATTCGCCGGTGTCGGTGGTGGTGTCGGGGGTTGCCGGTGCGGTGGAGTCGGTGGTGGCGGTGTTCGCGGGGCGGGGGCGAAGGACATCGCGGTTGCGGGTGTCGCATGGTTTTCATTCGGTTCTGATGGAGCCGATGCTCGAGCGGTTCGCGGCGGAGATCGCCGATATCACGCCGTCCCGGCCACGAATCCCCGTCGTGTCCAACCTCACCGGATTGCCGGTCGGGGAGGGCTGGGCGACAGCGGATTACTGGATGGAGCATGTGACAGCTCCGGTTCGTTTCGCCGACGGTGTCACCACGATGGCCGAACTGGGCGTTACCCGTTTCCTCGAACTCGGCCCGGGCTCAGCGCTCACGGCGATGGTGGCCGAGTCCATCGATCCCGGCTCGGCGGTTGCGGTCGGGGGCCTGCGGAGTTCGGTCCCGGAACCGGTCGCGGTCTCAGCGGCCCTCGCCCGGATATTCACCACCGGCGCCGACGTGAACTGGCGGGCGGTGATCGGCGGCCTCCCGAAGAAGCGAATATCGCTGCCGCCTTATGCATTCCAGCGAAAGCGATACTGGCTGAACCCGGAACGTCGCGGCAGCGCGGCGGGGATCGGCCTGCGCGATCCGGGCCACCCCCTGCTCGGCGCCGTCCTGGACAGTGCCGAGGAACCGACCACCGTGCTGACAGGGCGCCTGTCGCTTGCCGAACAACCCTGGCTGGCCGATCACGAAGTGCTGGACCAAGTGCTGTTCCCGGGAACGGGATTCGTGGATCTGGCCCTGCGCGCCGGTGAGGAGGTCGGCTGCGCCGGTCTGTCCGAACTGGCTCTGCTCACCCCGCTGATCCTGCCCGGCGAGGGCGCCGTGCGGATCCAAACCGTGGTGCGGGCGAACGCGGATTCACGCGAGCGCACGGTCTCGGTGTTCTCCCGCGCCGAGGACGCGGCCGAGTGGACGCTGCATGCTCGCGGGGTGCTGGCCGAGCACCTGGCGCCGGCCGATCCGTTCGACTGGGAAGTCTGGCCACCGGCGGGCGCCGAGCCGGTCGACGTGGAGTCGGCCTACGACGTGCTGGCTGAGCTCGGCTTCGGCTACGGTCCGGTGTTCCGCGGTTTGCGGTCGGCGTGGCTGCGCGGGAGCGAAGCATTCGCCGAAGTCGAATTGGGCGAAGGGGTTTCGGGTTCGGGCTACGTCGTGCATCCGGCGCTGCTCGATGCCGCCATGCACACCTCGCTGCTGACGGGCGGCCGGTTGGTGCTGCCGTTCGCCTGGTCGGGAGTGACGGTATCCGCACGGGGCGCTGACAGATTGCGGGTGCGGGTCGTGACCGTGGGGGAGGAGTCGCGTTCGGTGCAGGCCGCCGACGAGTCCGGCCGGCCGGTGCTGTCGGTGCGGTCGCTGGCGGGGCGCGGGGCCTCGCGGGAGCAGTTGGTCGCCGGTGGGCTGCGTGATGCGCTGTTCGGCATCGAATGGCGGCCGATCTCCCTGCCCGCCGGCGACGTTTCGATGCGCATCACCGAGTGGCGAGGTGTCGCGGGAACCGATCCGGCGGGCGAACTCGTGCTGTTCCGAGCCGACGGGGACGGACTGACGCCACCGGCCGAGCGTGTCGCCGGTGCGCTCACCGTCCTGCGGGAATGGCTGGCGGACAAGCGTTTCGAACAATCGCGCCTGATCGTGGTGACACGCGGTGCGGTAGGGCTGCCCGGTGCGGATGTGAAAGATCTCGCGGGGGCGCCGATCTGGGGCCTGGTGCGCGCCGCGCAGGCCGAACATCCGGGCCGGATCCTCCTGGTCGACAGCGATGACGATGCGATGGACCTCGCGGCGATCGCGGCGACCGGCGAACCGGAGACCGCGCTGCGAGACGGTGCCTGCCGGGTACCGCGTCTGGCCCCGATCGTCACCGCGGGAACGGCCGCGCCGATCGAGCCCGACGGCACGATCCTGATCAGCGGTGGCACCGGTGGTTTGGGCGCGCTGCTGGCCCGGCACCTGGTCAGCGCCCATGGCGCGAAACACCTGCTGTTGCTGAGCAGGCGGGGACTCTCGGCGCCGCGGGCCGCGGACCTGTCGGCGGAGCTGACCCGCGCCGGAGCCGCGGTGCGGATCGAGGACTGCGATGTCGCCGATTCCGAGCGGCTGCGCGAGATCCTGAGCACGATTCCCACCCACGCGCCGTTGACCGGCGTGATTCACACCGCGGGCGTATTCGACGCCGGGCTGATCGAATCCCTGACGTCCGAGCGAGTGCACGCCACCCTGCGCGCCAAGGTGGACGGCGCGTGGAACCTACACGAGCTGACGGCGTCCATGGACCTTCGCATGTTCGTACTCTTCTCGTCGGTCGGCGGTCAGATCCTCGCGGGCGGTCAGGGCGGATACGCCGCCGCCAACGCGTATCTGGACGCCTTGGCCGCATATCGTCGGGCGAGGGGGCAAGCCGCCACCGCACTCGCGTGGGGACCCTGGGCCGAGATGCGGATGGGCGCCGAGATCACCGATCGGCAATTGCGCCGGATCCGCCGCCAGGGTGTCATTCCCTTGAGCACCGTCCACGGGCTCGCCCTGTTCGATATCGCGCTGGCCCAGTCGAATCCGATGCTGACACCCGTCCGCATCGATCGCACCGCGCTCGGCGCGCGCACCGGGGAACTGCCCGCACTGCTGCGCGGGCTCGTCCGCACGCCGCCGCGCCGCGATATCGGTCCCGGGTACGCACCGTCACAGGCACGGACGCTCGCCGAGCTCGACCGGCTCGAGCGGCAGGACCGGCTCCTGGAGCTGACTCTCGGCACCGCCGCCGAAGTGCTCTCCTACGGCGCGGATTCGGACCTCGCCGCCGACAGCGCGTTCCAGGACCTCGGCTTCGACTCGCTCAGCGCCATGGAATTCCGAAACAAGATCAAGTCTGTGACGGAGCTGCCGGTCCCGGTCACCGCGATCTTCGACTACCCGACGCCACGGGATCTGGCGAAATACCTGACCGCGCAGTTCGATACCGACGAGCCCGATCCCGTGCTCTCGGCCGAGGCGGCAGCGGATACGCGACCCGGCCCGGAATTCGAAAGTATGGACGCGGGCGAGCTGGTGCGGCGATTCCTCGAACCACGGCCCGACGCCAGGGAAGGCGTTCAATCATGACGTCGAACGATGAACTGCTCCAAGCCCTTCGCGCCGCGGCGCGGCAGCACGACACCCTGCTGCGGGAGAACGCCGAGCTGCGCGGTCGTCTCACGGAACCGATCGCCATCGTGGGCATGGCCTGCCGTTTCCCCGGTGGAGTGAACTCCCCGGACGAACTGTGGGACGCGGTGGCCGAGGGGCGCGACCTGGTGGGCGAATTCCCCACCGACCGCGGCTGGGACATCGAGCGGCTCTACGATCCGGAACCGGGCAAGACCGGGCGGACATACACCCGCTCCGGCGGATTCCTATCCGGCGCAGCCGATTTCGACGCCGACTTCTTCGGGATCAGTCCCCGCGAGGCCGTGGCGATGGATCCGCAGCAACGCCAGCTGCTCGAGGTGTCGTGGGAAGCGCTCGAGGACGCCGGGCTCGACCCGAAAACGCTGCGGGGCAGCGATACCGGGGTCTACATCGGATCCTTCTCCTGGGACTACCTGCCGCGCATGGACGAGGTCTCGCACGAGCTCTACGACTACATCCTGACCGCCAACGGCGGTTCGGTCCTGTCCGGCCGGGTGGCCTATCTCCTGGGTCTGGAGGGACCGACGGTCATGGTGGACACGGCGTGCTCCTCGTCCTTGGTGGCGTTGCACCTCGCCGCGCAGGCCGTGCGCTCCGAGGAATGCGACCTGGCCCTGGCCGGCGGCGTAACCGTGATGTCCACCCCGGGCATGGTGCTGGGTTTCGCACGGCAGCAGGGACTCTCGCCCGACGGGCGCTGCCGCTCCTTCTCCGGTGCGGCGGACGGGGTCGGGCTCTCCGAAGGCGTGGGCGTGCTGGTCGTCGAGCGGCTGTCCAGGGCACGTGAACTGGGACACCGGGTGCTGGCCGTGATCGCGGGCTCGGCTGTGAATCAGGACGGGGCCTCGAACGGCATGACCGCTCCCAACGGTCCCGCGCAACAGCGGGTGATCCGGAAAGCCCTGGCTGCCGCCGGGCTCGGGGTCGCGGATGTGGCCGTGGTGGAAGCGCACGGCACGGGTACCACGCTCGGTGACCCCATCGAGGCACAGGCGCTGCTGGCGACCTATGGCCGGCGCACCGGCGGGGATCCGCTGTGGCTGGGGTCGATCAAATCGAACATGGGCCACACCCAGGCCGCCGCCGGCGTGGCGGGCGTGATCAAGATGGTGCAGGCGTTGCGCTTCGAGCGCATGCCGGCCACCTTGCACTCGAAGCAGGCCACCCCGCACGTGGATTGGTCGGCGGGCCGGGTCGAGTTGCTCACCGAGGCGCGCGATTGGCCCGCGAACGGCTGCCCCCGGCGGGCGGCGGTGTCCTCGTTCGGACTCTCCGGAACCAATGCTCACGTGATCGTGGAGGAAGCACCGGCGGTGGCCGAAAAGGGCACGGCGCAGCCGAATTCGCACGAGCCCGTGCTGCCCTGGGTGTTCTCTGGGAAGACGGCCGCCGCATTGACCGCGCAGAGCACGCGGCTTCTGGAATTCCTGGCCACCGGCGAAACGTCTGCCGCGGACGTGGCGTTGGCACTGGCACGACGCTCACCGTTCGATCACCGCGCCGTCGTGCTGGGCGCCGCCACCACGGAACTCGTGACCGGCACCCGGGCGCTGCACACCGGTGTACCGCATCCGGGTGTGGTGTCGGGTCGGGTGTTGCCGGGTCGTACCGGGGTGGTGTTCTCGGGTCAGGGTTCGCAGCGGGTGGGCATGGGTCGTGGTCTGGCGGAGGTTTTTCCGGTGTTCGCGGCCGCGTTGGACGAGGTGGTGGCCGAGGTGGATCGGTGGCTGGATCGTCCGTTGCGCGAGGTGATGTGGGGGTCGGACGAGGCGTTGCTGGCTCAGACGCGTTATGCCCAGCCGGCCCTGTTCGCGTTCGAAGTGGCAGTGTTCGCGCTGTTGCGGTCCTGGGGAGTCACGGTCGACGCGGTCGCCGGTCATTCGGTGGGCGAGATCGCCGCCGCACAGGTGGCAGGGGTGTTGTCGATACCCGATGCCGCACGGTTGGTGGTGGCGCGGGGGCGATTGATGCAGGAACTGCCCCCGGGCGGGGCGATGGCGGCGGTGGAGGCCTCCGAATCGGAAATCGCGGAGTTTCTTTCCGCCGAGGTGAGTTTGGCGGCGGTGAATTCGCCGGTGTCGGTGGTGGTGTCGGGGGTTGCCGGTGCGGTGGAGTCGGTGGTGGCGGTGTTCGCGGGGCGGGGGCGAAGGACATCGCGGTTGCGGGTGTCGCATGGTTTTCATTCGGTTCTGATGGAGCCGATGCTCGCGGGGTTCGCGGCGGAGATCGCGGATATCAGGCCGTCCCGGCCACGAATCGCACTGGTGTCCACCATGACCGGGCAACGCGCGGGCGAAGATTACGCCGACGTCGGCTACTGGCTGGACCACGTCCGCGACCCCGTCCGTTTCGCCGACGGGGTGGCCGCCATGACGGCCGCCGGCATCACCCGGTTCCTGGAAATCGGCCCCGAGTCGTCGCTGGCGCCGATGGTGGGTCACACCGTGGACGCGCGCGGTGCGCGGGTCACAGCCATCGCGCGACGTGACGCGGACGAGCCCACCGCGATACTTGCCGCTCTCGCCGATCTGTTCGTCGCGGGCGGCACCGTGAACTGGGAGACGGTCACCGCGCCACGGGGCGGTCGAAGAATATCGTTGCCGCCGTACGCGTTCCAGCGCCGGCGGTTCTGGCTGACGCCGAAGGCACGTGCCGACGCGACCGATCTCGGACTGCGGAGCGCGGAGCATCCGGTGCTGAGTACCGTGATCGAGTCCGCCCGCGACGGCGCGGTGACGCTCACCGGCAGCGTGTCCCTGGAAACCCACGCCTGGCTGGCCGATCACACGGTGCTGGGGCAGGTGATGTTCCCCGGTGCCGGCTTCGTGGAGCTCGCCCTGCGCGCGGGCGCGGAGGTGGGCTGTGACGCGTTGTCCGAGCTGACGATCCTGACTCCACTGATACTTCCCGAGACCGGCGCGGTACGAATCCAGGTCACGGTCGACCCGGTAGAGACCGGGCCGCCCACGGTCTCGATCTTCTCCCGTGCCGCGGACGAATCCGGATGGACACTGCACGCCCGCGGTGTGCAGGATTCCGGCGGCGTGACCGGGACCTTCGATTGGGCGGAATGGCCACCCGCGGGCGCCGAACCATTGGAGGTGGGGCCGGCCTACGACGTGCTCGAAGAGCTGGGCTTCGGTTACGGCCCGGTGTTTCGCGGTCTGCGAGCGGCGTGGCGGCGCGGCGACGAGGTGTTCGCCGAGACCGAGCTGTGCGATACGGCTTCGGCGGCCGGATTCGTCGTTCATCCCGCCCTGCTGGATGCCGCGACGCACGCGTCGCTGCTGACCGGTGGTCAGCTCGTGCTGCCGTTCACGTGGTCGGGGGTGACGGCTCGCGCCGGGAGCGCGACCCGGCTGCGGGTGCGTGCCGCTGCGGTGGGGGATCGGTCGCTGTCGGTCGAAACAGCGGATGAGACAGGTCATCCGGTGCTGACGGTGGGTTCGGTGGCCGGTCGCCCGGTGACGCCCGAACAACTCGCCGTCGGCGGATCGCGCGATTCGTTGTTCGCCGTCGAGTGGATGGATATCGGTTTCCCGGTTACTCCGGTCGGATCGGCGGAGATCGTGGACTGGCCGCCGATCGACCCCGACGCCGCCCCCGATGCCGTTGTGCTGCATTGTGTTCCGGATCCCCGCACCGACGCCGATCAGCTTCGCTCTCGGGTCGGCGGCGTGCTCGAGGTGCTGCAGACCTGGCTGGCGGACTCGCGTTTCGAGCGGGCGCGGCTGGTGGTGGTGACCCGGGGCGCGATCGGTCTGCCCGGCGAGCAGGTGAACGACCTCGCGGGAGCGCCGATCTGGGGGCTGGTGCGCGCCGCGCAGTCGGAGCATCCGGGTCGAATCATCCTGGCCGACACAGATACCGGCGAACCGGATATCGCGGCACTGCTCGAAGCGAACGAACCCCAGCTCGCGCTACGGGAAGGCCGCCTGCTGGCGCCGCGGCTGGAGCCTCTGACCACGCCCACCGTGCCGGCGGAGATCGACACCGGCGGCACGATCCTGATCACCGGCGGCACCGGAGGTCTCGGTGCGCTGGCCGCGCGCCATCTGGTCACCGCGCACGGCGCCCGCGCGCTGCTGCTGCTCAGCCGGCAGGGGATGTCCGCGCCGGGAGCGTCCGAGCTGTGCGCCGAGCTCACCGAGGCCGGCGCGACGGTGCGGATCGAGTCGTGTGATGTCGCCGATGCCGTTCGGCTGCGCGAAATCCTAGCGGGCATTCCCGCTCACACGCCGCTGACCGGCGTCGTCCATACCGCCGGCGTGCTCGACGACACCGTGGTGACGTCGTTGACCCCTTCCCGAATCGATGCGGTCTTCGCACCGAAGGTCGACGGCGCCTGGAACCTGCACCGCCTGACCGCGGATACGAACCTCACGATGTTCGTCCTTTACTCCTCGGTGTCCGGCGTCCTGGGCGGTCCGGGTCAGGGAAACTACGCTGCCGCGAACGCTTTCCTCGACGCCCTCGCCGCCCACCGGCGTGCACGCGGGCTCGCCGCCACCTCGCTGGCCTGGGGTCCATGGGCGCAGGAGGGCATGGCCGCGCGGCTTGCCGAGGCGAATCGCGGCCGGTTGAACCGATCGGGTCTGGTGGAACTGTCGGCGGCCGAGGGCCTGCGCCTGTTCGACCGGACCCTCGCGGGTGCGCAGAGTCATTGCGTACCCGCGCATCTGGATCGGGCCGCGCTGGCCGGGGGCTTCCGGACACCGCCGATCTTCGACCGAATCCTGCGCCGGGACCGCCGTCGTGCGGCCGAACGGAGCGGCGGGCGGGCAGCAGCCCTGCGGTCGATGGATTCCCGGGCCCGGCGGCGCACGCTGCTCGACCAGGTGCGAGGGCATGCGGCGACGCTCCTCGGCTATGCGGGCGCGCACTTCATCGATGCCGATCGGCCGTTCCAGGAAATGGGTTTCGACTCCCTGACAGCGGTCGAATTCCGCAATCGAGTCGCTGCGGCGATCGAGGCGGAACTGCCCGCCACACTGGTCTTCGACTATCCGACATCGCGCGCCCTGGCCGATCACCTCGCGGAACTGGTGCGACCGGAGGACGGCGCCGGTTCCACACCGCCACAACGGCTCCGGGCCGAGTCGGCGACGAGCGCGAGCACCGCCGCGACGACCAGCCGGATCCGGGAAATGAACGAAGAAGACCTGATCCGCCTCGCCCTCGGCGAAGCATCCGGCGAGAAGTGAGCGGTGACAACCATGACGAACTCCGACACCAGGCTGGTCGACGCTCTCCGCGCCGCGTTGATCGAGGTCGAAGAACTCCGCGCCGGTCACCGCCGGTTGACCGAACCCTTGGCGATTGTGGGTATGGCGTGCCGGTATCCCGGCGGGGCGGACTCCCCGGCGGCCTTGTGGGCCATGGTCGATCAGGGCCGGGACGGCATCGGCGATTTTCCGGCCGATCGGGGCTGGGATACCGCGAAACTTTACGATCCGACACCCGGCGTCCCGGGCCGGACCTACACGCGATCGGGTGGATTTCTCTACAGTGCGGGCGAATTCGACGCCGGATTCTTCGGGATCGCGCCCCGGGACGCACTCGAGATCGATCCGCAGCAGCGACTGCTGCTGGAGGTGTCCTGGGAAGCGCTCGAGGACGCCGGCATAGATCCGAAGTCGTTGCGCGGGACGAACACCGGAGTGTTCGCGGGAGCGATGTATCACGACTACGGCTCGATGGAACAGGCCGGTTCGGTGATCACGGGTCGCGTCGCGTACACGCTGGGACTGGAAGGCCCTGCGGTGACCGTCGACACCGCATGCTCGTCGTCTCTGGTGGCCCTGCACTCGGCCGGGCAGGCCGTGCGCGCGGGGGAGTGCGAACTGGCCCTCGTCGGGGGCGTGACCGTGATGGCGACGCCCCAGATGTTCGTGGAATTCTGTCGGCAGCAGGGTCTTTCGCCGGACGGCCGGTGCCGGTCCTTCGACGGTGGTGCGAACGGTACCGGCTGGGCCGAGGGTGTCGGTGTGCTGGTGGTCGAACGGCTGTCTCGGGCTGAGGAATTGGGTCATCGGGTGTTGGCGGTGGTGGCTGGCTCGGCGGTGAATCAGGATGGTGCCTCCAATGGCCTGACCGCGCCGAACGGCCCGTCGCAGCAGCGGGTGATCCGGCAGGCTCTGGCCAACGCGGGTCTGGGTATCGGTGATGTGGACCTGGTCGAGGCGCATGGCACTGGGACCAAACTGGGTGATCCCATCGAAGCCCAGGCGTTGCTGGCGACCTACGGTCAGCGCGCGGAAGGCGATCCGCTGTGGCTGGGCTCCATCAAGTCCAACATCGGTCACGCGCAGGCTGCCGCGGGTATCGCAGGTGTGATCAAGATGGTGCAGGCGATGCGTTTCGAGCGGATGCCCGCGACGCTTCATGTGAACGAGCCTTCGCCGCATGTGGATTGGGCTTCGGGCCGGGTGGAGCTGCTGACCGAAGCGCGGGACTGGCCGCGTAATGGTCGTCCGCGGCGGGCGGCGGTGTCCTCGTTCGGTATTTCGGGGACCAACGCCCACGTCATCCTCGAAGAGCCCCGGGCGGATACCACCGGCGAGGCCGGGCCCGGGGATCCGGAATCGCGAGATCGGGTGCTGCCGTGGGTGATCTCGGCCAGATCACCAGCCGCGCTCGCCGCGCAGGCCGGACGTTTACTGGACTGCGTCTCGACTGATCTTCCGTCACTGACCGACACGGCCGTCGCTCTCGGCGGGCGTGCACTGTTCGAACATCGTGCGGTCGTCATCGGAACCAGTCACGCGGACTTGCTCGCGGGTTTGAAAGCGATATCCGCCGGCGATACCGATTCGGCCGAGGGGGTTGCGGCGGGGCACATGACGAACTTCGGCAGCCGGACCGCCA
>NZ_BDCD01000063.1 GCF_001613325.1 Nocardia yamanashiensis NBRC 100130 | reverse complement strand
ACACCCGCCGGGAATCCCTCCGGCGGCGGAGGCGGCGCAGTACCGTCGGGCGCGGCGCGCGCGGCGAATCGCGTCGCACAGGTCCGGGCCGCGACCGCGAGCCTGAACCGCGCCGACGAACGCATGGGCGATATCGCCGGAGACCGCTGGGCCAACCGTTCACCCGACCTCGGTAGGAGCACCATCCCGCGATGACCATGACCGACACCTACGAGCGGCGCTCGTACGGCCTGTGGCAGAAGCCCCGCAGCGCAGGACTTTTCGGCCTGCGCTGGGGTGAGACCGTGGTCGGGTTCGCGGTGGTGATCACCGCGCTGCTCACGGCGCTGGTGGCGGGGCCGAAACCGGCCCTGTTCGTCGCGGGCTTCGGTCTGGTCGTGATGGTTCCACTGGTGTGGCGGACCGGGGGACGCTCCGGCTACGAGACGGGATTGATGATGTTCCATTGGTTGCGCGGACGGAACAAGGGCGAGCACGTCTATCGAGGCGGGCGGTTCTCCCGGATTCCCGGCGGCGTCACGCGGCTGCCCGGATTGATGGCGCCGTCGCGCCTGTACGAAG
Source organism: Nocardia yamanashiensis NBRC 100130 (assembly GCF_001613325.1). Classification (GTDB taxonomy): domain Bacteria; phylum Actinomycetota; class Actinomycetes; order Mycobacteriales; family Mycobacteriaceae; genus Nocardia; species Nocardia yamanashiensis. The sequence goes on along the minus strand of NZ_BDCD01000063.1, from coordinate 17,086 downwards.
GCGTGGATGCCGGCGGGTATCAGTTCGGCATGATCCATCTGCCCCAATTCGGGCAGTACACCGTGGTTTTGCGGGCCTGGCCGCAGGGGCACGAGGCCGTCGACCAGCCGGTCATCGATCGCTGGGTCGGGGCGTGGGGCAACTTCCTGGCCTCGCTGGGGCAGACCTCCGACATCGTGGCCGTGGTGCCGGTCATCGACACCGTGCCCGAGACCGGCAACCGGTTGCTCACCGAGGTCGCCACCATCACCCGGCCGGAAGCGCCGGATCTGGCGCAGCAGGTCATGTACGAGCTGGCCACCGAATTGCCGCAGGAGCGGGTGCAATTGCTGCCGCGGGTGGCCATCACGTTCAAGGCGACCACGGCCGAGCGGCGTAAGAATCCCGCCGAGGAAGCGGTCGAGATCGGGCGCCGGTTGCCGGGCATCTGCGCCGCTCTCGCCGAAGCCGGTGTGCGGTGCCAGCCGATGTCGGCCGAGGACGTGATCTCGTTCATTCGCCGCAGTTACGATCCGGCGGCGCAGGCCGATCTCGAGGTCGCGGCGGGGGAGCCCGGCGGGCACGGGCTGGATTGGGCTGACGCGGGGCCGGTTTCGCACGAGGAGCGCTGGGACCACTTCATTCACGACGGTGGCCGGTCGGTGACCTGGGAGATGGATACCGCTCCCGAGGGCGCGGTGGACGAGCGCGTGTTGCAGCGTCTGCTGGCGCCGAATCCCGAAGTGCCGCGCAAGCGCATCGCCATCGTCTACCGGCCGCATTCGGCCGGTGACGCCGCGCAGATCGTGGACGACGACTACAAGAACGCTTTGGTGGCACAGCAATCCGAGCGCGGCGTGGTGTCCGCGGCGGCGACGCTCCGGGTCGGCGCCACCCAGCAGGCCCGTGAGGAACAGGCGCGTGGTCACGGCGTCACCCGTTTCGGCGCCCTGGTGACCATCACCGAGCCGTTGCGCGGTGACCTGCCGCGCATCGAGGCCATCACCCGCGACCTGTCCACCCAGGCCCGCCTGAAGATCCGCCGCTGCTACCGCTACCAGGGCGCGGCCTTCGCCGCCTCCCTCGGCTGCGGCGTCATCCTCCCCGAACACGCCACCATCCCGAAAGCCCTCGCAGGGTGATCCGCCATGCCACGTGACCCCGAACCCCCGGTGCGCGAACGCGATTCGGCCCCGCCGGCCCGCCGCAGCGCCCGCCGCGACATCCCCCCGATCGAGCCCGTCGACCGGTTCCCCGGCGACCCCGAACCCGACCGCCCGGCCCCCTCCCGCCTGGTCCGCGACGAACACCGCCCCCGCAAAGGCACCCTCCCCGACCGCCGCATGCTCCGCCGCGACCCCCTCCCCGAACCGGAGCCGGACCCCGCGGAGCCCGCTGCCCAGGAAGCCGCCGGCGCGGCCAAAACCGCTGCCCCGGAGGCTGTCAGCGCGGCCAAAACCGCTGCCACCGATGCCGTCGGCGCGGCGAAAACCGCTGCCGGCGATGCCGCCCGCACGGCGAGAATCGCTGCCGACGACACCGATTCGCGTCCACCGTCCGGTGACCGCGGCCCCTGCACCCCCGGCGACGACTGCGCCCGCCACAACCACGGCGCACCCACCGACACCGCGGACGAACCCGGGCCCGCCCAGCGCGTCTCCGGCGGCTCGCCCGACCGCGCCCGGCAGCGGCCCGGCACAGGTGCCGTACAGCGCACGCCCCGCCCCGAGCCCGCACACCCTTACGAGCGGACCCGCGCCCAATCGGAAGCGCCCCCAGCTCAATCGGACCCGACCGCGCTCTCCCGCCCGGCCCGCCGCCCCACCCTGCCCTCCCTCCCCCCGATCCTCCCCGACCCAACTCCCGAAGACACCCCGCCCCCACCGATCCGGCGCGGCACGTCCCCGGTAGACGGCCCCGGCTCCCTCCGCGAACGCTCCGTAGAAGCCGCCCGCCGCTCCGAACGCGCCCGCTCAGCAGCAGTAGGCCACCCGGAAACCGACACCCCGCCCGATAAATTCGCGCCGCGCCCCTCGTCGGATGCAGCGGCACGCCAGCCCGCGCGCTTCGGAACACCGGACTCGGCGGAGCCCGAGGGCACTTCCGGCAACGTCACGGATCTGCCCTACACCCCAGCGCCACATCGAGATCCGGCCCGCCGCACGCCCGAACAAGCGCGCGCGGCCGGGCACGGTGACGCAACGTCCACCGTGGAGCCGGCTCAGTCGTCCAGCCGGTCCCGCATCCCGGATTCATCCGGGCACGATACTGCTGGAACCGCACAGCCACTGGGCGGAGGGCGCAACTCCTCGGAGCCGATTGCCACCCGTCGGCCATCCGCCGGACCGGGTGACGACCCCCGCGACCCGGCGGCCGGACCGATCCGGAACGCCGCTGCGGCGGAGACTGCGGCGCCGACACGCCCGCCCGGCCAGTTCGACTCATCGGATTCTGCGGCTGAAGGCCCTTCCGGCAGCGTTACGGATTTGCCGGACGCCCCAGCGCCACATCGAGATCAGGCCCGCCGCATGCCCCAGCGGGCGCACGCTGCCGAGGCACAAGCGGCTGTGCACGGTGACGCAACGTCCACCGTGGAGTCGGCCCGGTCGTCCGGACGGTCTCGCATCCCGGACGCGGCCGCGGATGACGCTGCGGGATCGTCGGATGGGTCGGTGCCGCTGCGGAATTCGGCTACCCCGGGAGCGGGACAGGCGCGGTCGGCCAGCGTGAGCCCGGTGGGTAATGGAAATACTTCCGGGGATCAGGCGCAGACGCGGCGTCCGGGTTCCGGGGGCGCGGACGAGGATTCGCTGTCGGGTGCCGAGGCCGAGCGGGCATCGCGGTCGATGAGTGTGGCGGCCGAAGCGCTGGCGGCGCTGGTTGATTCGGCGACTGAGGCTGGGTTGCACCAGGACGGATCGGAGGAAGGCGCAGCGGAGGTCACTGTCGGTGCACCCGAGTCCGGGGTTCAGCCTGTCGCGTCGAGTGACGACCGGTCGGCTTCGGTGGTGGCGGGTAAGGATTCGGGGCAGCGCGCCGAGTCGGGATCGCCGGATGCGTCGGTGCAGGCTGCTCGGGATCTTGGCGAGCAGCAGGCCGGTGGTGACATTGCGGACCACCGGGTATCGCAGGGGCCGGGGGATACGTCGGAATCCGATGTGTCTGTGCCGGATTCGGCTGTTGCGGAGCGCGAGCCCGGTGTCCGGGCAGATGCTGCGCGAGATGGTGAGGTGCTCGAGCGGGGTTCGGAAGTGGCCGGCCGGGTGGGTGTGGTCGGTGCGGGTGAATCGGAGCGCGGACTCGCGCGCCGTGTGGAGTCTGGTGGTGACGGGACTTCGCGCGGGTCGGAACTGGCCGAGGGGGATCGGATGGACCGGGAGCTAGGGCGTGGGTCGGATGCTGTGACGGCCGGGCGTGAGTCGGAAGGCGCCGGGGCGGAACGGCGTCGGGTCGGGACTGCCGAGAGTGGTGAGCGGCGGGCCGGGCGGGATCGGGCGCGTTCGGATGATGGCGGTGAAATCGGTGTGGAGGGCCGTGGTGGGCGTGAGCTCGCGCGGCGGACCGCGCCGGGTGAAATCGCTACGCGCGGTGGGGAATCGGGGGTGCGTGGGCGACGGGACGAGCCGGGGGATCGCGTGCGGCGTACGGAGCCGGCGGCTGGGAGGGGGGACGGCGCGGCTTCCGGGACCGACCGGTCGCGACGGGTGGATGACCGTGGGATACGCGGGCGGCGGAGTGAAGAAGTGGGTTCGCGGACCGGTGCGGTGAATCGCGATGGACGCGGTGCGGACGGGGCTTCTGTTCGCGATGGACGCGGTGCCGGTGGAGCCTCTGTTCGCGACGGATTTGGTGCGGGTGGGGCTTCTGCTCGTGGCGGGCGCGGTGGCGATGCGGCTGCCGGGCGTGAGGGCGAGGCGGGGCGGGAGCGGCGGCGTGATGAACAGGGTGGGCGGGGGACTCGGCGTGGGGACGGCGAGGGCCGGGCTCGGCGGGCGGATTATCAGTCGGAAGGGCGGACGCCGGGGGAGCATGGCGTGCGTGGGCGGGGGGAGCGGATCGGTGGCGTCGAGGGGGAGGTCGGCGGAGATGGGCAGCGGGGCAGGGGAACCGGGCGTGGGCGGCCGACGGATGCCGATCCGGTGCATTTGGGGGTGCGCGCTGCGCCGGGGCGGACTCGGCGGTCTCGGACCGAGGAGGAGACGAGTGAGGCCGGGCGGGGCCGGGGCGGGCGCGGCGAACGGAGCGGCGCGGAGGAACGGGCTCGGCGTGTGGACGAGCGCGGGCGGGGCGGGGGGCGAAAGAGCAAGGGGGAGCAGGCTCGGATCGCGAAGGAGCAGGTAGCCGAGGATCGGGCGGCGAAGAAAGCGGCGGCTCAGAAAGCCGCGGCGCGGCGGAAGGCCGAGCGCAAGAAGCAGTCGGGGCCGAAGCTGCTGGACGACGCTACGCGGGCGAAGCTGGAGGTCACGGCGCGGGAGGGGAGCGGGCTCAAGGCGGCTTGGGCTACTTTCCGGATTCATACCGACGACTTGCGGCGCCGGAACTTCGCGGCGCGGGCCGAGCGGCTCGAGTACGGCAGCTTCGACGAATTCGACCGGACCACAGCGCAACTCACCGATCGCGGGTACACGGGGGCCGGCGGCGGACGGATGAACGTGGTGGGGCGGCCGGTGGAGTACCGGGCCACCACCGCTCAGGTGGCCGGACTGTGGCCCTGGTCGGTGGGCGCCGGTGCGCCGCTGATCGGTACGCCGCTGGGCTCGCACCTGCATACGGGCGCGCCGGTGTGCTTCGACCCGATGAACTGGTTCATGCGCGGCAGCTTCATCACCGCACCGAGCCTTTTCGTCCTGGGCCTCAACGGTTTCGGCAAATCCTCGCTGGTGCGCCGCATCGTGCTCGGCGGCGTGGCGCAAGGGATCACCCCGCTGGTGCTGGCCGACGTCAAACCCGACTACCGCAAACTGGTGGAGCTGGTCGGCGGCCAGGTCATCGACCTGGGTTACGGCTACGGCAAACTGAATCCGCTGGCTGCCGGCGTGCTCGGCTCCATCGTCCCGCTGCTCGGCGACCACCCGGAACTGCGCACCCAGGTCATGCAGGAACTGCGCGCCCGGCAGGTGACCCTGGTCGCCGGCCTGGTGGAACTGGTGCGCGGGGCGCGCGTGCGCGACTTCGAGGAAACCCTGGTCTCGACCGGCCTGCGCATCCTCTACCGGGACGGCAGCCGGTTCACCCCGGAACACCCGCCCATCCTGGAAGACCTCCTGGAGGTCATCGTGGCGGGCGGCGACGAACTGCAGCTCGACGCCGGCGCCGACAACCCGGACGAATACCAGAACGCCATCAAGGGTCTGCGCCGCTCGCTGCGCGCCCTCACCCAGGGCCCGTTCGGCGCGATCTTCAACGGCCACACCACGACTCCCATCGACACCAACTCGACCGCGGTCTGCATCGACGTCTCGCACATCCCGAACGGCGACAAGAAACTCAAGGCCGCCGTCATGCTGGCCTGCTGGGCCGACGGTTTCGCCTCGGTGGAAGCCGCGCACGTGCTCGCCGACGCCGAACTCGGCCCGCAACGCTACTTCCAGGTGGTGATGGACGAGCTGTGGCAGGTGCTCGGCCTCGGCGACTTCATGGTCGATCGCGTGGACGAACTCACCCGTCTGCAGCGCGGTATCGGCACCGCGCTCATCATGATCAGCCACACCATCAAGGACCTCCAGGCCCTGGGCAGCGAAGCCGCCATCGCCAAGGCGCTCGGCTTCCTGGAACGCGCCCGCGCCAAGATCTTCGGCGCGCTCCCGGCCGAGGAGATCTCCCGCTTGGATTCCACGGTTCCCTTCACCAGCGCCGAGGAGGATATGGTGACCAGCTGGTCCGCGCCGCAGGCGCTCACCGGTGAAGCGCTCAAACCCGGCCAGACCCGCCCGCCCGCTCCGGGCACCGGCAAATTCCTGCTCAAGATCGGTGAGGATCGCCGCCCGGGCATCCCGTTCCACATGGAGTTCACGCTCTCGGAGAAGGAGAGCGGAATCCACGACACCAACTCGCGTTTCAGCGAATTCGGCGGTACCGGCGAACCGGAGTACGCCGGCGACGGCGCGGACGAGGGGAGTGGCGCATGATGCCGCATCGGTCCTACCGAAGAGTCTCGCCGGAGGTCCGGCAGGCCGCGGTCGAACAGGTGATCGCGCTGACCGGGAAACTCCGCTCGGAATCGGAGGCATGCCGGGTGGTCGCCGACCAGATCGGCGTGCACACCAATTCGGTGCGCAACTGGGTCCGCGCCGCCGAGAGCCCCGGCCTGGAACGCATGGACGCGATCGCCTTGCGCCGCAAGGTGGCCCTGCTGCAACAGCAGCTCGCGGCCGCCGCGGAAATGAACCGCAGCCTGGTGGAAACCATCAACGAAGCCAGTCGCGGCACATGACCCGACCCGATCGAAACGGACACGCCGACGGGGGAAACCCGCTGGTATGGCCCGGGTGTCGGTCCGGACGACTAGCCTGGAAGGGTGGTCCGGCCGCGCGCCCGGAGCATTCGGGACCGGAGCGACGGCGCGTGCCGGGCGGAGTGAATCCGGCGGTGCAACGCACGAACCTGGTGGTGATGCTGGTGGTGACCCTCGCGGTACTGATCACCGCGTGCGGTGGCGGTGGCAGCGATTCGCCGTCTTCGAAATCGGGTGGCGGGCAGGATGTTCCGACCACCACCCGGTTGCTGGAGAATGCCCCCGCGCCCGATCCGGCCTCCGCCGAAGGCGTGGCGGTGGCGGCCCTGCGCGAGATCTACACCTGGAATCCGGCCACCGAAACCCAGAGCTCGTCGCTGGCGCGGGCGCGGAAATGGCTGGGTCCCACACTGATCCGTACACTGGATACACCACCCACCGGCGCGGAAACGCCGAAGCCCACCCTGCAGTGGTCCAATTGGAGCAAAGCGGGCGCACACATCGAGGCTTTCGCGTTCGCGTCCGGGGAGAAAGCGCCGGCCGGCGCGGATCCGAACCGCCAGCAGTACAAGATCGGTATCGAGCAGACGGTCGTATACCCCGACGGACGGCGCGAAACCCTGCCGCCGGCCACGGTCGTCGCCACCGTCGTACGCACCACCACCGGCGGCTGGCTGCTGGACGAATTCCGTTGAGTGGCAATGACACCGAGCGGCACTGACACACAGGTCATCCCAGGAGGCTAGAGATGGCGAAGAAGAAGGTGACGGATCCGGCTGATCCCGGTCCCGACACCCAACTCCACATGATCTACGCGGGTTTCGCGATTTTCGGAACCCTGTGGTTCGCCCTGCAAGTGGGCAACCTGTTGTCGACTCCGCGCCAGAAGTTCCCGATCAACCCGATCGCCATCGGCGTGGATCTCGCCAAGGGCAAACTGCACTGGCCGATGGCCTCCACCGTCATCGTGGTGCTGGTGATCCTGGCCGCCGTGACCTGGCGGGTGGTCAAGAAGAAGCAGGCCGCGCGCAAGTCCAAGGGGCGACTACCGGTCGACGACAAGGCCGACTACATGGGCTCCGGCGGCGCGATCAAGGCGCTGACCGAGGAGGGCGTGCGCCAGAAGGCCAAGGATCTGGGCATGCGGCTGGGCCGTGACGACAATCCGGGCGTACCGATCGGCATCTCGGTGGCCGACGGCAATATGCTCTACGGCTCCTACGAGGACCTGCAGATCGATATCTGGGGTCCCCGGCAGGGCAAGACCACCTCGCGGGTGATCCCGGCGGTGCTCTCGGCCATCGGCCCGGTGATCGTCACCTCCAACAAGCGTGACGTCGTCGACGCCACCCGGGACGTGCGGGCCAAGAAGGGCAGTCCCATCTTCGTCTTCGACCCGCAGGGCGTGGCCGTGGACTCGCACGACCTGATCCAGCAGGAGGAACCCGGCTGGTACTGGGATCCGATGGCCTGGATCGACCCGCATCGCCCCGGCTACGAGCTGCGCGCGATGAAACTGGCCGGTCACTTCTCCGATGCCGAGGACGGTCCCGGCGGCTCCGGCCCGGGCAGCGACAGCTACTTCGATCCCGAAGCCGAGGACCTGCTGGCCGGTTTGTTCCTGGCCGCCGCGGCGGGCGGGCGGCCCATCACCCAGGTCTGGGAGTGGGTCAACAACTGGCAGGACACCGAGCCGGTGGAATTGCTGCGGCAGGCCGGAATGCATTACATGGCACCGGGTCTCGCGCAGCAGTACAACCTCGACGAACGCACCCGCAGCGGTATCTTCGGCACCGCCAAGGCCATGGTGCGCTGCCTGAAGATGTCCAATATCCATCCGTGGATCACGCCGGGCAGCAATCGCAAACCGCTCGACGAACTCGAATTCATCGAGCGCAACGGCACTTTGTACAGCCTGTCCCTGGAGGGCCGCGGTTCGGCCTCGCCGCTGGTGAGCGCGCTCACCGAGGCGGTGGTCGAGGTGGCCATGCGCAAGGCGTCCCGCTCACCCGGTGGGCGCCTGGCGATTCCGCTGCTCGCGGTGCTGGACGAGGCCGCGAACGTGGTGCGCTGGAAGGATCTGCCCAAGCAGTACAGTCACTTCGGCTCGCGCGGCATCGTGGTCATGACGGTGCTGCAGTCCTGGGCGCAGGGCGCGCGCTGCTGGGGTATGGACGGGATGGACGCGCTCTGGGGCGCGGCCAATATCAAGGTGCTGGGTCCCGGCGTGGACGAGGCCAAGTTCCTGCAGGAGCGTGCCGAGGCCATCGGAGAGTACGAGAGCATCTCCTCGTCGGTGTCGGAATCCAAGGGCGGCAAGAGCTATTCGCGTTCGCTCGGCTCGTCCAAGACCTTCAACCTGCACGGCCTGGCGACGCTCCCGCACGGTCGCGCCATTCTGTTCTCCTCCGGCGCGCCCGCGGTGCTGATCCGCACCGTGCCGTGGTGGGAGGGCGAATACGCCGAAGAAGTGAAACAGTCGATCATCAACCATGATCCGTCGCCGCGTCAGAAGACGGAGTTCGTCGATCTCCTCAATGAACGGCAGGCGCTGATCCAGGCCGAACCGGCGCAAGTTGCCGCGACAATCGAGGAGGTCCGGCCGCTGTGAACGAGCAGCAGCAACAACCCATGGTCTACGCGAGCGTGGTCGAGTTCGTGGAGAACTACCTGAGCCTGGTGTACCGGCGGCAGGTGACCGACATCAGCGATACCGTGTGGTGCCCCGAGTGGTGGAAGCATGCCGAGGCGGTTGCGCGGCTCGATGCCATGTGGCGGGCGTGGGAGCACTACCGCCTGGACGGCAAAACCGGCCTGTCCGTTTGGTTTTTGGATCACGCCGACCCGCACATGGCGAAGCTCTTCGATCCGAAGGGGCCGTTCAAATACTGCTCGGTCCGTAACGGGCACAAGGATATGCTGACCCCGTTGCCGCTGAAGTCGCCGCAGCAAGGACTCTTCAGCGATCCCACGGTGGGGGACTTCCGCATCTGAGTGCGGTGGTGGAGAAAGATCTCTGCCCGCGAGCCGGCGCTCGCGGGCAGTTTCTTTTCAGTTCGGGGTGCGAACCCGTTCGCGCGCACGGGCTTCCATTTCACGCGCGCGCCGCTGGGCGACCGCCGCTTCCTGTTCGCGAGCTCGTACCGCGTCCTGCGCCGACTGCGCCTGCCCGACTTCCAACAGCATTCGCACGGCGGCGAGTTCGGGGGAGATGCCCATCCGCGAAAGATGCTGGGCCAGTGCGGCCCGGCGCTCCACCGAGTCGTAGCGTACGAGTGACTTGTTGATCGCGGCCTGGGTGGCCGCCATGCGTCCGGCCTCGGCTTGCGCGGCGAACTTGTCCTTCTCGAGCGACAGACCCTTTTCGAGAGGCGGCTTTTCGAGAATGCGCGTGAGCTCGAGATTGCGCGGATCCTTGGCCTTGGCATCCGCGGCCTCGCGCAGCTGACGCTCGCGAGCCTCTTTCTGCCGGGTCTCGGTGACCTTGACGCGGGCTTCCGCTTCCTTCTGGCCACGTTCCCGGGTGCGCAGCGCGACAAGTGTCGCGAGCTGCAACATCTGCCTCATCATCGCCGCGGTTTCGCGGCCGATGTCATCGATATCCTCGGCCATTGCCTGCTCCCCGATGTGCTGCAGTGATCACTATGGATGATTGTGGTGCTTCGTCGTGAACATCGCTATGCGAACGGTGGTTCGGATAGCCCTGTCCCGCCTGCAAACGTGGACACCGGGAGTAGTGGAGGCGTCTGAGCGGGCCCGGTGGGGGTCACCCGTTGGGCTTTACTACGCCGCTTCGTACTCCGTTCTACGAGGTTACCAGCGAAAACTCGGATACCGCCGTACGCGCGCGTCGCGATCCAGCATATATCGCACAATTCCGGCATGGGGTCGAAAACTTCGGATTTTCTTTGGTTAGGAAAGCCTTACACCGGACGTTCACGGGCGGTCTGGACAAGCGTCCGTCGGAAAAGGAACGGGCCCGGCGCAACCGATGCGCCGGGCCCGAAAAACCGTACCGCTCAGTTGATTCCGACCGACTCGATGTTCACCACCGCGTTCGGCGAGCCGTCCGGCGCGCCGCCCCGCGCGCCCTGGCCCGCCACCTTGTCGAGGGTGGCCAGGCCGGCATCGTCGATGGTGCCGAAGATGGTGTACTGCGGCGGCAATTGGGAATCGCCGTAGACCAGGAAGAACTGGCTGCCGTTGGTGCCCTTGCCGTCGATGCCGGTGGAGCCGACGCCGTAGTTGGCGTTCGCCATGGCGATCACGCCGCGCTTGTAGGCGACCGGGGTCTGCATGGCCGGATCCTGCGCCGAGTACTGGTCGGTCGGGTACTCGTTGTCGAATTCGTAACCGGGACCGCCGTTTCCGGTGCCCGTCGGGTCACCGCACTGCAGCACCTTCAGGCCCTCGCCGGTGGTCAGGCGATGGCAGGTGGTGCCGTCGAAGAACTTCTCCTTGGCGAGCGTCTCGAAGCTGTTCACCGTGCACGGCGACGCGGCTGCGTCCATGGTCAGGCCGATGGCGCCCTGGCTGGTCTGCAGGGTGACGTGCTGCGGCTGCGCGGTGGTCGAGACGTTCTCGCCGTTCGGCTTGGCGACCGGCCGGTCCGCGGGCTGCTGGGAGTCGCGGTAACCGCAGTTCACCGCCGCGGGCTTGGCCTTGGCCTGGGGCGGGGCGGAGGCCAGCGAGGCCTCGGGGGTGTCCTTGGCCGCCGTCGTCGAGTTGTCGTCGCTCTTCGCCCAGAAGTAGATGCCGACACCGGCCGCTACGGCGACCACGACGCCCAGTGTGGACGCGGCGATGGTGAGTTGCTTACGCTTGCGCGCCCGCTGGGCCCGGTTGGCCAGTTGACGCTCCAGCTTCCGTTTCGCCGCAGCGCGTCGCTGTTCATTGCTCGGCACTAGCCATTCCCTCCGTATCGGTTGCTTCCGGGGTAAGAGTGTGCCATCACTTCCTGAGACGTTGCCTTATAACCGGGGTGTCAATACCGGTTGGACTTGCGGGGCGGGCATCGTGGAAACTGGTTCATCGTGACCAAGACCAGCAGCTTCAGCGCCCCGAGAGGTGTCCCGGACTATCTTCCGCCGACCTCCGCCGAGTTCGTCGCCGTGCGCGACGCGCTCGTACAGACCGCCCGTCTGGCCGGTTACGGGCATGTCGAGCTGCCGGTTTTCGAAGAGACCGCGCTGTTCGCGCGCGGTGTGGGCGAGTCCACCGACGTGGTCTCCAAGGAGATGTGGACCTTCGCGGACCGCAATGGGGAGAGCTTCACGCTGCGGCCCGAGGGCACGGCCGGGGTGATGCGGGCGGTCATCCAGCACGGGCTCGACCGCGGGCAGCTGCCCGTCAAGCTCTGCTACGCCGGGCCCTTCTTCCGCTACGAGCGCCCGCAGAAGGGCCGCTACCGGCAGCTGCAGCAGGTCGGCGTGGAGGCCATCGGCATCGATGATCCGGCGCTGGACGCCGAGGTGATCGCCATCGCCGACGCCGGGTTCCGCTCGCTCGGACTGGACGGTTTCCGCCTGGAGATCACCTCGCTCGGCGACGAGACCTGCCGGCCGCAGTATCGAGAACTGTTGCAGGACTTCCTGTTCAAGCTTCCCCTGGACGAGGAGACCCGCCGCCGCGCGGAGATCAACCCGCTGCGCGTGCTCGACGACAAGCGTCCCGAGGTCAAGGAGATGACCGCCGGCGCGCCGCTCATGATCGATCACCTGTCCGAGTCGGCCAAGGCGCACTTCGATCTGGTGCTGGGCTACCTGGACGCGCTCGGCGTGCCGTATGTGGTGAACCCGCGCATGGTGCGCGGCCTGGACTACTACACCAAGACGACCTTCGAATTCGTGCACGACGGTCTGGGCGCGCAGTCCGGCATCGGCGGCGGCGGTCGCTACGACGGGCTGATGGCCGAACTCGGCGGGCAGCCGTTGTCCGGCATCGGTTTCGGCATCGGCGTGGACCGCACCGTGCTGGCCCTCGAGGCCGAAGGCAAGTCCGCCACCGACGGCACCCGCGTCGACGTGTTCGGCGTGCCGCTCGGCGATGTCGCCAAGCAGCGCCTGGTCGCCATCTCCGCCGAACTGCGCGCGGCGGGCATCCGCACCGACCTGGCCTACGGCGGGCGGGGCATGAAGGGCGCGATGAAGGCGGCCGACAAGTCCGGTGCGCGCTTCGCCCTGGTGCTCGGCGACCGCGAAGTGGCCGACGGCGAGATCGGCCTCAAGGACCTTAGCAACGGCGAACAGCGCCAGCTGCCCCTGGACGGCATCGTCGCCGCGGTCGCCGCGGCCATGGCAACCGAAAAGGGCTGACGCACAACAGGTTCGAACCCGAGTCGAGGTGATGCCCGGCCGCCCGGCCGCGCCTCCACCTCGCCTCGCGGCGTGCGCGGGCGTGCGCGGGCAGGCCCGCGCACCCGGCGAAGTCCGATGTGGGCCACGGGATCCTGGTAGCGTGCCGGGCGGTGTGTGGGCCGGTGGCTCACACTGGACGTGCACCCACCCCGACCTGGACGAATGTGTGGCCGTGACTGAACAAGGCAAATCCGAGCCCGCCGCCGAGGTCGGGCTCGATCTGATCGCTCCCGAGATGTACGCGCCCGCGCTGCGGCGGCTGGCGCTGGCCGCGCTGGGCGTCGGCATCGGGGTGGGGCTGCTGCTGGCGCTGCTGGTCAGCTGGCCGGTGGCGGTCGCGGCGGGCATCGTACTCGGCGCACCGACCGCGCTGTACGCGGTGGCGGTGCAACGGCGGCGAATCCGGCTGGCGGGCACCGAGATTCGTGCCCGCACCTGGACCGGCGAACATCGCCTCGATCTGGCCGCGGCCACCGGGGTCGAGATCCTGGTCTATCCGGGACGGCTCAGCCGGGTGGTCCTGCGCGCCACGGCGGGACCTGACACCCGCATCGTTCCCCTGGCCATGTACACCGACTCCGGCAGCGGGCGCGAACTGCACATCCTCGGACTGCGCAAACTCGCCGACGCCTTGTCGTCCTGCGCACTGGTCTCGGCCCTGGCCGTCTCCGAGCTGCTGGTCCGGCAATTGCGCGCCGAAGCGCGCGACGCGGTCGCGGAGGAACGGCCGTTGTATCGGGCCGCGCGGTTGGTGCGGTCTCGCGATGCGGTCTCCTCGGTCGTGCTCAGCGATACCGACATCGCGGAGCTCGTTCGATAACAGTCGAATTCGGCCGGATGGGCCCGCCGCGGGCGGTCCGGGCGGGAGCCCCCGAGCTGGGCGGCTGTTCACGCCGGGCGCGTGACGTTGCCAGGAGAGCCTGAAGATGCGCGGGGCCGATCGAGTGTCTCGTTGCTCACGACGGCTGGGAAGCGGCGGTGAGCGGTCGTTAGGGTGGTTTACGGAGTGTTCGACCACGCCTATGCGAGGAGTTCGACGTGAGCAGTGCCGCTCGTCCCGTGACCGTCACCGTGACCGGTGGAGCAGGACAGATCGCCTACGGATTGCTGTTCCGGATCGCGTCCGGGGCGCTGCTCGGACCCGATACCCCGGTCAAACTGCGGCTGCTGGAGATCCCGGCCGCGGTGTCCTCGCTCGAAGGTGTCGCCATGGAGCTCGAGGACGGGGCGTTCCCGCTGCTGGCGGGGATCGATATCGCCGATGATCCGTGGGTGGGGTTCGACGGGGCGAATATCGCGCTGCTGGTCGGCGCGCGGCCGCGGACGGCGGGGATGGAACGCGCGGACCTGCTGGCCGCCAACGGGCCGATCTTCACCGATCAGGGCGCGGCCATCAACGCCAATGCCGCCGACGACGTCAAGGTGCTCGTGGTGGGCAATCCGGCGAACACCAACGCCTACATCGCCATGAGCAATGCGCCCGACGTGCCCGCCGCGCGCTTCACGGCGCTGACCCGGCTCGACCACAATCGGGCGATCGCGCAGCTGGCCAAGCGGACCGGGGCCGCGGCGGCCGATATCCACCGGATCGCGATCTGGGGCAATCACTCCGCGACGCAGTACCCCGACATCTTCCACGCGACCGTGGCCGGCAAGCCCGCGCTGGAGCTGACCGGCGATCGCGCTTGGCTGACAGACGATTTCATTCCGACCGTGCAGCAGCGCGGCACCGCCATCATCAAGGCGCGCGGCGCGTCCTCGGCGGCCAGTGCGGCGAGCGCGGCCATCGACCACATTCACGACTGGGTGCTCGGCACCGCGCCGGGGGACTGGGTGTCGATGGCGGTGCCGTCGGACGGGTCCTACGGGGTGCCCGAGGGCATCATCAGCTCGTTCCCGGTCACCTGCGCGAACGGTGAGTACACCATCGTGCCGGAGCTCGAGATCGACGAATTCTCCCGGGCGCGTATCGATCTCAGCGTGGCCGAGCTGGCGGCCGAGCGCGATGCGGTGATCGAGCTCGGCTTCGCCAAGAAGGTCTAGCTCAGCTTGGCGATCACGTTGTCGCCGTACCACTTGATCTTGGTGAGCTTGTCCTCGAGGGATTCGGTGTCCTGCTCCTTGGCGTAGGAGTTGCGGAAACCGACGATGGCGTCGGTGATGCCCTTGTCCTCGAGGCGCTTCACCCCGTCCGGGGTGTAGGCGTCCAGGGACACCGCGTGGATCTCGAACTCGCCCGGATTGTCGCGCTCGCTGCGCAATTCGTTGATCCGGGCCAGGTACTTCTCCAGATCGTCGGCATTGCCGCCGGCGTGCATCCAGCCGTCGCACAGCCGCACCGCGCGCTTGAGCGCGGCATCGCTGTGCCCGCCGATCAGGATGGGCAGCGGCTCGGTCGGCGCCGGGGTCATCTTGATCTTCGGGATGTCGTAGAACTCGCCGTGGTACTCGAAGTACTCGCCGGTGGAGAGCCCGCGCACGATCTCGATGCACTCGTCCAGGCGCTTGCCGCGCCGCTCGAACGGCACGCCCATGATCTGGAAGTCCTCCGGCCACGGGCTGATGCCCACGCCGAGGGCGAAACGGTTGTTGCTGAGGCGCGCAAGCGAACTCGCCTGCTTGGCCACCAGCACCGGCGGGCGGATGGGCAGCTTGAGCACGAACGGGGTCAGCCGCAGGGTGGTGGTGGCCGCCGCGATGGCCGCCGACAGCACGAAGGTCTCGATGAACGGCTTGCCGTCCAGGAATTCGCGATTGCCGTCGCCGTTGTACGGGTACTTGGAATCCGATTCGGCCGGATAGGCGATGCTGTCGGCGATGGTGATGCTGTGGAACCCGGCGGCCTCGGCAGCCTGCGCCAGCGGAACGTAATAGTCCGGATTGGTCATCGCCTCGGCGTAGGTGAAGCGCATCGATCGTCCTCTCGACAGTGAGCAGTGCGAAAACTAGAACAGATTCTAGTTGTGTTGTCGATGCTAACCCGAGGCTCGCCGACCGGCAGCGGAACCCGGCATCCCGCCGGTGACGACCGCGAATGCACTGCGCTACCCCGACAGTCGTACCGCACACCGAGACTGCCCGGTTGTAACCGTCTCGGTGGCCGAGACCGGCCCGGCCGGGGGTTGCTTCGCGATTCTGGATCTTGTTCCATGTCCTCATGACGATTGCCATCACGGGCTCCGCCTCCGGTATCGGTGCCGCCACCGCCGCCGCCCTGCGCGCCGCGGGACACGACATCATCGGCATCGATCTGCGCGATGCCGACGTGACCGGCGACCTCACCGACCCCGCCGTGCGCGCGGCCGCCGTCGAAGCGATCCTCGAGAAGTCGGGCGGCGTGCTCGACGGCCTGGTGCTGTGCGCCGGTGTCGGCCCCCAGGTGCCGGACCCGAACTTCGTCGTGGAGATCAACTACCGGGCCACCGTCGCCCTGCTCGATGCCCTGCTGCCCGCCCTGCGGAAGGGCGAAAACCCGGCCGCCGTGGTGGTTTCGTCGGTCGCCTCCACCCACATCAAGTGGGAGGAGAACCCGATCGCGCAGGGCACCGAGGCCGAAGCCTTCGCCGCCGCGGGCGATTACGCGGGCTCCTACGCCTACGCCGCCTCCAAGAACGCCGTCACCGTCGCGGTCCGCCGGCGCGCCGTCGAATGGGGCGCGGCGGGCGTGCGCCTGAACACCGTGGCCCCGGGTTCGGTCGATACCCCGCTGCTGCGAGCCGGTTTGGACGATCCGCGCTACGGCGAGGCCATCCGCAACTTCACCTCGCCGATCGGCCGCAACGGCGAACCGGCCGAAATCGCTGCGCTCATCACGTATCTGCTCGGCCCGCAGGCCGGTTTCATCCACGGCGCGCAGTTCGTCATCGACGGCGGCACCGACGCCCAGGCCCGCCCGACTGCCGTCTGACCGAAACATTTGCTACAAATGAAGACACAGAGATTCGGCGAGCCCGGCACAACCGGGCCCACGAACGGTGGTCGGTAGCCCGCGGGGTGTACATCCGTCTAGCGACCCCACCCGATGCCGCGGCGGCGGAGCAGCTACTCCACCCGCCGCGGCATCACTCTTTCCGGGGCACAACGCTTTTCGCGGGCGGCCGGGATGCGGTGCGGGACTTCAGGCTTGACCGGCGTCGTAATCGCCGGTGGATTCCTCGTCGGCCTGGCCGATCACGCCCGGGGCCGCCGCACCGAGATTGCCGGTGAGTTCGCTTTCGCCCGAGACGTTCTGGTACGGCTGCACCGAACGCGAGTGTTCGGCGTCGGAGCCGCCGCCGCGGCCCGCGCCCGCCGCGGC
>NZ_BDCD01000062.1 GCF_001613325.1 Nocardia yamanashiensis NBRC 100130 | reverse complement strand
ATCAGCAAACCCGGGCCGCCGGTCCATGACGATCTCGTGCAGCGCAACTTCGCCGCTGATGCACCAAATCATTTGTGGCTCGGTGATATTACTGAACATTGGACCGGCGAAGGCAAGCTGTATCTGTGTGCGGTCAAGGACGTTTTCTCCAACCGGATCATCGGTTACTCGATCGATTCGCGGATGAAGTCCCAACTCGCGGTCACCGCGGTGAACAATGCCGTTGCCCGCCGCGGCGACGTGTCCGGTTGCATTCTGCACACCGACCGCGGAAGTCAGTTTCGCTCAAGGAGATTCGTCCACACGCTCAACCGTCACCGCATGGTCGGGTCCATGGGGCGTGTGGGTTCCGCCGGTGGCAACGCCGCCATGGAAAGCTTCTTCAGCCTGCTGCAACGCAACGTGTTGAACCGGCAGCGCTGGGACACCCGCGAGCAACTGCGGATCGCGATCGTCACCTGGATCGAACGCACCTACCACCGCCGACGCCGACAGGCCCGACTCGGCCGGTTGACCCCCATCGAATTCGAAACCATCATGTCCCCAGCAGTCCGACAGGCTGCATGACCACTGTCACCAGATCCTGCAGCAGCCCCAACGTCGTCTACGTCCGCATGCTCAACGACCAGCTACACCGTGAATTGGCAGGCCCGGGAGGGCAATCGGGAACGACTACTGACTCCAGCGCGACCGGGCTTCAACCCGCACCCAATCCTTCGGACAAGCCACATCCCGGACCCACCTCCAAGGCTAACCCCGCACCCACATCCAGGTCTTGACATAAAGGGGAGCCAGAATAGTGCGTTTCTGCAACGGAACTGGCTGCGCTGGGCGCCAGGGATTCATGACTTGGCGATGTTCGAACAGTCCGCTGGTTGTCGGCAATCGATCGTTTTCCGACAACCGTGAGACCCATTCGTTCAACCACGATGGCTGTTAGCTGTTGAGGCAGTCCCTCCCGAACAGCGCCTTCAACTCGCCCATCAGGGCAGGCGACGGGGTGACGTGGAAACGGGGGGCGATGGCGAGTAGCCGAGGCCCCTTCGCACCGAGCAGCTTGATCCGGACTTCGGTGTGCCCTGGATGACTTTGCAGGGTCTTGCGAAGGACGCGCACGTTCTCCGGTGTGCATGCGTGCACGGGAAACGTTACTACCACCGGCTTGTCCGATGACGCGCCAGCAAGATCGGGAACGGTAACCTGATCCCCCAATACCGACATTCGGTTGTCGCGAATGCTGACATGGGCAGTGACCAGCACGATGGCGTCCTCGACCAGGGCGGCGGCCGCGGGGGCGTACGCGGCAGGAAAGAACAGAACCTCGGTGCTGGCGTCGAGATCCTCCAATCGCAGGATCGCCCAGGGCTCTCCCTTCTTGGTCACTCGGCGATCGACAGCGGCGACGATACCGCCCAGGACGACCTTGGCCCCGTGCGGTACGCGTGCCTCCGCGAGTGCCGCAACGGAGGTGTCGGCTCGCGTGGCGAGCACGTTCGCGATCTTGTCGAGCGGATGCCCGGAGACATAGAGCCCCAGCATTTCTCGTTCGAGGCTCAGAAGCTGTCGGCTGTCCCATTCTTGGTCGGGTACAGGGATCTCGAAGATATCGGCTGAAGTGTCGGCTTCGGTGTCGTCGGTGGAGAACAAGTCGAATTGGCCTCGCGCCGCGGCTTTCTTGGTCGTCATCACGGCATCTATGGCCTCGCTGTGAACCATGTACAGTCCCTGCCGGGGATGAGCGAGTGAGTCGAACGCGCCTGCCTTGATCAATGATTCGACGACCTTCTTTGTGCAGGCTGTGGTGTCGACCTTCGCGAGGTAGTCGGAGAAGCTGGTGAACGCTCCGTGTCGTTCTCGCGCATCCACGATCGACTCGACCACCGGTTCACCCACATTGCGGACGGCGCCGAGACCGAAGCGGATATCGTCTCCCACGCAGGAGAAGGTGGCAACGGAGTGATTGACATCGGGCGGCATCACTCGGATTCCGCGTTTGCGGCAGTCGGCCAGATAGATCGCCGACTTGTCCTTGTCGTCCCCCACCGAAGTCAGCAGGGCGGCCATGAACTCGGCGGGGTAGTTCGCCTTCAGGTAGGCGGTCCAGTACATGACCAGGCTGTAGCCTGCGGCGTGGGACTTGTTGTAGGCGTAGCCCGCGAAAGGGAGGACAGCTTCCCACAACGCGGTGATCGCGCCGTCGCCGTAGTTGTTGTCCAGCATCCCTTTTCGGAAGTTCTCGAATTCCAGGGCCAGTACTTCCGGCTTCTTCTTGCCCATCGCCCGCCGCAGGAGATCGGCCTGCCCGAGCGAGTAGCCGGCCACTCGTTGCGCCAGCTGCATGATCTGTTCCTGATAAACGATCAGTGCGTAGGTTTCGGCCAGGATTTCTTGCAGAGGCTCTTCGAGTTCGGGGTGGATCGGTGTGATCGCTTCACGCCCGTTCTTGCGATCGGCGTATGCCCAGTGCGCACCGACGCCCATGGGGCCTGGGCGATACAGGGCGTTGGAGGCCACCAGGTCGTTGAACTCGGTGGGTGCCATCCGCAGCAACAGTTCCCGCATGCCGGCCGAATCCATCTGGAACACACCGAGATTGTCGCCGCGCGCCAGCATCGCATACGTGCTCTCATCGTCGAGTGCGAGAGTGTCCAGATCGATCTCGATGCCCCGGTTGGCCCGGATATTGTCGAGGCAGTCCCCGATCACGGTCAGGGTGCGCAAGCCTAGGAAGTCCATCTTGAGCAAACCGATGGACTCGCACGAGGGGTAATCCCAGCCGGTGATGATCGCCCCGTCCTGCGGCCGTTTCCACAACGGAACCGCTTCCAACAGCGGCTCGCTGGACAGGATTACCGCGCACGCATGCACACCGGCACCGCGCACCATGCCTTCCAGCCCCACCGCAGTGTCGTAGATCCGCCGCACATTCGGGTCGGTGTCGATGAGCGCGCGCACCTCGGCAGCTTCACCGTAGCGTTCGTGGGCCGGGTCGGTGATACCCGACACCGGAATGTCCTTGGCGGCTACTGCGGGTGGGAGCGCCTTGGTAATACGGTCGGCGATCGCAAAACCGGGCTGGCCGAAATGCACCCGGGCGGCGTCCT
Source organism: Nocardia yamanashiensis NBRC 100130 (assembly GCF_001613325.1). Classification (GTDB taxonomy): domain Bacteria; phylum Actinomycetota; class Actinomycetes; order Mycobacteriales; family Mycobacteriaceae; genus Nocardia; species Nocardia yamanashiensis. Next base: position 15,550 of record NZ_BDCD01000062.1, on the reverse strand, counting down.
TGATCGCGGCCTTGGTTTTGATAGTGCCGAAGGTGATGACCTGGGCAACCTTGTCCGCACCCCACCGATCGGTAGCGTAGCGGATCATCTCGCCCCGGCGGCGGTCGTCGAAGTCGATATCGATATCGGGTGCCGAGGGGCGCTCGGGATTGAGGAACCGCTCGAACAGCAGCCCGTGTTCGATCGGATCGATGTTGGTGATCGCCAGCGCGTAGGCCACCAGCGATCCCGCGGCCGAACCCCGGCCCGGCCCAACCCGGATCCCCACCCGGCGGGCATGCGCGATCAAATCGCCGACTACCAGGAAATATGCCGGAAATCCCTTGTCGCGGATGATATCCAGCTCGAATCGCGCACGCGTGAGATAGGACTCGGGGACACCGGCAGGGAAGCGCCAGCGCAACCCCGCGTCCACCTCCCGGCGCAGCCAGCTGTCCTCGGTGTGTCCCTCAGGTACCGGGAACACCGGCATCCGATCGCGGAACTCCCAGATGTCGTCGTAAGGCTCGATGCGTTCGGCCACAGCCAGCGTGGCATCGCAGGCACCAGGCACCTCGTCGTCCCAGAGTGCCCGCATTTCGGCGGCCGATTTCAGGTAGTAGCCGTCGCCGTCGAATCGGAATCGCGCAGGGTCGGAGAGCGTTTTGCCGGTCTGGACACACAGCATGGCTTCGTGCGCGGACGCCTGCTCACGCAGCACGTAGTGGCAATCGTTGGTGGCCAGCGGGGTGATGCCGACCCTCTCTCCGACAGTCAGCAGATCCTCGCGAACCCTACGTTCGATAGTCAGCCCGTGATCCATGACCTCGAGGAAGAAGTTCTCCACACCGAAGACTTCCCGCCAGCGCCCGGCCGCCTCGTAGGCGGCATCGAATTGACCCAGCCGCAAACGGGTCTGCACCTCACCAGAGGGGCATCCTGTGGTCGCGATAATGCCTTCGGCGTATGCGGCGATCAGCTCGGCGTCCATGCGCGGCCACTTGCCCAACTGTCCCTCGAACGACGCCAACGAGGACAACCGAAACAGATTCCGCAGGCCGACAGCGTTTCTCGCGAACATGGTCATGTGCAGATACGCGCCCGAGCCAGAGACATCGTCGGCCTTCTGCGACGGATCACCCCAGAACACGCGCTTGCCGGAAAACCGTGACTCCGGGGCCACATAAGCCTCGATTCCGATGATCGGCTTGACCGCCGATCCCCGGGACCGGCGGAAGAACTCCGCCGCCCCATACATGTTGCCGTGATCGGACATCCCCACCGCCGGCATACCCAGCCGCTCGGCCTCGGCGAACAGCGGGCCCGTCTTGGCCAAGCCGTCGAGCATCGAATACTCGGTGTGGTTGTGCAGATGGACGAAAGACGCACGCGTCATCGGATCACCTATGCCTAGAACCGGAAGCGACACGTCCTGTCAGATATCCAAATAGTTGTGCCGCTACTGCTTTGCGGCACACTATGACCGCATGAGACATCGGCAGTCGAACAAACAACACGCCAGAAACCACAACCAATGGTTGTCCTCGGGGCAGCGATGACCGATCTCGATCTCGCAGCCGTCCGAGCCTTTGTAGCCGCCGCCGATCACCAACAGTTCAGCCTCGCCGCCGATCTACTCGGGATCAGCCAACAGGCAATCTCCAAACGCATCGCGAAGCTCGAAAACCAGCTGGGCACAACACTGTTCGACCGCCACCGGACCGGAATCACACCGACCCCGGCCGGCGACAGGCTGCTGCCCCACGCCCGATCGCTCCTGGCGATCGCGGACACCGCGGTCGCGGCCGCCCGCGACAATCCCGGACCACTACGAGTCGCCATCCTCGGCGAACGTCAGGCCGCGATGCAGTCCATGCGCTTCTACCTCGACCGCAACCCCGGCATCGAGACCGAAATCGTGCTCTCGAACGTCTTCACTACATCCCGCGATGCGCTACTGAGCGGTCGCGCGGACGCCGCGTTCGCTCGAGCTCATGGCGGACCCCGCCCCCTACCGGACCACATCGATGCCGCCCCAGCCTATTTGGAGCCACTCCACCTGCTCGTCGGCCGAGACCATCCACTATCCGGGCGCTCCAGCGTTACCCTCACCGAGCTGCGCGACCACACAGTCTGGGTGCCCGGCGCCGCGCTGCCCTCCGAATGGTCCGACTACTACCGCGACCTCAGCACCCACACCGGCATCACCATCGACACCACCAAACGCGCCGACATATTCGATGACCCGGAGCCCACACCCGCCCCGGCCTCCATCAAGCGTCTCTTCGATCGCATCGCCTCTTCATCCGCACTGTCCACCTTCAGTGGCGACGGCTTCATCGCCCCCTGGCACCCCCACATCCGCCGTGTGCCCATTGTCGACCCCACCCCCGCCTACCCCCACGCCCTGCTGTGGGACACGACCAACACCCACCCCGATCTGCCCCATCTGATCGAACACATCCGCGCCGACTACAACCTCGACACCGCAACCGAATGCTGGATACCCGACGCAGACCGCGCACTCTTCCTGCATACGCCGAGACCTGTGCCGAGAAAGATCCACTGAACATGACTTCGAGCATCAGTGAGGACGACTTCGAAAGCTGACAACTGAAGTCGACTTCGGACACGCCCTCCGTGAAGTTCCCCGGGTTTCCGGACACCGATCGTGAGGCGGGAAACTCGCCTCCGGAAGGAGCCCACATGCCTCCAGCACATCCCCGTGAGTTCCGTGAGCGCGCGATCGACTTGGCCCGCGCCGGTGACCGCCCGATCGGACAGATCGCCCAGAGCCTGGGCATCTCCGAATCCTGCCTACGCAACTGGGTCAAGCGCGCCGACGTCGACGACGGTGTCCGTGAGGGCCGACCAGCGCCGAACACAGCGAGTTGGTCGAGCTACGCCGCAAGGCGCGACGGCTGGAACTCGAAAACGAGGTACTACGCAAGGCCGCAGCGTATTTCGCGCGGGAGAACGTCCTCCCAAATGTGTTCCCGGTGGTCACCAGGCGCTCGCGCGAGAGCGATGGGGTACGAGGCATCGCGAGTCAGCCGGCTCTCCTCGCGGAACTCCGGTGCTTAGCAACGAATCGAGCGAGGGTCCCGTCCGCCCGCGGAAACTCAACTTCGACGAAACCCGGGAAGTGGTCATCCTCCCAGCGAACCGCCGCTGCCCTCAGATACGTCATCGTGCGTCCTGCTCGTCGGGGCTGAAATCGTATTCGTCGACATCGAGGCTGGTCGCGGTCGAAGACAGAAACTCGATTACGGATACCGGCAGATGCCATCCCAGCGGGCGGGGCCATTCACGTACCCCATCGATCGGAGTGCCGGCCGGGGCGTAGTGCACCCCGTCGGGATCGTGGAAGTACCGCACGACCTGCAACCGTGACTCGATTTCGGGATCGCTTGCCATCGAGGTCAATTGGGCGCGACCCGGTGCGAGTCTGGCGATCAGGCGCTCGATCTGCTCGTCGACCGCGCCGTCGACACTGTCGCTGATCCTCCAGGAATGAAGGCCACGGGCGCGACCCCGCACACCCACGCTGCCCTTGACCTCGATCTGATCCGGTTCGACTCCCAAGCGAATTGTCAGATCGGCCGCGGACACGACAGGGCTGGCCAATTCGAAGTACGAGTACTGCCGGATCTTCACCACAGGGGCGATTCCATCACGGCAACGCCATTGGAGACCAACTGGTTTCGAGTGGTTCGGGCCGCCGCCACCGCGGTGCTCGAATCAGTGGCCGCGACCGACTCGGCCTTGTCCGATGTGGGGCAGCCATTCTGGCATCGAAGGTTCACTGAAGTGTCATTTCCAGGCCGCTCAGAGTCGGGGAGTTAGGACCTGTGACCACGCACTGTGTATGGTCCGGCTAGTTGGAAGGCAAGACATGGGGGATCGACGGTGACATCCACACAGCCGAAACGGTATTCACAGGTCACGGTGGCTGTCACTGTTGCCAGTGTCGGTGTGTTCGTCGCCGGAGTGATCAGGTTGGTGACCACCGGCAATATGAACGACAAGTTCGCGAACGTAGCCAATGCCTTGGCGTTCTTCGGCGTCGCGGTCGTGGTCCTGCTCTCGCTACGGCAGGACGCGCCCACACCGGCCGCCGCGCGGGAGCCTTTGACGATGCGCAGGAAAGTCGGCGTACTCATGCTGCTCGGCCTGTTCCTGTTCGGTCTCTACATCGTCTGGTGGACAACATTCTTGGAGAATGTGCCAGGTCAGGCTCTTCTCGATACCTTCGTCTTCGGCGTAACGCTTTCCAGTGGTTGGACTCGAAAACGGCAGTGACTCGGTCAGTATGCGGCCAATGATGGTTCGGTCCAGAGCAGGTCGCCGTGGTTCGAAGCACCTTGTTCACGCCGCTCGTGTAAAGGTGGTCGGGATCATGATCGTGAGGAGTTTCCGTGCCACTGATCTCGGCCGCGATGTGCCCGCATCCGACGATGTTGATTCCGGATGTGGCGGGTAAGGCTTCCGGTGAGTGGGACAAGTTACGTTCCGCGTGTACGGAATCGATACGGCAGCTGAGGATCCCGGTCTACAACCCATCCGGCGGATCCATCACACCGGCAGGAGACGAGCCAGACCTGGTCGTGATCGTCGGCGGCGACCACAAGACAACAACATTCGACCCGTCCGGCGCGTACGGAAGTCTGTTGGCACACGGCATCTGCTGGGAGTACGGATGGGAAGGCGCCGGCGAGGCACAGCCGCTTCCCCTATCGCTCACACTCGGCTATTGGCTGATGCTCACCGGCAAGGGCAACGGCATGATGACCGCCGACGTCGCGTTCCAAGCGATCGCCATCGACGCGTCACCGCCGGAATGCATGAGGCTCGGAAAAGAGCTGGCGGGGCGGGCGGAGAAAGTTGCCATGCTGGTCATGGGCGAAGGGTCGACCTGCATGACCGCTGCCGAGCGCAGGCGCGATCCCAACCGTGCTCGACGGTATGACGCCGAGGTGACACGAGCACTGGCACATGCCGATTCGGAGGCACTCGCCCGCCTCGATCCGAGGGGCTTCCGGATGACGGCCACCGGACGAGCAGCCTGGCAGGTATTGGCGGGGGCAGCGATCGGTCACCGCTTCCAGGGTCGGTTGCACAGCAGTCCGACTCGGCGCGATCAGTATTTCGTCGCGAGCTGGAATCGACACCCCGAGATCCCGGGACGTTGATCCCTCATGCTCCGCCGCTCAGCACAGAACACAGCAAGTTGGTGTGAGTCGGTCAGCGCGCGGGGTCTCGAATTGTCCTCTGGCGTAAGAAGAAATGAGGCGGCCGATTGTCGGTAGCACCTGCCACCATGCACGCTATGACGACTTCCGACCCCCTGGCCCCATTCCGGTGGCTGCACGGCGGTGATTGCCGGCTGGGCGAGATCTTCACCGTGGCCTTCTTCCGTGGGCTCGACCCGTCGGAAGTGGTGCGCCGCTTCAGCCGCGGCGCGGACCACGGCAAGGAATCGGGCTTCGATGGGCTCATGGAGCAGGCCAGCGACTTCTGCATCGAAACCGGCGGAGGATCCGGGGGAGGCACCGTAGGTGTCTTGCGGGTCGGTGAGTGGAGCGTGGCCATCGAGCCGATCGGATGGATGGCCACGCTCCACGATGTCCTGGCCGAATTGTCGCGTGATTGCGAGGTGCTGGCTATCACTCGGCACGATTACGCCGAGGACAGCTTCGCGTACGCGATCGACGGCACGATCGTCACGGGCTACCACCCATTGGACTGCCCCCACCTTCGATACGGCTCCGATCCCGATCGGCTCGAAGGGTTCATGCGGGAACTGGGCATGAAGCTGGACATGCGGGAGGACGACGGTGATCTCGGCGACGAGTACGACTGGGACGAGAGTGATTGGGACACCGATTACTTCGATGCGCTGCCGAGAGCCTTCGCCTTGGCCGCGGAGCTCACCCACGTGCGGTTCGTCCCGGAACTCCTCGATCACGCGATGGTCGTCGGACCCGTCGCGTATAGGTGATCGACCGGCCACCCGAATCGCTGCACCAGCTCGCTGAACTATCCGCTCAACCAGGCAGCTCGCTCATCGGCTGGTGCTTGCACTCGCCGGCCGAAGCGCGGCCGGTTCCGTACGCCCAGGGCGCGGCAGGCCAGTGTGTTCGCCTGGTCGGACAGTGGATGTGACAAGATCAACCGCCACGCCGGGGGGACCGGCGCGAATTTCTACGGGGTGAGTATGCGCACGGTGATGAGTCGGCTCGTGGTCTCGCTGATGCTGATCGGAGTGTGTGCGGGCGGATCCGGCTGCGGCAGAGACGACTCGGACGACGGCTACACCGGGTTCGTCTCCCTGCCCACCTGCGCCGAGATCGAACCCGCATTGACTGCCACCCTGCGCGACGTGGTTGGCGACGAGCTGTATCGCGCCTCCAGGCACCTGATTACGACGCGCACCGATGTCGAGAGCATGTATGTGCGTGGTGTCGGATGCCGGATCGTGTTCGAAGACCCGATGCCGCGCGGGTCCCTGGTTCCGGCCGCTGGTCCGCTCTCGCGCACCATCGATATCAGCGTCTCCATCGACCGGCCCATTCGCACGATCAGCACCACCATGAAACCGGGAGTGCCCGCCTCGGAAGTGGACACGACCACACCACTTCCAGGTGTGGGCGATGAGGCGCTGACCTGGGTCGGGGGCGCGTTCCTGGATGCGGATCGAGCCGGAGCGGTCGCCAAGATCGACAACCTGCAAATCGATGTCGGCATGTCCGGAATGGATTGGACAGGCGGAGACAAGGTTCCGGTGAACCACTCGCGCTACCTACAGGCCGATCTGCGGTCGAGCGCGCAATCGCTGATCACCGTACTGGCCGCCGAAGTGCCGAAAGCCCTGCCCCGCAGCACCTTCGACTGGACGCTCCCGCCGCTGCCCACGCCCCTTCCGGTCCCGGCGGCCGATGCGCCGATCACCGTGTGGGATCCCTGCACCCTCGCGGATGAGGTATTCGCCGCCGCCGGCCTCGACCCAGCCGCCAAACAGCCAGGGGGCTTCAGCGTGCTGGAATCACACAAGAGCTGCATGTGGAGCCAAGACGGCTACCTGTTCACCATCAGCGCCGGTCAACGTGGTTTTCTGCGCGCCTACTACTATCCAGGTTTCCACGAGACCTTCACCCCGATCACGGTGAACGGGCGCCGCTCGATGAGCCTGCCGCAGGTGACCTCCCCCGAACACAGCTGCAACCTGGTCTTCGACACTCCGTTCGGGGAACGTAACGCGGCTCCGGTGGGAGCGGTGGAGATGGAGGTGAGTAGCTGGGAACGCAGTTACACGACCCGAGAGCAGTTGTGCGACATCCTCTTCCGGATCGCGCGACCGCTGGCACCTCATCTACCGCCCGAACGTGCACTCACCTAGGGCGATGCTTGTCTGCAGGTGTGCGACAAGGGATTACGCGGTGGCGTACCCGGGCCGAACCCGGCTATGGTGCGCAGCATGACCGAAGATCAACTTATTGAGAAGCGCCGCAACCTGTACCTGAGCGGCGTCGGTGCGCTGGCCGCGCTCGTCGTGTTCTGGACGCTGTTCTGGGCGTTGGGCGTCGAGCCCAGTCCCATCACTGCGGGCGTGTTGGGGGCTTGCCTGCTGGGCGCGGCGAAGTTCTTCGGCAGCGCTGTCCGGATCAAGACGAACACCAACCAGGATTCCTGATGCCGCATCCCGTCCCTGTGACGCGTCGCGGTGGGACCACGGTCCCGATTCCTGACGAATGGGATCGTTGTGCGAAATGTGCTGCGCTGCATTCGGTCTGAAGCCGCGGCAACCCGCGACCTGTCAAGCCTCGGAACGGCCTTGTCGCGGCAGTGGTGTTCAGCAGTGCATAGTGGCACCGAAGGTTTGGTGTCGGCGTACCGGCATTACCGGTTTGTGGTCGGCTGGATGAAGATGTCGTCGAAAGGCCCGGATGCCGGCCGACTGTGTCCCTCCTCGCCGAACCATTCCCATCGAAACAGGCGTGTTTGCAGTGGTTTCGGGATGCGGCGCAGCGCACGTGCGATCGTGGCGAAGCGGCTGGGGCCGTCGAGGACTGTTCGGTGCTCGGCCAGCGCGCGCAGGCGGAGCTCCGTGAAGGGCCCGACATCGATGCGGTGAGTGATGTCGCTGCGAGCGGTATAACCCTGACGGACGGCGCTCGCGTCATAACCGAGCCATTGTGCAGGGATCGTCAACTGTCGCAGCAGCTCTCGCGGTAGCGTCGCATCCAGCACTCGCGCAACACCGGCCAGATCGGCGGCCTTGGCGCCAACTTCATGTACCCGGACATGATCGCGGTGGCCGTATCCGCCGTTGCGGTCATAGCTGAGCAGGATTTCCGGCTGCTCTTCGGTCAGAATCGATGCCAGCCTTTCGGCGGCCTCTCCGATACCGGCGCGGGCGAATCGGGTTCGTCCCGGTGGATCCGGATACAGGATCGGCCCGTGTCCGCTGTCGGCATACCCGAGGTGTTCGACCCTGGCGACACCGAGAATGCCGGCGCTGGCACGCAATTCGCGCAATCGAGGTGCGACCGCGCCGTCGAACGGCCCTGGATGCCCGTCGCAGGCGACCACGATCACCGCCCGGTGACCGGCGTGAGCCAGTTTCGCCAGCGTGCCGCCGGTCAGGATGATCTCGTCGTCCGGGTGCGCGTGAAAGGCCACAACTGTTGCCACGGTCCCAGTATGACCGCAGTGAACTCACGAACATCGGCAGACCGGTGCGTTCGCCAGCGGGTGCCATGGCCGTCCCGAACTCGCTGGTCGCGGCAGTTGCGGACGTTCCATCGGCCGCAGTTCGGCGCGGCCGGTTGATCATCCGCCACGGCCCGCCGACTGGCTCGAGCAACGCGACATGCGGCTGGATGCGAGTCGGAGCCGAGTAAGTGGCATGGTCAGCCCGTGCCGTGAGTCGGGCTCAGCCGGGGTGAAATCGGTTCCGCCTGTCGGCCCACCATGCGAACCGGTCGCGATAGCCCCAGTCGAACACGGCCAGGGCTTCTCGTCCTGGCTGTGGCAGCTCACCGTCGGTGTCGTAGATGTTGAGCTCGAAATCCTGCAACGGACCAGAGGGACCGACGAGAGTCATCGACTGACAGATCGTGTCGTACAACCCTTCCCAGATGCGCGCAATGCGGTCGGTGATCTGGGTGTTCCTCAACGTACCGAGCGCACACTGCGCCGCGAACAGCGGTGCCACCTCATCGAACTCGGGCTCGGCGGCAAATGTTCCGACGAGTGCCCGTTCGTCCTCACCGGTGATGGTGATTCGCGCGAGAACCGTTGTCTGCCGCCGCAGCTCCCACACGGCACCAAGTTGTCGATCCACGGTTCGAGTGTAGGTACGTTTCGATCAACCGGAATTCGGCATTACCGCGCACCCGGAAGCGCTGTCTGCCAACCCGTTTGGACGGCCGACCAACGCCCGGGTCGCGGCATTTCAGCACGTCCTGGCACGTGCCCCAAGAACGAACGCAAACCCCGACCGCTCCGGGCCGGGGTTTGCACGATCGTTCGCTTCGGAACCTTCAGCCGGGGAAGTCGGACTCTTTGGCGGGGGAGCAATCGACGCCAAGTTCCCCTACCACACCTTGCAGTTTGACGAGAACCTCGTCGCTGAGCAGAGTTCCGCTGTTATCTGACGCTGCGTTTATAAGGCTGTCGCAGCAAACAAGTCGCGCGCCCCTTCGTTGCGCCTCCGCGACAGCGTCGCTGTAGCCTGTGCCCGGCGGCACTGGTACGACGGAAAGTGTGAGCCTCCCGTACGACTCACCCGATGCATAGCCTAAAACAGTCATGATGCTCACCTATTCGTCCGAAAGTCCGTGATACGAGACCGATCAGAGTGCGGACCAAGGGTAGACGTCGAGTCCTGCCCGCACGATCATTGTCGGCAAAGTCCCGGCGACAGCAGTCGATTGACCCAACTAACGCACCAGTCTCGGCAGAGCAGTGCGTTCGGCGGGCCGCCGTCCGGCCGGCCAGAACAGCCTTGTAAGCGGCATTTGAGGGCGTTGCACGTCAACGGCCCCGCCTGCTCGGGGGTCGAGGCGGGGCCGTGCGAGTCAATTCACTCGATAAGCGGTAGCGCACCGGATGGTTGCTGAATCACTAAACTCCTCCGACGTGGACGGTGGTGACGCCCTCACCGACGACAATGTCGGGCCCAATCGTGTTGCGGAAACCGAAGGTTTCCGGGCCCAGTTCGCAAGCGACGATTCGGTACCGCCGTTGGGGGCCCTCGAAGACCGTAGCGCGTCCATCATCGAGAGTGACCTTGGATGTACCGCTGAACTGGCCGCTACGAACCTCCGCTGTCGCCGCGAAGATGCTCCGGAAGCTATCGACCCCAGAGCTGCCAGAACGCGGCTCATTCAGCCGAACATCGAATCGGTAGGTCTTCCCATCTTCGGTTGCCGGGGCGGTCCCTTCGACGCCGCAGAATTGAAGCGCGCCGGTTTCCCACCGCGGCCAGAAGAGCTCTACCGACCAGCCGTTTTGGACGGGATCTGTTCTCCAACTTGAAGTCATGAGCGTCTCCTCGCGAGATCGGGGCGGGACCTTCGAGCGAACTCCACAAATAGATCCCCAAAAGCGTAGATCAGCAGCCGACCGGGTTGAGGCTGATCAACGCTCATCGGCATGTGCGGATGGTTGAGATGTCATGTGGCTGAGGCCATGTAGGCCGCGAGGATGTAGTTCGGGTGGCGGTCCAAGTTGGTGCGAGCGCGGTCGTAGCGCATGGTGGTGCGCGGGTCGGCGTGGCGGGCGGCGATCTGGACATCGCGCAGGTCCACGCCGGCGTCGAGCATGGTGGTGACGAAGGTGTGGCGCAGCATGTGCGGGTGTAACTTCGGCAGCCGCACCACCGAGTGCTCGGCCAGGCGTCGCAAGCGGCGGGTCGCGCAGTGCCGGTCCATGCGCCGGCCCCGGAGGTTGAGCAGGATCGGCCCGCGGACCCGGTTCTCCACGGCGCGGTCGACGACGCGACCGACCGCGGGCGGCAGCGGCACGAGCGCGATCTTCGTGCCTTTGCCGACAGTGCGCAGCACGCGGTGGCCGTGTTCCTCACCGATATCGTCGATGTCGCAGCGGCACGCCTCGCTGATCCGCAATCCGAGCAGCCCCAGCATGGCCACCAGAGCGAAGTCCGGTGAGTTGCCCGAGTCCCGGGCCGCGCACAGCAGGGCTTCGAACTGCAGATGCGAAAGCCCGAGTGTCGGTGACTCGTTCGACACCCGGGATGTCCCTCCCGACCGCGTCGGTTTCGTCTCGATCCGAAATGTCTGCTGCGGCTATCCATTTGCCGCGTGTTCGAGGTCGGCCTGTGATTGGCCGCGTTCGCCTGGTGACGGCGAGAATGCTCATCGAGCGAAGAAAGCGGTCGCTGTGGTGTTGAAGGTGGGGGCGGCTTCCCAGTGCGCCCAGTGGCCTACGCCGCGAGCCAGGTAGAGGTCGCAGTCGGGAAGGATGGCAGCCAGGCGGTGTGCGCGGGCCGCGGGGAGGACTTTGTCCCGCAGTCCCCAGAAGGCCAAGGTTTTTGCCGCGATGGTCGCGAGGCGTTGGTCCCTGGTCAGGTCGAGGGCCCTCACAGCGGAGAGGCTGCGGGGCGGTCGCAGTGGCGGGTGCGCCAGCAGTTGCGGGGCGACGCTGGCTCGGTACCGTTCGTCGATGAGTTCAGGGGTTACGCGGGTGGCCTCACCGATGAGATAGCGGCGGATGAGGTTGTCCATTCTCTCCGGGCTCGGCCCGCGGCCGCGATAGTTGCCGAGTAGTTCGCGCAGGCCGGTGGTGGGCAGGGTGCGTGAGGTGTCGATGCCCGCGGGTGCGATCACCAGCAGCCGATCGAGGAGCGTGGGGTGCTCCATGGCCAGGCGCAGGGCGACCGCACCGCCGAAGGAATGCCCGGCCAGGTGTGGCCGCTGCAGACCCAAAGCTTGGATCAGGTCGGCGACGGCAGTGGCTGCGTCGCCGAAAGGGTCATGGCGGTCAAGGTCTTTGGAAGACTCGCCGAAGCCGGGCAGGTCCGGAACGATCAGGTGGAATCGGTGGGCGAGCGCGTCGATGTTGCGGGCGAAGGCGGAGCGGCCGGTCGTGCCGGGTCCACCCCCGTGCAGCAACACTACCGGCGGGCCGTCGCCGTAGTGGGTGACCGACATCGACCTGCTACCGAATTCGACGGTGGACGATCGTGCGGCGGGTGCGAAGGTCATAGTCAATCCTCGGCGGCGGCAGCGGTTTTCGCGGTGAGCCCGACGCGAAGAGCGTGTGCGATCTCCTCGGTGGCGGCCCGGAAGCGCCCGCCGAAGCCGACGCCGTTGGCGAATCCGTGGATCAGGTCGGGGTGCAGGCGCAATCGGACCGGCACCCCGGCGTCTTCGAGTGCGCGGGCGTAGGCTGCGCCGTCGTCGCGCAGCGGGTCGAAGCCGTTGATCACGATGTATGCGGGCGGGAGTCCGGCCAGGTCCGGCGCGGTCAGGGGTGAGGCGTCTGGGTGGGCGTAGTTTCCTGCGGGCAGATAATGCTTCGCGAAATCGTCGAGATAGGCCTGGGTGAGCAGATAGCCCTCGGCGAACAGTTGGTGTGACGGGCGGGTGGAAGCGAAGTCGAGCAGCGGGTAGAGCAGAAGTTGCATGGCCGGTACCCAGCCACGGTCGCGCATATGACGGGCAGCCACTGCCGCCAGGTTGGCGCCGGAGCTGTCGCCGCCGACCGCGATCCGTTCGGGGTCGGATCCCAGTGATCGGGAATTTTCGCGGGCCCACCACAGGGCGGTGACAGCGTCATCGACAGCCGCTGGGAAGCAGTGTTCGGGCGCGAGACGGTAATCGACCGACAGCACCCCTACCCGCGCCGCATGGGCGAGGTATCGGCAGATGACATCGACGCACTCGCGGCCGCCCAGGACGTGGCCGCCACCGTGGAAGTACACCAACAATGGCGCCTTGGACGTAGTGGAGCCGGCGGAGCGATACAGCGACGCGGGTAGGGTGCCCGCGACCATCAACTCCCGGGTGTGCACGCCCCGGGTCGGGGTGCCGCGCATGAGACGTGCGCCGAGGGCGAAATCACGGCGGGAGTCGGCGACCGTGTCATGATCGAACCGCAGGCCCAGCAGCCGGGAAAGTCGCAGATACACCCGAATCTCGGCAGCCGGGCCGCCCTCTGCGGGCTCTCGCCCCGCAAGCACCGTGAGCATCCATCGGGGCAGCGAGAACAGTGCCCGGCCAGCCAGTTCGAGCAGCCGAGCCGGAACCAGGTCGACGATCCTCATCGCGACTGGCCCGAGCTGTCCGCGGACGCGGCCTCGGCGTCGACACGGCGTGGCAGAGATTCCAGGAACGGCAGCACCAGAGCGAGGAATTCCTCTGGCGCGCTGGCGAATACGACGTGTCCGGTGGCCAGGGTATGGAAGGCGGCGTGCGGTATCCGCCTGGCCACTGCGCGGCCGTAGGGGAGCGGCGCAACGACATCGCGCGCACCCCAGACCAGCAGGGTGGGCGTAGTCAATTCCGCAGCGCGGGAACTCAAGTCAGCGGGCGGTGTCGCGAAGCTTCGCCACAGCGCCGAGGCCACGGCCGTACCGTGCGCCGAGGCCGCCCGCGCGGCCGTCCGATCGGCGATCGCGCGGTCGTCGGCATGCTGGGCTCGCATGTACACCCGGATCAGGCGCGGCAGCAGCAGTCGCGTCACCGCGGGCGCGCCCATGAACCGGAAGTACCCGCGCAGCAACGGGTTCAGCGGCGCGAATCCACCGGTATTGACCAGCACGAGCCCGGCCACCCGATCCGGCCGGGTGATGGCGAGCCGGGCGGCGGCATATCCACCCACCGAATTGCCCACCAGTACAGCCGGTTCCAGAGCGAGGCTGTCGACGATGTCGTCGAGAACATCGGCCAGCAGCGGCGCGGTAACCTCGGCCGGGCTGTCGGAATGGCCGTGGCCCGGCCAGTCGATGGCGATGACACGATGCCCACGCGCCAGCGGCTCGATGACGGCATCGAAATCGTGGCTGTCGTGGAGGTTGGCGTGCAACAACAGGATGGGCCGGCCGCGACCGGTGTCACGGTAGGAGACGCGTCCGCTGCGGGTGATGATCGAATGGTGCATGACGATCCTCTTCCGAATCTCATTGACCAACTGGTCGGTCAGTGAAAACTGTACACCCGAAGGCTGAAGGAGTCTCGATGTCGGCCCAACACGCTCCCGGCACGCAGCGTGCCGCTGCCGCCGCCCGCACGCGGGACATGCTGATAGACACAGGTTTTCACCTTGCGGAGACCACGCCGCTGAAGAAGTTGAGCGCCAACGTCGTCGTGGCCGCGGCGGGGGTCTCCAAAGGCACCTTCTTCCACCATTTCCCCACCCGCGCCGACTATCTCGTCGCTCTCCACGACAGTTTCCACGACCTGCTGGAAAGGGAAATTCTGACCGCGGTCGCCGCCATGGCGCCCGCGGCGGACCGCCTGATCACCGGCTCCCACACCTATCTCGATGTATGCCTGCGCAATCGGGGCGTGCGGGCGTTGCTCGCCGAGGCTCGCGCAGAACCGGATGTGGCGGCATCGGTCCAAGCGCGATCGGAGCGCACTGCCGAGTTGTGTGTTACTGATTTCCGGGTACTGGGGGCTACGCACCCGCGTGAAAGCGCCCGGCTGTGGGTGCGGTTGGTCGCCGAAGTCGCTCTACAGGAGGTGACGGCAGGCGGACCCGACCCGAGCCTGCGCGCTGCGCTCGGTGAATTCGTGCGCAGGCCCTAGACGATACGCAGCCGATCGAAAGCTATTGTGCTGCTTCGCTTCACCATCACCCGGCAATCGACCACCCGCCCGCCGGTATAGATACCCGAACGCTGGCATCCCCTTGGCCATCGAACCGGGGTGGGCTAGAGCCTGACGATCGCACCGGGGAGGGCTGAGTGGAACGCACAGTATTGCCGAGTTGCGTGCACGCTAGGTGTCATTGTCTTCCCATTGCTGGTAGAGGGGATTCACAAAATCGAGGTTCACGGATCTGGAGAGCTGGGACAGGTAGAGGACCACATTCGCGAACTCCCAGCCGATCTGAGGGCGGCCCGGCGCGCCGCCGCGGCGCACCGGCTGCCCCAGGTCAGCGATCAATCGTTCTGCCAACGACCCGTATTGCACAGACACCTCGGCCGGCGTCGGTGGATGTGTGGGTAGGGGGTAGTCGGCGACATAGGTGGAGAAGTTCTCGATCTCGTGGCCCGCAGCGGCCAATTGCGGTGCGACTCCGCTATCGGTGAAGGCCGTTGATACGCGGCGTCGGACGTTTAGATCAGTCGACATGATCAGCCCTAAGTCGCCGCGGTCATCCACTCGCCACCCGACCGTTCCGCAGAAACGCGCGACGTCCGAGGTCGTCCACGTCCAATCGAATTTCGCAGCCGCGCACGCAATCCGCGCTGCGCCGTCGAGGTCTGCTTCCACTACCGAGACACCTCACCAAGCTCATCCCACCGACGGCGGGTCGCCCGCCGACGACCCACGATATCCACGGATGGCCTCGTCCGCGAACATCGTGAAATGCCGCG
>NZ_BDCD01000061.1 GCF_001613325.1 Nocardia yamanashiensis NBRC 100130 | reverse complement strand
GGCCCGGCCGGAGCGGTCGCGGGCGGAACGAAAGCCGCGGGTCCGGCGCTATCGGTGGCCGGTGCAGTCGGTGGCCCGAAAGGCGCTGCCGCGGTGGGGGTGGTCAAGGCGATCGGTGCCGGGGCGGGCGCGGTGGACAAGACGGTCAGCGGCGCGGCCGCACCGGTGGCGACACCGAGCGGGGCCGGTAGGTCGGCGGTGCCGCGATGAGCACCCAGCTGGAAGAGCGCACGTATGGGGGTTGGACGCGCCCACGCCGAGAAGGCATGTGGGGCATGGGCTGGACGGTCTCCATTGCCGCGTTCGTCGCGGTGGTGGTGGCGCTGTTGACGGTGATGCTGGCCGGTCTGGTGCCGGCGGCGGTGGTGATCGTGGCCGAACTGCTCGTGCTCGCCCCCATGGCGTACTCGCGCGGCGGCCGCACCGGATACGAGAGGGCCATGATCATGCTCGGATGGTGGCGCACCCTACTGCGACGCGAAAACATCTACCAGGCAGGCGTTTTCAGCCGCCTGGGCACCTGCAAGCTCCCCGGCTTGATGGCCACTTCGAAACTCTACGAATCCACCGATTCGGCCGGGAACCGGTTCGGCCTCATCCATATGCCGGCCCCGCACCACGCTTACACCGCGCTGCTCAAGTGCTGGCCGCAAGGCGCGCGAGCAGTCGATCAGGACCGGATCGATGCGTGGGTGGCGGCCTGGTCCGGGCTGCTGGCGACGTTGGGGGAGAAGCCCGATATCGAGGCGATCACCGTGGTCCTGGACTCGGTGCCCGAGACCGGCAACCGGCTCGCCTCCGAAGTCAACATGCTCACCAAACCCGATGCGCCCGAACCGGCGCGGGTGATGATGTCGCAGCTGGCGCAGTTGCTGCCCTCGGACACGGTGCGCCTGGAGGCGTGGCTGTCGATCACGTTCAAAGCCACCACCCCGGCCCGGCGCAAGGATCCGGCCGAACAAGCCGAAGAGGTCGCGCGCAGGCTCCCTTTCGTCACCGCCGCGCTCGCAGAGGCCGGGGTGCGGTCGCGGCCGATGACCGGTGAGGAAACCATCGCCCTGCTTCGGCGGGCGTGGGATCCGGCCGCCGAAGCCGACCTGGAAGCCAGCGCCGACGCGGGCGAATCGCACGAGTTGACCTGGGACCACGCGGGCCCGGTGATGCACGACGAGAAATACGACCGCCTCATCCACGACGGGGTCGTGTCGGTGTCGTGGGAGATGGAACTGCCGCCGGAAGGTGTGGTGCGCGAGCGGGTCCTGCAACGGCTCCTGGCGCAGAACGAAGAGCTCCCGCGTAAGCGGATCGCCATGGTCTACCGGCCGCATTCGGCCGGTGACGCGGCGCAGATCGTGGACGGGGACTACAAGGACGCGCTGGTCGCGCAGCAGACCGAGCGCGGTGTCGGGTCCGCGACCGCCGTGCTGCGGGTGCGAGCGACCGAGTCCGCGCGCGAGGAACAAGCCCGCGGCCACGGTGTCACCCGCTTCGGTGTCCTGATCACCGTGACCGAGCCCGCGGGGGCGGATCTGCCCGCGATCGAGGCGATCACCCGCGATCTCACCTCCCAGGCACGGCTGAAGATCCGCCGCTGCTACCGGTATCAGGCCGCCGCGTTCGCCGCCGGTCTCGGCGCCGGTGTGCTGCTGCCGGAGATGGCGTCCCTGCCCAAGGTGGTGAGTGAGGCATGAAACCCCGACTACGCCGCAGCAAGTCGGCGACGAAGACCCCCGCGAAGAAAACCCCGGCCACGCCCGGCGCGGCGAAAGCGGCAGGTAAACAGAAGAATCCGCCGGCCAAGCCCACGCGGGCGAAGTTCGGTACCCGCCTGCTGGACCCCGCCCAGCGCACCCGCCTGGAACAGCAGGCGATGAACGGCAGCGTGCTGGGAACCAGCTGGGCGAACTTCAAACTCGGCACCGACGACAAACGCCGCCGCGCCCTGGCCGGTGGCCCGGTGGTCAAGGGCAAGCGGGCGGGGGTGAAGTTCACCCCGCGCGGGGTCGAAGGCCCCGGTGGCGGGATCTCGCGGTCGGTGGGCCGGCCGCCGGAATTCCGGGCCACCACCGCCCAAGTCGCGGGATTGTGGCCGTGGTGCGTGGGGGCGGGTGCGCCGATCATCGGTACCCCGCTCGGTCGGCACCTCGACACGGGCGAACCCGTCTGTTTCGACCCGATGAACTGGTTCACCCGCGCGAGGTTCATCACCGCCCCGTCGCTGTTCGTGCTGGGGCTCAACGGATTCGGCAAATCCTCGCTGGTGCGCCGGATCGTGCTCGGCGGCATCGCCCAAGGCATCACCCCGCTCGTGCTGGCGGATGTGAAGCCGGATTACCGCGACACCATCGCCATCTGCGGCGGCCAGGTCATCGACCTCGGGTACGGGCACGGCCGCATCAACCCCCTCGATCCCGGCGTCATGGGCACCGCTTTGCAGCGCCTGCGCGCGGCGGGACACGATCTCGCCGCGGTCAACCTCGCCGCCGAAATCCGGGCCCGGCAAACCAATCTCGTCGCCGGCCTGGTGGAGCTGGTGCGCGGGGAACGCATCCGCGACTTCGAAGACACCCTCATCTCCACCAGCCTGCGCATCCTGTTCACCCCGGAATCCGAAGGCGGGCGCGGGCACAGCGTGGACGCGCCCCCGATCCTGGACGACCTCGCCGACGTGATCGCCGCCGGGGGCCCCGAACTCTTGCTGGACGCGGCGGCCGCGACGGATGAGCAGTATCAGGCCGCGATCATCGACCTGCGCCGCAGCCTGCGCGCCCTCACCCAAGGCCCGTTCGGCACCGTGTTCAACGGGCCGACCACCGTGCCCCTGGACATGGCCGCGACCGGGGTCTGCATCGATGTCTCCCATATCCCCAAGGGAGACAAGAAACTCAAGGCCGCCGCCATGCTCACCTGCTGGTCCACCGGATTCGGCGCGGTCGAAGCCCTCAACTTGCTCGCCGAGCTAGGGCTCGAGGAACAGCGCTACTTCCAGGTCGTCATGGACGAACTCTGGCAGGTCCTGGGCCTGGGTGAATTCATGATCGCCCGCGTCGACGAACTCACCCGCCTGCAACGGTCGATGGGTGTTGCGCTGATCATGATCAGCCACTCCATCCGCGACCTGCAAGCACTCGGCGCGGCCGCCGACCGCGCGGTGGGATTCCTGGAACGCTCCCGCGCCAAGATCCTCGGCGCACTCCCGGCCGACGAACTGGCCGCCCTGGACGGGGTGGTGAAGCTGACCGGCGCCGAAAACGCCATGGTCACTTCCTGGTCCGCGCCCCAAGCCCTGACCGGGGAACCCATCCGCGCCGGCCAAGCACCCCCGCTGCCGTCCGGGGTGGGGCGGTTCCTGCTCAAGGTCACCGAAGACCGCAGCCCGGGGATTCCGTTCCAGATGGAGCTCACCGAGATCGAACGGCAGTCCGGAATCCATGACACCAGCGCCATATTCAGCCATTTCGGCACTCATACCCGCGAGGAAAGGCAGGCATCATGAGCGCGCCCGAACGCCGTTACGGCCGCATCGACGACCGCGTCCGCCAGGCCGCCGTCGCCCGCGTACGTGCCCTGGCGCCCTCGCAGATGTCGCGCACCGCGGCGGCGAAGCGGGTCGCCGACGATATCGGCTGCCACTTCAACTCCGTGCTGTTGTGGGTCCAAGCCGATGACGGGCGCGCGATCTCGCGCAGCGTGCCCCGCCTGGAAAGCCTGGTCGAACACCTGCGCCGCGAACTCGCCTCCGCGGAACTGCTCAATCAGGCTCTGGCTCAAGAGCTCTACGACCAGGGCAGCTGAGTCGAATGAAGGTGTTCGCCGCGCTCGCGGTGTTCTGGGTGATCGTCTCCGCCGTCGTAGTGATCTTCCTGCTCGGCGACGACAACCCCTGCGGCACCACCCCTTCCACCTCCGGAACCACCGGCGGCGGACACGGCGGCGCGAGCGGGCGAAGCTGGCCGCTCAAAGAAGGCACCTACGAGATCAGCGACGTCTTCGGCTCCCGCGGCGGCGCGCACCAGGGCACGGACTTCGCCGCGCCGGCCGGGACACCGATCTACGCGGCCATGGACGGCACCGTGGCGCAAGCCGGGGAAGCCTCCGGATTCGGCATCTGGATCGTCCTCGATCACAACATCAGCGGCGTGACCACCTCCACGGTGTATGGGCACATGTACGCCTCGGACCTGCTCGTCCATGCCGGTGATTCGGTGAGCGCGGGACAGCAGATCGCCGCGGTCGGCTCCAACGGTGAATCCTCCGGCCCGCACCTGCATTTCGAGGTCTGGCCCAGTGGCGGCCGACTCGGTGGTGGCAGTCCTATCGACCCGGTCCCGTGGCTGGAAGGCTCGGACCAACCCACCGGCTCCAGCGCGAACACCGCCGAAATGGCCGGGGCCGCCACCGGCACCGCGCCCACGACCACGGCGGCCGCAGCGCCCGGGAAATCGTCGGGGTGCGGGACCAGCGGTGGGGGAGTCGATGACCTGCAATCCGGGACCGAGATTCCGCCCGAGCTCGAACCCTGGTACCGCAAAGGCGGCACCGTGTGCCCGCAGATCACTTCCTCCATGCTGGCCGCGCAAGGGCTGCAGGAAAGCGGCTTTCAGCGCGGGCTGACTTCCTCCTCCGGCGCGCAGGGCCTGGCCCAGTTCTTGCCTGGGACGGCGGCCGCGATCGCGCCGGATGGGCAGCCGTATGTGATCGATGCCGACGGCAACGGGACCGCGAGTGTGTGGGACGACGGGGACGCGATCATCGGCCAAGCCCGCTACATGTGCCAGATCGCCGACACCATCGACACCTGGATGGCCGAAGGCCGTGTGCATTACGACGGTGACCGGCGCGAACTGTACTTCGCCGGATACAACGCCGGAGAAGGCGCGGTGCTGGCCTCGGGCGGGTTCCCGTCCGGGCACAGCGACTACGTCACCCAGACCCGCCCCTACGCCGACATCATCGTCGCCAACATTCCCCGCTTCTCCAAAACTCTGTCCTGACAAGGAGATCCACGCATGTCCGGAAACCGTCGCCTCGCCTGGCTCCTGGTCCTGGCTGCCCTCGCGGTCGGGGTCGTAGCGATCGTGGGCACGGCCGGGTTGCTCTCGCGCCCGCACGACGAAACCGGCGCGGCGGGTTCGGACAGCGCGTTCGACGTCCACGGGCCCACCCCAGCACAGGCCGGACCGATCCAGGCCGCCGAATACGCGCTCACCGCGATGTTCTCCTGGCAGCCCGTGCGCGACGCCTCGCCCGGCGCGGCGGTCAGCCGCGCGAAACCCTGGCTCACCGGGGACCTGGCCGCCTCGGCGGATGCGCCGCCGGCCACCGGCGTGCGGGAGCTGCCGCAATGGGCGGGCTGGCGCGCGGCCGCCGACGTGGTGACCGCGTCCGCGGCCGCGACCGGCACCCGGGACTGTTCCGATCGGACCTGCCTGGTGGTGGTGCGGCTGACCCAGACCGTGCAGCACACCGACCAAACCCGCACCCCGTTCCGGACTCTGACGATTTCCGCCGCCACGACCGCTACCCCTGGCGGGTGGCGGCTGGGTGACTACCGCATCACCGGCTAACCCCCACCCCTCACCTCGATATCCGAAGGAGCGCAACCCATGTCGAAGAATCAGATCCACTTCCACCGCCTACCGAGCAGGTGGGGTGGTGACCGGCGAGGGTGAGGGCGGCCTACCGGTCTACCGGTGGATGAGCGCGCCCGCCCATCTCAAAACCCGCCGCCAGCTGCGGGCGCAAGGACTCACGCCCGGCCGTCAAGACATCGCCGCCACCATGGAACGCCCCCGGCGCCGCCGGAAGCCGCTGGTGGCCCACCTGTTCGACATCACCAAAGCCGTTCCCCGCCGCACCGCCACCCCAGCCCAGCGTGAAGCGTTGGCCGCCGCCAACCGTGCCCGTCAGATCGAGGCCGCACGGCGGCGCGGTATCTCCCTCACCGATCCCGCCGAGTTCGCCGCCGCACACCACCTGCATGCCGGCGCGGCCGCCGCCCGGATCGCGTTGCAGGACTGCCGCATTCCCGCCGATCTCCTCGCCGCCACCGATATCTGGCGCGGGCAGCCACCCACCGCGGAGACCGCGGCCGCCTACCTCGCCGAGGCACCCGCGCGCCGCGACCAGCTCGATGCCCGCCTGCTCGACCCGGCCGTGCCCGGTGCCGCGCGCCGGGACGCGGCCCTGATCCTGAGCTACCTCGAGGGCCGCGACCCGCGCCTGGATCTGCTGCACACCCACATCCTGATCGATCCCGTGGATGCCGCGCGGGGCCGGGTGGATCGGCTGTTGACCCGATTCGCCACGCACGGAACCGCGTTCGGTCCCGCCCTGGCCGCCGAAACCAGCGCGCTACCCGAGGCGGACCAGCGCCGCGTGCGGGCCGCGACCGACGCGGTGCTCGCCGGGAAACCCCATCGGCCGTTGTGGCCGCAGCACATCGACCGCAGCGAGCTCACCACCCGCCTGCACGGCCTGGCCCGCACACCCCTGGCGGCGCGGGAAGCCAAAGCCGAAGCGCTCCTCGCGTCATGCGACGGGCACGGCCTGCATCCCCTCGAACACCACCGCCTCCTGAGCATCTGCCAAGACGCCCTCACCAGCGCACCGGTCCCGGTGCGCGGGCTGCTACTGCTCGATGAACGCAGCAAGCAACGGTTCGAGGCGGGCCGGCACACCGACCGGGCGATAGCACTGGGAAGCAGCGTGTTCGACCAGGTCACTGCCCTGCTCGCCGACCACACCGATATCCGCCGACCACGGGCCGCGCTGCGGGCGGTCAGCGACGATATCGCCTGGCTCGCACGCGGGCACCACACCCGCGCCGAACTCGGCGAACGCCGAAACCTCTACTACCAGCACCTGACTCGCCTGCATCAACACCTCATCGACGCCCGCGTCCCCCGCGGCATCCGCGAGGAATCCCGCGACCTGCTCGACACGGCCCTGCACACCGCCGCCCGCGCCGCCCGCACCCGTGACCAGCGCGAGCGGGCCTGGCGGGAACGGCTCTACCCGAACCCGGCCGCCATCTCCCACCGGCTACTGGCGGCCAGCACCACCCGCACCCAGCGCGAACGCAGCCCCGAACAGGCCGTGCCGCACCAGCTTCCCGATCTCGCACCCGAGGCGGGCCCGGCAGCGGAGGTCACGCTATGACCCGTCGCTGGTCCTGCCGCGCGCCTCCCGGGCCCGCCACGCCCTCGCCCCGGTTCATCTCCCTCCTGGAAGGACTCCTCTCATGGCACTGCATGCCGAAGAACAGATCGTGGCCGAATCGACCGTGCTCGCCGAGGCCGCCGCACAAGCCCTCATCGCCGCGCGCCGCGAAGTACAGCGGTGGGCCGCCGAACGTGAACGCCAAGCCGCCGCCGAAGTCGCCCGCGGACAACGGCGGGGCAGGAGCGCGAATGCTGCTGCTGGCCAGGAACGTTCACCGCGTCGCGGGCTGCTCTCCCGGGTAGCGGCCTGGTTTCGCGGTCGAGGGCCGGCGGCCGCAGCGGAGGCTGGTGCGCCCACGCAGGTGGAGGCGCTGGTGGCCAAATGGGCGGCCTCCGAAGCCCAACGCGAATACGCGGCCAAGGTCGCGCGCGCCTGGGAGCAATCGGTCGCCGAGCTCGATCAGCAGTTGCGGGACGCGGGCATGAATCCCGAGACCGCCCGCGCCATCGCGGGCAAGCACGTCGATATCGACGTGGAGAAGGTCAAGCGGCTCGCCGCCGAATACACCCTCGCCGAACTCACCGCCGCCGGCGCCCTGGTCGCCGACCGGCACAACGCCGCTCCCGCACCCGCGGCCGCGGCGGCCGAGAAGGCCGAAGCAGCGAAGGAGGAAACGGCCACCCAGAAGGCCCCCGACGCGGAAGCGACCCCGCAGAAACAGGCGTCCCAGGAATCCGGGCAGAACGCTGGGAAGAAGGCCGAGCAGGCTGCGACGCCCGCCGACACCACCGCGACCGCCCGCAAGTCCACCACCTGCCGATCGACCAAAACCACCGGCAAGCAGGCGGCCAGTGGCAAGACCACCGGTGAGCAGCTGGTGGAGGCGGCCAAGCCCCGCCGCTCCAAGAAGGCCAGCGGCAGCGAGGCCGAAGCCGAGCAGCCGCAGCAGCTTCCGCCCGAAACAGTCCAGGGCGTGGAGCAGGCGGCCGAAGCGGCGGTCGGGGCATGAGCACGCGCCGCGCCACCCCCACCGGCCGGATCACCCTCGATGTGGTGGTGATCGCGGCCGCCGCCACCACAGTCCTGGTGGTCGGGGCCGCCTACTGCGCCTGGCAGGCCGCGCTACTGCTCCTGGGACGCACCGGATCCTGGGAACAGTTCCGCACCATCGACACCTGGCCCGGGTTCGCCACCGCGCTCGTCGTGATCGCGGAGACCGCGCTCGTGGCCGGGGCGATCGTGGTGGGGGTGCGGGTGGTGCGGCGCCACGAAATCACGCGGCGGGCCCGGATCATGGCCGGTCCGCACCGGCTCCGCGAGGTCACCGGCCATCAGGCCCGCGCCAAAGCGCGCCGGTTGCGGCCGGACGCGGAGGTGATCCGCGCCTGCGATATCGGAATCGTGCTCGGGCACACCGTGATCGGGGACAAACCCGTCTATATGTCGTGGGAGGACGAAGGTGTGTGCTTCGGCGGGCCACGCACCGGCAAGACCACCGGCCTGGCCATCGCCGCGATCTGCGCCGCACCCGGCCCGGTCCTGGCCACCAGCAACAAGAGGGATCTGCACGACCACTGCCGGGGCGTGCGCGAACACCGCGGGAAGGTGTGGGTGTCGGACCTGCAAGGCCGCGCCGGAACACCAGGTCAGGACTGGTGGTGGAACATCCTGGCGGGCATTACGAGCCTGCCCGCCGCGCGCCGGTTGGCCGGCTACTTCCAGGCCGCCACCCGCGAGCCGGATGCCCGTGCGGACAACTACTTCGAGGGCGGCGCACTCGAACTCGTCTCCCTGTATCTGTTGGCGGCCGCGGTCGGCGGCGGCGACATCATGCACACCTACAGCTGGCTCGCCGATGAAGACACCCCGCTGCCGGCCCAGCAGCTCGAGGCGGCCGGGCAGCAGATCGCGGCGATGAAAGTCCGCACCGCCCAATCCCTCAACGGCAAACAGCGCGACGGCCTCTACGACATGGCGCGCCGGATGCTCATGGTGCTCTCGGATCCGGGGTGGGCGCAGACCGTGCTGCCGCCCACCAGGAAAGAGTTCCCCGGCGACACCACCGCCTTGAGCAGCTGGGGCCGCGAACACACCCTGGACGAGTTCGATCCGAAAGGGTTCGTCACCTCCACCGACGGGCTGTTCCTGCTCTCCCTCGAGGGCCCGGATTCGGCGACCGCGCTGATCACTGCGCTGGTCGGGCGCATCCTCGACCACGCCCTCGCGATCGCCGCCGGTTCGCCGCGTGGGCGGTTGCCGGTGCCGCTGGTTGGCATCCTCGACGAAGCCGCCAATGTCTGTCGGCTCAAGGAACTGCCGTATCTGTACTCGCACTTGGGATCTCAAGGCGTGGTGCTGATGACCTTCCTGCAATCCCCGGCCCAAGCCTCAGAAGTCTGGACCCCCAACCAGCTCGAACAGCTGGTGTCGGCGAGTAATGCGCACATCTACGCCGGCGGTGTGCGCGACAGCAAATACCTGCAAGCCGTCGCCGAGCAGATCGGCGAGCACGACGTGGCCCGCTGGTCGGTCTCGGCCGGACGCGGCGGCAGCTCCCGCTCGCAATCCTGGTCGACCGAAAAGACCCTGCCCGTCGCGCTGCTGGCCGAACTCCCGAAGGATCTCGCGCTGGTGCAGACCACCGGCAACCCCTGGGTCCTGGTCCGCAAGATCCCCTGGCAGGAGAGCCGATACGCCGACGCGATCCGCGACTCCCTCACCCGCTACGAACCTTCGAAAGAACGGACAGTGCCATGACCATGGAATTCGGTGACCTCGACGACTTCGACGATGCCTTCCTCGGCAAACGCGACCCCACCCCGGCCCGGAATTCCGACGACGAGCAGGAGGACGACTATCTGTTCGCCGACGTCGAAGACTGGGTCAAGTCCTGGCTGGGCCCGGCCACCGCGATGAAACTCTCCGACGGCGGCCGCGGCCATGTGTGGTGCAAAGAGTGGAAATTCCACCCTCCGGTCGTGGTGCGCTTGGACGCGCTATGGCGGGCCTGGGAGAAAGCACGCCGTAGCGGCGACGATCACGCCATGATCGCCTGGTTCACCTACGACTACGACCCCACCATGCGCGCCCTCTCCGAAGGCGAATACGGACCTATGCACGCCTGCGGCACCACCCGCCACGTCGATATCCCTTCCCTCCCTGTGGATTCCGAATCCGACGACGAGCCGGGCGACATCGCGAAACTGCTGCTCCTCAACCCCCGCACCAGCGATTAGGCACGGGATGGGCCGCCGCGACGTCGTCCAGCTCGGGCCGCAGCAACTGCGCCTGGACGCGCTACGCGCCCGCCCGGACGGCTACGGCCGACTGTTCGCGGCCGCGAAAGCCGCCACCGGGCACGGCTACTGCCTGTGCCGGCCCGCCGACCCGCTGCAACTGGTCATCCGGCACCGCGAGGACCGGTACTTCCTGGCCCGCTGGCCCGGCACCGGCCCTGATCACACCCCGGAATGTCCCTTCCACCAACCGGATCCGACGCTGACCGGGCGCAGCAGTTATGCCGATGCCGCGATCGTCGAAGGGCCTGACGGCACCACCATCCGTTTCGACACGCCCCTGACCAGCAGCACCGCCGCCAGCGTGGCCACCGGCAGCCTCGAGGAACCCGGCGGCGGCGCGAGCAGCTCCGGGCGCTGTACCCTCGGACTGCTCGGCCTGCTGCACTTCCTGTGGGAAGACGCCGGATTGAACACGTGGCGGCCGGGCGTCCGGCGGGACTGGGGTGCGCTCGTGGGCGCGCTCGCCGACCACGTCGCCGACACCCACCTGGACCGGCGCGCCCTGGCCGATATCCTCTACTGCGTCCCGCCCTACCGGCCCGAACGACGCCAGGCCAACCTCGACGCCTTCACCGCATTCCTCGACAGGCTGCGGGCGCCGCGCGATCAGATCCGGCGCGGCCTGCTGCTCGGCGAGCTCACCGAAGTCACCGCCACCCGGTACGGGCACGCCTACCGGGTCGCTCACCTGCCCGGGCGGCTCTACACCAGCACCGACCAGCACGGCGCGACCCTGCGCCGCCACGGCATCGCCTTCGCCCGCGCCGCCACCACCGCGCGCGGCCGCCGGATCGGGCTGTTCCTGCTCGAACGCAGCCCCAAAGGCCACGCCGTGGTCATCGACGCGGCGGTCATGCTCACCACCGGCACCGGGTTCCTGCCCGCGGACTCGAGCCACGAACTGCTCATGGCCGGCCACCTGCAATCGGCCGGGCGCGCGTTCCTCAAACCGCTGCGCTACGACCACACCACGCTGGTCTTCCCGGATTTCGTGCTCACCGACACCCGCGAACCGACCGTCGTGGAGGTCTGGGGGCTCGATCACCCGGAATACCTGCGCCGCAAGGACATCAAGGTCGCCGAATACGCCCGCACCGGCACCACCCTCATCGGCTGGCGGCCCCCGGATCCGCTGCCGGACCTCTCCTCCCTACGAAGCTCTGAACAGTCACCTGCTGAATGACTCAATTATCTACGGCCGCAATCGTTTTGGCTCGCGGATAATTGCGTTTCAGACTCTATGAACTCGTGCCCGACGGTACTTGTCAGAGGCTGCTGGCATCCTCGAGACTTGAGGAAAGCCCGGAAGGCGGTGAAGTCATGGCGAGTGCAGAGAGCACGGGATGGGCCGCAGCGATGGCCGATGCCGACTTCGTCGACCCGTTCGCCCTCGATCCGCGGTTTCGGCTGTGGCTGGCGGTGCAGCCCAACCGGCGCACCGGTGCCCGGCTCGCGGTCCGCACCATCGACCGGTACTGCCAGCGCGTCGCGCTCTACCTGCAATGGCTGCGCACCGCCGGCTTCCCCGACGCACTCACCACAGCCGCCGGGCGCGACGCCGCCCTGAAGGCGTACCGCACGCACCTGCTCAAGACCCGCCGGGCCACTACGTGGAATGTGACCCTGGCGGCGGTGACCGCCTATTACACCTGGCTCGAGCTGGGACCGGCCCATGTCCGGGCCGCGGTGATCACAGACCGGCGGATTCAGCGGACACTGACCGTCGGCGAGCAGTCGGCGCTGATCGCGGCCGCACAAGCCCGCCCCGCACACACACCGCTGATGCGCGCGCGTCGGGCCCGCAACCTCGCGCTGGTGATGCTGCTGCAGTATGCCGGACTACGTGAATCCGAAGCCGAAGCTCTCGACATCGACGACATGGTCCTGACCGGCCGCCGCAGCTTCGTCTGGGCACCCGCCCCCGGCGGCGACGAACTGCGCCGCGTCGACCTCGCTCGGCGCGCGCACACCGCCCAAGCCGAATGGCAGGCCGAACGCGCAACTCTGCTCGGCACTGCCCGGATCCGGGCCTACTTCCTGATCTGCGACCCCGACCCGAGCAGCATCCGGCGACTGTCGGTCAGCCAGATCGAAGACATCATCGCCGATCTCGGCCGCGATGCCGGCATCGCAGAACGGCTGGCCCCGGGTGTTCTACGAGCGACCTACGCCGCCCAGCTCCTGGCCGCCGAACCCGATCTGCCGCGAGTCGCTCACACCCTCGGACAGGTCAAACCCGATATGCCCCAAATCAACGCACTACGCGCCATTGCTCCCACACCCCACCGCGGCCGCACCCCTGCCGCGCGCATCCCCGGTCAACACGAGCAGCTTGCCCTGGATTTCTGAACCGGCTGCAGCCCAACCGTATTCAAACTCAAGCGGCCATCCGGACACGCTGTAATGCCGAATGTCGGATATGTGTGCGATCTTGTCCGAAGGCCAATGGTGGTGGGTGTCGTTGCTGTCGCCCAACGCAGAAACGATCGAAGGGAGTGCCCGGCTCCATGCACGCCGACGTCGACACTGCGCGAGTTCTCGCACGCATCGCGCAGGGATTCGAGTGGACCTGGAAACTCGATGACATGACGCGCTTATGCGCTGCCGCTGGCTGGTCACCCCCGATCCCGATGAACCTGGGGCTGTACGCCAGCACCGACTGCGAGGTTCTGCGCCCGGACGCGTGGGCATTGCTCGACAACGGGGATCCGCCGCGATTATCCGAGCTGGAGGGGCCGATCGAGGCGGTCATAGTCAGAGTTGCCGACCTGGACGACGCGTCGGATGAACCGCCGACCGAATCTGAACTCGCCCAGTGCCATTCCATGATCTGTGAGGCACTCAGTGTCCAGTTGGGCTCGCCGTCCCGGCGCACCGATGCCCCATACCCGGCGACCCGATGGGATCTACCCACGGTCATAGTCGAAGTGCAGTCGCTGACCAATGCCGTTGACCTCGGATTCGTAAACCCTGCATACCAGGGCTGGCTCGACGAGCAGAGTCTCAGCGAGGACGACGAATACTGTTGAGCCTCATCGGGGAGACCGTTGATCTTTCTGGCTAACTCAACGTGTGGCTTCAGACGTCCTGTTCTGCCGCTTATCGCTTGGACTGCTGCGCGTCCTGCTGGTTGCCGAGCAGTGGACCGGCGTCGTTGACTTGGGCGACGCACCAGCCGTTCTCGTTGGGGGATTCCCACTGCACGTGGAGTTTTCGTCCGTGCGCTGCTTCGGCCAGTCGTTGTAGTTCGGCTTGTGCTTGTTCGAGGGGGGCTGTGGCGGGGATGTCGGCGAGGATTCCTTGGGTGATGCCGACGGGGTCGTGCAGGTAGGTGACGTGTTGCCAGCATTGCGGGGTGGGGACCAGAGCGAACGAGATCGGGATGCCCGGTGATCGACCGGACGACTGGTCAGCGGTCATGGTCGTGACCTTGCCGCGCCGGTAGGGCCGGGTTCGGGAGCTAGATCTCGGCGCCGTAGTCGTGCGTGGGTTCGGTGGTGGGCAGGACCGCGGTGGGGCCGGCCGAGGGCGCGTCCGGTTCGGTGGTGCGTGCCCGTGCTTCGGCGTCGGCGCTGGTGGGGGAGAGGTTCTTGCGTCGTGCGCGTTCGGCCAGGGCGCGGTCGAGTTGTTCGCCCGCGCCGGCGCGGCGGTCACGGGCTTGCTGAGTGTGGGCGTCTTGGGTGCGGGCGGCGCGCAGTTCGCGCTCGCGCACGATCGCCGTGTCGCGGGTCAGCAGGTGCTGCCACTGTGCACGTGGCGCGCCGGTAGCGGCGGCCGCTTCGACTGCGGTGTCGGCATCCTCGCGCGCGTGGCGGGCCTGCACCGCGAGCGCGTCGCGGCGTGCTCGGGCCTGGTCGAGTGCGGCGGATGCGGCGTGGCGGGCGGTGCGCCGGTAGGCGGGAATGGCATCGAGTGCAGCTTGGGCGGTGCTGACCGCCCGCCCGGCTTCGGTGAGCCGCCGGTCGGCGATATCGGCGTCGGCTAGCGCGGTTTCGGCGGCGCGGATCGCGGTCGTCTGCACGCGCAGGGCGGCGTGATCGGCGGCCACGATCGCTTCGCGGGTGGTGTCGGCGGGCGCGGCGAGCTCGAGCGGGTCGGGGGTTGTCAGGTCGCGGCGCAAGGTCCGGATGCGTGCGTCGAGTGCCTTCGTGCCGAGCATGCGCAGCGGATCGGCTTGCATCTGCTGCAACAACTTCAAGTCCTCGAGGGTGCGGATCTGGTGGGCCAGGTCCGCGGCGTGCTCGGCCACCGCCCGGTCCAGGCCGGGATGGTCGGGCGGCAACGGCGACGGGGTGCCGGCGGTGACCGGGTCGCCCGTCTCGAGGCGATGCTGCTCGATGGCCGTGGTGGCGCGGGCGGCCAGGACCGTGGCCACGTCGCGGGCGCGGGTGATCCGCGGTTCGGTCGCGGTACTGATCTCGGCGGCGAGTTCACGCGCATCCAGCCCAGCAGATTCGGCGTGGGCGAGGGTGTCGAGCAGGTGCAGGTAGTCGCGGCCGTCCTGGGCGTGCCGGTGGAGTTCGGCGGGCAGCATCTCGTCCAGGACGTGCCGTGCCCAGTCGCGGCCCAGGACCTTGACCCGGTGTTCGTAGTCGCGGCGCAGCCGCCCGATCCGGGCGTCCAGATCGCGGTCTGGGCCGTTGACGGCCAGGGCGTCGGCGAGCTCGCCGATCGCGGCCACCCGGCTCGGGTTCGCGGCCAGCTCCTCGACCTCGCTGCGGTCGGATAGGCGCGCGAACAGTTCGGCGGCGTAATCGGCCAGTTCCGCATCCACGCCGGGATGCCGAGCCGGAACTGTCGGGAGATCGACTGGTTCCAGATCACGCAACGCCAGGAACCGGCCTTCGCCCCGGCGGGCCGGGTAACTGAGGGTGCGGGCGATATGGCGGTCGGCGCGGGCGCGCAGGACGGCGGCGGGATCATCGGTGTCGGTGAGGGTTTCGGCGGTGGCGCGCCACCGGTCGGTCGCGATGAGCCCGACCGTGCTCACCGCGTCCACGCCGTGTTGTTCGCCGCGATCGAGGGTGTCGAGCAGCACGTCGAAATGCTGGGAGGCGCGCACCTGCGCGGCGAGCGCCGGCGGCAGCGCGCGATCCAGTATCGCTTCCAGGCGCGCGCGGACCAGGACGTGGCGGGTGTGGTCGTAGACCTCGCGCACGCGCGCAGGATCGCTGGCGCGGTCGGTCTCGGTGCGTAGGACTTCGGTGGCGGTGATGTTGTCGTCGGTGCGGGCGAGCTCGCGCTGCCAGACTTCGTGGTCGGTGAGTTCGGTGTCGGGTGGGTGATGCAGATCCGCGTCCGGCACGGTGTCGGTCGTGAGATAGATGCCGTTCCATGCCGATCCGCGGGTGAGCCCGACGTAGGCGAGCGAGCGGCCCAGGGCGGCGCCCATGAGCAGGTGCGCGCGGTCCACGGTCATGCCCTGGGCACGGTGAACAGTGGAGGCGTACCCAAGCTCGGTGTACTCGCGCACATAGCGCGGGGACAGGCGCACGTGCCCGTGATGAGCCAGACCGGTCACGGTCAGCGACCCGTCGGCATGCACCTTCTGCACGCGCCATTGCTCGCCGTTGTCCACCGGATCCCCGGCCCGATAACCGCCGGTGATCCGCAGTTTCGGGGTGTTGCGGCGGGTCACGATTAGGTCCCCGACATAGGCGGTGTGCGTATCGGCCAACTGCGTGCCGGGCCCGGCGGTGGCGACGCGGCCGCGTGCGGCCAGGGCGGCTTGCGCACCGCCGTTGAGCACGTGAACATCCTCGAGAGTGGCGGCCATCATCAGCGATGTCGCTCCCACGTCGAGGTCGGCGAGATGGCCGGTGAGGATCTGCTCGCGCAACTCGTCGGCCATGCCCGCGGTCACGCGCCCGGCCTTCTTGTAGAACTGCCACGCCTTCTCGGTGTCCCCGTCCCGCACATGCAGCGAGGCGGCGGCTTCGGTCGGGTCGGCGAATCGGACCACGTCGGTGAGTTGCGGTGCGCCGGTGTCGCGGGCGATCAACCGCAGGGCGCCACCGGACTCGATGGCCGAGAGCTGGGCGGGATCACCGATCCACCGCACCACTGCCCCATACCGGTCCGCGAGGGTTTGCAGCGCGGCGAGATTGTGGGTGGAGGCCATGCCGGCTTCGTCGACCAGCAGCATTGCCCCGGGCCGGATGCCTGGGTCGCGGCCGCGGCGCGCGGTCGCCAGCAGGGAGTCGATGGTGCGGGCCGGGCACCCCAATTCCTCACCGAGGATGCGCGCGGCGGACTTCTGCGGTGCCAGCGCCATCACCTCCCGCCCGTCGGCGGTCCACGCGGCGGCGACGGCTTTCATGGCGGTGGTCTTGCCGGTGCCGGCGGGCCCGATCGCAACGGCGAGCTTCGCCCCGGACGTGCACAGGTGCTTGACGATCGCGCGTTGTCCGGCGTTGAGATCGCGTGTCCCGCGTGTGATTCGGGCGATCGCGGCCCGCACGGACGCGGTGGTCAGGAACTCAGGTGTCGGGGTGTGGGCGGCTTCCAGGAGCGCGGTTTCCCGGGCCAGGACGGCTTCGCTGCTGTAGCGCAAAGTTGTTGCCGCGCAGGGGGTGAACTGGTGCTCGCCGGTGCGGCGCGCCAACTGCGGCGGGACCGGATCCGGGTCGATGCTCAAGGCGATCGAGAGCCGATCGCGGACCTCGGTGACGGTGGCTTCCAGGGCGGCGCGGTGGGCTGCGGTGGAGTCGAAATCGCATTCCACCACCCGGTCTTCGGCGGCGGCGCGGATGTGGGTTTCGGTCCAGGTCGCGCGCCGCCGCGAGACGGTTTCGAGCACGTCGGCCGCGACGTGGACCGGATCCCAGACGTTGCGGCCAAGGAGTTCCATCGCCCGGTCCACGTGTTCCAGCAGGTGTTCCTCGTGGCGGGAATCGAGCAGCGCGGCAACCTCGTTCACCGCATCGGCGCGGTCTAATCCGGTAGGGAGGATGGTGCGGTCGAGGACGTCACCGATCGCGGCCTGCACCTGGGTGGGCGTGGCGTCCAGGACCGCGGTGCTGCCCCCGAGGGCGACGCCGGTGGCGACCGCGACGCGATGCGCGTCGTAGCGGCGCGGGGCCTCAGGGTGCTGGGACAGGTAGCGGATCTCCTCGGCCACCGATCGCGCGGTGCGGCCGTCGCCCAAGAATGCTTCGGTCTGGGATGCCCAGTCTTGCAGCATTTCTTCCAGGGCTTTGGGGACCGGTTTGCCCTCGCGGGTGGCCAGGGTGGCGGCTTGGATCAGCTTGATCTGTATGTTCTTGGCCGGGTTGTGCCCATGGGTGCGTCGGTAGTCGGCGATGAGTTTTTCGGCTTCGGCGAGGATGGTCGGGCGGCGGGAGAAGAAGGTGATGAGTTCTTCTGGCATATCGGCGATTTCGAGCACCGGGGCCTTGTGCAGGCCGTTGCGATACCGGGGTTCGAACCGGTATCCCATGGTCCTTTTCAGCTCGCCGATACGGCGAGCGTTGTACTCGCACGAGAGCGAAACGGTTGCCTGATACAGCGCGCGAGCATCCAGCGCGCACCATTTATCGTCCTCACCCAGGACCCGCGAGGAGACGACAACGTGGCTGTGCGGGTTGGGATCTCCCGCACGCGAGTCCCAATGGTGGTAGATCGCGAAGGTCAAGCCTTCGGCGTCGATGACCCGTTTGCCGCCCGCGCCGCGGCGGGCCAGTGCGTATTTGTCCTGGACGGTTTCCAGGGTCGCGTACAGCGCCCGGAGATGGCATTCCCAATGCTGCTGGCGGCCCGCGTCATCCAACAAGGCCCATTGGATGGCTTCGGATTTGGTGCCGGTGGCGACCATGTCGAAGCCGACCACCGGCGCGCGGCCGACACGCTTCTCATTCGCCAGCGCGGTGGTGATTTCCTCCGGCGTCGCGGCGCGCCCGAGCTCGGACAGCAGGTGTTTGCGGGCCGCGCCGACGCGCAGGTCCAGCCATTCCTCCCGCGTCGCCGGCCGCCCCACCGTGGCCAGATGCGCCACCAGATCGGCCTGATAGATCTCGCCGATCGGGGTCTTGCCCTGCCCGATCGCATGATGGCCGGTGCCGAGCGCGGCGGCTTCCAGGGCCTGCTCGACACTCGCGCCTTCGGCGATTTTGTCGATGATGATCTGATCGGCGTTGGGGTGGATTCCCTCGCCGTACAAGGCGCGCATTTGTGCTTCGGTGACCTCGCCGGAGACTCCGAGAATCTCGGCGCCACGGCCGAACCATTGCCCGGGCGGTGTGCCGTGCGCGGCGTAATAGTCGGTGAGTCCCTGCCCCTTGGCGCGTTGACGATCCGCGGTGGCTACCGAGCGGAGCAGGTACTCGAAGCCATCGCCGGCGTGTAACGCCTTGATGGTCAACACAAGATCAAGTGTGCGCGCAAACTCGCGGCTATGGAAGAGCTCTGACCGGGGAATTCACGATAGTGCAAGAGGTGTGTGGACGATTCATGGTGGTAGAACGGTTACGAGCGAGCCGGAGTGGGGCACGGACACGTACGGAACGCGCAGGAACGGCAGAGCGCAAAAGCGCGAAACGTGACAGACCGGGCGCGTACCGTGAAACTCAACAAATATCGGGCAAACGGAAGATTCGGCCGACCGGCCGGAACAGCCACCCGCAACGCCCGATACCGGCGGCGACTGGGGCCGGTACCTCGGCCCCGTGAGGCGGTGGACGATGACGGGCAGCAAGAACGGTGGGGCGGCGGTCTCGGCGGCGCGGCAAGCGCGCGAACGCATGGCCGAGATGGCGAAAGCGGCCCGGAAACGGGAAGCCGACACGACGGCGGACCTGACCGCCTACCTGCAAGCCGCGGCGGGACTGGCGAAAGCTGCTGGCAAAAGGGATGCGGCGATCGCGGCGGCCGATCAGACTTACCGGAAAGCCGAAGCGGCCGCCCGCGAGCAGCAGGCGGGCGCGTTGCGGCGGATCCGGGACCGGGGCGCGACCGATACCGAGATCGCCACGCTGACCGGTTTGGAGATCGGCAAGGTACGCGCCCTGCTCAAGGCCGGCACGGGCGGGGCCGGAACGGAACGGCCGGCCGTTACTGCGGCGGCGGGTTCCCCGGGCCCGGGATAGCTCGACAACCGGAGTTCGACGACAACGGGGGTGGGGATCGATGGGCACGCTGTTCCTGATCGCGATGCTGGTGACGTTGTTCCTCGGCGCGGTCGGCACGCTGGCGACCGTGGGCGTGGTGCTGTGGTTGTGGCCGGGCCTGCTGCGCGGGCTCGGCCTGCTTCTGCTGGTCTGCAACGCCTACCGTCTGGTGCTGGGTGTGCTGCTGTTCCATTGGGTGATCGGCCCGGCCCTGATGTGGTTGGCGATCGGGGCGGGGCTGTGGCTGCTCGGGCACTGGCTGTACGCGCTGCGGTGGCACACCTGGCGCACTCAGCTGGCCGCGCAGATCTTCGAACTGCCGGGCCTGCGGGCGTTGCCTCCGGCGGGCTGCTGACCCCTGAACGCAGAAAAGCTCCCTGTCGGGCCGGTCTGTAACCGGTCGGACAGGGAGCTTTTCGTGTGGTTCCCGCGCGGCAAGCCATCGTTGGTTGCCTGGCACGTCGTCGGGCTGCGGGAAGCTGCGGCGGGGGTTATCTGGTCGGTGCGGGTGGTCCGGGGAGCAGGGCAATGGTTTGGTGGCAGTTCGGGCCGGGCTCCCAGGAGTAGAAACCTCGGCGGCCGTCGTCCTCGCGGCGCATGCTCGCGCCGTGCCGTGAGGGTTCGGAGGCGATGACGGCGGTCCATTCGTGCGTGTGGCTGGTCATCGAACAGCACAGCTGCGCGAATTCGCGGCGCACGCGCACGCGGTCGCCTGTGCGGAACTCGGTCCAGTCCGGGCCGGTGTAGCTCATCGCGGGTTCCTTTCGGGGGTGTGGGTGGCGCGGCGGGTGATGGCGGTCAGTCGGGCGTGTTCGCGTCGCCAGCGCGCTACGGCGGCCGCGACGTAGCGCACGAGATCGCGGATGGGGGCGTAGTCGGCGGCCATCTGCGCTATGCGGGTGGCGTCGGCTTCGTAGCGGCGGCGGTAGCTGTCCTCGATCACCAGGCGAGCGCTGTCCCAGCTGGTGAGCGGGTTACCGAGCGTGTAGACCTCGCTGACGAACAGTCCGACGCGGTCGGGGGTGAGATGGAATTGCCCGAGCCGCTCGCCCAGTCCGCGCGCCAGGGTCACGACGGCTTGCGGGCTGGGCTGGCGGTGTTCGTTGACCAGGTGCCGGATGAGCACCGACACGGCGGCGCACAGGTGGTCGGCGAAATCGGTGGTGCGCACGTGGGACAGGATCTCGGCGGCCGCGGTGGTGTCGAGATTGAGCAGGGCCGCGATGAGGTTGCGTTCAGGCTCCATCGCGCGCAGTTTCCGCTGTTTGGCGGCGTCTTCGATCTCGGCGACAACTTCGGCCACGTCGGAACCGGCGGTCATGGCGTGTCCGTGGGAGCGGGTGGGAGCTCGGAAAAACCGAAGATCTCGACAATGCCGCCGAACGGCGGGCGCGCGTCGCGCTCGGGATTGCAGTCGCACAATGTGACGCTGCTGCCGGTGTTCGCCCCCGGGCGGTGGGTGTCGCTCGCGTGCTCGGCGGCGGCGAGTGTTGCGTAGCAGTGGGATTCGTCGCCCCAGCCTGGGCCGTGGTGGAACTTGACCTTGTAGTGGTCGCGGATGCGTTCGCCGTACTTGAGCACTTCGTTGCAGTCCCAGCAGCGCAGGTGGTAGCGGTAGCGGCGGGCCGGGATATCGACGTCTTCGCCGTTCTCCCCGGTCCGTTCGTGCGGGCATTCATCGACCACGACCACATCGGTGATGCCGACTCGGACGGTGGTGCCGGGCTCGCCGTTCCACGCGATGATCAGCGGCTCGTGCATCATCGGTTCGATCCGCAGGATCCGGCCGCTGCCGCGCCGGTGGGCCGGGTCGGTGCCGTCCGGGTCGGGGTGGGCGATCCGGTCGCCGACCCGGAACAGGAACTCGCCGCGCGCAACGAATTCCGCGGGCTCGGTGTCGCGATGATCAGGCATGAGGTGTTCCTCTCGTAGTGGGTGTGCCTGCCCGAGTGATGCGCGGCCGGTGGGGTGAGTGCCGGCGGTGGCGCTCGCGGCGGGGGCCGGCTGGGGGTGGGCCACTCGGGCAGGCACAGCACGGAGCGCAGCGGAGTTCCACCGCGCGGTTCCCCGGCGGGCCGGTGCCGGGGGATGAATGCGGCCCGACACCGTGGGGTGCCGGGCCGGGGGCCGGTCAGTCGTCGGGCTGGTCGGGGTGGTGGGCTTTGCCGTCCAGGACGTACGGGCTTTTCGTGCGGTCGCTGTCGTGCGGCTTCTGGTCGGGCTCGACTCCGGCCTTACGCAAGCTGTCGTCCAGGGCGGTGCCGTGGCGCACCAATGCGAGCCGGTCGGGCGCGAACTCCATTGCCCTGTAGCTCGTCCTGCGGTAATCAACCCTGATCAGTCGTGAGATGGACACTTCGGACTTGTCCGGGTTGATGGCGTCGACGGTCCATCGGGCGCTGCCTTCGGTGCCGTCCTTGCGGATGGTGTGGACGGTGTCGCCTCGATAGATGGCGGGGTCTTTCTTGGGTGCGGGCATGGGCTGTTTCCCTTCACACGCTGCGGAATCGAACGGGGGCCGCCGGTGGCCCGGCACCGTGTTCCGGTGCCGGGCCCAGGGCCTGCGGGGCGGGGGTTCTAGCGCGACAGCAGGAACGCCATTGCGGCGGCCTGGCGGCCGATCTGGGCGGCGTAACCGCTGATCCGGGCCTGATCGTCGGGGCGGATGCGGTGCGCGGTGACCTGCGCGCACATCTGGTCGAACGGCAGCGCCGCGAGGCGGTACAGCTCGGCGTCCCATTCCCTGTCGGCTTCGGCGGCCGCGCCGGGGTCGGTGACAATGACGTGCGGCGGGTGGTGGCGGTGATACTCGCGACACTCCAGGACGGCGGGGCGGGCCTCGGCGGGCGGGCTGCCCGCGTAGCGCGACGGGCAGCGGGTCGCAGGATCGAAATCGGGCATGACGGTGGACCTTTCGGCACGCAAAGGGGGAATGGCGGGCGACGGGTCCGGGCTCACAACAGCGTCAGCTGTTCGGCCGGGCCGACCGGCCCCGGCGCGGCGGGCAGCGCGCGC
>NZ_BDCD01000060.1 GCF_001613325.1 Nocardia yamanashiensis NBRC 100130 | reverse complement strand
CGCAGCGGCGCGCCGCAGTCCCGGTGCCGGATCAGCAATCCCGGCTCCGGCGCGCCCGGATGCGCCCGCTCCGACCAGGCCAGCAGGAACGCGAAGACCCCGAACAGCGCCCGCCCGCGCGGCGTCAACCGGTATTCACGCCCGCCCGTCTCCGGCCGCAGCAGGATCCCGGCGTCGACGAGCCGGTTCAATCGTTCGGTCAAGGTGGTCGGCGAAAGGTTCAGGGCCGCGCGGAATTCCGAGAACCGCCGCACCCCGGCCAGCGCCAGCCCGGTGACCGAGGCGCTCCAGCGATCCCCGATCGCCTCCATGATCTCGTCGAAGCGCGCGTCCCCCCGCGCCGGTCCGGCCGCCCCGCGCCCGGAGCGCCGCCGCCCGGAGGTGATGTGCCACAGCGCTTCCCGATCCAGTTCCACATCGGTCTCGTGCGCGGTCACCGTCCGCCCGCAGCCCCGGCACGACAGCACCGGCGGCCCCCGATGCCCGCACGCGGTGTGCACCAGCTCCGGCAGCAGCGCCCACTCCCCCGTCCATTCCCGCTGCCACGACCACACGCAGACCAGGATTTCCCAAGTCCCCAAACCCAATTCGGTGAGCCGGTACTCCCCTCGGTCCCCCGCCCCGGCCTGCCGGGTCAGCACCCCGGCCTCGACCAGCGCATTGAGCCGCGCCGTCAGCACCGCCGGCGGCGCGCCCGTGCCTTCGATCCACTGATTGAACCGCCGCGCCCGGGATACGAAGGCGTGCCGCAGGATCGTCAGCGTCAGCCGGTCGCCCAGCAGATCGAAGGTCGCGGCGACACTGTTGACAGCCGGGGCGGCAGGGGTAGATTGCACTTCAATAACTGTAGTAGATGAATGGGCCCGGCGGCGCATCGACGCCACCGAGCCCATCCCCCGACCTCACTTTGTCATATCCGCCAGTTCCCGATCGACGGCCTGGTCGTGCGCGGCGGCGGCTTCCTCGGCCTTCTTCGGGCTCCAGTATCCGGACATGATGAACACGAACGGAATGAAGGCGATCTGCGCGATCAGGCAGATCCACCACCACCGCTTCCACTGCGCGGGCCCGTCGATGGCCGCCTGCTGCGCGTCCTTGCCGTGCGCGGCCAGGTAGTCGCGATCCTCGGCCGGAATCTTGGCCACCGCCAGCAGCTGCGTGCTCGCGGTCGCGATGGACGGCCCGGCCGCCGACACCACGACGAGATCGTTCACCGGAATCGCCTTGGCGGCCTGGATGCGCGCCGCCGCCGCTTCGGGCGTGATACTGAACTTCTTCGCGACCTGCCCGACCGCGGTGGCCGCCGCCTCGGTGTCATTGGGATTGGTCATCAGTTTGGTCAGCACCCCGGAATCGATGGCCTGCAGGGTGGCCAGCTCCTCCGGATACTTGGCGTTCACGCTCAAGGTCGTCTGCACATCCGCCGCCGACTGCCCCGACAGCGTGGTCAGCGCCTTCACCTGCGCGGCCGCGTCCCCCGGATTCTTGCTCAGCGCCGTCAGCGTATCCGCGCCCACCTTGTTGATGGTCTCGATCTCGCTGTGGTACTTGGCTTGGATCTCTTGCAGTTTCGGCCCGTAATTGACCAGCGTCCCCGCCGCCGTCACCACGATCAGCAACCCGAACAGCACCCCGGTCACCACGGTGCGCAGCATGCCGCCCCACACCGCCAGCCCGACCGCAGTGGCCGCCGGATTCCGCTTCTCCACGGTCTCGGTGAAGCTGGCCATCCAGGTCGAGTACGAGATCCCGGTCCCGATGGCGATGAAGCTCAGCACCATCGCGAAGGTGTAGTAGTCGGTGCCGGGTTTATCGGTGTAGCCGAGGAAGACGTAGATGCCGATGATCGAGATGATCGCCCCGAAGATCATGAACGGCTTGCGCACCTTCAGGTAGTCCGACACGATCCCGGTCAGCACCAGCGACAGCGCGCTCGCGATCCAGTACCAGTTGCCCAGCGCATTGGCCTGTGCCGCGCTGAACCCGAAGTTGGTCGCCATGTACACCGGCAGGAACGAGACGATGGTGTAGAAGAACGCCAGGAAGATGGAGATGCCCAGCGCCGACCCGACGATGTCCAGGCGCATCATCTGCTTCCACTGATCCCGTTCCAGCGCACCGACATCCAGCCCGCGCGCCCGCGCCTCGATCAGCGCCCGGTCCCGCAGCGACACCATGATCTGATCGCGCAGCGCCGGGCTCAGCTCCCGCAACCCGACCACGCCGAGAATCGAGATGATCAGGCAGATGATGCCGCACAGCCGGTAGTGGAACTGCCAGTCCGGATGCGCGTCCAGGGTCTGGGTGGAGATCTCGGTGGTCACCAGCGCGCCCAGCACCGGCCCCAGCGTCCAGAACCCCATGGCCGAGGCCCGCCCGAGCTGCGGCGAGAAGTCGCGCACCAGCGCCGGGGTCGCCACCAGCACCGCGCCTTCCACAATGCTGATCAGGCAGTACACGATCAGGTACGCCTCTTTGGTGGTGGTCTGCGGCACCGCGAACAGGGTCAGCGCCGAGCAGATGACCGTGCCGTAGGCGACGATGTTCGCCCGCCCCCACCGATCGATGATGCCGGTGATCACCGAGGCCACCGCGCCGAAGGCCGCGCCCGCGATGAAGATGCCGACGAAGTACCGGAAGGTGAGGTGGAAGTAGGCGATCAGCTCGTTGCCCACCGCGCCGGCCACGAACAGCTGGTAGTACAGCGCGATCGAGACCACCACGACCAGGAAGAGATACCAGGACCTGGCGGGCGTATCCGGATAGTGCGGTAGCTTCCGCTGCCAGAGGCCGGTGACCAGAGTGGGCGGACGGAGATCGGGGGCGGCGGGAGGGACGGCCGTCGGAGTCGTGCTCATGATCGAGTTGCCTTTCTGCCCACGGCAACTCGTTACCCTTCGTAATGCAGCGCGAGCGCCGGGTGAGAACAGGGTAGCGGGCAGGAGTGATCTACATCACGGCAATTCGAAATGAATACTGGACAGTGCTGCTGAACGGGGCTGGGTCTATTCGGCGGCGTCGCGGAAGTAGAGAATGTTCGATCCGTGTGCGGCGAGCGGTCCGGCTTCGGCGGCTTGGCGAATGCCGCTGCCCGGAAGTTTCGTGAGCTTGGTGAACATAGTCGTGTTGCCGAATGCCGCGCGCACCTGGGTTTCGGAGGCGTAATCCGCGCCGTAATCGGCGAGCGCTTTGAAATCGAAGGGGGCGAGCGGTTTTTCGAGCGGAATCTGCCCGGCGGGCAGGCCGAGCGCGGCGTACTGGGTGGCGGTGCCGCCTTCGTACAGGCACAGCTCGTAGGAGATCTGCTCGGTGGTGGTGACGCTGACCACCGGCCATTCCTGGGAAAGACGCAGGGCCAGTGGATGTCTGCCGACGGGGGCCACTTCCCAATTGAGGGATTTGACCGACACCCAGTGTTCGGAGATCTTCTCGATGATGACGACGTCCTCACCGAGGCGTTCGGCCGCGTTCACCTCGGGTTCGGGTGTGCTCCAATGCTTTTCCTCGACACCCAGGTACGCCGAACTGGGCACCGGCTGCGCGCCGTCGGCGACATAGGCGGCCAGCAGGGCGGCGCGCACCAGGGTGACGGCATTGCGGGAGGAACAGCGCACGCTGAGCGCGCCGAAGGAGGTGCTGATCTCGACCGGTTTGGACGGCGGATCCGGGAGCGCGCCGGCGGCCAGGGGTTTGAGACCGACCAGCGCGAGCTGCCAGTTGACCTCTTCGATGGTGGCCAGGTCGCCGGAGGTCTGGTATAGGATCTGCTGCTGGGTGAGATACCCGGCGCGTTCGAGGGTGGCGCATTCCAGTTTGGCCAGCGCGGTGACGGTCTTGGAGGTGAATCCGAGTTCGTCGATGCGGATTTCGCGCAGGCCCTGGGTCATGGCCGGGGAGGTGACGGCGGCATAGCGTTCGCGGTACATGGACAGCGCCTGTTTGCGCTGGCGGCCGACCATGAGCGTGCGCAGCAGGGTATTGAGCGTGGCCAGGTAGCGGTTGGCCTGGTCGGGGTCGGCGGCGTACATGGCGGCGCGAATGCGGACCGCGTCCTCGCTGGCGGCGACGGCCGCGTTGGGGTCCAGGCGGCACAGCCAGACGCCGCATTTGGACAGCGCGTCCGCGCACACGCCCGAGGCCTGCGGGTAGGTCTGCGCGACATGGCGATACGCGTTGCAGGCGTTGCGAATGGTGGAGGTGGCCAGTTCCCGGTGCCCGATGGTGCGCGCCGCCTGCTCGAACAGCCGCAACGCCTCCTGCACCTCATTGGCGAAGACGGCGGTCACGTGTCCGGCGGTGAGCCAGCGCAGGCGGATGAGCACCGCTTCCTGCGCGGGCTCGAGGGCGGCGGGCGAGCGATCGCGTTGCGACGGATCGGTCTTGGTGGCGATGAGTCCGCGGGCGAATTCGCACAGGGTGGTCGCCAGCGCCAGCTCGGCTGCCGCGGACCGGTCCCGCGCAGCCCCTCGATCCGTTGCCACCTGGCGCTCGATGGCGCTGAGATCCATTGCGACCTTCAAACTCCCGCATCACCCGTGCGCGAGCCGGGCTGGGATCGCAGGAGGGCAACCCTCCACCTTCACCGGTTCACGCGTTTGCGCCGAGTCTGCCACAAATTCCCGGCGCGGGTGCGCCATCGGCCGCGATGCCCGGTTTGCCCGGGAGCCACTGGGCGCGGCGGAGATCAGCCGCGCCCGATGTACCGCACTTGTCCCGGTTTCGCCGCGTCGTAGGCGACACGCCCCGAGAGGTGTTGCGGCACACCCACTTCCCACCAGGCCCCGGCCTCGGTCCAGTCGGCTGGGCGGGTGCGGACCACGACCACCGCCGGACGCTGTTCGGCCAGTGCGGCGGTGCGTGCCCGGGAGTAGCCGTCGCGGAATTCCATCGGATCGCTGGCGGTGAACACGGCGCAGCCGAGCGCGCGGGCGTGGGCGGCGAAATCGACGCGGGGCGGGGTGGAGTGACGGGTCCGGCAGTCGGTGAGGAAGTTGTTGTACGGCTCGCCGCCCTGTCCTTCCTGCAACCGCGCGATGACCGCGAAGCCGTCGTTGTCGCAGACCACCGCGACCATGGGATGCCCGGCGAAGGCGGCGGAGAACAGTTCCGAGTTCAGCATCAGGTACGAGCCGTCGCCGAGCAGCGTGGTGACCAGCCCGTCCGCGTCGGTCTCGCGCTTCAGCAGCGTGGCGCCCCAGGCTCCGGCGAGCTCGTATCCCATGCACGAGAACCCGTATTCGACATCCATGGTGGGCGCACCGCCGACGGCTCGCCACCCGCCGATGACCTCGCCCGGCAAGCCGCCCGACGCCGTCATCACATAGTCGGCGGGACCGCTGAGTTCGTTCACCACGCCCACGATCTGCGCGTAACTCGGCGTGCCCGCGCCGGCTGCGCGCAGCTTGTCGATATGCGCATCCCACTCGGCGCGTTCGGCAACAGCGCGAGCAGACCAAGCTGGTTCGGCACGCCAGCCCTGATCGGCGGGCCGGGTGGTTGTGGCGACCAGCGGCGCAAGCTCTTCCAGCGCCGCGGCGGCATCGGCCACGACTGCGAGGCCGCCGTGCTTCACGGCATCGAATCGGGCGGCATTGATGTGGACCAGCCGGACATCCGGCGCGAATACCGTCCACGACGCGGTGGTGAAGTCTTGCAGACGGGTGCCGACCGCGAGCACCAGATCGGCCTGTGCAGCAAGGGTATTCGCGGATGCCGCGCCGGTGACGCCGAGCGGGCCGGCGTACAGCGGGTGCTCGTGTGGGACCAGGGTGCGGCCGGCGGTCGTCTCCGTCACCGGGATGCCGTGCCGTTCCGCGAATTCCAGCGCTCGTGCGGCGGCTCCCGAGTAGCGCACGCCGCCACCGAGCACGAGCAGCGGGCGTCGCGATGAACGGAGCGCTTCGGCTGCGGCGCGCAGGTCCCGGAGGTCCGGGCGGGGGCGCGGGATGCGGTGTACGACAGGCTCGAACAGCGCGTCCGGGAAGTCGTAGGTCTCGGCCTGTACGTCCTGCGGCAGAGCGAGGGTGACCGGCCCGGTGTCGGCGGGGTCGGTGAGCACGCGGGCCACCTGGGGCAGGGTGGCGAGGAGTTGTTCGGGCCGGGTGATGCGATCGAAGAAGCGGCTCACCGGGCGGAAGGCGTCATTCACGGTGATGGTCGGATCGCCGTAGTGCTCGACCTGTTGCAGGACCGGATCGGGTGCGCGGCTGACGAAGGTGTCGCCCGGCAGCAGGAGCAGCGGCAGCCGATTGGCGTGCGCCACACCGGCGGCGGTGACCATGTTCAGCGCACCGGGCCCGATCGACGAGGTGGCGACACCTACTTGGCGGCGGTGCGCCGCCTTGGCCAGCCCGACGGCCGCGAGGGCCATTCCTTCTTCGGTCTGCCCGCGCCAGAGCGGGATCTCCTCGCGTCGTTCCTGTAAGGCGGTGCCGAGTCCGAGCACGTTCCCGTGCCCGAAGATCCCGAATACCGCTGGGAACAAGGGCACTTCGACCCCGTCGAGGTTTTCCGACCATTGCGCGATCAGCCACGCCACCAGGGCTTGCGCGGTGGTGAGTTTCATCCGACTCGTCCTTCACTGGAGGTGATCGGGCAGCGCGGGTCCAGCGGCGCACCGGCCCAGCTGTCCCGCACCCAGGCGTGCGCCGGGTCGTCACAGAAGGCCATGGAACGCTCCGCGGCCGGCCCG
This sequence comes from Nocardia yamanashiensis NBRC 100130, assembly GCF_001613325.1. Classification (GTDB taxonomy): domain Bacteria; phylum Actinomycetota; class Actinomycetes; order Mycobacteriales; family Mycobacteriaceae; genus Nocardia; species Nocardia yamanashiensis. The sequence continues at coordinate 22,346 of NZ_BDCD01000060.1, read as the reverse complement.
GCCAGCACGTTCAGGTAATACATGGGGTAGCCGGGCGCGGCGATGCACGGTCCGTGATACCCGTGGGGGATCAGGAACACGTCCCCGTCCCGCACCGCCACGTTCTCGTCCAGCGCGCCGTCGGCCGTATAGGTGCGATGCATCCCGAATCCCTTGTCCGACGGCATGATCGACCCCGTCTGCCCGATCCGGAAGTAGTAGATCTCCTCGTTCACGACCTCGCAGTCGCTCACGGCGTCGTGCTTGTGCGGCGGATACGAGGACCAGTTCCCGTCCGGCGTCAGCAGCTCACACGCGTTCAACTTGTCCGCGTGATCCCACACCCCCGGCACCCCGAAGTTGGTGACCTGCCGCGTCGCCGACCCCGCGCCACGCACTTCGACCGGAACGTCTTCCGCCGGACCGTATTTCGGTTCCAGCCGCCGCTCACACCGCGCCATGGGCAACGCGACCTCGAGCGGTCCCTCCGCCGCCAATTCCACCTCGGCGTCCCGGGGCACATACGCGAAGTCCGTCACCCGGTCGAATACCGAACGGCGACCGGCGATTTCGAACTCGGCCCCGTCCACTCGAACCACGCACCCGCCCGACAGCGGCAGCACGAACGCTTCGAACTCCCCCGTCGTCACCCGGCGCGTCTCCCCCGCCGCCAGCTTCAGCACCCGCAATCCGGCGTAGTTCCAACCGGCGTCCTGCGGACCGAGCCGGATCGGATCGACACCGTCGGACAGGGTTCCATGTACTCGATGCAACTTACTCACCGACATCCCCCGGCCCGAAAGTCGTACGCGCACCGAGTCATCGCGCAGCCGCCAGCACTTGTGCGGCGGCATCGACCGCTCCCGCGACATCCCCGTCGGGCGGATAGAGCAGGCTGCGGCCGACGACGAGGCCCCGGGCCACTTCGTGGCGCAAGGCCGCGCCCCAGGATTTGAGGTCGGCTTCCGGGTCGCCGGAGGGGGCGCCGCCGAGGACGACGACGGGCAGGGTGGTGGCGTCGAGGACCGAGATGTCCTCGGGGGCCGGGATTTTCAGCCAGGTGTACGCGGAGGTGCAGCCGAGGCCGGACGCTACGGTGACGGCGCGTTGCAGGGACGCGGCGTCCTTGTGCATGACCAGGGAGCCGTCGGGCTCACGGGCGTAGGGCAGGGGTTCGACCATGGCCATGAGGCCGTGTTCGGCGAGTTCGGAGACGGCGCGGGCGCAGGCTTCCAAGGTCGGGATGGTACCGGGGTCGGAATCGACCAGGCGGAGCAGCATCTTGCCGCCGTCGAGGCGGTATTTGACGAGGGATTCGGCGTCGTACCCGGTGAAGCGGTCGTCGATTTCCCAGTCCGCGCCGGCCAGGCCGCCGCGGTTCATGGAGCCGATGACGATCTTCTCGTGGACCGCGTCCAGCAGGAGCAGTTCCTCGACTATGTCGGGGGAACCCAGTACGCCGTCCACAGCCGGGTTGGCCAGCGCGATGAGCAGGCGTTCGAGCAGGGTGCGGCGGTCGGCCATGGCGGTACGATCCGCTCCCACGCCCAGCGCTCCGCGGGCGGGATGGTCGGCGGCGACCAGGAACAGGGTTCCAGTGTCGGACAACAGGTTCGGCCGCCGACGGCGGTCGGCGTAGGCGCGCTGAATCGCTTCGGGTTCGGTCGCGCGCAGGCGCAGCAGCTCCTGCCAGCGGGCGTCGGTCAGGTGCACAGCATCTCCTCGATCTCGGCATCGGTCGGCATGGCGTCGGCGCAGGCCAGGCGGGAAGCCACCAGCGCGCCCGCCGCATTGGCGTAGGAGGCGATGCGGTGCGGGTGCCAGCCGGCCAGCAGGCCGTGGGCGAGGGCGCCGCCGAAGCCGTCGCCCGCGCCGAGGCCGCACACCACCTCCACCGGACAGGGTGGCACGGTCCAGCGTTCGGTCTCGGTGGCGATGAGCACGCCTTCCGCACCGCGTTTGATCACCGCCAGCCGCACGCCGCGCGCCAGGAGCCGGTCGGCCGCCGCGTCCGGGTCGGCGGTGCCGACCGCCACTTCCGCTTCGGTGCGGTTGCCCACCACCACGTTCACGTGATCGAGCATCCAGCCGATCTCGGCGCGTGCGGTCTCGACGTCCGGCCAGAACATGGGCCGGTAGTCGAGATCCAGGACGGTGTGCCCGCGGCGGGCGCGCCGTTCCAGGATGGCCCGCTGGGTGGTGCGGCCCGGTTCGGCGCTCACGCCGGTGCCGGTCACCCACAGCAGTGGAACGGAATCGACTACATCCCACGGGATTTCGTCGGAAGTGAGGGTGAGGTCCGGCGCGATGGGCAGGCGGTAGAACAGCAGCGGCGGATCGGCGGGCGGGTTCAGTTCGCAGAACACCACCGGCGTCAGCAGGTCCGGCGCGGTGCCGACGTACCGCGCCGATACGCCGAAGTCCGCCAGGGCCTTCCGCACGAACGGCCCGAAGCCGTCCGCGCCGACCTTGGTGAGCACCGCGGAGCGGCGGCCCAGCCGGGCCGCCGCCACCGCCACATTGGTGGCCGTGCCGCCGAGGAACTTGGCGAAGGTGGTGACCTCCGCCAGCGGTACCCCGCTCTGCTCCGGGTACAGGTCCACCCCGACCCGGCCGATGGTCAGCACGTCGAGGTCGGTCACGACACCACCCGCTCCAATTCGTGCTGCAGCGCTTCGAGTTCGGCGCCGCCGGCCATCTGCCGGGTGAGCTCGGACAGGTCGATCTCGGACTTCTCGTAGCTGCCCAGCTGGGTGCCGCGTTTGAGCAGCAGGAACCGGTCGCCGACGGGGTAGGCGTGGTGCGGGTTGTGGGTGATGAGCACGACGCCCAGCCCGCGATCACGCGCCTGGACCACGTACCGCAGCACCACACCGGCCTGCTTCACGCCCAGTGCGGCGGTGGGTTCGTCGAGGATCAGCACCTTCGCCCCGTAGTGCACGGCGCGGGCGATGGCGATGCACTGCCGCTGCCCGCCGGACAGCGTGCCCACCGGCTGTTCCAGGTCGGGAATGTCGATCCCCATGTCCACCAGCGCTTTTCGCGTGATGTCCTTGGCCTCGGTGCGGTCGAGCAGCTTGAGCGGACCGTAGCTCTTGACCGGTTCGGAGCCGAGCACGAAATTGCGCCACACGCTCATCAGCGGCACCACCGCCAGGTCCTGGTACACGGTCGCGATGCCGCGATCCAGCGCCGCACGCGGAGAAGCCAATCGGGTGGTCTCGCCCTCGATCCGCAGTTCCCCGCTGTCGTGCTGATGCACCCCGGCCAGGATCTTGATCAGGGTCGATTTGCCCGCGCCGTTGTCGCCGAGCACGCAGGTGACCTCACCCGCGTTCACCACCGTGGAGACGTCCCGCAGCGCGACCACACCGCCGTAACTTTTACCTATGCCGATGGTTTCGATGAGTGGGACAGGCCCACCCGTCGCCCGACCACCGCCCCCCGCCGAATCGCTGCGCGATACTGTGCTCATCGCCGTACCCTTTCCGCCCGCTTCTTGAACGCGTTGTTGACCAGCACCGCCGACAGCAGCAGCACGCCCAGGAACAACATGAACCAGTCGTCGTTCCACCCGGCGAGCACGATGCCCTGCCGCGCCATGCCGAAGATGAGCGCGCCCAGCGCCGCCCCGATCACCGAACCGAAACCGCCGGTGAGCAGACAGCCGCCGACCACGGCCGCGATGATGTACTGGAATTCCAGCCCGATGCCCTGATTGGCCTGAACGCTGGTGAAGCGCAACAGGTTACAGGCCCCGACCACCCAGCCCGCGAAGGCCGTGGTCATGAACAGCAGGATCTTGGTGCGCGCCGCCGGGACGCCCACGGCCCGCGCGCTGGGCAGCGAGCCGCCGACCGCGAACACCCAGTTGCCGAAGCGGGTGCGCAGCAGGATGAGCGCGCCGACCGCGGCGAACACGATCCACCACACCACCGACGCCTGGATGCGGGCATCGCCGATATCGGTGGTGGAGGCGAACACCCAGCCCGCCGACTCGTAACCGTCCGCGCGGCGAATGCCGGTCACCTGGACATTGTCGGTGACCGCCCGGGTGACACCGAGATTCAAGCCCTGCAAGGCCAGGAAGGTGCCCAGGGTGACGATGAAGCTCGGCAACCCCGTGCGCATCACCACCCAGCCGTTGAGGAAGCCGACCGCGAGCGCGAACACCAGCGAAACCGCCAGCGCCAGCCACACATTCCAGCCAGCGTGCACCGCGAGCAGCGCGGTCACCAGCGCCGTGGAGGCCGTCATCACACCGGCCGAGAGATCGAACTCGCCGCCGATCATGAGCAGCGCCACCGCGACCGCCATGATTCCGAGCGTGGAGGCGTCGTCCAGCCAGTTCGAAATGCCCTGCGGGCTCAGGAATTTACTGGTGACGACGGAGAAGAACACGAATACGACGATCGCGCCGAGCAGCGCCCCGATCTCCGGTCGCTGGATCAGCCGGTTCACCAGCGGCGGATTCTCGGTCTGCGATACCGCGGTATCGGTTTTGGTTGTGGCAGTTGTCATTTCGCTCACTCCCGGCTCACCGCGTGCCCTGGGCGACCAGCGCCGCCACGGCATCGACATTGGACTTGTCCACGAACGCGGGGCCCGTCTGCACCGGGCGGCCGCCGCCGACGGTGTCGAGATTGGACTTGTACAGCTTCAGCAGCACGATGGGCAGATACCCCTGCTCGTACTGCTGCTGATCCACCGCGAACAGCAGCGTGCCGGCCTGGATGGCGGTCACCACATCGCTGTTCAGATCGAAGGTGGCCACGGTGGCCTTGGACTTGGATTCCTTGACCGCGTCCACCGCGCGGGCGGCGATCTGTGAGTTGAGGGTGAGCACCGCGTCGATGGCCGGATCCGCTTCCAGCGCACCGCGAATCCGCGATTGCGCGTCGGTCGGATTGTTGATGTCGACCTGGAGGGTGACCGCGCCGCCGAAGCCCTGGGTGGCGCCGGCGCAGCGCTCGGCCGCACCCACATTGCCCGCTTCGTGAATCACGCAGAGCAGCTTGCGTTTTCCGGCGTCCTTCAACCGCTTCCCGGCCGATTCACCGGCCAGCCGCTCGCTCTGCCCGACATGCCCGATGGCCCCGTAGACGGCGCTCTCGGCCTCACCGGAATTGATGGTGACCACCGGAATGCCCGCCGCCACCGCCTTTTCCACCGAGGTGCGCAGCGCGTCCGGGTTGGCCATGGAGACCACCAGGCCGTCCACGCCCTTGGCCACCGCATTGTCGATGAGCTTGGCCTGCTGCCCGGGATCGCCGGCCGAGTTGTAGTCGACGCGCACGCCCAGCTGGTCACCGGCGGCTTCCGCGCCGTTCTTGACCACGTTCCAGAAGGAGTCGCCGGGCGAGCCGTGGGTGACCACCGCGACCGATTTCAGTTCGCCGACGGCCACCGGGGCCTGGGCGGTGTTCCCGGCGGTGTCGGCGCCGGGTCCGCTACAGGCCGCCAGGACCGCCGCCACGGCTATCCACGGCGTCAATCGCCGCCACCGCCGTAGCCGGGAGGGAGTTGATTTGGACATCATCGTCTTCACCTCCCTACTAAATCCGCGCCGAGGCCAGTGCGGAGCCGATTTCGGTCAGGTGTCGCAGACTTTGTCGCGCATCCCGCGTCGAATGCTCGGCGGTATCACCCGGGGCGAGGGCGGTGTCCTGCTCGATGACGTACCAGCCGTCATAGCCCGCGCCGTGCACCGCGCGCACCAGCGCCTCGATATCCACATCGCCCGCACCGAGCGGGGTGTAGAGGCCGTGCCGCACCGCGTCGCTGTATTCCCTGCGCCCGGAACGCACTTCGTCCGCCATGGCGAGCCGGACGTCCTTGAGATGGATGTGCCCGATGCGATCGGCGTACCGCTGGGCCAGCCGGACCGGATCGGTGCCGCCGATGGCCAGATGCCCGGTGTCGAGGCACAGGTCCAGTTCCGAGTCGGCGAGGAAGCGTTCCACCTCCGCCTCGGTCTCCACGTGGGTGCCGACGTGCGGGTGCACAGTGACCCGCAGCCCGTGTTCGGCGGCGATATCGGCGACGGTGGCGGCGGTGTCCAGGAGAGTCCGCCATTCGTAATCACTGAGCGCGGAACGCGAGTCGTAGCCGTCCTGCCCGGTGGCGGCGGCCAGGATCAGCATCTCGGCGCCGGTGGCGGCGAACAGCGCGGCGGTCTCGCGGGCGGCGGTGAGCGCCCTGCCCGGTTCCTTGTGCAGGGCGAGGGCGAGGAAGCCGCCGAGTGCGGTCAGCCCGTATTCGCCGAGCGTCGTGCGGAGCGCCAGGGGGTCTGCCGGTAGATAGCCGGGCGGGCCGAATTCGGTGGCGGTCAGCCCGAGCGCCGCCATTTCGGCGAGGACCGTGGCGGGTTCGAGAACGTGCCCCCAGCCGGGCACTTCGCAGACTCCCCAGGAGATCGGCGCGGCGGCGATACGCAGCGGCGCGGGGGAGATTCGCGGTGGATGGAGCGGTTCGGTCATCGGCATATCCAGACCTGTCGGTAAGCCATCGAAGGGAGGCTCGCTATTGGAGCGCTCCAACAATGTAACCTGGATCACTCGCGTGTCAAGGGTCCGACATCAGCCGAAATCTGCTCTGCCACCTGAAGAAACGCATACTTCCTGAGCAAACGAGGGTTCGATGGACCGCCCGAATTTTCCCGTTAGAGCGCTCTATTGCCGAGAACGGGGCCAGCGGGTAGCGTGCGTCACACACCGATCCGCGAGCACGGAGGCAGTTTTGACGCGACCGACCATGGAAGATGTCGCCGCCCGCGCCGGCGTCTCCCGCGCGCTGGTCTCGCTCGTCATGCGCAACTCCCCCAAGGTGAGTGAGCACCGCCGCCGCGCGGTGCTCACCGCCGCCGCGGAACTCGGTTACCAGCCGCATGCCATGGCCCGTTCCCTCGCCAGCCGGACCTCCAATATCGTCGGGGTGATGGTGTCGGATCTGCGCAACGCGTTCTTCGCCGACGTCATCGAAGGCATGGACGAGGCCGCGCAGGAAGCCGGGCTGGAGCTCATCCTGAACACCGGGCGGCGCAGCGCTTCCCGGGAACAGGCGGCCCTGGACGGGCTGCTCGCCTTCCGGCCCGGCGGGGTCATCCTGCTGTCGCCGGTGCTGCCCGCGAGCGCCATTCGCGATGCGGCCGGGCGCACCCCGGTGGTGCTGGTGTCGCGCACCTCCACCATCGCCGGGGTGGACACCGTCAACGACGACGGCGAGCTGGGCGCCGCGCTGGCGGTGGATCATCTTGCGGCACTGGGGCATCGGCGCATCGTGCATCTCGACGGCGGCGCCGCTTTCGCCGCCGCGCCGCGCCGCAAGGGCTACACCGCCGCGATGGAACGGCACGGGCTGGAGCCCATGGTGGTGGCCAGTGAGCACACCGACGACGCGGGGGCGCGGGCGGTGCGCAAACTGCTGAATCTCTTCTCCCCCGGGAATTTCCCCACCGCGCTGGTCTGCGGCAACGATTTCAATGCCGTCGGCGCCATGTCGGCGCTCGAGGAAGCCGGGCTGCGCGTCCCCGACGACGTGTCGGTGGTCGGCTACGACAATTCCTCGCTCGCCGCGCTGCGGCACGTCTCGCTCACCACCATCGATCAGCCGCGCGCCGGTATCGGGCGGCTGGCGGTGGAAGCGCTCACCGAACGCCTGCACGAACAGCGCACCGAACCGGTGCGCAAACGCCTGGAACCGTCCCTGGTCGTCCGCGCCACGACGGCCGCGCCCCGAGCCTGACCGGGCCGCAACCCCTTTCACCGCAACTCACCTCCGAGGAGCAGCTATGACTTCCCTCCGTGTGGGCCTGGCCGGCACCGGCCGCATCGGCACCTCGCACGCCGAGACCCTGAAAACCCTGCCCGGCGTGGAGTCGGTGATCGTCACCGATGCCGACACCGCCCGCGCCCGCACCGCCGCCGACAAACTCGACGTGGAGTACGCGGCGGACCTGGAGGCGCTGTTCGCCGCCGGGATCGGCGCACTCGTCGTCACCACCGCCACCGACTCGCATCCCGAGCTGATCACCGCGGCGGTCGAGCGCGGGGTGCCGGTGTTCTGCGAGAAGCCCATTGCCGCCGATATCGCCGGAACCCTGGACGTGGTGCGCCGGGTCGCGGATTCGACGACGCCGGTGCAGATCGGGTTCCAGCGCCGCTTCGACGCCGGGTACCGGGCGGCCCGCAGCGCGGTGGCCTCCGGCGAACTGGGCTGGGTGCACACGCTGCGCGCCACCACCCTCGATCCGGCGCCGCCGCCCGCGGAGTACATTCCGCGCTCCGGCGGCATCTTCCGCGATTGCGGGGTGCACGATTTCGACATCATCCGGTGGGTGACCGGGCGCGAGGTGACCGAGGTGTACGCCACCGGCGGCAATCGCGGGGAGCGGTTCTTCGCCGACGCCGGCGACGTGGACACCGCGGCGGTGGTGCTGCGGCTGGACGACGGTGCGCTGGCGACGGTTTCGCTGAGCCGGTACAACGGGGCGGGGTACGACGTGCGCCTGGAAGTGCTCGGGTCACGGGGCAATGCCGTTGTGGGACTTGATGATCGGGCCCCGCTGCATTCGGTGGAGCCCGACTATCCCCCGTCCCCGCTGCCCGCCTACCCGGGATTCATGGATCGGTTCCGGGGCGCGTACACCGAAGAGCTGGCCACCTTCGTGGGCGTGGCCACCGGTCAGCTGATCAATCCGTGCCCGCCCGCGGATGCCCTCGAGGCGTTCTATATCGCCGAGGCGTGCGAACTCTCGCGCCGCGAGGGCCGTCCGGTGCCGGTGTCGGCGGTGCGCTAGCTGACCAGCAGGCCGATCGCGAGGCCGGTCATGACGAGCGCGATACCGGAATCCAGGACCCGCCAGGCCATCGGCTTGGCGAAGACCGGGGCCAGCAGCCGGGCGCCGAAACCCAATCCGGTGAACCAGATGACGCTGCCCAGCATGGCGCCCGCCGCCAGGAACCAGCGATCCGGCGTCGCGTAAGTGCTGGCGAAGGAACCCAGCAGCACCATGGTGTCGAGATAGGCGTGCGGGTTGAGCCAGGTCACCGCCAGGCAGGTGGCGATGGCCGCGCCCAACGCGATCGGCGCGCCGCCGCCCGCGGTCAGCGCCGACGCCGAGAACGCCCGTTTGGCGGCGAGGAAGGCGTAGCCGAGCAGGAACGCCACGCCCGCGTACTTGGCCGCGGTCAGCAGCGCGGGCGCGGTCTCGGTGACGAAACCGAAGCCCGCCACGCCGAGCGTCATGAGCACCACATCCGACAGCGCGCACACCGCCACCACCGGCAGGACGTGCTCGCCGCGGATGCCCTGGCGCAGGATGAAGGCGTTCTGCGCGCCGATCGCCACGATGAGGGAGAGTCCGAAGCCGAGTCCTGAGATGGCCGCCAGGGCCGCCGATGATGCGTTCACCATTCGAAAGTAGGGCGGGCGTCCAGGACCAGTCCAGCTAAAGATTTTTACGTACCATTAGCATTTCTTATATGGATCTGCAGCTGGACCAGCTTCGCGCATTGGACGCGGTGATCAGCGAGGGCACCTTCGAGGCGGCCGCGCGGCGGCTCAGCGTCACCGCTTCGGCTATCAGCCAGCGCATCAAGGCGCTGGAGGACTCGGCGGGGCGGATCCTGGTGCAGCGGACCAAACCGGTGCAGCCCACCGAATCGGGGCTGGCGGTGCTGCGGCTGGCGCGGCAGATCGAACTGCTCACCGGGGACACCGCGCTGGAGCTGGGCGATGAGCAGCAGCCCGCGCACCGGCCGGTGCGGATACCGATCGCGGTGAACGCCGACTCGTTGCAGACCTGGGTGATGCCGGCGCTCGGGCTGGCCGCGGCGGGGGTGAACTACGAGGTCTATCGCGAGGACGAGGAGCACACCACGCGCTATCTGCGTGACGGCACCGTCATGGCGGCCATCACCTCGACCGCCGCGCCCGTACAGGGTTGCACCGTGCGGAGATTGGGAGCCATGCGCTATCGGGCCATGGCGGTGCCGGAGTTCGTGCGGGCCTGGTTCCCGGACGGGCCGACCGCCAAGGCCTTCGACGCGGCGCCGGTGATCCTGTTCGACCGTAAGGACGATCTGCAATTCCGGCTGGTGCGGCACTACACCCGCAAGCCCGTGGATCCGCCGCGGCACTATATTCCGTCCTCGGCCGGATTCGTGGAGGCCATCCGGCTGGGACTGGGCTGGGGCATGGTGCCGGATCTGCAACGGCGGCCGGGCGACAAGCTGATTCCGTTGGACGACAAGATGTTCATCGATGTGCCGCTGTACTGGCAGCAGTGGAAACTCGACTCGCCGGCGCTCGGGCGGCTGGCGGCCACCATCGCCGATGCGGCGGCGGAGGCGCTGCTCTGAGCCGGGATCCGGTTGGGAGGGATCGCCGATCCCTCGCTACTTGCCGGGCCGGGATGCCATAGTCGAAAAGGGTTGTGCCGAACAGGAAGGAACCAATGTCCCAGATCGTGCGGGGCGTCATTGCGCGCTCGAAGAATGCTCCGGTCGAAGTCACCGAGATCGTGATCCCCGATCCCGGTCCCGGCGAGGCCGTGGTGAAGGTGCAGGCGTGCGGGGTGTGCCACACCGATCTGCACTACCGCGAGGGCGGCATCAACGACGAATTCCCGTTCCTGCTGGGGCACGAGGCCGCGGGCATCGTGGAAGCGGTCGGCGAGGGCGTCACCGATGTGGAGCCGGGCGATTTCGTCATCCTGAACTGGCGGGCCGTCTGCGGTTCCTGTCGCGCCTGCCGCAAGGGCAAGCCGTGGTACTGCTTCTCGACCTTCAATGCGGCTCAGCCCATGACGCTGACCGACGGCACCCCGCTCACCCCCGCGCTGGGTATCGGCGCGTTCGCCGAGAAGACCCTGGTGCACGCCGGGCAGTGCACCAAGGTGGATCCGAGCGTGTCCCCCGCCGCGGCGGGCCTGCTGGGCTGCGGCGTGATGGCCGGGCTGGGCGCGGCCATCAATACCGGTGCGGTGAGCCGCGGTGACAGCGTGGCCGTGATCGGTTGCGGCGGGGTCGGGAACGCGGCCGTCGCCGGGGCGCGGCTGGCCGGGGCGACCACCATCATCGCGGTCGATATCGACGAGCGGAAGCTGGAGTGGGCCACCGGATTCGGCGCCACCCACACCGTGAACGCCGCCAAAGAGGATGCGGTGGAACGGATTCAGGAGCTCACCGATTCCTTCGGCGCGGACGTGGTCATCGACGCGGTGGGGCGGCCGGAGACCTGGAAGCAGGCGTTCTACGCCCGCGATCTGGCGGGCACCGTGGTGCTGGTCGGCGTGCCCACCCCCGATATGAAGCTGGAGATGCCGCTCATCGACTTCTTCTCCCGCGGCGGCTCGCTCAAGTCCTCCTGGTACGGCGACTGCCTGCCCTCCCGGGACTTCCCGTACCTGATCGAGTTGTACAAGCAGGGCCGCTTCGACCTGGACGCCTTTGTCACCGAGACGATTTCGCTCGACGACATCGAGGCCGCGTTCACCAAGATGCATCACGGCGAGGTCCTGCGCTCGGTGGTGACCCTGTAGTGGCGCACATCGATCACGCGGTCACCTCCGGCACCTTCAGCCTGGACGGCGAAACCTTCGACGTCGACAACAATGTCTGGCTGGTAGGCGACGACGCCGAATGCGTCATCATCGACGCCCCTCACAATGTGCAAGCCATCCTCGACCTGGTCGACGGCCGCACCGTGAAGGCCATCCTGGCCACCCACGCCCACGACGACCACATCCGCGTCGCCCCCGAATTGGCCGCCGCCACAGGCGCTCCCATCCTCCTGCACCCCGACGACCTGGTGCTGTGGCAACTCACCCACCCGGACATCGCCCCCGACGGCGAGCTGTCCGACAAACAGCTCATCGAAGTAGGCGGCACCACCCTGCACGTCCTGCACACCCCCGGCCACGCCCCCGGCGCCTGCTGCTTCCACTCCCCCGACCTCGGCGTCGTCTTCACCGGCGACACCCTCTTCCACGGCGGCCCCGGCGCCACCGGCCGCTCCTACTCCGACTACCCCACCATCGTCACCTCCATCGCCGACCGCCTGCTGTCCCTGCCCCCGGAAACCCTGGTGCACACCGGCCACGGCGAATCCACCACCATCGGCGCGGAAAGCGAACACCTGGAGGAATGGCGCGCCCGCTCCACCTGATCACCCGAATTCCGTAGCGCGGCCCCGGTCGCGGTCCCTGCGACCGCCCGGGGCCGCATCCGTCCCCGAGCCGTGCTCGAATACTGCGGTTCTGCAGTTCGCAGAAGAAGTAGGGGTCAGCGGCAGGCGTGGAGGGTCGCTTCGGCGAGTTCGCCTACCACGTCGGTGATTTCGCCGCGGAGGCGGAAGGCGGTGAGTTGGCGGCGGGCGCCGTTGCCGCGGGTCAGGAGGGAGCGGACGGTGGCGGTTACGAAGTCGAGGTCGCCGAGTTCTTCCAGGGCGGCGTGGAGGCGGCCGATGAGGTCGTCGAGGAGTTCTTCGACGGGGAGGGTGCGGCCGTCGAGGGGGTTGATGGCTGGGCCGTCTATGCCTTCGTGGGCTGCTTTCCAGTAGGCGGCGTGGAGGGTTTCTTCGGAGATTATGGGGACTCGGGTGGCGTGGCGGGCGGTCATGACGGCGGCGCGGACCAAGGTGGCCAGGAGGGCACTTTCCTCGGCGGTGGCGGGGACGTCGCTGACGCGGACTTCTACGGTGGGGAACGTAATCGACGGGCGCACATCCCAATAGACCATTTTGCGGTCCAGGATCACGCCCAAGGAGAGCATGGATTCGACTCGGGTGTCGTAGTCGTCCAGGGAGTCGAAGTGCGGGGGTGGGCCGGCGCTGGGCCAGCGGCGCCAGAGGATGTTTCGCCAACTGGCGTAACCGGTTTCGCCGCCGCGGTAGATCGCCGAATTGGCCGTCAAGGCCAGCAGCAGGGGTAGCCAGGGGCGGAGGAAATTGCTGACCTGCAGTGCCACTTCGCGATTCGGGACGGCGACGTGGACGTGGGCGCCGCACAGGCCCTGGTCGTAGGCCAGCCGGCCGAAGTTCTCGGCGATGCGGTGATAGCGGGGGGTGCTGGTGATGGACAGGTCGTCGGGGCCGCTCGGGGGGACGGCGGCGGCCAGGAGGAGGGCGTCGTTCTTCTCGGCGCAGGCGGCGGCTCCGCGCCGCAGTTCGCGCAGTTCACGCAATAGCTCCCCGGTGCTGGTGTGGACCCTGGTGCTGGTCTCCACCTGGCAGCGGGTGATCTCCAATTGCAGTTCGATGCCGAGATCGGCGGCGGTGCGGGCGACGTCGGCGTTCCGGCCGACGGGCGCACCGGTGCGCGGATCCACGAGGAGAAACTCCTCTTCGACACCTACCGTCGGCGGTGCTTCCACTTCACCTGTGTACCTCATCCCGCACCGCCTGACACCTGCCGGAACGGTCTCTTTTGCCCGGATTTCCCGGCTCGCCCGCCGGAAATTGTCGGTGGCCGGGGTCACAATGCGGAGATGGCATATGACGAGCAGCTGGCCGAGCGCATCCGGGACGCCCTGGGACCCGCGCGCGGCCTGACGGTGGAGAAGAAAATGTTCGGCGGGCTGGCCTTCCTGATCGGCGGCAATATGGCGGTGGCCGCGAGCGGGCAGGGCGGACTGCTGGTGCGCACCGATCCGGACACCTCGGTCGAGCTGGCGCGGCGGGACGCGGTGGAACTCATGGTCATGCGCGGACGCGAGATGAAGGGCTGGCTGCGCGTCACCGCCGCCGCGGTCGACGATGACGACGCCCTCGACGAGTGGGTGGGCCGCGGCGTCGCCTACGCCCGCTCGCTACCACCGAAGTAGGCGCGGCCACCGCCACCGGACGGCGTGGCGCGTACGCAAACGGTGTGTTACCCGGCACACTCGGCGAATTGCTGTGCGGCACACCACCTATCCGGCCGGTAGCACCGCGATTTGTCACTCCTTCTTTACAGCCGGGCACAGCGGTGCAATCTCGTTCACCGAATCTGGTGAATATGAGGCAAACCGAAGTGCATGCGCTGGCCTGCGAAGTGTGCGGTCGCCTGCCCCATCCGCGACGCACCCGCTTGGCGCTGGCCAAACTGGCCGCCGTCTTCCCCGTCGAACTCGCCCTGCACGCCCTCGTCATCCACTACGAACTGCCCTACCTGCTGACCGTCACACTGCTCGCGGTCACCACCACCATCCTGGTCATCTGGGTGGTCGAACCCGGCGCCATGCGCTATTTCGCGCGCTGGCTGCACGGCCCGGAACTGCGCCATCGCCGCAATCTGGACAGCGCCGAACGACTCTGGCGAATCCGGGTGCGAGTGGACAACAAGCCCGGCCGGCTGGAGGCGCTGGCCAAACACCTGGCCGACCGCCGCGCCAATATTCTCGCCGTGCACGTCCACCATCTCGAGGACGGCGTCCTGGACGAACTCGTGGTCTCCACCCCGGCCGATCTCACCCCGCAGCGCCTGGCGAACGCGGTCACCCGCTCGGGCGGCGCACCGGTCGGCATCTGGCCCGCGTCGGCGCTCACCCTGGTCGACGGCCAGACCAAGGCGCTGGGCCTGGCCGCCCGCGTCGCACTCGATCCGGGCGAGCTGCCGCTGGTCATCGCCGAACTGCTGGGCGCGCAATATGTTTCGGCCGCGGAGCCGTCGCCCGCACCCGGCACGGTCCTGGAGATCGCGGTCGCCGAGCTCGAACCCATGACCTTCATCCGTTCCGGCGAACCGTTCACCCCCGCCGAGATCGCCCGCGCGCACCGCCTGACCGACCTCGCGAAACTGTCTGCCCGCCAGGCATAATCATCCGGGCGGAACGCCGAGATCCCCGCCCGATCTCACCATCCGGGAAAACGTACCGCCGGTACGCGATTTGGTACCGCGCAGTCTCATAACCTGGCAGACTGGTCCCCGCGCAGTGGCCGAGCGCGCCCGAGGGGATGATCGATGAGTTTACGCCGGACCGGTACCACACGGGGGACGCGGGACGCGGGCGGTAATCCGCCCGCCCGCAAGGTGGTTCGCTCCGCCAAACTCGCCGCCCTGCCGGTCGCCTTCGCGGGCCGCCGGATGGCCGGCGCGAGCAAGAAGGCGCTGGGCCGTCCCGCCCGCGAAGTGGATCACGATATCCGCCTGCGTACCGCCGAGCACATGTTCGAGGTGCTGGGCGAACTCAAGGGCTGCGCCGCCAAACTCGGCCAATTGCTCGCCGTCTACGAGCTGGCGCTGCCACCGGATCTCGCCGAACCCTATCGAAATGCCCTGAGCCGCTTGCAGGATGCCGCGCCGCCAATGCTGCCCGCCACCGTGCACGCCGTGCTCGCCGCCTCGCTCGGGCCGGACTGGCGCGCGCACTTCCGCGAGTTCGACGACCGGCGCGCGGCCTCGGCCACCATCGGTCAGGTGCATCGCGCGGTCTGGCGCGACGGCCGCCGGGTCGCGGTGAAGATCATGTACCCGGGCGCGCGGGATGCCGTGCTCGCCGATCTGGATCAGCTGCGCGGCCTGTCCTGGCTGGCCCCGGTCTTCCTGCCGAACACCGATGTGCCCGCGGCGCTCGCGGCCCTGTCCGACTGTGTGCGCGCCGAACTGGACTACGCGGCCGAGGCGGCGAACCAGCGCGCCTTCGCCGCCGCCTATGCCGACGATCCCGATTTCCATGTGCCGGCGGTCGTCGCCCAGCGCGGCGATGTGATCGTCGGCGAATGGCTCGACGGCGTCCCCCTGACCCGCCTGGTCACCGCGGGCGCGCAGGCCGAGCGCGATCGGGTCGGCATGCTGGCCATCCGTTTCGTGCTGTCCTCGGCTGATCGCTGCGGACTGCTCTACGGCGACCCCCATCCGGGCAATTTCCGGGTGCTGCCCGACGGCCGCCTGGGGGTGGTGGACTTCGGCGCCTGTTCGCCCTGGCCCCCACCGCAATTCCAGCCGATGGTGCACGATCTCTTCGACGCCCTGGTCAACGGCACCCCCGCCGATCTCGATGCCGCCGCCCGCACCCACGGCCTGGCCAGCGGCCCACTCGATGCCCGTGCCCTGGCCACCGAGCTGATGCCCTTCACGGAGCTGCTGCGCCACCCCACTTTTCGCCTGGACACCGGCTGGCTGCGCGAGCGGGTGCTGGCCGCCGCGAATCCCAGCCTCACCAATGTCTACCGCCAGCTCGGCGCGCCCGCCTACATCACCCCGTTCCAGCGGGCCCTGCTGGGCCTGGTCGGGCTGGCCTGCCAGCTGGGCACCACCGGCCCCATCCGGGACGAGATCCTGCGCTGGTCACCGGAACTCACCACCGTCATGACCCGCTATGCCGAACGCGCCGACCGCCCGGCCGATCTGACCCTGCACCGGTTGCGCCGCGGCGGCGACCGGACGCGCGGCGCCGCGGCGGGCTAGCTATCCGGCCAGGAATCCGGTGAGCGCGGTGCGCACCGTCTCCGGGTCCTCGAGCTGCGGCCAGTGCCCGACCGCGGGCGCGTCGTCGAGCACCCGGATCTCCGCCCCGGGCAGGCGTTCCCGGAACCGTTCGATCTGCCCACCGCTGATCGGATCGGCCGGACCCCAGAGGAACAGCGTCGGCCCGGCATAGGTCTCCAGCGCCCGCTGCCACCGGGTGGCATGGGCGTGCCGTTCGTCGTGATAGCGATTGAGCTGCCATTGAATCCGGGTGCCGCCGTCGCGCGCGGTCGCCAGCCACATCTCGTGCAGCACGTCCTCGGCCAGCGGCCGCCCGGCCGTCCGTTTGACGGAGGCCCGGTAGCTGGTCTCGGACATCAACGGCCCCAGCAGCTTCCCCACCGGCGAGATCATGAGTTTCTGAATCGCCATGGGCCGGTACAGATCTATGTACAACCCGCCGTTCAGCCAAGCCATCCGCGTGATCCGCCCCGGATCCCGGGCCAGCAGCTCCTGCGCCACGCTGACCCCGTAATCGTGTGCCACCAGCGCGGTTTCACCGATTCCGAGGTGCTTCCACAGCTCCTCGACCAGATCGGCCTGCTCGACCATCCGGTAGTCGTGCGCCCGCGGCTTGGCACTGGCCCCGAACCCCAGGAAGTCCAGAGTGGTCACCCGGCAGCCCGATTCGGCCAGCGCCGGCACGATCCCGCTCCAGTCGTGCGAGGAGGTCGGATATCCGTGCAGCAGCGTCACCGCCCGGCCGTCCGCCGGCCCGTCCTGCCGGTAGAACACCCGATGCCCGCCCACCTCCAGCCACGACCCCGCGGCGATCCATTCCTCCAGCGACGGTTGCATGGGTTTCCCTTCCAGGCTCGGCCCTTCCCAGACTCTAACCCCGCCTCAGTACACGTTGTAGGACTCCCGCGACAGATGGAAGCCGTGCTTGGCGAACGGATCCACGCACTCCAGGTACGCGGAGGTCACCGTGCACACCACGCTGCCCGCCTGCACCGTCTTCCCATATTCGACCACCCGCCCCTGCGCCGGATCGATGGGCCGATCGTGGTGGCACCGGATCTCCCCCGGCCCGCCGTCCCACGCCGAGAACACATCGCCGTACGCTCCGTGACAGTTCGCGGGGCGCTCCGGCGGCGCGTAACTGTAGTCGTAGATCTCGCACACCACCCCGCGACCGCTGGTCAAGCAAGCGATATTCCCACTGGGCGTCCGGAATTGCCCGTCTTCCTCGGCCTGCGCCGGTCCGGCCAGCGCCGCCAGCGCCACGACAACCCCGCCCGCCGATGCCATCCATCGTTTTGTCATGCCTGGGATATCGCGGCCCGCACCCTCGCCGCTAACCAGCGCGCCGATTTGACGCTTGATCACTGTCCCAGACAGATCTACTCTGGTGGGACACGAGTCGCCCGCAGCGAAAGGCCGAGGCACGTGGGCACAGTAATGAAGCGCAATGGCGCACTTCGAGATTCGGCCGGTCGGCGAGGAATCTCCAGCCCATGATCGAACTACCGAAATCGGTCCGGATCGCGCTGGGCGCGGCGAGTTACGGCATCAGCGACCGGCGGCTCGCGCCCGCGGTCACCGGGAAGGTGATCCTGGTGACCGGTGCGTCATCGGGGGTAGGCCGGGCTACCGCGCACCGGCTGGCCCGTAATGGCGCGACCGTCATCGCCGTTGCCCGCCGCGCGCGGTTACTCGGGGAATTGCGTGACGAATTGTCCGGCGCGCCCGGCTCGATTCACCCGTACCCCACCGACCTCACCGATATGGACGCGTGCGCGGACCTGGTGGAACGCGTGCTGGCCGAGCACGGCCACGTCGATGTGTTCGTCAACAATGCGGGCAAATCCATTCGGCGCTGGCTCTCCGATTCCCTGGATCGCTGGGACAATTTCGACGACACCAATCGCATCAACTATCTCGGCCCGATTCGCCTGGTACTGAGCCTGTTACCGGGTATGCGAGCCCGCCGCGCCGGCCATATCGTGAATATCAGCACCGCGGGCGTGCATATGCCCGCCGTCGGCTGGACCGCGTATATCGCCAGCAAGGCGGCGTTCAATTCCTGGATGCGCGGCGCGGGACCGGAATTGCGCGCCGACGGCATCACCTGCACGGCGGTGCATCTGCAATTGGTGCGCTCGGAAATGCTCGGCCCCTATCGCATCTACCGCTACACCCCGAGCATGTCCACCGACGAGGCCGCGAGCCTGGTGTGCCGGGCGATCGTGGACCGGCCCTTGGCGATTCGGCCCTGGTGGGAGCGGGCCGCCGCGCCCATGTCCTATGCGCTGGATTCCTCGCCGCTGGCCCAGCGGCTGATGACCCGCTATGTGCAGGCCGGGAACTGGAACAACCGCCCGGTCGATCTGGCCGGACCGCTGGGCCGGATGGAAGCCGCGGCGAACCTCCTCGACGACGCCGTCACCCTGGCGGGGCGCATCCCGGCCGCCGGGGCGCTGAACCTGCTGCCGCCCAGCCGGATTCCGCACACGGCGGCGGCGTTGCGCGGCGGCGTCAGCCTGGCCACCACCCTGGCATTGTTCGCGGCGCGGTTCCCCGACCGCCCCGCCATGATCGATGACTACGGCCCGATCACCGCCGCGGACCTGCACGAACAGGTCGAACGACTGGCCGCGGCGATGCGGGAGCGCTGGAATATCCGGCGCGGCAGCAAGGTCGGCGTACTGTGCCGCAATCACCGCGGGTTCGTGGTGGCCGCCTATGCCGCCGCCCGGCTCTCGGCCGATCTGGTGCCGTTGAATTACGGTTTCGCGGGCCCGCAGATCGGTGAGGTGCTGCGCCGCGAAGGCATCGACCTGCTCTGCTACGACGGCGAATTCCACGGCGAGATAACCCGTTCCGGCTATACCGGCCGCCGCCTGGTGGTGCGCGGCGTGGCGGGCGGGCTGCCGACGGTGGCCGAACTGGTCGCCGCGGGAGGTACACCCGTGCGCGAACCCGCGCGGGGCGGCGCGATCATCCTGCTCACCGGCGGCACCACCGGGGTGCCCAAGGGCGTGGCCCGGGGCGGCAGCAGCCGGGACGTGCTGCCGATGCTGACCACCCTGCACCCGCGCATGCTGACCGCGATCACCGATTTCGCCCGCTTCGAACCGATTCCGCGCCTGGGGCACCCGATGATCGTCGCCCCGCCGCTGCATCACACCTTCGGTTTCGTCGCGCTGCCGGCCGCGTTCCTGCTGGGTTCGACCGCCATCGTGCACGAACGCTTCGACGCGGAAACGGTATTGGCCGATATCGAACGCCACGACGTGCGCATCGCCTGCCTGGTACCGACCATGCTGGGCCGGATCATGGCGCTGCCGGAGGCCGATCGGCGCGACTATCGCACCGACAGCCTGCAGATGGTGCTGTGCGGCGCGGCCCCGCTCTCGCCCTGGCTGGCAGCGGCTTTCATGGACGAGTTCGGTGACGTGCTGTTCAACGGGTACGCCTCGACCGAGACCGGCGCGGGGGCCGTCGCCACGCCCGCGGATCTGCGGGCCGCGCCGGGCACGGTGGGCAAACCGCCGAGCGGCCTGGTCGATATCCGCATCGTGGACGAGCGGGGCCGCGAGGTGCCGACCGGTCATACCGGCCGCATCGTCAATCGCAATCCGGCCATGTCCCGCGGCTACACCGACGGCCGCGCCAAGACCATGGTCGGCCGGCACATGGACTCCGGCGATCTCGGCCATTTCGACGCGCAGGGCCGCCTGTTCATCGACGGCCGCTCCGACGACATGATCGTCTCCGGCGGCGAGAACGTCTTCCCGCAGGAGGTCGAGGCCGCCCTGGCCGCCCATCCGGCGGTGGCCGACGCGGGCGCGATCGGTTTGCCGGACACCGAATTCGGGCAGCGCCTGGCCGCGGTCGTGGTCCTGGAACCGGGCGCACAGGTCACCGCCGACGCGCTGCGCGCGCACATCAAATCCACCCTCGCCAATTACAAGGTGCCGCGCGACATCGTGTTCGCGGCGGAACTCCCCCGCACCACCGCGGGCAAGCTGCGGCGGCAGCAGCTGCCGGAAGTCATTGCCGCGGCGTACGCAACCACCCTCACCGAGAACACGAGGTCTCAACGATGAGCACCACCAACGGCTCCCCCATCACCCCCGAGTACGAGGTCGTCGTCATCGGCGCGGGCCTCGGCGGGATCGGCGCGGGCGTGGCCTTGCGCAAGGCCGGGATCGAGAACTTCGTCATCATCGACAAGTGGTCCAAGGTCGGCGGCACCTGGCTGGCCAATACCTATCCCGGTGTGGCCGTGGACATTCCGTCGCCGGTCTACAACTTCTCGTTCCAGCCGCGCTCGCGCTGGTCGCGGTTCTTCGCGCCGGGCGAGGAATTGCAGCGCTACGCCGAGGAAGTGGTGGATCGGCAGGGGTTGCGATCGAAGCTGCGGCTGGGTTCGGGTGCGGTGCGCGGGTCCTTCGACGAGCACAATGATCTGTGGCGGATCGGCCTGGAGAACGGCGCCGAAATCACCGCGCGCTACACCATCGGCGCGGTGGGCGGGCTGGAGCAGCCGCATACCCCCGAGATCGCGGGCATCGACGAATACACCGGCAAGATCATGCACAGTTCGCGCTGGGATCACTCCTACGATTTCAGCGGCAAACGGGTCGCGGTGATCGGCACCGGGGCGACCGCGCTGCAGGTGATTCCCGAACTGGCCAAGACGGTTGCGCAATTGACGGTGTATCAGCGCCGGGCCATCTGGATCGGACCCAAGGTCGATTTCAAGATGGGCCCGGTGCTCAATTCGCTGCTCGGGTTGGCGCCGGTGCAGAAGACGGTGCGTTTCGTCGGCAATGTGGGCGTCAATGCCGGATTGGGCGCGGGCCTGGCCATCTCGAACTATCCGCGCGTCACCTCGGCCGGCATCACGCTCGGCGAGGCGGCCATGAAGGGCTATCTGTACAGCCAGGTGCGTGATCCGGAATTGCGCCGCAAGCTCACCCCGGACTACCGGTTGGGCTGCAAGCGGCCGTCCATCTCCAACAACTACTTCCAGACCTTCACGCGACCGCACGTGGACCTGGTGACCGACGCGATCGAGCATTTCACCCCGACCGGCATCGTCAGCGCGGACGGGCGGGAACGCGAATTCGATATGGTGCTGTGCGCCACCGGATTCAAGGTGATGGAGAAGGGCTACACCCCGCCCTATCCGATCTACGGTTGCGGTGGGCTGGAGCTCGGCGAGTTCTGGGATCGCAATCGTTTCCAGGCGTATCAGGGCGTTTCGGTGCCGCGTTTCCCCAATGCGTTCCTGATCGTCGGTCCCTACGCCTACGCGCCCGGCTCGTACATTCCGCTCATCGAGTCCACCTCCGCGCACGCCGCCCGGGTCATCAAGGAGGCCCGCCGCCGGCAGGCCACCCGGGTCGAGGTCCGGCAGGACCCGCACGACCGCTACTTCGAGCGCATGGACCGGCGCGCCAAGCGCACGCATCTGTTCACCCAGGGCTGTGTCACCTCGAACACCTACTACATCAACTATCAGGGTGACGGGGCGGCGTTCCGGCCGTCCACGCAGCTGGAAATGTACTGGGAGAACCGGCATTTCCCGATGGACGACTATCGCTTCACGGTGACCCGCCCGGTGACCGTGACCGCGAACGGGCGGCGCGCGGTGTCGGTGAACTGACCGCCCGCACCCCCGCGCCGGTGGCGGTGGTTCTGGGGGCAGGGACGATCGGGGCACCAACTTTGCCGGATACGCCCGCCGCACCGCTTGCCATAACGTTCACGCCCGCAAGGAGTTCGTTGCGTGAATCGGTGAGGGGTAATCAGTGGTGGCAACGGTCGCGGCCGACGAGGAACGCCGGGAGGCAGCAGCACCGACGGCCGAACCATGGCATCCGCTGGTGCGCATAGCCTTCCGGTTCGGCTTCGTGTTCGTCGGCGTCGGGATGGCGGCCCCGTGGGTGGCACGCTCGCTGCTGCGCTC
>NZ_BDCD01000059.1 GCF_001613325.1 Nocardia yamanashiensis NBRC 100130 | reverse complement strand
GCCGGGGCCTCGGTGGTGGGCGCGGGCGCGGCCGAGGTGGGCGCGGCCGACGGGGCCACCACCGAAGTGGTGGGAGTCGTGGTGGTGGCTTCCGATCCGCCGGATGCCTTCTCACCGCCGCAGGCCGCCACCGTACCGAG
The DNA here is from genome assembly GCF_001613325.1 of Nocardia yamanashiensis NBRC 100130. Taxonomy (GTDB): domain Bacteria; phylum Actinomycetota; class Actinomycetes; order Mycobacteriales; family Mycobacteriaceae; genus Nocardia; species Nocardia yamanashiensis. The sequence continues at coordinate 29,130 of NZ_BDCD01000059.1, read as the reverse complement.
CAGCAGCACCCCGCTGACCACGGCCGTCATGGCGCGCGCGGCGAACATACCCCGGGAAACAGACATTCTCACTACCTCGAATCAGATTCTGAAGTGTCCACATTTCACTTCAGCGGGGATTGTACAAACCCCATCCCCGTTTCTGCCCCGAATCGGGAAAACCCGAGGTAGCGACCTATGCGAATCAGCCCGCGAGCTTGGCCAGATTCGGGAAGTTGCTGACTTCCCAGCCGCCGTCCACCACCAGTTCGGTGCCGGTGATGTAGGAGGCGTCGTCACTGGCCAGGAACAGGCACGGGCCCGCGACCTGCTCCGGCGACGCCGCCGCACCCAGCGGAATTCGGTCGAGGAACATCTGTTTCGCGGGATCGTAGCCCATGATCGCCGCCACCAAGGGGGTGTCGACCAGACCCGGGAGCACCGAATTCACCCGGATGCGATGCGGGGCCAGTTCCAGGGCGGCGTTCTTGGAGAACATCACCACGCCCGCCTTGCCGGTGGCGTACGCGCTGCCGCCGGGCATGGGGATGCGGCCGTCCAGCGAGGAGATGTTCACGATGGCGCCGCCGTTGCCACTGTCGCGCATCAGCCGGGCCTCGTGCTTGGTGCAGAGGAAGACGCTCTTCTGCACCAGGTCGACGGTGAAATCCCAGTCCTCCACGGCCAGATCGGTGATCGCGCCGATGCGCGAGCCGCCCGCCACGTTGAAGGCCGCGTCCAGGCGGCCGAAACGGCTTGCCGCGGTGGCGATTCCGGCCTCGATCTGGTCTTCGGCGGTGACATCGGCGACGACGGGCACGAAGGCGTCGCCGAGTTCGACGGCTTTCTTACCCAATCCGGCTTCGTCGATATCCAGCCCGACCACATCGGCGCCCTCCGCGATCAGCGCGGCCGCGATGGCCGCGCCGATACCGGAGGCCGCACCGGTCACGACGGCCGTCCGGCCGTCGAATCTACGTGCGTTCACAGTGTTTTCCTTCAGTTTCCGCGCCGGCCGGCGCGCAGGAATTCGCCGGTGCGCTCGGTGCCGAGGGTGTCGGCCCGCTCGCCTTCGCCGAAGACGTAGCGGCCGTTGACCAGTACGGCCGTCACGGTGGCGTCGTTGCGATTCACCATGCGGGACAGGCCGTTGTATTCGGGGACCGGGTTCTCGGCGTAGGTTTCCAGGCTGTCGTCCAGCCGCGCCGGATCCAGCACCAGCACATCGGCGCGATCGCCGACCCGCAGATGCCCGGCGTCCAGGTCGTACCAGTCGGCCAGTTCGCCGGTGACGCGATGCACCGCGTGCTCCACGCTCATGAAGCCCCGGCCGGACTCCTGGGCGCGGTGCACCCGCTTCAGGAACCGCAGCCCGAAGTTGTAGAAGGCCATATTGCGCAGGTGCGCTCCCGCGTCCGAGAAGCCCAGCTGCATACCGGGATCCACCGCCAGCTTGTCCAGCACCTCGGGCCGGTGATTGGAGATGGTGGTGCGCCAGCGCACCTTCGAACCGTGCTCGACCAGCAGATCGAGGAAGGCGTCCACCGGATGCAGGCCGCCGCGATCCACGCCGACCTGGCCGAAGGTCTTGCCGATGACCGACGCGTCGGGGCATTCGGTGATCTCGGCGTCGAAGAAGTCGCGGTGCCAGACCCGGGGCCCGTACTTCTTCTCGTAGTCCTTGCGGAACCAGCGCCGGTACTCCTCGTCGGCGAACAGCGCCTGCCGCTTGTCCAATTGATTGGACAGGTGCAATGCCGCCGCGCCGGAACCGAATTCCTCGAACACCGGCAGGTCGATGCCGTCGGAGTAGACCTCGAACGGCACCGGCAGATGCTGCCAGCGGAAGTCGCCGCCGAGCCGGTTCAGGATCTTGGCGATGAGCGGGAAGATGTAGATGACGCCCGGGATCGCCTTGATATCGGCGGCCGAGAGCAGGCTGACCTTCAGCTTGGGGCGGAAGAAGCCGAGCGTGCTCGCGGCCATGGCCACCAGGCTCTGCGGCCTGGCCACATCCGGGCCACCTTGCAAGGCGCGCTTGCGGTCTCGCAGAATGCGATTCAGGCGACGCCGTTCCTTGGTGGTGGCGTAGGTGGACGGCAGCGTGCGCGAACGGCAGGTGTCGCCGTCGAGTTTGTCGAAAAGCAGCTGCTGCGACGACATTCCGACGAAACCCGCGTCCAGGGCCTCGGTCAGCTTGTGCTCCATGCCGCGCACGTCGGCCTCCGAGGGCACCTCCTCGGGACGGGTGGCGCGCTCCAGGCCCATCTGGGCGACCCGGATATCCGAATGCCCGATGAAGGCGGCCAGATTCGCGCCCAGCGGCAGCGATTCCAGCGCCGCCACATAGCTGTGCGCGCTGTTCCAGGTCTTGAGCCCGTCCACCGCTTCGACCACGTGCGCCCGCGGGATGGCCTCCACCCGGCCGAACAGGTCACCGGCGTCCGAGCCGCCCACGTGCACGGTGGACAGTGAGCAGGAGCCGAGCAGGATGGTGGTCACCCCGTGCCGCAGCGATTCCGAAAGCGTCGGATCCAGCAGCACTTCCACGTCGTAGTGGGTGTGGATGTCGACCATGCCGGGCAGCACCCAGCGGTCGGTGGCGTCGATGACCCGCCCGCAGCCGGTCTCGTCCAGGGGTTCGGCGCTGACCGCCGCCACCCGGCCGTCCTTGATGCCGAGATTACGCAGCGCGGACGGGGCGCCGGTGCCGTCGAACCAGCGGCCGTTCTTGATGATGGTGTCGTACAAGGTGATTCACTCCCCCAGCCTGATATCGCGGCGCAGCACCTTGCCGGTGGCATTGCGCGGCAGCGGATCCGCGGTGACCAGCCAGCGGGCCGGCACCTTGAAGTAAGCGAGCCGCTGCGCCACGTGATCGCGCAGTTCGTCCTCGGTGACCGCGGCCGGATCCGCGACCACCACGATGGCGGCCACCTCCTGGCCGAGATCCTCGTGCGGCACGCCGATCACCGCCGATTCCGTCACCGCCGGATGCTCGTCCAGCACGTTCTCGATCTCCTGCGGGTAGACGTTCTCGCCGCCGCGCAGGATCAGATCCGACCGGCGGCCGGAGATGTAGAGCTTGCCCTCGCTCAGGGTGCCGAAGTCGCCGGTGCGCAGCCAGCGGTTCGCGTCGATGGACGCCTTGGTGGCGGCCTCGTCGTTCCAGTAGCCGAGCATGACGTACGGGCTGCGGATGCAGATCTCGCCCTCTTCGCCGTCCGGCACCGGCTTGCCCTCGGGGTCGCGGACCTCGAGGGCGACGCCGACCACCGCGCGGCCGACGGTCTCGTTGTCGGCGGCCAGCTCGGGCGGGGTCGCCACGGTCGCGGCGGTGCCGGATTCGGTGCAGCCGTAACTGGTGGTCAGGCCTTGCAGCGCGACCGGGAAGTGCTCGCGCAGGCGCTGTACCAGGGCCGGGGAGGCCGGGGCGGAATTGAGCGAGAACGCGGTCAGCGAGGACAGATCGTGCTTCGAGATGTCCGCCGCCAGAATGCGACTCGCCAGCGTCGGCACCGCCGCCCAGTTGGTGACCCGCTCCGCCGCGACCAGGGCCAGCAGCGATTCGGCGTCGAACGCGCCCGAGGACGGGAAGACCACGGCGTCGCCGGTGGTGAGGCGCGGAATCGAGAGATTGTGCAGGCTCGCGATGTGGAACAGCGGCATGGTCGCCAGGTAGCGGCGGCCCGCCGGGGAACCGTCCCAGGCCAGCCCGCGGAAGCCGGCGGCCAGGGCGTCCATGAAGCGGTGGTAGTCGGCGACGGCCACCATATTGCGCTGGGTGTGCACCACGCCCTTGGGACGGCCGGTGGTGCCGGAGGTGTAGAGGATGACCGCCGGATCGTCCTCGCCCACTTCCGCTTTCACGGTGCGGCCCGCGTATTCGGTGAGCAGCGCGGGCAGATCGGTTTCCATGGTGAGCACCGGGATGTCGGTCCCGGTCGCGGTGGCCAGGGCGGCGCGCTTGGCGTCGGCGAGCACCACCTTCGGCGCGGAATGCTCCAGGCCGTAGGCGATTTCGCGCGGGGCCCACCAGGCGTTGTAGCCGACCGGGATGGCGCCCAGCCGCTGCGCCGCCCAGAAGGTCAGCACCCATTCGGGGTTGTTGGCGGCCAGGATGCCGATCCGGTCGCCCTTGCCGACGCCGTACTTCTCGGCCAGTGCGGCGGCCAGCGCGCCGGCGGCCGCGTAGTGCTCGGCGAAGGTGTAGCGGGTGCGTTCCGACACCAGGTATTCGCGATCGCCCAGGGCGGCGGAGGCTTCCAGCAGCTCCAGCAGCGAGGCGTGGCGGTTGCGGAACACCGGCTGCGGCGCGCCCAGCACCTGCTCCACGGTCATCTCGAACGGCCCGCCCGGACCGGTCAGCTTTCCCGCGATCTGGGCCGCGAAAGCCTGCATGTCAACGGCATTGGTCATGAGTCAAGTCCTCGAATCTCGTTCAGTTGCCGCGGACCGCCGCGAACGTCGCCTTCAGGTAGGCGTCGGCGCGCTCGGACCCGATGAGGCCGGGGGCCATGCGGTTCATGGCGTAGGCGAAGGTGACCCGGTGGTCCAGGTCGTTGACCACGAAGGCCCCGCCCAGCCCGGCCCACCAGCACACCCGGCCGTCCGGAACGTGCGGAGCGGTCTGTTGCTGGGGCAGACCGTAACCGATGCCGAAGCGCAGCGGCAGCATGATCGCCAGATCCACGCCGTCGATCTGCTGCTCGAAAATGCGGTCGATGGTCTTGGGCGACAAGAACTCCCGGCCGCTGAGCGTGCCGCCATTGCTGACCAGCGACTGCAATCGGGCGATGGACCGGGCATTGCCGTGCCCGCCCATGCCGCCCAGTTCGGCCGAGCGCCAGGCCGGGGTGCCGACCTCGGCGAAATCCAGCAGCGGCTGGAACAGCGTCTTGAACATGACGCTGTCCTGCGGGAGCAGCGACTGATCGAACTCCGGCAGCTCCGGCGGCACCAGGGTGGCGACGCGATCGAAATCGCTTGCGTCGGTGCCGATATGGAAGTCCGCGCCGAGCGGGCCGGCCAGTTCCTCGGCGAAGAAGCGGCCCAGCGAGCGGCCGTCGATGCGCCGGATCAGCTCGCCGATCAGATGCCCGTAGTTCATGGCGTGATAGCCCGACGCGGTGCCCGGCTCCCACCACGGCGCCTGCCCGGCCAGCCGCGCGGCCGCGGCCTCGGTGTCGTAGATATCGGAGAGCACGATCGGCGCTTCCCACCCGGAGACGCCCGAGGTGTGCGAAAGCAGGTGCCGCACTTCGATATCCGCCTTGCCATTGGCCGCGAACTCGGGCCAATAGGCCGCCACCTTGGCATCCGGGTCCAGTTCCCCGCGCTCGACCAGCAGCAGCGCGCACAGCGCCGTCATGGTCTTGGTGATGGAGAAGGTATTGACCAGGGTGTCGGCCTTCCAGCGCACCGTCCGCTCCAGATCGGCCCAGCCGCCCCAGAGATCGACCACCGGTTCGCCGTCCACCACCACGCACACCGAGGCCCCCAGTTCCGCCCCGGATTCCACCTGTTCGGTGAAAACCGTTCGGAGCTCGGTGAATTCGTCGGCGCAGAATCCAGCCACATTGCTCATCTGCCCGTTCCCCTCTCTCAGACCCGCACGGCGGCGCGGCTCTTGACCGGCAGCTCGTGACCGTAGGCGGCGGCGCGCTTGGCCCCGTCGGCCAGCTCCTTCTTCAATTCGCGCACGTAGACGTCGAAATCGATCTGGATGGTGTGCCGCGGCGAGTTGTAGTACCGCTCGGCGCGCTGCGCCTCGGCCTGCTTGGCGGCGGCCGTCATCTCGGTCTCCGAGGGCAGCCGGTAGTTGCCGGTCAGGTAGGCCGCGACCAGCTTGGACTGCTGCTCGGCGAAGTTGACCAGGGTCGGCATCGGTTGTGCCAGACCGAGATAGAAGAGATTGTCGATGCCGGGCTTGACCATCTGCCGCCACAGCGGGATCTTGTTCGCCTCGTCCGGGCGCAGCGCCGGATCGGTGAAGAACGGGAAGCTGATGTGATAGCCGGTGGCGCACACCACCACATCGACCTCCTCCACGCTGCCGTCGGCGAAATGCACGTAACGGCCGTCGAGGCGGGTGATCGCGGGCTTGAAATCGATATCGCCGCAACCGACCCGGTGCAGGAACTCCTCGCTCGCCGACGGATGCGCCTCGAACGGCAGGTGATCCGGCTTGGGCAGGCCGTAATCCTCCATGCGGCCGCGGTTCTTGACCACGAAGCGCTGCTTGAGCTTGAGCGCCACCTTGGGCGGCATCCACGCCGGAACCACCTGGGTGTCACCGACTTTGCCGCCCACGTACTTGGGCAGCACCCACACGCCGCGGCGGGCCGAGACCCACAGCTTGGCGGCGATGAACTTCTGCGACAGCTCCGAGGCCACATCCAGGCCCGAGTTGCCCATGCCGACCACCACGATGCGCTTGCCGCGCATATCGATCGGGTCGAAGGGGTCGTTGTAGGCGTGCGAATGCAGCAGCGTGCCGTCGAACTCGCCCGGATAGTCGGGGGTGCGCGGATCCCAGTGGTGGCCGTTGGCCACGATCAGCGCGTCGAAGGTCTCGACATCGCCGTGCTCGCTGGTGACCAGCCAGCGGCCGTCGGCATCGCGTTCGGCGGCAACGACTTTGGTCTCGAAGCGGATGCTCTCGCGAATGCCGAAGTGGTCGACGTAGTCCTTGAAGTACTGGTGCAGCTGGGAGTGATGCGGGAAATCCGGCCAATCCTCGGGAGCGGGGAAGTCCTCGAACTGCAGGCGGTACTTCGACGTGTCGATGTGCAGGCTCTGATAGCAGGCCGACATCCCGTTCGGGTTCTTGTAGTACCAGTTGCCGCCCACCTCGTCCGAGGCCTCGTAGCAAACGAAAGGAATGCCGTACTCTGCCAGCCTTTTCGCGGCGGTGATTCCCGACGGACCTGCGCCGATGACGGCGACCCGGGGCAACTCACGTGTATCCAATTGACTCTCCTGCGGGACGTGACGTGGCACACACGGTAGCACTCGCTAGACAGTGTGTCTAGTGAGTGAACGTGCGTCTATCATCAGTGGCGTGACCCGGACATCAGACGACCCCACCACCCGCCGCACCTCGCTGCGCGACGAGCAGAAACGGCTCACCCGCAGCCGGCTCATCGAAGCGGCCAAACAGCTGTTCACCACCCAGGGCTACGCGCCGGTGCGAGTGGACGACATCGCCGCGGCCGTCGGATGCAGTCGCGCCACCTTCTACCTGCACTTCACCGGGAAGCCGGATGTGCTGCGCGCCATCGCCGCCGAGGGGACGCTGCCCAGCGTCCAGCACTTCTACGAGGATCTGGACCATGTGCTCGACACCGGATCGCGCGCGGAGTTCGCGGACTGGATGAAGCGGGCCATCGAGTGGTTCCAGGAGTACAAGGATCTGCTGCCGGCCTGGGACGAGGCGACCACCCTCGAACCCGAATTCCGGGAGGTGGCACGGGAAGGCATCACCTCACTGCCGAATGTGATGACCTCGTACCTGTCGCGCTGGCCGGCCGAGCGGCAGCAGGAGGCGCGGCTGCGGATCGAATTGCTGGTGGCGCAACTGGAGCGGTTCTTCACGCGCTGGGCCATGCAGGGGACGATCGACGTGTCCGCGGACGAGGCGGCGGCGGTGCTGACCGACATCTGGTTCCCGGCCCTGCAAACCCCCGGCTCCGCATAAAACTAAAACATCCCCTTTCACATTCTCCGGAATGCTGAAAGGGGATGCGGAGTGCGGGCTTTCGAATCTACGGTGCGGTCACGCGGGCACGTTCCAGTTCCCAGAACGCGCGCAATGCGGTCACCTCGCCCTGCTCGTTCACCCGATAGGTGGCGACCAGATCGACCTCGACCACGCGGCCGGGCTGAGCGCTGACAATGGTGCCGACGAATGCGACTTCGCTGCCGCAGGCGAAGGAATCGGTCCAGCGGAATTCGATATCACTGGGCGCGATGGCCTTGTCCCAGAATGCCTCGATGGCCGCGAGACCCGAATGACCCTCGCCCGCGGGATCGTACGGGGACTCGCCGATGGGATCCTCGACCCGGGCATCCGGGGCGAAAAGCGCCAGCCAGTCGGCTTTGCGTTTGGCGCGGACGGCGGCCTGCGAGTCGAATCCGGCTCGGCGCGCGGGATGTTCGGCGGACATGCGCAAATCCTGCCGCTTCGGCGCGCGGCGGCCGCGCGCCGGTTCCGGCCAGCGGGAACACGATTCGGCTCACCGATATCGGACCTTGATCCGGCCGTGAATGGCGCATGATCCGGAGCCGGAACGTTGCATTGCGATAGCAAATCGCTAGTAATCGTGATGGAGATCACGGTCAGCGAAACGGGCCGGCGCCCGAAGGCACCGGCCCGCATCGAATTGTGAAATTCACACGTTTCAGCGAATGACCCCGGTGTAACCGGTCCACGCCTGCCCCTGGAAGGAGGCGCCGACGCCCGGGTGGGTCATGACCTCGGTGCACTGCTCGGGGGTCAGCCCGTAGAACGCGCAAGCGTTCGCCGGGTCGGCTCCGATGATGCCGTCCTCAGCCGAAGCCGTGCCGAAGGTACCGGCGGCGACGGCCGCGAACAGGCCCGCGGTGACAGCGAATTTCTTCAAGATGGGATCCTCCCGATCAATATGGAAATGTCTCTTCCGAGAGTCGCACGTATTCGCGCGACGGCCAAGTCATCGAAGTTTGCGGCGATTCGTTTCATCCCGGGCTCTGGCCCCGAATCCAGGTGCGGCCCAGAGGGATAGCGATCAACCAGCAAACCATGCTGTCTCGACGCGGACACGAGACAGGACGGTCTGCGCCGCTGCTCAGGCCACCCGTGCGGTGGCCAAGGCACCGGCCGCGGCGTGGTAGCGGTCGGCGAGGAGCCGGACCACGGCCGGGTGGACGCCGATCGGGTCGGCCACGCCGTCGGCGCCGGCGGCGTGCAGGCGTTCGTGGAAGAGGCCGTGCGCCAGCAGGTATGACGCGAGGAAGACGCGTTTCGCGCCGGCGGCGCGGAGCTCGGCCACCACTTCGGGGACCCGGGGTTCCCCGGTGGCGATGTAGGCGACGCGGACCGGGGCGGCGATCTGGTCGGCGAGCAGACCGGCGGCGCGGCGGACGTCGTGGCGGGCGCGGGCGTCGGAGGAACCGGCGGCGGCGAAGACGACGGCGTCGCCCGGACGCCAGCCGGCGGCGCGCAGTCGCATGCGCATGACGGCGGCGAGTGCGGGGTCCGGGCCCATCGCCCGGGTGACCGCGACCGCCGCATGGGCACTCGCGGCCACCTCCCGGGGCACGTCCCGATACACGTGGTAGCCGGAGGCGAGGAAGGCCGGAACCAGCACTGCCGGAACGTCTCCCAGGTCCCGCAGCACCTCGGCGGGCGAGGGGCCCAGCACGTCCACGAACGCGGTGCGCACGCGCGGGCCCTCGATCCCGTTGTCACGCAACGGTGTCGATGCGGCCCCGAACGCCGCACCGGCACCTGTCCCGGGGAATTCCGCGCCGGGACCGAACGCGGGAACCGGCGCACCCAGCTCCCGAGCCACGGCCTCCGCCAGCGCGGCGATCATCTGCACGCCCTTGGCGCTCCTGGTCCCGTGCGCGACCAGCACCAGGGCGGGGGCGCTCACCACGTCCCCGTTCGGGGCGTGGGGCGCGGAAAGGGCTGGGCCGGAATCGGTCCCGTGCGCGGGGCGAGTTCCGGGGTGGCGGGCAGGCCGGTGTTCGCCGACCGGCCGGGCAGCCCCTCCGAGGACGGGCGGCGGACGGGCGCGGCCGTGGCGGGAGCCGGGCGGGCCATGCCGTTCAGCGGACGTTCGGGGCGCTGCACCGGTTGCGGCCGGGAATAGTCGGGGCGATTGCCCGAACCGGTGCCGCGGGCCGGGAAGGGATTGCGGCCGTTAAGATTCGGGGCCGGGGTGTGCGACCCGGCCGGATGGGGTGCGGCCTGGTGCGAGAAGTCGGGGCGGATGTCGTCGGCGCATTCGGCGGGATCGAGAGCCAGGCGGTAGCCGCGTTTGACGACGGTCTGAATGGCCTTCGGGGTGCCGAGGCCGGCGCGCAGCCGGGCGATGGCGGTTTCGACCGCATGGGTGTCGTCACCGCCGCCGGGCAGGGCCGCCAGCAGGTCCTCACGGGAGACGACACGGCCGGGCTGGCGCGCCAGGGAGCGCATCAGGGCCATGGGGGCGGGCGCGAGCTGGCGCACCTCCCCGTCCACGACGACACAGCCGCCGCGCACGCTGAGGACGTGACCGGCGGCCTGGATTCGATTGGCGCGCCGCGGCAGTTCCTCGGCGACGTGGCGGGCCAGCGCGCCCAGGCGGGCGCGGCCGGGCATGGAGCAGGGGACGCCGAGTTCCTCCAGCGGGGCGGCGGTGATGGGGCCGACGCAGGCGGGCAGCACGCGGGTGCGCAGGGCGTGCAGCACGGCATCCAGCAGGCCGGTTTCCTTGGCGCGCATGAGAAGTGAGGCGACGGCGGGCGCGCTGGTGAAGGTCACGCAGTCCAGCCCGGCGGTGACGATGCCCTCGATCAGGCGGTCCATCGGGGTGCGGTCCGCGGGCGGCACCCAGCGGTAGACCGGAACCGGCACGACATCCGCACCGGCACAACGCAATACCTCGCAGAAGTCCGGGACGGGCTCCCATTCGGTGGTGGCCCCGTGCAGCTGCACGGCGATCCGCACGCCCTCGACGCCCTGCGCCAGCAGGTGATCCAGGACCTCGGCGGACGATTCGGAGGCGGGCGACCATTCCTCGCGGAGTTCGGCGGCGCGGATGGCGCCCTTGGCCTTCGGCCCGCGCGCCAGCATGCGGTTCTCGCCGAGCGTGGCCCGCAGGTCCTCGGCCAGCCCCCAGCCCTCGGCGGCTTCCATCCAGCCGCGGAAGCCGATTCCGGTGGTGGCCACGGTGATCTGCGCGGGCTCCGCCACCAGCTGGCGCGTCACCCGCTCCAGCTCGTTGTCGTCGGCCAGCGGAATGATCCGGATGGCCGGCGCGGTCACGATGTGCGCGCCGCGCCGGGTGAGCAGCGTGCCGAGCTCGTCGGCGCGGCGGGCGGCGGTGATGCCGACGGTGAAGCCGGCCAGCGGGGTACCCGAGTCGAATTCCGTCATGCTCCACCGTCCAGCGCCACGGGCTCGTTGGACACGCCGACCACACCGTCCACCACGCGCACCGCGAACACCGGCACGGCGACCGAATCGTCGTCCAGGCACCGCCCGTCGATCAGCGAGAAGGCCTGCTTGAGCAGCGGCGACGCCACCACCGGAATGCCGGAGCGATCACCGACCAGACCGCGCGACATGACCGCCGCCCGGCCGAAGGGGTCGATATTCCCGATCGCGTACAGGGTGCCGTCGGGGGTCAGGAACAGGGCGGCCTGCCGGCCACCTTTGAGCAACACCGCCACGCCGCGGCCGGGAATCAGGTAATCCAGCTTGCAGGCCTGGGTCCAACCGGCAGCGGTTGCGGTGGCAGTGCTGGGTGTGTCGATCACGGTCATCGGTAACTCTCCTCCGAACGCCTTAACTATTGGTACCGACGTCCTGTTTCCAGGCGGTTAAGCGGTCATTTCCCCTGAGTGGCGGCGGCTGCGGTTTCCGCCACACCGACCGGAATGTCCGGAATTCCGAGCAGTACGGGCACCTTGCGCTCGCCGCTGTCATCGAACGAGATGGTCGGGTCCGCTTCCTCGGGGGCGTTGACGAAGGACACGAAGCGCGACAGCTTGCCCTCGTCCTCGAGCACGGCGGCCCATTCGTCCTTGTAGCCCTCGACATGCTTGGCCATGGCCGCCTCCAGCTCGTCGGCGATGCCCAGGCTGTCCTCGCAGACCACGGCCTTGAGGTAGTCCAGGCCGCCTTCGAGGGCCTCCTGCCACGGCGCGGTGCGCTGCAGCCGGTCGGCGGTGCGGATGTAGAACATCAGGTAGCGGTCGATGTACTTGATCAGCGTCTCGTCGTCCAGATCGCCGGCCAGCAGCACCGCGTGCTTCGGGGTCAGACCGCCGTTGCCGCCCACGTACAGGTTCCAGCCGTGCTCGGTGGCGATGACGCCGACGTCCTTGCCGCGCGCCTCCGCGCATTCCCGGGCGCAACCCGAGACGGCCAGCTTCAGCTTGTGCGGGGAACGCAAACCGCGGTAACGCTTTTCGAGCAGCACGGCCATGCCGACCGAGTCCTGCTGCCCGTACCGGCACCAGGTGGAGCCGACGCAGGACTTCACGGTGCGCAGCGATTTGCCGTACGCGTGCCCGGATTCCATGCCCACGTCGACCAGGCGCTTCCAGATCAGCGGCAGCTGTTCCACGCGCGCGCCGAACAGGTCGATGCGCTGACCGCCGGTGACCTTCACGTACAGGCCGAATTCCTTGGCCACCTCGCCGATGGTGATGAGCTGCTCGGCGGTCACCTCGCCGCCGGGCATGCGCGGCACCACCGAGTAGGTGCCGTTCTTCTGCAGGTTGGCCAGGAAGTGGTCGTTGGTGTCCTGCAGCGACGCCTGCTCGCCCTCGAGGATGTGATCGCTGGAGGTGGAGGCCAGGATGGAGGCGACGGTCGGCTTGCAGATATCGCAGCCGGATCCCTTGCCGTACTTGGCGATCAGCTCCGAGAACTTGCGGATGCCGGTCGACTGCACGATGTGGAACAGCTCGGCGCGCGACTGCGCGAAGTGCTCGCAGAGCGACTTGGAGACCGCCACGCCCGACTGCTCCAGCAGCTTCTTGAGCATGGGAACGCAACCGCCGCAAGAGGTTCCGGCATTGGTGCAGCTCTTGATGGCCGGCACGTCGCAGGCCCCGTCCGCGATGGCCCCGCAGATGGAACCCTTGGAGACGTTGTTGCAGGAGCAGATCTGGGCGTCGTCGGGCAGCGCGTCCGCGCCGAGTTCGGCGCCGGCCGGGGAGATCAGCGCGGCCGGGTCGGCGGGCAGCGGGCGGCCGACCAGCGGGCGCAGCGCCGAGTACTGCGAGGCGTCGCCGACCAGGATGCCGCCGAGCAGCGTCTTGGCGTCGTCGGAGACCACGAGCTTGGCGTAGGTGCCCTTGGCGGCGTCGTGCAGCACCACCGACAGCGCGCCCTCGGTACGGCCGTGCGCGTCACCGAAGCTGGCCACGTCCACGCCGAGCAGCTTCAGCTTGGTGGACATGTCGGCGCCCGGGAATTCGCCCGCGCCGCCGAGCAGCCGGTCCGCCACCACTTCGGCGGTGCTGTAGCCGGGGGCCACCAGGCCGTAGCAGACGCCTTCGACCGCGGCGACCTCGCCGATCGCGTAGATGTTCGGGTCCGAGGTGCGCAGGCCCAGGTCGGTGATGACGCCGCCGCGCGGGCCGACGTCCAGGCCGGCGGCCTTGGCGATCTCGTCGCGCGGCCGCACGCCGGCCGCGAAAACGACCAGGGCGGCCCGCAATTCGGTCTCGTCGGAGAAGGTCACTTTCAGCCGCTCGGCGATACCGGCCTCGGCATCGGCCTCGATGGCGGAGGTGCCCACCCCGGTGTGCACCTGCAGCCCGAGATCGCCGACCAGGCTCTGCAGGATCGCGCCGCCGCCCTCGTCGACCTGGGCGGGCATCAGCCAGTTGTTGAACTCGACCACGTGCGGGGTCATGCCCAGCAGGCGCAGCGCGTTGGCCGCTTCCAGGCCGAGCAGACCGCCGCCCACCACCAGGCCGACCGCGCCCGGTCCGGCCGCCTCGGCCGCCGCGCGAATGCCGTCCAGGTCCTCCAGGGTGCGGTAGACGAAGCAGCCTTCGGCGTCGTGGCCCGGTACCGGCGGAACCCAGGCGTAGGAGCCGGTGGCCAGAACCAGTGCGTCGTAACCGATCACGTCGCCGGTGGAGGTGGTGACCTTGCGGGCGGCCTTGTCGATGCTGTCGGCCTTCACGCCGAGCCGCACCTCGACCAGGTCGTCGCCCTGGTAGTCGTTGCCGGGCAGCGCGAGCGCCGCGGCCTCCCAGGCGCCGACGTAGGACGAGAGCCCGACGCGGTCGTAGGCGGCCAGCTTCTCCTCGCTGAGCACGATGACCTGCCAGGCGTTCGCCTCGTCCCGGGAGCGCAGCGCCTCCACGAAGCGGTGCCCGACCATGCCGTGGCCGACGACGATCGCGGTCTTGCGTTCGATGCTGTGAGTCATGACAGTCCCTTTCGAGGCTGGGCGAGTCAGGCGCGAGCCGACGAGCTGGACGTGGATTCGGTGGATGCTTCGGCCGCGATCACCAGGGCCTCGGCCTCGACGACGACATCGGAGTCGGTGGCGCGCGGGCTCGGGCGGCGCAGGAAGACCGCCCAGCAGACCACCGCGCACACCACGTAGAAGGCCAGGAAGACCCAGAAGGCGGTGGTGGCCGACTTGGTGGAGGCGTAGGAGGAGCGCAGCATCAGGTTGATGCCGACGCCGCCCAGCGCGCCGATGGCGCCGACGAAACCGATGAGCGCGCCGGAGGTGTTCTGCGCCCAGGCCGCGCGGGTGGCCGAATCACCGTCCAGGCCACGGGATTTCGCCGCGAACACGGACGGGATGATCTTGGTGACCGCACCGTTGCCGATGCCCGAGATGACGAACAGCGCGGTGAAACCGATGATCAGCGCGACCAGCACGGCGCCGGTCGGACGCCCGGTCCGGTCGCCCAGGGTGGAGGCGCCGACCACCACGATCGAGGCCGCGGTCATGGCCAGGAAGGTGTACAGCGTGACCTTGCTGCCGCCGATGCGATCGGCCCACTTGCCGCCGTAGGGACGGACCAGCGAACCCAGCAGCGGACCGACCCAGGCGATCTGCGCGGCGTGCAGGGCGGCCGCGGCGGCGGTGGCGCCACCGGCCTTGAAGCTGATCTGCAGCACCTGGCCGAAGGCGAAGCTGTAGCCGATGAAGGAACCGAACGTGCCGATGTACAGGAAGGCGATGGCCCAGGACTGCGGCACCTTCAGCGCCTTGACCATGTAGGACAGATCGGCCTTCTGGTTCTTGACGTTGTCCATGTACAGCGCCGCGCCGAGGGCCGCCACCACGATCAGCGCCAGGTAGATCAGGCAGACCACCGAGGCATTGCCGTAGGCGGCGCCCAAGGTCGCGATCACGCCGAGGCCGATCAGCTGGATGACCGGGACGCCGATATTGCCGCCGCCCGCGTTCAGGCCCAGCGCCCAGCCTTTGAGCCGCTGCGGGTAGAAGACGTTGATGTTCGACATCGACGAGGAGAAGTTGCCGCCGCCCAGGCCGGCGCAGGCCGCGATCACCAGGAAAGTGGTGAACGAGGTGCCGGGCTGATTGATGAAGTACAGGGCGAGCAGCACCGGCACCAGCAGGGCCAGCGCACTGAAGATGGTCCAGTTCCGCCCGCCGAATCTCGCGGTCGCGACGGTGTAGGGAATCCGCATGAAACCGCCGACCAGGGTCGGCACCGCGCCCAGGAAGAACTTGCCCGCCGGATCGATCCCGAACTGGTCGGCGGGCATGAACAGCACCATGACCGACCAGATCGACCACACCGAGAACCCGATGTGCTCGGCGAAGACCGACCAGATCAGATTGCGGCGCGCGATGTCTTTACCACCGGCTTCCCAAGCCTCGACATCTTCGGCATCCCAGTGCTCGATGTCGTGCTTGCGCTTGAGCGTCGTGAACAAGGGCCCTCCTGAAATCTGGATAGGCCCCAAGGTAGGGAACGGGTATTGCGCGAATGCTGCGCGAAATGACCGTCAAATCAACGGTTGCTCACCCGGTTCGGGCAAACCTCGTGAGAACTTTC
Organism: Nocardia yamanashiensis NBRC 100130; assembly: GCF_001613325.1. Classification (GTDB taxonomy): domain Bacteria; phylum Actinomycetota; class Actinomycetes; order Mycobacteriales; family Mycobacteriaceae; genus Nocardia; species Nocardia yamanashiensis. Next base: position 13,392 of record NZ_BDCD01000059.1, on the reverse strand, counting down.
GCTATGTTTCGAGCATGTGACACAACGGTTTCCGTCGATCAAAAAGAGCCGAAAACGCGAAATGCCGAGCGTGAGGTGAGAGCGTTGCCACACAGCATGGGCGATACCTCACCCGTCCGCAACCCGAGCGGTGAAGAAAAACCGGTCAGTTCCAGGTGTCCTCGAGCATGCGCGGCTTGCACGCCAGCCACGCGCCGCCGATCAACACGAAGACCGCGAGAGTCAGGAACGCGAAGGGCAGCACCCAGCCACCGGTCATCGAATGCAACGCCCCGAACAGCACCGGGCCGATGCACGCCACGGCGTAGCCGACGCCCTGCGTGAAGCCCGACAGCGCGGCCGAACCGGCGGCGGTGCGGGTGCGCAGGTTGATCAAGGTGAGCGCCATCGGGAAGGTCGACGGACCCAGGCCCAGCGCCAGCACCCACACCAGCGGCGCGGCCATCGGCGCGATGAGCAGGCCCGCGAATCCGATGAAGAAGAACACGGCGCACCCGATCACCACCGGGAACGGATTGGCCATGCGCCCCACGACGATCGGCGCGGACAGCGCGGCCACCAGGCCGATGAGGGCGAAGATGCCGACCATGCTGCCGCCGAAGGAGGCGTCGGCCCCGGCATCGGTGAAAATGGCGGGCATCCAGGTGAACATGGAGTAGGTGGTCAGCGAGGTCATGCCGAACATGAACGCCATCCCCCAGGCCAGCGGCGACTTCCACACCTTGCCGGTGGCTTCGCCTGCGCCCGTGGGCATTTCGGTGCTGTCCTCACGGGCGGCCTCGCGCCGGACCCGCAGCACGCCGATCCACGGCAGCGCGGCCAGCACGGCCAGGGCGGCCCACATGCCCAGCGACAAGCGCCAGCCGTGCGCGTCCGCGACCGGGACCGTGATCAGCGCCGGGATCACCGTGCCCAGCTGCACCATGACGATATAGACGGCCGACAGCAGCGCCAGCCGATCCGAGAAGTAGCGCTTGACCAGTGGCGGGATCACCACATTGCCGATGCCCATGCCGGTCAGCGCGAGCGCGGAGAAGGCCAGCAGCTCCCAGGTCTCGGGCACCAGCGCGCGAATGGCGGAACCGGCGGCGGTCATGCCCATGGCGATGAGCGCCGTCTTCTCCAGCCCGAAGCGGCGGGTCAGGATGGGGGTGAGCAGGCCGGCGACCGCGAACATGGCGGTGGGCAGCATGCCGAAGATGCCGATGACGGCGGTGGAGTAACCGATGTCGTCGCCGATCCGGGCGGCGAGCGGGGTGAACGCGGTGACGGCGATGCGCAGGGTGAGCGCGGACATCAGGATGGCGGCCAGCACCAGCAGGCGACCTTCGACCAGACCTCGCTTGGTGACCTTGCGATGCGCTTCGGCCGGGTGGCGTTGGTCGAAGGGCAGATTCCGCCCGGTGGCGGTGGTCTCGGGGAAGGTCGCAGTCACCGACAAATCATAGGATGACCCGATGATGTGATGCAACGAATGTGAGGCACGGTACGCTGTCAGACGTGCAACCAGTCCGGCGCACGAGCCTCATCGCCCAGGTGACAGAGCAGCTTCGTGCCGAAATCCGTTCCGGCCGTTGGCCCGTCGGTTCCCGCATCCCCACCGAGCCGGAACTCACCGAGCTCACCGGCACCGGCCGCAATACCGTCCGCGAGGCCGTGCAGGCGCTCGTGCACGCGGGCATGGTCGAGCGCAGACAGGGCTCCGGGACCTACGTCATCTCCACCTCCACCCTCGGCGGGACGCTCACCGAGTACTTCGCCGACGCCGAGCAGCGCGACATCCTCGAGCTGCGGCGCGCGCTCGACACCACCGCCGCCTCGCTCGCCGCGCAACGCCGCGACGATGCCGATGTGGCGGAACTGGAGCGGCTGCTGGAGGAACGCCGGCAGTGCTGGGACACCGACTTCGAGGCCGCCATCGACGCGGATGTGCAGTTGCATCGCGCTATCGTGGTGGCCAGTCACAATGCGGTGTACCTCGAGTTCTACGACTCGCTGCTGCCGGTCATCGAGGCCGGGATCCGTTCCCGCAGTGAGAAAGAGGGCGAGGCCTACCACGCCGAGCACACCGAACTGGTGCGGGCGGTCGTGGACGGCGACGCCGAGCGGGCGGCACGCGCCGCTAATTGTTTCCTCGGTTCACTAATTGCCGAATACCCGGACACTCGATAAGAAGTCCAGGTAACCGAGAGGTCACCGCGCGCAACACCGAGACGTGAGCTGGAATTAGTTCGGCCGTCACTGAAAGCGACGCCACCGTAACCGTGCCTTCGTACGGTAGATCGCGACCGCAGGGACACATCCGGACCACCATTCAGGTTCCGGTGCTCACGATGAGGGGCGGTCGCCATCTCGAGAGGAACGCGCTCATGGCAACAACGGCCGCGCCGGAAAAAAGCACCTTCAGCTACCAGAAACGGGGCCGCTGGCTCAAGACCTGGGAGCCCGACGATGCTGAATTCTGGGAAAACGGGGGTAAACAAACAGCCCGCAAGAATCTGATCTTCTCGGTATTCGCCGAGAATCTCGGATTCAGCGTCTGGGTTATCTGGGGCAGCATTGTCACCGCCATGGGCGCGGCCGGATTCGATTTTCTCGCGGGCCTCGGCAAAGGCAATCCGACCGCGGTCAGCAATGCCCTGATCCTCACCTCCACCCCGACCCTGGTCGGTGCGGCCCTGCGCATTCCCTATACCTTCGCCATTCCCAAGTTCGGCGGGCGCGCGTTCACCGTATTCAGCGCCGGCATGCTGCTGGCGCCCACGCTCGGCATCGTGTACTTCATCAACCAGCCCGGCACGCCCATGTGGGTATTTGTGCTGCTGGCCGGTCTCGCCGGCGTCGGCGGCGGTAACTTCTCCTCGTCGATGGCCAATATCAACTTCTTCTTCCCCGAGGGGAAAAAGGGTGCGGCCCTTGGCATCAACGCGGCCGGCGGCAATCTCGGTGTGGCGCAGACCCAGCTGGTGGTGCCGTTGATCATCACCCTCGGCACTCACATCATGGCCAAGGATGCGGCCGGCTACCGCTTCGGCATCACCCTCGCGGTGCTGGTCTGGATTCCGTTCATCCTCGTCGCCATGTTCGGCGCGCTGCGCTTCATGGACTCCATCGAGGGCGCCAAGGCCGACGGCAAGTCCTACAAGCTGGCGCTGACCAACCGCCACACCTGGGTGATGTCGGTGCTCTACATCGGCACCTTCGGTTCCTTCATCGGTTTCTCCTTCGCCTTCCCGACGCTGCTCAAGGCCAACTTCCCGGAGCTCGCCAAGATCGGCTGGATGAGCACCATCGGCAACCTGGCCTTCCTCGGCGCGCTGGTGGGCTCCATGAGCCGGCCCTTCGGCGGCTGGATCTCGGACAAGATGACCGGCGCCAAGATCACCATCTACGTCTTCGGCGGCATGTCGGTCGCGACCCTGCTGATCATGGCCGGGCTGGCGGCCAAGAGCTTCCCGCTCTACCTCGCGGCCTTCCTGCTGCTGTTCGTCCTCACCGGTATCGGCAACGGCTCCACCTACCGGATGATCCCGTCCATCTTCGGCGCGGAGGCCAAGCGCTACGCCGCCGAGCACGGACAGGACCTCAGCGAGGCGGCGGCGTCGGCCAAGCGGCAGGCCGGTGCGGCCATCGGCGTCATCGGCGCGGTCGGCGCCTCCGGCGGCTGGGTGGTGCAGCAGGCGCTGCGCCTGTCCAATGTGCACTACCACAGCATGAACCCGGCGTTCTGGGCTTATGCCGCAACGTATCTCGTCATGGCGGGCCTCACCTGGTGGTTCTACCTGCGTTCCTCGTTCGCGATCGGGCGTGCTCCCTCCCTCGCGCACGCGAACGTCTAGAGTTCCACCGCCCCGGGCCCGGGGGTTCCTCCGAAACCCCCGTGCCCCTTCGAAAGGCTGTCGCGCCGAGCAAAAGCTCGGCGCGACAGTCGTTTCGGTGACTAGAGCATCAGGCGAATCATGTCCGCGGTGCGCGAGAGTCCCGGGAAGGCTTCGGGGGTCGAGCGGGGGTGCAGCGCGTGTACGGCGAGGCGGAACATTACCGCTCGCACCAGCATTTGCGGCCATTCGGGGAGGGACCCCCAGCGTTCGAGTAGTCCGTCGTCGGCCCCGCCCCAGGACAGGGCATCGACCACGATGACCGCCGCCGCCCACGGCACCGGCCGCCAGTAGGGCGTGATGTCGGTCAGACCGGGCGCGAAATTGCCCGAGAACAGGACGGTTCCGAAGAGATCGCCGTGCACCAGCTGCGCCGGCGAGGTCACCGGCTTACGCAGGGTGGACAACTGGGTGATCAATGTCAGGCTGCGATCACCGTCCGGCGAGGTCGACGGCAGCATGCCGCCGACCTTCAGGCTGCGCAGCGGCACCGCCTCCCAGGCCGCGCGATCGGCCGCGACGAACACATCCACATCCACCCACGGCGCCACCGGCTGCTGCATCAGGAAGCGCGGACGCTCCAGCCCGGCCGTCACCTGATGCAATCGCAGCGACACCGACACCACCTCGTCGTGCCGGGGCTCCGGCACGCCCTCGAGGTAAGTGTCCGCGCGCCAACCGGATACGACGTATCTACCGTCGGTCGCCCGCACCGGCCGCGCGAGGCGAATACCGTCCACGCGCAGCGTCTCGCGCACCTTGGCCGACCACGCCGCCCGGGCGTGATCGGTCACGGGACTCAATACGACATCCCCGCATTTCCAGCCGCCGTCCCAGTTCCCCAGCGGAACCGGCGCGACCTCGCGCAACCCGAAGGTCGCACGCACGTGCTCGGGAGGTTCCACAGCAGTAAGGGTCACAGACCGAAACCTACCGCTGGGACCTTTTCCTAAATGGATGCCGCGCCGGGCAGCCCGGTCAGTAGACGGGCAGGCTCGGATCCACCTGGTTGGCCCAGGCGACGATTCCGCCCTGGAGATGCGTGGCGTCGGAGAAACCCGCGTTCTTCAGTGCCGCGAGGGCTTCGGCGGAACGGATGCCGGTCTTGCAGTAGAGCACGATCGGCTTGTTCTGCGGCAGTTCGGAAAGCACCTCGCCGGACAGGATGCGGTCCTTGGGGATCAGGGTCGCGCCCTCGATCTTGACGATCTCCCATTCGACCGGTTCGCGCACATCGATGATGGCGAGATCCTTACCGGCCTCGACCATCTCGTTGAGTTCGCGGGCGGTCAGGGTGGAGCCGATCGCGGCGGCCTGGCCCTCCTCGGACACCACACCGCAGAACGCGTCGTAGTCGATGAGCCCGGTGATGGGCTGACGCTCCGGATCGCGGCGCAGCTTGATGGTGCGGTAGTTCATGTCCAGTGCGTCGTAGACCATGAGCCGGCCCAGCAGCGTCTCGCCGATGCCGGTGATCAGCTTGATCGCCTCGGTCACCATGATCGAGCCGATGGAGGCGCACAGCACGCCCAGCACGCCGCCCTCGGCGCAGGAGGGGACCATGCCCGGCGGCGGGGCCTCGGGGTACAGGTCGCGGTAGTTGATGCCGCGCCCGTCGGGGGCGTCCTCCCAGAAGACCGAGACCTGGCCCTCGAAACGGTAGATGGAGCCCCACACGTACGGCTTGCCCGCGAGCACGGCGGCGTCGTTGACCAGATAGCGGGTGGCGAAGTTGTCGGTGCCGTCGACGATCAAGTCGTATTGACGGAAGAGTTCGACCGCATTGTCGGGTTCGAGGCGAATCTTGTGCAGCTCCACCTTGATTCCGGAATTGATCTCCAGAATCGAATCGCGGGCGCTGTCGGCCTTGGACCGGCCGATATCGGATTCGCCGTGAATGATCTGGCGCTGCAGGTTCGAGGCGTCGACCTCGTCGAACTCGACGATGCCGAGCGTGCCGACACCGGCGGCGGCCAGGTACAGCAGCGCGGGGGAACCGAGACCACCGGCGCCGATCACCAGCACGCGGGCGTTCTTCAAACGCTTCTGACCCGTCACCCCGAGATCCGGGATGATCAGGTGGCGGCTGTAGCGGGCGACCTCGTCCCGGGTCAGCTCCGCGGCCGGTTCGACCAGCGGCGGCAGGGGGGCATGCGATGACACGTCTGGGAACTCCTCAATCGAATTCGCCGATAACTCGCGGCCATACCTGCAACACCGCGATCCCGAGCGTTCTTCCCAAGCGTAGGGCAGCCGGAGCGACTCCCGGTTTCAGGGGCAAGCCCCTGAAACCCCGCACAGGGGTCGACCGCGAACCTATCCGCGCGGATACGGCCAGGGGTTGAAGCGGCACTTCTTGCCGTCCATCGGCACCACGCCGGTCGGATCCAGCTTCGCGATGTCGTCGTTCCTGGTCCCGAAGGTCTGCTGCATCATGATCGGCGCCAGCCCGCCGTCGGTATCGCACGGCTGATGCTCGTGATAGCCGATGGCATGCCCGACCTCGTGATTGATCTGGTACTGCCGATACGAACCCACATCGCCCTCGTAGGCCAGCGCCCCGCGCACCCAGCGCGCCTCCGACACCACCACGCGCCCCAGATCCGCGTTGTAACAGGAGGAGTCGATGGGAATCTCGAACCCGCACGCGGTCCGGGTGGTCTGGCGCGAGGTCAGCGAGATCCGGAAATCCGGGTCGCCGGCGTCGATGCGCTGGAATCCGAATCGCGAATCATGGGTCCAGCTCTTGGGATTCGACAGCGTCGCGTCGATCATCTTGGCCACCGATTCGTCCCCGCCGATGCCGGCCGTATCGACCCCGTCCTCGATCTCGACGGTGTAGCGGAAGACATGATCCGAACCGGTCCCGGCCTGCGCGGTACTCCCACGCACCACATGCCAGGTGCCCGCCCCGGCCTCGGTGAAGGGCCCGCCGCCCGGCACCGTGCCGGTGGGCAGATCGGCCGCGAACTTGCCGTCCCCCTTGGGCGGCGCACCGTAGATGCCCGTCTTGTCGGTGTGCTGGCTCAGCACCCCGAACCCCGGCACCCCCGCCACGCTGTCGGCCCCGCCGCGCAGCGCGTCCACCGCCACCAGCACGGTCACCACCAGCAGCACCGGCAGCGCGTAGGCGCGCCAGCCGTAGGTCGAGACGAACCGCCCCAGCGCGCTCTGCTTCTTGGTCTCCCGCTCCGGCCGCTCCCGGGACCGGGCGTCCTCCGGCGGCGCGGTCGGATCCCAGCGCGCCCGCAGCGGCTCGTAGGGCTGCGGCAACCGGTCACCGGAAGGGGCGGGCGGGCCCGCCGGGCCGGTCTGCGACGGAGTGTTCTCGGTGTACAGACCGAGCGGGTCGTAGATCGGCCCGCTGGGTCTTCCCCGTCGCTTCGCGCCGGCTCCCCGGGGCGCGACCGCCCCCATCGGGCGGCTCGCGTCGCGCCCGCCGGAGTTACTGCCCCCATGGTCGGTCACGCCCATCAGGTTCTCACAGTGCGGCGGGCGGCACTCGGGGGCGGGGTCGGGGCCCCTATTGCTGCGAGATATCTCACGCAATCGGGATGTAACTCACATACCGGGACACCGCTTCCACTCTTGTGACCGGCCTCGCATAATCAACTCGGCGACACCGCTCGAAACATCGACTTCGAGAACGCCGATTACATACATCGAATATTCGGAACCTGGATCGGCATCGGCCCTTCGAGCGAGTATCGTTCGGGGGATACCCCCGGTGACATCCTCCGACCGGGCTGCGTCGCCGAACTGATCGACTGGGAGATTCGGAAAATGACTGACCTCGTGGACCGGATGACCGCACACCGCACGTCATCCGAGGCCATGGCGCCGAGCAAGCGCGGCACCCGTATGCCCCGCGAGGCGCGCCGCGCTCAGCTACTCGCAGCGGCAGGTGAGGTTTTCGTGCTACGCGGCTACCACGCCTCCGGCATGGACGAGATCTCACAGTGCGCGGGCGTCAGCAAACCCGTGCTGTACCAGCACTTCACGAGCAAGCTCGAGCTGTATCTGGCCGTGCTGCAGAACTATGTCGACGCCCTGGTGTCGAGCGTGCGCCAGGCGCTGCGCTCCACCACCGACAACAAACAGCGCGTACGGGCCGCCGTACAGGCCTATTTCGACTTCGTCGATCACGAAACCCAGGGTTTCCGACTGGTTTTCGAATCCGATCTGACCAATGAGCCGCAGGTGCAGCGCCGCGTCGAGCAGGCCACCGAGGCGTGCGTGGACGCGGTCTTCGACCTGGTCTCCCACGACTCCGGTTTCGACCCCTATCGGGCGCGCGTCCTGGCCGTCGGCCTGGTGGGCGCGAGCCAGCTCAGCGCCCGCTACTGGCTGGAAGCCGACCGGCCGATCCCCAAGGAAGACGCCGTGGACACCACGGTCATGCTCTGCTGGGGCGGGCTGTCGCACGTGCCGCTGCACCCCATCGACTGAATTTCCCGGTACTTACGAGCACTGCCCCGCCGAATCATTCGGCGGGGCAGTGCTTTTCGGTTCGTCGATCAGACGGCGGCGAAACCGACGCGGCCCGAGGTCGGGGTGCCGATCTCGACGTAGGCGACCTTGGCGGCCTGGATGAGGTACTTGCGGCCCTTCTCGTCGGTCAGCGCGACCACGCCGGCGTCGCCCTGCAGCGCACCGGTAACCAGCGCCTCGACCTCGGCCGGGGTCTGCGAGCTGTTGATGACCAGCTCACGCGGGCTATCCGAAATACCGATCTTGACCTCCACGGCCAACCTCCGAACCTAGAGTCCTGTGCTGTCTCGAATCAGGCTAGTGCAGGGAGCGGCGTACCCGGCAGGGTGCGGGTGCGCTTTCAGCGAAACCCCGGAGGGGGTCAGCCCAGTCCGAGCACGCGCATGCGCTCGGCGTGACTGCCCTGCATCCGCTCGAAGAGGGTGGCGATGCCGTTGAGATCCCCGGTCGCGATGAGCACCAGTTCGGTCAGCTCGTCCCGCTGCGCCATCACGTACTGCGCCTGGGTGATGGCCTCGCCGAGCAGCCGCCGTCCCCACAGCGTGAGGCGGTCACGCTCGGAGCGATTCGCCTCGACCGCACTGCGCACCTCCTCGATCACGAACTCGGAGTGACTGGTCTCGGCCAGCACGTCCCGCACCACGTCGGCGACCTCGGGAGCCAGGGCGCCGGCGATCTCGGTGTAGAAGTCCGCGGCGATGCCGTCACCGACATAGAACTTCACCATCGACTCCAGCCAGGTGGAGGGGTCGGTGGAAGCGTGATAGGCGTCCAGGGCGCGCACGAAAGGAGCCATGGCGTCGAAGACGTCCACGCCGCGCGCGTCCAGGGCGCTTTCCAAGGTTTCGAAATGGCCCATCTCATTGGCGGCCATCTTGGCGACGGCCACCCGGCCGCGCAGGCTCGGCGAGAGTTTCGCCTCTTCGGTCAGCCGGTAGAAGGCGGAAATCTCACCGTAGGCGAGCACGGCGAACAGGTCGGTGACTCCGGGGTGTGCGGCGGCGATGCGGTCGTCGGCAGATTCCGACGCCGCACCCAGCGCGGTAGACGAGTTTGCTCCCATGCGCCCACCCTAGCCCGTGCCGGTGAACCGCATTCGGCCATCGGCGGGCTTGCGGGTGGATCATCCGCGAGTAGTTCGTATTCTCTTGCGGCACAACGTTTTACCGGCGACGCGGAGCTAGTCCAGGTCGCGCAGGAACTTGTCCAGGTAGGTCCAGGTGGTATCACGGGCGATGAGGATCCCGAGGTGGGAGCCGGGGGCGGTCTCGTATCGCACGTCCGGCGAACCGGTCAGGGTCTCCAGACCGTGTTCGACCGCCGGGGCCGGGGTGATCACGTCGGCGGGACCGCCGACCAGCAGCACCGGCACGGTCACGGCGGCGAGTTCGACGGTGCGCTCGCCGAAATGCACGACGCCCTTGCCGATGTCGTTGTTGAGCATGAAACGGCCCCACAACTGGTTGTAGAAACGGCCCGGATAACCGGGCAGCGAATTCTGGAATCGGTCGATGGTCTCCATTCGGGCCAGGGTCGCGGTGTCCGCGAGATTGCTCGCAATGAAGAAGGGTCGCTTGAGTTCCCGATCCCAGGCGGTGGCGCGGTAGGCGACGCGGGTCAGGCGCGCGGAAACGCCGCCGACGGCGCGAATCGCGGCGGTTGCGGTGCGGCCGCCATCGACCCGGGCCAGCGCGCGCAGCTCGCGGACGCCCACCATGTGGTTGTAGCTGAGCGGCGCACCGACGGCGGTGACCGAGCGGATCGGCAGGGTGGGGTCGGCCGCGGCGGTCAGCAGCGCCAGCACGCCGCCGATGGACCAGCCGATCAGATCGACCGGCGCGCCGCCGCGATCGGCGGAAACCTGGCGGATCGCCTCGGGCAGGATGTCGTCGATCCAGTCCTCGAAGCCCATGCGGCGGTCCTCGAAGGTGATGTCGCCGTAGTCCACCAGGTACGGGGCGCGGCCGGATTCGAGCAGGAAGCGGGCCATGCTCTGATCGGGGCGCAGATCGAAGCAGAAGGCGGGGGCGGCCAGCGGCGGCACCAGCAGCACGGCGGGGGCGTCGGCATCGGCTCCGTCGTAGCGGCGCAGTTCGCGGTGCGGTGCGTCGGACAGCACGGTCGAAGGGGTGGGTTCGGGGGCTTCGATGCCATCGCCGAATGTCAGTGCCCACGCGTTACGGGCTGCGGTCGTCACGGTGTCTGCCAAGCTCACGCGCACAACATCCCACATATCAGCTACAACCTGTAACAGGTATGTGAGCAACCCAACTGGGGCGGGTAGGAAACAGACCGCTCTGTGCGACCGAATTATGCTGCGGCGCAATCCTTAACGAAGCTGCGAAGACCCCTATGCGGGTTCATGAAGATCGTCGCCACGGCCCTCACCAGCGTAATAGCGCCGGGCAATTGCGGTGGCGGAAAACGGGGCGAAGACCGTATCACGCTACAATCTCCCCGGACAGCGAAAATTTGCGCCCGATCGAGTTTGCCGGATACACCGCGAACCAGGGCCGCAGCGCTCGTAGTCCACGGAAAATGTGCGCGCACTCCGATCCGGAATAGCTGCGCCGCGCCAGGTAGACGCTCCCGGTCAGGCACCGGATACGGCATCCCGCAGCGGCGAATGAGAAACGGGTCAGTGGTCGTCGCGGGCCGGCCGGTCCGCCCCACACCTCGTGCGCGCGAGACGCGATAACGAGGAAAGGCAAGAACCTGAGCAAGATCACCGTAGAGCAGGAACCCGGCGTGGCCGACACGCTGTTGACCGCCGAGCTCGACGACACCCACACCGCCCCCACCTTCGCCGAACTCGGCGTGCGCGAGGAGATCGTGCGCGCGCTCGGGGAGAAGGGCATCGAACGCACCTTCGCCATCCAGGAACTCACCCTGCCGCTCGCGCTGGCCGGTGAGGATCTGATCGGGCAGGCCCGCACGGGCATGGGCAAGACCTTCGGCTTCGGCGTGCCGCTGCTGCACCGGGTCGCCACCGCCGCCTCCGGCACCATGCCGCTGGACGGCACCCCGCGGGCGCTGATCATCGTGCCGACCCGTGAACTCTGCGTGCAGGTCACCGAGGATCTGGAGACCGCCGCCAAATACCTGAAGCTCGACTCCGGCAAGGCGCTGAACGTCACCGCCATCTACGGCGGGCGGCCCTACGAATCGCAGATCGAGGCGCTGCGCCGCGGCGTCGACGTCGTCGTCGGGACGCCGGGGCGACTACTGGACCTCGCCAACCAGGGGCATCTGATCCTGGGCAAGGTGCAGGTGCTGGTGCTCGACGAGGCCGACGAAATGCTCGACCTGGGCTTCCTGCCCGATATCGAGCGCATTCTGACGATGGTGCCCGAGGCGCGGCAGACCATGCTGTTCTCGGCCACCATGCCCGGGCCGATCATCACCCTGGCGCGCACGTTCCTGAACCGCCCCACCCATATTCGCGCCGAGGAGCCGCACGACTCCGCGGTGCACGACCGCATCGCGCAGTTCGTCTACCGCGCGCACGCGCTGGACAAGAGCGAACTCGTCGCCCGCATCCTGCAGGCCGAGACCCGCGGCGCCACCATGATCTTCGCGCGCACCAAGCGGACCGCGCAGAAGGTCGCCGACGATCTCGCCGAGCGCGGGTTCGCCGTCGGCGCGGTGCACGGTGACCTGGGCCAGATCGCCCGCGAGAAGGCGCTCAAGAAGTTCCGCGAGGGCAAGATCGACGTCCTGGTCGCCACCGACGTGGCCGCCCGCGGCATCGATATCGACGACGTCACCCACGTGGTCAACTACCAGTGCCCCGAGGACGAGAAGACCTACGTCCACCGCATCGGCCGCACCGGTCGCGCGGGCCGCGCCGGCGTCGCGGTGACCCTGGTCGACTGGGACGAGCTCACCCGCTGGGCCTCCATCAATTCCGCCCTCGACCTCGGCATCCCCGAACCGGTCGAAACCTACTCCCGCTCCCCCCACCTCTACGAGGAACTCGGCATCCCCGAGGGCATCACCGGCATCGTCCGCAAGCGCCCCGCCGCCCGCGACGAAGACGCCGTAGTCGTGGAACGCGAATCCCGCACCCCCCGCAACCGCAACCGCCGCCGCACCCGCGGCGGCCGAGCGGCCGAGGGCGTCGAAACCAATTCGACTGTCATCGAAGACAATTCGGCGATCGACGGCACCGCGTCCGAGAACCCGGCAACCGAAGGCGACGCCGAAAAGACCGGCCGTCGCCGTCGCCGCCGCCGCGGCAAGGGCGGAGCCGAGGGCGCGAACACCACCCCCGGCACCACCCCGGAATCCGCCCCGGAGACCCCCGAAGCCACCGGCAACCCGGTCGAAACCGCCGACGGCACAACCGATTCCGAGCCCCGCTCCCGCCGCCGTCGCCGCAACCGCCGCGGCAAGGGCAACGGCGACCGCCAGGAATCCAACGGCTCGGCCACCGCCACCCCGGACTCCAAGCTCGACACCCCGGACTCCGAGCTCGACACTCCGGATGCCGAGCTCGCGCCTGCGGCAGCCGAAATCCCCACCGCGACAGCCGAACCCGTGCTCTTCAGCCACTTGGCCCCGGCCGCCGCACCCGCGGCGACCGAGCCCGCCCCCGAAGCGGTCGATCCCGCAAAGGCCAACGGCCGCAAGCGGACTCGCCGCCGGTCCGGCGCGGAATCCACCACCGGACCCGACATCGCATCCGAAGCGACCGCCAAGGCCGCGCCGGAAGCAGTGCAGGCCACGCCGGCGTCGGAACCCGTGCAGGCCACGGCGGAGCCGACCACGGCAACCGCCCCCGCACAGGTCTCCCCCGCTCCCGAGGCGACGGCGGCCGATCCGGCCCCCGTCACCACCCCGGAACCGGCGAAGTCCACCGCCCGCAAGCGAACCCGCCGCACCGCCGACCGAACCACCACCCCGGCCGGCACCGACGCAGCCTCGGAGAACGTCGGCGCTACCGAGGTCGGCACCTCGGCAACGGCCACCGCCGATCCGGCGGCGGCCAGCCCCGCATCGGATCCGGCCACGCCCGGCGCCG
>NZ_BDCD01000058.1 GCF_001613325.1 Nocardia yamanashiensis NBRC 100130 | reverse complement strand
CGCGCGCTGATCGGGACGGCGCTGGCCGCGGTCTTCGTGTCCGCGATGGCGCTGACGGTCGCGTTCGGCCGTGACGACCCCGCGCCGCACGCACCGAACTGGACTTCGCTCGGGCCGCAGACGAGCGTGGATTCGGTGTCGTGGGGCGCCTACACCTATGTCGCGCAAGCGTTTCCGGAGCTGCTGCCCGCGTCGCAGTTCGGCGTCGGATATCAGGAGATGTACAGCTGTATCGCCGTCGGCGAGGATCTGCGGATCCGGCCCATCGACGTGTTCACGCCGGTCGGGCGGATCGCCTGCACCGGCAATCGCGAACCGGCGGTCACCATTCATCTGACCTGCAATGCCGACCGCTCGCCCATCGCCCCGCCGCCGACCTTCGACCGAGCCGAAGGCGACGAGCGCTGGACCCGCCCCTCGGGCACCGGGCACCTGCACTGGGGAACGTACCTGGGCTACGAGCTCAAGCTCACCGGCTACCTCCGCGTGTACTTCGACCAGCCGGATCGCAATTTCTGCTACATCGTCGTCACCGGCGCCGATTCCGGAGCCACGCTGCGCACCCGCTGGTGGACGGAGGCGCCGCTGTGAGAACGCTGCGGATACTCGCGATCACGGTCGTGCTGGCGCTGTCGGGGTGCGCGATGTCCGGCCGCCCCGCACCCGGACCCGATCCGGCCGCGCTCGATGTGGGCTCGTTCAGCCGCTATCCGATCCTCGCGCCGGCGGCCGTCACCGAGAGCCAGGGCCGGGTGCTCGAATCGGTCCGGATGGCCGAGGCCATGGCGGACCCGGAGGCGGTGGACCCGGCCCTGACCATTCCGCTCGGCGGCACCCGCGCGGTGCCGCTGCCGACACCGGCGAAAGCCGCGGGCCTGCTGGCGAATCCGGTGGCCGCGGTCTTGGAGAAGCGCGGCATGCTGGCCGGTTTCACGGTGGGCGGCACCGACACGGTCGCCGCCCGGCGCGGTACCGTCGGCGCGGGCCGGATTTTGCAGATCGTGGTGCTGCGCTTCCCGGATTCCGTTGCGGCACAACAGGCCGCGCAGGAAATGGATGCCGTGGACTTCGCGGTGAGTCCGGACAATGCGGCTGTCGCGATTCCGGGGCACGCGTCCGCCCGCGCGCACTGGCGTCCGGCCGTGCCGACCTTGGCGGCCACCACCGCCCACGACGTGTTCGTCATCAGCGTGCTCGCGGGCGAGCGCACCCCCGATGGCACCGCCCTGGCGACCTTGGCGGGCAAGGCGTTCGACACGCAGATTCCGCTGCTGCGCGAGTTCGCCCCGACGCCCGCGGACCGTTTCACCGAGCTCGCGCTCGATCGCGACGGCATGCTGGGCCGCATGGTTCCCGAAGCGCCCGGCCGCTGGCCGTACCCGCAGGTGATCCTCGGCGAACGCGACGGCAATGCCGGGTGGGACACCCTGTTACAGGTGCGCGGGATCGTCTACGGCCCGCGTGGCGCCGACCTGTACGTGGGCCCGGAGCCCTTCGAATTGCTGGCGCTCAATCGATTCGACATGCTGGCCCGGTTCGCCGACGCGGCCGCGGCGCACAAGCACTTCGCCGCCATCCGCAGTCGGGTGACCGAGGGCGTGAGCCAGCTGGTACCCGCACCGGCCGGGCTGCCGGACGTCAGTTGCAGCGAGCACCTGAAGAATTCGCTGGAATCGATGACCAAGTTCATGTGCGTGCTCGTGCACGGCCGCTACCTGGCGGAGATCGCCAGCCGGGATTACGACGATGTGCGGCAACGCACCGCGGCGCAGTACGCGCTGCTGGTGAACAGCGAGTAGGGCCGATGGACGAAACCCTCACCCCCGGAACGGTATTCGCGGGCTACCGGATCGAACGGCGGCTCGGCGCCGGCGGCATGGGCGCGGTGTATCTGGCGCGGCATCCGCGGCTGCCGCGCTGGGACGCGCTCAAGGTGCTGCCGCCGAGTTTCGCCGCGGCCGCGGAGTTCCGGGCCCGTTTCCTGCGGGAGGCCGAACTGGCGGCCCAGCTCGAGCATCGCCATATCGTGGCCGTGCACGACCGCGGGGCCGAGGGCGACCGGCTCTGGATCGCCATGGAATTCGTCGACGGCGTCGATGCCGACCGGCTGCTGCGCGCCGAGGGCCCGCTGCCCACCGAGCGCGTGATCACGCTTCTCCGCGAGGCAGCCCAGGGTCTGGACGAAGCCCACCACGTGGGGCTGCTGCATCGCGATGTGAAACCGGCGAACCTCCTGATCGAATCCGGCGACGACGGACGCGTACTGGTGGCCGATTTCGGCATCGCCCGGGCGGCCGGCGAAGGGACCGCGCTGACCGACGTGGGCACGGTGGTGGGAACGCTGGCCTACACCGCCCCGGAAACGCTCACCGAACAGCGCGTCGATCACCGAGCCGACATCTACGCACTGGGCTGCACGCTCTTCGAACTGCTGACCGGCCGCAAACCCTTCCCGCGCGCCTCGATGGTCGCGCTCATGCGGGCGCACTTGGACGAACCGCCGCCGTCGGCGCACGAACTGCGTCCCGAACTGCCACCGGCGATCGACGCGGTCATCGCCCGGGCAATGGCCAAAGACCCCGACGAGCGCTATTCCACGTGCGGGGCCCTGGCCGCGGCGGTGGCGAGCGCGTTCGGCCACGAGGTCGAGCCGACGCTGCCGGCGATCCAGCCGCTGCGCATCCCGCAGGCGGCAGCGACTCGCGCGGAACCGGCACAACAGCAGGTCACCGCCCCACCCGTGCGGCGAGCCACGATCCGGCGGCCGAAAATCAAGCTGCCGGCCCCTCGGCGCGCACGCCTCGCGGCAGTCATCGCGGGCATCCTGGTCGTGGTCGCGGCGATAACGGCAACCGTTGCCCTGCAACGCGATTCGAACGGAGCAGTGGCGCAGCCCGCGACCACCACCGGCGGCGTGACCTGGGGCCAATACCGATTCATGGTCGAGGCCCTGCCCACCCTGCTGCCCGCCACGCCGGTATCCACCGGCTATCAGGGCATCCGGTGCGCCGCGGTCGACGAGAAAGGCCAGGCCACCGATCTGAAGAAGCTGCCGGACACCATCGGGCGCATACTCTGCACCGGGGACGAGAACCCGGTGCGGAATATCGATATCCGGTGCTCGACCAATCGAACCCCGTACTACCTGACCGACGAACATCCGATCGGCGACGAGCGCTGGACGCGAACCTCCGGTCGTGGCCGGGTGAACTGGCTGGACGTCGACGAGCGCGACGGCCGTACCGGCGTCGTCGGCCTCGAATTCGAGGAATCCACCCGCAACTTCTGCCAGGTCGCGGTCATCGGCGGGAAGTCGGGACAGGATCTGCACGATCGGTGGTGGCCGAATGCCCCCTTCTGAGATTCACGACGACTACCCGGAATTCGCCGGTTACCGGGTCGAGAAGCGGCTCGGCGCCGGCGGTATGGGCGAGGTGTACCTGGCGCGGCACCCACGCCTGCCCCGCCGGGACGCGCTGAAGGTGCTCTCGGACAAGCACGCCGGCAATGAGGAATTCCGGGTGCGTTTCCTGCGCGAGGCCGAGGTCGCGGTCCGGCTGCACCATCCCAATGTCGTCGCGGTGCGCGACCGCGGCGAGCACGAGGGCCGGCTCTGGATCGCCATGCAGTACGTCGACGGCATGGACGCGGCCGCACTGATCGCTGGTGCGGGATCCGAACTCCCGGTCGAGCGGGCGATCCGGATCCTGTCCGAGGCCGCACAGGGTCTCGACGAGATTCACCGGGTCGGGCTGCTGCATCTGGATGTGAAACCGGCCAATATCCTGCTCGCCGCGGAACCGGACAGCCCGCTGGATCGCGTGCTGGTCACCGACTTCGGCATCGCCCGCACCGCCGACGAGGACGAGAACCCCACCGAGGACGGCGGATTCACCGCGACCCTGGCCTACGCCGCACCCGAGCAGATCAGTGGCGAGACGGTCGACCATCGCGCCGATGTGTACGCCCTCGGCTGCACCCTGCACCATCTGCTCACCGGGTCGGTGCCGTTTCCACGCGACAGCCCGGCCGCGGTCATGTACGCCCACCTGCTCGAGACACCACCGCTTCCGTCTCGGCAAAACCCCGCCGTACCAGCGCAATTGGATGCCGTCGTGGCCAAGGCGCTGGCCAAGGATCCGGCTGGCCGCTACGAAAGCTGCGGCGAACTGGCGGCCGCGGCGCGGGCGGCGCTCGCGGAACCGGACGATGAGCGACCGGCCCCGCGCATCGGCCGCCGGGGACTCGTGCTGACCGGTGTGGCGATGCTGGCGACTGTCGCCGTGGCCGTTTCGCTCGCCATCGCCGGCGGATCCGGGGATCCGGCCCCGGCGCGGGATCCCCGGACGGTGATCAATGCCGACGCCTGGGGCAAAGCCGCGCTCATCGCCGGGACCTTCCCCGGGCTCCTGCCGGTCGCACCCACCGCACCCGGATACAAAGACCTCAACCTGTGCATGCACATGGACGCCTCGCAGAAGGACAACTACATCTCCCTGGACGAGGTGGTGCCCAAGGCCGCGGTGATGTGCGCCGGCGACTTGGATCCCGTCATCCTGCTCACCGCGACCTGCAACAACGATCGCACCCCGCTGACGGAGGCGGTGACCATCGCGCGGCTCGAGGGCGAGGAGTCGTGGTCCCGCCCGTCCGGCACCGGACGTGTGCGCTGGGGCAACTACACCACGTCCGAGGGAAAGACGCTCGGCAAGCTCGAAGTGAGCTTCGACGGCTCCGATCGCAATTTCTGCCGCCTGCGGGTCATCGGCGCGGAAACCGGTACCGAACTGCGCGACCGCTGGTGGCTCGATGCACCGATATAGCAAGGGGTACCGATGATTTCGCGCACGACGTTGCTGCGCGCCGCGGCGGTGCTCGGCGCGGCGCTGATCGCGGCGAGCGGCTGCACCCGCCCGGGCGATCCGATCGCGGCCGTCCCCGACCGGTCGGCGTTCGACATCGGCGGCAATGACATCCGCCCGCCGACACCGCCCGCGGGCAACGAGAAGTACGGGCGGATCCTGGAATCGGTGCGGATGGGCGAGGCCATCATCGACCCGGCCGAAGTGGATGCGACGCTGTCCAAGGGCGTGGCCAAACGCACCGGGCCGGTGCCGAGTCCGCTCAAAGCGGTCGGGGTCCTGGCCGGTCCGGTCCGCAAGGTACTCGAATCCCATTCCATGCTGGCCGGATACACGATCACCGGCAGCGAGGTGGAGATCGACGAGCTGGCCGTCGGCTCCGTGCGCCTGCTCACGGTCCTGCTGCTGCGGTTCCCGGACGCCGAACAGGCCCGGCTGGCGGCCCGGCAGCTGGATGCCACCGATGCCGCCATGAGCACCGACAATGTCGCGGCGCGGTTCGCCGATTATCCCGGGGCGTACGGACATTGGCGGCCGAGCGCCCCGACGATGGCCGGAACCGTCGCCCACGACTCGTTCGTCATCACCGTGCTGGCCGAGCACACCGCACCCGATCAGGCCGTCCTGACCGGGCTGATCCGCAAGGCCTTCGACCTCCAGATCCCCCGGCTGCGCGCCTTCGCGCCCACTCCGCCGCAGCGACTGGCGGAACTGCCCCTCGACGAGGACGGCATGCTGGCCCGGCTGCTGCCCCACGGTCCCGGCGTCTGGCCGGTGCCCACGGTCATCGTCCCCGATACCGACGACCTGGCCGGCTGGAGCACGACCATCACGCCCAGCGGTGTGGTGTTCGGCCCGCGCGCCACCCAGCTGATGAAGAACTACGACCTCGACCCGGCGGTCGAACGCCTCGCCACCAACGGATACAACTATCTGGAGCGTTATCCGGACGCGGTCGCCGCCCGCCGCGGGTTCGGCAGGGACATGCGCAAAGCCCAGGAATCGCCCGGCAAGACCGCGACCGCGCCCAAAGGCGTCCCGGACGCCTACTGCGCCGCGTACGACATCGAGACCCCGGCGTGGCCGGTCCAATTCCACTGCCATGTGCTGTTCGAGCGCTATTCGGCCACCAGTGTGGGCCGCAATCTCACCGAGGCCCAGCAGCGCGCCGCCGCGCAATACCTGTTGCTGGTGAACGGTGTCTAGCGCGCCCGGGATCCTGTCTCCAGGAACGCTTTTCGCGGGCTACCGGATCGAGCGGGTGCTCGGCAGCGGCGGCATGGGCACCGTGTACGCGGCCGCGCATCCGCGGCTGCCACGCCTGGACGCGCTGAAAGTGCTGTCGGCGCAGCACAGTTCGGATCCGGAGTTCCGGTCCCGCTTCGTCCGCGAGGCGGAACTGGTTGCGCGGCTGGAGCATCCGAACATTGTCGGCGTCCACGATCGGGGCATCGAAGACGACCGGTTGTGGATCGCCATGCGGTTCGTGGCCGGCACCGACGCCGCCGCGCTGCTCCGCACCGGCGGGCCGGTGCCGGCCGAGCGGGCCGTGCACGTCATCGCCGCGGTGGCGCGGGGCCTGGATCACGCCCATCGCGCCGGCATGGTGCACCGGGACGTCAAACCCGCCAATATCCTGCTGGAAACCATTCCCGGACAACCCGATCGGGTGGCGATCACCGATTTCGGCATCGCCCGCGGTGCGGCGAACTCGACCGTGCTCACCCAGGCCGGTTCGGTGCTCGCGACCCTCGCCTACGCGGCCCCCGAACAGCTCACCGGAGCACCGGCCGATCAGCGCGTCGATGTCTACGCGCTGGGGTGCACGCTCCACGAACTGCTCACCGGCACACCGCCTTACCCGCGCCCGACGGCCGAAGGGGTGATCCGCGCCCACCTCGAGGACCCGCCGCCGCGGCCGAGCGCGACCGTCACGGCCCTGCCCGCCGCGATCGACGCCGTGATCGCCACGGCGCTGGCCAAGGACCCCGGCCGCCGGTACGACAGTTGCGGCGCGCTGGCGGATGCCGCCGCCGCGGCGCTGCTCACCGGCAGCGCACCACCACCGCGTACCCGGCGGTCTGCGCATCGGCTCACGGTCGCGCTCGCGATCACCGCGACCGTCGCGCTCGCTGCGGGCGCGGGCATCTACGCACTCCGGCTCCACCACGGAGCATCGGCCGAGCCCACCGCCGGCCCGGCCGCATCGTCGACCGCGCTCGCGCCGGATTCCTGGGGCGCACACGAATTCATCGTGAAGGCATTTCCCGGACTGCTCCCCGCGACCGTGTCCGGAAGCGGCTTCCAGGGCCTGCGCTGCCTCTCGGTGGACGAGGACCTGAAACCGATCGCCGTGACCGAATCGCGGGACTCCACGAACACCCTGTCCTGCAACGGCGATCGCAACCCGGTCTCGCGCCTGGTGGTGCGCTGCGATGCCAAGGGCGAACTGGACTTCGGCCCGGTGCCGGACCGAACGATCATTCTCGACGAACACTGGCAGCGCGCTTCCGGACAGGGCCGGGTGATCGTGCACGAGCTGCCCGCCATCGGCGGCGGTGGTCTCACCGGCCAGCTGCTGGCCGAGTTCGACGACGGTCCCCGCAAGAACTGCACGCTCAATGTGGTCGGCGACCATTCCGGCCGCGACCTCTTCGATCACTGGTGGTCGGCGGCCCCGCTGTAGCGCACGGGCGCCGGTCGATTCGGCCGACCGGCACCCGCCGCCGGGCTACTCCGCCGCGTCCAGGTACACCGGCAGCGCGGTGTGACCGTTGGAGATGAAGCTGCCGATGGGGCTCAATTCGGCCGCGTCCGTGGCGAATCGCAGATTCGGGAACTTGGCGAACAGCGCGGGCAGCGCGATGGCGGCCTCCAGGCGGGCCAGCGGTGCGCCGATGCAGTGGTGCGCGCCGTGCCCGAACGCCACGTGCTGGTCCTTGGTGGCGCGGCGGATATCGAACTCGTCGGTGGTGTCACCGTGGATCTTCGGATCACGGCTGGCCCCGGCGTAGGACGCCAGGATCGCCTCGCCCTGCGGAATGACCTGACCCGCGATCTCGATATCCTCGACCGCGTACCGCAGCGGCAGGTGCGCGACCGGAGCCTGATACCGCAGCGTCTCCTCGATCACGTCCGACCACGGCACTTCATCGCCCACAACGGCTTTGAGCTGTTCGGGATGGGTGAGCAGCGCGGTCACGGCCTGATCGAGGAGGTTGACGGTGGTCTCGTGCCCGGCGTTGATCACCAGCATGAGCGTGTCCACCAGCTCGGCGTCGGTCAGCGCCGACCCGTCGTCGTCGCGCTCGGCGATGATGACCGTGGTGATGTCGTCGCCCGGATTGTCGCGGCGGTAGGCCACGAGTTCACCGATCAGCCGGCCCATTTCGAGATAGTTGGCCATGGCCTGCTCGGCGGTGAAGGAACCGTCGAAGAACCCGTCCACGCACTTGTGGATCGGCCCGTCGAGGTGTTCGGGAATGCCGATCAGCCCACTGATCACCTGGATCGGCACCGGGTAGGCGAACCGCTGCCGCAGGTCCACGGATTCCCCGGCCGGGGTGGCGGCCAGGTCCTCGAGCAGATCGCTGACGATCTTCTCGATGCGTTCGCGCATGGCGGTGGTGCGGCGCGCGGTGAACGCCGGCGACACCAGTTTGCGCAGGCGGCGGTGATCAGTCCCGTAGGCGGTGAACATGTTCTCCGCCACCACCCACGGCAGCAGCGGCCAGGTCTCGGTGATCTCGCCATTACGGAAGGCGGTCCAGTGCTGGCGCGGATCCTTCGATACGCGCGGGTCCGCGAGCAGGCTCTTGAGCACGGCTTGATCGGTGACCGACCACGCTTTCACCCCGCCGGGCAGCTCGACCAGCGCGACGGGTCCACGTTCGCGAATTCGAGCCGATTCACCCTGAATATCCGCACCGGAGGTGTCCAGTACGAGTGGTGTCTGTTCCATCTGTAGCGCTCCTCTATACCGCGCGGGCTGGCGCGGAGCTTGCGGGGAAGGCGACCGGCAGCGCCACCATGGCCCGGTGGAAGGGGCCGGGCCGCCACGAGATCTCGCTCTTGGGCACCGCCAGCCGCAGCTCGGGCAGGATGTCGAGGAGCTGATCGATCGCGTTCTGGACCACCACGTAGGCCACCGAGCGGGCGGGGCAGGCGTGCGGGCCGGCGCTCCAGGCCAGGTGCGAGCGATTGCCGGTGCGATCGCCGCCGGCGATGGCCGGATCGTTGTTGCAGGCCGCCAGGCTGATCATGACGGGCTGATGCGCGGGCAGCCAGGCATTGTCGATCAGGATGGGCTGGCGCGGGTAGCTGATGGAGAAGTTGGCCATCGGCGGGTCGTTGAAGAGCACCTCGTCGAGGGCGTCACGGGTGGAGAGGCTGCCGCCGAGCACATCGCCGCCGAAGCGGTCGTCGGTGAGCATGAGCAGCAGCGTGTTGGTGATCAGGTTCTGCATGGGCTCGATGCCCGCGCCGTAGAAACTCACCAGCTGGTAGAGCATTTCCTCGTCGCTGAGCTTCGAGGAGTGGTGCGCCATGCGGGAAGTCACGTCGTCGCCGGGTTCGGCGCGGCGCAGCGCGATGAGCTCGAGCAGCGCCTCGCTCAGGGTCTGCATACCCCAGGCGGCATTGACGGTGTCGAACAGCGCGGCCATGCCGGTGGCGACGCGGTGCCCCAATTCCGCGGAGCAGCCGACCATTTCATTGAGCACCTGGAACACCAGCGGCAGCGCGTACTGCGAGACCAGGTCGGCCGAACCCTCGGCGGCGAAGGACTCGATGAGCGGGGCGGCGATGCGCTCGACCGCGGAATGCACCGCGTGCAGGTCGATTCCGTCGATAGCGGCGGTGTATGCCCCCCGGTAGCGGGCGTGCGCGGCCCCGGCATTGCGCAGGGCGTTGGGGTACCACTGCATCATCGGCCGGACCGGCGAATCCTCCGGGATGGTCTGCTGCCAGGCGCGCGGATCGGCCGGGAAATGGTCCGGATCGTTGAGGATGCGCAGCGCGGTCTGGTAGTCGATGACCAGGGTGGCGGGCACGTCCGGCGCGAGCTCGATGGGCACCATGGACCCGTACCGCCGCCGCATCTCCCGGTAGGCGGCGTGCGGATCGGCGGCGAATTCCTCAGTGCCCAGCAGGATTCGGGGTCCGTCCACGGAGTTCGGCGAACCGTGACGGACCGGGCAGCCGCCCGTCGCCGATCCCCCGGACATCTGCGTGTTCATCCCCTGGGTCAACTGCCAACCTCACAATCCTTGTCCGACAGCCGGTTTCGGAGGCAGGCGCGCCGGCGAGCGGGTCGCCGGAACGCCGTACCTCGACGGCGGGGCAAGATTAGCAGTACCGGAGGTGGGACTCCCACCTTTGCGGAAGGATTGCAGGTCACCGGACCAAGAGGTGCGACCGGACCAGTTGCGTTGAGCCGCTGGGCATCACGCGCCTATCAGACGGCAGGGTCTGGTTCCGGGTCCGGGTCGCCGGGCACGGGCGCGGGCGCGGTGGCGAGATCGATCTGCTCGCTCACGTACCGGAACACCACCGCGATCACCGCGGCCACCGGCACGGCCAGGAACGCGCCCACGATGCCGTACAGCGAACCGCCCACCGTGATGGCCAGCAGCACCACCACCGCGTGCAACTGCATGCTGCGGCTCTGCAGGATGGGTTGCAGCACATTGCCTTCCAATTGCTGCACCACGATGATGATGGCGAGCACGATCAAAGCCGTGGTGAAACCCTTGGTGACCAGCGCGACCAGCACCGCCAGCGCCCCGGCCACGAACGCGCCGACGATGGGCACGAAGCCGCCGAGGAAGGTCAGCACGGTCAGCACCGCGGCCAGCGGGACGCCGAGAATCACCAGGCCGCCGCCGATCAGCACCGCGTCGATCAAGCTGACCACCGCCTGGGTGCGGATGAAGCCGCCGAGCGTCGCCCACACCCGGTTCAGCACCTCCTCGAGATGGCGGCCGCTCACGCTGCCCATGTTCCGGTGGATCCACGGGAGCAGTTTCGGGCCGTCCTTGACGAAGAAGAACGCCAGCATGAGCACCAGGAACAGGGTCACGATGGCCGAGGTGGCGGTGCTGACGCCGGTGAACACGCCGGTGGCGATGCGTTCGGCGCTGGACTGCACGCGGCTGACGATGGCGTCGACCGCCGAATCCAATTGCTCCTGGCGAATGTTCAGCGGCGGCCCCTGCAACCAGTCGCGAACCTGATTGACGCCCTTGGTCGATTGCGAGGCCAGCTCCGGTGCCTGGTCCACCACGGACGGCACGATGCCCGCGATCACCCCCGCCAGAATGGCGAGCAGGCCCAGGGTGGTGATGGAGGCGGCGAGCGCCGGGCGTAGCCCGTGCTGGGTCAGCCAGCGCGTGGGCGGCCACAGAATGGTGGAGATCACCAAGGCCAGAGCCATGGGCAGCACGGCGACCCAGAATTTGGCGAGCAGATAGTCCAGCACCCAGCCCGCGGCGGCGATGGCGACCAGGCAGACCGACCACTTTGCGAGCCAGAGTATTCCGCGCCCGATGACGACACCGCGTTCGGGCGGCGCGGGATGGCCGTTATGTTCCTGGTCAGTATCGTTCACGGGGTCGCTCACGCCCCCAGTCTGGCATGACACGCCCTGGAACCGGGCGAAGGCGACTTCTGAAACACGGGTACCGTGAGCGGGTGGCCACCCAAATGTTTGCCAATTGGTAACCCTCATATGAAACAACGAACGCCGAAACGCAGGGCCGTTCGATGAGAGGTGGGCTGTACCCGATGCCGCAACCGCAGGCCGACATCACCCCCGACGCGTCCCCGCTGCTGCGGGCCGCGCTGGCGCCCCCGGCCCGCACCCTGGTCGACATCCTCGCCGCCACCGCCGCGGCCTACCCCGACGCCCCCGCCATCGACGACGGCGAACTCGTCCTCTCCTACGCCGAACTCCGCACCGAGATCGACACCGTGGTCACCGCCCTGATCGCCGCCGGTGTCCGCCGCGGCGACCGCGTCGGCGTCCGCATGCCCTCGGGCACCCGCGCGTTGTACATCACGATCCTGGCCGTCCTGCACGCCGGCGCCGCCTACGTCCCCGTCGATGCCGACGACCCCGACGAACGTGCCCGCCTGGTCTTCGGCGAAGCGAAGGTCACGGCCATCGTCACCGCCGCAGGCATCGAAACCCCCTCCGCCGCTACGGAAGCCGCCACTGCGAAAGCCGCCGACCCGTCGACCACGGACACCGCGGACGGCACGCAAACCACGGACGGCACGCGCACCACGGACACCGCGGACGGCACGCAAACCACGGACGGCACGGACGGCACGGACGGCACGGACGAGCCGAATACCGCGGCGGATGACAGTGCTGCCGCTATGGACCACGAACTGCGGAACTCCCCCACCACTGCCGATGACGCGTGGATCATCTTCACGTCCGGGTCTACGGGTACGCCGAAAGGTGTTGCCGTGACGCATCTCAATGCGGCGGCGTTCGTGGATGCTGAGGCACGGCTGTTCTTGCAGGGTGCGCCGATCGGCCCCGGGGATCGGGTGCTGGCCGGTTTGTCGGTGGCGTTCGATGCCTCGTGCGAGGAGATGTGGCTGGCGTGGCGGCACGGGGCCTGCCTGGTGCCCGCGCCACGTGCGCTGGTGCGGACCGGGGCGGATCTGGGGCCGTGGCTGGTGCGACGGGAGATCAGCATCGTGTCCACGGTGCCGACGCTGGCGGCGACCTGGCCCGCGGAGGCCCTGGAGTCGGTGCGGCTGCTGATCTTCGGCGGCGAGGCGGTGCCGCCGGAGCTGGCCGAACGCCTCGCGGGGAATCAGGATTCCGAGCGCGAGGTGTGGAACACCTACGGGCCGACCGAGGCCACCGTGGTCGCGTGCGCGGCGCTGCTGGACGGTTCCTGGCCGATCCGGATCGGGCTGCCCCTGGACGGGTGGGATCTCACCGTGATCGACGCGGCCGGGAACCCGGTGGACGAGGGCGAATCCGGTGAGCTGGTGATCGGCGGCGTCGGGCTGGCGCGTTATCTGGATCCGGCCAAGGACGCGGAGAAGTACGCGCCGCTGCCGTCGGTGGGCTGGGAACGGGCCTATCGCAGTGGCGATCTGGTGCGCAACGACAGCGCGGGCCTGGTGTTCCTGGGCCGCGCCGACGACCAGATCAAACTGGGCGGCAGGCGAATCGAACTGGGCGAGATCGACAATGCGCTCCAGCATCTGCCCGGCGTGACCGCCGCCGCGGCCGCCATCCGGACCACCAAGGCGGGCAACAAGATCCTGGTCGGCTACCTGACCGGCCCCGAGCCGGGCTACGACCTGGCCGCCGCCAGAGCGATTCTCGCCGAACAGCTTCCGGCTCCCCTGGTGCCCCGCCTCGCGGTGGTCGCGGACATGCCCACCCGCACCTCGGGCAAGGTCGATCGCGACGCCCTGCCGTGGCCGCTGCCCAAGGCCGTCGCCGCCACCGCCGAAGCCGGACTCTCGCCGACCGAGCAATGGGTTGCCGGACTGTGGGATTCGATCCTCGGCGCCGAGGTCACCGACCCGAACGCCGACTTCTTCGACCTCGGCGGCGGCTCCCTGGCCGCCGCGCAACTGGTGGCGGCGCTGCGCGAACGCCAACCCACCATCGCGGTCGCCGACCTCTACGACCACCCCCGGCTGGGCGCGCTGGCCGCATTCATGGACGCCAGCGCCCCGACCGTCGCGGTCGAGGAACGGCACGTGGCCCCGGTTCCCTTGCCCGCCCAGCTGTTCCAGGTGCTCGCCACCATCCCGCTCACCACGCTCACCGGTCTGCAATGGCTGACCTGGCTGGCCATCGTCGGCAATATCGCCGCCTGGTCCGGCTCCCTACCCTGGCTGCCGCACCTGTCGTGGTGGTGGACCCTGTTCGCGTTCGTCCTCTTCATCTCCCCACCCGGCCGGATGGCCTTGTGCGTGGCCGGTTCCCGGCTGCTGCTCAGCACCGTCGAGCCCGGCACCCACCCGCGCGGCGGCTCCACCCACCTGCGCCTCTGGGCCGCCGTCCGGCTCTCGGAGGCCAGCGGCGCCGAAAATCTGTCCGGCGCACCCTGGATGGTCCCTTTCGCCCGGGCGCTCGGCGCACGCGTCGGCAAGGGCGTCGACCTGCACACTCTCCCGCCGGTGACCGGCATGCTGGAACTGGGCGACGGTTGCAGCGTCGAACCCGAGGTCGACCTGTCCGGCTACTGGATCGACGGCGATACCGTCCACATCGGCCCGATCGTGATCGGCCCCGGCGCGGTGGTCGGCGCCCGCTCGATCCTGCTGCCCGGCACCAGGATCGGCCGCAATGCCGAGATCTCCCCCGGTTCCGCGGTATCGGGCAAGCTCAAGGCGGAGCAGGAATGGGCCGGTTCCCCGGCGGTGAAAGTCGGTAAGGCACAGCACCGCTGGCCCGCCTGGACCCCCGACCGCGCCCCGCACTGGGTCGCCATCTTCGGCGTCACCTCCATGCTGCTGGCCGCCGTCCCCATCCTCGGCCTGGGCTCCGGCGGCGCGCTCATCGCCTGGTGGATTCGCGACACCACCACCCTCACCGCCGGTCTCGGCCGCGCTTTCGCCATCCTCCCGGTGGCCATGCTGCTCAGCCTCGGCGTGTACGCGGTGGTGACCATCGCGCTGGTGCGCCTGCTCAGTATCGGCTTGGTGGAAGGCCATCATCCGGTGCGCAGCCGCGCGGGCTGGCAGGCCTGGGCCACCGAACGCCTCCTGGATTCCGCCCGCACCTTCCTGTTCCCGCTGTACGCCAGCCTGCTCACCCCGGGCTGGCTGCGGCTGCTCGGCGCGAAGATCGGCAAGAGCGTGGAGGCCTCCACCGTGCTGCTGCTGCCCAAGTTCACCACCGTCGCCGACGGCGCGTTCCTGGCCGACGACACCATGGTCGCCTCTTACGAATTGGGCGGCGGCTGGCTGCGCATCGGTGAGGCCAAGGTCGGCAAGCGCGCGTTCCTCGGCAATTCCGGCATGACCGCCCCCGGCCGCCGCGTCCCCAAAAACGGCCTGGTCGCGGTGCTTTCGGCCGCCCCGTCCAAGGCCAAGGCCGGATCGTCGTGGCTGGGCAGTCCCCCGATCCGCCTGCGCCGCGCCGCCGAGACCGGCGACACCGCACGCACTTTCAACCCGCCGTGGCGGCTGAAGGTCGCGCGCGCCATCGTGGAAACCTGTCGCCTCATCCCCGTCCTGGTGACCTTCGGCATCGGCCTGGGCGTGCTGTTCACCCTGGCCTGGCTGGCCCAGACCCTCGGTCACTTGCCCGCCGCCCTGCTCAGCGGCCTGGTGCTGCTGGCCGCGGGCGCTGTCGCCGGCGCCGCCTCGGTCATCGCGAAATGGCTGCTGGTGGGCCGGATTCGCGCCGAGGAGCACCCGCTGTGGAGCTCGTTCGTGTGGCGCAACGAGGTCGCCGACACCTTCGTCGAACACGTCGCCGCGCCATGGTTCGCGCGCGCCGCGACGGGTACGCCCGTACTGAACGTGTGGTTGCGCGGACTCGGCGCCAAGATCGGCCGCGGGGTATGGTGCGAATCCTATTGGCTGCCGGAGGCCGACCTGGTGACCCTCGGCGATGGCGCGACCGTGGAGCGGGGGTGTGTGGTGCAGACCCATCTCTTCCACGACCGGATCATGGCCATGGACACCGTGACCCTCGGCGCGGGCGCCACCCTGGGCCCGCACTGTGTGGCGCTGCCGGCCGCCAGCATCGGCGCGGGCGCGACCATCGGCCCGGCGTCACTGGTCATGCGCGGCGATTCGGTGCCGCCGTCGACGCGCTGGTGGGGCAATCCCATCGCACCCTGGCCGTCCACTACGGAGGTGAGCCGCTGATGCCGGGCAAGGGCACCGACACACCCATCGACGACTACCTGCCCCAGAACGGGAACCGCGGCTACCGGGTGTCCCGCTACGACCTGGAGCTGGTGTACAAGGTCGCGGCGAACCGGCTGGCCGGGCGCGCCGAGATCACCGCGGTCACCACCGAGGTGCGGGATCGGTTCGCGCTGGACCTGTCCCAGTCCCTGGCGGTGTCGAAGGTCTTCGTCAACGGCGTGAAAGTGGCGCGCTACACCCATCAGCGCGGCAAGCTGACCATCACCCCGCAGCAGCGGATCCCGGCGGGCGGCGTGCTGGCCATGGTTGTGCAGTACGCGGGCCCGCCCAAGCCGATTCGCGGTCTGTGGGGCGAGGTCGGCTGGGAGGAATTGACCGACGGCGCGCTGGTGGCCAGTCAGCCCAATGGCGCGGCGTCCTGGTTCCCGTGCGACGACCATCCGAGTTCCAAAGCCAGCTACCGCATTTCGATCACCACCGATTCGCCGTACTACGCGCTCGCCAACGGCACGCTCGTGCGCAAGCAGACCAAGGCCAGCCAAACCACCTGGGTGTACGAGCAATCCGAGCCGATGGCCAGCTATCTGGCGACCATTCAGATCGGCCAGTACCGCAAGCAGCGCATCGACGCGCCGCGCGGATCGGTGCCCATGCAGGCGATTCTGCCGCCGCGGCTGCGGGTGGAGTTCGAGCACGATTTCGCCCGGCAGCCGCGCATGATGGAGGTGTTCACCGAGAAGTTCGGGCCGTACCCGTTCGAGGGGTACACCGTGGTGGTCACCGACGACGAGCTGGAAATCCCCATCGAGGCGCAGGGCATCTCCACCTTCGGCGCGAATCACTGTGACGGGCACCGGGGTTCGGAGCGCCTGGTCGCGCACGAGCTGGCGCACCAGTGGTTCGGCAACAGTCTCACCATTCGCCGCTGGCGCGATATCTGGCTGCACGAGGGCTTCGCCTGTTACGCGGAGTGGATCTGGTCGGAGGCGTCGGGCGGCTCCAGCGCCGACCGGCAGGCCCGCGCCGCGCACGAGATGCTGGCGCGGCTCCCCCAGGACCTCACGCTCGCCGATCCCGGACCGGAGCGCATGTTCGACGATCGGGTGTACAAGCGGGGCGCGCTGACCTTGCACGCCCTGCGCCTGGAACTCGGTGACCGCGCGTTCTTCGATCTGCTGCGGGAATGGACAGCGCGGTATCGGCATGCTTCGGTCACCACCGACGAATTCACCGATCTGGCCGGGCATTACAGCGCCGGATCGCTGCGGCCGCTGTGGGACAGCTGGCTGTACGCGCGGCCGCTACCGCCGTTGCCGCACGAGCATCGGCCGTCTCGACCGGCGTAGCCGAGGGGAACCGCCGCGTGCTCCGCTGCGATTCCCCCGCGCGATCCGTTCAGTCCTGAGCGTCGAGGACTTCGCGCAGCTTGCGCCCGAAAGCTTCCGGCTGACCGGCGTACGGGTGGTCGCCGCCCACGAATCCGCCGTGATGGCTGGGGAATACGGTCGCTTCCTGACCGAGCAGCGCCGCGGTGGCCGTGGAGGTGCGCGCGGTGAACGTGCCCGCGGATTCCTCACCCACCGCGATCACGACCCGGGTCGGCGCGGCGGTCAGGGCGGCGACGTCGGGCTGATATCCGCTGACGGCCCAGGAGTGGTCCGACAGCAGCGGATCGTCACGCGTGCCGTCGTCCTCGGTGGACATGCCGAACATGGCCGGATCGGGGGCGGGCTGGGCGAAGTACTCGTCGGTGTACTCACCCTGCCAGGAAGTCATGGCGATGAACGCGGCCATGCCCGCGCCGGATCCCTTGGCCTCGTACACTTCTCGCACTCCGGCCCGGGCGCGTTCGGACGCGGCGGCATCCGGCAGCACCGGAATGACCGGCGGCTCGTGGGCGACCAGCGTGCGCACGTCGCCGGGGTGCGCGGTGACCAGGGCGAGCCCGGTGACCGCGCCGCCACTGCTGCCGAACACCTCGACCGGCCCCGCCCCGAGTTCGGCGATGAGCGCGTGCAGATCCTCGGCCTGCTGCTGGGGCGTGTTCTCCACGCGCCCGTCCTTGCGTTTGCTGCGGCCGAGCCCGCGCGGGTCGTAGGTGACCACGGTGCGATCCGGGAACTGCGCGGCCAGATCCGCGAATCCGTCCGCGCACATCGGCTGCCCGATCATCAGCAGCGGCGCCCGCCCGTCGGCGGTCGGCAGCGGCCCGTGCACGTCGAACACGATGTCGGCATCGGGCAGTTCGAGGGTATGAGTCGTCATATCTATACCGACGCCGTGTCGGTCCGGAATTCATCGGTGCGTCCGCTGATCCGGATCCGCGAGCCCGCCAGCCACCCCGAATAGGTGCGCCGCCCGTGCTCTCGCTCCACCCGCGTGGTGATCTCGGTCAGCCGCAATCCCGCCGCCCACGCCAGCAGCTGCTCGTGCACTCCTGCCGGATACCGACCCGGTTCCACCCGCCCCCGGAATTCCACCTCGGTCCCCTCCGCGTCCGGCAGCGCGAACACCCCGCGATTCCACACCCACACCAGCGGCGGCAAGGACACCCCGGCCTCGCTCTCGGCCCGCGCGTTCACCGCATCGGAGACCGCGTCGGCCGCTTCCCTGGTCAGCAGAACCGTCTGCGCCTCAGTGATGTAACCCGTCATGCCCCCACCATCACACCACCGGCCCCCGAATGCCTGTCACCGCACGATGCGCGTGTCGCCTGTCAGTTATCAGTGCAACCGCCCAGTTCTCATCGCGGTCACCGCACCACGGCGCGAATCACCCTGGTACGCATGGGCAATTCGAACTCCCCGCCGCCCGTCTCCGGTCGCGATTTCAAGAAATCCAGAATCCGGTCCAGCAGGTCCGCTCGTTCCTTTTCCGGAATCACCACCGTATGCGAATGGGTTCCGATTGTGGCGGTGAGGCTTTCGGCGGTCCGCACCTGCGAGTGCGGGAATTCCTTCCGCTCGAACGGAAAAAGCAGCGGATGCTCCGGCAACCCGTCGCTGTTCCATCGCTGCGTCGAAACCGAACTGCGCGACAGGCGATCCAGCTCGGCAACCCATTCGACCGAATCGTCATGCCCGTTCCAGAGCGCCGCCACCACCCCACCGGGCCGCAGCACCCGCACCATCTCCGGAATGGCCCGCCCCAGATCGAACCAATGAAACGCCTGCCCCGCCAGCACCGCGTCCACCGAATCATCGGGCAGCGGAATAGATTCCGCGGTCCCAGCCAACGTCGGCACCCCGGGGTAGCGCTGTTCCAGCGCACCCCGCATCTCCACATCAGGCTCCACCGCCGTCACCCCCGCCCCGGCCGCGAGCAGCACACCGGTCAATTTGCCAGTGCCCGCACCAATATCGAGCACGGAGACTCCACCGCGCTCCGCGACGGGTTCCAACGCCCAACGGACCGCCGCAATCGGATAATCCGGTCGATGCTCGTCATAGACAGCGGCCTGCGCCCCGAACGAGTTCG
The DNA here is from genome assembly GCF_001613325.1 of Nocardia yamanashiensis NBRC 100130. Lineage (GTDB taxonomy): Bacteria > Actinomycetota > Actinomycetes > Mycobacteriales > Mycobacteriaceae > Nocardia > Nocardia yamanashiensis. The sequence goes on along the minus strand of NZ_BDCD01000058.1, from coordinate 10,986 downwards.
CCCGCCGCTCCACTATCGCGCGATCTGCTATCTCCCACTCACTGTTTCTCCCCATTCGGCCATGTTATGCCGCCGAGCCCTGCCCCGGAGTCACGCTCCCTCACCGAACTTGGCGAGCTGTTCGCGCATAGCATCGATCAGGTCGTCCTCACCGACCTCCGAATGATCCAGGTACAGCGAGCCGTAGACCGCCTTGGACGGCGGATCCGACTCCATGATCGCCTCGACACCGTCCTCACCGGCCAGCAATGAGACGCGCACCCGATTGATCCCCGAGCATTCCGGCACGGCCTCGAAGTCGACCGACTGATACACGAGCAGTTCACGTTCCAGACCGCGAAGCCAGCCGTCCTCGAGCACCGCGGCATGCGGCCGGAAGCCGAGACTGGTCAGCGCGGAATGTATCTCGGCTTGCGCCGGCAACGGCAGCACGGATATCGGGGTGGTGGCGGCAACGTAGCGGCCCTCGTCGATACCGACGCTGGTGACGATCTCGACTTCCATGCCCGGCAGCGACCGGTCCGCGACGATGGTGAGTGGCGTCTCGAAGGACAGCGGCAATTCGAATTCGACGGTGCGAATTTCCCCGGCTTCCAAGTGATATTCGCGCAGCAATTCACTACGGTGAATCACGCAGTCCCGACGGCCATCACCCGAGCCGGTCCCCCAGTACGTCACGATTTCGAGCGTGAGCCCGGTGACGTCCCCGCCAGACTCCCCAGCACGCAAAAGAACTGTTCCACTGACCGTTTCGCCAGGACACACCCGCGCGGTCCGCACAACGGTTTCGACTCCCACGGCCACACTTCTGGACGGTTGCTCCAACACCCGACCAGAGTCTCACAGACCCCATAAGGAAACGAACGACGCACGATTGCGCGCGCGGCGGATAGCCGATCTCAATGGGAGCGATAGAAGTCGGCTACGGCGGTGAAGGCTTGTTTGGGTTCCCACGGCAGGTCCGGATAGGTGGTTCCGTGCCGGTCGTCGAAGGTGCGGACGATGCCGTAGCTGGCGAGGTCCAGATCGGTCAGCGGGTCGGCGCGGTGCACGTGGTCGTAGAGGGCGAAGGTGAAGACGAAGGTGGTGTCGATGCCGCCTTCGTCGAACGCGGTCAGGAGTTCGCGCAGGCAGGCGGCTTGGGCGGGTTCGTCGCGTAGGTATTGCCCGTCCAGGCGGACCGGCCCGCGCTCATCGTATTCGACGATGTCGAGGCCGTGTGCGCCGCGATCGGTCGCACCCTGGAAAGTGGCGCAGCCGAATTCGGTGACGGCTACCGGCATGCCTTGCGCCACGAGGGCTTTCACGCCCGCTGCGAATTGGCCGGCGATTTCGGCGGAGCGGTAGAGGTCGACCGACATGATGTCGAACAAGGTCCAGTCCACGCACTCGAGGGGAACGCTGGCATAGGTCACCTTGCCGCCGAAGCGCTTACGCACCTGGGTCACCGCTTCGGTGAGGAACTCGTTGATACGAGTGCCCAGATCGGCGATCCGTTCGGCCCTGTCGTCACCACCGAGCAGACCCCGCACCCGTTCGCCGACCGAGTCCCCGGGCAGGAAACCCGGTGCCATCAGGCTCAATTCGGCTCCGGTCACGAAAACCACGTCCGCACCGCTCACCCGGATCCGTTCCGCGCGCTCGGCGCAGTCGATCAGCAAGGCGAGCATGGCGTCGGCGTCCTGCTCCAGCGGATAGGGCGAAACCCAGACTTCCAGGCCGAGATCCGCCGCCAGCCGCGCCGCGCATTCGATTCGCCCGGCATCACCGCCCATGACACGAACCGCGGTGCAGTGCAGGTCGTCGCGAATGATCCGCAGTTCGCGCGCCACCTCGCCGGGGTCGAATCGCTCGCGGGAGGTGCCGCCGGCCCGCACGAAACCGGTGTCGTAGCTGATGCCCTTCGAACGCATGGGTCACTTCCTTCTATTAAGGTACGTCAAGTACCCTAATTGCATTCACCCTGTGATCGCAACAACAATGCGAAGGTACGTCCGGTACCGATCCGAGGAGTAGCCGTGCCAGCAGACCCTGCGGACCACACGTCCGGCGCGCCGACCCGGCGGCGCGGCGCGGCGCTGGAGGAGGCGATCCTCGAGGCGGCCGCCGCCGAACTGACCGCCTCCGGATACGCGGGCCTGACCATGGACAAGGTCGCCACGCGGGCGGGCACCAACAAGAACGCCCTGTACCGCCGCTGGCCCAATCGGCTCGCGCTCGGCATCGCGGCCTACCGCCGGCTCACCACCACCGTCCCGGCCCCGGACACCGGCAGCCTGCGCGGTGACGCACTCGAATTGCTGCGGCAGGCCAACCGGCATTGGAGTTCACCGCTCGGCGCCATCCTGCGGGAACTGCTGGCCGCGGCGGGCGGCGCGGCCGAATTCCTCGCCCAATTACAAGATCAGTCCGGTGACGCCGCCGCCGCACCGTGGCTGACAATCCTCGGCCGCGCCGTGGCGCGCGGCGAGGCAGCACCGGAATCCCTGCGCCCGCGAGTCGCCACAGTCGCAATCGTCCTGCTACGCAATGAGTTCGTGGTGCGTGGGATCCCGTCCGCCCCCGACGAAGTACTGGTGGAAATCGTCGACGAGGTCTATCTACCGCTGGTGCTGCGACATCCACCGGCATCCCGATAGCTGTGTCATATCCGCGCTCACGAGCCCCATGCGGAGCCGAACGACGCACGATTACGCGCGCGACGGATAACGACGGTGACGATGATGACCGCACCGGCGAGGCATCCGGTCACCGCAATCGCGATCGCGATCCCCACGGTCTTCCACGCACCCGAGCCCACCCCCTCACCGACCGCGACAGTGACGCCGGAATTGTCCTGGGCGGCCAGCCGGTAGATCCCGCCTCGATCGGTATGAAAGCTGTACCCGGCCCGACCTTCGAAATCGTTGATCCAATAGGTAGTCGTAGTGCTGAAGGTACTCAACCGAACAACCCGGCCAGCCGGATCGGTAAGCGTGACAGCCACATCCTTGCCGGGCCCTTCCTCAGAGGCCCCTCCATACTCGAAATAAATCGTATAGTCATGATCCGCAACCAAATTCACATTACCCGCCCCCGGCGCCTGAATACGCTGAAACTGCCCAACCTTCTCCGGCATCTGAAACACAACGCTCAACCCGAAAACCGCCGCCCCGACGATTCCCGCCACAATCGCCGCAACACCAGGAACCACCCACCACAGCGACGGCCCGGTACGCCGCGGCGAACGCCCCCACGGCTGCTCAGGGTGCGGGAAAAACCCCGAAAAACTCATGGCCCGAATCCTATGCGGACATACCTAACAGGGCCGGACGTTCCCGCGATGGCCCCTGTCCGACGATCAGCTTCGCTCCATGGTCAGATGGATGTCAGCGACTCCGACGAACGAACCGATCCGGGCTCGTGCGGGTGTAGCGCCGAAACATGTTGGGGGATATCGATGACTGCCGCCGTCACCGAGCTCGTAGCCAAGCTGCGAGCGCTGGCTGTCGAGATGCCGGATCGCATTGCTTTGTTCCGAGGGTTCAGCGAGGCTGAGCTTGTGATGGCCCGGTTGATCCCGTGAGGCGGCAAACGCGTTGCAGGTGCATGATCCTGCCAACGGCGACTTCTACTACATGAATATCGATCGGGAAACCGGTGCGTGGGGACCGATCCTGGCGTGCTCTACGGACTACGAGGATGCCTACGCCTATCTGGCGACCTCACTGCTGAGCTGGTGGGACCGCATTGCGGATGTGCTTGCCGCGTCGTCAACCGATGACGGCTGGGAATCAGTGGTGCACCCGTGGAGCTTCCACGATCCCGACCTCGAACCACAGGCATGGCGTGACCTGCGCGCCGAATTGTCGCCCGCCGAGCAGGCCGCGCTGGGCGACCTCGATGACGACACACAGTTGATCGATCTGCACCGGTACACGCCGCCGGTGTCCTTGGAAGTCTTCTCACCGTTCACCCTCGAATGCCGTCTCGACGGCCGGTTCGCGATCATCCGGCCACGCGACTGACCGGACGTGTTCTGCGGCTGTCGAATCGGATCCACTAGCATCCCGATGGATGTCATATCCGCATGCCGACCCAGACCGCTTCGAGCAGCTCCTAGCGCATGTCGAACGCCACCTCGGCCCGGTGACCCACGGGCAGGGGCCGTTGGTGGATCGGCGGAATCGGGGGTTCGCCGTCGGGTTCCATCGGCATCGGAGTATTTCGATGGTGTCGGCGGCGACCACGGGGGTGCGGTTTCAGCGGGTGGAGGCGGTGCTGCCGGTGGAGTGCGTGGTGTCGGCGCTGTCCGAGCAGGAGGATGAGGCGGCGTATCTGGTGCATGTGGGGGCCGCGCGGGTCATCGAGAACGGTCGGGGCTACGAGTACGGGCAGGGGTATCTGAACGCCGAGCCGCTGATTCCTGGGACGGGCATCGAATTCCTGTTGGCCTGGACGCATCTGGCGACCGGGCCCGAGTTCGATGTCTTCCATGACGAATACGGTGATCCCGCATTGCGTTTCGTCACTTTCGTGCCCGCCACCCGCGCGGAATACGAGCAGGTGTGGGCCCAGCGCGGACCGGACGCACTGTTTCGGCTGTGGGAGACGCGGGGCACGAATCTGTTCGATCTCTACCGGCCGTGCGCGGTCACCGCTTAGCGGCATTCGGGTAGTCGAGTACTCGCGTGCATCCCGCCGCGACGGCGCACGCTGCACCCATGAGCATTTCCCGGAATTCGAGTCAGCGCGGCATCGGCGTCGCGGCGGTGCCCGCCGAAGGACCCGGCCCCTATCCCGCCGACGGCAGCAATGGACCCGATGTCCTGCTCGACGCGGCGGTGGTGCGGTCGGATATCCGGTCCAGTTTCGGACCGTACGCGGGTGTGGCGCCGGGTGTTTCGATGACGCTGCGACTGTGGTTGCGAGATCTGGGACGGGGCGGTGCGACCGGGGCGGGGATGGCCGTGTACGTCTGGCATTGCGATCGGGACGGCAGGTACTCCCTGTACGACGGCGGGGTCGCCGATCAGAACTATCTGCGGGGCGTGCAGGTGGCGGATGCGAACGGGGGCATCACGTTCACCTCGGTCTTCCCGGCTTGCTACGCGGGACGGTGGCCGCACATCCACTTCGAGGTGTTCGATTCACTGGGGTCCGCGATGGCGCGGGAGCCGGCGCGTCTCACCTCGCAGATCGCACTGCCCCGGCCGGCATGCCAGGCGGTCTATGCCTTCGATCCGGGATACGCGCGCAGTCTCGCCGAACTCGCACACGTGTCGCTGGAAACCGACAAGGTGTTCCGCGACGGCTGGAATACCGAACTCGCCACCGTGGTCGGCACACCCGCCGAGGGATTACGGATCTCGCTCACGGTCGGCGTCGCACCCTCGCGCCCGACCCGGACCTGATCAGCGGGTTCGGGTTTCGCGTGCACCGATGGCCGGTACGCTCCCGCCGTGGCGAAGATCGGGTTTCTCGGCGTGGGCCGAATGGGTGCGGGCATGGCGGGCCGAATGCTGGACGCCGGGCATCAGGTGACGGTGTTCAATCGGTCGCCCGGCAAAGCGGCAGCGCTGGTGGCGCGAGGTGCGCAAGCAGCGGAGTCACCGCGCGCGGCCGCCCGCGACGCCGACATGATCATTTCGATGGTGGCCGAGGACCGGGCTTCCCGCGCGATGTGGCTCGGCGACCAGGGGGCGCTGGCCGGTGCCGCGCCCGGGACCTTCGCCGTCGAATGTTCCACCTTGTCGCGCCCGTGGGTGCTGGAGCTGGCGAAACACGCTGCCGCACACCAGCTCCGGTATCTCGATTCGCCGGTGACTGGCCTGCCCAGCGCCGCCGCGGCCGGTGAGCTGGCGTTGTTCATCGGGGGCAATACCGCCGACCTCGAGGCGGCTCGACCGCTGCTGGAACCGCTGTGCAATCGAATCGTCCATTTCGGCGAGGTCGGTGCGGGCACGTCGTACAAGCTGGTCCAGAACCTGCTCGGGTCCATTCAGATCGCCGCCACCGCCGAGTCGCTGCGCACCGCCGAGCTCGCCGGTCTCGATCTCCCGACGGTGGTGGAGGCACTTTCCCGCAGTGTCGCGGCCAGCCCCACCGTGATTCGCGTGGCCGAAGCCATGCTCGAGGGAGCGCACGACCGGGACATCCCGTTCACGGGCACACTGCGGCTGAAGGACACCCGCATCGGCGTCGAATCGGCCGACAGCGTCGGTGCTCCGATCGCCTTGGGCCATGCCGTACTCGGCATCTTCACCCGGCTGGTGGACGCCGGTCACGGCGAGCTGAGCGAAACCAAGGTCATCGATCTGCTGCGGGAGTGAGCGGTTCGAAGCAACTCAGCCGGGTGAGCGCATCGAGCTGCTCGAGATAGTGGTTCAGCGATTCGTGCCGCACCCGCGGCTGCACAATGGTCGCGCCCGCCGCCGCCAGCGCGCCGATCACCGCTTCGGCACGGTCGGGCGCGGCGATCGGATCGATCACTTCCGCCGTACCCACCACCACCTCGAATTCCTTTGCGGCGGGCTCGTATCGGGACAGCTTTTCCCGCACCAGCTCCGGCGTGACACCGGCGGGCAGCCATCCGTCACCCAGCGCGGTAGCCCGGCGCACCGCCGCATCGCTGGATCCACCGACCCAGATAGGCATGCGCTCCTGCACCGCATGCGGCTCCACCACCAGACCATCGAATCGGTAATACCTGCCCGAGAATTCCGGCTTACGCTCCCCCAACGCCACCCGCAACGCGGCGATCGACTCGTCGGCCCGCCGCCCGCGATCGGTGAACGATGCGCCGAGCAACTCGAATTCCTCCCGCGCCGTACCGACACCCACCCCGAGCACCACCCGGCCGGAGCTGATCACATCCAGCGTTCCGTACCGCTTGGCGATCGCCAGCGGATGGTGATAGCCCAGCACGAGCACGCTGGGACACAAGCGAATTCGCGCGGTCCGGGCCGCCAGATACGACAGCGTCGCCAGCGGATCCCAATACCGCGTCCCCCGCGACCCGCCCAGCATCGCCGACGCGGAATGCTCCGCCACCGCCACATGCTCACTGCACGTCACATGATCGAACCCCAGCCGGTCGGCGGTCTCGGCGATCCGCGCGATCTCCGCGATCCCGGCCGTCCGCTCCCATTCCGGCGTACGGCCCGGGATCTCCAGCACCACCGGCGTGCTGATGCCCATGCGAATACTCATGCGATACCGCCTTCGGGTGCGCGATGCGTGGCCAGGAAATCGTCGACGATACGTTCGCAATCGGCCTGGGTGGTGGGACGCAATTCCACCAGACGCAGGAAGACGATCGGGCCCAGCAGCTGGGCCAATCCCAGTGTGCGGTCGAAATCGCCGAGTTCGGTTCGGGCAGCGGGACTGTCCAGCACACGATCGAAGGGCTCGCGGTAACGCTCGATCACCCGGGCGCGCAGGGAATCCGGGGCAATGAATCGCGCGGCTGGGTCCCGGTCACCGGTCGACCCGAGCCCCAGCCACGCCAGCGTGGTCACGTGCACCGGCACCTGATCGATGACCGCGGCCTGGCGCAGCAGCAGATCGATCAATTGCCGCCGCACCGAATCATCCGGATCCGGTGCTTGGATCTGCGGCAGCAACCGTTCGAAGGCCGCCCCGATCAACCCCGCGCTATTGCCGAAGTTCCGGTACAGCGTGGTGCGCGCAACCTTGGACACGCTCGTCACCGCCTCCACCGTCACCGCCTGCACCCCGCCGGAGATCAGCAATTGCGTTGCGGCGTCCAGCAATCGGTCGCGGGAACGCTGCCGGCGCGGATCGATGGGCTCGCCCCGGTGGTCGTCGCGCGCGGATTGGTCCATCCGAGCATCATGCCGCATCCAAACCCTTTCGTGATCAAGGGCATTCGAGTTACGCTACCGACGGTAGCGTAGCGCTACTGCCAGTAGCGTTTCCTGGAGGTCCGATGACGGCCCCGCACACCGAACTCCGGCCCGCGCCGCCTTCCGCACGCGCCCTGCGCTGGACCCTGACGGTGTCCTGCGCGGCGGTCGCGCTCGTGATCGCGTCCATGGCGGCGCTGTACACCGCGTTGCCGCAGATCGCGGTGACGACCGGCGCCACGCAGGCGCAATTGACCTGGGTGGTGGACGGTTACACGCTCGCGCTCGCCTGCCTGGTGCTGCCGGGCGGGGCGCTCGGGGATCGGTACGGGCGGCGCGGGGTGCTGATCGCCGGGCTGGTGGTGTTCTGTGCCGGGGCGGTACTGCCGCTGCTGCTGCGGGATCCCGCGTGGTTGATCACGGCCCGCGCGCTCTCGGGAGCGGGTGCGGCGCTGGTCATGCCGTCCACCCTGTCGATGCTGACCGCCGGGTTCCCGGAGGAGTTGCGGGGCAGGGCGATCGGATTGTGGGCCGGGGTCGCGGGTGCGGGCGGCGGTGCGGGGCTGCTGGGTTCCGGACTGATCATGCAGCGCTGGGAATGGCCCGCCATCTTCGTCGGATTGGCCGTGGGCGCGGGTGTATTGGCGGTGGCGGCGGTGTGGATTCCCGAATCCCGCGACACCAGCCGCCCGCGTATCGATTTCGCGGGCGCGGGCGCCTCGGCGCTGGCGGTCGGGCTGTTCGTCGCCGCCGTCACCGAAGCACCGCATCGGGGTTGGCTGGACCCGCTCACGCTCGGATTGTTCGGCGGCGCGCTGGTCGCGCTCGGCCTGTTCGTGCTGGCCGAACTGCGGGTGAGCCATCCCCTGCTGCCCATCCGGCTGTTCGCGGGGCGCGGGTTCTCCAGTGGAATCGTCTCGCTCACACTGCAATTCCTGGTGACCTTCGGCGTGTTCCTGCTGCTGGTCCAGCATCTGCAATTGATTCTGAGCTATTCGCCGCTGAAGTCGGCGGCGGCGCTCGTTCCGATGATGCTGCCGGTGGTCTCGCTGTCCATCGTCGCGCCGTGGCTCACCGATCGCATCGGCCTGCGCGTGATGACCTGCACCGGAATGGCGATTCTCGCAGCGGGATTGCTCATGATGACCCGCATCACCGTCCACACCGGGTACCTCGGCGTGCTGTGGCCGATGCTGATCAGCGGTATCGGCCTGGGGTTGTGCGCGACTCCGGCCACCGCGGCCATCGTCGCCGGCACGCCCGTCGAGAAGCACGGTGTCGCGGCCGCGGTGAACGACGCCACCCGGGAAATCGGCGCGGCCATCGGCATCGCGCTGGCCGGGAGCCTGCTAGCGGCCGGTTACCGCGATCGCATCCGCCCGGCCCTGCCCCGGCTGCCCGCAGCGGTCCGCGAACCCGTCGCCGACTCCCTCGCCGCCGCGCTCGCCGTCGCCGATCGCGCCGGACCCGCCGGGCGGCCGCTCGCCGACTTCGCCAAAGAATCCTTCGTGCACGGAAACTCGCAGGCCACCCTGGTGCTGGCGGTGATCGCGGCCGTCGGCTCGGCCCTCGCGCTCGCCGCGCCGGGCCGCCCGCGACGCGATCTCGATCACCCGATTGACGTTGCTACCCGCGAGTCGGCTAGACTCTCGAACGACCAAAGTTTTTGATCATGGATGTGACACGGTCACATCAAGCGTCGTAGATCGCTACCACTTCGCAAGCAGCCCCAACTGCGCGGCAAGCTTTCCTTACGGCGATCGATTTTGCCCATCGGCAATCTCGCCATTCGTGCCCCCGGCGCGGACCTGTCGTCCGCAGCACGGCTCGGGCACCACCCGATGCCCGAAAGGCACTGCTACACATATGAATTCCACCCCTGCCACCTTCGCGTCCCTCGGTGTGAAGGAACCGCTCGTGCGTGCGCTCACCGCCGCCGGCATCACCGCCCCCTTCCCCATCCAGGCCGACACCCTGCCGGATTCGCTGCGGGGCCGCGATGTGCTCGGCCGCGGCAAGACCGGCAGCGGCAAGACCCTCGCCTTCTCCATTCCCATGATCGATCGCCTGGCCGGTGACCTGGCCGGTAAGCGCGTGCCGAATCGCCCGGTCGGGCTGGTGCTGGCGCCCACCCGCGAGCTGGCCACCCAGATCGCGGCGGCGATGGACCCGCTGGTCTCGGCCTACCGCATGACCGTCACCACCATCTTCGGCGGCGTCTCGCAGCATCGTCAGGTGCAGGCGCTCAAGCGCGGCGTGGATATCGTCGTGGCCTGCCCCGGCCGGCTCGAAGACCTCATGAAGCAGGGCCTGATCAGCCTCGACGCCGTCGAAGTGACCGTCATCGACGAAGCCGACCACATGGCCGACCTGGGCTTCCTGCCCGCCGTCACCCGCATCCTGGCCGCCACCCCCGAACACGGCCAGCGGCTGCTGTTCTCCGCGACCCTGGACAACGGCGTGAACAAGCTCGTGAAGCGCTTCCTGCCCGAAGCGGTGCTGCATTCGGTCGACGAAGCCAACTCCCCCGTCGCCGCTATGACCCACCACGTCTTCGAGGTCAAGACCGCCGATGCGAAGCGCGCCGTCGTGCACCGCCTCGCCTCCGGCACCAGCCGCCGAATCCTGTTCACCCGCACCAAACATCAGGCGCGCAAACTCGCCAAGCAGCTCACCGTCTCCGGCATCCCCGCCGTGGACCTGCACGGCAACCTCTCCCAGCCCGCTCGCGACCGCAACCTGGCCCTCTTCGCCGAAGGCTCGGCCAAGGTCCTGGTCGCCACCGACGTGGCAGCCCGCGGCGTCCACGTGGACGGCGTGGAACTCGTTGTCCACGTCGACCCGCCCGCCGAGCACAAGGCCTACCTGCACCGCTCCGGCCGCACCGCTCGCGCCGGCAGCGCCGGCGACGTCATCACCCTGATCCTCCCCGACCAGCGCGCCGACCTCACCGCCCTGATGCGCAAGGCGAAAATCGACGTCAAGCCCCAGCCGGTCACCCCCGACTCCCCCGCCGTAGCGGCCCTCGTCGGCACCGTGGCCCCCCTCGTGGCTCTCCCCCACGTCGAATCCCACCCCGTCGACACCGCCGACGACCGCGCCACCGGTCCCCGCCGCCGCCCCCGCAACCGCGGCGCCG
>NZ_BDCD01000057.1 GCF_001613325.1 Nocardia yamanashiensis NBRC 100130 | reverse complement strand
GATCGCGGGCGGTGCGGCGGCCGCGCTGATCGGGCCGTGGCTGGTATTGGTGCTCATCGCAGCGGGATTGGCGGAGATCGTGGTGCGCGGCGCACTGCCCCGCCGCCCGGGCTCGGCGGCCGGTGCGATACCGCTCGCGGTCGGTGCACCCGCGCTGGGCGGGCTGGCGGCGGTCGGCTGGGTGGCCTTGAAGGTGGGCGCGCTGTCCTACGGCGGCGGGTTCGTGATCATCCCGCTCATGCAGTCAGACGCGGTCGACCACTATCACTGGATGAGCCCGGCCCAATTCCTCAATGCCGTTGCGCTGGGCCAGATCACACCCGGACCGGTGGTGCAGACCGTCGCCGTGGTCGGCTACGCGGCCGCGGGCCTGTCCGGCGGATTGTTCGCCGCCGCAGTCGCTTTCGCGCCCTCGTTCCTGTTCGTCATCTTCGGCGGCCGCCATTTCGACCGGCTGCGCGCGAATGTCGCCGTGCAGGCCTTCCTGTCCGGTGCGGGCCCCGCGGTCATCGGCGCGATCATCGGCTCCGCGATCCCGCTCGCCTTGGTCCTGCGGCACGGCTGGCAGTTCGCGGTGCTTGCGGCGGCGGCGATTTGGCTGCTGGCGGCGCGGCGCGGCGTGGTGAGCGCGCTGCTGGGCGCCGGCGGGCTGGGCGTGCTGGCGGCCCTGGCGGGACTTCCCATCGGCTGATCGGCGCCGGTTCGCCGAGATCACGCTGACGGGCAAGCCGATTCGCCTCTCCGACATTGCGTTACGGCAAACGGATTCGGGCCCTGTGTAACTGTTTCGACAGAAGTCAAGAACGCCAGCAACTTCTGGGTACATAGGGCGCAAGCCGGGCCGGACCCGGAGGCAAATAAATAAAGAAAGTTACGACCATGCGTAGAGCAACGGCGCTCTTCGCCGCATTATTGTTGGCCCTTCTCCTTTCCATCACTTCCGCGACCGGTCCGCAGGCTCAGGCCGATGACTGTACCGGTGTGTGGGCCATCGGAATCGGCGGTTTCGGGGACAACACCTCGTCGGTGTTCGCCCCGTTCGTCAATCAGCCCGTCGGATATACCTCCGCCAACCCGATGTCGGGGTATTACGAAATCGACCGGCTGTTCTGGCAGCATCGCGACCAGTGCCCGGGTGACCACATCAAGCTGATCGGTCACAGCGAGGGTGCGGGCATCCTGCACGCCTGGGTGACCAATCACCAGGACGCCGGCGATGCCAATGCCATTCTGCTGGCGGATCCCAAGCGGGCCGCGGGCCCGGGCTGGGCCGGTTTGTCCTCGACGCCCGGCAATCAGATCGTCGGCTATCCGCTTTCCGGAGTTGACGATTGGTTCGGCGGCTTCCCGACGCTGACCGTCTGCAACAGCGACGACCAGGTGTGTGACACTTCCGCAGGCTGGTGGGGCTACCTCTTCGGCGGCGCGCACACCCGCTACGATTTCAACGTCTGGGATTACGGCGATTGGGATTCCGGCGTCTGGTACCGGTAGTACACGAGTCATGGGGATCAGTAACCGAACGGTTCTGGTCCCCATTGGCTGAATCCATGCCCCATCGAACTACATACGGCCGCACCTTTGAAGGTGATCTGGCAGGTGGCCCCGGCATGGGTCACCCAGTACTGCGGATCGTAATGGTTGACGGCCGAAATCCGTTCCAGCGCCGGGTTTCCGCCCGGCAGCGTATGACTCCCATTGGAGTTCCACTGCGGATGCGCCGGCAGCGCGCTCGAATCGATCACTATCGCAGACACATTCGGCACCGGCACCTGCATTCCCACATACAGCACCTGCATCACCGAAGCGGGTCTCGCGAGATCGCATCCGACCGCGCCGTCCGCCCCGATCGAACAGTTCCAGTCGCCCATGGCGAAATACGCGGTGCCATCCACGACCACCGGTCCGCCCGGTGCGTCAGAGTGTGCGGCACCCGCCGCCCCGAACAGACACGCAACCATCCCGAATACTGTCCCGCAAACCCCAGCGGCGGTAACTTTCACGGCCCTGTGCACGGCATCTCCCTCGATGCGCCGATGACTCTCAGACCAAAACGGTCATAGAGAGAAACTATCACTTTACGGCGCAAAGGCAAGAAATCTGTAGAGGGGGCTTATGCAATAAATCAGCACGTCCGGGGGTGATTCCGGGGTGCGGCGCGACCTCATCTACTATTCGGATTAGTAGATGCCGGGGTTCGGGAGTGCGGAGGCTTGATGGAGATCGTCGCTGGATCGGTGCACCTGCCCTCGGCGCCGCCGTCGCCGGCCGCCATGTTCGGCTGGAATCCGCAGCCGCTGCCGCTGTTGCCGCTGGTGGGAATCGTCTTGGCGGGCTTGTACATCTGGGGCGTACGCCGGGTGCTGGCCGATGGCCGGGCCTGGCCGTGGTGGCGCACGGCGTGCTTCCTGACCGGTTGCGCGGTATTGGTGGCGGTCACCGGCCTGGCCATCGAAGGCTATGGATTCGAATTGTTCAGCGCCTTCATGTTTCAGCACCTGACCCTGTCGATTCTGATTCCGCCGCTGTGGGTGCTCGGTTCCCCGGGCGTGTTGTTATTGCGCGCCACCGCCCATCACGGCGCGGGACGAATCGTGTTGGGGGCCGCGCTGTCGGGCCTGCGCCGCCGGCCCGCTCGCGTCCTGCTGCATCCCGCGGTGACGGTGCCGCTGTTCCTGTTCAGCTATTACGGCGTCTACCTGACCCCGGTCCTGGACACCGTGGGCTCCTGGCTGGCAGGCCATCTCGCCCTGGAGGTCTTCTTCCTGCTGAGCGGTTTGCTCTTCATCGTCCCGGTGCTGTCGACCGGTCCGTTGCCGGTGCGCCAGACCAATCTGGGCCGCTTCTTCGACATTTTCGTGGAGATGCCGCTGCACGTGTTCATCGGCCTGGTGCTGATGATGTCGACCCTGCCCATGGTCGGCCTGTTCACCGATCCGCCCGCCGCCTGGGGCGTCGATCCGATTTCCGACCAGCACCTGGCCGGTGCGCTCGCGTGGTCCTACGGCGAGCCCGTCGCCCTGGTGGTGGTGACGGTCTTCGCCATGCGCTGGTATCGCGACGAACAGCGCGAAAACGCGGTCCGCGAACGCTTCCCGGTCCACGCCGACGCCGAGCTGGACGCCTACAACGCCTATCTGCGCGGCCTGCACACGAAATCACCGGGCGGGCGGCGATGAATCGGCGACGGTCCGCCGGTATGTACTCGTGAGCCGCTCGACGCGGCCGCGAACCCGAGGAGAGAACCATGTCCGACACCGCAGTGCACACCGACCGTGAGGCCGTTCTGGACGTCCTGAACAACCTCTACCGCGCGTGGGCCGCCAATGACGCGGAGGCGTTCGTCGCCGACTACGACCCGGAGGCGACGTCGATTCTGCGCGGCGTGCGCAATGAGGGCAGCGCGGCCACCCGCACGCATATGGCCGCGGGTTTCGCGGGCCCGCTGCGTGGTTCGACGACGATCGACGAACCGCAGTCGGTGCGTTTCCCGGCCCCCGATACCGCCGTCGTGGTGAGCCGCAGCGCCGTGGTGATGGCGGGCGAGGGCGAACCGCCCGCCGATCGTTGGGTGCTGGCGACCTGGACCCTGGTCCGGCGTGACGGGCGGTGGCTGATCACCGCCTATCACAACTGCCCGGAGCAGTAGCGGGTCAGTTCAAGCGCACCCACTGTCCGGTGGACGGCACGCCGTTGCCGTCCACCACGAACAGCAGATACCAGCCGGGCGGGGCCAGCGCCGGATTGCCCGGCATGGTGAAGGTGAGCGAATTCGCTGCGGGAGTGGTGAATTCGAGATCGATGAGCCGCTGCTCGTTGTCGCAGGAGTGGGTGCACGCGCCGGGATGGAACAGCGAGGCCTCGCGGATCGGGGTGTCGGTGACGGCGGTGAGGGTGCCGCCGTAGCCGACGGTGCTCGCCCCGAGCGCGAGGCCGGGCCGCGGTCCTCGGAAAAGGTAGGCGGGCCAATAGATTTCGATCCGGAGCTCTTCGGTCTTGCGCGCCGGATTGGAACCCGCCGTGATCACCTTGCCGTCGGGGGTGAGCAGCGCGATGGAATGGTAGAGCCGGGGCACGCGGCACGGTGCGGTGTGCATCCACATCCCGGTGGCGGGGTCGAAGATCTCGGCGTGCGCCGGTGCGGCGTGCGCCATTTCCTCCATGCCCGAACCGCCGGTGGCCAATACGGTGCGATCGGGCAGCAGTACGGCGCTCAGGTGCATGCGGGCATGGTCCATCGGCGGCGCGGCCACGTATTCCGGATTCGCGGCGGTGGTAACGACGATCCGGGCGTCGGCGAGAGCCGGTGCGGGACTGTGCATGTCGAAGCCGCCGCCGCCGAGCAACATGACCCGCTGATCCTGCGCGGGCGGCAGCAGCAGACTGGCGGCTTGATTGCGGGACCCCGGATCGGTGAGGCCGCCGACCTCGGTGGTGGCCCCGGTGACCGGATCCCAGATGGACGGCCGCATACCGTTATTGCCGCCGTATTGGCCGCCGGTGTAGAACAGCCGTCCGTCGGCGAGCAGCACCAAATGGCCGTACATGGGTATGGGGCCGGGCACGGGCAGCGTGGACCAGGTCCGGGTCTCCGGATCGAACAGCTCCGGCACCACCGACAGGAAATTGTCGGCGCCCAGCCCGGACACCGCCACCACCTTGCCGTCCGGCAGCGCCGCCAGCGACGGATACCAGCGCCCGAATGCCATGTCCGGCACCCGATTCCAGGTCAGGTCGGCCGGATCGAAGATGAGGGCGTCGCGCAGGCCGTAGAAGGGGTCGTAGCGTTCGGTGCCGCCCGCCGCGAGCAGCCGGCCGTCGGGCAGGAAGGCCTGGCCGACGCAGAACAGGTCGATGGGCGTGCTCGGCGCGTCCAGGCCCGGGCGCGGGTAATGCCAGACCCGCGTACGGAATTCGTGCGCGTCGTGCCGGTCCGGATCGTTCCCGGAGCCCGCGAAGAACAGCACGTCACCGGTGTGCAGCAGGGCGGCGTGCACCGGATTGATCTCGGTGTCGAAGTCGAGGATCCGCCACACCCCCAGATGCGCGGCGTGCATGAGATCGGTTTCCAGTTCGAGGACCCGCAGATACCCGGCATTGCGTCCCTCGGGGGCGTCGATGGTGCACACCGCCAGCTCCGGCCGCGCCCCGCCGGTGTCGAGCAGAGCCGTTGCCGCGCCCTGGTTTTCGGTGAACCCCCACGGCAGCACCGTCCAGGCGCTCCAGCCGTCGAGTGCGTGCCCGGACCCGTCCAGTCCCCAGCCGATGGTGTACACCCCGGAGTTGGCGCCGCCGGGATTGTCGACCCCGAACACCACCAGTTCGGGCCGGCCGTCACCGTCGAGGTCGGCGGCCGTGATGCCCGCGCCCTGGTTCTCCCACCCGTACCAGTCCGGTACCGCCACCCACGGCGTCCACGCGCCGACGGTCCCGTCCGCCCGGATGTCCTTGGCCAGCCGGAATTGCCCGGTATTCGGGCCGGGCGGATTGTCGACGGTCAGCACCACCAGCACGTCCTGCCCGTCGATCCGGGTCAGGCAGATGTCCGCGCCCTGGTTCTCCCAGCCGAACCAGTCGGGCACCGCGAGCCACGGCGTCCAGCCGCCGGTCACGGCGCCGTCCGCGGCCAGGTCCCGGCCGATCCGGTAGTACCCCTGGTTCTGGCCGGGCGGGTTGTCCACCACGAACACCACCAGATCGAGCCGCCCGTTGCCGCTCAGGTCCGCGAGCGCGACCCCGCCGCCCTGGTTCTCCCAGCCGAACCAGTCCGGCACGGTGAGCCACGGCCCCCAGTCCCGGACCGACCCATCGGCCGCGAATCCATTGCCCACCCGGTACAGTCCCGCGTTCTGCCCGGCCGGGTCGTCGACCATGAGCACCAGCACATCCGGTGCGCCGTCGCCGTCGATATCGCCGACGGCTATCCCGCAGTCCTGGTTCTCCCACGCGGGCCAGCCGGGCACCGCCACGAATTCACCTGCCACGCCTAGATCGTCGTCCCTCGGCGATGATCTCGCCCGCCGATCGGCGAGGTTGTCCGCCGATGTCCGCGCGCCGGGTCAGGCGCGGGCGCTGCCGCGCAGCCAATCCGGCCACGGCATGCTCCAGTCGCCGTTCTGCCAGATGTCGAGGGGTTCGCCGCCGGTATTGCGCACCTCCACCACGTCACCGGTGCCGATGAAGTCGTAGAACCAGGCGGCATCGGCGGGGGACAGGTTCAGGCAGCCGTGCGAGACGTTCGTATTGCCTTGCGCCCACATGCTTTCCGCCAGCGCGTGCACGAAGATGCCGTCATGGCTGATGCGCACCGCGTGATCGATGCTGGTCTTGTAGCCGAGCCGCGAATTCACCGGCAGCCCATAGCTGGAGGAATCCATGATGACCGGGTTCTGCCGGTCCAGCACCGTATAGGTGCCCGGCCGGGTCCAGAACGAGAGCAGCCGCCCGCCCACCACAGCCGAACCGCCCATGCCCATCGAAGTGGGCATGGTGCGCACCAGGTTCCCGTTCTCGAAAACGTCGATCATCTTGGTGTTGTCGTCGGCGATGGCCACCCGCGCGGGCCCGATCAGCACCGATACCCGCTGATCCCGCAGCCCGTACGCGCCGCCGCCGAGCGCGACGCCGAACAGTTCGGCCGCCACCGTGACCCGGGAGCCCGCCGCGTAGTACCGTTCCGGCCGCCAGTGCGCGTTCTGATCGTCGAGCCAGAACCAGGAGCCCGGCACCGCCGGTTCGGTGATCACCTTCAGATGGGTTTCCGCCGCCACCCGGTCCACAGGCTCGGCGAAATGCGCCACCAGCACCAAACCCACACCATACGTGTCGTTTTCGGCGAGTTCGACCATGGTCGCCGAGCGCAGCGAGACATCGACGAGCCGATCCGGCACGACGGTCGCGCAGTTCGCGGTCGCGGTGATGTCGCCGGTTTCGCCGTGCGCCACGGCTTTCGCGGTGTAGGTGTGGCCGTAGCCGAGCGGTTCGGCGGAGGTCCAGGTCCGCTGATCGGCGCTCAGCGCACCCGGCAGCGCCCGCCCGGTTTCGTCGATCCACTCCACACTGCGCAGGGCGCCGTCGGTGACCGTGACCCGGCCCGGCTGCCGCGCATCCACATCGCGGCCGTCGAGGGCCGGTTCGAAACGGAGCACGGCCGGTGTGGGCGGCGGCGCGGGTTCCCGGTCGCGCCCGCATCCGGCGAGGGTGAGCCCGCCCGCTCCCGCCAAGCCGATCAGCAGCTCCCGACGTCTCAAACCCACCGCACGTCCCCTTTCGCCTGCCCGACGGCCACGGTCAGCATGCTTTCGGCACGCGCATCCGACACGCCGACAAGCCTGATCGCCACCGATCCGTCGCAGAACCGACACCGGATAGATTCGTTTCCCACCGCGGCCCGGATCGCGCTCGCCGGTGTGTCCGGCGGCCGGGTCAGCCGATATCGAGGTCGGCGTAGACGGCGGCGTGGTCCGAGGCCGCCTGCTCCGGTCCGGAGATGGTGTCGAAGTGCGGGAACAGGGTGCCGTGCACCCCGCCCCACACCCCCTTGCGGAAGATGGCCCCGCCGCTGGCTCGCGCGAACAGGCTGGGCGACAACAGGATGTAGTCGATCTTCTGGCGTGCGGTGCCATTGCCGAGGGTGCCCGGGCGGCCGCCGTCGTCGAAGCCCGGCGCCGCACTGATATCGGTGAGGTCGGTGGCGTCCAGCAGTGGTTTCAGTGCGTCGCTGTCGGGGGTGTCGTTGAAATCGCCCAGCACCACCACGTGCTCGACGCCCTCGTCCCGCAGCCGCCGGTAGATCTCGGCCACCCGCGCGGCCTGCTTCTTGCGGCGTTTGTCGCTGCTGGACTGGTGCCCGCCGAACTTGCTCTTGAGATGGTTCACCAGCAGCACGAACGGCTGCCCGGCCAGCCCGCTGCCGGCGGGGAACTGGAAACGGTACTCGGGGCAGTCGCGGCTGAAGATGCGATTGTCGAGGGGGCCGTCGTCCACGTGCGAGCGAATATCCCGCAATGGGTAGCGGCCGGTGGAGATCACGCCGACGTCGATGCCGCGCTTGTCATTGCCGTCGATGAGCATGACGTGCGGATAGCGCGGCTCGCCCTTCTCGTCGCGGATCAGCGTGAACCCGAAGCGCTGCAGCGTATTCCGGTCCTCGGCCTCTACCACGCCGACGATATCGGCGCCGATCTCGGTGAACACCCGGGCGGTATTGCTCATGGCGGCCGAATCGACGCGGTCCTTGATCAGCTCGACCCAGCCGACCCAGTCCTGGCGGCCCTCGGCCACCACGATCACGTCGTCGGCGGTGCCGCCCTGCGGTTTCTTCAGCAGTTTGCCGCGGATCCGGCGCATGACGGCGAAGGTGTCCTCCCGGGTCGCGTCGCCGTCGTCGAGCAGCAGATCCAGGACTTTCAGCAGGCGCAGGATCTCGGCCTTGTCGGCGGGGGAATAGATCTCGTGCTCGAAGATCTCGTTGACCCTGGCGTAGGCGTCGAGCACCGGATCGGCGATACCGGGCGGCGCGCCGAGCACCCGGGCCCGGGCGAAGAGGTTCTCCACATTGAAGGAGGCGATTCGAATGCGGTTGGTAGCCATGGCAGCGCTCCACCGGTCGCAGTGCTCGAGCGTGATCGCTCGAGACCAGTCTGGCACCGCCACGGCAGCGGCGAGCGAGTAGTGAGCTACTCGAATTGGGCGCGGGCCGCGGTCACCAGGGCGCGGACGGCGGGCGGCAGCGTCTGCTCCGGATCCGGGGCGAAACGCGGGGAGTGATTGGCCGGGAAGCGTTCCGGCAGCAGATGCTCGGTGAGCATGAGCTGCTGATCGGCCTCGGTGAAGCGGGCCGGGTCGATGCCGCCGATATGCCAGAACACCGACGGGCAGCCCGCCGCCGTGCCGAACAGGCCGAAATCCTCGCTGCCGGTGAGCGGATTGGGCAGCGGCAGGGTCGGCACGCCGCCCGCGGTGAGGGTCGCGATCAGGCGTTCGGTGGCGTCGGGGGTGTTCACGGTGACCGGGAACGGATCGTAGAACTCGACTTTCGGCGGCTGCGGGGCGCCCGCGGCCTCGGCTTCGGCGGCGCTGACGCGTTCGACGGCATCGAGCATGCGGCGGCGGGTGGAGTCGGAGAAGGTGCGCAGGGTCAGCAGCAGTTCCGCGGATTCGGCGATGATGTTCGGCCGGGTGCCCACGTGCAGTGCGCCTGGGGTGAGAATCGGCGAATTCGGCAGCGAGGACTGCTGGGCGGCAAGGGTTTGCAGGCGCAGCACCAGCGACGCGGCCATGACCAGCGGATTGACGGCGGCGTGCGGCATGGAGCCGTGACCGCCGGAACCGGTGAGCAGCACCCGGATCGAATCGGAGGCGGCCATCAGGACGCCGCCGCGGGTGACGGCCAGACCGGCGGGCATCGGGCCGACATGCTGGCCCAGCACGATGCCCGGGGCCGGGAAGCGTTCCAGCAGGCCGTCGTTCAACATGCCCTGCGCACCCGCGCCGGTCTCCTCGGCGGGCTGGAAGACCGCGACCACGGTGCCGGGCAGGGCGGGGCCGGCGGCCAATTCGGCGCAGGCGGCCAGCAGCGCGGTCACGTGCACGTCGTGGCCGCAGGCGTGCATGACGCCGGCGGTTTCCGAGGCGTAGTCCAGGTCCGTCTGCTCCTGCACGGGGAGCGCGTCCATATCGGCGCGCAACCAGACCACCGGGCCGGGGCCGCCGTGCAGGACGGCCACCACGCCGGTGCCGCCGACGCCCGGGGTGACGTCCCAGCCCGGCATGGCGCGCAGTTCGTCGGCGACCAATCGCGCGGTGGCGTGCTCCTGGCCGGAAAGCTCGGGGTGCGCGTGCAGGTGGCGATACACCTGCTGCCAGTGCGCGTCCGGGGTCGGCTGGTTCATGAGGTGATCTCCTTCGCGGTGGCGGGAATGGCGTCGGCGGGCAGGGGAGTTCGTGCGGTGACGGCGGCGCGGAAGGCCTCGGCGGACTGCGGCACCAGGAACGCGGCCACGATCGCCACCAGCGGTCCGAGGGCCATCACCTCGAAAGCCGTGGTGTAGGAGACGTGATCGGTGACCACGCCGAACGCCAGCGGGCTGAGCACGCCCGCCAGCTGTCCGCCGAAGATGATCACGCCGGTGGCCACGCCCAGAAAACTACTGGGCAGGGCGCGCAGGGGTACCGCGAACGCGGGCATGTAGCAGAGCGACGCCACCAGTCCCATGACCGAGGCGGTCACGATGAACAGCGGGAACGATTGCACGCGCGGCAACAGGAACAGCAGGGCGACCACGACGGTCATGGCGGGCGCGACGATCAGCCGGGCCCGTCCGCCCAGCCGATCCGACAGCCGCGCACCCAGCACCACGCCCACCGCACCGGCGGCGGTCGACGGCAGCGACGCCCACGCGATCACACTCATCTCTATACCGCGTACCTCGTGCAGGTAGGTGGGAGACCACGCGGTCACACCCCACACCAGCACGTCGTAGCCGAAGAACATGGCCGCGAAACCCAGCAGCGCGGGGGAGCGCAGCACGGCGCGGCGGGCGGCGGGATCCAGTAGCGGGGCCGCGAGTTCGTTGTGCGGCAACGGTTCCGGCATCCAGCGCCGCCACGCCAGCACCACGGCCACGCCCAGCAGCGAGATGACCGCGAACATGACGCGCCAGCCCGCGGCCGGCAGCAGCACCGCCGCGATCACCGACGCGAACAGGATGCCCACCGCATTCGAGGAGTTCACCCAGCCCGAGGCCGTGGTGCGCTGCTCCGGCGCGGTGCGCTCCGACAGCGCTTTCAGCGCGGCCGCCGGGAACACCCCCTGCACCAGCCCGAACAGGAATCGCATGGCCAGCAGCACGCTGAAAGACCAAGCCAGCGCGGTCAATCCGGTGAACACCGACCAGGCCAGCAGTCCGATGCCGCCCACGGTGAGCGCCCCGAACCGGTCCGCGAGCAGCCCGCCCGGCACCTGCATGCCCGCGTAGGCGAGGAAGAACACCGACACCAGCAGGCCCTGCCGGGTGTGGTCGAGCCCGAGATCGTCGCCGATCGCGGGCAGCGCGAAATTGATGACGATGCGATCGATGTAATCCACCACCCATGCCGCGAACAGCAGCAGGACGGTGATCCGGGTGGTGCGCGGCATCGGCTGGCGAACCCTTTCGCGGCGGGGTGCGTAACTCGTGCCACAATGACCGCCATGCCGCATGAGTCCGCGGATTCGCCGGATATCGGCATTCCCGACATCGATCCGCCGGAATCCGCCATACCGGTGTTCGGGGAGCGTGATCTGGATCTGGTGAACGCTCTGCAGATCAATCCCCGCGCGCCCTGGGGCCGCATCGGTGTTTCCCTCGGCATGGACGCCACCACCGCGGCCCGCCGCTGGCGCCGGCTGACCGAGAGCGGGCTGGCCTGGCTCACCGCCTACGCGCCGGAATTCGCCACGGTCGCCTACATTCGCCTGCACTGCCGCACCGAGGCCATCGCCGAGATCTCCGGCCGCGTGTGCGCCTGGCCGTGGGTCGTCAGCGTCGAACGCATCACCGGCCATTACGCGCTGCAACTCACCGTCGCCCTCGAAAACCCCGGCGCCCTGGACGGTTTCGTCACCGGAGCGCTGGCCGCCCTGCCCGGCGTGCTCGCCGTGCGGCCCGCGATCGGCCTGCACACCTACCTCGAAGGCAGCCACTGGCGGCCCCAGGCGCTCGACCCCGCCCAGCGCACCCTGCTCACCGACGCGCCCGATCGCTCCCGACCGGCCTCCACCCGCCGCCCCGGCGATCTGGAGCTGTTGCTCGCGCTCGGCCCCGACGCCCGCCGTACCAATACCGACCTGGCGGCGGACACCGGGCTCACCGAATCCACGGTGCGCCGCCGCATCACCGAGATGACCCGCTCGCAGCGCCTGCTCTTCCGCTGCGATTTCGCCGAGGCGCACGCCGGCTGGTCGGTCATCATGACCTATCGGGCCAGCCTGCCCGCCCATGATCTCGACACCGTCACCGCGGCCTTGCGCGGCTGGCCGGAAATCCGGCTCTGTGTGGCGACCGCCGACGACGAATCCAACCTGCTGCTCATCACCTGGCTGCGCACGCCCGCCGAATCCCTGCACACCGAAACCCGCCTCCACCGATCCTTTCCCCACCTGCGCATCACCGAACGCCAGTTGACCCTGCGCACGCTCAAACGCATGGGCCGTCTCCTGAATCCCGCCGGCCTGGCCACCACGCACGTCCCCTTCGGGCTCTGGACCGCGACCGGCGGCTTCCGTCCCGGGGCGGCGAACTCCTGACCGAATCGGGTGGCGGGCCGGGTCGCGGACGCCCGGCGGCGCGATCGCACAGCATGATGGGGTTATGCGCGGATTGCTGATTTTCCTGGTCGTGGTCGGGATCGCACTGGTCGTGGGGGACCGGGTGGGAGTGGTGGCGGCGCAGAACGAGATCGGGCGGAAGATCGCGGAGGAGTACGGGCTCGCGCAGCAGCCGAGCGTGACGATCGGCGGGTTTCCGTTCCTGACGCAGGCTTTCGACGGGAAGTACGAGGACATCGAGGTGCGGGCGGACGAGTGGAGTGATCAGGGGATGTCGGTACGGGATCTGCGGGTGAAGCTGACGGGGGTGTCGGCTCCGCTGGGGGATCTGGTGCAGAGCCGCACTTCGAATATCGAGGCCGCCGATGCGACGGCGACCGCGCTGGTGCCCTACGAGACGGTCAAGGGTTATGCGCCTTCGGGCGTGGAGTCGATCTCCGACAGCCCGGAGGGACTGCGGGTCACCGGGAAGTTCGAGGTGGAGGGGATTCCGGTGCCGGTGCCCGCGACGGTGGTGGTGACGGTGAATCCGACCGTCGGCGGGATCGAGGTGGTGCCGGTGTCGGTGCAGTCGACCATGGGCGGGCCGACGATTTCCCTGGCGTGGTTGCGGGAATCGCTCACCTTCACGGTGCCCTTGCAGAAGCTGCCGCTCGGTGCGCAATTGACGTCCATCGCACCGAGCGCGGACGGATTGCTGGTGACGGCCGTCGCGCACAATGTGCGGTTCTCGGACCTGCCGTAGTCCGGGCTCTCACCGCCCCGGCTATGTTGGATCCGGTTGCACGGGCGGCGGTTTCGTGGCCGGCCGGGGAGGAATGGAGACGGGTATGACTGGCGCTGAGGCCGGGCGTTTCGAGGGCCGGGTGGCCGTGGTGACGGGAGCCTCGTCGGGGCTGGGAGCCGCCGTGGCGCGGACGCTGAGCGCGGGCGGGGCCCGGGTGTTCGGGGTGGGGCGGGACGAGCAGCGGCTCGACACCGCCCTCGTCGGTACGGAAAGCGCTTGGCTGGCAGCGGATCTCGCCGATCCGAGCGCCGGGGACGAGATCGTCCGGGTGTGTGCCGAGCGGTTCGGCGGGATCGACATCCTGGTCAATGCGGCGGGTGCGCACACCATGCGGCACACCGGGGAAGTCACCGACGCGGAATGGCAGCGCGATCTCGCGGTGAATCTGAGTGCGCCGTTCTTCCTGTCGCGGGCGGCCCTGCCCTTCCTGCTCGCGGTGGGCGGCTGCATCGTCAATGTCGCCTCGATCGCCGGGCTCGAGGGGCAGGCGTATTCGGCGGGATACTGCGCGGCCAAACACGGGCTGATCGGGCTCACCCGGGCCATGGCGCTCGAATTCGACGGCAAGGGAATTCGGGTGAACGCCGTATGCCCCGGCGGGATGACGACGCCGCTGCTCGAGAACTTCACGTTCCCGGCGGACCCCGACTACACGCTGATCATGAAGACCGCCACCGCGCGCGGACTGATGGATCCGCAGCAGGTCGCGAATGTGATCGCGTTCCTGTGCTCCCCGGAAGCCTCGGCCGTGCACGGCGCGGTCTACACCGTCGACAATGGAAAGATGGCGCTCTGAACAAGATTCAGTGCGCGCCGGGGCGGACGATCATGAGCACGACCACCACCGCCCACAGCAGGTTGTAGATGCCCGCCAGCATCGACAGCTGACGCAGGCGCTGGCCTTCGTCCGGCTGATCCAGGGCCTGCTTCTGGATCGGGTGGATGAAGGCCGCCAGCAGCCCGCCCGCGATGAAGGTGAGCGCCATGGCGACGGTGATCCAGATTTCGCCCATCCGGCCCTGCACCGCCGCCAGCGCGATGCCCACCACCGGCACGATCAGCGCCAGCACCGCGTAACTGCCGGTGATCCGGTGAAATGCCTTGGCCACCGCCACATTTCGCACTTCCCCGGCCTGCTCCGCGGTCTCCGCCACCGGCGCGTAGCGGGGAAACAGGCTCGCGGCCACCGCGGACCCGCCCACGAAGACGATCGCGGCCAGCACATGAATCGACAGCAGTGCGCTCTGCATTGCTCTTCCTCCCACCTTCAGTCTGACTGAAGCATAGCCCTAAGCTTCAATCCAGCTGAAGGTTGTGGGAAAGTTCACCGCGACATCGAAAACCGCTGTATCAGGACGCGTTCCGCCCCGTGTACGCGGCCACCACCGCCGCCCCGATCTGCCGCAGCACCGCATCCCCCGCGGCCCCGAACAGCCGCTCGTCCACCTCCGCGACCACCGCCTCGGCCGCCCGCAGCAAGCGCCCGCCCTTGGCCGTCAGCTCGATATTCGACGCCGACCCCGCCCGCGCCGTCCGATCCCGCACCAGCCCGTCGGCCACCATCGCCTTCACCCCCGTATGCACGCTCTGCACACTGATCCCGCCCATCCGCGCCAGTTCACTGAACGAAATCCCCGGCACACTCGCGATATGCCCGAGCAGCGCCAGCCGCGCCACCGTCAGATTCAGCCCCGCCAGCGCCGCCCCGAGTTCGGCTTCGACACGATGCGCCAAGGTCAGCACGAGGACGGAAGCGCTGGCCGGCGGCGGCACGGGACGATCGTTGACGGTACTCACCCGCCCATTTTCCAGCACCGGTCTCCAAGGCCGATTTCGAGTACTCCGGACAGCTGGAAAAGCACGACGCGATGAGCAAGGCCGAATCGATTGCGCGGCGGGTGGTCCGATACCCGCGTGTCGTCTTCCCGTAACGCCGACACTGATTTTCATGCGCCGTTCCTGACGCAATTCATCAGTTCTCTGGGGAGATGATCGACATGATCAACCTGATCCGGAATCGGAAGCCGGCCCTCACCGCTCTGCTCTGCGCCGCGGCGGCGGCCCTGCTGTGGACCGCTCCCGGCGCTTCGGCCTACGTCACCAGCGTGGCCGTGTCCTCCGGCAGCAGCATCAATCTGGGTGGCGGGAACTACGGCACCAACTGCTCGTACACCGTGACGGTGAACGGCAGCCCGAACGAGTACGTGTGGCTCTACGACAGCGCCACCGCCACTTTCGGCACCCAGCAGTTCTCCCTCGGCTCCGGCGGCACCGGCACCTCCAGCTGGACCCCCACCTCCACCGGCACCCACTACATCCAGGCCTGGACCTACAACGGTTCCCAATGGGCGGTCGTACAGGTGGGCACCGGCATCAACCTCGGCAGCGCCTGCGTGGTCAGCTCGTAACGACCTGAACCGTTTTCGCCCCGCGCAATTCCGCCAACTGCTCTGCTTCGGCCCGGAGTTGCTTGCGCAGCGCGGGTTTCAGCGGCCGGAATGTGGTGATCGTCAGGGCCAGCGCGCTATTGGTCTTGCGCGGCCGCCAGATTCCGGCCAGCTCGCCATCGGCCAAGATGGTGCCCGGGGCTCCGACCGTTTTCCAGATTTCGCGATGGTGCTTCTTGTCGATGAGGGTTTCGCGGTCACGGGACTGGATGTAGGGGTCGCCGGGTGGGAGGAGGCGGAGTCCGTGTGACGGCGGGGAACAAGTCAAGGCATCGAGATCATCGGTGTGGATCCAGGTCCGGTTGCCCGCGAATTCGATTGGGGTGAGCTCGTTTTCGAGGCTGTTCCACCACGGATCGACGTCGCCGGTGGAGACGCCGAGCCAGGCGGCGAAATCCTTGCGGGTGGACGGGCCGTAGCAATGGAGGTAGCGGCGCAGCAGTGCGGCGCGGGCGGTTTCCGGATCGAGTTGCGGTGGTGGTGCCCCGAGCCATTCCTCGACGAGGACGAACGGGGACTTGTTGCCGGTGCGTTCCGCGAAGCAGATCAGGCCGCGGAGGGTGAGGATCCGCAGGCAGAAATGCACGACACCTTCGCCGAGCGGTTGGCCGGCGGCGTAGGGACCCGGCGCCTGCCACGTCTTGCGTTGGGCGGGCGACAGTTTCGGGGCGATGCGGTCGGCGAGTTCCTGGCCGAGTTCATTGATCGCGAGTCGGCGGCCCGACAGTACGGCGTCGATCTCGGCGGCGGTGTGATCGACGGCTTCGTCCAGGCTCAGCCCGAGTTCGGCCAGGGCCGGGTCTACGCCGGTGATGAGGTGCACGCGTGCTTTTTCGGTGGGCGGGAGTACGCCGGTCGTGAAGATCGGGGTGTCGGCGGTGGGAAATAGATACGGTGAACCGCGCATGCACCACGTTTGCAGGAGCGTCTTGTCCGCGCCGATCAACGCGTCGAAGTGGCCCGGCGTGACGCCTTCTACCCGGGCGTGCAGCGCCAGGAGCGCGGAACCGGGTGGGCTGTTCTGGATTCCGCAGGCGCCCGCCACGTCGAGCAGCGCGTCGAGGGGTTGACGCCGGGTGAGGTGGTGGGCGTGCAATCGGAACGCTCGCACGGCGTCCGCGGATACCTCGACGGTGGCGCCGGACTTTCGACCTGTCACTGATCGCCTCCCAGGAACGGGTTCGATTGCGCTGGACGAGCCTATTCCCCGGTTGACCGCTGCCGGTCGATCGAATCCCACAGCCAGCGCGGGCCGACGGTGGTGGCGCCGAGTGCTTCGACGCGGGCGCGCAGGCCGCGGTCGGCGGTGACGACGGTGACCGGTGGCGAGGCTGCCGCTACGACATCGACTATGGCGTCGTCGCCGGAACCGTCGGCGTGCACGAGGCGCAGGGGAGCGAACCGCGGCTCGTTGGCGGCCGCCGCGGACTTGGCGGCGCCTTCGAGTACGACCAGGATGTGGGCGGCATCGGGGAGGTCGGTCAGATCGGTGAGCAGTCGCCGGGCCGCGCCGGCTCGGTCCCGCCACCAGCCGTCGGGTTTGGAGCCGACGACATTGGCGGTGTCCACCACGATCAGCTGTTCGGGGGTGTCCATGGATCCAGTGTCCCCGCAGCGGTTTCAGGCGAGTGCGGCGACCTGGGGTTTGGTGCGACGCCAGGCGTAGGTGAGGAAGGCGATCAAGGCCAGCAGCGGGAGGCTGCTCACGCCCCAGCTGAGGCCCAGCGGCGGGCCGGGCTGTTCCAGGACCGGGAGGGCGCGTAGTTCGCCTTCGCCGTGACCCTGCGGGCCGTCGATGGCGAAGCGGAAGATCCAGTCGCCCTGCTTGTCCAGTGAGCGCACGTCCAGGCCCCAGTCCTCGCGTTTGCGCGGATGCCGGGACAGCGGTTCGGCGCGGCGCACCTTGCCGTCGGGCTGGATCTGGGTGAGCTTGCCGGTCTTGTCGGCTATGCCGCCCTCGGGGACGAAGGTGAAATCAAGCGATTGCATTGCGCGCAAAGGCCATTCGCTGAAACCGACGGTCACGTGATACGGGCCCGCCTGCACCTGTTCGGTGTGCACGATATCGACCGGTTGATACGCGACGGCCGTCCCCGTGGCCCCGGCCAGCAGATAGACGAAGGCGAGCAGTGTCGCGGCGGTGGGGAACAGGCGGCGGATCATGCGTGGGCCTCTGCGGTCGGGGCGGTCAGGCGGAGCATGGCGCCGAAACGCCAGCCGAGGAAACCGCCGAGCGCGCCCAGGACGGCGCCGGCGACGGTGGTGGCGATGATGATCGTCGCGGCGGGGAAGCGGGCGTCGTAGACGAGGATGTTCTGCACCGGCGAGAGCCCCGCGATGAGCGCGCCGCCGACCGCACCCGCCAGCGTGGGCAGCAGCCGGGCCGCGGGCGTGCCCCGGCGCATCAGCAGATCGATGACCAGACCCACCGGCACCAGGCAGAACGGGATCAATGCCGGCGTGGTCGGGATATTGCGAAGGTGTTCGCGCAGCGGCAATCCCACCGCATCGGCATAGACGTGCGCGGCCCACGGCGCGAACCACCAGAACACGCCCTGGATCGCCGAGGCGAACGCCGCGGTGAGCGTGGCCCCGAACCGCCGGAACGCCGCGCCCGCGAGGAGCAGCAGTACCGCCATGAACGCGGTGACCGCGACCGTCCAGCGCACCGAACCCACACTGAGCCGCTGCACCGCCAGCGCGGTGACAGTACTGGAGGTCAGCAGATGCGCGAGCGAGAACACCGCGCCGATCCGGCCCCAGGTGTGCGCGCGGGCGGCGGCGAACACGATCACGGTACCGACCGAGATCACCGTGCTGGACAGGAACAATCCGATGTGCGGCGGCGAATCGATGACGGCGTCGAACCCGTACAGGCTGTGCCACCACAGATCCCACAGCCCGTACAGCAGGAACGAGGCCGCGCCCAGCGAAGCGACCATGTAGCCGAGCGGCGCGGTGAAAGTGCGCCCGAACACGCCGATTCCGGGCCCGCCGAGCGCACCGTCCACCCGCCGGCCCGCGCGTCCCGCCGCCGTGGTGGCAAGAATGACCGCGAGACTGACGAATCCGGCGATAGCGGCGCTGGCGTAGATGAACAGGTGCGGGAGCGTGAAGAAGGTGTCCGGCCCGACATCGGCGTGCCATTGGATATCCCAGGTGGAGCCGACCGCGAAGGTCATGCTGGCGGCGAACAGGATCGACGCCGGCACCCAGGGTTTGACGGTGATCGGCGGGCTCGCGGCGACGGTGTGCGTATTGGCGGTGAGGTCCATGTGCTGCTCCTGATCCTCTTTCCTTCGATTCAGTTGGCCGGCACCGAGATTCAGTTGGCCTGTACGGAGAAAGTCGCGGCGCCCGTGCCCTGCGACCCGGAGACCTGGACGGTGATCTCCCATTGGCCTGGCATCGGCAGGTTCACGGTGGCGCGGTAGTGGCCGGGCGTGACCGCGGTGGCGGTGCTGGGCGGCAGGGCGTGGCCCATCTGCGGCATGGACGGAGCGAGGGAGACCTTGTCCGGGGCGGCGGAATCGCCTTGTGCCGTCGTGATTTCGAGGTTCACGGCATTGTCCCCGGTGCGGGGATCGCCGGTGTCGAGCCGGACGTTGTAGGGGCCCGCGCTCATGCGGGACACCGCGTTCGCGCTGTCGCCGGGCCACAGCCACCAGGCCAGCAGCGCGGCTACCACCAGGACGGCGGCGGTGAGTAGTCCACGTCTCGCGGTCATCGCGTCGCCTCCGCTCGGACATCGACCGTGGCGGGCACGGTCAGCACCGAGTACCCGCGTTCGGCCTGCACCCAGACCAGATAGCGGCCGGGCAGGGGAAAGGTGAAGGTGAAAGCCACATTCGGCCCGTAGGCCGCGACCGTCTCGTCCGGCGGCTGGGAGCCGTTCCGCAGGGGCGCCATGGCGTGCGCGTGCGCCCAGATCGGGGCGGTGGCGGCGGCCGCGCCGGTGGGCGTGTTATCCGGCAGCGGGCCGACGGCGATGAGATGGCCGAGCATGCCCAGCCAGGGTTGCAGATCGGCGGGGCCGCCGAACTTGGCGGTGAGCGTGGTGGGTTCGCCGGCGATCGGATCGGTGGTGGCGAGTTCGGTGGGGGACAGGGAAGTGCCGGTACCGGAACCGGATTCGGCGGATCGGAAACTCGATCGCAGCAACTGCACGCCGCCGCCGCGCCGCGCGATCTCGGCGGCCACGGCGTATTCACCGGATTCCATGCCGCCCAGGCTGACCCGGAACTCACCCGGCGCGGTGCGCACCGGATGGCGATGCCAGAACCGCCCGGACGGCCCCACCACCATCAGATGCAGCAGGGCGTCATCGGTGATCAGCAGATCATCCACCGGGCGGCCGGTCGCCGAATCGGTCAGCGACAGGGTGATCTCACCGGTCCGGCCGTTCGCCGCGGGCGCCGATCGCACCGTCATATTCGCCGGTGGCCGTGAGTAATTCGTGGTCAAGGGCAGATCGCGCTCGGGATACGGGTTGCCGATATTGCCCGAGGTCGGATCGAGCAGACTGCCCGCCGGCCGGGGCGCCGGGGCGCGGCCCGACAGCACCGCCCCGGTGACGCCGACCGTCAGCGCGGCGATCAATGCTCCCGCGGGCAGCAGCGCCATCCACCCGCGCCGGGCCACCAGCGCCGTCCCGATCGCGACCAGTAGCAGGACGCCCGCGGCGAAGAATCCACCGTAAGCCGCACGCTCCCAAGGCATTACGACGCGTGCCGCCACCAGGAACGGAATCCGCGCCGTGCGCTCGCCATCGGAGACGGTCAACTCCCACGGCCCGGCATGATCGACCCGCAGCGTCGCCGGATACGGACCTGCCCGCTCGCCGAGTTCCACCGTGGTGGAGGACGATGCACCGCCGCTGTCCGCCGGCGTCGCCCCCAGCGTCAGCGTGCCCGCCGCGGTCCCGGTGTGCGTGACCACCTCCACCCGCAGCGGTCCCGGCTCGGCGCGCCGCACGATCACCGTCAGCTCCCGATCGCCCAGCGACTGCGCCACCGACACATCGCCTCCGCTCACCGCCCCGTCCGCGCGGGCCGGGGGAGCGGTCACCAGCATCGGCAGGCAGGCGGTGAGCACAGCCACGAGCAGGCAGGCGCGTAGGCGAGGGGTCGACGGGGGCTGCACTGTTCCTAACCTACCGAAAGACCCCGGCGCGGGAATCCCTCCGCAGAGTGATGCCGCCCGGACCCGGTCTCGGGGTAAGGTGCGCCGATTTCCACATTGGCCTGCGGTTGGTTCGCGATTACTTCACACTGATCTTCTGGCAAACGCCGTGTGAGGGCGGCGTTTTCACGCGGGAGCAAGAATGACCGAAAATCAGCGCCCATCCGCCGATGAACAACGGCTCGCCGAACTCGGATACAAACAGGAACTGGCCCGGTCCTGGTCCGGATTCTCCAACTTCGCCATCAGTTTCACCATCGTCTCCATCCTGACCGGCGGACTCGCCAGTTACGGCATCGGATTGGCCAATGGCGGGCCGATCACCATGGCCTGGGGCTGGCTGCTGGTCTCGATCATGGTGCTGTTCGTGGGCCTGGCCATGGCGGAATTGGCGTCCGCCTATCCGACCTCGGGCGGATTGTATTGGTGGGCTTCGGAATTGGGCGGGCCGATCTGGGGCTGGTTCACCGGCTGGTTCAACTTGATCGGGCAGATCGCGGTGACGGCGGCCATCGATTACGGCGCGGCCATTTTCACCACCGTGGTGCTGAATGTGATCGGTATCGATATCGGCACCGATCGCACCGCCATCTTCTTGGTGTTCGCCGCCATTCTGGTGCTGCACGCGGTGCTGAATGCGGTCGGACCGCACCTGTCGGCGCTGATCAACAATATTTCCGCCTGGTGGCACGTGGGCGGCGTGGCGATCTTCGTGCTGGTGCTGGGGATCGGCGCGGAACACCATCAGAGCGTCGGGTTCGTGTTCACCGAGACCGTGGACAACAGCGCGGTCGGCTTCGGCGGCGTGGCGTTCAGCTTCCTGCTCGGATTGCTGCACGCGCAGTACACCTTCACCGGATACGACGCCTCGGCGCACATGTCGGAGGAGACGCACGACGCGTCCCGGATGGCGGCCAAGGGGATCATCAACACCATCATCGTGTCGGCGGTGGCGGGGTATCTGCTGATCCTGGCGGTGACCTTCGCGATCCCGAATCTGGACGACGCGCTCGATCCGGCGAAGAACAGCGGTTACCCGGTCATCTATATCCTGGAGAACTCGCTGAATTCGTTCTGGTCGGGCCTGTTGCTCGTCATCGCCGCCATCGCCCAATTGTTCTGCGGCTACGCCTCGGTCACGTCCGCGTCCCGCATGCTGTTCGCGTTCAGCCGCGACGGGGCGGTGCCCGGTTCGGCATTGTGGTCGAAGCTGTCGGCGCGCAAGGTGCCGGTGAACGCGGTGCTGTTCATCTCGGTGTTCGCCTTCATCCTGTTGATCCCGTCCATGCTGGTGCCCGCCGCCAACGCCCCCACCGCGTACGCGGCCGCCACCTCGGTGGCCACCATCGGCTTGTACATCGCGTACGGCATCCCCGTGCTGCTGCGCCAGCTGCACGGCGCCCGATTCCACACCGGCCCTTGGCAACTCGGCCGCTGGTACCGCCCGATCGGCATCATCGCTCTGATCTGGATCGTGTTCATCAGCCTGCTGTTCATCCTGCCCATGGACGATCGCGGCTACCCCTGGAACGACGAATTCACCTGGAACGCAGTAAATTACGCTCCACTCACCCTGATCGCGGTCGTAGGCGCCATTGCCGTCTGGTGGTTCGCCTCCGCACGCCGCTGGTTCACCGGCCCCAAGCGCACCGTCGCCGACACCCCGGAGGCGGAGACTCCCGTCACCGGGTGAGTGACCTGGTGCGGGCCACCGGGCTGAGCCGGACCCCGCCGTGACCCGGCGGCCGCCTACCACCGGGTCCGGCCACTAGTTCACGGCCGCGGTCAATCGGTCCACGACCCCCGCCATCCCGCTTCGCACCGTCTCGTCGCCGCCCAGATCCAACCCGTGCATCACCTCGTACCACGGCCCGAGCTGATGCCAGATCAACGCGCGCCGTCGAACATCATCGGTAACCCCGTAAGCGGACGCCACCCCCTCCGCGAAAGCCTCGGGCGCCCCGAACAACGCCCACGCCAAGTCAATTGCCCTGTCCCCGACATGCGCATCCCCGAAGTCGATCACCCCGCTGACCCGCCGGCCATCGACCAGCACATGCTCCGGCCCGAGATCCCCGTGCACCACCGTGTCCGCGGGCGTCGCGGCAGCCGCATCGAGCACAGCGCCCGCTGCCGCCCGCACGCCTACCGGAACCAACGGCAAAACCTCCGACCGAAACCGGCCGACCGTCTCCACCCGATCCCGCCGAGTCTCCTCCGCCCCCGGCAACCCCCGCCGCACCGCCTCCGCCACCGGACAGCCATGCAACGCCCGCAGAAACGCCCCCACCGCCACCCCCTCCTCGACCCCGCCCTCCTCGATCGCACTCCCACGCACCAGCGCATGCCGAACCACCAACGGCTCCTCCCCGACCACCCACGGCACCGGCACCGCCAACGGCAACAACGGCGCCAGCCAAGGCATCACCCGAGCCTCCCGCCGCAACTGCCCGGCCACCTCCGCCCGCCGCGGCCGACGCTCAACCCACTCGCCATCGACCAACGCGGCGAAACTGTCCCAGCCGTCCTCGAATCCCACCTCAACCCCTTCGCATCCCGTTGGATCTACCTATCGTTGGTTCATGTGTACCGATTTCCGCGCGGACCGGATCGGCAGTGCCCTGCGCGGTGAGAATCCGACGGTTATCCGGAGACTGAACGCCGGTTTCGCCGTCATCGGTGACGTTCAATTCCTACCCGGCTATTCGGTCCTGCTCGCGGATGATCCCGCGGTGCAACGGCTGTCGGACCTGCCCGCACCCCGCCGGCGGGCATTCCTCGCCGATATGGATCGGCTGGGCGAAGCGATCGAACGCGCCTGCCGCCGCCTCGATCCGGCCTTCCGCCGCATCAACCTGGAGATCCTCGGCAACACCGACCACTTCCTGCACGCTCACGTGTGGCCCCGATTCGACTGGGAACCGGAGGATTTGGTCGGTGGGCCGGTGTGGTTGTACCCGCGGGACCGGTGGATGGACCCGCGGTATGCGCTCGGTTCCCGGCATCACGCCGTGCGGCGGGCGATCGGGGAAGAGCTGGATCTGCTCGCCGCCGGATGAGCGCGGGCGGCGGGGCTATTTACCGCCGGGCTGGACGTCGAAGACGACCTGGTAGACGCCGGGGCGGGCGGTTACGTGCAGGTCGGGGTCGTCGAGGATGGATTTGACGGAGGCCAGCCATTCGGGGTTGGTGCGGGCTTCGGCGAGGGCGTGGCCGCTTTCCCATTGGGCGACATTGACGAAGCTGATGGCGTCGCCGGCGATGGTTTTGTGCATGACGGCGCGGACGAAACCTGGTTGCTCGGACATCATCTGGGCGTTGTAGGTGCGCCAGCGGTGCAGGAACTTCTCGGATTCGTCCAGGGGGACGGAGAAGACGTTGATCATCGTCACGGGTTCGTCGACGGCTACCTCGGTCCAGGTGCTCGCCGACTGTGAACCTTGCACTGACCTTGTCATCACTCGACTCCTTCTATCGGTACGAGACTGTTTCGATAAATAACGGTACGCTCCTGGTTCGATGGGTGACAAGACGATTCGTGAAGCCGGTGGGCCGATTCCGCGTGGCGAGGCGGCGCGGCGGCGCGTGCTGCAGGCTGCGCTGGAGTTGCTGGCCGATGAAGGGCTGTCCGGTTTCACCATGGACGCGGTGGCGCAGCGGGCGCGGGCCAGTAAAGCGACGGTGTACCGGCGCTGGTCGTCGCGCACCGAACTGCTGATCGATGCCCTGCCGTTGGCGGCGCCCGTACTGGTGCCGCCCGACAGCGGGGACCTGCGGTCGGACCTACTCGAACTATTGATGGAACTGCATGCGGCACTGCGGAATCCACCGATGGCGCGAATGCTGGCGGCCTTCGTCGATGCCGCCGAACGGGATCCGGAACTGCGCAGCCTGCACGCCGATCTGACCAACCGTCAGCGCGAACCGTTCCGCCAGGTATTGGCTGCCGCCCGCACCCGCGAGGAGATCGCCGATGCGGTCGACCTGGAATTGGCCATCGACTTGCTGGCGGGACCTTTGTTCTTCCGCCGCTTCATCACCCACCACGAAACCGGCGTTGACGAGCTCGCACCGCTGGTCGACGCCGTCCTCGTCATCCTGCGGTCAGCGCCGGCCTGATTCAGAACTGGGGCGCTCCTTCGCCGGTCCCCGCCGTCAGGGTCGCAAACCGGCAAATCACCCGTGTTGGGCGATGCGCCATCCACCCCACCCCTGGAAAATCGGCGTGACCAGTACCGTAACCGAACCCGAGGAGCTGATCCGGGATGGCTTTGGACTACGAGGATCGAACCGATTTCGAGAACGCCGACCGTGGATTCATCGCGACCCTGACCCCGATGACCATCCGCGACGCGGACGGCGCGATCGTTTTCGACACCTCCGGATACGCCTTCCTGGATGGTCCGTGCCCGGACACGGTGAACCCCAGCCTGTTCCGTCAAGCCCAGCTCAATGTGAAGAACGGGCTGTATCAGGTGGTCGAGGGGATTTATCAGATTCGCGGGTTCGACATCTCGAACATGACGATCGTCGAGGGCGATACCGGCGTGATCATCATCGACCCGCTCATCTCCACCGAATGCGCGGCGGCGGGCTTGGCGCTGTATCGCGAACATCGCGGCGACCGGCCCGTCACCGGGGTCATCTACACGCATTCGCACGGTGATCACTTCGGCGGCGTCGCCGGTGTGCTCCCGGACGGGCCGGGGGAGGTGCCGATCCTGGCCCCGGCCGGATTCATGGCCGAAGCCGTCTCGGAGAACGTCTACGCCGGCAACGCCATGACCCGCCGCGCCAGCTACATGTACGCCATCGGATTGGGCCCGGCGCCCGACGGACAGATGAGTACCGGCCTGGGCATTCAGGCCTCCACCGGCACGTTGAGCCTGTATCCGCCGACGATCGACATCACCGCGACCGGGCAGCGCGAGACGGTCGACGGGGTGCCCATCGTGTTCCAGATGACGCCCGGCACCGAGGCGCCCGCGGAGATGAACTTCTACTTCCCGAACCATCGCGCACTGTGCCTGGCCGAGAACGCCACCCACAATCTGCACAACGTATTGACCTTGCGCGGTGCGCTGGTTCGCGATGCGCGGATCTGGTCGCATTACATCGACGAGGCGATCGACATGTTCGCGAGCGATTCCGATGTCGCGTTCGCCTCCCATCACTGGCCGACCTGGGGGACCGACAATCTCGTCGAATTCCTCAGCGTCCAAAGGGATTTGTACTGTTACCTGCACGACCAGACCTTGCGCCTGCTCAACCAGGGGCTGACCGGCGCCGAGATCGCCGAGCAGATCGAACTGTCACCGGGGCTGGCCGACTCCTGGAGTGCGCGTGGGTATTACGGCTCGGTCAGCCACAATGTGAAAGCCATCTACCAGCGCTATCTCGGCTGGTTCGACGGTCATCCCAGCTCGCTGTGGCAGCATCCGCCCGAGGCGGCGGCCACCCGTTACGTGCAGGCTTTCGGCGGAATCGACGCGGTGCTGGAGAAAGCCGCCGGTTTCACCCGCGACGGTGATCTGCGCTTCGCCGCGGAACTGCTCAAGCACGCGGTGTTCGCCGAACCCGGCAATGCGGCAGCCAAGAACGCGCTCGCCGAGGTCTACACCACGCTCGGCTACGGGTCCGAGAACGCGACCTGGCGCGGCTTCTATCTGATGGGCGCCAAGGAACTTCGCGACGGCATCTACCCGACCGCGCTGAACCTGGCAGGTGGTATGGCGGCGGCGCTGTCGGTCGAGCAGCTCTTCGACACCGTGGCCATTCGCGTGAACGGTCCGCGCGCCGCCGCCGAATCCTTCGTGATCGATTGGCAGTTCACCGATCTCGGCACCACCGTGCGCCTGACCCTCTCCAATGGTGCGCTCATTCGCACCGTCGACCCGCGTCGCAAGGCCGAAGTCGATCTGACCCTCACGCTCACCAAGCCTCAGCTGCTGGGGTTGCTGGCCGGGAAAGGGCTGGACGGCATCGACCAGGTCGGCGATACCACTGTGCTGCAACGACTTCTGGGCCTGCTCGAACAGCCCGACCCTGATTTCGCCATCGTCACGCCCTGACGGATGCCGCCGCCCGCGTGCCCGCCGATGCTGCGGGCACGCGTCGCTTGGATCGAAGATATAGCAACGCTAGACAACCTACCGCTCGCAGTGTTACCTTTGCTCCATCATCTAGCGCAGCTAGATTCGAGAAAGGGTAACGACCATGACCTTCACCGCCAACGAACAGCAGTTCCTCGCCGAAGCCGGAATCGGCCGCCTGGCAACGGTTTCGCCCGACGGCGTGCTGCAGAACAACCCCACCGGCTACCGCGTGAACGCCGACGGCACCATCGATATCGGCGGCATGCGCATGCGCGGCAGCCGCAAGTACCGCAATGTCGAAGCGGGCAGCCGCGTGTCGTTCGTCATCGATCAGCAGGTGTCGTTGGACCCGTACGTGATTCGCGGTATCGAGGTGCGCGGCACGGCCGAGGCGCTCCAGGACGAAGAGCCGCCGTTCCCGCCGCAGGAACGCGCCGTCATCCGCATTCGCCCCGAGCGGATCATCTCCTGGGGTATCGACGGCGGATCGTTCGATTTCGCCGGCCGCAGCGTCGAAAGCTCCACTTCGGCATGACCATCGACGGCCGCTGACGGCGATGCTCGGTTACCTGGCGAGCATCGCGGCGGCGACCCGATCGGCCGCATCGCGGCGCAGGGCGGTCCCCATCTCGTCGAGTACGAGCAGCACCGCCCCGGGAATCTCGGCGGCGAGCGCCTCGCCATTGCCGACCGGGAAGAACGGATCCGCGCGACCGTGCACCACGAGCGTCGGCAAATCGAGCTCACCGAGCCGCTCCCGCCAGCGCGGGGCGCAATCGATCCGGGAGAACACCATTCCGAGCTGGTTCGCCTGATGCACGGCGGGATCATCCGACGGTGTCCGGTCCCAGACCCGAACCGCCACGGCCCGCGCCTCCTCCGGAACATTACCCAGCAACTCGGCTCCGGAGGCCGCGAATGCCCCCACCGCATCCCGATCGGTCCAATCCGGCATCGGATGCGAAAACAGCACCCCCAGCACCGACATGTCATGGTCCGGCAGATCCGCGTCGACGGGCCCCGGAGCCACCGCCCGCGTCCCGACCAAAGTCAACGCGGAGAACGCCTCCGGATGCTCCAGCGCCGCCACCTGAGCAACCATCCCGCCGACCCCCACCCCGCCGAGATGCGCCCTCTCGGCTCCGAGCGCCTCGACCAACGCCGCCGCATCATCGGCGAGATCGCGCAGATCATAGGCCGGACGCTCCGGATCGATGGTCGTAGAAGCCCCGGAATCCCGCAGGTCACACCGCACCACGCGCCGCCCACCCGCCGCCAGCCGCTCGCAAAGACTGTCCGGCCAAGACAACATCGTGGTCCCCCCGACCAGCAGCACCAGCGGATCCTCCACCCGCCCGAAGCCCTCGACCCCCAGATCCACCCCATTCACCCGAACCACACCCGCCCGAACCGATCCCACCATGCCGCACTCCTGCCTTGTCGATAGCCCTGGAGGTACAGACGACCGCACGACCCGAAAGTCATCGGCGCAATCGCGTGCCCTCTACGCACGCGCAATGAACTCGGCTCGAGCTCGATGACCGGAGTGAAGATTCGCGGACCTACGGTGAAGTCCACCGATTGTTCCGATTCGTACAAGCGATCTCCGTGCCTCACCCGCCAAGATCATCACATGATCGAACGCATCCACCCCTACATCGATGGTGACGATTCCGCCGCTTTCGCGGAGTTCTACTCCGGCGTCTTCGGACTCGAAGTTGCCATGGAGAGCCCCGTTCTGGGGCTGCGCGCACCCGGCAACCCGGCGGCGCAGGTCATCGTACTGCGGCCTGGAACCGAAACTCCCACGCCGCGATTCGGGATCGACATGGGCGATCCGGCACTGGTCGATGCTGCTTACGCCGAGGCGATTCAGCGGGGAGCGAAAGTCGTCTATCCGCTGACGGACGAACCGTGGGGTGTGCGTCGGTTCTTCGTCGAGGATCCGGGCGGCACCGTGATCAATGTGCTGGCGCATATCGAGGCGATGGGTGGCTGATCGACCATGCGCGGCTAGGGTTCACTTCCACACCCACCCTGAGAAGGAACGGACGATGACCTCACCGGGCAACCGGCAGCGCTACCTCGACGCGGTAACCACGTATATCGCAACGCATTTGGTGCGAGCGCAGGAATCCGGCACGGATGGCGCATCCAGCTGGTTCCGTACCGGTGCCCCCAGCGACGAACTCAACGGAGTCCTGCGGCTCGGCGGTGACCTGTCGCTCGAGATGAAGCGGTTGCGGGAGTTGTTCGGCGAAACCCCCTCGTCATGGCACTTCTGGCCGGAAATCGATCCGCCGGAGCTTCCCGACCTGCTGACCCGAAACGGTCTCGCCCACTTCGAAACCGAGCCGCTCATGGTCCACACCGGCAACGACGAGACCGCGCCCCCCGAACTCCACCGATCCGAACTAGCGCAAATCGAGGAAGTCACCGACGAACCCGGCCTCGCACAATGGGCAGCCGTCTGGTCAGGCATCCCCGATTCCAACGCGCTGATCCCCGGCCTGTGCCAGGGCATGGAACTCGCCTCAACCCGCTACCTACTATGGCGTGAGCACAGCGAAACCCTCGGCTGTGCGGCTGTAGTAACCAGCACCGCAGGCTCATCGATCGAACACATCGTCACCCGAGCCGACCACCGCGGCCGCGGAATCGGCACCGCCCTCACCCAACAAGCCCTCGCCCTGGCACTCGAAGCCGGAACAAACCGAATAATTCTCACCGCCTCCCCCGACGGCGAATCGATCTACCGCCGCCTCGGATTCGTCACCGTCGGCCGCGTCGACCGCTACGCACGCAGCCCTATTCCGTTGCAGCCGTGACCTTTTCGACCCAATCGGCATAGCTGTCGATTGCCCACTCGATCGGCGAAGCGACGATCTCCGGCACGGGTGCCCAGGGGTGCAGCTCCAGCACCCGCGCTGCGAGCCGGTCACGAAGCCCCGCAGCGGTTCTCAGGGTCACCCGCCACTCCTGGCCCTCACCGAGTTCGTCGTTGTGCCAGAACACGGAGAAGGCCGGACCCGTCACCTCGGCTCCGGCCGCCAGCCGTTCGGCCACCATGATCCGGGCGATCTGCTTCGCGTCCTCCTCGGTCGGAGTCGTCGAGGTAACGGACCACACCCTTGCGACTGTCATACCCGAACCCTAGGCCCCGGAGTCCGGCACCCCCGCGTAGTCGGGCAATTCGATGCCGTTGAGGGCGCGGCCGACGAGGTCCATGAACCAGTCGCCGGTGAAGTCGGGGGCCGGTTCGGAGTCGGGGGTGGGGAGGTCTCGGCTGCGGGCGTTCAGGCGGCCGATTTCCTGGTTGGCTTCGACGAAGGGGCGCATGCGGTCTTCGTAGCGGGCGTAGCCGAGTTCGGGATCCCAGCCGGCGGCGGCGAGTTCGCCGGCGAGGATGTAGGCGCCGACGAGGGCCAGGCCGGTGCCTTGGCCGGACATGGGGGAGGAGCTGAAGGCGGCGTCGCCGAGTAGGGCCACGCGGCCGTCGGACCAGCTGTCCATGACCACCTGGGCGACCTGGTCGAGGTAGAAGTCGGGGGTGTCGTCCAGGTGGGCGAGGATGGCGGGGGTCAGCCAGCCGAGGCCTGCCATGCGTTCCCGGAGCAGTTGTTTCTGGGCGGGGATGTCGCGGTAATCGACGTCGAATTCGCCCGCGGTGAAATAGAACATGGACATGGCGCGGGTGGCGTCCTGGATGGGGCGGAGCAGAGCGGTCCGGCCGGACTCCTGATATTCGAGAAGCCAACGGTCCAAACCGAATTCGTTGGGCACGCTATAGAAGGCCAGCACGTGCCCGAGGTGACGCAGGTACTTCTCGTGCGGACCGAAAACCATGGCGCGCAAGGCGGAATGCAGGCCGTCGGCACCGATCACCAAATCGAAACGCCGCCGACTGCCGCTCGCGAAAACCACGTCAACCCCGCTCGCATCCTGGGTGAGCCCGTCGATCCGGTCACCGAAGACGTATTCGACATCCTCGCGGGTGTCGTCGTAAAGCACACGCGAAAGGTCGCCACGCAGAATCTCGATCTCCGCGATATACCCGTCCGCATCGGCCGGAAACGTCTCCAGCACCTCGCCGTTCTCATCCACCGTGTACGCGCCGGCGGTATCGGTGCACGCCGCACGAACCGTCGCACCAAGCCCCATCCGCTCGATCACGTCCTTGGCCACACCCCGCGCATCCACCGCCTGCCCGCCGGGCCGCAACTCGGGCGCACGCTCCACCACCGTCACCTCGGCACCCCGCCGATTAAGCCAGTGCGCCAAAGCAGGTCCCGCGATGCTCGCCCCCGCCACCAGCACCCGGGGTTTTGCCGCCCTCGCACCGGCCGCGTTCTGCTGCTCTCGTGTGGATTCGTCGACGCTCATCACTGCCTCCATGTGTTCCTCCCGCACTGGAACCGTCCAGCACAGATCCCCGGTGTGGGTGCATTCAGCCGTATCGACTACCGATCGACGCGAAATTCATCGGTCCCGCCGAAAAACGTGGCTCTGCCAGGCGGGTGGTTGCACTGATGGACAGTGTCACACTTGTCGGCGTAGTTCCTGTTCAAGAGTTCGAAGGGATACATCGTTGGCGTCGGTCGATCATTGGGGGCTGGGAGCGTGCACCCTCATCGGTGACGACGATGACGATCATTGGGGGACGGTCCTCGATGTCCGGGGACTCTTCGCGGCTCGTGACTCGGGCGATCGTCGCGAGATCCAGCTGCTGGGCTGTGATCCGCGCGGCAAGCTGCGAAAAGGTTTGGGCTCCCAACGCGCCGGTGGTTTCGAAGCCGGCAACGCGCATCTCGACATTCTCGATCGGGACGGCATCGCAATGGGCTCGTACTTCCTTTCCGGCCTGACGGTCACCACGGTGCGGACTTCGCAGCTGGGACCGGGTTTGGTCGATCTCGCTGGGATGGTGTGGTGCGACCTCGCGCTGCCGGGATCCGGTCGGATCTGGAATCGGATCCGCGTGGGCGAACTGAATCGGCTGGGCATGTGGCGTGATCTCGATACAGACGGCAGGCGAGCGTGGCTGTCCGTAGCTTTGCTCTCCAACAGTTACCGGCGTCGCGGCAGGCCGGATTCCGCTGCAGGACAAGTGTTCACGATGGATCCGACCGGGATCGCCGATATCGACGGCTTCTACTGTGCGCTGGGTGAAGCAGTCAATGGCCCCGGCGGCTATTTCGGCTGGAATCTCGATGCGCTGGAGGACTGCTTGCGTGGCGGATGGGGAGCGGCCAATCCGTTTACGTTGAGGTGGCCGCGCTCGGAATCCGCTCGCGCGAGTTTGGCGGTCCCTTTGGCCGAGGGATCCGGGCAGACCGTTCTCGATGTGCTGCTGGAGATCTTTCGCGACAACCGCATCGAGTTGCTCTTCGGCTAATCGTCTGCCCGGCGCCGGCCCGGGTGCAACCATTAGTACGTAATCCTCGGTTGGCACGATTCGGCGTCCGATGACGCTTCGGGGTCGGTGGGTGGTCATGAATGGTGCAGTGCGGGTGGGGGACCGGGGGGTTGCTTTGGTTACGGGGGCGGCCAGCGGGTTGGGGGAGGCGGCGGCTCGGCGGCT
>NZ_BDCD01000056.1 GCF_001613325.1 Nocardia yamanashiensis NBRC 100130 | reverse complement strand
CCCGGCCCGCCCGCGCGCCGCCCCCGGCCGCGCTCACCCTCTCCCAGCTGTCGATTCTCCGAATCTGATGGGTTCCCGGCCGCCGCCCGGCCTGTCCCGGCGGTAGCTCGTTCACCCCTGCCCGCGACCGGGCGGGTGGTTCCCCGAACCCCGCATCGATTCAGGAGACCCCATGTCGTCCAATCAGTTCCCGCTGCCCCTGGGCCGCCGCAAATTCCTCGCGCTCGGCACCGGGCTGGCCACCGCCGCGGCCTTGGCCGCCTGCACCAAGAACAGTCCGTCCTCGGGATCCGCGGTCGGGCCCGGATCGGATGCCGTCCGGGCCGCCGAGAATGCCCGCCGTGCCGCGGGCGCACCGGTTCGCGAGATCGCTTTGCGCGCCGAACCCGCCACCGTCGATCTGGGCGGGGTTCAGGTGAACACCTGGGCTTACGGCGGGATCGTGCCCGGGCGGGAGGTCCGGATCGCCAAGGGGGAGGTGCTGCGGGCCGACGTCACCAACGGGCTCCCGGATCCGACCACCGTGCACTGGCATGGCATCGCGCTGCGCAACGATATGGACGGCGTGCCCGGGCTCACGCAGCCCGCGATTCCGGCGGGCGGGAATTTCCGGTACGAATTCACCGCACCGGATGCGGGCACGTACTTCTTCCATCCGCACGTGGGCGTCCAGCTCGACCGGGGTCTGCAAGCGCCGCTCATCGTCGAAGACCCCGCCGACGGCAAGGATTACGACGTGGAAGCCGTTGTCGTTCTCGATGATTGGCTCGACGAGGTCAACGGGCGCACTCCCGACGCCGAACTGCGCAAGCTAGAGAGCGGCGGCATGTCCGGGATGGATATGGGTGGGATGGACCACGGCGGGATGAACATGGGCGGCTCCGGCGCGATGTCCATGCCCGCAGAACCCACCGCGCCCCTCGGTTCGGACACGGGCGACATTCCCGACTACCCCTACTACCTCCTCAACGGCCGAATCTCCACGGACCCGGTGACTTTCACCGCCCGGCCACGCCAGCGCATGCGGCTGCGGATCATCAACGCCGCCTCCGACACGGCATTCCGGGTGGCCGTGGGCGGCCATCTACTCCGCGTCACACACTCCGACGGTTTCCCGGTCGAGCCGGTGACCACATCATCCCTGCTGATCGGCATGGGCGAACGCTACGACGCGGTAGTCGAATTGGCCGACGGCGTCTTCCCACTCGTCGCCTCCGCCGAAGGAAAGTCCGGCCAAGCCCTCGCCTACCTCCGCACCGGCAGCGGCCCCGCCCCCACCCCCACCATCCGCCCCACCGAACTCTCCACACCCCCACTGACCGCCCACAACCTCACCCCCACAGCCGAATTCCGCCTCCCCTCCCGCACCCCCGACCACACCCTCGACGTAAAACTAGGCGGCGACATGCAGAAATACATCTGGACCATCAACGGCAAGCCCTACCCCGACACCGCCCCCCTGAAAGTCTCCGCAAACCAACGCATCCGCCTCCGCTTCATCAACGAAACCATGATGTTCCACCCCATGCACCTACACGGCCACACC
The DNA here is from genome assembly GCF_001613325.1 of Nocardia yamanashiensis NBRC 100130. Classification (GTDB taxonomy): domain Bacteria; phylum Actinomycetota; class Actinomycetes; order Mycobacteriales; family Mycobacteriaceae; genus Nocardia; species Nocardia yamanashiensis. The sequence continues at coordinate 35,898 of NZ_BDCD01000056.1, read as the reverse complement.
TACCAGGTACTCAACGGCCCCCGCAAAGACACCTCCCTGGTCCTCCCCATGCAAACCCTCGAAGTCGACTTCCAAACCGACAACCCCGGCCAATGGATGCTCCACTGCCACAACATCTACCACGGCGAAGCCGGCATGATGACCACCGTCTCCTACCGCGACTGAGCGCGCGGCGGTGGCAGCGCCGAACCGGCGCTGCCACCGTGGCATCAGGGCAGTATTACGAACCAGGGTTGGCACCATGAGCGGGCCGCGATGCGTCTGGAGGGAGTTCCAGGCAACCTTCGCGATAGGCGTCGTCTGCGTACGTAGGCGTACAACGGCCCGGCATTGACGGTCAGGGCGGTTAACTGCCCCACTCCCGCTCGAGGATCTCATCGATCCGGCTCGACACATCCGAGCGCCCACTGTGCCCCGCGCCCGCCGCCCCGAATCGCCGCCGAGCGCCGGTGGGTGCGCCTGCCTCGTGACGCAGCCGTTCATCAGCGCGCCGCCGCAGCTTCCGCGCCACCACCTCACCCAGCGGCGCGTCCCGCCACTTCCGCCACCGCCCCGCGATCCACCGCGACTTCTCCGCCCGGAACGCGATCTCAGCTCCCTCGGCCCGTTCCAGATCGACCGGCCCCAACGCACCGCCCATGGTCTGATGTTCTCGATGCCGATCGGCCCGATGCGGGAATCGCTTGTTGCGCCGAATGTTTCGGCGAGAACTCTTATCGTTCTCGCCGTAGTCGTTCCGCCGGTCCTTGGCGTAGCTGAGCGCCTTCTTCTCCTGCGGAGACTTTCGCCTCACCATTGCCAGAGGGTATCGCCTGGCCTCGTGATCACGCTTACTGTTTTCGAATGGCAGGTTCGTCGTTCCCAACTTCACCGCCTCCGCGCTACACCCTGCCCAATGATTGGGATCTTGCTGGGGAACGCCTGGCTTTGCTGGGTGAAGCGTATGACGCCGAAAGTGTTTCGCTTGCAACGCGGTTGGGTGTTGGGGTGGGGAGTCGCTGTTTGGAGGCCGGTGCGGGCGGCGGGTCGTTCGCGCGGTGGTTGTGCAGTGCGGTTTTGCCGGGTGGACGCGTGCTTGCGGTTGATGCTGACCCGCGGCATCTCGCGGACTTGCCTGCTCGCGGCGGTGAAATCGCCCAGTTCGATCTCGTTGCTGATGAACTGCCGCCCAGTGCCTTCGATTTCGTCCACACGCGATTCGTGTTGCTGCACATCGCTGAACGCGACGAAGTGCTGAGGCGGCTTGCTCGCACGCTGCCCGCCCGATTGGCGAAGCTGGGTCTCATCGACATCCATTCCACCGCTGAAATTCCCATGTTCCGCGGCGGTTCACCGACGGCTCGCATGTGGAGTCTCACCGCTGTTCAAGTTCAGGAATCGCTTGTAGGGCAAGGGGTCTCGGCAGAGGTCATCGCGGCCGCTCGGGCAGAGCTGACGGATGAGGGCCGGTGGTTCTATGCGCCGCCGACTGTTCGCGCGTGGGCCCGAGCGCCTCGGATGCTGTGATCGTCAGCTGACTATGTAGACGCCCTGGGCTCCGGTGGTGGCTATGACGGTGGAGCCTTGGGTGAGGTTGACGGTTACGGTGCCGCCGGAGTTGGTGGGGAGGAGGCGGCCGGGGGCGTAGAGGTTGCCGGACCAGTGCTGGGTGGTGTCGTCGCAGTCGACCAGGACGGCGCTGTCGAGGCGGATGGCGATGGGGCCGCCTACGCCGCCTTGGAACATTTGTTCCAGGGAGCCGTTGGTGACGTCGATGCCGGCGGTGCCGCCGCCGGAGCAGGTGGCGGTGCCGGAGATGGTCAGGGTGGTGGTGCGGTAGGGGAGTTGCCGGTCGACCGTGACGGATGCGGCGGATTGGGCGGCTGCGGGGGCGGTCGCGAGGGCGGCGGTGAGGGCTGTGGTGGCGAGAAGCAAGGTGGGGAGTCGATTGTTGAGCATGATGACCTCGGATCGACGGTGAATCGCTGGATGGCGATTCGGTCAGGATTCCAGCCTGCCACGAACCGCTCAGGAATGTTTGCTGAATTGTCGCCATTGGGTGTGGGGCAATTCTTGTCACGCCTATTCGAGGGCCGGCCTCTAGCATTCCGGGTATGCGCCGCAGTTGCTGGTTTCCGATCCTGATGTGCCTGGTCGTGCTCGGCGTCAGCGGGTGCGTCGGCGCGGTGGATCGGGCGGAATTCGAGCAGCGGATCCGGGCGCGGGGTGGCGGGCTGGTCAGCGCGCTGCCACGGGATGCCATCGCAGCATTGGCGCAAAGACTGGGCACGGCCGATCTGCAAGCGAACGTAATCCTGTTCACCGCACCGGATTCCGCCAACTTCCGCCTGGTGCTGAACAATCAGCCGGATCAGGTGACGCGTTTCCTGGCCGGCCGCGGCGACCTGGCCACCCGCGAACCCACCGTCCGCCTGCGCATCCGCCCACCGGAGCATCCCAGGGAATTGGACGACTATTCGTTCACCCTCGGTAACCTGAGTTCCGCACAGCCGGTTCGGGTTTCGGCCCTCGACGACATCGCCGGCGAAAGCTTTCCCCTCAGCGAAGTGACCGGCCTGTCCAACCTCGAATCCATCGTCGATACCGCCCGCTCCCGCAGCGGCCTGTCCGACGGCCAGGTGAACGCCATCGTGGTCAGCCGTTTCGCCGGCGAAATCCGCATCGTCACCAATGTGGTCTCCGCCCGCACGGAAATGCTCGCCGAATTCGACCGCACCGGCGCCCTGCTGCGCATCCAGCAGGTGTAGCCGATGAGAATCCTGCCCGCCGCCGCCACCTCCGGAATCGCCGCCGGCGTCCTCACCGCGGTCATCCCGCTGGCGATCTGGCCCGGCGAAGCCGAACTGACCGCACCCTTGCTGTGCGCATCCCACACCGACCCGATGGTCGTCTCCGATACCTGGCACGACTCCGAAGGCACCTCGGTCAACTACACCCTGTACTGCGTCGGCCCGCGCGGCGAATTCACAGACGAGGGTTTCGCCGTGCCCATGCTGATCCTGTTCGCGGCCCATGCCGTAGTGGTCGCGACGCTGGTGATACTGGGTTCTCTGCTCTCGCGGGCGCGTCCCGAACCGGTGACGGATCGGCTGTAAATACCGAACAGAACACCGTGTGAGCGACGGGCAGGCTATTGTCCGATCGACTATTCGGGAGGGAGATTCGGGTGGGGAAGTTACGCGCGCTCACGGTCCGCCTCGGAGCGTCGATTGCCGCGACTCTGATCGTGGCCGCCTGCTCGGCATCGCATTCGTCCTCGTCCGCGCCCGCCGACAACGCCCCGATCGCCGAACTTCTCACCTGGATCCAATCCGGCACACCGACCGACACCACCACCTACCGCCTGAAATCCTCCGACATCGATACGCCGGACGCCGCCTTCACCACCCCGGATCACAAGACCAGCTGCTGGGTCCAACTCGCCCGCCACCCCGCCGACGCCCTCGCCTGCACCACCGATTTCCAGCACCCCGAACCCGCCCCCACCGCCGCGTCCTGGGACCAGAATCCCGCACCCTGGCAACCGAACTACGTCGAACTCCACGACGTGGATTTCGCGATCGGTTCCGGCAGCAGCCCGCAGTCCCACACCGGCCCCGTCCTGCCTTACGGCAGCAAATTCGAAGACGGCGATTACGCCTGCCGCATCGACCGCTCGACCGGCACATATTGCGTGAACACCCTGGCCCACACGGGAATTCGAATCAGCGAATCAGGCGTGCACCCTTTCGGCTGCCCACGCGAATTGGCCGCGGACAATCTCACCTACTACACCGGCGTCCGCTACAACTGCGACCGCACCACAACCCCGACCGCCCCCGCGGCTCCGATCATCGACTACGTGAACGCCGGCACCCCCGTAGACGCCACCGCTTTCCGCCCCGCCCGCGAAGACACTCTCCCCCAAGACATCATTTTCACCGACCCGACCCACACCATCCGCTGCGCCACCGAATTCCACCTGAGCCCCACCCTCTCCTGCCAATACGCTTTCCAATCCACCCCCGCGCGCCCCGAAATCACCAGAGGCTCGCAATGGATAGCCAATTGGATCGCCTACGACACCACCACCCTCGCCCTCGGCTCCCAGCACGGCGACCCCGGCCCATTCATCGCCGCGGCCGACCCCAAAGTCCTGCCCTACGGCACCACGATCACCTTCGCCGACCGCGCCTGCCGCCTCGACCCCACCGCTCTCACCTGCATAGACAAAAAGGCCGCGACCGCCTTCAAAGCCACCCCCGAAGCCCTGACCCCCTACGGTTGCCTCGTCGAACTACAGCGCGGCAGCAACAGCCGAATCGGCCAGGAATTCCACTGCTGAGCAGTTTTCACCCCGCCGTCTCCGGACAGCGGAAAGGCCCGGCGAACCGGGCCTTGTCTGATCCAAATATGGTGCGCGATACTGGGATTGAACCAGTGACCTCTTCCGTGTCAGGGAAGCGCTCTCCCGCTGAGCTAATCGCGCCGGTTATTCAGTTTCCCCCTTTGAGCGGATGACGAGATTCGAACTCGCGACCCTCACCTTGGCAAGGTGATGCGCTACCAGCTGCGCTACATCCGCATTTGCTTGCTTGGGCTTTCGCTTCGGCTTGCGGAAGAGAACATTAGCCGATAGGTGGGGGAAATACGCAAACGTGCAGTAAAACAGGGGTTTTCGGGCGTGTTCGGGGTGGTTGGGCGGGGGTCTGCGGCGAGCCGGTGCGGTGGGGGCGGGGGAGAACCTTGGTGTGGCGGGGGTGATTTGGGCTGATTCGGCCCGGGGGTGTCCGGCGCGGCTCGAGGGCGGCGGAACAACGAAGGTCCGGTGTGCCTGCACCGGACCTTCTCTTCCCACTTAAATGTATATCGCGGCCGGGGGCTTGCCGCAAGGCCCGGGTGGCCCCTCATACTCGCTGGTCACAGGCGAATCGAAGGGAGTTCGGATGCGCGTATTGCTGTCGACGTTCGGGTCGCGCGGGGAGGTGCAGCCGACGCTGGCCGTGGGGGTGGAATTGCTGGCGTTGGGGGCGCAGGTGCGGATGTGCGCACCGCCGGATTTCCGGGCGCTGGTGGAGGGCTACGGGGTTGAGTTCGTTCCGGTCGGCTCGGAGTTGAGCGGGGTGGGGAGGAAGAAGGGGATGGCTACCGAGGCGGATCGGCGGGCGAGTATCGACGGGATGATCGATACGCATTTCGCGACGCTCGGGCCGGCCGCCGAAGGATGCGAGGTGTTGCTGGGCTGCGGGGCATTGCAGATCGCCGCGCAGTCCATCGCAGAATTGCGCGGGATGCGATACATCTATGCGGCATTCGCGGCGAATACGCTTCCGTCGGAACAGATTCCGCCGCCTCCCCTCGGTCCGGGAGTGGATGCCGAGGCCGATGTCCGCGCGCAATGGGAACAGGACGCGGTGCGGTGGAACCTGCTGTGGCGGGATTCGCTCAACAAGCATCGGGAAGCGCTCGGGCTGGCTGCCGTCGACCAGGTGCGGGATTACATTTTCACCGATCACCCTTGGCTGGCGGCGGATCCGTTGTTGAGCCCGTGGCCGGATTCGAAACTCGACGTCTGGCAACCCGGAGCTTGGCTGCTGCGCGATACCCGGCCGCTGGCACCGGAATTGGAGGAGTTCCTCACCGCCTGCGACCCGCCGGTGTATTTCGGATTCGGGAGCATGCACGTCGGCGCCGATACCGCGCACAATGCGCTCGCGGCGGCCCGCACGCTCGGATATCGGGCGATCGTGCTGCGCGGCTGGGCCGGACTCGACCTCGACGAGGCGGGCCCGGATTGCCTGGTCGTGGGCGAGGTGAACCATCGCGCCCTGTTCCCGCGCACCGCCGCGGTGGTGCATCACGGCGGCGCGGGCACCACGGCGGCGGTGGCGGCGAGCGGAACACCGCAGGTCGTGGTGCCGCAGATGTTCGACCAGTACTACTGGGCGGCACAGGTGGAGCGCCTCGGCGTCGGCGTCGCGCACGCACCCGGGCAGCCGAGCGCCGAATCGCTCACCGCCGCACTGTCACGCGCCCTGACCCCGCAAATCAGGTCCGCCGCGCGAACTCTCGGCCCGCGCATCCGCATCGATGGCGCGGCCCGCGCCGCACACCAGGTGCTCGCGACCGAAAGAGTCTGAGCCCTTTCCGAATCCGGCTCCGATAGGGCGAGGGCCCGGCCACCCGGCCGGGCCCTCATATCGTCGTATTACCGAGTGTCCGTGTCACTCCGCCCGATCGAGGGTCGGCCGCCGATGGCCGAGGAGTGGTGGCTGGTCGATCGCCGGGCCGGAGACGGGTCCCTTCGCGAGTCCGTTGGCGGTGGTCCGCGAAACAACAGCAAACTCTTTGTGTTCGCGACTCTTCTGAAAGTTCATGCGAAGTGCCTCTTCTCCGAGTTCTGGTCCAGCGAGAGAAATGCCGTGAAACAGGGCATTTCTGGTGTTACAGAAGCCGAGTCTAGGGGGAAGGAGTTCGATCGTCCGGTAATTGATGGTTAAGGATTCGTATCGTCCTGCGAGTGTGAAACGTCCGCTAGCAAATTTCTGGACGTCGGAGTGCCGGGCGGGGTGAATCCGGGCTTCGCCCGCTCTGCGCCCGAATGTCACACCGCTCTCGTAAAGTGGCAGGCAGCACTATCGGCGTGGGGAGGAGCGTCCGTTGTCCGCAGCGCTTGTCAAAGGGCAGAACGGCCCGGTGACGGTCGGCGAGGTGGTGATCGCCGTGCAGGTCGCCGCGGCGGCCGATCTGTCGGCCCTGCTGGTCACCGAGCGCGGAAAAGTGCGCTCCGACGCTGATTTCGTGTTCTTCAACCAACCGTCCGGGCCGGGTGTGCGATTGCAGCCCGGGGGAGCGGGGCAGCCTGCGGCGCTGGCGGTGTCGCTGAACCAGATTCCCGCCGATATCGACCAGATTCGCGCGGTCATCACCCTGGACGACGCGCACGCCAACTTCGGCCGGATCGCCGCGCCGGTGGCGACGGTGTCCGACACCGCCGGAAACCGGTTGTACGAGTACCGAATCGACGGGTTGCAGACCGAATCCATCGTGATCGCGCTGGAGTTGTACCGGCGCGGCGGCAACTGGAAGGTGCGCGCGGTGGGGCAGGGCTATGCGGGCGGGTTCGCCGCGCTGGTCACCGATCACGGCGTCAGCGTCGAGGACGCGCCGCGCCCCGCGCCCACTTATCAAGCGCCGTCGAACTATCCGCCGCCGGTAACCCCGGCGTATTCACCCCAGCCCCCGCCGTCGTCCTATCCGCCGCCGCCTGCCTACCCGCCGCCTGCGCCGGTGCCCTCTTATTCGCCGCCGCCCCCGCCCGCGCCGGTGCCGTCGTATGCACCCCCGCCCCCGCCGGCGCCGTCGTATTCCCCACCCCCGCCGCCGAATCCGCCGCCCGTCGCCGAAGTCACCCTGGCCAAGGGCCGCCCGGTCAGCCTGTCCAAAGGCCAGCGTGTCACCCTCCGCAAGGAAGGCGGCGTCGCCCTCACCTACATCCGCATGGGCCTGGGCTGGGATCCGGTGAAGAAATCTGGCCTGTTCGGCAGCCGCACCATCGATATCGATCTCGACGCCTGGGTCGCCATGTACGCCGGCGCCCAGCTCGCCGATGTCGTCTACTACGGCGAGCTCACCTCCAAGGACGGCTCCATCCGCCATCAGGGCGACAATCTGACCGGCGCGGGCGAGGGCGACGACGAGGTCATCAATGTCGACCTCACCCGCATCCCCTCGCACGTCACCACGCTGCTGTTCATCGTCACCTCGTATCAGGGCCAGACTTTCGAACGAGTCAGCAATGCCTACTGCCGCCTGGTCGACGACACCACCGGCGCCGAACTGGCCCGCTACGCCCTGACCGGCGGCATGCCGTTCACCGCCCTCGCCATGGCGAAAGTCTTTCGCGCGGGCGGGGATTGGAAACTACAGGCGATCGGCGACGGTTTCCAGGCCAAACATCCGGGCGAGGCGGTGCCGCAATTGGGCCGGTTCATCGCGGCCGGCTGACCGTGTCCGCTCCACGAATCCGATCGCCGCGCACCCGAACCGGTTCCCTCGAAACGACTATGGTCGAGAACGGCACCGGCCGCCGGATCCCCGGCGACCCGGAACCTGCGATCCGCGAACAACAGGTACGAAAGGAAACTCGATGAGCGTCAGTCTGGCCAAGGGCGGGAATGTCTCACTGTCGAAGCAAGCTCCCAATCTGACCGCCGTCAGCGTCGGTCTGGGCTGGGATGTGCGCTCCACCACCGGCGCCGATTTCGATCTCGATGCCAGCGCGCTGGCCACCGGCACCGATCAGCGGGTGCTGTCGGATCAGCATTTCGTGTTCTACAACAACCTGCGCTCGCCCGAGGGCTCCATCGAGCACACCGGTGACAACCTGACCGGTGAGGGCGAAGGCGACGACGAGACCATCAACGTCGACCTGGCCGGCACCCCCGCCACCATCACCAATATCTTCTTCCCGGTGTCGATCCACGACGCCCAGGCCCGCCAGCAGTCCTTCGGCCAGGTCCGCAACGCCTACATCCGCGTCGTCGACCGCAACACCGGCGCCGAACTGGCCCGCTACGACCTCACCGAGGACGCCTCCACCGAGACCGCCATGGTCTTCGGCGAGCTCTACCGCAACGGCGCCGAATGGAAGTTCCGCGCCATCGGCCAGGGCTATGCCTCCGGCCTGGCGGGCATCGCCCGCGACTACGGCGTCAATATCTGATTCGCGCGCAGTCCCCGAAGGCCCGGTTCCGTACCGGGCCTTCGGCATAAGCGTGTCCTGCTCGTCTCGAACGCCGACGTGAAGTGTCATGGGCCCCGTCAAGGCCGGCGCAGCGTAGGGCGACCGCACCGACCGCCTGGCTCGGGTCCGCCGCCGGACGTCTCCTCGACGTAGATCCGCATGCCTTCCGCGATCTTCCCTGCCGCGTGCTCCAGCTGCTCGGGCGTGATGTATTTCCCCCACGCCGCCGCATCCAGCAACTGCCTGCGCACTTGATCGAGATTCATACGTGCCCATTCGAGGCGAGACAACTCCGGCATGGGCCGGAACATTACCTCGAGTCGAACAAACTTTCGAGTCTATGCGGAGGGTCTGACAAACTGTGCGGATGGCGTGGCGGGCGGGGATGCCGGGCGGCCGCCTGAGCTGTGCGCTCGCCGTATCAAGTGGGTGGGGTGCTCAGCCAGATTCGGCTGTCGCCGTCGGGGTCGGTGGTGGCGAGCAGGAGGTGGTGGGGGAGGGCGCCGAGTACGGCTTTGGGGGCGGTGACGGGAAGGGGGAGGTCGCGGATGCCGGTGCAGTCTCGGGCGGCCGTCAGCAGGTGGGCGGTGCCGTCCATTCGGGTTGCCATGATCAGCTGGCCGGAATGGAGGAGGGCCTGGTCGATGTCCAGGGTGGCGGCGTCGGGGCCGGAGCGGGAGGTCGATGGTGTTGGCCAGCAGAGCAATTGAGGGCGGGGGCCTACGGTGCGGCCGATGGTGACGCAGCCGGCGGCATCGCAGGCTGATTGGCTGGCGACGCCGGTGCCGGACAGGGGGATTCGCTGCCAGGTGCGGCCGTCGGGGGAGGTCCATCGCAAGGGCTGGTATTCGGTTCCGCGAATGCTGTTGCCCGCGATCAGGAAACCGTCCGGACCGGTCGTCACGCCGCTGGCCCCGGTCACCTCGCCGGGAGCGGCCGACAAAGCTGAGTCGTCCGCCTGTCGCAGCCAATTCACGCCGTCGGCAGACGTCCAGACCGTCGTGCCGTAGCGGCCGCTGCTGCTGTCCCATGCGCCGACCAGGAGACCGGTGCCGCCGATCGCCGCAGCGCCGCTGACGCCGATCGCGTGGGGGCCGCCGAATTGCTCGAAGCTTTGCGGGAATTCCTCGAGGGTCGAGGTGTCGCCCGACCAGACGGTCATGCGCGGGTTGAAATGCGCGCCGCCGAAGGCCTGGCCGAGGGCGATCACGCGGTCGCCCGCGCTGCCCGAAATCAGTTCCGCGGCAAAGGCGTAGCCGCTGTGCGGGGTCAGCATCAGCGTCTTCCACTGCCGGCCGTCGGTGGTGGTCCAGGCGGCGGGAAGCCGGCCGTCGGGGCTCGGGACGGATCCTAGAAGCAGGAGGCCGTCGGGGGTCGGCGTGATCGACAGGATGCGGGCTCCGGTCGCGGGTGCGGGCTGGGCGATCCATTCCGGGGCGGGGCCGGGTGTGGAGCTGGTGGCGCAGCCGACGAGTGCGGTGAGCAGTGCGACCAGCGCGAGCCGCTTCATTCGGCTTTCAGCTCTGTGGTTTCCGGGCGGCGATGAACAAGTCGGGTTCCGGCAGGGCATCGGGATAGTCGGGCACGAACTCGACGACGCGTTCGCGCGCGATCTCGAGCCCCGCGTCGGTCAGCAACTGCCGGAACGCTTCCGGCGGATAGCTGCTGACCGTGACCGGCTGACCCATGAAGATGACGTCCAGGCCCTCGATATCGGCGGGCACGGTGGCCAGCAGCAGGCATCCGCCCGGGGCCAGCCAATCCGCGAATTTGGCCAGCGTGGAGACGATTTCGGCCCTGCTCATCTGCAGCAGCGGAAAGAACGCCACCACCGCGTCCCAGCTGCCCGCCGGGTACGTCAGTTCGCGCAGATCGGCCACGTCGAACCGGGCGGCCGGTACCTGGGCGCGCGCGATCTCGATCATCCCGGGCGATACGTCACACCCGGTGACCTGATGCCCGGCCGCCGCCAGCAACTCCGCCACCGGCCGCCCGGTCCCGCACCCGGCATCGAACACCCGCGCGCCGCCGGGCAATTGCGCGAGCAGCCAGTCGATCTCCTCCCGCTGCGCGCTCAGCCCGGCGAACGCCTTCTCATAGTCCTTGCCCAATGCGTCGAACACTTCAGCCGCGGAAAGCCCCATGCCCCAAGCTAATCCATCGAAGCCGACTGTCGCAGCGTCAACCGCCGAATCAGCCTGGAACGCAGTCCGTTTGGAATGGATAACAAGGCTTGACCGGTGCCGTGGTCGGCACGGGTTCGCCGGCGGGGGCCACCCGGGCGGGCGGGGCGGCCGGGGCGGGAGTGCTGGCGGGGCGCACGAACATCAGGACCGCGAGCAGCAGCAACGGCAGGATCGTGATCAAACCCGCCGCCAGCAGCAATGGCCAGAGCCCGAACCGCATGATCCCGCGCCCTTGCTTGGGCGGCGGTTGCGCCCCGGTGAATCGACCCTGGGGAACGTTCCCTTGCACCCGACCCGTCATGCCCACAGTGTCGCATCCGCCGGGCCCGGTCGCCGCAGCCGAATCCGGCATGTTCGGAGCGGAACGCGCCGGTCTACCGGCGTTTCGGCTCACGAAGCACGTGGGGCCGCAATCGCGAGAAGCCCTTGACCCGCACACTCCGCAGATGCCGCACCGTGTAGTCGTGGTCCTCGCCGAGCGCCGCCGCCGCGCCGTCGTCGAGCAGGATCGTCCCCGGTCGCGCCACGCCGGTGAGCCGCGCCGCGACATTGACCACGGTGCCGTACAGGTCGCCGAACCGTGTCAGCACCGGCCCGTATGCCAGCCCGATCCGGATCTGCGGCATATCCGGAATCGACTGGGCCGCAACGGCTATGGCCGCATGCATGGCCAGGGCGATGCGCGCTCCGTCCCGGGCGTTCTCGGCGGCGAACATCACCTCGTCGCCGACGTTCTTGATCACCCACCCGCCATTGCCGGTGATGGCCTCGGTGGTGGCGGCCTCGAACCCGTCGAGCAGTTCGGTCAATTCGGTGAGGTCGAGATGCCGGGACAGCCGGGTGTAGCCGACCATATCCGCGAACCCGACCAGCAATTGCCGTGTCGCGCCTCCGGATTCGACCGACCGGCTCAGCGCCGCCGCCAGATGTCGTTGCCACGCATACTCTTGCAGCTCGGTCAGCACCGCGATGGTCCGGGCGGTCGCCTCCTCCGGCTGTCCGCCCGCGCCCGCCACCCGCGGACCGATGTCGTGGGTGATCAGATCCGCCTGCCATTCCGCCAGCCGCGCCATGGCCTGCCCGAGCGTCCGGGCCGCGGCGATCTGACTCTGCTCGCTCGTCCCCGCGACTTCGGACATGTTGGTGAAGGCGCGTACAGCTTCGATATCGGCGTCGGTGAACGCCGCTTCGTCGTCATTGCCCGCGGCCGGGAACCCCAGCGCCACCCACAACTTGCGCGCCCGCTCGATCGGGACACCGGAGATTTCGGCCACCTGGCTGCGGGTATATCGGCGTGGGCCGCCCAGTAACGACTGTTCGACGACCGCGTCGAGGGCATCGGGCAATTCGCCGGATTCGATCACCCCGCCAGTACAACACACCGGCCGCTGCGGGGCGGGCGCTTGATTTCCCGGCTCGAAGCATGCCCTGTAAACGCAGTAAGGCCCGGCCGAAGCCGGGCCTTACTGCTAACTTTGGTGCGCGATACTGGGATTGAACCAGTGACCTCTTCCGTGTCAGGGAAGCGCTCTCCCGCTGAGCTAATCGCGCGAGTCTTTCCTCTTGCAAGCAAGAGGCGGCGACGGGAATCGAACCCGTGTGCACGGCTTTGCAGGCCGTTGCCTCACCACTCGGCCACACCGCCAACCAAGGCCGGTTGGCCTTCGAGCGGATGACGGGATTCGAACCCGCGACCCTCACCTTGGCAAGGTGATGCGCTACCAGCTGCGCTACATCCGCATTTCGTCCCCGGCGCCTGTGTGGCTGTCCGGCTGACGAGAGAGAACATTAGCCGACTATCTGGACAGACAACAAATCGCCTGGTTAATGGGGGTAAATGTGAACTACAGGGGTGTGATTCCGTGGCGGCGCGGTGAACGGCCGGCGAGATGCCCCGACATGCGCCCCGAACCGGCCCGCGAGCCGGACACTGGAGGGATGACCCGACCGACGGAATTCTGGGACAGCGCCTACGACGACGGCACCGCGCCGTGGGTGATCGGTGAGCCGCAACCGGCGGTGGTCGAGCTCGAAAGCGCGGGCTGGATTCGCGGCGCCGTGCTCGACATCGGTTGCGGCACCGGCGAACACGCGATCTACCTGGCCGAGCGCGGCTATGACGTGGCCGGGCTGGACATCTCGCCCAGCGCGATCCGCCAAGCCCGAGCCAATGCCGAACGGCACGGCGTCAAAGCCCGCTTCGACGTAGCCGACGCCCTCCACCTCGAACCCGGCCCCCGCTTCGACACCATCATCGACGTAGGCCTCTTCCACGTCTTCGCCGCCAGCCACGGCGACGTCGCCGGCTACGTCCGCAACCTCGCCACCGCCTGCGCTCCCGACGCCCTCGTCCACATCCTCGCCTTCGCCGACACCGAACCAGGCTTCGGCCCGCGCATCCCCCGCACCGCCATCGAATCCGCCTTCGGCCCCGGCTGGACCCTGGAATCCCTCACCCCCACCCGCTGCCGAGCCCGCATCCCCGCCGACTTCGCCGCCACCTCGGGCCGCCCCGAAGGCACCCTCACCGACGAATCCGCCTGGCTGGCCCGCATCCGCCGCCCCGCCTCCTGACACGCCCGACCACCCCCGATCCACCCCGCTCAAACCCCCCCTTCCCCCCTCCTTCCACGCGATTTGGCGTGCAGTCCCCGGTATGTGTAATGTTCTCTCTCGTTCGAGCGGCACAAAAACCGCCCCGAACAGCCACTCCGGTGGCGAGCTACGGTTCTATAGCTCAGCGGGAGAGCACTCGCTTCACACGCGAGGGGTCGCTGGTTCGATCCCAGCTAGAACCACTTAAACGGCCGGTCCATCACCAGATGGACCGGCCGTTTCTTATTCGCGGCATCCGAGCGCGTTAGTGGTCGTCCGGCTCGGGCAGGTGGGCAGCCAGATACCCGACGTGATGACTGGTGCCGATTGCACGCCAGGTCGATGAATTCCCTGGTCCCGGCGCCGAAGGCGGACGGTCGGGGTGACCACGTGCCTCGATCTCCTCATCTCCCCAGGTCAGGCCCGGGGTGAAATCGGGGCATTTGGTGATCTCTTCGCAGATATCGAAGAACCTGTCGTTTTCGTGCCTGCGGTACTTCATGACCAGCCAGCCGTTGTCGACCGTATAGCGCAGTTGGGGCGGTGCGCTGTATCTACCACCAGCCGTCTGCCGAGGAAACGCGACGGCGTAGTCACCGAAAGCTGGCGCTCTGTTGTACTTTCCGGTCAGCTCGGTAGATACAGCGCGCCAGAAGGCCAGCTCGGTTCGTTCGAGTCGTGTCATCGTCTTGAGCGGCACCTTGCTGAGGTCCTGTGGAAATGCCCCTCCCGCAACCGTTATCGACATCCAGTCATCGATATGTGGAACATACGGGAGCGCGAGTCGCGTCGTTCTGGCCTTGTGTCGGGCGTCCTCCGCATCGGTGATCGCGCCGAGATCGATGACCAGATGAATCGAGTCCGGGTCCTTCCTCACGGCGCGGACTGTCGTGTCGACTCGGGCCGGGAGTTCATACGCCTTTGTGCCGGCGAGATCGTCCTCGGTGAGACGGATGCAGATCGGCTGATGGCATGCCCGTCGCACCGCGGCTCCAACCTCGCGCAACACCCGCCGCGGATCCGACAGCCGCACCGCCGGTATCACCGCCATGTGTGCGGCCATGCAGCCATCGACCATGTACGAGGTGGGATTCCAAGGTTCGGTACTGAACAGGCTGTGCGCGTCGACGATGAGATCGAATGGCGCACTCCAATGGTTGAGCAATCCCTCCACGGACTCTTCGAATATCCGGCTCGACGACTTCCCCGGCCGCCCACCGGGCCCGGCACCGGAGTTCCCGCGAGGCACGAAATCGATGAGCGGTACACAGATCTCAGCGATATCCTCCGCCATGTACCTCAGCGCGGTCAGTTCACCGCCGCCATTCTTCAAGATCGGCACATACCGTGGTATCCGGTTCATCCGTGGCCGCCGCGGAATGCTCGGAAGACGCTGAGCACGCGAATCCCTCTGTCCCTCAGTGTGATAGCACCCCGAGCTGCGCTGCTCGACCTGCTTCCCGAGTATCGGACCCTGCCAGAACGGGCCGGGAGGTTTTAAGCGGACAAAACAAACATTGGCCCAATTTGTCGCAAAACAGGCACAGTTGTGGCTCGAGTCCCGTCTTTCCACATGTCGTCGAAAATGTGCGTGTCGCAGATACTTTGGGCGTAGCTTGCTCAATCGTGGCTGACTCGCCGTCCAATCCGCACGACGCTTACTTTCGCCAGGTGCTGTCACGCCCGGCCGATGCTGCCGCTGAGTTGCGGGCGGCGCTACCGAAAGAAGTTGTGACGCGGGTGGATTGGGACCTACTCGAGTTGCAGTCGTGCAGTTTCGTTTCACAACAACTGCGGTCCCGGTACAGCGACCTGCTGTTTCGTACTCGCCTCGACGGGTACGACGCGTACGTCTTCCTGCTCATCGAGCATCAGAGCAGTCCCGACCCGTTGATGGCGCTGCGCATGCTCGAGTACAAGGTCGGCATCTGGAATCGGTATGTCCGCGAGCATCCGAAGACCAAAACGCTGCCCGTGGTGATTCCGCTGGTCGTCCATGCCAGTCGTGACGGTCGCCGCTGGGAGTATCCGACCGAACTCTCGGAGCTGCTCGATATCGATCCGGAGACCCGGGACGCGCTGGGTGACCTGCTGCCCCGCTTCCGGTTCGTGCTCGACGACCTCACCATCGCTCCGGTATCGGCGCTATGTGAACGCGCGCTGACTCCGGCGGCACGTGTGCTGCTTGTCTTGTTGAAGATCGCTGCGGGCAATCGCTCCCTGGCGATCGAGATGTTGCCGCTGGTGCAAGACCTACAGGTGATTGTGTCCGCCCCCGGCGGGATCGAGGTCCTGGAGTGGGTGGTGACGTACATTCTTAGTGTCGGGGAAACCAGTGATACCGAGCTGGGACCGGTTTTCAATCGACTCGGACCTGATGCGAAGGAGGTCATCATGTCGACTGCGGAACGACTCCGCGCGGAGGGGGAAGCTCGTGGTGAAGCCCGTGGTGAGGTTCGTGGGCGGGCTGAGATGGTGCTCGAGCTGTTGGCGTTGAAATTCGGGGCATTGCCTGAGGACGTCGCGGCTGTTGTTCGGGCTGGTAGCCCGGAGCAGTTGCGGGGTTGGGCGGCCAGGATGCTCGAAGCTGCCAGTCTGGATGAAGTGTTCGACGTCTGACGGTTGGGACCACATATGCGATCGCCCGAAGCAGTGAGACTGCTTCGGGCGGTTGTTTTTTCGGGGCATCGGGGGTTAGGCGTCGGGGAAGTTGAGGGGGACTCTGGCGGTGGCTCGGCCTCGGGGGTCGAGGAGCCAGCCCATGCGTTTGGGGGTGTGGAGGGTGAGGGTTCGGGTGGTGATTCGGAGGTGGGGGAGGAGGGTGGAGAGGCGGGATTCGAAGGGGTCTATTTCGCCTAGGGAGTGGAGGAGGACTTGGGCGAAGAGGTTGGTGGGGCCGGTGATGGTGGCGCACATGCGGACTTCGGGGAGGCGGATGAGGGTGGAGGCGGTGGTGGGGAGGTGGGGGTGGGGGACTTGGAGGTGGTAGGTGACGAGGGTGGGGAGGCCGGCGTGGGGGTAGGCGAAATCGCAGCGGAGGGTCAGGTCGCCGGCGGTGAGGAGGCGGTGCAGGCGGCGGCGGACGGTGTGTTCGGGGAGGGCGGTGGCGGTGGCCAGGGCGGTGTAGGGGAGGCGGGCGTCGGCGCTGAGGGCATCGATGAGAGTGAGGTCCTCGGGCGATAGGGCGGTGCGGGCGTGAGTGCCGTAGGGGGTGCGTTTGGTGCGGGGCGGGGTGGCCAGTTCGGTGCGGCGGGCGGGTTCCATGGCGCGCAGGGTCCAGTCGCCGCCTTCGCCGAAGAGGGTCAGGCCGATCTGGGTGCGGGTGGCGAGGACGTCGGGGTGGGCGGAGATGTCGCGGCGGATGGCGCGGCCCAGCGCGGGGATGTCGATGGCGGCGACCGAGAGCAGGAAGTCGTATTCGCCGGCGGTCTCCTCCACGCTGAACACCCAGGGCAGGGCGGTGACGGCGGCGCAAAAGGCGTCGAGTTGCTGTGGGCGGCAGCGGATGTCGATGAAGGCGACGGTGGTGAGCTTGGGGGCGGGATAGGCCGTCACCCAGACCAGGCCGGCGGCGCGCAGGCGATCCCAGCGGCGGGCCGCGGTGGTGGCGTCGATGCCGAGGGTCTTGGCGATACGGGACCACGGCGCGCGGGGTGCGGCCTGGATCGTCTCGATGAGCGCCAGATCCGCCTCGGAGAAGTAGGAATCGGGCAGCAGGACGAGATCGGTGTCGGTTTCCGGCGTTTTCCCGGCGTTTGCTGCCACATCGCCGATCTTATTCGGACCGGCACCGATGCCCGTTCGAGAGGATCCCGAGTTGTGTGGTGAGTGCAAGACCATTCCCTGGTTGCACGGCAGGACGGTGACCCGGCGCGATGCGCTGAAGTTCGCCGCCGCCCTGGCGGGCACGGTCGCCGGAGCCGGGGCGATGGGTGGCGGAACGGCGAGCGCGGCCCCGCGACTGCTGGACCCGGCCGCGCCCGCCGTGCAGGCCATCACCAATGCCGTTGTGCTGACCCAGGATTCGCAGCGCCCGACCGCCGAGGCGGTGCTGGTGGAAGGCGATCGCATCACCCTGGTCGGCGGCACCGACGAGGTGCGCGCGGCCCTGCGCAACCGGGGCGGCGGCCCGGACACCGACCTGGGCGGGCAGACGCTGACACCGGGATTCATCGATCCGCACGGGCATTTCCTGCTGCTGGGCGTCAGTTCGATGACCGCGGATCTGTCCGCCCCGCCCCTCGGCCCGGTCGAATCCATGGATCAGGTGCTGACCCTGCTGCGCGAACAGGCCGGTCGGTCCGACGGCTGGGTGGTCGGAATGAAGTTCGACGACACCGCGATTCGCGAGCAGCGCTTTCCCACCCTCGCCGAACTCGACGCCGTCGCACCGGGCCGCCCGGTGTTCGTCCTGCACATCTCCAGCCACCTGGCGATGGTCAACTCGGCCGGCCTGGCGAAACTGGGCATCACCCGCGACAGCGCCGACCCGGCCGCGGGCTCCTACGGCCGCTTCGCCGACGGCGCACCGGACGGCCGCCTCTACGAATCCGCCGCCTCGAGCGTGCTCACCAAGGTCATCCCGATCAGCCCGGACGGCATCGCGCGCGTGCTGGAATCGGCCACCGACCGCTGCCTGTCGGCCGGCGTCACCACCGGCATGGACTCCTCCGTCTCACCGCAACTGCTCACCGCCTACAACCTGATCGGCACACTGCCGTATCTGCGTGTGCGCCTGGGACTTTGGATCGACGGCGACCAGCCCGGCCGGGTACGCGGCGTCGCGAACACCGCCCCGAACCAATCGCCGTGGCTGCGGACGCTGGCGGTCAAGGGCTTCGCCGACGGCTCCATCCAGGGCTGGACCGCCGCGCTCACCCAGCCCTACCATTCGCTGCCGGCCGCCGGCGCGCCCGACGGCCCCGCGGGCAAACTGCGCACCTCGGTCGCCGATCTGACCGAACTCATCGTGGCCGCTTTCGATTCCGGACTGCGCGCCGCCATCCACGCCAACGGCGACGCCGCGGCGGACGCGGTCATGGCCGCCACCCGCGCTGCCCGCGAGCGCACCGGCAGCGACCTGCCGGTATTGATGCAGCACTGCCAGGTATTGCGCGACGACCAGATCCGTCAGCTCGCCGGGCTGGGCATCCAAGCCTCGGTGTTCAGCCGCCACGTCTACGTCTGGGGCGACCGGCACCGCGACCTGTTCCTCGGCCCCGACCGCGCCGCCCGCCTCGATCCGGCCCGCAGCCTCATCGACGCCGGAGTCCCCGTCACCCTGCACAACGACACACCGATCACGCCATTGGATCCCCTCGCCGTCATGCGCGACGCCGTGCAGCGCCGCACCGCCTCCGGCGCGATATTGGGTGCGGCCGAACGCATCCGGCCGCACGAGGCCCTGGCCGCCTACACCGGCGTTGCCGCGCAGCAGCTCGGCCTCACCGACCGCGGCGTGCTCGCACCGGGCCGGCTCGCGGATTTCACCGTCCTGCAAGGCAATCCCCTCGACACCGATTTCGACGGCGTCGGCGTCACCCAGACCTGGGTGGGCGGGGTGCGCCGCTGGGCGCGCTGAAACCGCGCGGCACCGCCCGAACGAGCCATATGGACAGGATGTCCGCTTAGGGTCTACCCTCGTTCTGGACATAGCGTCCACTTATTCGGGAGATCGGCCATGACCCTCGGGATCGTCTTCGGAAGTCTCACGCCGCCGGAGCAACTGACCACGGGCGCGGCCCGGGCCGAGCAACTCGGTTTCGGCGAACTGTGGTTCTCCGAAGACTGTTTCTTCAGCGGCGGCATGTCCGGGGTCGCACAGTTGCTGGCCGCGACCCGGGAAGTGCCGGTGGGGCTGGGCTTGGCCAGCGTGATGACCCGGCATCCGGCCGTGCTCGCGATGGAGATCGCCGGACTTGCCCGCATGCATCCCGGCCGGTTCCGCGCCGGCCTCGGACTCGGCAATCGGCATTGGCTGCGGCAGATGGGACTCGACACCGACCGGCCGTTGACCGCGGTGGGGGAGAGCTTCGACGCGGTGCGGGCGCTGCTGGCTGGACAGGAAATCGACAAGCCCACGTACGCGCACCATTTCGGCCAGATTCGGCTGGACCACCCGCCGATCCGGTTGCCGCAATTGTGGATCGGCGCGGTGAACCGGCGCGCACTGCGGCTGGCCGGGGCGAAGGCGGACGGAGTGCTGCTGTCGGTGCTGGCCGGACCGGCCTATATCCGCTGGGCGCGTGCGGAAATCGCGCGCGGCGCGGCGGCAGCGGGGCGGAAGATGCCGCGGATCACCGTCTTCACCCTCGCCGCGGTCGACGACGACCCCGCGATCGCCCGCTATGCGGTACGCGACGCCGTCGGCTTCTTCGTGCGCGCCGAGGCGCATACCGCACTCGTCGGTCAGTCCGCGCTGCCCGCCACGCACGGCGCGGAGATCGGGGATCGCGAGGTGGGCGAATTCGCGGTCGCCGGTACGCCCGCGCAGGTGGCCGCCGGATTGGACGAGCTCTACGCCGCCGGTGCGGATTCGATCGGATTGTGGCTGTTTCCCGGCGATTCCTTCGCCGCGGTGCTCGAACGGATGGCGTGCGATGTCGTGCCGCTGATCGGTACCGGAACGCATTGAAAGGCGCGAAAAACATTCCGTAAGAGCGTAATTCGAGGTATGTTTCTCGGCTTTCACGCGCGAACGGCCAGTGCGGTCATACGATGAATCGGTGCCAGATGCTTTTCCTGGCACAGGTTTTCACCATTTTCATCATGCACGACATGAGTGGAATCGGGGTGCGTCGATAATGACCGAACCTGTCGAGAACGTAACCAATGAAACCTTGGAAAGCATTGCGGTCAATGGGATGTGGGCCGACGGATTGACCTTCACGCCGGAGGTCGTCCAAGTGGCGCGGGCGCTGCTGGCGGCGGTGCGCGGGTCCGGGACGGCCGGGGCATTGCCGGCGGAACTGCAGGCGGTGGTGGACACCGTCCGGAGTGCGGCCGAAGTCGAGATCACGCAGATCAGCGGGGCCGAGGGCGTGCAACTCTCGGCATTGACGGTCAAACTGAACGGGCCCGAGCCGCGGCCGGTGGTGGTCGTGCCGGCGGGGTGGAGTCCGCTCGGCTGGCTGCCGTTCGTCTGGACCTACCTCATGCTGGCAGTGCGCGGATATCACGTATTGGCCTATACGCCCCGGGGGCTGGGTACGCCGGGCGAGATCCCCACGTCATCGGGATTCGTCGATGTCGCGGGTGAAAAAGACCGGGAAGACGGCGTTCTCGTACTCGATTACGCACGGGACCTGTTCCAGCCGAGTGCGTTCGGCATGCTCGGCGAATCCTACGGTTCCGGTCTCAGCCAGCTGATCGCCGCGACCGATCCGGCCCGCCGGGTGTCCGTGGTCGTGGCATTGAGCACCTGGGGCAATCTCGCAACGTCCCTGTACGCCAACCAGACTCGCCATCTGTCCGCCATGCAACTGCTGGTCGACTACACGGGCGGCAAACGCGAGGACAAGTTCGACCCGGACACGCTGCGCATTCTCGAGTACTTCGAAACCGGCACGCATATGGACGAAGTCGAGGCGTGGGGCGCGAAACGCTCCCCGGAAGCGTTCGTCGACGACACCAACGACCGGGGCATCGCCACCTTCTTCTCGAACACCTGGCACGAAACGCTGTTCCCGGCCAACGAGGTCCTGGAAACGTTCAACCGCCTGCACCCGCCCAAGCGGCTCAATATGTGGATCGGCAATCACGGCGCGCCGGAAGCGGCCGGGCTGGTCGGGATCCCGCTGGGCTTCCCCTTCCCGGGCCTGCTGAAGCCGATGAGCGAAGCCCTCGACTGGCTGGACCTGCACCTGAAGGGCACCGGCTCCGCCGAGCCGGAGACGGTGAGCAACCAGGTGATGTTCACCTACCAGACCCAGCCCATCGCGGGTGGCGGACAACGGATCACCGAACCCGCCCGCCGCGAAGCCCAGGCCGACTGGAACGACGTCAGTACCGAAACCGAACGCTGGTTCCTCGGCAATGGCGGCGGCACGGACGCCGTCCTCACACCGAAACCCGAATCCGGCTGGACGCGCAGCTTCACCGCCGGTGACACCGCGACCGCGGCGACCGCGGTCGCCGAGTTCCTGAAGACCGGGCAGCGGGAGTGCTACGGCACGCCGCAGACCTACCGGCTCGTAGAATTCGAGCGCGACCGCCTGCTCATCTGGCAGACCGAGGCGCTGGCCGGCGGCCGTCGCCTGCGCGGCATCCCGGCCCTGCAACTGTCGGTGAGCAGCACCGCGCCGGCCGCGACCCTGGTGGCCTACCTGTTCGATGTGGATGCCGACCACACGGCCCGCCTCATCACGCACGAGCCGTCGACTCTGCTCGATGTGACCCCGGGTGAGCCGCGCATCGTGCACTGGCAACTACAGGCGGCCTGCTACGACATCCCGGATGGCCATCGCCTCGCCTTGGTGGTCAACAGTTACGACAGCCTCTACTCGTACAGCCCGGACGGCACCACGACCATCGCATCGGCCGAGGACGGCGACTCGTATCTGGATATCGAACTGGGTTGAGCACCCACACCCGCTCGCGGGCTGCCCGGCAGCCCGCGGGCGCAGGCTCGATCCCTGACTGGTCGCGGTCCGTGGCCGCGTGATCTCACCCTCGGCGGGCGGAGCCGCCCCATCCGGACGCTCGTACGGTGGTTGACGTGTGATCGGAACACCGGCGGCTACGCGGGTGCCCGCCGGGCCGCCTCGAGCTGGACAGGAGGGATTCGAGTGATAGTGGATGTGCACGCGCACTACTGGACCGATGATTATCTGGATTTGCTGGTGGAGCTCGGCCATACCGACACCGACACCCAGCGCGGAATGGGCGCCGGCGGCGGCACCGAACTGGACGACCGGCTCGCCCTCATGGACCGCACCGGCGTGGATATCCAGGTGCTGTCGGCCGCGCCGCAGTTACCGTACGGCGCGGACCGGGCGAAGGCCGTCGCCGCGGCGCGTTTCGTGAACGATCAATACGCCCGGCTGGTCGCGCTGTACCCGGAGCGCTTCCTGGCCTTCGCCGCCACGCCCATGCCGCACGTCGAGGAGTCGATCGCCGAAATGGGCCGGGCCCTGGACGAATTGGGTATGGCCGGCGTGGTCATGAACACCACCGTGCTCAACCGCGCCCTGGTGGAACCGGAGTTCACGCCGATCTTCGAGGAACTGAACCGGCGGGCCGCGGTGCTGTACCTGCACCCCGCCGGGAACAGCGCCTGTTCACCGCTCATCCGCGACTATCAGATGACCTGGATGGCCGGTGCGCCGATCGAGGACACCATCAGCGTGCTGCAGCTGATCCTGCGGGGAATCCCATTGCGGTATCCCGATATTCGCATCATCAACTCGCACCTGGGCGGGGCGCTGCCGATGCTGTTGCAGCGCGCCGACAACCAATACCGCTGGGAGTCACCGCAATCGCCGGAACTGCCCAGCACCGTGGCCCGGCTGATGTGGTACGACACCGTCGGCCACGGCCACCTGCCCGCCCTGCGCGCCGCCCTCGATTCCTTCGGTGCGGACCGTTTGCTGCTGGGCACCGACTTCCCCTACGAGAACGGCAAGATCTTCGCCCGGGCCGTCAGCTATTTGAGCGACCCGACCATTCCGCCCGCCGCGGCACAGGCGATGCTGGAGGGGAATGCCGCACAGCTTTTCCACCTGAAGTGAACGTCCACGTCTACGAAAGGCACGGTCATGGCTGACAAACCGGCAATCGTCCTGGTGCACGGATTCTGGGGTGGCGCCGCCCATTGGGCGAAGGTCATCGTCGAATTGCGGCAGCGCGGCTACGGCGATCTGCACGCGGTGGAGAATCCGCTCACCTCGCTCGCCGACGACGCCGAACGCACCCGCAAAATGGTCGCCCAGGTCGACGGACCGGTGCTGCTGGTCGGGCATTCCTACGGCGGCGCGGTCATCACCGAGGCCGGCGATCAGCCGAATGTGGCGGGCCTGGTCTATATCGCGGCTTTCGCGCCCGACGCGGGGGAGAGCCCCGGTCAGATCAGCGAACAGCTGCCGCCCGCCGCGTTCGCCAATATCGCGCCCGACTCCGACGGTTACCTGTGGATCGCGCAGGACAAATTCCAGGAAAGCTTCTGCCAGGACCTCTCCGACGAGGAAGCCCTCGTCATGGCGGTCACCCAGAAAGCCCCGCTCGGGTCCACCTTCGGCGATACCGTGACCGCGCCCGCCTGGAAGGTCAAACCGACCTGGTATCAGGTGTCCACCGAGGACCGAATGATCAATCCCGACAATGAGCGGCGCATGGCGCAGCGCATGAATCCGCGCGCCCTCATCGAATTGCCCGCCAGCCACGCCTCATTGGCCTCGCAGGCGAAAGCGGTCACCGATCTGATCGACCAGGCCGCCACCGAACTGAGCTGACGGCGCTCGAGCCGCTCCGGACCGAATGTGAACAAATTCATCGCACCGTCCACGACCTGGTATTTGCGGTAGCGTTGCCAGCGGCGGTTGTGATGGGTCGGCATTCGGTCCGGAGGCTCGATGACCACCTCACAACGAACAACTTCTTGTCCCCGCTCGATATTGGAACGCGCGCAGCTGTGCCGGATACCGGCCCCGCATTGCGAACCCGTCGCCCGGCCCGAACTCGACGACCGGTTCGGCCCCGCGGCGCACGGCGCACGCGTGGTGGTGCTGGCGGCCCCGGCGGGCAGCGGTAAGACCGTCCTGCTGCACGACTGGCTGGCCCGGCGCACGGCGCACACGCCGGATACGGCGGTCGCCTGGCTGACCGTGACCCCGGCCCTCGATCGGGACTCCTCGCATTGGGTCGAACTGGCGGCGGCGCTGAGGGCGGCCCTCGGCACCCCGCCCCCGCCGCCGGAAACTGTCACCCCCGTGCACTACGCGACCCATCTCGCGGGAGTGCTGGCGGCACAGGCGATTCCGGCGGTGCTGGTGATCGACGACGCGCATCTGCTCACCAACTCCTACCTGCTGGCCGCGATCGAATACCTGATCCGGCACGCCCCGCCCACGGTGACGGTGGTGCTCGCAGGCCGCCACGAACCGCCGCTGCGCTGGCACGGACTGCATGTGCACGACCGGCTGACCCGGATCGACGCGAAAGATCTGGAACTGTCCGGATCGCAAGTGGCGCAACTGTTCCGGCAGCATCGCTGCGAACCCGGCGAGGCGGTGCTGGAACGCGTGCGCGAGATCAGCGGCGGCTGGGCGGTGGTGGTGCGGATCGCGGCGATCATGCTGGCCGCCGCACCCGATCCCGGCACCGCGCTGGCCGAACTGGCCCGGCCGGCGCAACCGGTGGTGGACTACCTACTCGGTGAGGTGCTGGCCGGACTGCCCTGGGACACCCGCGAATTCCTGATGCGCACCAGCATTTCGGCTCGATTCACCGAGGACCTCGCCATGGCGCTGCACGGCGGACGCACCCGCGAGATCCTCGGCGAACTGCTGCAACTCGGCATCCCGGTCACTCGCCGATCGGCCGCCGGGGAGGTCTGGTACGCCTACCATCCGCTGCTGCGGGCATACTTCGCGGCGGAACTCGAACAGCGCAATGCCGAAGAGGCCGGGCGGCTGCGGCAGCTCGAACGCGAATACCGGCGCGAGTTCCTGCGGGCGCGCGGCGCGGGCCTGGTACTGGACGGCCGCGGACCGGAACTGTTCGACACCGTGGCCGAACCCGGTTCCGCATTCGCCGAGGACCCGTACCTGTGGCGGCTGCGCAGCACCGACGCCCTCACCCGCGGCGCGTCCGGCCGGGCCGCCACCTACTCGGATTTCCAAGGCGGGCAGCCGCAATCGCCGTCGGAGATCGCCCCGCCCGCCTGGCTCGCGGCACTCGACTTCGCCATCGCCGCCGATATCGCCGTCACCACCGGCACCGGCGTGACCGACCTCGATCCCCTGGACGCCTACGCCGCCACCGGCAACAGCGATATCGACTGCTACGTCTACGTGCAGTACGGCACCGCCATGCTGTTGCAGGGACGCTTCGATCGGGCCGCCGCCCTGCTGAAGTCGGGCATCACCATCGCCGAACATTTCGCCCGCCCGCGCCTGATGCTGCTCGCCATGACCCGGCTGGCGGTCACCGTCGGCTACCAAGGGTCGATCACGGCCATGCGCGGGCTCGCCGACGAAGCCGTCGAATTCGCTCGCCGCCAAGGCATCACGGATTCGCCGGACACCCAGCGGGCGCTCATCGCGGCCGCGATGGGCCGGGTCATCCAGGGCGAGGACTGGGACCGGCGGATCGTCGGCGACCTGGCCGACGCGGCGGGCCTGCCCACCCCGCACGGCATGCCCGCCGACGCCCTGCCCACCGAGATAGACTGGCGGCTGCTGGCGGTCATCGCCGTCGGCGGCCGGGAAACATTGCACGCCTTGCGAACCGGTCTGCTCGACCTGCTGCGCCGCGGCCCGCAACCGCCCACCGGCGCGGGCCTGCTGCTGGATGCCACGGTGGCGCGGCTGGCGCGGTCCCGGGAGATCGCGGCGGCGGCGGAAACGGTGGCGGTGGCGCGGCAGGCGCTCGGCGAGACCGCCGAGGTGACGGTGGCCCAGGCCATGCTCAGCGCGGCCGCGCATCAGACCCGTTCGACGCGCGCCGTACTGGAACCCCTGCTGTGGTACGGGGATTCGGCGCATCCGATGACCCTCGTCACCGGCTGGCTGCTCTATGCCGAGGCCCAGCATCGGCTCGGCGCGTTCACCAAGACGGTCGAGGCGCTGCGGGCCGCGCTCGCCCTGTCCGCGCCCGAACGGGTGATCCGGCCCTGGCTCAACAATCCGATGTCCATCGAACTCCTCGATATCCACAGCGGACGATTCGGCGCCGGTGAGGATTTCGCCGAGGTGATCCGGCACCATCCGGCGGCGGTGCGCGACTTTCCGGCGCCCGGTCTCACCGAGTCGGAACTGCTTGTGCTCCAGCAGCTTCCGTCCGGTCGTACCGGCGCCGAGATCGCCGCCGACCTGGGGGTGTCCATCAATACTGTCAAGACCCATCTGCGCAGCGTCTATCTCAAGCTGGGCGCGAACAGCCGCGGCCAGGCCATCACGCGCGGGCGGGCGGCCGGGCTGCTGTGAGTCACGGGCGGCCGGCTCGCACCATCACCCCCGTGGCGCGTGGCGGGCGCGCCCACCGCGCGGCCAGACTCGGGGTACGGATGTCCGCCCGGCGGCTGGGGCATGATGGTGCTGCCGCCGAGGAAGCCCCGATTCGAAGGGAGCGTTTCGATCGATGCCGCGACAGCCGGGCGCGACGCCGCGCCTGCTCGGCCGCAAAGCCGAACAGGACCGCCTCGACCAGCTCATCGCGGCGGCCCGGGACGGGGCCGGAGCGGCATTGGTGCTGGTCGGTGAACCGGGCATCGGGAAGACGGTGCTGCTGGACTACGCTGTCGCCCGCGCCGCCGGGTTCCGGGTGCTGAGCTGCCGGGGCGTGCCGAGCGAGACCGAAGTGGCGTTCGCGGCGCTGCACGAGCTGCTGTGGCCGGTGCTGGACCGGGTGGACGGATTGCCCGCCGCGCAGGCCAGCGCCCTGCGCGGAGCCCTCGGGCTGGCCGAGCCGGAGGGCGGGCCGCTGCTCATCGGGGTGGCGGTGCTGACGCTGCTGTCCGAACTCGCGGAACGGCAGCCGGTGCTGGCCGTCGTGGACGATCTGCATCTGCTCGATGCCGCGAGCCGCACCTGCCTGACCTTCGTGGCCCGGCGCACCGCCGCCGACCCGATCCTGATGCTGTTCGCCGCCCACCCCGGGACGGCCGGTCCGGCACAGTCGCTGCCGCTGCTCCCGGTGCCGGAACTCGATCGGGTGAGCGCGGAACAGCTGGTAGCGCAGCAGAACCCGAACCTCAGTCCCTTGCGGATGCGGCGGCTGCTGCGGCTCACCGCCGGCAATCCGCTGGCCCTGGTGGAACTGAGCCGGGGCGCGGGACGCGAGCTCGGACCGGCGGCCGATCGGCGACCCGAGCTGGGGCCGCGGCTGCGCGACGCCTTCGAGGTGGCATTCCGGCATCTCACGGCGGGTCAATTCACCGCCTTGCTGGTGGCCGCCGCCGAGGACGGTGGCGACACCGCCATTTTGCTCAGCGCGGCCCACACGCTGGGCGTCTCCGACGATGACTGGCAGGCCGCACTGGAATCCGGTCTGATACGGGCCGAAGAAGGCCGAATCACGGTGCGCCACCCCTTGATTCGAGCCGCCGTCCTCGAATCCGCCAACCCGTCCGCCCGCCGATCCGCCCACGCCGCCCTGGCGGCCGTACTCGCCGACTCCGACCCCGACCGCAGCGCCTGGCATCTCGCCGAAGCCGCCGACAAACCCGACGAGGCCATCGCCGTCGCCCTCGACGCCGTCGCCGAACGCGCCTGGGCCCGTGGCGGTCTGATCACCGCCGCCCGCACCCTGCGCCGCGCCGCCGCCCTCTCCCCGGATACCGCATCCGCCGCCCTCCGCCTCTCCCGCGCCGCGCGTGCCGCGTGGGACAGCGGTGACGTCGAAACCGCTCGCGAACTCCTCACCGCTGCCGGCGACCGCGCCGATCCGGAAGAGGTATCCATCGCCGGCGGCGGTCTGGCCGGAATGTTCGAACTGGGCCAAGGCAATCCGGAACGTGCCCGCCAACTCCTCAGCCGCGACGCCGCCCGCGTGGAGCCGAGGTTCCGTGCCGAACTGCGCCACGGCGTCACCCGCGCCGAATGGGTCGTCGGCGACCCGATGTCCCGCGCTCAACTCACCGAACTGGCCGCGGCGGAGCGGACCGCCGGTGGGGAGGGGGAGTCGTTGCCGCCGTGGCGGTTACCGGTGGCCGATATCGCCATGTTGCTCGGGACCGAGGTGCAGGCGCTGGCGTTGTATCGGGACGGGCTGGAGCGGCTGCGGACCGAGGGACCGATCAGCTGGCTCGGGTACACGCTCGGGCAGCGTTCGTGGCTGCATTTCGTGACCGGCCGGTGGGACGACGCGCTGACCGATACCGCGGAGGCATTGCGCTTGGCGGTGGATTTCACCGGGCGCAAGACCGTGGCGGACGCCTATCTGACGATGGCGTTCATCGCGGCGCTGCGGGGCGACTCGGCCGCCGTGAGCGAATTCGCTGGGCGGGTGCTGGAATTCGCGGAACCGCGCCGGTATTTCCCGTCCACGGCGGCCGCGTATTGGTGCCGGGGATTGCATGCGCTCGGCGCGGATCGCACCGAGGACGCCTGCGAGTTGTTCGACTCGATCGCCACTCCGGGCCATCCGGCGCACCATCCGACCATCGAGGCGCTGAGCGCCGGGGACGCGATCGAGGCGGCGGTGCGGTCCGGGCGGCCGGAACGGGCTGCCCGGTATCTGGAAACCCTGGTGGCGCAGGCCGACCACACCGGCGCGGCCTGGGCGCGGGCCGACGCCGAGCTGGGCCGGGCCTTGCTCGCCGCCGGAGCCGAGGCCGACGCACACTTCGCGGCGGCCATCGAAATCGCGCCGGTGCAACGCCCTTTCGTGCACGCGCGGTACCGGCTGGCCTACGGCGAATGGTTGCGCCGCGCCCGCCGCCGCCGGGACGCACAGCAGCAACTACGCGCCGCGCTGCGGGTCTTCGACGGTTTCGGCGCGCTGCCCTGGGCGGCGCGCGCCGCCCGCGAGCTCACCATGGCCGGGGACCGGCAGGCGGTGACGGCCGACGCACCCCCGGCGCTACTGACCGCGCAAGAACTCCAGGTCGCCAAGCTGGCCGCGACGGGGCTCACCAACCGCGAGATCGCCGCGCGCCTGCTGATCAGCCCGCGCACCGTGGGTCACCACCTGTCGAGCGTCTTCCAGAAGCTCGGCCTGGCCCGGCGCGAACAGCTGGCCGCCATCGATTTCGAGCACGGGTTCCGGCTGTCGCTCTGAACCCCGCTGGGCAGCGGACGGGCCGCCCAGGTGGCGGTCGTGATCGGTCATCGACGGGGCGGACGGCCCTCCGCTGTGCCACCATCCTGCGGTTTTCCCGCCGCGGTCCGCGAGCCGATGACCTATGCCGTGACGGATACGAACGCCGCGCGTGCGGGTTCACCCCGGCGAGGCGATGGCAACCGCCCGCGACCTCGGCAGAGTCAGCGTGGCCCGCGATCGCGCCCTGGTGCGGCCGAATCAGGACACGCTCTGCTCCAGGCGTGGCTGGATCTGCGGGACGGGCCGGTGGTGCTGCAGGTCCCGGCCATGGGATCGCGCTATTGGCTGATGGAAACCACCGGTGCGGGCAACCCGCCCGCTCTCCAGCGGTTCGCCACCCTCGGCCTCACCCCGGGCGGCGATTCCGCCCGCATCCCGCCGATGTGCTGAGCGGGCCGTCGCCGACGGTTTCCTGATCCCGAACGCCGCGGGCGTCTACTCTGTCGGACATCAGCAGCCCGTCGTCCGCAACCCGGACGGCAGCGTCGACATCCTGGTCCAAACCGTCCAGCCCGCACCGGAAGTCGCCGCCGCCAACTGGCTGCCCATCCCCGAACACGGCGCTTTCACACTGACCATGCGCCTCTACGCACCCCAGCCCGCCGCGATCGACCACACCTGGACGCCGCCGCCGCTCCGCCCCTCCTGACAGGTAGTACCGGCTGGGCCGCAACGGTTTCGGCGGACCGCGCATTTCCCGCACCACCCCGATCGCACGCCACTGTTTCAGATGTTGCTGCACTCGCGAACTTTTCGCTCCTGAAAGCTTCTGTTGCAACTGCAATTTCATTTGTCGCTCGCAATTGTCGTCGTCGAGGACGGCTCATGCCGACGTTGCGACATGTTGTGCCAGAAAGGGATTCACGGGGGTAAAGTCCCTGGTGTTGACATGACACTCGAATAGCGGGCCGGAAACTCGAAATGTTCCCGGGCCGTTGCCCATTCCGCCGTGCGCCGCTGGGAAGGGCGGAGCCGGTATCAACTTGTTGCGTATGGAGGCGAGACCAGAGCATGACGGCGTCCGAAGAGGAGCAGCAGATCCGCGAGCTCGTCGCCCGGCTGGCCGACAAATTCCCGCACCTCGCGACCGGGGTGGTCGGCGAGGAAGTGCGCGGAATCCATCGCGAATTCGTCGATCACCGGGTGCGGGAATTCATCCCGCTGCTGGTCGAACGGATCGCGGAAAGGCAGCTACGCCGGCGGATGGCCTATCGCGCTCCCGCGGCCGCCGTCGCGCCCAGAACTCCGCCGAGAACGGTGTCGTCCATGCTGCCCGGTATGGTTCAGGCCCAAGGCAATTCGGCCCGGGTGCGCCAGTAGGTCTCGGCGGGTTCGGCCAGGGTCTCCAGTGCGGTGCGGTCGGCGGGGGTGAGTTCGAGCGCGGCGGCGGTGAGGTTGGACTCCAGCTGATCGATGGTCGCCGCGCCGGACAGCACGATGCCGGCCCAGGGCTGGGCGGCGGCCGCGGCCAGCGCCACCGCATCGCGCTGCGCGCCGACGCGCTCGGCGACGGCGCGCAGCGCGGCGGTATCGGACCCGGTGGCATTGCGGCCGGCCAGGCGGCCATTGGCCATGGCCTCCTTCACCACCACCAGCCAGCCCGCCGAATCCGCTTCCGCCAGCGCCGATCCCGCGGAGGTCTCCAGCAGATTCCAGGTGGCCTGCACGGCCGAGAACAGCGGCTGCCCGTCCACCTCGACCGCCAGCGCCGCCCGCACCGTCCGCGCCTGCGCGGGCCCGCTGGTCGACAACCCGACCCGCACTCCCTCGGCGGCGAGCGCCGCCAGCCGCGCGTGCAGCACGGGATCGGTGAGCGCCGGACTGTCCGGCGTGACCGAATGGATCAGATACACATCCAGGTGCCGCCCCAATCGGGCGCGGGTCTCCCGGATCTGACGATCGAACACCGCGACACTGTGCTCCTTGACCTCGTGCACCGGCACGCCCGAGGTCTGCCAATCGGCGGTGTAGGTGTAGCCCCATTTGCTGCCGATCTGCGCCCCGGCCGCGACTTCGGGCCGCGCCGAGAGCCATTCGCCGACGAACTCCTCGGCCCGCCCGTACGACCGCGCGGTATCGAAGTACCGCACGCCCGCCGCCCACGCCGCATCGAGCAGGGCGTGTGTCCGCGCCCGCAGGGCCGCCACCGATCGATCGGCCGGCAAATCCAGCTCACGCCCCAGCGTGATGTACCCCGGCCGCCCCACGGCGGCCGTACCCAACCCGAATCGGGCGATCGACGAACGGACGGTTGCTCCGGAAGCATTGGGAACTGGCATGCCTAGAGCGTTTCACGACCCCATACATGCCGACCGGTCTACTCTGGTCATGTCTTGCACATGACTGCCGAGATGCTCGGAGGCATACATGACCACAATGGAAATGCCGCACGTCAGCGAATGCACAGTCAGCAATTGCTCCTACAACCACGACGGTTGTCACGCCTACGCCATCAATGTCGCCGACCATGACGGCGGCGCCGACTGCGGCACCTTCATCGCCCTGTCGACCAAGGGCGGCCTGGACACCGTGACCAGCATGGTCGGCGCCTGCCAGCGCGCGGACTGCACCCACAACCAGGGCCTCGAATGCTCCGCCGGTGACATTCGCGTCGGCCCGGGCATGGGCGAACACGCCGCCCGCTGCCTGACCTACAGCACCCGCTGACCCCGCCGCGGACCGAGGCGACGACCTTCCGGCCGTCGCCTCGCACCTATGCGAACCGCTGCACGAACTTCAGGCTCGTCTCGGCCACATCGCGCCAGCCGCTGTCGATGGTGAGCGCGTGGCCCCGCCCCGGGATCTCGACGAATTCGGTGACGTCGGAGTTCTTCTGCTGCTGGTGGTAGGTGGCTTCGGAGATCGAACGCGGAACCGTGTTGTCCTTCTCCCCGGAGATGATCAGCATCGGGCCGCGCTCGGGATTGCCGGTGTCCACCTTGGCTTCCGACCAGGGGTTGAGATTCGCCGCGGCGGCTTGGAACAGCGGAGCGCCCGGCGCCGGGACGGCGAAGGTGTCGTACAGCTGCTGGGCTTCCTCAGCGGGAACGGCATTGGCGAACCCGAACCGGAACTGATCGAAGGTCAACGGCACCGCCCGATGCCGGTTGGCCGGATTGTGCAGCACCGGTGCGGCCGAGCGCAGCGCCGAGATCGGCAAGGGCAGCACGCCGCGGAACGGCGCCGGATCGATCGCGACGGAGGCCAGCGACAGCCCGCGGCCGGCGACGATCTGGGTGAGCAGACCGCCGAAGGAGTGACCGATCACGGCCGGTTTGCGCGACAGGGACCCGATGACCTCCGCGACATGGTCGGCGACCTGGCCGATCGTCTTGTTCGCGAACACTTCCGGATGCTCGTGCGCCGCGGCGACGGTTTCCGGGTCATCGGGCCAGTTCGCGGTCACCGGCGCGTACCCGGCTTCGATGAACAGCTCCGCCCATCGATCCCAGCTGCTGGCCAGCAGCCACAGCCCGTGCACGAAGACGACCGGCGTCCGGTCGCTCTCATTGGCGCGGGCGATCTGCGCCAGGGTGTGTTCGTCGATAGACGACGTGGTCATGGTGACTCCTAACCGGCCGGACGATCGTTCGTTGTCCACTGAGGTGGCACGGTAGGAGCTCCCGGATCGGCGAGCCGGCGTACCGGCCGGATCGTGCACGGTGGGAACAGCCGCGGATCGGGTTCTGCACTGCCGGAACAGGTTCTACGATCGATGCGGAGGTGGGGCATGGTCGTGCTGCTGGATACCGGGTCGCTGCCCTGGGCCGATCGGGTGGCCGCGGTGGACGCCGCGCTCTCCGATCGGGAGATACCCGCGATTCAACGGTTCGCGCCGTATCGCGGTGAGCTGTGGCATCGGCTCACCGTGTGGGATCTGGGCCAGGGGGTGCACGCGACGCGGGTGGACGGCACCGGCATGCGGGTGACCCGGGGACCGAAACAGGTGCGCGCGGCCGCGCCGGAACGGGTCGGGCTCGGGCTGCAATTGCGGGCCCCCGCGACCTTCGCGCACTGCGGGGTCGATCACGTGGTCGGGGTGGGCGACCTCGAATTGACCGATGGCACCAGCGCATCCGACTACGAGTGGCGCGGCATCGGCGGCACCAAAGTGGTGATCCTCGATTACACCCTGCTCGGGCTGCCGATCGACACCGTGCGCAGCGCGGCGACCAGGCTCCGGGCCAGCCCGCTCTACGGCTTGGTGGCCGCCATATCGCCGCACTCGGCGAAGAAGGCGAGATTCCGGCGGGGCCTGCGCGAATCATGGTCGAATCGGCCACGATTCAGCTGGTGCGGGCGCTGATCACCACCGCGGCCGATACCCGCGGGCAGCACGACGATCTGCGCGAGAGCCTGGCGGTGCGCTTGACCGCGTATGTCGAACGGCGGCTGGGGGATCCGGCGCTCACGCCCGGGCAGGTCGCGGCGGCGCATCACATCTCGGTGCGGCAGTTGTACAACGTGTGGTCCGCCGCGCACGGCGTGCCGATCGGGGAATGGATCATGACGACCCGGCTGGAGGGCGCGCGGGCGGAACTGGCGCGCGGCGGGCGGGCCGTGCCGATCGGGCAGGTCGCCGTGCGCTGGGGGTTCGTCAACCCGGCGCACTTCTCCCGGCGTTTCCGTGCCGCGTTCGGTGTGTCGCCGCGGGCGTGGCAGTGGGCGCACAGCGAGACGGGAAGCTCGGCCGGCTGAGCTGCGCCGGGTCGGTGCGCCGGCTTTCTCACCCGCTATGGATGACACTCCGAGCCGGACGGCGGAGTCCACTGGTTGAGGCTTCGGAAGCCCCCAGCGGGAACCCGTCGTCTCGGATTGCGAGGACCGTCGATGTCACGGACAACCATGCCCGGTAGAGAGCGGGCGGTGCGGCCCAGTCGGGAACAGAGCGTGGCGCTGGGGAAGGCAGCGCGGGCGGTGGCGCCACGATCCGGGCACTGCGAGTTCCGGGCCGGGCGGGTACGCGCGGACCCCCTGGCGCTGCTGGAAGGGCAAGGGACCGTACGGGTTCCGGAGTTGCTGCCGATCCGGTATGGGCGCATGGCGGCCTCGGCGTTCGCGTATTTCCGCGGGGCAGCCCTGCCGATGGCGAGCGATCTGGCCGGAACGCCGGCCACCGGGCTGACGGTGCAGGCGTGCGGAGACGCGCATCTGGCGAACTTCGGGTTGTTCGCCTCGCCGGAGCGGCGGCTCGTGTTCGATATCAACGACTTCGACGAGACCCTGCCCGGACCGTGGGAGTGGGATGTCAAACGGCTCGCCACCAGCCTGGAGATCGCCGGGCGAGCCAACGAGTTCACGCCGGGGGAATGCGCGCGGATCGTGGAAGCGGCGGTGCGGGCGTACCGGCTGGCCATGCGGCGGTTCGCGGACATGGGGACCCTGGAGGTCTGGTACGCCCGCGCCGATATCGACAGCCTGGAATCGCTGACCGCGGTGCGGCTGCGGCATGCCCAGCGCAAGCGCCTGGCGCGCAGTTCGGCGAAAGCGCGGAGCAAGGACAATCTCGGGGCGCTGGAACGCTTCGCCGTGGTGACCGACGACGGGGTGCGCCTGGAATCGGAACCGCCACTGGTGGTGCCGATCTCGGAACTGTTCGACGACCCGGCCGAGAGCGAGGAACTGCGCGAGCGGCTGCGCTATCTGCTCGCGGACTACCGGGCCAGTCTCGGCCCCGAACGCCGCCTGCTGCTGGATCGGTTCGTGCTCGCCGATATGGCGCGCAAGGTGGTCGGCGTGGGCAGCGTCGGCACCCGGTCCTGGATGCTGCTGCTGCTCGGCGACGACGGCGACACCGGCCTGGACCCATTGTTCCTGCAGGCCAAGGAGGCCGGGCCGTCGGTGCTCGAGGCGTACACGGGGCCCAGCGAATTCGACAATTGCGGGCAGCGCGTGGTGGTCGGGCAGCGGTTGATGCAGGCCGTCAGCGATATCTTCCTCGGCTGGGTGCGGGTGCCGGGCAGCGACGGGCGGCTCCGGGACTTCTACGTGCGGCAATTGCGGGATTGGAAGGGCTCGGCCGAGGTGGATGCCATGGTGCCGCGCGGGATGCGGGCCTACGGCGAACTGTGCGGGTGGACGCTGGCGCGGGCGCACGCCAGATCCGGCGATCGCATTGCCATCGCGGCCTATCTGGGGGCCGGCCGGTCCTTCGATCGGGCGGTGCGCGCGTTCGCCGAGGCGTACGCCGACCAGAACGAACGTGACCACCGGCAGCTCGTCGATGCCATCGCCGCCGGCCGGGTGCCCGCCCAGCCGGGGATCTGACGGCGCGATCCGATGAGCGCCCCGGAAACCGACGCCCTCGCCCGGCGGATCGCGGCGATGATCGCACTGGTCGCGGTGGTGCTGACCGTGGCGCTGGCGGTCGCGATGGTGATCGAGCGGTTCCCGCGCGGGCTCGGCGTGTTCTGC
>NZ_BDCD01000055.1 GCF_001613325.1 Nocardia yamanashiensis NBRC 100130 | reverse complement strand
CACCCGGCTGCGACTGCGGGGCGGCCGGGCCGTGTGCACCCGGATCCCGCTGGGGTAGCCCGGGTCTCGCCCCACCGGGAGCGGCCGGGGCGGCGACGGTGTGCTTGACGGTCGGGCCGTTCACACCGGGCTGGCGCTGCGGCAGACCGCCGGGCACCGAGGTGCCGGGAGCCCGCTGCGGGAGGCCGGTGGCCGCGGAGGCGACGGCCGGAGCCGGAGCGGCGGGCGCCGGGGCGCCGGGGGCGGGCGAGACCGCGGGCTTGCCGCCCGCCGGAATCGGCCCGCTCACACCGGGATCCACGGTGACCATCACATTGCCGGTGGCGGTGCGGGTGACCGCCCGCATCTGCATGGAGGACGGCGCACCGGCCTGGTTGCCCGCGCCCTGGGCGGCGGGCGCCGGAGCCGGCTGCGGATTGCCCTGCGGCGGCACCGAGATGGGGCCACCGCCGGAGACGATGAGCGGCTTGGGCACGTGCACGGTCACGGTCACGCCGGGATCGCGCGCGGTGTCGAAGGTCGGCCGCAGGCGCACGGTCAGACCGTGCCGTTCCGCGAGCCGGCCGACCACGAACAGACCCATGTGGCGGGCGGTGTCCGGACCGACCTCGGCCACGGCTTCCAAACGCCGGTTGATCTCGGCCATTTCGGCCGGGGGCATACCGATGCCGCGGTCCGCGACCTCGATGAGCAGACCCTGGTCGTGCGCCTGCGCGAAGGTGAACTTCACGTCGGTCTCCGGCGGAGAGGCCCGCAGCGCGTTGTCCAGGAGCTCGGCGAACAGGTGCGCGAGGTCGGAGGCGGCGGGCTCGACCAGCGAACCACGCGGGGTGGCGCCCAGTTTGACGCGTTCGTAGTCCTCCACCTCGGAGATGGCGGCGCGCAGCACGTCGGCGATCTCGACCGGCGCGGACTTGGTCCGGCGCTGCTTGGTGCCCGCGAGAATCAGCAGGTTGTCACCGTTACGGCGCATACGCGCGGCGAGATGGTCCAGGCGGAAGAGGTTTTCGAGCAGGCGCGGGTCCTTCTCGTCGTACTCCATCGCCTCGATGAGCGAGAGCTGATGATCGACGAGCGACTTGGAGCGACGGGCCAGGGTCTCGAACATGTCGTTGACCTGG
Organism: Nocardia yamanashiensis NBRC 100130; assembly: GCF_001613325.1. GTDB lineage: Bacteria > Actinomycetota > Actinomycetes > Mycobacteriales > Mycobacteriaceae > Nocardia > Nocardia yamanashiensis. The sequence continues at coordinate 36,671 of NZ_BDCD01000055.1, read as the reverse complement.
GTACGCATGGCGGCCTGGTCGGCGGCCAGGCGCAGCGCCTGGCCGTGAATGTCGTCGACGGCGCGGGCCAGCTGGCCGATTTCCTCGTCGGTGTGCACCGGCATCGGTTCCAGCGGCACCTCTTCGGGATCGGCGCCGTCACGGAGCTGGGTGACCTCCTGCGCGAGGTCGTATTCGGCGACGCGCAGCGCGGCGAGGCGCAGGCGGCGCAGCGGCACGATCATGGCGCGCGCGATCAGCACGGCCAGCGCCATGGCGCCGAGGATGGTGGCGACCACGATGATGGTGTAGCGAATCGCGTCGCTACGCGCGGTCGAGGCGATGGTGTCGACTCGGGACACGATGTCCTTGGTCGCATTGGTCGCGATGGTCTGATACCCGTTGATCGAGGCGACCAGCGAGTCCTTCAGTTCGGTGACCGGCAGCTGCCCCGCCATGGCGGTCGGGCTGTTCACCAGCTGCACGCGAGTGTCGGCCTGGCGCTGCAGTTCCGCGATGATCGGGTCGCCGTCGGCGAAGCGGTGCGCGAGCACCGCGAGCATCTGCCGCTCGGTATTGACGCCGATCTGGATGTCGCGAACGCCGTCCTTCGGGTTGGTGCTGCGTAGCGCCTCGGCCATGCCGGCGACTTCGTTGAACAGCATCCAGCGGGAGTTCAGCGAGTCGACCAGGCGCAGCTTGGCCTGGTCCACATTCTTGTCGGACACGGTCGACACGATGGATTCCACCGTGCGGACGCTGTTGCCACGGATCCGCTCGACCTGGGCCACGGTGTCCGGGATGGACTTGGACGGCGCCAGGCCATTGGCCTTGACCTGCTTGGCGCCCACGATCATGTCGTCGAGCGCGGAGCGCGCGCTCGGGATATCGCTCAATCGGGAGGCGGCCTTCTCGGCGAACTGGATGGCGGTATCCAACTGCACGAGTTCCGGGTCGGAGGTCAGCGACTGGTTCGGGCCCAGCATGACCATCTGACCGGAGGCGACCTGGGCCGCCTGCGCACTCAAACCGGTGATCGCCGGGATCACCCCGACGTGATCGACAGCCGTCGACAGACGGCTCGACTCGGCGAACTCGGCCGAGATCCTCGACGCTCCGAGCACAACCGCGACCAACAAAGGCACGGCGAGCACCGCCGTAACCTTCCATCGCAGGTCCCAGTTGCTCAGCGCCCAGCGCTTATTGCTGCCGGACCTTGCGGCGTCACGCATCTCCCACTCACTTTCCAAACTGGCCCCAGCCACGCGCCATCAGCGAGCCTCCGCGATCGCACGCTTGGCTCGTCAGACGGTGCTGACCGAGAACGGCGGCTGGCCGAGAAATTGCGTCCATGACGGCCGAAATATGTGACATGCGATTCTAACGGATCAATAACTTCTTGTGTGACCTCTTGGCAACCACCGGTCTCTGACCTGCCGTTTGCAGGCAAAATCAAAGGTCGCGGCGTCCGCCCGGACGTCGCGTGAAGTCTGCCACAATCAGGCTGATCTATCGAGGCGGGCATCATCAGCGCTCGTAAGGGACACATGGGCCGCTCGTAAGGGACACCAGGCGGAGCAGGGAGCAACGGGGTTGAACGCGAAGCAGGAGTACCGACCGGCGTATCAGCTGAGCCTGGTCGATCCCTCCGAGTTCTGGCTCGCCGCGGCCGAAACCATCAGCTGGGACGTACCTCCCACCCAGATTGTCGACAATCAGGCCAAGCCGACTGCCCGTTGGTTTCCGGACGCTCGCCTCAACACCTCCTACAACGCGCTGGATCGGCATGTGCGCGAGATCACAGCCCCGGACGGTGAGAACAGCGGTCAGGAGGGGGGTCGCGCCAATCAGCCCGCCCTAATATACGACTCGGCTATGACCGGCGCCAGGCGTGTTTACACATATGCCGAGTTGCTGGACGAAGTTGCCCGATTTGCCGGATCCATGCTGCGCCTTGGCGTTCGGACCGGTGATCGCGTCGTCATCTATATGCCGATGATTCCCGAAGCGGTCATCGCAATGCTGGCGTGCGCTCGCATCGGGGCTGTGCACTCGGTGGTTTTCGGCGGGTTCGCCGCGCACGAATTGGCCGCTCGCATAGACGATGCCGAGCCTGTGCTGATAATCACAGCCTCCGGCGGCCTGGAACCCGGCCGCCGCATCGAATATCCACCGATCGTTTTACAAGCGCTGGATATCGCCGAAACCACCGCTGTCCGTAATGTTTTGGTGAAGCAGCGGGATGGTTTTCCGACCATTCGTTTTGCTGCCGAACAAGCGGCCACCGAATTCTTGCCCGCGTCAACGGAAACCGTGGCGGCGCACTGGCTGGACTGGGACGAGGCGATGGCCGGGGCCGAGCCCGCCGATCCGGTATCCCTCGCCGCGACCGATCCGCTCTACATCCTCTACACCTCCGGCACCACCGGGAAACCCAAGGGCGTGGTGCGCGACAACGGCGGGCACGCGGTCTCGCTGGCCTGGTCCATGCGCAATATCTACGACGTCGGTCCGGGCCAGGTCATGTGCACGACCTCGGATATCGGCTGGGTCGTGGGACATTCGTACATCGTCTACGCGCCGCTGCTGGTGGGCGCGACAACCGTCCTTTACGAAGGCAAGCCGATCGGCACCCCCGACGCGGGCACGTTCTGGCGGCTGGTGGACGAGTACAAGGTGCACGTGATGTTCACCGCACCGACCGCGCTGCGGGCCATCCGCCGCGCCGATCCGAATGCCGAAGCGGCGCACCGGCACGACCTGTCCTCGCTGCGGGCGCTGTTCTGCGCGGGCGAGCGCCTGGATCCGGCCACCTACGACTGGGCGGTCGGCACCCTGCTCGCCGCGCGGCCGGACTGCCCGGTGGTCGATCACTGGTGGCAGACCGAGACCGGCTGGCCCATCTGCGCGAATCCGCTCGGCCTGCAACAACTGCCGATCAAGGTGGGGTCGGCCTCGGTGCCGGTGCCCGGCTACCGGCTGCGGGTGCTGGACTCCGAGGGCAATGCGGTGCCGCCGCACACCGAGGGCAATATCGTCATCGGCCTGCCGCTGCCGCCCGGGACGCTGACCACGCTGTGGCGGGACGACGCGCGCTTCGATCGCTCCTATCTGTCCGCCTATCCCGGCCACTATCTGACCGGCGACTCCGGATTCTTCGACGAAGACGGCTACCTCTATGTCCTCGGGCGCAGCGACGACGTGATCAATATGGCGGGCCACCGGCTCTCGGCCGGCGGGATCGAGGCCGCCATCGCCGGGCATCCGGCGGTCGCGGAGACCGCGGTGGTGGGCATCCCGGACGAGCTCAAGGGCCAGCGGCCGATCGGATACGTGGTGCTCAAGGCCGGTGTCGATCTCGATCCCGAGCAGCTGCGCCGCGAGGTCATCGACCGCGTGCGCGAGCGGGTGGGGGCCATCGCCACGCTGTACGACGTGGTCGCGGTGAGCGCGCTGCCCAAGACCCGGTCCGGAAAGATCCTGCGCCGCACCATGCGCCAGATCGCCGCCGGGGATCCGTGGGAGGTGCCGCCGACCATCGAGGACGCGGCCATGCTGCCGACCCTGGAGAAGCAGATCCGGGACGCGGTGACGCTCATGGAGGACAAGGAACGGATCGCTGCCGCCGAGGCCGCGGCGGCGCTGACCATGCCCATCCGCCGCATCGACCCCAACGCGCCCGGCGGTGAGGAGCCGACGGCTTCGTCCTGACAGACGAGGGGGGTGTGGGGGCCAGGCCCCACACCCCTTTTTCGGGGTTCGGGGCGAAGCCCCGGCAAGGTTCCCTCACAGGCTTCTCAGAAAGCGCTCATCCCGCTCCCATGCGGGTGAATTAGCGTCGGGCGGGCGCGAATCGAGGGATTCGCGTCCTGATGATGGGAAGAGGTCGACGATGAGAATCGTTCGCAATCGCCGGACGGCCGCCGCACTCGGCGCCGGTGCGCTCGCCACCGTCGCGCTGGCGCTGGCTCCCGCCACCGCCTCCGCGAGTCCCGCGGATATGGTTGCGCCCCTGTTGAATACGACCTGCACCTGGTCGCAGGTGGATGCCGCGCTGCACGCCAAGGCCCCCGCCCTGGCCTCCATCCTCGATCAGAACCCGGACACCAAGGCCGAACTGAAGGCCAAGTTCGAGCAGTCCCCCGAGGCCCGCCAGGCCGAACTGGATGCCTACCTCGCCGCCAACCCGGACGCCGCCAGCCAGGCCGAGAACAACCCGAACGCGAGCGGAATCACCGCCGCCATCCAGCAGGTGGCCGACTCCTGCCACAACTACTGAGGTAGCGACGGCAGAATGGAGCCCGTGGTCGAACGCGGAGAGCTACCTACGGTCCTGGTCGTGGACGACGACGAGGATGTGCTCGCATCGGTCGAACGCGGGCTCCGGCTCTCCGGGTTCCGGGTGCTGATCGCCCGGGACGGGGGTGCGGCGCTGCGCAGTGTGTCGGAGGAATCGCCGGATGCGGTGGTGCTCGATATGAATATGCCGGTGCTGGACGGCGCGGGCGTGGTGACCGCGCTGCGGGCGATGGGCAACGAGGTCCCGATCTGTGTGCTGTCGGCGCGCAGTTCGGTCGACGATCGCATCGCCGGACTGGAATCGGGGGCCGACGACTATCTGGTCAAGCCCTTCGTGCTGGCCGAGCTGGTGGCGCGGATCAAGGCGCTGTTGCGCCGCCGCTCCGACGTGCCCGCCTCCACGATTCCGGGCGCGATCACGGTGGGCCCCTTGGAAGTCGATGTCGCGGGCTATCGGGCTTTGCTGCACGGACGCGAAATCGAGCTCACCAAAAGGGAATTCGAGTTGCTGTCCACGCTGGCGCGCAGTGCCGGGGTGGTGCTGAGCCGGGAACGACTGCTGGAATTGGTGTGGGGCTACGATTTCGCCGCCGACACCAATGTGGTGGACGTGTTCGTCGGATATCTGCGCCGCAAACTCGAGATCGACGACACCCCGCGGCTGTTGCACACCATTCGCGGCGTGGGATTCGTACTGCGCGCGCCGAAATGACCGCCGCACCGGATGTCGCCGCGGAAGTGCCGGTCAAACGCCGGCACTCCTATTCGCTGCGCACCCGAGTCGCGGCGGCGGCGGCGCTGGGCGCGACCATAATCGTGGCCATTCTGAGCTGGGTCACCATCTACGCCATCGAACGCAACAATCTCACCCAGACCGATCAGCAGCTGAGCATGGTCTCACAGGTGATCCTGGTGCAGCCGGTGTTCGCGGTACAGGTCATCAAATTGCTCGGCGCCAATGCGGAATTCGCGGTGACCGTGCGCAATCAGAACGGCGTGATCGCCAGTACGTCGGTGCAATTACCGCAGCTCACTCCGGGCAATCGCACCGTGACGGTGGGCAGCGACACCTACCGCGTGCTGACCACCAATACCTCCGATCGCAATTCCGAAATCACTGTCTCCCTGGGCATTCCGACCACCAAGACCGAGCAGGCCACCTCCGATCAGCGCCGCTGGGTGCTGCTGGCTGCGCTGCTGGCGGTGACCGCGTCGGCCGCGCTGGGCTGGCTGTTCGGCGGGCGGGCGGTGCGGCCCATCGTCGATCTCACCCACGAGGTGGACCGGCGCGGCCTGGACGGTGACGCGGAACCCGCACGGGCCGTGGACGGTTCGGGCGTCAAGGAATCGGAGAAGCTGGCCGAGGCGGTCAACACCATGCTGGAACGGGTGGACAAGGCACAGGCCGAGACCGCCGCCGCGCTGGAGACCGCGCGCGATTTCGCGGCCGTGTCCGCACACGAACTGCGTACCCCGCTCACCGCCATGCGCACCGATCTGGAAGTGCTGAGCACCCTGGACCTGGACGAGGCGCAGCGCCGGGAGATCCTCGCCGATCTGCAGCGCGGCCAGAACCGGGTGGAGGCCACGCTGGCCGCGCTGGAGCGGCTGGCGCGCGGCGATCTCACCGACGAACGCGATCATGTGATCACCGATGTCAGCGAGCTCTGCGATGCCGCCGCCCACGACGCCATGCGGCACTTCCCGACCCTGAAGGTGCACATGGACACCCCGCCGGAGCTGATCACCCGCGGGCTGCCCACCGGATTGCGCCTGGCCATCGACAACGCGCTCACCAATTCCGCCCGGCACGGCCGCGCCACCGAAGCGCTGATCACCGCCTATCGCGCGGTCAACGGGCATATCGTGATCGTGGTCGACGACAATGGCACCGGCATTCCACTGGAGGAACGCGAAGCGGTGTTCGAGCGCTTCTTCCGCGGCAGCCGGGCCAGCAAGGGCGGTTCCGGGCTGGGCTTGGCACTGGTCGCGCAGCAGGCCCAATTGCACGGCGGCCGGGCGTATTTCGACGATTCGCCGCTGGGCGGCGCGCGTTTGGTGCTGGATCTGCCCGGCTGACGGTCTTTACCGAACTCTCAGACATTCGCCAGAGCCGAACGCAATCAATACCTCTACGGTCTTCATGGTGTCCGGAAAACGCACCCGCCTGGTCCTGTTGGTACTCGTCGCGGCCGTCGCCGTCGCGGCCGGCGCGGTCGGCTATCTGCGCTGGTCCGTCAATGCGCCCACCGCGGTGGCGATCATCGACGCCGATACCGGAAAGACCGGCGCCACCATCGTGAAAGCCTTGCAGGACAGCGGAACCCGGGACTGGACCGAGGTGGAGGAGGCGTCCACCGGCGATTACGCGGTGATCGTCACCCTGCCCGCCGATCTCTCCGATTCCATCGCCTCGCTGGCCACCGACAAACCGCACAAGGCGCAGGTCACGGTGACCACCAATGACAATGCCGACCCGAACCTGGTGAACGAGGCCGTCAACGAGGTCACCAAGAAGATCAGCGCGAGCAGCCTGGACACACTGTTCGCGAGCATGAACTCCGCGCGCGGGCAGGTCTCGCAGGTGGCGCTGACGGCGAACATCCTGGGCGCGGGCGTGCAGGCGGCGGCCGACGGGGCGAGCCAGTTCACCGGTAGCGCCGACGATATGCTCTCCTTCCTGGAGCAGGCGAAAACCGGTGCCGCGCAGCTGACTTCGGGTATCGAGTCACTGAACTCCACCTTGAACGCGGCCACCTCGCAGGCCAATCAGCTTGCCGCGACGCTGGATTCGACCGGCGTCACCTTCGGTCAGGTGACCTCGACCGCGAGCCAGCTGAGCAACGGCCTGAATATCGTGCTGCCGGTCCTGCGCGGGCTGCCCTTCGCCGCCGATCCGCAGCTGGCCTCGGTCATCACCCAGCTGGAGGGCCTGCAGAGCATCGCGAACCAGGCGAGTGACCAGCTCAGTGGGTTCGCCGCGCTGACCGGAACCACCATCACCCCGGATACCCAGATCGGGCAGTTGCTCCGCGATGCCGGCTCCCGGCTGGGCGACGCGGGTTCGCAATTGAACCAGGGGGCGGATCTGGCCAAGAGCATTCCGGAGATCGCCGACACCGCCCGCACCCAGGTGACCACCGCCATCCAGACGCTCACGGCCGGCGTCACCCAATTGCAGGCGATCACCAACACGCTGGGCAAGCAGGCCGACCAGGCACTGAACACCCTGCCGCAGCGCACCGTGGGCCAGCAATCGCAGATCGCGACCATGCTGGCCGATCCGGTGGAAATCGTGCGAAAGTAAGCCAATTAGCAACCAATCAGCAACAATCGGCGGTTCGCCGAGCTAAAATCATGCCCGAATTGCTCTAATCGACCCGTTTGCTCCACTCCACGGCTCCACCCCCGCGCCACCCGGTACCGGAGAGGAAACGATCGTGAGCATGATGCTGGCCGCGCACGACCTGTACGGCTCGGTTCTCGCCCAGATGGGCAACCCCACCGCCGAAACGCCGCCCATGGCGGACAAACTCATGAAGCTGTTCCGCTACTTCACCTGGTTCACCCAGATGTCGGGCATCGCCGCCATCACCTACGGCGGCGGACGCTTCGCCTGGGAGAAGTGGGGCGGCGGCGGACTGCAGTCGCCGAAGATGATCGCCAACGCCATGTTGGGCGGTGCGACCGCGACTAGCGCCGGAACCATCATGAACACGGTCGTCGGCTCTTAAAGTCGTAGGGAGAAGCGGGGGCGTTGCCCCCGCACTCCGCTGGAGGTACGACCATGAGCAACCCCTACGACCCCTCGCAGCAGCCCGGACAGCCCGGATACGGCGGCTATCCGCAGCAACAACCGCCCGGTTACGGGTATCCCCCGCCCGGTTACGGCGGGCCCACCCCGCCCTATGCCAGCTGGTTGCAGCGCGTGGGCGGCGCGCTCATCGACGGCCTGATCGTCGGCGTGCCGGCGGCCATCCTCTACGGGATCGGCTTCGCGGTCGGGTCCAAGGACATGGACTGCACGACCACCCAGGGCGATTACTCCTACAGCACCGAATGCTCGGGCGGACTGTCCGGCGGCGGCGTGGCGCTGATCCTGCTGGGCGCGCTCGTCGCGTTCCTCGGCAGCCTCTACTTCATCTACATGGAAGGCACCACCGGCCAGACCCCCGGCAAGAAGGTGGTGGGCATCAAGCTGATCCGCGAGGCGGACGGTCAGGTGATCGGCTTCGGCATGTCGTTCGTCCGCCGCCTCTGCCACGTCGTCGACTCCCTGCCCTGCTATCTGGGCTGGTTCTGGCCGATCTGGGACGCAAAGAAGCAGACCTTCGCCGACAAGATCATCAGCACGATCGTCGTCAAGGTCTGAGCCCGGATACGAGAAAACCCGGGCGTACGGATACGCCCGGGTTCCCGAAACCTGTTGTCAGTTCAGGACTTCCAGCAGGTCGATGACGAAGACCAGGGTCTTGCCGCCCAGGTGGTGGCCCGACCCGGCCGGGCCGTAGGCCAGCTGCGGCGGGATGGTGAGCTGGCGGCGGCCGCCGACCTTCATGCCCGGGATGCCTTCCTGCCAGCCCTGGATCAGGCCGCGCAGCGGGAAGGTGATCGACTCACCGCGGTCCCAGGACGCGTCGAACTGCTCGCCGGTCTCGTACTCGACGCCCACGTAGTGCACATCGACGGTGTCACCGGGCTTGGCCTCGGCACCGTCGCCCACCACGATGTCCTTGATCACGAGCTCGGCGGGTGCGGGGCCGTCCTGGTACTCGATTTCCGGCTTGCTGCTCATGGGCTGTCCTCTTCGACTCGGGGATCGGGATCGTTGATCACCTTAGGCGGTCCGGCGACGCGCCCGGCTCATGGCACCCGCCGCGGCACCGTCATTCCCCGATCGAGGAGATGCGCTGCGCGGCGCCGCGCAGCGTGAACCGCCGCCGTTCGAAGTCCCAGAACCGGTACAGCGGCCACTGCACGGTGTGCGCGAACCAGGCCCACACGATGAACCCGCGATGCAGCGGCTGCACGTCGTACCCCTGGTCGGCGATGGTGCGCAGCCCGGTCAGCTGGAAGCGCCACCATTCGGACGGATTGGTGCGCCGCCGCCGCGCCGAGGTCCACGCCTTCATATCGGGCAGCAGTTCGATGCGCAGCGCCCGCTTGGACAGGCACAGCGCGAGGTCCAGATCCTCGATGATGTCCGGGCGGGTCTTGGTGTCGTCGCGGATCTGCTCCCACACCGTGCGCCGCAGCGCGTGATTGGGGCCGTGCACATTGCCGACCTGCTTGCTGAACCGGCCGCGCCGCAGCTGGATCCAGTAGCCGAGCTCGAGCAGTTTGCCGATCGGCGAGTCGTAGTAGTAGGTGAGCCCGGTGACCGCCGCCGTCTCCGGATGCGAATTCAGATGCGCGGCAATGGTTTCCGCCCAGTCCTCGGCCACCAGGGTGTCGCCGTCGGTGCGCGCGATGATATCGCCGCCGGCCTTGTTGAAGCCCGCGTTGCGCGCGAAGGTGAGCCCGCGCTGCGGTTCGTGCAGGATGATCAGCCGCGGCTCGGCGGCCGCGAACTCCTCGAGGATCTCGAGCGTGCGATCGGTGCTGCCGTTGTCCACCACGATGATCTCGTCGATGATCCGCTGCGCCGACAGGCGTTCCAGGGTGCGGCGGATCACCGCCTCTTCGTTCAGGACCGGCACCACGACCGAAAATGATTGGTCCCCCGACCATTCGACCATCATTGGCTGTTCACTCCGACTTCATCCGGGTACGCACATCGCCGGGCGCGGATCACCCACGCGGCCTTCGGGTGCACCTGGCACGGACAGTCGAAGCCGGGGGCGGTCCCACCCCGGGCGCCAAACTACGCCGATCCCGGCGGCCCCGCGCGCTGAACGGGCGTCCGGGTGGCGAGAATGACACGGTGGCCGAAGTTATAGACATCGACGATCCGGGCGATCCGCGCCTCGACGACTTCCGCGATCTCAGCAATGCCGACCGGCGGCCCGACCTGCCCGGCGGCAAGGGCCTGGTGATCGCGGAGGGCACCGTGGTGGTGGAGCGCATGCTGGCCTCGCGCTTCCGGCCGCGCGCGCTGCTGGGGGTGGCGCGGCGCTTCGAACAGCTCGCCGACCAGTTGAGCGGGGTGGACGTGCCCTGCTACCGGACCACCGCCGAGGTGATGGCGGAGGTGGTCGGCTTCCACCTCAATCGCGGGGTGCTGGCCGCGGCCGCCCGCCCGGCCGAACTGAGCGCCGCGGAGGTGCTCGCTACAGCCCGCACGGTCGCGGTGCTGGAGGGCATCAACGATCACGAGAACCTCGGTTCGATCTTCCGCAATGCCGCGGGGCTGGGCGCGGACGCGGTGCTGTTCGGCGACCGCTGCTCCGATCCGCTGTACCGGCGCGCGGTGCGGGTGTCCATGGGCCATGTGCTGCGGGTGCCGTTCGCGCAATTGCCGCCGCTGCCCCGCAGTCTGGAACTGTTGCGCCGCAATGGTTTCCAGATCATCTCGCTCACCCCGAACCCGAAGGCGGAGTTGCTGTCCACCGCCATGACCGGCGCGAAGGTGGCGCTGCTGCTGGGCGCGGAGGGTCCCGGACTCACCGAGGAGACCATGGCGGCCAGCGATATTCGCGCGCGTATCCCCATGACACCGGGGACCGATTCGCTTAATGTGGCCACCGCCGCCGCCATGGCGTTCTACGAGAGAGTGCGTGCCGAGTGAATCCAGGAGCAGCCCCGTGAGTTATCCGCCGGACGGCCCCTACGGGTACGGGTACTCCGAGCCGACCCCGTGGGCGGCCGGGATCACCGTGGCGATCTTCGTCGGCGTGCTGACCGCGGCCGGGGTGTACGCGTTCGGGGAGGCGCTGGCCCAGGTGCATCCGCTGCTGGCGGTGGCGGTGAACCTGATCGCGGTCGGCGGGGCCACCCCGACCGCGTGGCGCTGGCGGTACGCGCCGGTGACCCGGTGGGTGATCGCCGGACTGGCCGGCGGCGTGCTGTTCGGCTGGCTGTCACTGCTGCTGGCCTGAGCCGTCAGGACACCCGATCGCGCCCGCGCAGCCAGCGCAGCAGACCGCGTTTGCCGTTCTCGGGTTCCAGATGCACCTCCGGCGGCGCTTCGGGCACCGGCGCCTGCCCCTTGGGGAACAGCGAGAACCCGCACACCTCGATCTGATCCGGGGTCAGCGCCTCCGCCGAAGACTTTCCGCGGTAATGGAATCCGAGCCATTCCTGATTGGCGGCATCGGCGAAATCGGGCGGATCGAAGGGCAGCAGCTGCGGGTCGGGCAGCTGGCCCGGTTCGAGTTCGATGGGATGCTCCCCCGCCCAGTGCTCACGCTCCCACACCAGCGGCAAGCCCTCGTCCTCCAGGATATTGACCCGCGTCGAACTGAACGCGCGCCGGAATTCCCCACGCTCCCAATGCGCGAACGCGCCCCAGCCGAGTGCGATGTCGTAGGCGACCAGGTAGGTGTGCTCGGAGGCGAGCGGGCGCACCAGCAGTTCCGGCAGCAGGGTCGGGCGCGCCAGTGCGGCCTGGGTGGAGCAGACGACGGTGACGCCGGGATAGCAACCGATATAGACGGATTCGGGATCGGGTCCGGCCCAGACCTTCATGGTGCCGGAGGCGGCGGGCACCACATCGCGATCCGGATTGAGCTGCCGGGCCAGCGCCCACGCCGCCTCGGGATCGGGCCCGGGGTGCGCGCGCAGCACGGCCACCGGGTCGGGGGCATCGACGTACCAGAGGGACGAAACGGTGGATGGCACTTTCCGGCACCTCCCGAACTCTTCGCGCACCGGCCCGATACCGCTGGGCTGGCTACTTTATAGCAACTTCGAGCGATCGGCGTCCGGCCACAGCGTTCGAGCCGGACTCGCAATCACTGCCACTACCAAAAATCTACCCCCGCCACGGCCGAAATGTCGCAGTTGCGCAACCTTGTTCCCGGCGCGCCGGACCGGAACCGGCCCGCTGTGATCACACAGCGGGTTCCGATGGCTGGCAACTAGTCAGCATCCAATGGGGTGAAACCGGGCGAAACGGCCAGGGGAAGGGTCAGTGACCCGAGCTGCGCACGCCTAGGAGGACGTCTTCCCACGACGGCATGGGGGCCTTGCCGCCACGCTTGGCCCGATTCGGCTTCTGCGCAGCGGGTTTCGGGGCGGGCTGAGCCGGAGCCGCCTCGGCGGCGGGCTCGGCGGTCGTCGCGGCGGCCGCGGCGGCCGGACGCTCCGCGGGAACAGCGGGACGCTCGGGCGCGGGACGCTCGGCGGGAATCTCCGCCGGACGTTCCACGGCGGCCGGACGCTCGGCCACCGGACGTTCGGTGGCTTGACGCTCGGCGGGCTGACGTTCCACCACGGGACGCTCCACCGCCGGACGTTCCACCACGGGACGTTCCAGCTGGCGATCGGCGACCCGGTCCGAACGATCCGGCGCGGAAGGCGGATTCGGCGCGACGGGGGCGGGAGCGGCGGCAGCGGCGGGCACCGGCACGGTGTCCGCGCCGACCGCGGCCCGCTGCTCGAAGTACCCGTCGAGCGTCTGGTGACCGGTGGCCCGGGCGGGCGCGGCCTCGTATTCGGCGGCGCGTTCGGTGCGCGGCGCGGGAGCCGGCGCCGGATCCAGGGCGCCGTCGGTCTGATCCGGCAGGATGCTGGCCAGCCCGCGCAGGGCCCGGCCGAAGTCGGGATCGATGAGATCGGAGGCCGGATCGTCCAGCGGCACCACGGAGCCGCCGTGCGCGTCGGGCTGGTAGCGCCAGTGTGCGGCGATCACGGAACGACCGGCCTGCCACTGCAATTGGGCCACCCAGTAGCCCTTCTCGTCCTTCCAGGCGTCCCATTCGGCGACCTCGATATTGTGCCCGCGCTCCGCGAAAGCGGCGGCCACGATGTCGATCAGGGTCTCCACGGCGGGGCCGTCGTTGCGGACCGGGTGCGCCTTCTGCGCCAGCTCGGCGGCCCGAGCGCGTTCCAGCAGAACGGGATACGCGAAGCGCTCGACCCGAGACAGCGGCATACCGGACTCTTCGGTCACCTGCTCCACCGAAGCACCGGCACGAATACGGGCCTGGATATCGCGAGGACGCATCGTGGCTTCCATTTCGATCTCGATCTGGCCGAATCGGGCAAGGTCTCCACGGGCAGCCGCACGCAGCTTGTCATCCGCTGCCAGCCGGTACTTCTGGCCTGTCTCGGTATCGATGCACACGATGTGCGTGGAATCGGGCGTCAACCCGATTACTCGAAGTTCACGCACCGTTACCTCCTTATCGCGTCGGCTCGCGACACCGCCCACGTTCTGGAACAGTAGTGCACTTCTGTGAATCGTGGGGCAAGACACGCGGCGCGGAAATCTGTCGCCAGACTCCCGCGCCGCATACTGTGTCTCATTTGGCCCTGTGTGTCAGGGCATTTTCCGGTGTCAGCCGATCTTTTCGACGACCCAATCGATGCAGCGGGTCAGCTGCGACACGTCCTCGGGATCGATGGCCGGGAACATGCCCACGCGCAGCTGGTTACGACCCAGCTTACGGTAGGGCTCGGTGTCCACGATTCCGTTGGCGCGCAGCACCTTCGCCACCTGCGCCGCGTCCACGGTGTCCGCGAAGTCGATGGTGCCGACGACCTGCGAGCGCAGCGCCGGGTTCTGTACGAACGGGGTGGCGAACTCGCTGGTCTCGGCCCACGAGTACAGGCGCGAGGAGGAATCCGCGGTGCGCTTCACGGCCCAATCGAGACCGCCGTTCCCATTGAGCCATTCGATCTGATTCGCGAACAGCAACAGCGTGGCGAGCGCGGGCGTGTTGTAGGTCTGGTCCTTGGTGGAGTTGTCGATGGCGATCGGCAGCGACAGGAATTCCGGCACCCAGCGACCGGAGTTCTTGATTTCCTCCACGCGCTCCAGGGCCTTCGGGCTCATCAACGCGATCCACAGGCCGCCGTCGGCCGCGAAGCACTTCTGCGGCGCGAAGTAGTACACGTCCGAGTCGGCGACGTTGACCGGCAGACCGCCCGCGCCCGAGGTGGCGTCGATGGCGATCAGCGCGTGCTCCGAACCGGCCGGGCGCGAAACCGGAATGGCCACACCGGTGGAGGTCTCGTTGTGCGCCCAGCCGATGAGGTCGACCGACGGATCCGAGGTCGGCTCGGGGGCGTCGCCCGGCTCCGACTTGACCACGATCGGGTCACCGATGAACGGGTTGCCCTTGGCCACCGAGGCGAACTTCGAGGAGAACTCGCCATTGCTCAGGTGCAGCGACTTCTCGCGGATCAGGCCGAACGCGGCCGCGTCCCAGAACGCGGTGGTGCCGCCGTTGCCCAGCACGACCTCGTAACCGTCGGGCAGGGAGAACAATTCGCGCAGACCGGAGCGCACCCGGGCCACCACATCCTTGACCGGCTTCTGCCGGTGGGAGGTGCCGAACACCGAAGCGCCGGTATCCACCAGGGACTGCAGCTGCTCGGGGCGGACCTTGGAGGGGCCGCAGCCGAACCGTCCATCGGCGGGCTTGAGATCGTCGGGGATGGTCGGGAACGCAGAGGTCATGGCGACAAGGGTAGTGCGTGGCGGAGGTCTCAGCTGCGAGTGGGTAGGCCCTGCAACACCATCGGACCCCGGATTCGGCAAACACCGGGTATCGCTGTGGCACACGACACAGACCCACTACCGTGCAGCAGCATGAACAAGGCCGCGCCCGACCGCTCGGACCCTGACGCCGACCAGCCGCCCGCCCCCGCGAATCCCGGGCGCGCGCAAGGGCTGCCGGCCGCGCCCCGCCCCGGCCTGTTCACCCGGCTGTCCTCGCAATTCGGTTCCCGGGGACTGCATCGGCACGGGCCGGTGCTGGAACCGGCGGCCCGGCGCGAATTGCTGGTGCACGGCGTCGAGGGCATCGCGACGGTGCTGGATCAGGCCCAGCGGTCCGATGGCGGGCACGAGTTCTGGGTGCGGATCCGGGTGGAGGATCAGCATCCGTACGAGATCCGGGTGCGGCAGCGGGTGAGCAATGCCGATCTGGAATGGATGCAGCCCGGCGACATCATCGCCTGCCGGGTGGATCCGGGCGATCGGGAGCGGGTGGCGCTGTATCTGCCCGCGCCCGAGGAGGCCACCCGGACCAATATCGCCAGGATCCTGGCGCACGGGCGGCGCGCCCAGGCCACCGTGCTGGCCGCCACCCCGGTGGCCGCCGACTACCGCGGGCGCGACAATCCGGTGCTGCGGCTGGACCTGGAATTGCACGCCTGGGACGAGCCGGCGCCGTGGCGGGTGCGGGTCGTCCAGCCGGTGCCGCTGGCCGCGCTGGAGCTGGTGGATCTGGGCTGCCGTTTGGCAGCCGCCTTCTTCACCGTCGATCGCGGCGAATCGGTGGCGATCGACTGGGCAGCTTCCCGCGAACAGTAGGGCTCGAAAGGTCAGGGCAGCCGGACGAATTGGAAGCCGTTTGCTTTGAGCGCGGGCAGCGCGGCGTACATGCCCGGGCCGGTGCCGGAATTCGGGCGGTGCATATGGGCCAGTGAAATGCCGCCGGGCTTGGCATTGCTCATATTCGCCTGCACCTGGGCGGCGGTGGCGGTGGCGCCGAAATCGGCATTGATGGTGTAGCCGAGCGGAGTCTCGCCCAGTTCGCCGACGATCGCCACGGCCAGATCGTCGTAATGCGCGGTGCCCGGCCGGAAGAAGCGCGGCCCACGACCGGTGAGGGCGACCAGTCGTTCGTGATTGCCCCACACCTCGTCCACGGCTTCCTGTGCGGAGCCGGTGCCCTTGATCTCGTAGGCGGGCCGGCCGTTCACCGCCAGCGGCCGGTGCGCGGTGCCGTGATTGGCCAGCTCGAACAGCGGGTTGGCGGCCAGCTGGCCGGCGCGGGCCGGATTGGCGTCGATCCAGCGCTTGTTCAGGAACAGGGTGGCCGGAATCTGCTGGGCGATCAGCAGACTCAGCAGATTCTCGTCGATATCGTTGTTGCCGGGACCGCCGCAGGCGTCGAAGGTGACGTGGAACTGTTTGCCCGCGGCATTGAAATTGCTGACCACGCCGGAGATATCGGTGCCCCAGGATTGCGGCTTCCGGTTCGCGTACTTGGCCGCGATGGCGCTGGGATCGAGGGCCGCGGCCATGGGCGCGCGCACCGGCGTCACATTCAGATCGGTCCGGCTCAAAGGCGGTTCGAGCACCTTCTCGGACGAATTGCCGTTGGCCACACCGCATCCGGCGGTGACGAATCCCGCGGCGAACGCCGCACCCGCGGCCAGCAAGCGGCGGCGGGACAGTCCTGCGTCAAACACCGGAGCAGGTTATTGCAGGACAAACGCCGTGGCCAGAGCCAGATTCAGGATTATTTCAAACGTCGCGGCCTGGCAACCAGCTCGCCACCGCAGTTGGGGCAGACGTCATTCATTGTTTCCGCGCAGGGCACACAGAAGGAGCATTCGTAGGAGCAGATGCGGGCCGGGCCGTCGGCGGGGAGTTCGGCAACCTCGCAGCGTTCACAGCGGTTTCTCATCTCCAGCGCCATGTCGGACCTCCCGTGTAATTTTCGCCGCCGCACCGATTGTGCCGGGACCCCGGAATATTCGGCGCGACCGATCTGCCCGAATACACCAGACTGTAGCCTGGCCCGGCCGCAATGACGGCGGAGCCGCTCACGCGTTCGCTTCGTCGCACGTGGACCCCGCCGGCTCGCCGGCTGCCTCGAATTCGCTCCAAGGAAACAAGAAACATATGACTTACCCGAACAATCCGTACCCGCCCCAGCAGCCCGGCTACGGCGGTCAGCCCGCCTACGGCGCGCCCCAGCCCGGATACGGTGCGCCGCAACCGGCTTACGACGCCCAGCAGCCCGCCTACGGTGCGCCCCAGCCGGGATATGGTGCGCCGCAGCCCGGTTACGGCGCCCCGCAGCCGGGATACGACGCCCAGCAGCCCTACGGTGCACAGCCGGGATACGGCGCGCCCCAGCCCGGTTACGACGCTCAGCAGCCCTACGGTGCGCAGCCGGCTTACGGTGCGCCGCAATACGGTTACTCGCCCTACGGCGGGGTGCCGCAGCTCGGCGAGTACGCGCACTGGGGCCTGCGGGTCGGCGCGCGGTTGCTGGACGGCCTGATCTTCATGCTCCCCGGCTATCTGCTGGTCGCCATCGCGGGCGCGGCCTTCACCGAAGAGGTCAGCTGCCCGAAGCCGTCGTCCTACAGCAGCAGCTACGACTACAGCTGCACCGGCGGCGGACCCTCCGGCGTCGGCATCGCGCTCATGCTGATCGGCTACCTGGCCATCCTCGGCGGCACGCTGTTCAACATCTACAAGGAAGGCACCACCGGGCAGACGGTCGGCAAGCGCATCGTCGGCATCCGGACCATCAAGGAGGCCACCGGACAGCCGCTGGGCTTCGGTATGGCGTTCGTGCGCCAGCTCGCCCACATCCTGGACGGCCTGCCTTGCTACATCGGCTATTTCGCGCCGCTGTGGGATGACAAGAAGCGCACCTTCTCCGACATGGTCATCGGCAGCGTGGTCGTCAAGGCTTGATCTTTGGCGGCTCTCCTCGCGGGGAGTGGGCCGCCAGATACGAAAGCGGCTCGCAGCGCAATGCTGCGAGCCGCTCTTCTGTTTCGTGGAATTACTTGCGCACGACCGTTTCCCAGCCGGTGACGGTTTCGGGCGAGCGGGGGGCCGGGCCGGTGTAGATGGCGGCGGGGCGGACCAGCTTGCCGAGTTTCTTCTGCTCGAGGATGTGGGCGCACCAGCCGGCGGTGCGGCCACAGGTGAACATGGCGGGCATCATGTGCGCGGGGACCTCGGCGAAGTCGAGGATGACGGCGGCCCAGAACTCGACGTTCGTTTCGATGGCGCGGTCGGGGCGGCGCTCGCGGAGTTCGGCCAGGGCGGCCTGCTCCAGGGCGGCGGCGACTTCGTAGCGCGGGGCGTCGAGGCGCTTGGCGGTCTCGCGCAGCACCTTGGCGCGCGGGTCCTGGGCGCGGTAGACGCGGTGCCCGAAGCCCATCAGCTTCTCTTTGCGGTCGAGGATGCCCTTGACCAGCGCCCGGGCATCGCCGGTCTGCTCGACGGCCTCGATCATCGGGAGCACGCGGGCGGGCGCGCCGCCGTGCAGCGGACCCGACATGGCGCCGATCGCGCCGGACAGCGAAGCCGCCACATCCGCGCCGGTGGAGGCGATGACGCGGGCGGTGAAGGTGGAGGCGTTCATGCCGTGCTCGGCCGCGGATACCCAGTAGGCGTCGATGGCCTCGGTGTGGCGCGGATCCGGGTCGCCCTTCCAGCGGGTCATGAACCGCTCGGTAATGGTGGCCGACTCGTCGATCTTCTGCTGCGGCACGGCGGGCTGGTAGATGCCGCGCGCGGACTGCGCGACATAGGACAGCGCCATCACCGAAGCGCGCGCCAGGTTCTCGCGGGCGGTGTCGTCGTCGATGTCCAGCAGCGGCTGGTAACCCCAAATCGGGGCGAGCATGGCGAGCCCGGCCTGCACGTCGACGCGGACGTCGCCGGTGTGGATGGGCAGCGGGAACGGCTCGGCGGGCGGCAGGCCGCGGCCGAACTCACCGTCCACCAGCAGGGCCCACACATCGCCGAAGGTGACGCGGTTGCCGACCAGATCCTCGATGTCGACGCCGCGGTACCGCAGCGCGCCACCGTCCTTGTCCGGTTCGGCGATATCGGTGGTGAAAGCGACGACGCCTTCTAGACCGCTGACGAAGTCGGCTGGGACGACTGAGCTGGGAACCGCAGCGCTGGCAGTCATGTTGTGACTCTCCTTGCAAATCGGGCTGTCCGATCCTTGGGCAGCCACGCCGATCTCCTTGACCTTAACGCGAGCATTACCGCGGAGTAACGTCTGGTCCATGGTTGACCAGGAGAAATTCGCCACTGCGCCGGAGGCGCGCAATGTCACCGGCGACCTCGATATCGCGTCCCTGCGGGTGGAGTACGGGGTGGACCAGGGCGACAACCATCCGGGCCTGGAAACCGACCTTGACGAGAGCTGGCTGGCCGACGGCTGGGAACCCTTGCTGCGCAATTGGATCGAACACGCCACCAGCGCCGGGCTCACCGACCCCAACGCCATGGTGCTGGCGACGGTCGAGATCACCGATTCCGGCCCGCGCCCCGCCACCCGCACCGTGCTGTGCAAGGGCCTCTCCCCCGAGGGTGTGACTTTTTACACGAATTACGAATCGTCCAAGGGCCGGGCGCTGACCGAAACCCCGTACGCCTCGGCCACCTTCGTCTGGCCCGCGCTGGGCCGCCAGGTCACCGCGCGCGGTCCGGTGCGGCGGGTCGCGCCCGAGCTCACCGAGGTCTACTGGCGATCCCGGCCGCGCGGTTCGCAATTGGGCGCCTGGGCCTCCCTGCAATCGCGCCCGATCGCTTCGCGCGAGCAGCTCGACGAGCAATTGGCCGAGGTCACCGAGCGTTTCGCGGATCTGGACTCGATCCCGGTGCCGCCGTTCTGGGGCGGTTTCCTGCTCCAGCCGGAGACGCTGGAGTTCTGGCAGGGCCGCCGCAGCCGCATGCACAATCGCCTCCGGGTCACCCTGGAACCGGGCAACACCGATGTGGCGGCGATGAAAATCGAGCGCCTCCAACCCTGATCCGGACTCCTGCCTGGGGGTTCGGCGGCGCCGGCGCCGAGCGTCCGGAAGTCGCCTTCCCCTTGATCGCAAGGGTTGGAGTCGTGGGATGAATCACCGGAAAAGGACTGCCGCCAGGTAATTCGTGGCGTTAGTCTCACGCCGGTGAAAGTGCTCGCCGACATAACCCCGCTCCGGAATCCCGACTATCGCCGCCTGTGGACCACCGGCGTAGTCACCGTCATCGGAGCGCAGCTGTCGGTCGTAGCGGTTCCCAAGCAGCTGTACGACATCACGCACAGTTCCGGCTATGTCGGCCTGGCCGGACTCTTCGGCCTGATCCCGCTGATCATCTTCGGTCTCTGGGGCGGCGCCCTCGCCGATGTGATGGACCGCCGCAAACTCCTGCTCATCACCAGCGCCGGCACCGGCCTCACCGCCCTGGCCTTCTGGGCGCAGGCCGCCGCCGGGCTGAACAATGTCTGGCTGGTGCTCGGCCTGTTCGCCGTCCAGCAGGCCTGTTTCGCGGTGAACCAGCCCGCCCGCAGCGCCATCTACCCGCGCCTGCTGCCCGAAGAGCAACTGCCCGCGGCCAATTCGCTGTCCATGACGGTCATGCAGTTCGGCGCCATCGCCGGTCCGGTGGTGGCGGGCATGCTGATTCCGGTCACCGGCCTGTCCACGCTCTATCTGCTCGATGCCGTCGCCCTGCTCGCGACCCTGTGGGCCACTTGGAAACTCCCGCCCATCCCGCCCACCGGCACCGCCCGCCGCGCCGGGCTGCGCGAGGTCGCCGACGGCTTCGTCTACCTCGCCACCCAGCGAATCCTGCTGGCGTCCTTCGCCGTCGACGTGGTCGCCATGGTCTTCGGCATGCCCCGCGCCCTCTTCCCCGAGATCGCGCACGACACCTTCCCCGGCACCAACGACGGCGGCACCGCCCTCGGCCTGCTCTTCGCCGCCATGTCGGTGGGCGCGGTACTCGGCGGCGTCTTCTCCGGCTGGCTCTCCCGCATCCGCCGCCAGGGCCTGGCCGTGGTGATCCTGATCGTGCTGTGGGGCCTGGGCATGGTCGGCTTCGGCCTGGCCGTCGGCGCGGCCGGGCACGGGCTCAGCACCACCGTCGCCCTCTGGATCGCCTTCTCCTGCTTGGCCTTCGGCGGCGCGGTCGATATGTTCTCGGCCGCCCTGCGCACCACCATGCTGCAATCGGTGGCCACCGACGAGATGCGCGGCCGCCTGCAGGGCGTCTTCATCGTCGTCGTGGCGGGTGGACCCCGCATCGGTGATGTTGCCCACGGTTTCGCCGCGGCCGCGGTGGGTACCGCAGCAGCGGCTGCGGGCGGCGGCGTGCTGGTGGTGCTCGGCATGGTGATCTCGGCACTCGTTTTCCCAGCGTTCATCCGGTATCGGGTGGCCCGGGCACACGCCGAAGTGCCCGCCTGACCGGTCGCGCGCACTGCCCGGCGGTGCGGTCCATGCCGATAGCACATGACCGCACCGCACCTCACCTCGTGACGAGGTGACTGTGAGGTAGTTAAGGGTGACCCTCATTAGTCGGGCGTAACGCCCAGCGGCTAGCGTTGTGGCAAGCGCGTTGTGTGCCGACCGCGTGCAATGCCTACGGTTTCAAGCCTGAGAGGGATCCTTCCGTGCCCGCTGAGAACATCATCAACGTCGACGACGACGCCAAGCCGGTACTCACCTACCCCGGCGGCGAGTACCCGATGACCGTCGCCAAGGCTGTCGAGGGCAATGACGGGATCGACCTGGGCAAGCTGCTGGCCAGCACCGGGTACGTGACCTATGACCCCGGCTTCATGAACACCGCGTCGACCAAGTCGGCGATCACCTACATCGACGGTGAAGCGGGCATCCTGCGCTACCGGGGTTACCCGATCGAGCAGCTGGCCGGTAAGTCGACCTTCATCGAGGTCTCCTACCTGCTCATCTACGGCGAGCTGCCGACCCAGGCCCAGCTCGACGACTTCACCAACCGGATCCGCCGGCACACGCTGCTGCACGAGGATCTCAAGCGCTTCTTCGACGGCTTCCCGCGCAACGCGCACCCCATGCCGGTGCTGTCCTCCGCGGTGAACGCGCTGTCGGCGTACTACCAGGACTCGCTGGACCCGCGCGACCCCGAGCAGGTCGAGCTGTCCACCATCCGCCTGCTGGCCAAGCTGCCGACCATCGCGGCCTACGCCTACAAGAAGTCGGTCGGTCAGCCGTTCCTCTACCCGGACAACTCGCTGTCGCTGGTGGAGAACTTCCTGCGGATGACCTTCGGCTTCCCGGCCGAGCCGTACGAGGTCGACCCCGAGGTCGCCGCGGCCCTGGACATGCTGCTCATCCTGCACGCCGATCACGAGCAGAACTGCTCGACTTCGACCGTGCGCCTGGTCGGTTCGTCCGACGCCAACCTGTTCACCTCGGTGTCCGGCGGCATCAACGCGCTCTGGGGCCCGCTGCACGGCGGCGCCAACCAGGCCGTGCTGGAGATGCTGGACGAGATCAAGGCGAACGGCGGCGACGTCAAGGAGTTCGTCCGCAAGGTCAAGAACAAGGAAGACGGCGTGAAGCTCATGGGCTTCGGGCACCGCGTCTACCGCAACTACGACCCGCGCGCGACCCTGGTCAAGAAGGTCGCCGACCAGATCCTGGCCAAGATCGGCGGCGACGACCAGCTGCTCGATATCGCCAAGGCCCTCGAAGAGGCCGCGCTGACCGATGACTACTTCATCGAGCGTCGCCTGTACCCGAACGTCGACTTCTACACCGGCGTCATCTACCGGGCGATGGGCTTCCCGACCCGCATGTTCACCGTGCTGTTCGCCATGGGCCGCCTGCCGGGCTGGATCGCGCACTGGCGCGAGATGCACTCCGAGCCGCTGAAGATCGGCCGTCCGCGCCAGATCTACACCGGCTACGGCGAGCGCGACTACAACGACATCAGCGGCCGCTGATGCGCTGACGCGCAACGAATTCCACCCCGTCGCCACAATCGTGGCGGCGGGGTTTCGTGTTTACAAGAAGTCTTTAAGCATCTTGCTGGGCGGGTCCGGCATTGTTCTTCTTGCGAGGCCGGACACCGGCCCCGCAATCGGGGGAAGTAGGGGGGAGGACCCCGGGGTCACCTGTCACGGCGGGGAGGACAGGTGGCTCCGGGTGTTCGTTTCGATCGGAAATATTCGGATGCGGACGAATCGCCGACCTGTCATCGTCGGGTCATGGCATCCGCGAATGGCTTCACGATCCGTTCGGCCACCGAGGACGACTGGCCGCAGATCATCGAACTTATCGAAACCTGCTTCGGTTTCCGGAACGTCCCCGAAGAGATCCCGATCAAAAAGGAAATCTTCCCGGTGGACCGTGCCCTGCTCGCCATCGACGACGGCCGCGTGGTCGGCCACACGGTGGACCGGCACATGACCCTCACCGTGCCCGGCGAACGCATCGCACAGGCCTGCGGCGTCTCCGCCGTGGTGGTCGCGCCGACCCATCGCCGGCGCGGCATCCTGCGTTCGCTCTACACCGAACTGCATCAGCGGGTGGAGGACGAGGGGCTGCCGCTGACCATCTTCACCGCCAGCGAGGGCACCATCTACGGCCGCTTCGGCTACGGCCCCAGCATGGTCATCCAATCCGTCTCCATCGATCGCACCAAGGCCCAATTCCGTGCCACCACACCGGATCCCGGCGGCGTGCGGATGGAGTCCCCGGCCGCGGCCCGGCCGCACATCGAAGCCGTCTACGACCGCTGGCGGCGGCTGCTCCCGAGCGCGCAGCTCCGGCCGGAGGCAGACTGGAATCTGATGTTCGCCGACTCCGAACCGCATCGGGACGGCGCGACAAGCCTTTTCGCGCTCACCCATCCGGACGGTTACGTGCTCTACCGCCGGGACTGGCGCAAGGACGATACGGCGGTCGCGATCGTCACCGAGTTCCGCGCCATCACCCCCGAGGCGCACGCCGCGCTGTGGCGGGTGCTGCTGAGCCTGGACCTGGTCCGCACGGTGGAGGCCGAGATCGCCCCCGACGATCCGCTCCCCTACCTGCTGACCGATCCGCGCCTGGTGAAACCCGGCGGCCGCTGGGACGGCCTGTGGACCCGGTTGATGGACGTGCCCGCCGCGCTCACCGCCCGGACCTACGCGGCGGACCTGGATACGGTTGTGGCCGTGGACGATCCGTTCCGGAACGCGGGCGGCACCTTCGCCCTGCGCATTCGCGACGGCGTGGCGGAATGCGAACCGACCACCAGAACTCCCGATATCGAGATCGGAATCGATGTCCTGGGTAGTCTGTATTTCGGCGCGCACCGAGCGCGAGTCTTCGCTGCCGCCAACCGCATCCAAGCCAAGGAACCGACCGCCCTGCGCGCTTTCGACGCGGCGTTCATCGCCGAACGCGACGCCCAGCTCGGCTGGTTCTTCTAGGTTCCCCTGCAGGGAAACCAGCGCCGGGCGGCACCAGAGATGGTGCCGCCCGGCCTTTTTCGCGGGGTGCTACTTGGCGATCTTGGCCCGGAACGGGCCGCCCACACTGTTGAACAGCAGGTCGCCGTTGGGGAGAGCCTCGATCAGCGCGTACGCGCCGTTGCCCAGATTGGACTGCCCGAAGACGGTGCGGTGCACCGTTTCCCCCGTCTTCCAATCCAGGCCGGTGACCTCCCAGCCGTCGGCCTTCGAGTAGCCGTTCACGAAGACCACGCCCGCGCCCGAGGACACCGCGGGCACCATCGAGGTGGAGACCACGTCGCCGCGCGTCCAGGCCGAATTCCACTGGTGCGCCGCGGGATCCCATTCGAAGCGCTGCATGCCGTGCGGCGGCGCGTCGACCGGTCCATTAGCCAGCACGTCCACCAGCCGGTCCGGCTCACCGCCCGCCCCGATGTTCTGCACCACGAACGCGCCGTAACCGTTCACCACCACCGACTGTTCGGACTGGATGAATTCGGGCTTCGGATCGGGCAGGCCCGCCGTCACCTCGATCTGATCGGCGATCCGGTTCGATTTGGCCCCCGGCTTCTGCTGGAAGCCCGACGGAATCTCGTTGCGCCAGAAGGCGACCAGCTTCATGTGATCGGAACCATCGGTGATGACGACCAGTTCGTCGCCCTTCTCGTCGAAGCCCATGAGCGTCGGCGTGGACCCGGTGCCGATGCCGAATTTCACCGCCGGGGGCTGCCGGCCGAAGTCGTAGGGCGAGGACCACGCGCCGTCCGCCTCGTCGGTGGAGAGCTTGCCGTCCTTCCACACCACCTTGTGCATGATCTTGTCGGAAGCGAAGTACAGGCCGTTGTGCTCGTCCACCGCCATGGAATTGGAGACCGTCTCGTCGTCGCCGATGCGCAGCGTCACCGGATCACCGGTCAGGTCCCGGTTCAGCACCGACAGCGACCGCGACGCCAGCGCGAGCAGGTGCCCGTCGTAGGTCATGCTCAGCCCGACCACGTTCTCCGGAATGCCGAGGGTGGTCATGCCGGTGCCCAGCAGCGGTTTCAGATCGCGCTGCGCGACGATCTCCAGGCCGTCGGCGGGCTTGTCCTTGTTCTTCAGGCCGTATACGCCGTTCTTCAAGCGCTGCCAGTCCTGACCGGGCCACTCCTGTGCGATGGCGGCCTGGATCTGCCCGGCGTCGGTGTACTGCTGATTCAGCACCGCGTCCAGGGCCTGGGTGCTGATCGGCGCGGCGCCGGGCACGTCCATCGCGGCGACCTCCTTGAAGCCACCGGCCGAGACATCGACGTAGCGCGGACCCGAGGTGGAGGAGATCCACCAGTAGTTCGCGTCGGGCGAGGCCATGGTCATGATGTTGACCGGGCCGCCGGGCACCCGCGGCATCTGCGCCGGGTCGATGTGGAAGGTGCCGCGCGGCGGGGCGGCCGGAAAGCTGTCGCTCTGACCGGAGTCGATGTGGGTGATGCCGAATTTCTCGGCGGACAGGTACGGGTTGCGAGCCGGGCCGGATCCGGCCGCGCTCGCACCCGCGGAGCTGGTCGAGGTCGACTTGGCATCGCTGTCGTCACTGCTACAGGCGGCCAGGGTGGTCGCCGCGGCGAGGGCCAGCACGGTCGTCAGCAGAGCCCTGACGAGTACTAACACCGAAGAGTCAGGGTTTTCCCGGTGGTGGGGCGGGCGGTGCCGCTGGCATGCTGGAGGACATGAAGCCGATCCAGCTGATTCTGAACGTCCTGTGGTTCGTCCTGGTCGGGTTCTGGATGGCGCTGGGCTATGTGCTCGCGGGGATCATCTGCTGCATTCTGATCATCACGATCCCGTGGGGCATCGCCTCGTTCCGGATCGCCTCGTTCGTGCTGTGGCCGTTCGGGCGCGAGGCCGTCGAGAAGCCCGGGGCGGGTGTGGGTTCCATGCTCGGCAATATCGTGTGGATCATCGTGGCCGGTTGGTGGCTGGCGATCGGGCACCTGTTCACGAGCATCGCGCTCGCCATCACGATCATCGGAATCCCGTTCGCGTGGGCGAACCTGAAACTGATCCCGATCTCCCTGTTCCCCCTCGGCCGCGAAATCGTCCCCAGCGACCGGGCTTTCGGGTCCTGAACCGGGTGATTGCCCGCAGGTAAGGGGTTTCAGGGGCTCGCCCCTGAGGGCCCCGGGAGTGGGTTACTCCGACTCGTCGACGATCTGCTTCATGATGCCCACAGCCTCTTCGAGGACCGCGATCTGCTCGGGGCTCAGCCCCGAGAGCTGATCGGTCATCCAGGCCTCGCGCGCCTGGTTCTCGTCGGCGATGAGGGCGCGACCGGCGTCGGACAGGCTCACGATGATCTGCCGTCCGTCGGTCGGGTGCGGATTGCGTTCGACCAAGCTCATTTCGGAGAGCGACGCGATCACCCGCGTCATGGAGGGCGGCTGCACCCGCTCCTTGGCCGCCAGCGCGCCCGGCGTCATGGAACCTTCGCGATTGAGCGTCGCGAGTGCCGACAGCTGGGTCAGCGAAATCTGGGCATCGGCGCGCCTACCGCGCAAATGTCGCGTCAAGCGCACCACCGCCAGCGAGAGGTCACCGGCGAGCGCTCGAATATCGGAAGGCGTTGTCACAGAGGCAAACGATACGTGACGCCTCGCGCACGGGTCGGGTGTTCGGGTCGACCGGCCCGCACGGTCTCCACCTGCGACGTCCCAGCCGCCACCGGCGCGCGAACCTACCGGTACGCAAGCCGAACGTTTGCCACGGACCGGACACCGCGCCACGCATCGGGCACGACCCCGGAGCGCGCTCTAGGCTGGATCGCGTGACCCAGCCCGTACCCCAGATCCCGCCGCGCCTCACCGACCCGCGCCCGGTGCTGGCCGTCGGCTCCCTCGCCTGGCTCGTCGCCACCGTCGTCGTCTGGCTCAACGACGCCTGGGCCCCGGCCCGCCCGATCTGCCTGATGGGCCTGGCGGTCGGTCTGCTCGCCTACTCCATCTTCTGGCTCCAGCGCCGCAGCGCGCGCCGCGGCGACAAGGGCGCGCAACTGGGTCTGGAGTAGTTCCGGGAGCCGTTCAGAGCACGTCGAACTCGGCGCTGAGACCGGTGAACGGGAGCAGTGCGCCGTCGGCGGTGAGCTGATCGGCGAAGTGCTGGAAGCGGTATCGGCCGGGCGCGGCATCGCCCGGGATATCCCAGGTGAAGCGCGCCACCGAAACATCGGTCCCGCGTTTGCTCCAGAAGAACTTCACCGCCCACTCGCCCTCGTTGGCGACGCGCTGCCAGCCGGATCCGGTCTGCCGCTGCACTTCCAGGAACGTGCCGTTGCGGCGGGTGTTGTGTTTCGGGTGGGCCGAGACGAATTCGGCCTGCGCCTGCTCGCCGCGCGCATAGGACGCCGCGGGCTGGGTGAGGACGTCGCCGAAGGCGGTGCCGGGCAGGGTGGCGTCCGGGCCGGGCGCGGCGACGAAATTCGGCTGCAGGTTGGACACGTCGCGCGGCGCGGGACCGCGCGGCACGGTCTGGCGGGCCGCGAAAGCCGTTGCCAGCCGGTGGAATTCCTGTTGATACGCGGGCAGCGTGTAGCGCCCGTACAGCGTCGACCCGCCCTCGTACTGCTGCGCGTCGTACTCCTCCGGCGTCGCCACGTACTCGTGATAGGCATTGGCGTAGCCCTGCATGAGCACCTGCTCCAGCGGCACGCCCAGCGCCGCCGCCACCACCCGCCGGATGCGCAGCCCCGACACGATGGTGAATTCCGCACCGCCACAGGCGAGATACAGCTCGCCGATGCGCACCAGCTGAATCGGCACCACGCTCGGCACCCACGGCACCGGCGGCATGATGCCCAGCGGCGCCACGATCGCCTTGGGCGCCTGCGCGTCGGCCAGCCAGTCCGGCACCGGCGCGTTCGCCCCACCGAGCGCGTCCACGAACGGGTTTCGCACGCCCTCGGGAATCGGCACGCCCGGCAGGCCCGGCCCGTCCTCGACGCTGCCCGCGATGAGCGAGACGCCGGCGCAGGCGGCGGCGGTGTGGCGGTTCTGCCCGCTGCCCGTCCACTTGCCGTCCACCTCGATATCGGCGATGTCGATGTAGCAGAGCAGGCTGTCCACCGGGCCGCAGACGGTGCGAGCGGCGGCCAGCGCGGATTTACCCGCGCGATATTGCCGTTCGCCGATGATGCGGGTGTTCTCGAACTCGTTCCGCGTCGGCCCGTCGGTGGGGTGAAGGTTCAAGTTCGGTGACATATCACCGGAATTGGTCTGCGGGAATGCCGCCACGAAATCCGCGCCGTCGAGGTATCGCACCCCGTGTTCCCCGTGTTCGTAGGCGAACGACGCATAGCCCTTGTTGTCGCCACTGATGAGCCGGTTGCTGTTGCTCATGGAGGTGTTGTGGGTGGCGAACCAGGTGATGGCCCCGACCTGTTTGCCGCCTTTGCGCAGCGACAAGACGGTGACCGCCGGATCGATGCCTTCCGGGAAAACCTGTTTATCCGCTTCGGGATTGCGTTCGAAGGCCACCCGGGACCGATTCACGCTGGCGTCGTGCAATTCCCCGCGGCCGAGTTCCAGGGTGCCGGGCGAGAGATCGGCGTCCGCGGCGGCGATGGCCTCCACGATGCCGTTCACCTCGGCGTCGTAGACCTGTTGCTGGAAGCCGAGAATCGAGAGGTTGTAGGCGTAGTCGTGGCTGGAGCCGCCGCAGGTGGCGTGCGAATGGGTGGAGGTGAGCAGCACGTTCTGCTCGGTGTAGCGGTCGCCGAAGCGCCGGGCCAGCTCCTGCATGACGCCGCGGTGCACGGACTGGAAGATCATGCCGTTGTCGGCGACCAGGTAGACGACCCGCCGCTCGCCGCTGTCGATGATGTAGGCGCGGGCGCGCGGGCGCAGATGAATTCCGGCGGTGTCCTGCCCGAATTGCGAATAGCCCATCATGCCGCATTCTGCAGCGGGACCGGTGATGTCGGAAATGCCCACCCCGATCAGGTAGTCGCCGCCGGCCGCGCGCGCCTCACCGTCGGAGATCGCGAGGTGTGCGGAGACGGCGAAGGCGGCCGAGCCCGCCGCCGCCGTGGCCAGCACCGTCCGGCGCGAGACCGGGATCGCCCCGGTGGTTCCCTTGTCCGACATCGCCATTCGAGCCTCTCTTCTGTTGTGGAGCAGCGAACCACAGAACTGGACGTTCGTCCAGACCAGACTTGATGAGCGAACTTTCCGACCGTGCGAATTGACTGCACGCGCAATGGACGCTTAACTCTGCGGAGTGTCCTCCCGATTGAGCGTCGAAGAACGACGGGCCCACCTTATCGAGGCAGCCATCGGCCTTGCCGAAAAAAAGGGCGTGGCAGGAGTTACCACGCGCGATGTCGCGCAAGCTGCCGGTGTTTCCCTGGGTGTGGTTCATTACTGTTTCGAAAACAAGGACCAACTCATGACAGAGCTGGTCAAGGCCCTCTCGATGGAATTGCGAGATTCCGTCGATGCCAACGAAGCGGTATGGCAAGACGTCGGAACCGGAAAAGAAGCGCTTCAGAAATTGGTGCGCGCTGGACTGGAACTCATGTGGCTCAACATCGAAGCCACTCCCGAACGTCAACTACTCACCTATGAAACCACCACCTACGCACTCCGCGAAGGTGAACAAACTCCGGCAAAACTCGCAATCGCGCGTGAGCAGTACACGTTCAACGACTCCACGGTCGCGGACATCATCGAGCACGCACGCGAAGCCACCGGCACCCAGTGGACAGTTTCCGTCGCCACGCTCAGCCGGTTCATGCTGGCTGCCATCGACGGGATCGTGCTGCGGTGGCTGGTCGACAACGACAGCGCCGCGGTGCGCGAACAGCTGGACGTCCTAGCCGGGATGATCGTCTCGCATTCGGCCTGAAATCCCATCCACCCCAACGTGATCCGCGCCCGCCGCACGATTGTGCGGCGGGCGCGGTCGTTCGCGGCCGGGCGAGGCGATCCGGGTGCGCGGCCGGGAACGGGTGCGCGCCAGGCGCGACCGGTTCCCGGCCGGGCGGTTAGGGACGCGGGCCGAACTGCACGTGCGTGGTGTCGCCGTCCTCCCACCAAGTGACGGCCACGGTGTCTTCGACGGCGCCGGACAGCTGGACGCGGAGATCGTCGTGGATCACCAGTTCGCCCATGGGAGCGGGCAAGTCGAACTGCAGGCGCAGCAGCACGCCGAGCGGATCGGCGGCCCAGGTGGTGGGCCGGCCTTCGCTCACCACCTCGGCGGTCACCGCTTCCGAGGCCAGCGGCAGGTTGAGCAGGTCGGAAAGTGCGGCGGCGGAGGCGATATCGCCGACCACCAGGCGGTCGGCGGGCAGCGCCGGGCCGAACCAGGGGCGGTCCAGCACCAGGGCGTCGGCGGCCTCGATGACCGCGCCGGACAGGGCGCGCACATGCTCGGGGACGGCCAGGTCCTCCAGGTCCAGGCGGTCCGCTTCGAAGGCCTCCGCGAGCAGCCGGTAGGTCTGTGAAATCGATTCCGGGACCGGCATTCTCGCCGGATCGGCGAGCGCGTCGAGAAGTTCCTCGGCCAGGACCGGGGTCATCACCTCGGGGGCGGCCAGCACGCCGCGCAGGACGGTCAGGTCCAGTGCGGGGAAGCCCGGCAGTTGCGGCAGCAGGCCCGCGAACTGGGCGTCGTCCGGATGCCGTATGAGGCCCAGCGGAATGCCGTCGATCTGTGCGTGCTGGCGCAGCCACCACGCGGTGTAGCCGTCGCGGTCGGCCAGCAGCGCGCGGGTGGTCTGGTCGTCGAGCAGCAGTCGCAGGGCTTCCGGCCATTCGGCCTCGTCCACCAGGTCCAGATCGCGTACCGCGACGAGTTCGCGCGGATCCTCGTCCAGGGTGTCCCACCAGGCTTCCTCGTCGTCGAGGTGATGGTCCGGGCCGGTCGGGTCCTCCTCGGTGACCAGTGTGAAGCTCCAGCCGACGCCGATGGCGCGCAACGCTTCCGCGCCGTACCGCTCCACCGTCTCCGGTCCCAGCACGCTGAACGGGGAATCGTGCACCAGTACGCGGGCCAGCGGCGCGTCCGGCAGCAGCAGCTCGTCCGCCGGACCGAATTCGCCGGTGGCGTCCGGCAATTCGAGCAGGCCGAGCCAAGTCGGCAGCACACCCGGCACAGTATTGGCGTGCCGCGCCAGGCCGAGCACCGCCTCCACGGTATCCGGGTCGCCCGGATCGTCCTCCAGGATCGCCTGCAGCGCCGGATCACTCAGCAGATCCTCCGGCGTGGCCGTTTTCGCCCCGAGCCGCCCCAGCAGCTCGTGCGCAGCCTCGGGATGCACCAGGCGTGCCCAATGCACCGGAATCGCCGTCTCCAGCTGATCGTCCAGCACGACGGTGCGCGGACCGGTCACCATCCGCCCGTCCGTCAGCGGCACCGACAGCGCACCCAGCTCCTCCACCGACAGCGGATCCCCCGCGAACACGTCCAAGGCGTCGTACAGCGAATAGAACCACTGCGGTTCCCGTTCGACAGCCCCTGACAACTCCGCGATCCGCGCCAGCCCGATCCGATGCACATCCAGCACAGCCAGCGCATCCGCGTAAGCCCGCGTCGACAGCTCCGGAATAACCACCGGCCCAACCATTTCCGCCAGCAACGGCGCCAATTCCACCGTAGCCCCGGTGAACACGCTCGCCCGCCGCGGCGAGGCCACCCCCTCCCGAATGACCACCGGCTCCCCCACTGGCACCGTCGCACCCACCGTTACCTCGAACGGCGGCAACTCCACCCGCGCCCCCGCGGCCTCATCTACCGACCCGCCCGACGAAACGTCCTCACGCCCTGCATCATCGGCCACAGAAACCGCCGGCACCGGATCGGCCGCGAAGAGCTCGAACTGATCGCCCGCCAATGGAAATCCGAGCTGATCGGCGGCCACACCGCGCGCAGCCCTAGCCCCACCGCCACTGGCGGCGGCCTCGGCGGACTCGGAGTCGCCCCCGGCGGGCGCGGTGTCGGGGTCCGCGATCCCACCGCCGGCACCGGTCCCCGCTGGCGCGGCCGCAGTTCGCTGGGCCCCGAGGGATTCCGAAACCGCTGCCGCAGCCGGTGTTTCGAGTTCCGGGGCGGGTGCGGGCGAGAGGTCGGTGGTGCCGCCGAGGACGGGCAGCCATTCGTGTTCGCGGAGTTCGGTGATGAGGGCTTCGCGGAGCAGGCTGTCGGCCTCGCTGCGGGCGAAGGCGGGTAGTGGGACGAGGACGAGGCGGTCGCGGGGTGGCAGGGCGCGGGCGAAATCGGCGTAGCCGGAGGCGAGTTCGGCCACGTGCGCGCCGGGGAGCAGGCGGCGGCGGTCCGGTTGCATGGCGATATCGGCGATGAGCAGCGCGGGGAGGGAGAGTTCCTCGTCGGAGCGGGTCGGGGCGCGCAGCACGTCCGGGCGGGCCGGTACGGGGCGGCCGTCGCGGATCGGGAGCAGCCACCGGGCACGGGGGGTGCGGTACTGCCACCACACCTGTTCGTCGTCGTCCGCGCCGCAGATCCGCACCTGCTGCAGACCGTCCGCGAGATCCTCGACCACACTGGAGATCTCGTCGTCGCCGACCAGGATCTCCTGCAGCGCGGGCAATTCCAGCAGCAGATCCACCGCTTCGGCGCGCATGCCCGCGAGCAGCGCGACGGCATCCACGTCGGCGCGCAGCCGCAGCACGATCTCGCTGTCGAACCCGGCCGCCGGTTTCGCCTCGGCCGGCCACACCAGTCGCAGGGCGGGCGCCACGAATTCCTCCGGGCCGTCCGGGATCCCGATCCCTTGCGCGGTCAGCTCGGCGAGAGTATCGGCCCGCGAGAACCGCACCGAGCCACCGCTGGAACGGAATTCGGCCGCATCAGCGACGCTCAGCACCGCGGTGAATCCCACACCGAACCGGCCCACCGAGGCGTCCCCGCTGCTCTTCGCCGAGGCCCGCAGCGCGGTCAGCGCGTGCACACCCGAAACATCCAGCGGCACACCGGTATTGGCCACATGCAGCAGATCACCCTCCAGCCACACCGCGACCCGTCCGGCCACGCCGGCCTTGGCAGCGGCATCGGCCGCATTCTGCGCCAGCTCGGTCAGCACCCGATCCCGATACCCCGCCCGCACCAGATCGGCCTCGGTGGCCGCATCCTCCCGCAGCCGAGTCGGCGAATCCCGCCAAGCCGCCAGCACTCCGGCTCGCAACCCCGCCGTCCCGAACGGATCCCCGACCTCGACCGTCACCGGCTCTCACACCCTTCCCGCCGCGCGGCGAATTGCCGCGGCTCCGCCAGAAAACATCTGACCGTACCGGGGATGGAGTGACGCGCTGCTACTGCCCCGAAATGCCGGAATCGTCCGAAGGTTCGGGGCCGGTTTCCGGCTCTACCTTTACGGCGGTGACCGCCCAGGCGTCGTCGTACCTGGCGTCCGGATCGGCGGTATCGAACAAGGTCACCGCGCCGGTGTCGGTGTCGGCGACGATCTCGACGATGTCGGGTTCGGTGTCCGGCGCCACGTCCGCGGCTTCCACTACGACAGCCGTCACCGCATTCGTGTCAGCCGCATTCGTATCGGCCGCAGCGGTTTCAGCCGCAGTCGTATCGGCTGCAGTGGTTTCGGTCGCTTCCGTCACCGCACCGGCATCGGCTGCCGTGTCCGCGACGGCCGCCGTCAGGACGACTGCGTCGGCCGCGGCGATTTCCGCGACGGCATCGGCGTAGTCCGAGGCGGTTTCGGCGGCTGCCGCGGCGGCGGCCAGGGATTCGATGGTGAGGACCGAATCGGCTACCGAGAGAGCGGCATCGGCCGGTTCGGTGGGGAGGGGGTCCGGTTCGGGCTTGCGGAGTTCTTCGGCGGGAACGATTTCCACCGCGGCGTCGTCGTAGGCCTCGTACAGGGGGGAGCCCTGGCCGGAGGGGACCTCGACGTCGGAGTGGGCGCCGCAGCCGTAGTTCATGTGCACCACGTGGCCGTCGGCGCCCATGGCATTGGCGCAGACGCCGAAGGCGGAGCGGAAGGAACCGGCGAGCGGGACGAAGAAACCGCAGACGCCGCAGGTGCCGGGGGCGGCCCGGGCCATGTCGGTGTCGGGGCCGTATTCGGAGAACCAGCGATCGGCGGCTTCCTCACGGCCTTCGCGGGAGAGCACGCGCGGACGGCCGAGGCCGAGTTCCAGGGCCACCTCGTCGACGACGGGATCGCCGGAGAGCAGATAGCCGGGCAGCAGGCGCGGATCGTCCGCGGGGGTGGCGAGCAGGTCGCCGGGCGACAGGTCGCCGGGGCGCACGCGCTGATCCCACGGAATGAAGTCGGGGGCGACGAGCGCGTCGGGGCCGGGCAGCAGCGCCGATTCGCTCACCGTGGCATGGCCCGCTTCCGGCGGGGCCGCCACCACGACCGCCCACTGCCAGCCGCGATAGCCGGGCAGCGTGGCCTCGAAGTGATGGGTGGCCGAGGACTCGTCCTCGGCGGTCACGCCCAGATGGGCGCCGACGCCGACGGGCTCCAACTCCAGGAGCGCACGGCGAGCCAGGTCGACCGCCTCCGCCAGGATCGGCCGTACAACGGACTCCGAAACTCCAACCGCGCTCACGCCCTACATTTTGCCGTATGGAGTGCAAACGGCGTGCACCGGTAGTAAGCGTCATGATCGTGCTGTCCACGGTCGTGGGGCTGGGCGGGGCGAGTTCCGCCTGTGGCCGGGAAACCGACGACACCCCGCGCCTGCGTGTCGAGGTGGTGGCGACACGCCCGCACGACACAGCGGCTTTCACCGAGGGGCTGGAGGTGGACGGGGACGTGCTCTACGAAAGCACCGGCCTGCCAGGGCAATCCTTCGTCCGCGCGACCACGCTGACCGGCGGGAACGAGCTGGCGCGGGCGGATCTGCCGAATCCGCTGTTCGGCGAGGGCATCACCAGGGCCGGAAATGTGCTCTGGCAGCTCACCTATCGCGAGGGGATCGCCATCGCGCGGGACCCCGGGACGCTGGCCGAACTGCGTCGCACCAGCTACGACGGCGAGGGCTGGGGGCTGTGCACGCGGGCCGGGCGCGTCGTCATGAGCAATGGCACGAGCACGCTCACCTTCCGCGATCCGGAGACCTTCGCGATCACGGGGGAAGTGACTCTCACCACAC
Organism: Nocardia yamanashiensis NBRC 100130; assembly: GCF_001613325.1. Taxonomy (GTDB): domain Bacteria; phylum Actinomycetota; class Actinomycetes; order Mycobacteriales; family Mycobacteriaceae; genus Nocardia; species Nocardia yamanashiensis. The sequence continues at coordinate 1,213 of NZ_BDCD01000055.1, read as the reverse complement.
GCAAGAACGCGAGGCTAAACGAACTCGATTGCGCCCCGGACGGTTCCGTCTACGCCAATGCCTGGCCGAGCGACACCATCCTGCAGATCGATCCGGATACGGGCGATGTGCGCGCGGCCATCGACGCCTCCGGGCTACTCCCCAGCAAGGCCCGCACGCCCGATACCGACGTCCTCAACGGCATCGCCCACCTCCCGGGTACCGACCGGTTTCTCCTCACCGGAAAAAAGTGGCCGACGAGCTACGAGGTCCGTTTCGTACCCAATTGAGCGAATTGTGGCGGTCATAACCAGCCGTCGTGCAGCCCCCGCTGGGCGACACTGCAAGAATTGGGTACGTGACTGCTCCCCGTGAACCAGGTGCCGATTCCGGTCGGTGGGGTGACGAGGAGACTCCACTCATCGAACGGCATCCGGGTTTCGACCGTTATCCACCTGCGAATACCCCCGCGCAGCGCCCGCCGGCGCGCCGCCCGGGCGAACCCGAGGTGCCCGATTTCCTGGCACACCGCACGCCGACCCGGCCGTACGGCAAGCAATCGGACCCGCAGCCCCCGCGGCAGCCACCGGCACCCCCGCCGCAAACGCCGGGCGAACCGCAGCGTCCCGACGCCACCCGGCCGATGGAGCAGGCCCAGGTTCCCGAGGACGAGACGGCGGGTTTGCACAAGCCGCCGCGCAAGCTGACCGTCACGCGGGTCGCCGCGCGCCGCAGCATCGAACTCACCGAGCGCGGTTTCGCCACCTTCAAACGCGCGGCCAAGGCGGACGGCGCGGAGGAATCCGGCCTCACCGCACTGGTTTACGCCACCATGGCGAACTTCGCGACGGACGCCGCGGTGGCGGTCGCCCTGGCGAACACGCTGTTCTTCGCCAGCGCCACGGCCGAATCCAAGACCAAGGTGGCGCTGTACCTGCTGATCACCATCGCCCCGTTCGCGGTGATCGCCCCGTTCATCGGCCCGATGCTGGATCGACTACAGCGCGGCCGCCGGATCGCCCTGGCGGGTTCCTTCGGCATACGCGTCTTCGTCGCGCTGCTGCTCATCTTCAATATCGACAACTGGGCGCTGTATCCGCTCGCGCTCTGCATGATGATCATGAGCAAGTCGTTCTCGGTGCTCAAGAGCGCGGTCACCCCGAGGGTGCTGCCACCGGGAATCGACCTGGTGCGCACCAACTCCCGGCTCACCGTGTTCGGACTGGTCGGCGGC
>NZ_BDCD01000054.1 GCF_001613325.1 Nocardia yamanashiensis NBRC 100130 | reverse complement strand
GCCGTGCCGCCGCGGACGGACCGGACCGTTCCACCTGCCCGGCACCGCGACCCACCGCCTCGGTGCCGGCCCCGTCCTGGCCGCTGTTCCCGGTGCCCCACACGAGGGCGCTCCGGCGCAGCGCGCTGGACGCGACAGACTCCGAACCGCTGCCCGCGACACCGGAACGGCTCGATTCCCCACCGTCTCGAAGCTGTCCCGAATCCGGCGATGCGTCCGCCGCCCGAAAACCGCCCGGCGCCACCGACTCCCGACTCACACGCGAGGCTTCGGCGTCACCGAGACGCCGAGCGCCCGGCGTGCCATGCGAGTCGTCACCGTGACGCATGGGATCGGCCACGGCATCCCGAGCCCCACCGTCCGTGCCGGCGGACCGCAGCTGCGGCGCAGGCCGGTAGCCGTCGACCCGCATGTCGTTCGAAGGCCCAGCAGAGCGCGCAGCGTCGTTCCCCTCGACACTGTCGATTCCATGCCGGCTGGAGTCATCGAGATCACGCGAGGTGCCGCCACTTCCGGTACCGACCGGGACCACGGCGGGCTGCCCGGCGGCCGACCACCGGGCTGCCGGGAGTTGTCCGTCTCCGACGCGGATGTCGCCGGTATCTCCCTCGCCCGAGTCGCATTCGTCCGCGCGCAGCGCCGCCTCGCGCACCCCGGTCAGCCCCGACGCGAACGCGTGGGGGCCGACCTCGTCATCGAGGGGATGCAGCGGTACCGAGGACTCCGCGTCGACCCGGGTATCCGCGCGGCCCCGATTCTGGTTGTCGCCGGAGAGGTCTCGCGTATCGGCCTTGGCCGGTTCCGTGCCCGGGTGTTGGTGCGCGGCGGGATCGTCCTCGGCTGCGCGAGGGCGGGAAGCGCGATCCGCAGGCGAGTCGGGCCTGGCGCGTTCGCTGTCGGCACCGGTGGGCCCGGCGCTCGCAGTCGCCGAGGCGGCGGGGTCGCCAGCGGTTTGCCCGGCGGGTGGGTTGAGCCAGGGGGCAAGGACTTTGTTGGTGACCTCGCCGATCTGGCGGTGCAGGCGGTCGGGGTCGGCGACACCGGCGGGGTGAGCGAAGAGGGCGGTGAGAGCCCCGGAGACGGCGCCGACAACCGCGCCCACCAGTGCGGCGGCTTCGACTTCATCGAGTTCGTCAGGGAAGGCCGCACGCAGGTGGTGGGCGATCTCCATCTGAGCGGCGAGCTGGGCGTGCGCGGCACGGCCGCTCACGGCGGGGACAGTGCGAGAGACCTTGGCGCGCAGCACCGCTATGCGGGAGGCCAGGTTGTCGCCGAGATGATCGCCCGGGTTGTCTCCGGCCGCGCGCAGGGCACGCAGCAGGACTTCCACGGGGCGTTCGTCGGGGCGGCGAGTGGCCACGGCATGGGCTGCGGCGGAGACTCTTTCGTCGGGTTCGGGGAAGAGCAGCTCTTCCTTGCTGGCGAAGTAGTTGAAGAACGTCCGGGTGCCGACTTCGGCCGCGGCGGCGATATCGGCGACGGTGGTCGCCTCGTAACCTCGGCTCTCGAACAGTTCGACGGCGGCCTCTTGCAGGGCGCGGCGGGTACGTTCTCGTTTGCGATCGCGGAGTGCGGATGGCGGCACGCGGACGGACAGTACGGCATTCGCGCAGCAAAACCCGGCATATCCAGGGCTTGTCGGGCGCGTTTCATACTGTGCCGGTTCGCACTTCATGCATTCTTGCAGCGTGTGCCACTTTGCACGTTGTGTATTTCACTCCGGGTGAGCGTGTTGTTGATGCCCCTGCCGCTCGCCCTCTAGCGTGGAGCGGGTGAGCATCGCAACCAAGGTCGTGGACGAGCAGTTCCGCGCACTGCCATTGGCCGCGCTCGCTGACGCCGCGTTGTCGGCGGCGCGGGCGGCCGGGGCCGAGTACGCGGATCTGCGGGTGCACCGACTCCTGCAGCAGTCCATCCGGTTACGTGACGGCCGCGTCGAATCGGTGCGCGACAGTACCGATCTCGGTATCGCGGTCCGCGTGATCGTGGACGGCACCTGGGGTTTCGCCTCGCACGCCGACCTGTCCTCCGCGTCGGCGGCCGAAGTGGCACGCCGTGCAGTCACAGTAGCCAAGACTTTGCGGTCCCTCAACCGCGAGCGTGTGGAGCTGGCTCCGGAACCGGTCTACGCCGACGCCGAATACGTCTCGCCCTACGAGGTGGACCCGTTCGAGGTCGCCACCCCGGACAAAGTCGCACTGCTGCTGGACTATTCGGAGCGCCTCAAGTCCGCGGACGGCGTGGATCACGTGACGGCGAGCGTGCTGCAGGTCAAGGAGCAGACCTTCTACGCCGACAGCTTCGGTTCGCGCATCACCCAGCAGCGGGTGCGCCTGCATCCGGACCTGGAGGCCATCACGGTCGATCCGGCGGCGGGCGTGTTCGAGACCATGCGCACCCTGGCCGCCCCGGCGGGCCGCGGCTGGGAGTACGTGACCGGCGCGGACGGAACCTGGGACTGGGCGGGCGAACTCGCGCGCATCCCGGAGTGGCTGGCCGAGAAGGTGAAGGCCCCGACCGTGCAGGCCGGGCCCACCGACCTGGTCATCGACCCCACCAATCTGTGGCTGACCATTCACGAGTCCATCGGCCACGCCACCGAGTACGACCGCGCCATCGGCTACGAATCGGCCTACGCGGGCACCTCTTTCGCCACCCCGGACAAGCTCGGCACCTTGCAGTACGGCACGCCGATCATGCATGTGACCGGTGACCGCACCGAAGCCCACGGCCTGGCCTCGGTCGGCTGGGACGACGAGGGCGTGGCCGGGCAGCGCTGGGATCTGGTGCGCGACGGCATCCTGGTCGGCTATCAGCTCGATCGCGTCTTCGCGCCGCGGCTGGGCCTGGAGCGCTCGAACGGCTGCTCCTACGCCGATTCCGCGCATCACGTGCCGATCCAGCGCATGGCCAATGTGTCGCTGCAACCGGATCCGGTCGACGACACCAGCACCGCCGAGCTCATCTCCCGGGTGGAGGACGGCATCTATATCGTCGGCGACAAATCCTGGTCGATCGATATGCAGCGCTACAACTTCCAGTTCACCGGCCAGCGTTTCTTCCGCATCCGCAACGGCGAACTCGCCGGCCAGCTGCGCGATGTCGCCTACCAGGCCACCACCACCGACTTCTGGGGTGCGATGGAAGCCGTCGGCGGCCCCTCGACCTGGGTGCTGGGCGGTGCGTTCAACTGCGGCAAGGCCCAGCCCGGACAGGTGGCGGCGGTCTCGCACGGCTGCCCGTCGGTACTGGTGCGCGGCATCAATATTCTCAATACCCGCGCCGAAGCCGGGCAGTGAGGAAAGGACTTTCACGGTGAGTGTGCTCCCCGCCCCCGAGGTCGTCGAACGCGCGCTGCGGTCCGCCCGCGCCGATGAGACCGTGGTGATCGTCACCGACGCGCACGAGGCGTCGCTGCGCTGGGCCGGAAATTCCATGACCACCAATGGTTCCTCGGTCGCGCGGGACTGGGCGGTGGTGTCGGTGTTCCGCGACGGCCCGAATGCCGCGCGGGTCGGCAGCGTCAGTTCGACCAGTGTCGATCCGGCCGATATCGAGGCCGTGGTGCGCGCCAGCGAGGAGGCCGCGCGCACCGCCGAACCCGCGCGCGATGCCATGCCGCTGCTGGCGGCCGACGCCGTCGACGCGGGCGCGCCCGATCAGCTGCTGGATTGGCAGGGCCCGCCCGCGACCACCGATATCGGGGTGTTCGCGGGCCTGGCGCGCGATCTCGCACCGGGTTTCGACGAAGCCGACACCCTCTACGGTTTCGCCCACCATCAGGTGCATTCGACCTGGCTGGGCACCTCCACCGGGGTGCGCCGCCGCTGGGTGCAGCCGACCGGTTCGCTCGAGATCAATGGAAAGCGCGGCGCCGGAACCGATCTGGCCAGTGCCTGGGTGGGCGCGGGCACCACCGATTTCGCCGATGTCGACACCCCCGGCCTGCTCGCCGAACTCGCGCGCCGCCTGGAGTGGTCCAAGCGCCGCGTGCAGCTGCCCGCCGGCCGCTACGAAACCCTGCTGCCGCCGTCGGCGGTCGCCGATCTCATGATCTACCTGGCCTGGTCCATGGAGGGCCGCGGCGCGCACGAGGGCCACACCGCCTTCGCCCGGGCCGGCGGCACCCGAATCGGCGAGCGGCTCACCGATATTCCGCTGACCCTCTACTCCGATCCGAGCGCGGCGGGCCTGCAATACCGGCCGTTCGTGGCGACGCCCGCTTCCTCGGAATCGCTGTCGGTGTTCGACAACGGGCTCACCGCCCAGCGCGCGGACTGGGTGCGCGAGGGCGTCATCGAATCGCTGGTGTATCCGCGCGCCACCGCCGCCGAATTCGATGCCCCCGTCACGGTGCCGGGTGAAAACCTGCTCATGACGGGCGGTTCCGACGCGACGCTGCCGGAGATGATCGCGAACACCGAACGCGGGCTGCTGCTCACCTGCCTGTGGTACATCCGGGAGGTGGATCCGGCGACGCTGCTGCTCACCGGCCTCACTCGCGATGGGGTGTATCTGGTCGAGAACGGCGAAGTGACCGGAGCGGTCAACAACTTCCGCTTCAACGAGAGCCCGCTGGATCTGCTGCGCCGGGTCTCCGAAGCCGGGCGCACCGAGATCACGCTGCCGCGCGAATGGAAGGATTGGTTCACCCGCACAGCCATGCCGCCCTTGCGGATTCCCGACTTCCACATGTCGTCGGTCAGCCAGGCAACATAACCCGTATCGGAAGGGACGCCATGCCCGCACGCGACCGCTCGGCCCGGATCGGATTGGGCGGTCGCGCCGGCTGGGGCGCGCTGGTGGCGGGCATGGCCGGGCTCGGCGTGCTGGAAGCGGCGATCCTGCACTTCGCGGGCACGGCTTTGCTGCCTGCAATCGCCGCCCATCTGCTGGACCTCGTGGTCGGCGTCTTGACGCTGGCTTTTCTGCTCGCTGCCGCCTCCCCGCTGTGGACGCGGATCCGGATCGACGACACCACGATTCACGCACGCTTCGGCGGGCTCGGCTCCCTCGATATCCCCCGCGCCGAAGTGAGCGTGGCGGGCCCGCATCGCGCCACCCCGCAACGCCCGGCCCAGCTGGGCATGGATTTCGACGCCGAGTCCGGCTTGCTGTCGTGGGTTCGCTCCCCCACCTCGCCCCTGGTGCGCATCGACTTCACCGCACCGCTGCCCGCCCGCACCCAAGGCTGGAAACGAATCGAAGCCCGCTCCCTGCTGCTCAGCGTGGACGACGCCGCCCACGCCCTCGCCGCACTGCCCGGCTCGCCCCGATGAATCCGCTCCCGGTCCGCTGAACGAACTCGGGGCGCCGCTCGACGCGGGCACCTGCCCGGATTGCGCTGTCGGCGAACGGGTTGTCGCCTCGCCGCCGCGCGCGCATCCTGAATTAGGGACTGTAATCATGTAATCGGGGACGGTGATCGTCGTGGACGACGAAGCGACCTTCTCGTCAGCGGCGAGACCGGACGATGCGTCAGGCAATGGCACGGCGGGCGAGCCGGGACCGGCGATACTCGGCGGCCCGGCCGACGCCGACGCCATGGATTCCTACTCGCGAACCGTGATCGCGGTAGCCGCCTCGGTGACACCGCACGTGGCGAGCGTGCAGACCCGGCGCGGAGGCGGCTCGGCGGTGGTGTTCACCGATGACGGATTCCTGCTCACCAACGCGCACGTCGTCGGCTCCGCACGCAACGGAACCATCGTCTTCGCCGACGGCGTCGAATCGAAATTCGATGTCGTGGGCGTGGACCCGCTCTCGGACCTGGCGGTACTGCAAGCCCGCAGCGGCGCACCGGACGCAGCACAGCTCGGCGACGCGGACAACCTGGTCGTCGGCCAACTCGTGGTGGCCGTCGGCAGCCCACTCGGATTGGCCGGATCGGTGACCGCCGGGGTGGTGAGCGCTCTCGGCCGCTCGGTACCGGTCGGCAACAACCGCGCCGCACGGGTGATCGAAGACGTGATCCAAACCGACGCCGCCCTCAACCCCGGCAATTCCGGCGGCGCCCTGGCCAATTCAGCCGGCCGGGTAGTCGGCATCAACACCGCCGTCGCCGGTATCGGCCTGGGCCTGGCCATCCCGATCAACATCACCACCCGCCGCATCATCACCACCCTGCTGCACGAAGGCCGAGTACGCCGCGCCTACCTCGGCGTCGTCGGCGTCCCCGCACCCCTGCCCGAGGCCGTGGCCGCCCGCACCGGCCAGAACGCCGGCCTGCGCATCGTGGAAGTGGTCCGCGGCGGCCCCGCCGAACGCGCCGGCCTGCGCCGCGGAGACCTGGTGCTCAGCGTGGCCCGCCAGGAAGTCCGCGACGCCCAGGGCATCCAACGCCAACTCTTCGCCGAGGCCATCGGCCGCTCACTGCCGGTGACCGTACTGCGCAACGGCGCCATGGTCGACGTGATCGCGGTCCCGGTCGAACTCACCGTCGACTAGCGCTCGACCGCCGCGACGATCACGTCCGGAAAGTTTTTCAAAAAATTCTTCGCCCGGGTGTCGAGAACGCCGGTTCGGCTCCGTCCCTGGGATGACGAGCGACCACGAGCGGTCGCCGCGACACCGACGAAGGAGCACTAGCCATGGAACCGAACGAGATCGCCGAAATCCTGAACCGCCCGCTCAGCCAGGAATTGCTGGCCCGCGATCTGGCCCGGCTCGCCTATGTCGCCACCGACGGCACCCCGCGCGCCATTCCGATCTCGTTCACCTGGAACGGCGCCGAGATCGTGCTGTGCACCACCAAGAACGCCCCGAAGTTGTTCGCACTGCGCAAGAATCCGATGGTGGCGCTGACCATCGACACCGAAGTTCATCCGCCCAAGATCCTGCTGCTGCGCGGGCGCGCCGAACTCGATGTCGTCGACGGCATCCCGGAGGAGTTTCTGCAGATGAACGGCAGCTACGAGATGACCGCCGAGCAGCGGGTGGAATGGGAGGCAGAAGTGCGCTCGCTGTATGACGGCATGGTGCGCATCGTCATCACCCCGACCTGGGCCAAGCTCATCGATTTCGACACCACCCTGCCGAGCGCGGTCGAGGAACTCGTCCGCGAGCGCGCCGAACGTCAGCACGCCTGAGCCGGCACGAACACTTCGAGGAGACGATCATGGCTAAATACCTGCTGCTCAAGCACTATCGCGGCGCACCGGCTCCGGCCAACAATGTGCCGATGGATCAGTGGACGCCGGAGGAAGTCACCGCACATGTGCAGTACATGCAAGACTTCGCGGCCAAGCTGGAGGCCACCGGGGAGTTCGTCGAACATCGCGCGCTGGCCCCGCAGGGCACCTGGGTCCGTTCCGACGGGGACGGGCGCCCGCCGGTCACCGACGGACCGTTCGCCGAGACCAAGGACTTGATCGCCGGGTGGACCATCATCGACGTGGAATCCTATGAGCGCGCTCTGGAACTGGCGGCCGAACTGTCCGCCGCGCCCGGCGCCGGCGGCGTACCGATCCAGGAATGGCTCGAGATCCGGCCCTTCTTCACCGCGCTGCCCACGGTCACCGAGTGAACGAGGCACTGCTGCGGGATCTGGTGCCCGCGGTGATCGGCATCCTGGTCCGGCGCGGCGCTGATTTCGCCTCGGCCGAGGATGCCGTGCAGGAGGCGCTGATTCGCGCCTTGCAGAGCTGGCCCGCTGACCCGCCGCACGATCCGAAAGCCTGGCTCGTGACGGCGGCCTGGCACCGGTTCCTCGATGCCGCCCGCGCCGAAACCGCGCGGCGCGGCAGGGAACTCGTCATCGACGCCGAACCGCCGCCCGAACCGGTGCCGGGCACCGATGATTCGCTGTGGCTCTACTTCCTGTGCGCGCACCCGGCGCTGTCGCCCGCGTCGGCGGTGGCATTGACCCTGCGCGCGGTCGGCGGCCTCACCACGCGGCAGATCGCGGCGGCCTACCTGGTGCCGGAAGCGACCATGGCGCAACGGATCAGCCGCGCCAAGAAGCGGCTGGGCGGGGTGCCGCTGAACCAGCCCGGGGACCCGGCGACGGTATTGCGGGTGCTGTATCTGGTGTTCAACGAGGGCTACGGCGGCGATGTCGATCTGTCCGCCGAGGCCATTCGCCTGACCCGGCAGCTGGCCGCCGCCACCGATGAGCCCGAGGTGGCGGGTTTGCTGGCGCTCATGCTGCTGCACCATGCCCGGCGGGCGTCCCGGCTCGGGCCGGGCGGGCGGCTGGTGCCGCTGGCCGAACAGGACCGAAGCCGCTGGGACACCGCGTTGATCGCCGAGGGGGTGACGATCCTGCAGACCGCGCTGGCCCGCGACCGTCTCGGCGAGTATCAGGCGCAGGCCGCCATCGCCGCCCTGCACGCCGACGCTCGCGTCGCCGACGAGACCGATTGGGTGCAGATCGTCGAGTGGTACGACGAGTTGCTCAAGCTCACCAACAGCCCGGTGGTGCAACTCAATCGGGCGGTCGCGGTCGGTGAGGCCGATGGGCCGCGCGCGGGATTGGCGGCGCTGGACCAGGTCGATCCGGGGCTGCCGCGCTACACCGCGGCGCGCGCCTATCTCATCGAACGTACGGGTGACCTGGCACAGGCCGCCGAGCTGTACGCGGCGGCGGCCCGCGCGGCTACCAGCGAGCCCGAACGCGACCACCTCACCCGCGAGTGCGCCCGCGTGCGGCAGCTATCGCGTCCGTGAGAACAGCGCGGCGTTTTGGCGCGCACCGCTGTTGGTGAGCGAACTTCGGCAGCGAATCGGGGGATGTGAATTCAGGAGGCCGAGCGATGCAGCTCGGCCGACGTGGACTGCCATACCTCGGCCAGCTCGTCCAGGGGGATTTCCAGGGCGCGGGCGAGCGCGACGACCGTACCGAAGGCGGGGGTCGGCAAGCGGCCCGATTCGATCTTGCGCAGGGTTTCCGGCGAGATGCCCGCCGCGGCGGCGACCGCGGTGAGTTCGCGTTCGGCGCGGGCGGCGCGCAGGGCGGCGCCGAGCCGGCGGCCGGCCTCGAGCTGGGCGGGAGTCAGCGGCAGTCGGACCATGCGGGCCACACTACGGTTGGTATTTAAATACCGCAAGCCGCTATGGTCGGTATAAAAATACCGAGCACTGGAGGTTCGTCATGGTGGAACTCAAGTCGGCCGAGGAGATCGCGCGCATGCGAGTGACCGGCCGGTTCGTCGCGGATGTACTCGCCGAACTGCGCACGAAGGCGCAGATCGGGATGAACCTGTTGGAACTGGAAGCCATCGTGCGTGAACGCATTCGTGAACGCGGCGCGGTGTCCTGCTACGTCGACTACTCGCCCTCCTTCGGGCGCGGGCCGTTCCGCAACACGATCTGCCTGTCGGTCAATGACGCGGTGCTGCACGGACTTCCGCACGATTACGCGCTGCGCGACGGCGATGTGCTCAGCATGGACCTGGCCGTGAGCATCGACGGCTGGGTGGCCGATTCGGCGGTCACGGTCATCGTCGGCACCCCGGACCCGGAGGACGTGCGCCTGGCGCGCGCCACCGAGGACGCCCTGGCCGCCGCGATCGAGGTGGCCCGCCCGGGCAATCGAATGGGCGATATCTCCGCCGCCATCGAAGCGGTCGCCCGCGCCAACGGCTACCGCGTGAACACCGAATACGGCGGCCACGGCCTGGGCCGCACCATGCACGAGGACCCGCACGTCTCCAATGCCGGCCGCCCGGGCCGCGGCTTCCCCCTCACCCCCGGCCTCACCCTGGCCATCGAGCCCTGGTTCGCCCGCACCACCGATCGCGTCTACACCGATCCCGATGGCTGGACCATCCGTTCCGCCGACGGTTCGCGCACCGCCCATTCCGAGCACACCATCGCCATCACCGCTGCGGGCGCGGAGGTACTCACGCTGCCCGCCTGAACCGAATTTCCGGCCTCTGACCGGGCGATTTCATCCCACTGTCCGGGTCTTCCCCTGCCGTGAGCTTGACCACAGTGCTGTGATCCAGTTAACGTTCCGTTCACTAAGCGACCGCTTAGCTGCTCCACGTGACCTGAACCACGCGTCCGGTCCGAATGATCCAATCATTCTGGTTCCAAGTTGGTTCAGGGAGGCCCTGAGAAGGACAAGATGAGGAAGATCGCCGCCACCTCCGCCCTGCTGATCGGCACCGCCGTCGTCGGGTGCGGAACGGCCACCGCCGCTCCGGCCCCCGCCGCCGCCGAACCGGTGAACTACGCCGCGCAGATCAGCGAGAAGAACGCCGTCATCACCACCGATGCCGGCTCCCTGACCGCCGAGAACGGCGTCTTCGCGATCAAGGCCGCCGACGGCACCGTGCTCGGCGGCACCGAATTGTCCTTCCGCGTGGACGATTTCGTCTTCCCCATCGCCGCCGAGATCAACAACCACACCGCCACCCTGACCCCCCAGTTCGATCTCGCCCACGCCACCTACAAGCCGGTCGCCCTCCCCTACGAGAACCAGGCCCCCTGGAAGTCGGAGTACGAGCGCGAACAGGCCGCCTGGAACCGCATGACCCAGACCATCACCATGGGCGCCACCATCGGCACCCTGGTCGGCGGCATCGGCGGCGCCGGCCTCGGCTGCCTCCTCGGCGCCGGCGTAGCCTTCGCCGCCACCATCCCCCTGGCCGCCATCTTCGGCCTCGGCCCCCTCGGCGGCTGCATCATCGGCGCCAGCCTCACCGGCTTCCTCGGCACCGTAGCCGGCCAGCTCTTCGTCACCGCCCCCGTCGTGATCGCCGCCGCCGTCCAGTACTTCACCACCATCAACGCCCCGGCCCCCACCCCGGCCAAGTAGCAACTCCCCCAACGTGAGCCGCGCCCGGCAGTCCCCTCGTGCCGAGCGCGGCTCACCGCGCGTCCGGTGACAGGTGCCACGGCACCCGCCCGACGGGCCTGGATTCAGGCCGGTAGCGCCGCCGTGTGGTCGGCCGCCGAGGTCCGTGCGGTCAGCCATTTGGCGCAGAGGCGATGGATCTCGAGCATCACGTAGTGCGGGCGGGTGCCGTCGGAGTATTTGACGACGGACAGCAGGTGGGCGTCGACGAGTTCGTCGAGTGCGTCCATGCCCGCGCCGTTCACCAACCCCGGAACGGAGACCGTGGCGAACAGCTCGCGCGGCGACAGCGTGTCGCCGAGGTGACGGAATACCGCGGTCGCGCCGGGACTGAGCCGGTCGACCGATACCGCGACACTGCGGCGGATGTCCATGGGCCCGTAGGCGAATTGCTCCAAACGCTGCCGTTCCTCCGACATTCGCCCGAGCTGGTCGACCAGGGTCCAATGCGGGCGGGCGGCCAGGCGGGCGCCGACCGCGGCCAGGGCCAGGGGGATGCCCGAACAGCAGCGGGCGAGCGCGCTCGCGGCCCAGGTCTCGGCCCGTACGCGCGCCGGCCCGGCCACCGCCTCGAGCAATTCGAGGCTCTCGGCCATCGGCAGCTCCCGCAGCACGACCGTGCGAACGCTCATGGGCCCGAGCGCCATCCGGCTGGTGATCAGGGCTGCGCTGCCCGGCCCGACGGCGAGCAGCGGGGCGATCTGCTCGTCCGTGGCGGCGTCGTCGAGGATCACCACCATGCGCCGAGTGGACAGTGCGGCCCGATAGCGGGCCGCTCGCACGCCGAGATCGGCGGGGATGTCGGTGATCCCGAGTTCGGGAAGCAATTGTCCGAGCGCTGCGGCCGGGTCGATCGGCGCGCCGCTGGAGCCGCCGAGCGCGACGCGCAGCACACCGTCGGGGAAGCGCTCCCGCAGCAGGCTCGCGACCCTGGTGGCCAAGGCGGACTTGCCGATTCCCGGCCCGCCGGTGACCAGCACCGGCGGCACTCCGTGACCGGTGTCCTCGGTCAAGGCCTGTCGCACCCGGGCGATTTCGGCGGCGCGCCCCCGGAAGCTGATGGGCTCCCGTGCTTCCGGGGAGGACGGGCGGCGGACCGAGATCGGCATCACCGCGGCGGTTTCCGCGCCGGCCTGGCCACCGAGCAGCCGGCCGTGCAGTTCCCGCAGGCGCTGTCCCGGATCCACCCCGAGTTCCGCCACGAAGGTCCGGCGCATCCGGTCGTAGTGCGACAGGGCCTCCGCGCCGCGGTTGTCCAGGTGATACGCCTTCAGCAGACGCTCGTGCAGGTCCTCGGCGAGGGGATGCTCCAGCAGTTCCTTCCGCAGCACCTCGGCCACGGCCTTCGGATTGCCTAGGCGCAGTTCGGCATCCGCCCATTCGACCACCGCGTCGTGACGCAGCTGACGAAGGCTGTCGCGGAAGCCGCGCGCCCACTGGCTGTCGATCCCGGACAGGGCCTCGCCGCGCCACACCCGCAGTGCCTGTGCCAGGGCGGCGGCCCGAGCCTGGTCATCGCCCCGGAGGGCCCGCGCGCGGTCGATCAGCCGCCGGAATCCGGTGAGATCGATCCGGTCCGCGGACAGTTCGACCCGGTAGCCGCCGACCCCGCGCCGAATTTCCACCGGCGCGGCGGTATGCGCCGTCGCCGCCCGCAGGATGCGGCGCAGCCTGGTCACATAGGTGTAGACGGAATGCCGGGCGGTATCGGGCGCCTCGTCCCAGACCCGGTCGGCCAGTGTTTCGGTCGATACGGGCCGTTCCGGTTCCGCGAGCAAGGCGGCCATGATTCCGCGCTGTTTCGCCGGCCCCAAATCGATTGTCCGGCCCTCGACTACGAGCTCCACGGAGCCGAGCAATTTGAATTCGATCATGTCCTCCGCCAAAACGGGAAAGTGCGATTCCGCGAACGCCCTTGTCCGTTTTGTGCCGCCGAGGCTAGCACGCACCACCGTGGTCGACAATCGCGAGGATGCCACCGACTTCCCTGGCTTGCGGCTCGAATCAGCTTCTGCCACAGCGCTATTCAGCCACACGCAGGCAAACCACGCCGGATCGCAGGAGGCCCGCCGGCAGGCCCGCGGCCGGCCGCATCCAGCGGGGTGAACGCCGCCAGCGCGCGGCGGCGCGGAAGATCGACAATTGCTCGCGGACCTCCCACCCGCGCAAGCAGCGCGCTCCCCCACGCGGCCCGAACAGCCACCGGGCATCTCCGAGCCGCCTGCCCATCGTGCGATTGACCACTCGCAGCAGCAGCGGCGTCCACAGATCGGTTATCCACCAACGAATTCCATGCGTGCGCAGATTCTCCGACAGGGTCAGTACCGCGGCGGGTTCCACATACTGCAGCAACCCCTCGGTGATCACCAGTGGGCGCTCGGCGCCCGCGGTCGCCTCGACCAGGAACGCCGCGCAGGCGTCGCGATCGGTCACATCGATTGCCCGCCTTGTCAATTCACATCGCGGCGGATCGAGCGCCAGCGCTCGATCCTTCGCCGCGACTATCGCGGGCAGATCGGCCTCGAACCAGTGCAGCTCGGCCGGCAGCTCGAGCCGATACGGCCGGGTGTCCCAGCCCGCCGCCAGGTTGATCACCCGATCACAGCCCTCGGCCAGCGCATACGTGATCAGATCGTCGATCAATCTGGTGCGCACGACCGGCGGCCACCCATTGCGACTGCCCGGCACGGCGACCTTCGACGCCAGCACCGCGCCCCGCAGCCGCCCCGCCAGACGTTCGGCGATGGGATCGCTGAACAGCGCATCGGGACGAGCCGATTCCTCGGCCCGGTACGCCGCCATCCAGATGGCGGTATCCGATACGTCGGTAATCGCAATCGATTCCTGGACCATACGTCCGAACTCCTTCGCTCACTCGGGCTTTCGCGCCACACCGATGTAGGTGCAAGACAGGTCCCCGGTCTCACGCATGATCAGCCGGCCCGCCCGCTTGCCGAGAATGCTCAGACCCCGCAGCCGGGCGGCCGGCGCCAGCCCGGCGTCTGCCAGATATCCGCGCAATTCACCGGGGGTGATGAAGTCCTTCCACAGGTGCGCGCCCGGGGTGCCGATGCCGAGATGGTCCGGGATCCAGATCATGACGACGCGCGAACGCAGCGTGCGATTGATGGTGTCGAAGCAGAACACGCCCCCGGGCACCAGCACCCGCGCGATCTCCCGGATCGACCGCGCCGGGTCCGCCACGTGCTCGAGCACGTCCACGCAGGTGACGATGTCGAACGCGGCATCCGGATAGGGCAGCGCCTCGGCGGCGCCCACGCGGTACTCGATATTCCTGCCGGTCTCGGCGGCGTGCCGCCGGGCCGCCGCGATCAGGTCCGGCGACGGGTCGACGCCGCTCACCGAAGCGCCTCGCCCGTCGAGGAATTCGGTGGTGAAGCCACCTCCGCACCCCACATCCAGCACCCGCCGCCCCGCCCACAGGTCGACGTGTTTGTCGAAGAACTCGAAGCGCGGGCCCTGGAACGAGGCCAGCCCGCGCATCTGCGAGTCTTCCGCCCACCAGGTGTCGGCGAATCGGGCGAAGAAGTGGTCGTCGGTATCGTTGCCGGTCATCCGCGCACCTCACGTTCGAGCGCCGCGGCGGAGCGACGCCACCGGCGGCCGTAGGAAATATGGTTGCGGTCGGCGATCCGGTAGGCGATCGAAGGCCAGATCACCCGCTGCACCGCCTCGCGGGTGCGGATCGACAACGGATGTTCCACCGCACCGGCCCGCCCGATCAGGTACGCGACCCGCTGCATGGGCGCGGTGCGCCGTTGCCGCTCCTTCTCGTAACGGCGCAGGGCCGCAACGGGATCCGGCGCGGCAGTGAGATGCTCGGACAGGATCAGGGCATCCTCGAGCGCCTGGCACGCGCCTTGGCCGATATTGAAGGTGATCGGGTGGGCCGCGTCGCCGACCATCGTCACGCGGCCGCGTCCCCACCGCCGGTCGGGTTTGCGATCGAACACGTCATTGCGCATGACGGCGCTCGCGGGCGTGGCCGCCAGAATGTCCTGCACGGGCGGCATCCAGCCGCGGTGTCGTTGCGAGAGCATGGCTTTCACATCGCCGGAATCCACGCCGCCCGCCGGGCCGTTGGCGACACTCATCCAATGCACCCGCCCCGGCGCCACGTCATAGAAGGCGAATCTGGTGCCGGGACCGAACAATCCGTAGAAACTGCCGGGTGGAATGAGTTCATGCTCGAGTTCGGCGACTCCGCGCCAGGCGATATGGCCGTTGTAGCGCGGCTCGGACGGACCGAACAGCACTCGGCGCACGGTGCTGTGCACACCGTCCGCGCCGATCAGCAGATCACCGTGTTCGACCGAGCCGCCGGACAATTCGGCGGTGACCCCCAGGGCGTCCTGGGTGAAGCCGACCAGGCCCGAACCGGATCGGATCTCCACCGCGGGCGTGCCCTCGGCCAGCGCCGACATCAGCACCGAGTGCAGCGCGGACCGCTGAATCGCCACCGTCGGCGCACCGTAGCGGTCGATGAAGTCGGCCACCGGCCAGCGGCCGAACAATTCGCCGCGCCAGGTGCCGAAATGGCAGACCCGCTGGATCGGCGCGATCTCCAGCACCCGATCCAGCACGCCGAGCCAGTCCAGCGCCAGGCTGCCGTTCGTCCAGATATGCAGTCCCGCACCACCATCGCGCAGGGTCTCGGCGCGCTCGAACACGGTGCTCGCGATCCCGGCCCGCTGCAGCGCGAGCGCGGTCGCCAAGCCGCCGATCCCGCCGCCCGCGATCAGGACCTTCGCCGGTTCGCTCATGCCCGTGCTCTCCGCTTCCGGCCGAACAGCCCCAGACCCAGCACGGACATGATGCCGTCGTCCACGCCGATCGCCCAGCGCTCGGCCAGCCGGCCGTCCTGCAGCCGCCACACCACCACGCCGTGGCATTCCAGCGCTAGGCCGGTCGGGCGGACGCCCAGCAGGTCACCGAGAAACGTTCCGCGCCAGGTGCAGTGAATGACGACGTAGTCGTCATAGGCGCTGGCCGCGTCGATGCTCACGTGCACATCGGGGAACGCGCGACGCAGCCCGGCGATGGTGTACTTGACGCCGTCGATGCCGCCCGGCCCGCCCGGCAGCCCTTGATGATCGACCACATCGGTGCGGTAGTGCTGGTCACAGACCTCGAATTCGCCCTGATTGACGAAGCGGTCGTAGACCGTCCGCACCACCTCGAGATTGCGTTCAGCCGACATGCGCGGCACCCGCCGGCGTCGGGGCTTCCCAGGTGAGCGTGAGGCCCGCGTACAGATAACGACTGGCCTCGATGGCCAGCAGCAGCACCGTGTCGCCCGGCTGAATTCGGCCGCCGGTCCACCCCGCGTCCAGCGCCAGCGGGACTGCCGCGGACCCGGTCGCGCCCACGTCGGCGAGATTCTCGACCATGCTCTTACCGAGGTGCGCCTGGTCCTGCGGCGAGACTCCCGCGGCGGTGAACTCCTTGGCGAAGTATTCGGCGTTGCCCTCGGGCACCACGCAGGCATCGAGGTCGGAGACGGTGAGTCCGGAGCGGCCGAGCAGGTCGGTCATGGCGGCGGCGAACACCCGTGGGCCGAATTTCTGCGTACCGGAGACGTCCAGCTTCATCTCCACGAGCTTCTTGCGTCGCACCTGGACCGCCGCCGGCGCGTCGGTGCCCCCGCCGATGATCTGCATACCGGGTTTGCGCGTCCCGCCGAGGCACTGCGTCGCGAAGGTGAATTCGCCTGCTGGGGAAGCACTTTCGGGCGCGCCCGCACGCAGTACCTGCGCGCCGGCGCCGTCCCCGAAGGTGTAGATGGTCAGCAGGTCGCGCAGTCGCAGCGCGGCCGGATCCTGCCCCACGAACAGCGGGGCGAACAGCGGCGAAATGGATTCCGCCCCGATCACCACCGCCGTGCGATAGGTGCCGTCCGCCAGCAGCCGCCGCGCGTAATCGATGCCCTGTACCGCGCCGACGCACCCCGCCCGGAATTCGATTGCGGCGCAATGCTCGAGCCCCAGTTTCTCCTGCACATAGGTGACGGCGGCCGGGAGCGGGTACTCGGGGCTGGCGGTCGACATGACGAGCAGATCCACCTCCGCCGGTTCGAGTTCGGCGCGAGCCAGCGCCTGCCGGGCCGCTGCCACCGCCATTCCGGAGGTGCTGTGGTGTTGTGCGCCGGTGGCGGGATCGATGATCCAGTGCCGCCGCTGCACCTGGATCTCGTCGAGCACCTCGGCGGGCAGTTCCCCGCACAGGGCCGCCAGGGCGGTGTTGTCGATCGGATCGCCGGGCAGATACGCGCCGGTGGCCAGCACCGAGACGTGACGTAGGCCGGTTGAGGTAACGGACACTGCCATAAGCCTTTCAGTTCGCTGTGGTCGCCGCGGCCAGGGCGAGGGCGACGGCCTGGCCCTCGAATCCGCGAGCCAGGGCCAGGGCGCGCCGGGGCGCGGACTCGCGGGCGGCACCGCCGACCACGCCGAGATCGCACTCCGGCGCGGGCATCTCGAAATTGAGGGTCGGCGGGACGATGCCGTGGTGCAGGGACAGCGCCGCCACCGCGACGTTCAACGCACCGGCCGCGCCGACCAGGTGACCCGCCTGCGGTTTGGGACTGGTGATCTCGGCGTGCCGAGCCTCCGCCCCCAGCACCACGCGCAGGGCCCGCATTTCGGAGACATCGCCGCGTGCGGTGCCGGAGCCGTGCGCGAGCACCGCATCGACCGGTCCCGTATCGGCGACCGCCCGGGCATCCGCGCGTGCGCTCTCGATGGCGCGCACCAATCCGCGCCCGTCCTCGGCGTTTCCGGGCGCGCGGACGCCGTCGTTGCCCAGCCCGAAACCGGTCACCTCGGCGTAGCAACGCGCCCCACGAGCCAAGGCGTGCTCGCGTTCCTCGAGCACCAGCACCACGCCTCCCTCACCGAGCACCGCGCCGCTGTGATCGCGGTCGAAGGGCCGGCATGCCGCCGCGCCCAGCTCGTTTCGCTGGGTCAGCAAGCCCAGGCCGTCCAGCTTCGACATGGCCCACCAGGTGGTGGCGTCATCGCAGCCGCCCGCCACCGCGATATCGGCCTCACCGCGCCGGACCGCGCGCATGGCCCGGCCGATGGCCGTCGCACCCGCGTCGGCGGCACCGGCGTAGAAGGCATTGGGACCGCGAATGCCGAACATCAGCGACACGTGGAAACACGCCGCGCTCTGCAGACCCTCGACGTAGATCAGCGGCGGGATGAGCGAGGGCGCCAGCTCGCCGATCAGGCGCATACTGGCCTCGCCGTCCACATTCCGGATACCGACGATGCCGGCGATCAGCGGGTCGAGATCGCAGACGTCCTTGTTCCCGCCGAGGTACAGTCCGGCCCGGAAGCCGAGCCCGGCGGCATCCAAGCCCGCGTCACCGAGGGCGAGCTTGGCCGCGGCGATGCCGAATTGGTCTCCCCGCGTGGACATTCGGACCGTTCGCGCCGACATGTACCGGGCCGGGTCGAAGTCGGGGATCTCCGCGCCGATGCGCGTGCGCAGGGGTGAGGTGTCGTAGGAACGCAACGGCGCGACCGCACTGCGACCGGCCACCAGCCCATCCCAGGTCGCGGTGACGCCCTCCCCCAGCGCGGTCACCAAGCCGATCCCGGTGATCACCACACGTCTCATCGCACGTCCCTTCCGATCACGAGGCTGGTGTTCGAACCACCGAACGCCAGGGCATTGACCAGCACCGCGCGCACCGGCATGGCCCGGGCCGTATGCGGCACATAGTCCAGATCCAGGGCCCGATCCGGGGTGTCGAGGTTGATCGTGGGCGGCACCAGCGACTCGCGCATCGCGCCCAGCCCGGCCACCACGTTCAGGGCGGCCGACGCGGCGGTGAGATGCCCGGCCATGGATTTGGGCGAACTGATCACCAGGCGGTAGGCATCGTCGCCGAAAACCTTTTTGATGGCGCGGGTTTCGGACAGGTCGTTGCCCGGCGTCCCGGTGCCGTGGGCCACCACGTAGTCGATTCCGCCGGCGCCGAGCCCGGATTCGGCGATCGCACCCTCCATCGCCTCGGTCGCGCCCGCCCCGTCCGGCGGCGAATCGGTGATCCGCCAGGCATTCAGGGTGGAGCAGAAGCCGAGGATCTCCCCGTGTACGCGCGCTCCCCGCCGCCGCGCGGACTCGGCATCCTCGAGCACGAAGGCGCCCGCGCCCTCACCCAGGACGAATCCGGATCGGTGGGCGTCGAACGGCCGCGAACCCTGCTGCGGGCGGTCGTTGTACTTGTCGGTCAGTGCCCCGAGGACACCGAAACCGACGATATCGGCCCAGGCCGTGAGCGAGTCGTAGCCACCGGCCACCATCAGATCCGCGTCTCCCTCCTGGATGAGCCGATACGCCTCCCCGAGCGCATGTCCCGAACCCGCGCACGCCGTGTGGATTCCGACCATCGGCCCGTGCGCGCCGAGCAGCCTGGCCATGGCATTGAGCGGCACGTTCTGGTCGCTCACCAGGACCTCGCTCGGCGCCTGCGTGACGAAGGCATCCGCCTTGCCCGAATGGGTGCGGGCGCCGGCGATGCGCAGCAAGAGATCGACGCTCGGGCGCCCGACGCTCGCGCCCATGGCCACGCCGCGCCGGTCCGGATCGCCGGGCGGCCGCTCGCTGATCCCGGCGTCGCGCAGGGCCTCGGACACCGCGGCCAGACCGAACAGGCCCGGCCGGTTCACCCATCGCCGGTCCGCCTGCGGGGCAATGGCTTTCGCGGGATCGAAATGCTCGGGCACCTGCCCCGCGATGCGCACGGGGAAGGTGGTGGAGTCGAAGGTCGTCAACCGCCGGATGCCGCTACGGCCGGCGATCAGACCCGCCCACGTGCTCGGTGCGTCCACCCCCAGCGGAGTCACCGCACCCATGCCCGTGATGACGACGCGCCTCATACCGGCAGCTCTGTCTGCGCCGCCGGTTCGGCCTGCTGCCGGCTCGCCAGCAGGTGCACCAGATCGATCAGATTGCCGACGGTGACCAGGCTCAGCACCTGCTCGGCGCGCAGCGGTCCGGTCAATGCCGCACGGTCGAATTGGGGCAGCACCGTTTCCAGGTGCGCCAGGCCGACATCGGTGACGATCTCGTTCTCGTCCCCGAACTCCTCATCGGGGATCCCGCCCTGCAGCATGGCCGCGACGTCGGAGACCGAGATGTCCACGCCCGAGTCCCGGTGGATCCGGAACATGACATCGAGCATGTCGATCGATTCCGCGCCCAGTTCGTCGATCAGCGTCGACTCACGGCTGATCTCGTCCTCCTCCAGGCCGATCGCGTCCGCGATGGACGTGATGACCACGGCCGTGAGTTCTTCGGGTGTACCCATGGGTTGTCCTTATCGGTTGCGGGGATGAGGGATTCAGCGATACGCGCGCGCGACGGCCGCCAGCCGCCGGGCGTCATTGGTACTGCGGACGGTGGGATCGGCCAGCGTGCGGGCGGCCAGCCCGCTCAGCACCCGGCCCGGCCCCACCTCCACGTAGTCGGTCGTCCCGAGTTCCATTGCGGCGGTGAGCGTCTCGACCCAGCGCACCGGTCCCGCCAGCTGCTGCCGCAACACCTCGCGGGCCCGTGCACCGGTCGACACCGCCGCGCCGGTGACCGAACTGAGCAGTGGCAGTTGCGGATCCGCGAATGGGACCTCGGCCAACGCGGCCGCGAACTCGTCCTCGATCGCGGCCATGAGCGAACAGTGGAACGGCGCGGCCACGCGAAGCTCCACGGTCTGCGCGCCCACGGCCCGGGCCGCCGCGGCCGCCGCCCGCACGGCCCCGGTCTCACCGGACAGCACGGACTGATGCGGCTCGTTGTAATTGGCGACCTCGACGACGCCCTCCACGGTCGCGCAGATCCGCTCCAGCGACGCGGCCGCCAGGCCCGTCACGGCCACCATCGTCCCCGGTGTCCGCTCGGCCACCGCCGCCATCAGGTCCCCGCGCAGCCGCACCAGCCGCAGGGCGGCCTCGAGTTCCAGCACCCCGGCCGCCACCAGCGCCTGGTACTCGCCGAGACTGTGCCCGGCCACCACATCCGGCCGCACCCCCTGCTCGGCCAACACCGCATAGGTGGCAGCGCTGGTCACCGCGATGGCCGGCTGCGCGATCTCCGTGGGCGTCAGCAACTCGGCCGAACCGGACGTGCACCAGCGCACCAGCGGCAGCTCCAGCAGCTGCTCCGCCCGCGCGAAAACCTCGGCGGCGCAAGGGTATCGATCGATCAAATGCCCGGCCATCCCGGGCCGCTGCGCCCCCTGGCCCGGAAACATCGCGAGTATCCGCCGAGTCCGTTCCACACCGCCCGGCGGCGTCACAGCGAGGCTGGAAGTCATGCCCAGACTCTGGCCGCCCCGCCTAGGCGGCGACCTCGAGCTCACCTCGAGGCAATCCAAACTCCCTGCACAGGCCAGAACAGAGATGAGCGGCTATTCGGGTGCGTTCACACCTGGCGCGGAGAGGAATTCGATAATCGTGCGGTTCACGATGTCGGGCTGTTCGAGGTAGCCGTAGTGACCGCAGCGGTCGATCTGGGTGTAGCGGGCGGAGGGGATCGCGGCGGCGACTTCGCGGCCGAGTTCGGGTGGGACCATGCGGTCGTCGGCGAAGCCGATGACGAGGGTGGGGACGGTGATGCGGCGGTAGTCGGCCAGGCGGTCGCGGGAGCGGTCCATGCCGAGTTGGGCGCGCACTCCGGCCGAGGGTTTGCCGGAGGCGGTGAATTCGAAGATGTCGAGCCATTCCTGGGCTTTGCCCGGTTCGGCGAGGGTCGCGGGTGACAGGTTCAGGATGGCTTTGATGGCGGCCGCGTAGGACGGCGGCAGTTGCACGCCTTCGTCGATCAGCGCGCGCTCGCCCCGATTGAGCATCTGCGCCACGGGATCCGGGCGACCGGTGGCGGCCATCAGCACGGCTTTGCCGACCAGGTCGGGGCGGGCCAGGGCGAGTTCGGCGACCACGCGCGAACCCATCGAGGTGCCGACCACGGCGGCGGGCCCGCCGCCGAGATGTTCGATGAGCGCGGCGATGTCACCGACCATGTCCTCCATGCGGATTCCGGCGGCGCTCTCGGCCGAGGGCGCGATCCCGCGATTGTCGAGGGTGGCCACCCGGAACCCGGCCTTGACCAGTGCGGGCACCTGGTATGTGCGCCAGACCCGTCCGGGACTGCCGGATCCCATCACCAGCACGACCAGTGGACCCGAACCGGTCACGTCGTAGTTGATCTGGATTCCGTTCAATGTGGCGACAGGCACGCGCTCTCCATGGTTTCGATAGGGGCAAGTGGCGATGCGCCGCGGTGCTCGGGCAGCGCCGAGGGCCCCGCGACCGGTCTAGTTATACTGCTTGCTAAAGTTCGCAATCAATCGAGCGGTCGTCGCACCGCTCGCCCGCCGTCTGCAGAAGGAGTGGCGCACATGCCGGGACTGCAACGGCCGCTCTACCAAATGAAGGCCGAGTTCTTCAAAACCCTGGGGCACCCGGTGCGCATCCGGGTACTGGAACTGCTCAGCCAGCGTGAACACGCGGTCTCGGAGATGGTCACCGAGATCGGCGTCGAACCGGCCAACCTGTCCCAGCAGCTGTCGATCCTGCGGCGCGCCGGTCTGGTCACCGCCCGCCGCGAAGGCCTCTCGGTCACTTACGAACTCACCAGCTCCGAAGTCGCCGAACTACTCGCCACCGCCCGAGCGATCCTCACCGGCGTGGCCACCGGACAGGTCGAAGCCCTGGAACGGCCGGCCTGACCTTCCACACCGGATCGCGTGGACAGCCACGCGGCCACTGATTGCAGAATTTCTAAACTAACTATCTAGCGGTTTCGTAAAGGAGAATTCGCCGTGACCAATCAGTCCATCGCCGTCCCCAGCGCCACCGCGGCGCCGACCGAGCACGAGCGCATCCTCGCCTGGGTGGCCGAGGTCGCCGAACTCACCGCACCGGAGCGGATCGTGTTCTGCGACGGGACCCGCGCCGAATGGGACCGGCTGACCGGGCTGCTCGTGGACAAGGGCACTTTCGTACCCCTGCACCGCAAACCGAACTCCTTCTGGTGCATCTCCGATCCCGACGATGTGGCGCGAGTGGAGGACCGGACCTTCATCTGCTCCGAACGCAAGGACGACGCCGGCCCGACTAACAACTGGGTCGATCCCCTGGACATGCGCACCGTCATGACCGAGCACTATCGCGGCGCCATGGCAGGGCGGACCATGTACGTGATCGCCTTCTGCATGGGGCCGCTGGATGCCGAGGATCCGAAATTCGGTGTGCAGATCACCGATTCGGAGTACGTGGCGGTGTCCATGCAGATCATGACCCGCTCCGGCACACCGGTCTGGGAAAAGCTCACCGCGGGAACGGAGTTCGTAAAATGCCTGCACTCGGTGGGGATGCCGCTGACCGATGGACACGCCGATGTGGCGTGGCCGTGCGACAAGACCAAGTACATCGCCCATTTCCCGGAATCGCGCACGATCTGGAGTTACGGCTCCGGCTACGGCGGCAACGCGCTGCTGGGCAAGAAGTGCTTCGCGCTGCGGATCGCCTCGGTGATCGGCCGCGACGAGGGCTGGCTGGCCGAGCACATGCTGATCCTGAAACTGACCTCGCCGCAAGGTAAGACGCACTACATCGCCGCCGCCTTCCCCTCCTCCTGCGGCAAGACCAACCTCGCCATGCTCGAACCCGCCCTGCCGGGCTGGAAGGCCGAAACCGTCGGCGACGACATCGCGTGGATGCGCTTCGGCGCGGACGGCCGGCTCTACGCGGTCAACCCGGAAGCCGGGTTCTTCGGCGTCGCACCGGGCACCGGCGCCAGGACCAACCCGAACGCCATCGCCACCATCGACCGCGGCAACTCCCTGTTCACCAATGTCGCCCGCACCGACGACGGCGACATCTGGTGGGAAGGGCTGACCGACCAGCCGCCCGCGCATCTGATCGACTGGCACGGCCACGACTGGACACCGGACTCGCAAACCCCTGCCGCGCATCCGAACTCGCGCTACTGCACCCCGATCGATCAATGCCCGTCGGTCGCGCCGGAATGGAACGACCCGGCCGGGGTGCCGATCTCGGCGATCTTCTTCGGCGGCCGCCGCGCCTCCACCATCCCGCTCATCGCCGAATCCTTCGACTGGGCGCACGGGGTCTTCACCGCCTCGGTGCTGTCCTCGGAAACCACCGCCGCCGCGGCCGGGCAGGTCGGAGTGGTGCGCCGCGATCCGATGGCGATGCTGCCGTTCCTGGGCTACCACGTCGGCGACTACTTCGCGCACTGGCTCTCCCTCGCCGACCGCGAAGGCGCGCGGTTGCCGAAGATCTTCCAGGTCAACTGGTTCCGGCGCAGCGCCGACGGCAAATTCCTCTGGCCCGGGTTCGGTGACAATGTACGGGTCCTGAAGTGGGCGCTGGACCGCCTCGACGGCGCGGCGCCCGCCGAGGAGACGCCCATCGGATACGTGCCGAGCCCCGGCGCACTGGACCTGGACGGCTTGGCCCCCGCCCAGCGCGAACTCGCGGCTGCCGCGCTGAAGGTCGATACCGGCGAGTGGGTCCGCGAGATCGCATCCATTGACGATTGGTACGCCACCATCGGCGGCAACCGATTGCCCGAAACGCTCCGCGAACAACTGGCCGCGCTGAAAACCCGTCTCGCCCAAGCGCGTTCCGACATCGCCGCCCACTGATCGTGCGCGCACTCCTACCCGCCTGGACGGACTGGAAGCCTGCGCTGCGCTCCCCCGGCGCGGACCTGCTGTCGGGATTGATCGTGGCGCTGGTGGCGCTGCCGCTGGCGCTGGGTTTCGGCATTTCCTCCGGGCTCGGCGCGGCGGCCGGTCTGGCGACCGCGGTCATCGCCGGTGCGGCGGCCGCGGTCTTCGGCGGTTCGCGGTTCCAGGTGTCCGGACCGACCGGGGCCATGACCGTGGTCCTGGTCCCCATCTTCCATCGGCACGGGGGGAGCGGGGTGCTGGCCGTGGGGCTGATGGCCGGCCTCGTGCTGGTGGTGCTCGCGGTCGCCGGGGTGGGCCGGGCAGTTCGATACATGCCCGCCCCGGTGATCGAGGGCTTCACCGCGGGCATCGCGGTAGTCATCGCACTGCAGCAGTTCCCGTCCGCGCTCGGCATCGGCGACGCCGAGGGTGAGAAGGTGTGGCAGATCGCGGCCGACGCGGTGCGCCGGTACCTGTCGCAGCCGCATCACGCGGTGCTGCTCACCGCGCTCGGGGTAGCCGCGATCATGCTGATCGGCGGGCGGTACTTCCCGAAGCTGCCCTTCGCCCTGCTGGCCGTGGCCGCCGCCACCGCCCTCGCCCGCGGCTTCCACCTGGACCTGCCCCGAATCGGCGCGCTCCCGTCCGGATTGCCCGCTCCCACACTGGGATTCGTAGCGCTCGACCGGCTGGGCTCACTCATCGCACCTGCCCTGGCCGTGGCCGCGCTCGCGGCGCTGGAATCGCTGCTGTCGGCGACCGCCGCCGATTCGATGGCCGTCGGCACCCGGCACAATCCCGACCGCGAACTGTTCGGGCAGGGGCTGGCCAATATCGCCGCACCCTTGTTCGGCGGAGTCCCCGCCACCGGCGCCATCGCCCGCACCGCGGTGAACGTGCGCTCCGGGGCCCGCACCCGCCTGGCCGCGCTCACCCACGCCGGCATCCTGGCCGCGATCATCTATCTCGCCGCGCCGCTGGTGGCCGAGGTGCCGCTGGCCGCCCTGGCCGGAGTGCTGCTGGCGACCACGGTGCGGATGGTCGAGACCGCGTCCCTCTCGGCGATCGCCCGCGCCTCCAAGGCCGACGCCGCCATCATGGCCGTCACCTTCGTGGTGACGGTGGCCCTCGATCTGGTGACCGCGGTCGCCGTCGGCGTCGCCATCGCGGTACTGCTCGCGCTACGCGCGGTCGCGAAAGAAGCACGGCTGCAACAGATCCCCCTCGAACCGCCGGTCGAGGACACCGAACACCTGGCCGAGGAACACCGCCTGCTACACGACCACGTCGTGGCCTACCGCCTGGACGGCCCGCTGTTCTTCGCCGCCGCACACCGCTTCCTGCTCGAGCTCGCCGAGGTCAGCGACGTCCACGTGATCATCCTGCGCATGTCCCACGTCACCGCGCTCGACACCACCGGCGCACTGGTGCTCAAGGACGCCGTCACCAAACTCGAACACCGCCACATCACCGTGCTGATGTCAGGTCTGCGCCCCGACCACCAGCGGCGCCTGGCCGCCATCGGCGCGCTCCCCGCCGGTGGCCCCGCGCACCTGTTCGACCACACCCCCGACGCCATCGCCCGCGCCCGCGAACTGGCGCCCACCCTCTCCCGGAGCACCACATGACCGCACCCACGACACCCACCCTCCCCCAGCGCATCCGCTACATCACCGGAGGCGTACTGCCGCAATCGATGTCGGCCTGGGTGATCGAAGATCTGACCGGCCCCGGCGCGACCCGCCGCTACCTGCTGCGCATCCTGATCCCGATCATCGCGCCACTGTGCCTGTTCCTGCTGATCCCCGGCCCCCTGTGGATCGGACTGGCGATGATGGCGCTGCTGTACCTACCTCTCATCTACTTCACCACCGCCCTGATGTACGTCTATCGCCGCGCCCGCCTGGTCAAACACGGCCTCGATCCAGCGCTGGCCGACCAACGCGAACGGCAACGCAGCGCCGCGGCACGAGACGCCTACGAAAGACGCCACGGCCGAGGCTGATTCACCACAGCAGGTTTCCGAACCGCGCCCGCAGCCCGAACCTCGCAGGCCCGCTCCCGAATCCGGCCACCGAGCGCAATGCGGCCACATCGATCCAAGTTCCCCCGATGTGGCCGTCGGACCAGCGGATCAGCTCTACGATTGCGAAGCTGACCGCACTCGAGGGGAGACATACGATGGTCGAATTCCTGCAGCGTGGAACGCGGCAGCTGGGCTATGAACTCAGCGGCACCGGCCCCACGATCGTGCTCTCGCACGGTCTCGCCGACTCCCGCGACACCTTCCGGCACCTCACCCCGCTACTGGTCGCGGCCGGCTTCCGGGTCGCCACCATCGACCTGCGCGGGCACGGCGATTCGACCCCCAAGTGGGACAGCTACACCCAATCGGACACCGCCGACGACATCGCCGCCCTCATCGACCATCTCGGCGCCCCCGCCACCGTCGCCGGTTCCTCCTTCTCCGCCGGCGCCGCCGCCATCCTCGCCGCCGGCCGCCCCGACCTGGTGAACGCCGTCATCCACCTCGGCCCCGCCACCCGCCCGGTCCGCCCCACCCGTTCCATGCTCCGCCCCGGCTACCTGCGCGGCATGATCCTGGTAGGCGCGACCATCGGCCTGCGCAGCCCGAAGTTGCTGGGCCGCTTCATGCGCGACATCGCCTACGCCACCCACCGCCCCGACGATTTCGACCAGTACCTCGAAAAACTCGTCACCACCATGTCTCAACCCGGCCGCATGGCCGCCGCAGCCGCCATGGCCATAGCCCTCCAATCCCGCACCGCCGTCAACGCCCTCCCCCGCGCCACCCAACCCGCCCTCATCATCATGGGCACCCGAGACTCCGACTTCCCCGACCCCGCCGCCGAAGCCACCGCCATCGCCGCCCTCCTCCCCGCCCCGCAAATCGTCATGATCCCCGACGCCGGCCACTACCCCCACGGCCAATTCCCCAACGAAGTCGCCGCCGCCATCCTTTCGTTCCTCGACAAGGAACCCACCGACTCGACGCCGCAGAACTGAGCGCCCGCCTACGCGAACACACCTCACGGCCGACGACCCCCGAACGGGGTGTCGTCATCGCGGTGTCGATCGGCCGGCGGGGTAATCCGCTGCGACACGCCGCAATTCGGCGGCTGAAACATCTCGGGCACGTTCGCCGATAAGCCCAAGGTGGTGACCCATGGCTTTCACTGAGTCCGAAGCGAAAGTTCTTGGTGCACTGTCGGTTCTCGGATCGGCAGGCACATTGTCCGTACCGCAACTGTGTCGCGTGACGCGGCTACCGGTGACCTCGATACATCGTGCGCTGCTACGGCTGTCGCGGAGCGGGCTGGCGATGGGTACGACGGACGGGTGGTGTAGCACCGCGCGGGGGCGTATCGCTATGACACGGCCTGTCTATCGCGAGTACGTCGGGGCGCGTTCATGACGGATCATGTGATCGGGTTCGTGCGCAAGGATGTGTCGGGCGGGGCGTGGGAGCGGGATCAGGCTCGGGTTTATGACCTTGCCGCGGAGTTCGGGTGGTCGGTGGTGCTTGTCTACCACGGGGATTCGGATCGTGCGCGCGGGCGGGTGATCAACCGGCTGATGAATCTCGCGTACAGCGAGGATGTGGGCCGGATCATCGCGCCGAGTGCCGAGCATTTCGAGGACGGTGAGCTCCCGGCGCTGGTGAAGATCGCGGAGGTGATCTGTGCGGATACCGGCACCAGATACACCAGCGCGGCGGCCGGGACCGTGCGTATCGCTTCGGCGAAGTGACCCGGGGCCGAGGGGCGGTCCCGGGTCACGCCGGGCTACGGAAGCAGCAACGTACCGAGGAAGCTGTTCACTGCCTGAATGACGTCACCGATGAAGTGCGGGATCATGCCTTGCCTCCTTCTCGAAAGATGCTTGTAGATCAACTCGATTCGCCCGCCGAGCGGGTACCCGATCGATACGGGCGCTGAGAAGTATTCGTTGCCGACGCCGAGAAGGATGGACGGTCGGTTTCAGCCAATGCGGGCGGCGGTTCGGTTTCGCGGCGGCGCAGCGGGGTAGTCCGCGATCATGACCGTGACACACGAGGCTCTCACCAGTCGAACCTTCGGATCGCGCTCGATCCCGAGCACCGGCGGGTCGATCACTCGACGCCACGACCGGCTCGCGCGCGCTCAGGCCCGGCTCGCCGCCATCGCCTGCGGCAGTGCGATCACCGCGGTCACCGTCATTTCACTGATCCCGCCGCACCTCTAGGAATCTGCCACCGAAGCCCGGAATCGACGGAGACCTCGCTGCAGGAGGGTGAGGTCCCAGAGACTCGCGGGGGTGCGTTCGGGGTCCATCAATTCGTTCTCCGCCAGCGGGCTGTCCTCGTTCTGGACGGTGTCCGTGTCGAAGCGCACCAGGGTGCGGCCGGGCTTGCGCAGGGCTTCGACGGTGGCCAGGAGTGAGCTTGTGCGGGAGAGCGTTTCGTCGAACAGGGCGGGCGCGACATCGAGGTGTTCGCACAACAACTGCTTGCGGATATCGAGGATGGTCGAACGGAGTTCGGCGGCATCGGGGGTGGCGTCGGTGACCTCCACGATCAGATCGCACTCGCTGTCGAACCCCATTGAACGGTTGTTGAGGTTGGATGAGCCCACCCGCAGGATGCGGTCATCCATCACCAGCACTTTCGCGTGGACGTACACGGGAGCGCCGCCTTCGGTGACGGGATAGTAGACGCCGAGCCGGCCGCCGGTGTCGGCTTCCCAGAGCAGGTGCAGCAGCCGGCTGCGCGCACCATCCATCGCCAGCTGTTCCAGCCAGCCGTCGGCGTGCCGGGGCAGCACCACAACGATTTCCGGACCGTCCGGTTCGCGCAGGCGGGCGGCCAGCGCCTCGGCCAGCGTGCGTGAGGCCAGGTATTGGCTCTCGATGTAGAGCGAGCGGGAAGCACTCGCGATGGCGGCCAGGTAGAAGGCTTCGATCTCCCGGGTTTCGATCCGGTCGGCATGCGCGGGCAGGGTTCTGGCGATCCCGACATCGACATTGCGCATGATCGGCCGGAGACCCCGCGGCCAAGGCCTGCTACCGGGATCATCGACGGGTTCGAGCTCCTCGCCCGTCGCGGCCTGCCAGCGCGCACGCGCCAACTCCCCCATGGCGCGCGCCGCCGCCCCGTCGACGGCGGTGGTCGCATCGTGCCACGGCCCGTAGACGTTCCCGTTCGGCTCGGTGCGATAGTGGTTCTCGTCGCGATGATCGCTGGTGTCCCAGCGATCCACGGTCATGTCGATACCGCCGCAGAACGCCAGCGCATCATCGATCACCACGATCTTCTGATGATGCGCCGAGCCGATCGGATGCGCGCCGTCGATCTCGAGATGCAACCGCCGATCGGTCATCCAATTGATGACGAAGATCGGCGTCATCCCTCGCCCGATCGCCGCGAACGCACCGAGATTCCACTTCAGCAGATAGATGTCCAGATCCGGTCGCTGCCTGGGCAACCAGGTCAGGAACCGGCCCAGCGTATCGGGCCCGGCCAAGGTCTTGCCCTGCGGTTCGAACTTGATCCGGGTGTCGAAATCCCACCCGATCAACACGATTCGCTTGCGCGCCTGCAACATCGCCGACTTCACGTACCGGAAGTAGTCGGCCGCATCGACGATGCAGGCCAGCCGATCAGCCTTCGCGATCTGCCAGCAGGTCTCGCCGGGAACCAGCACCGGTCGATCAGTACCCGTCATGCTCTCCCCTTCGCCCGCACCCCGCGCCTCAAAAGGCCAACATTTCAGACAGTACCGTCCCTGCGCGCCGCCAGCGGTGCGAGCACCGTCCGCAATCACCCCTCGAACCGCACCTGACCAGCGCCGCAGCGATAGATTGACGTGATGACGACCACCGACGCCGCCGTCGCGCGAGCCCAGGAACTGATCGTCGCCGCCGCTTACGGCTCCGGGCCACCGAACCGGTGCAGCAATTACTGGCGATCTTCGATGTTTTCGACGAGTGGTTCGCCGCGCGGGCATCGAGCGCCTACGTTACCTCCGTGACATCGTCGCCGGCCCGCACCCAGTCATCGCGGGCAAGCGATCGCCTCCAATGAAAAAGCCCCACACCGATTTCGGTGCGGAGCTTTTCACGAGCTCGATCCCGCGGAATCAGATAGCGCGGACGTCCTGGGCTTGCGGACCCTTCTGGCCCTGCTCCACCGAGAACTCGACACGCTGACCTTCGTCGAGGGATTTGTAACCCCCGCCGCTCACCGCCGAGTAGTGAACGAAAACGTCCGGACCGCCGCCGTCTTGAGCGATGAAGCCGAAGCCTTTTTCACCGTTGAACCACTTCACACTGCCTTGGGCCATGTTGTAAGCCACATCTTTTCTGTAGTGAGCCGGGCAAATTCTTGATGAGAAGCCCGTTCTCGATCACTGACTATGCCACAGTGCATCCCGATCAGCAGCATCGGGCTGGTTGGAAATCAGGATGAATGCCGTGTATTCCGCCGGCGGAACGCATATCTCCCGATGCGGGAGCGGCAGCGGGCGATCGCGATAGCGGCAGCCAGGGGTGACGACGATGCGGCAGGCCGGGTTCGCGGCGTCGCGGTGACCGGCGATCCAGGCGCGCATATCCGGTGTATCGAGACTGGGGAGCGCGGTCGCCGCGATTGCCCAATCCACTTCCGGCGCTATGGCTTTGGTGGCGGTGATGGATACGACCACCGCGTCGGTGGTATGCCAGCAATGATCCATGACCGTCTACCCCTCTCGGTTGCCACTGGGGAAGACGGCCCGAGAGCATGGCCTGGGTTCGACAGCGGTGAGCTGCCCACTCATCGTAGGTGAAAATCATTCGCAGGAGGGGTTTCATGGAAACGCCACATCGGACGAGGTCCACCTCGGGGCAGGCCAATGCACCGGCATTCGGATCGAGAAGGGTTGTCCGCCAATCCGATACAGCGCACCCGCACTGTCGGCTAGGCGAATCCGCATGCGTCAACGTGTCTTGTCCGACGCGCCCGAGACGGTGGCGGGCCGATGCTCACCACTGCCGGTGAACGGGGATCGGGTATAGCGTAGAGAGAGCTGGTCGCTGTGTAAGCATCGCCAATCAGGCGGTGCAGCCTCCGGTGGACCCGGCCGTCCACGGTCAGATGGGAGCGTCGCCATGACGCTGCTCCACCAGGTCTACAGCTCGAAATCGATACCGTCACACCGCGGAAGCGCGAAATGAGCGCGATCCCGGGATCCGCCGCCGATCGGCCTATACCGGTGCACCGGCCGTGGCCCGAGGCCGATGATCTGACCGATGACGACGCCGGGATCACGGCCTTCCTGACTCTCGGGGACGATCTCGTGCGAAACCTGCTGGACGTGCTCCAGCGTCTCGATCGACTGCGCGGCGTGCTCGAGGACACCAAATCGACGCTGCTGCAGGTCGATTCGGCCACCATCGATGTACGCGAGCTGGTGGCGCGACTGGAAGTCGATCTGCGGAGCGCCAATACGAGCATGCTCGCCATCGCCGGCAATTGGCTGATGACAGCACCCGAGCGTCGCAGCCCGCTCGTCATCAAGGGGGTGCGGCGTTGATCGCGGCGCACGCCTATTCGAGATAGTCCTGCAGCAATTGCGAGCGTGACGGGTGCCGCAACTTCGACATCGTCTTCGCCTCGATCTGACGGATCCGCTCCCGGGTGACGCCGTAGACCTTCCCGATATCGTCGAGCGTCCGGGGCCGTCCGTCGCTCAGGCCGTACCGCAGGCGCATGACCCCGGCCTCGCGCTCACTGAGCGTTTCGAGCACCGCCTCCAGTTGCTCCTGCAACAGGGTGAACGCGACGGCGTCGAGTGCGACGACAGCCTCGGAGTCCTCGATGAAATCACCGAACTGGCCGCTGCCTTCCTCCCCGATTGCCTGATCCAGCGAGACCGGCTCCCGTGCGATCTGGCGAATCTCGAGCACCCGCGCGGGTGGGATACCCAGTTCGTCGGCGACCTCTTCCACGGTGGCCTCGCGGCTGAGCTGCTGAAACAGCTCACGCTGGACTCGCGAGAGCCGGTTGATGATCTCCACCATATGGACCGGGATGCGGATGGTGCGCGACTGATCGGCCATGGCGCGCGAGATGGCCTGCCGAATCCACCAGGTGGCGTAGGTCGAGAACTTGAATCCCCGGCTGTAGTCGAACTTCTCGACGGCGCGCACCAGGCCCAGATTGCCCTCCTGGATCAGGTCGAGAAACGCCATGCCGTGTCCGCTGTAGCGTTTGGCGATCGACACCACCAGCCGCAGATTCGCTTCCAGCAGATGATTCTTGGCGCGCACACCGTCGAGCGCGATCCAGGCCAGATCCCGCCGCCGCGCCGCATCGACCCCCGGCGCCAGCAGGGATTCGACCCGTAGCTTCTCCGCGGCATACAGCCCGACTTCGATCCGGATCGCCAGCTCGACCTCTTCGACCGCGGACAGCAGCGGAACCCGCCCGATCTGCTTCAGATACGCCCGCGTCGAATCCCCGCCCGCGGTGAGTTCGGCTTCCCTGCGAGCCCGGCGCAGGACCGCGGACTCGTCCTCGTCCCACACGGTGTCGACAGCCTCACCACCGCCGCCGATACGCGCTAGATCGCCGGTTCCGCTGGAATTCTTCGCCACATTCGCCTCTCCGAGATATTCGGGTGGCATCGCGATTCGAAGACGAACCGCAGAGAGGCCTCGAGTGGCTCGGCAATCGCCGGAACCACCAACCAGCCTACTAGCCGACGGCGTTCGCGTACTGTGGGACGCGACGAGGCCGTCTAGGCCTTCCGAACAAAGGACCGATCAGTTGTCCGATAAATCTCCGCGTAGCAAGATGTCCAAGGCTCAGGGCAAGTCCCTGAAGGAAAAACGAGCGGAGAAGAAGGCCAAATCGGCCGACCCGCAATCCGGTATCGAAGGATCCGAGAGCGGGGCGAAGAAGCGCCGATAGACCGGCCTGATCAGGCCGGTACGGCCCCGGACTCCGAGCGTCCGGGGCCGTTTCGCACCAATTACGCTGCGGCCGTGCCGAAATGCTGCCGGTACCGCTCAGGGGTGGTGCCGAGACGGCGGGTGAAGACCCTGTGCAGCGTCTCGCCGTGCCGGTAACCGATCTGGCGGGCGATCGCGCCGATGGTCAGCTCGGTCGATTCCAAGAGCCGGCGCGCGGCTTCGATGCGCAGATCCTCGACGAAAGTTCCTGGCGTGCTGCCTGTTTCGGCACGGAAGCCACGTGCGAAACCGCGTTCGCTCATCCCTGCCCGGCGCGCGAGAGCGGCCACCGAGAGATCGTCGCCGAGGTGATCGGGCAGCCACTGCTGCACCGCGCGGATGGCCGGAGTTCTGGCCGGCTGGGCGCGCAGCTGGGCGCTAAACTGCGCTTGCCCGCCCGGTCGCCGAGTGAACACCACTGCGACACGCGCGATCATGGCGGCGGTTTCGCGACCGTGGTCGTCCTCGACCAGCGCCAAGGCCAGATCGACGCCCGCGGACATCCCCGCCGATGTCCAGCGGTTGCGATCGCGGACGTAGATGCGGTCCGGCTCGACGGTCACCCGCGGAAAGCGTTGTGCCAGTATGCCGGTCGTGGTCCAGTGGGTGGTGGCACGGTAGCCGTCCAGCAGTCCGGCGGCGGCCAGCAGCAATGCTCCCCCGCACACCGAGGTCACCCGGCGCGCCTTGCGGGCCAGTGCGGGCAACTCCGGAATCACCTCGGCGGCACCGGAACCGGCGACATCGCCGCCGACCACGACGAGGGTGTCGAAGTCGTCGCCCGCGGCGATGTCGGTGAGCGAATGCGCGACCGAGAGGGTCAGTCCGCCATCAGCGTTGATCGCCCGGCCGCCGGGTGAGGCGGTCAGCAGGCGGTACGGCAGCCACGCCGAGCCGCCGTTCGTGCGCACCGGATCGTCCCCGGTCGTGCTCACCTCCCACCGCAGCTCCGGCGGCAGCTGGTCGGGCGGGCGCGATGCCAGATCGTTGAGGAGCGCGAACACATCCATGGGTCCGGCCAGTTCGGACAGCTGCATGCCTTGGAAGACAACGAAAACGATGGTGCGAGCCGCCGGCATCTCGCCATCATCGCAGCCGGTGCGGCGAACTGTCACGGTCAGCCGCTGATCGATCCCGCCGTATCCCGAACGGCGTGACGGTCCAGGAAGGGGATCATCAGCGCGGCCACTCGCTCGGGGAACTGCGCATGGGGGTAATGGCCGCCCTGATCGATAACGGCGACCTGGCCGAGCCCCGGGGGCAGCGCGGCGACGATCCGGTTGCCCTCCGCCACCGGATCCGGGTAGTCCGGATCCTCCGAGCCCATGATCACCAGTGCGGGACAACGTACTTCGGCTATCCGGGCCTGAGCGTCCGCGGGCGATGTCTTGCCGGTCTTCCGGAATTCGGTCCACCGGCCAGGCTGCTCCAGCAGGTCCCGCAATTCGCGCAGGTAATGGTCGTGGTCGGCGGGTCGGGTCGGATATGCCACGCCGCCCAGGTACCGGAACCACAGCCCAGGCGAGTTGAACACCTGCGTACCGATCAACTGCGCTATTCCGCGCCGGTAACGCCGGACCGACCACAGGGCATGGAAGTCGA
Source organism: Nocardia yamanashiensis NBRC 100130 (assembly GCF_001613325.1). Lineage (GTDB taxonomy): Bacteria > Actinomycetota > Actinomycetes > Mycobacteriales > Mycobacteriaceae > Nocardia > Nocardia yamanashiensis. The sequence continues at coordinate 3,687 of NZ_BDCD01000054.1, read as the reverse complement.
GCGCGGGGACCAGTGTGAACGGGTTGATCTCGATGATCGCCGACACCAACTCGGGAGCCTCGGCGGCCGCGATGGTGGCCGATCCGCCCGCCAGCGAATGCCCGGCCACGACCGCCGGTCCCCCGAAATGCCGGATGACGCCGAGGATGTCGAGGGCGACATCGGTCCGGCTGATCGCGGCCTTGCCGGTCACCGACGGCCAGTCCAGGCTGGATTCACCATGCCCGCGCATATCGACGTTCACCACCCGATATCCGGCCGCCGCCACGGGACCCATCAAATGCCGGAAGTCCTGACGGCTGCACCCCATCCCGTGCGCCAGCACAACCAACGGGCCCTCGCCGACCACGTCACAGGCGATCCGCCCGTGCTCGAGCGCTACGAATTCGGTCATTTTCCGCTCCTACCAACGTTTTTCGACCAGCTGCCGCCGATTGCGGCATGCGGGAATTGAACGCCGCGAACGGTCTCCGGCCGAGCCCTCTGGCCGGACCGATCAGCCGCATGACCGTTGCGATCAGACACTGACCACACCGGAGCAATCGCACCGAACTACAGGCACCGAACCGCTCCATAGCCGCGACGGGCCGTCCTGTGCGTCATGATCGGAGTTTCAGGGCAGCCGGTCGGGGAAGGCGACTGCCATGGACGGTGACGAAAACGCGGACGATAGACAGGCCGATGGGCAAGTGTCGGTGTTGCTCATCGCGGACCCGGGCAAACCTGCGGCCGTCGCCGAGCAACTGGCGGAACGACTGCCCGAGCTCCTGAGCAGCCGTGACCGTTCCGGCCGCCGCTGGACGACGGCTGTGCGTCGCGAGCCCTACCTCCCTGACGAGCAAGCCGATCTCGCCGAGGTGATCGAAGCGGTCGACCCGTCGGCGGAATCCGAGGATCTCGTCGTCTATCTCACCGATCTCCCCCGCCGCGCGGACACCCTGCCGATCGTGGCCGAGGTCAGCACCGACCACCGATTCGCGCTCGTCTCCGTACCCGGCGTCGGCGGGCTCCGCCTCCAACAACGCCTCCACACCGTCACCGAACTCGCGATCAGCCACATGCTCGGCGATCCGGAACTCACCACCGCCCGCGCCGAACGCAAGTTTCCGTCCACGCCGATCCCCGGCGGCACCAGATATTTCGCCCCGCCAGGACTGCGCCGACTACGCCTGCTGTCGGGAATGGTGCGAGCCAACCGGCCCTGGCGGCTGGTCACCGGACTGTCGAAAGTGCTCGTCGGCGCCTTCGCCACGGGCGCGGTCGCACTCGCCACCAGCACCATCTGGCAATTCGCCGACACCATGGGCCCATGGCGCATGAGCGCGGCAACGCTCCTGTCGATCACTGCGCTGATCCTGTGGCTGATCCTCGACCACGAACTCTGGGAGCGACCGAAATCGCCCACCGATCGCAACCGCTCCGCGCTCTACAACGCGGCGACCGCCCTCACCCTGATCACCGGCGTCACCGTCCTGCACCTGGCCCTGTTCGCCCTGCTGCTGGCCACCGCGTCCCTGACACTGCCCCCGGGCCTGTTCTCGCGCGAACTCGGACACACGGTAACCCTCACCGACTACCTCACCCTGGCATGGTTACTGGCCTCGGTCGCCACCATCGGCGGGGCCCTGGGCTCCGGTCTCGAAGACGACACCGCGGTCACCGAAGCGGCATACGGAAACCGGCAACGCCAGCGCCTCGGTCATTCGGGCAACCCGTCGCGCCAATAGAGTTCGACCGGATTGAAGCCGGGCGGGTCGGGAAGACGCGGCGGGATGCGATGATATCCCGCTTCCTTCATGGTGTTTCGGACGATGTCGCCGTCGATGTATTTGTCGTGCACCTCCAGGACTACCCGGTCCACGCGGTCCAGCCACGGCTGCGGCTCGGCGAAGATGTCGGACGTGCGACGCCTAGTCAATCGATCTAGTCGAGACCGCTGAGCTCGAAGCCTGTCATCGTAAAGCCCGTCGGCTTGTCGCGTAGTTGAGCGTGCATCTGCCCCAACAGGTTCGCATACAACGCGAAGTCCATGACTCTGATGTTCTCCACTGTCAGTTCACCTCCGGCTTTGGGCGGGAGCGTGAAGGCGTATACCTCGTCGGGGCCGAGGATCAGTCCACGACGCTCCGCGCCCTGCGCGAGCGCGGCCAGCAGGTATCGGTCTTGCCCTTCAATGGTGTCGAGATCAGCTTGGGCGGCTTGTGGTGTGGGCCAGGTCCACTCGTAGGTGCCCGTCACTAGATCCAGAATCCAGATACCCTCGGCCGATCCAAACAGGATGTCCCCGAATGCGGTTGCACACCAAGGATCCTGGCCCCCGGTAACCAGCCAGGACCAGGACTCCAACGCAACGTCGTACTGTTCCGGACTGAAGACACGAATGAGATCCACCTCGGCATCCTGGTATATCCAGCGCAACGCCGCAATGATGGGCTTCGCTCTGTCTTCGGCATGACCGCGCACTGACCTGGCACGAGTTCGCCCCGGGCCGTTGATCTTCCGCGGGACGACGCTGGCCGCTTCGAACCGCGCGGCTCGCAGCAATGCAGTGCGTTGGATGACTGGTCGACGAGAGCCGACTGGCTGTATACGCCTACCTATCGGGCAAAATCGGGGTCCCTATCGGATCGTGCACGGAAAGGGTCGATTTACCTGTGGACACCGAGGACTACCTCAAGTTGATTCGGGCCCTGCTCGACGACTCACCCGAAAGCCGAGACCGCGCCGCCGACGAGTGCACCGACCAGATCGGAGCCTACGATCCCGAGCAGGAAACCACGCTCCTGCACATGCTCCTGTGGTCGGCACAGGTGGAGACATCACCGACCGCCATGGAGTCCGAACTGAACGCTGCGTGTGCGATTGTCAGCGCGGGAGCACCGAGCAGCACGATCGCGGCACCGTTGTCTCGAATCGACAGGTCGAAACTAACCGGCTCGGCGATCGAACACTACGACTACCTGGTAGGCGAGTCCGGTCGAACAGCTTGATAGCGAACGCTCATCGGCATTCGCGTGCACCCGCCGACCGAGTCCGCGGCTGGTTCCGAACGCCCGGGTCGCGGTATTTCCGGATGGTTGGCGTCTGATCGGTTCCCGACCTAGGTTCGGCATATGGACACCGTGGTCGAGTCTGCTCCCTACGCGAAGGACTTCATCGAGTGCGGGGCACCGGCCGATGCCACCGTGGTCGAGGTCCTCACGGGCGGGAGGCATGAGTGGGACCTTCACGGAACCTGCCCGAGCTGTGAAAATGAGTGGTACGAGTGTGATTTCGGACCGCCACCAGCGAGTATTCGCGCGGCGATTCTGGCGGCCAACGGCCCCACCGTGCTCGATCTCGTGGGCCGGAGCGCCACACCAGCCGCGGTGATGCGCGCGCTGCGCCAGGTCCGGTCGCTCTCGCTGCCGCAAGCGCGGGCCATGGCCGATGACCTTCTGCGCACCGGACTTCGAGGGACTCTGGTGGAGATGGAATCCCTCGCACGCCCGCTTCGCGCGGCCGGTGCTGTTGTCAGGATTCGGTCGACCAGCGCAGATGGCCTTTGAGCCCAGGCTTGTCGATGTTCTCAGCACGAGTCCCACGAGTTGTCTCGGAATCTGCGGACACGACGACGTCCTCGAGATGCCCCGGGGCCGTATATCTTCAGTTGATTGCGCTGGCCGCTGCGGACCGCGCGGGTCGCGG
>NZ_BDCD01000053.1 GCF_001613325.1 Nocardia yamanashiensis NBRC 100130 | reverse complement strand
ATCGCCCGGTGCAGCAGGCCGCCATGCTGGGCGTGGTCGGCGCGGCCGCGGCCATCGGCAATTTCACCGGCAATGCCACCGGCGCGCGCATGAAACTGGGCCGCCCGCAATTGATCGTGCTGCTCTGCACCATCGCCTGCGTGGGCATCGCGGTGGTCGCCGCCCTGCTGGACAATCTGATCGGCGCGGCGGTCGCCACCCTGATCGCGGCCGGCGCCAGCGCGCTGGCCAAGGTGTCGCTGGACGCGTCCATCCAGGACGATCTGCCGCCGGAGTCCATCGCCTCCGGTTTCGGCCGCTCCGAGACCGTGCTGCAGCTGTCCTGGGTGATCGGCGGCGCGATGGGCGTGCTGCTGCCCACCGAATGGTGGAAGGGCTTCGCCGCCGTGGCCGGAGTGATGGCGCTCGGATTGATCCAGACGGTGGTCAGCTACCGTGGTCATTCGCTGCTGCCCGGTTTGGGCGGTAATCGACCTCAGCACGCGAAACAGGAAGTCCCCGGCGCACACGGCGCGGGGGAAGCGGCCTAGTCAGGGACAAGGAATCAACGGTGAGCCAAGTCAAAGCCCGCACGCTCGTTGCCGCACTCGTGGCGCTGCTCGTGGTGGCCGTGGCGTACTTCGGCGTGATCGCGATGATCGCCCGCAATGCGGAGAAGCCGGAACCGGAGCTCACCGCGTACTCGCACGGCAAGTCGGTGACGGTGCAGCCGTACCAGTACTGCAATGTTCAGATGCAGGACTGCAAGATCCTGCCCGCCGAGGACATGTCGGGTTTCCCGGTGCCCCTCGAATGCGCGGCGGGACAGCCGGATTGCCACACCGGTAAGCCGGTGGACCTGCGGGTGCCGGGCGGGGATCCGCTGCAGTTGTCGCTGCCCAAGGACATCGCGGGCAAGCCGTGGTTGATCACCGCGATCTACCGCACGCCCTCCGGGGCGACCGCGCAGAACACGGTCAGCTTCCAGGATTACGACAAAGGCACGGTGGCGGTGACCATTCCGTCGCTGAAGGAATTGAAGCTGGTCGTGGTCGAGGTGCAGCTGCCGATTCTGGTGCGTGACACCACCACCGGCCAGGAGGGCTATCTGCCGCATCAGGCGTGGTCGATCCACACCGAGGTCTAGCCGATCTCGCAACAGACGAAAAGAGCCCGGAAGCAACCGCTTCCGGGCTTTTCGTTTTCTTGCTCAGGGCTCGGCCTAGTGGTCGAGCTCCCGCGCGACGCCGCGCACCACTTCGGCGATGCGCTGGGAAGTCTTGCGGTCCGGGTACTTTCCGCGCCGCAGATCCGGCTGCACCTTGGTTTCGAGGATGGTGATCATGTCCTCGATCAGCCCGTGCAGTTCGTCGGTGGACTTGCGCACCACCGGCGCGTCGGAGGTCTTGCCGCGCCGCTCGCCGCCGCGCTCGTTGCGCAGCGACGGCGGGGTCTCGAGCAGCTTCAGCGAAAGCGCCTGCGGCCCACGGCGACCCGCGGCCATCCCGAATTCCACCCGCTGCCCCGGCTTGAGCGCCTCCACACCGTCAGGCAGCGCCGACGATCGAACGTAGACGTCCTCACCCTCATCCTGGGAAAGGAAGCCGAAGCCCTTTTCGACGTCGTACCACTTCACCTTGCCGGTCGGCACTGCGCTCACCCGTTCGTCATTCGATGCCCGGGAAGTTCCGGGCACAGTCGTGGTCGCCGGACGAGTTACGCCCGCAACCTTTCCGTTTGCGAAAAGAAGCGCGCCCCACACAGCTATGCAGGACGCGATTGCCTTCGAGTCTACCCCGGTGTGAATAGCGCGAGCACATGAGTTTTACGGTCTGAATGTGCCAGATTCCTCTTCCGAGCAGACTTCGCGCAGGTCCGCGAACTGGCTGCTCTATCTCGCCCTGACGCTGCTGTCCGTGGGATTGCTGGCGGTGATCGCGGCCTTCGGCATCGGATTGCTGACCGATTACGAGCCGGGCGCGTGGCTGTACCTGGTGGCGATGGCGGGCACCTCGTCCGGGTTCCTGCTGGCCCTGGTGTTCGCCCTGTGGTCGGGCCGCCGCGCGCGCTGACGGCGCCTCACCGAGATCATTCCGCCGCGGTGAGCGACACGTCCGGTTGCCCGGTTCGTTACCCCGCTACACCTGTGATCTTCATCACATAACAGAACGGTCACAGCGGGGTGACAGCCCCCTATCGGCGCGGACTCGCCGTGACCACCTGCACAGAAGCGAAACGGAACCGCTTGCGCCGGTTAGGGACCCACCCGGACACGACGGTTACCAAATGGTGATTTTTCCCGGGGACCGTCGTAATGTCTCTCACCAGCCGGGTCAGCCCGGCGCCACCGGCCCGCCGCACCGAACCTCACCCGCGGGCACGGACCCCAACTGGAACCAGGGTGAGGGCGAGGAACAGCGCGCACCAGCGCGCCGGAGCGGACGACCTCTCAGTTCGCCCCCGGTAGTCGGTCTCGCAGGAGCGTACGAGAGGAAACGACCAGAACATGAGTGGACGCCATCGCAAGCCGAGTAACACCGGCCGCACCGTCGCCAAGGTTGCCCTGACGGGTATCGCCCTCGGCGGGGCCGGAGTCGCACTGGCCGGAAACGCCAGCGCGGCACCCGACTCCGACTGGGATCGCCTCGCTCAGTGCGAAGCCGGCGGTAACTGGGCCATCAACACCGGCAACGGTTTCCAGGGCGGGTTGCAGTTCTCGCCCAGCACCTGGACCGCCCACGGCGGCGGCGAGTACGCCGCGACCGCCAACCAAGCCACCCGCGAACAGCAGATCGCGGTCGCCGAGAAGGTGCTCGCCTCGCAGGGCTGGGGCGCCTGGCCCTCCTGCTCCTCGAGCCTCGGCCTCTCCAGCGGCGCCACCCAGCGCTCCGTGCCCTCCACCGACACCGCGCCCAAGTGGAATCCGCAGGCCGCGCAGGAGCAGGTGGCGGACAGCAGCCAGCAGGTCTTCCAGGCCGTGGACCGCGCCATCGAGATCGTCCAGCAGCAGGGTGTCAACATCCCGCAGCAGGCGCTCGACTTCCTCAACGCCACCAAGGCCAACAACACCAAGTTGGACCCGGCGGTCGTGAACTTCTTCGAAGCGAACAAGGGTTTCCTGCCCCACTAGGACCCGCGCGTTCGCGTTACGCAAATGCCCCGCATCAAAGGCGATGCGGGGCATTTGTGTGTTCGGGGCCGGGTTCCGGCCCGATCATCGTGCGGCGGGCAAACTTCCGGGTGCCGGACGGTGCCGTCCGCGGGGGCGCATGCCAGAATGAGCGCGTGGTGAACAAGACGAAGAAACCCTATGTGGACAACGGCTGGCCCGAGACGGCCAACGGCGATCACGCGGTCACCGAGCTCTCCTCGACCCGCTCCGGCAGCCTCTCGCCCTACGGCGAGGACACCGAGTTCCCGCTGCCGGCCGATCAGCTGCCCTACGTGCACCCGCACACCGTCATCAATCGCTGACGTACTGATCGGTTTCCGATGCGGTCAACGGCGCGTCCCGCTTTCCAGCGGCCGCCGCGCACCCGACGTCTGTCGCCCGCGGCGGCCGTTGTACCGCGTCTCGGAACACCCGCGCGCCGTGCGCATGCCACGAGCGTGACCGCCGCCGCGCCGTCGGCCAGGACCACTACTTCGCAGCGGCCGGACACCGGCCGCCTGGATCGGACGCAGTGACCGATACCGCTACCCCCACCGCCGGATCCGGTGATGCCGCCACAACCGCGGCCTCGGACGGGCCCCAGCTGTCCGAATGGCTGGCCAAACGCAGCGACGAGGATCTGGTCACGCTGCTGCAATTGCGGCCGGATCTGGCCGTGCCGCTGCCCGCTTCGATGGCGGTGCTGGCCGCCCGCACCGAACAGCGGGCCTCGGTGCTGCGGGCCACCGACGAATTGGACACGCTCGACTTCGCGGTCATCGAAACCCTGGTGGTGGAAGGCGCGGCCGATGGTCGGCGCGCGCAACCGGTCCCGCGCACGCGGTTGAAGAAACTGCTCGGGGATCGGGTCACCGCGGTCGCGCTCGGGGCTGCCATCGAGCGATTGCGCAGCCGTGCGCTGGCCTGGGGGCCGGACAAGGCGCTGCGGCTCACCCCCGCCGCGCAGGAGGCGCTGCCGTGGCCGCTGGGCAGCACCACGGAGCTGCCGGACGCGCTCACCGAACCCGAGATCGTCACGGCGCTGGGTGAATTGCCGCCGCCGGAACGCGGGCTGCTGGAGAAGCTGGCGACCACGGGGCCGCGCGGGCGTACCCGGGACGCCGCGCCCGGCACGCCCGAGGATCGGCCGGTGCAGCGGCTGCTGGCGCGGCGGCTGCTCAATTGGATCGACGAGGAGACGGTGGAGCTGCCGATCTCGGTCGGTCAGGTGCTGCGCAACGAACCCGTCACCGATCCGCACGCTTTGACGCCGCCGCAGGCGGAGCAGCAGAAGTACGCGCCCGCCGATGTGAACGCGGCGGCGGCCGGTGAGGTCGGCGAACTGCTGCGACACGCGGGCGATGTGCTGGAGGTGCTGGGTCGCGGGCCCGCGCCGGTGCTGCGCTCCGGCGGGCTCGGGGTGCGCGAATTGCGCCGTATCGCAAAGCAAACCGGTATCGACGAGAACCGCATCGGGCTGATCGCCGAGGTGCTCGCGGCGGCGCGGTTGATCGACAAGGGCAGTCCCGAACCGCTGCCCGACGGCGACGGCGCCGACGACTTCTGGGCGCCCACCACCACGTCCGACGCCTGGTCGGCGGTGGTGCCGCCGCGCCGCTGGGTGGTGCTGGCACAGGCTTGGCTGGACCTGGACCGCTGCCCGTGGATGATCGGCCTGCGGGATGCCAATGACAAGCCGCTGGCGGCGCTTTCGGCGGAGCTACGCAATGTGCACGCGGTGCGCGATCGGCGCGCCATTCTGGGTCTGCTCGCCGAATATCCCTCCGGCACCGCGATTTCCGCTGCCGATCTGGGGCGGGTGCTGGCGTGGCGGCAGCCGCGCTGGCGGCGGCACTATCGGCTGGAGGCGGTCACCAATACCCTCGCCGAAGCGCAGGCGCTGGGCCTGGTGGCGCGCGGCGCGGTGACCTCGGCGGGGCGGGCGCTACTGCACGGCAGTCCCGAGGACGCCGAATCGGAGATGGCGGCCGCGCTGCCGGAACCGGTGGATCACGTACTGGTGCAGGCGGATCTGACGGTGATCGCTCCCGGCCCGCTCACGCCCGAGCTCCAGGACCGCGTGGCGCTGGTCGCCGATGTCGAATCAGCGGGCGCCGCAACGGTTTACCGCCTCAGCGAAACCTCGGTCCGGCGCGCGCTCGACGCCGGCGCGACGGCCGCCGAGCTACACAACCTGTTCACCACCCACTCTCGCACCCCGGTCCCGCAATCGCTGACCTATCTCATCGACGATGTGGCCCGCCGCCACGGCCGCCTGCGCGCGGGCATGGCGCAGTCCTTCCTCCGCAGCGAGGACCCGACCCTGCTGGCCGAAGTGCTCACCGCCCCCGTAGCCGGCCAGCTGGCCCTGCGCGCCATCGCGCCCACGGTCGCCATCTCCCAGGCTCCGCTCGGCGAACTCCTGGAACAACTACGCGCCGCCGGTTTCAGCCCCGCCGGCGAAGACTCCTCCGGCGCGGTGGTCGACCTCCGCCCCCGCGGCGCCCGCCTCCCCGCCCGGAACAACCAGCGCCCCGGCTGGCGCCCCAATCCCCCCAGCACCGAACAACTCCTATCCCTGGTGGCCGAACTCCGCGCCGGCGAACGCGCCGCCAGCGCCCGCCCCGGCCAGACCGTCCGCGCCGACGGCAGCCGCACCAGCACCGCCGCCACCCTCAACCTCCTGCAACTGGCCGTCCGGACCCGCCGCCCCGTCCACATCGGCTACGTGGACGCCTCCGGCGTAGCCACCCAGCGCATAGTCGAACCCCTGAAGGTAGGCGGCGGCCAACTCGACGCCCTCGACCCCGTAACCGGCTCCGTCCGCCACTTCACCCTCCACCGCATAGCTTCGGTCGCCCTCGTCGAATAACCCGAAACAAAAAAACAGCCCCCGAACTCTGAACGAGTTCGGGGGCAAAGCTTTCGGAGTGAGAGGCCGAAGCCCAGCCTCCCCGCTCACAGCGGTTCAGGAGCGGGGCCGACCTCCTGTCCGAGGGGTTCGGGGCGAAGCCCGTTCGTCCCTCCCGAGGGGGTTCGGGGGCGGAGCCCCTGAGAGTCCCGAGAGTTGGGTTATCCCTTGGGGTTGCCCAGGCAGAAGGTCACCTTCGGGTCCGGGACGACGCGGAAGCCGATGGCGGTGGTGGCGTCGCAGAGGAATTCGTCGGCTTGGCCGTCGATGCGCTTGGTCACCTTGAAGGAGGCTTCGGGGGCGGTGCAGGCCACGTACTTGTACCCGGTGGTGGCGCTCTCGTTGTAGCAGGCGCCTTCCTTGAAGTTCGGGGTCAGGCACAGGAACGCGGTGGTGCCGCCGTTCAGGGTCTCCTCGTAGGAGGTCTGCTCCTCCTTGCAGTCGACCTTCTTGTCATTGACCTGCGCCACCTGGTAGACCGCCTTCTCCGAGGAGCAGGCGATGGGCTCGGTCTTGGAGTCGACGGCCGACCCCTCGATGACATTGATGCAGTCCCCGACCTTCGCCTTGGCGGTGTCGGATTTGCTGGCGTCCTTGATCATCGAACACCCGGTCACGGCCAGCGCGGCGACCGCTATCGCCACCAGGGCGAGCACGAGGCGCACGACGAACCTCGTTCCTGCGAACTTCACTAGCGAAAACCTTTCTCACCGAACGGGTTCACGGCTGCCGTGAACGCGGTGAGCGTACCCGGGCGGGCCCGGCTACCGCATCAGCCTGGCGGGGGTATGTCAGATGCCGGTCATCCGGAGCCCGCCCAGCGCCATGAACGAGAGGTTGAGAATGGTGGGCAGCAGGCGCTGAAGCATCTGCAGGGCAAGGATGTTGTTGTCCACGAGTGTTCCCTCTCGATTCGGTCATGCGTCCAGAAGTGGCGCCGTGCACTGTGTCGTCACGGGCCCGCCGGCCGTTACACGGCGAGCCCGATCGCTCCGCCTCAGCCGGCCGAACCCGAGCCTACCGACCCCGCCGCACCGGAACCGCTTCCCGCCGAACCACTTCCACCGGATCCGCTCGCCGAACCACTGCCGCCCGAGCCGCTCGCCGATCCGGTTCCGATCGGCCCAGTGGGCACCGTCGCCCCGGCCGAACCGGGCCGGTTGATGTACACGGTGACCGGACCCGAACCGTTCGCCGTCACGGTCACCGGGCGCGCATCGGCCGCCGAGGTGACCGTGCCGCCGTCCACCCGCACGGCATACCCGCCCGGATAGTGCAGATCCGACACGTAGATCTCGGTCTGCCCGGTTCCCGCCCGCGGCGTGTACCGATAGGCGAAGTCGCCATTGCCCGCATCGAAGATCATCCGCCCGGGCGTCCCGGCCGTGGCCTGCGGATAGGTGCGCACCAGTTGCCGCCCCAGATCCCCGAGGAACGGATCCCCCTTCGGCCCGCCCGCCCCGAAGCGCGAGCTGTAGTGCCAGTACTGCCAGCCGATGAATCGCTCGTCGGCCCGGGTGAGCGTATTGCTCACCACGGTCGCGTCGCCGTCGCCGAATTCGGTGACCAGCGTGGGCAAATGGGTGCGCGCGGTGAAGGCGTCGATATTGCCCCAGGTCTTGTCCTGCTGCGGCCCGCACAGCGCGCGCAATGCCTCGGGCAGCCCCAGATAGATGGCCAGCTGACTCGGAATGCAGTAGTCGTGCGGCGCGAAGGCGATATTCGGCGCGGTGATCGGCGGATTCTTACCCAGATTGGTGGGCATGGTCTCGTTCCAGGTCACATTGGGTTCCCAGAAGACGTTCACCGCGCCGTCCCCGGCCCGCACCGCATCGGTCAATTTCTGCATGGCCGCTTGGTATTTCACATCGAAGCCCGGGCAGCCGTCGGGGAAGCAGGACAGGAACGCCGTGCCCGGCCACGGCTCGTTCAGCAGCTCGATGCCCAGCACCCCGGGATGTCCCTGGACACGCGCGGCCAGGGCGCCCAGCGCCTGCCCGAGATAGTCGAGCACGCCGTTGCTGTTGTTCCACACCTCGTCCCAACCGCGATTCATGCTGGGCATCAGGTAGTACAGCGGGAATCCGATATTGGGCTCCAGCGCGCCGGGCCGGGCCGCGAGCGACCATTCCGGGAAGCCGTTGCCGTTCCAGATCTTCGACAGCCCGTCCTGGTGATTGTCGAGCAAGGTGTGAATCCCGTACTGCGCCAAGGTGTCCACGATCCCCGCGACCCGATCGAGGTAGGCGGTGTCGACCACGCCGCGGGTGGGCATGAGGCCGTCGAAAGAGACCCCGAGCCGCACGGTATTGACCCCGTGCCCGGCGAGCAGCGCCGCGTCGTCCGCCGTCAGCGTGAGCCCGTCGCCGGCTTCCAGGTAGGGCGCTTCCTTGTCCACATTGTTGACGCCGTGCAGCAGCACCACCCGGCCGTCGGCGTCGACGAAACTCCCGCCCTCGACGTGGACAGCCCGGGCCGCCGCTCCCGCCGGGGCCGCCGTCGCGGCCGGGGTGCCGGTCAGCGCCAGCACGCAACCCAGTGCGGCCGCGGCCGCCATCCAACCTCTGCCGTCGATTCGCACCGGGCACCCCTGTTCAGTTTCTGGTCAATCGTTCATATGGACGCACGTCCAGTAATGCGGGTGATCGTAGCCACCCGAATTGGGGTCTTGATCGTTTTCGGCGAATCCGCTGGGTAATCCACCCGGCGCGGGAATCGATGAGGTGTCATGCGGCGTTGTCGGTAACCGACGCAACGCACGCGGCCGGGCTGTCGGAGCCATCAGGAAGAATGGACCACGGCCCGTTCGAGGCCGCACTTACCGGGAGGTGCCGTGACCGACGGTCCGCTGATCGTTCAAAGTGACAAGACGCTGCTGCTCGAGGTCGACCACGAGTCGGCCAATGCCGCGCGTCAGGCCATCGCGCCGTTCGCCGAGCTGGAACGCGCGCCGGAGCATGTGCACACCTATCGCATCACCCCGCTGGCGCTGTGGAACGCGCGCGCCGCGGGGCACGACGCCGAGCAGGTCGTCGACGCCCTGGTGAACTTCAGCCGGTACGCGGTGCCGCAGCCGCTGCTGGTCGACATCGTCGACACCATGGCCCGCTACGGGCGGTTGCAGCTGGTCAAGCATCCCGCGCACGGCCTGGTGCTGGCGAGCCTGGACCGCGCGGTGCTGGAGGAGATCCTGCGGCACAAGAAGATTCAGCCCATGCTGGGCGCGCGCATCGACGACGACACTGTCATCGTGCATCCCTCCGAGCGCGGGCGGATCAAGCAGATGCTGCTGAAGGTGGGCTGGCCGGCCGAGGACCTGGCCGGTTACGTCGACGGCGAGGCGCATCAGATCGATCTGGACTACGCCAGCAGCGACTGGCATCTGCGCGACTACCAGGAACTGGCGGCCGACTCGTTCTGGGCCGGCGGGTCCGGCGTGGTGGTGCTGCCGTGCGGCGCGGGCAAGACCATGGTGGGCGCGGCGGCCATGGCCAAGGCCAAGGCGACCACGCTGATCCTGGTCACCAATACCGTGGCGGGGCGGCAGTGGCGGCGCGAGCTGCTGGCCCGGACCTCGCTGACCGAGGACGAGATCGGCGAATACTCCGGCGAGCGCAAGGAGATCCGCCCGGTCACCATCGCCACCTATCAGGTGATCACGCGCAAGACCAAGGGCGAGTACCGGCATCTCGAGCTGTTCGACAGCCGGGACTGGGGCCTGGTCATCTACGACGAGGTGCATCTGCTGCCCGCGCCGGTCTTCCGGATGACCGCGGATCTGCAATCGCGCCGCCGGCTCGGCCTGACCGCCACGCTGGTGCGCGAGGACGGGCGCGAGGGCGACGTGTTCTCGCTGATCGGGCCCAAGCGCTACGACGCGCCGTGGAAGGACATCGAGGCGCAGGGCTGGATCGCCCCGGCCGACTGCGTGGAGGTGCGGGTGACGCTCACCGACGCCGAGCGCATGGCCTACGCCGTCGCGGAGCCGGAGGAGCGCTACAAACTGTGCTCGACGGCGCGCACGAAACTCCCGGTGGTGGAATCGATTCTGGCCCAGCACAAAGGTTCGCCCGCGCTGGTCATCGGCGCGTACCTGGATCAGCTGGACGAGCTGGGCGAACACCTGAACGCGCCGGTCATCCAGGGTTCCACTCGCACCAAGGAGCGCGAGGAACTCTTCGACGCGTTCCGGCGCGGGGAGATCCCGGTGCTGGTGGTGTCGAAGGTGGCGAATTTCTCCATCGATCTACCGGAAGCGTCTGTGGCCGTGCAGGTTTCGGGCACCTTCGGGTCCCGCCAGGAGGAGGCGCAGCGGCTGGGTCGCCTGCTGCGGCCCAAACACGATGGCGGCCAAGCTCACTTCTATTCGGTGGTGGCACGTGACACGCTGGATGCCGAATACGCCGCGCACCGGCAGCGTTTCCTTGCGGAGCAGGGGTATGCCTATCGCATCACCGATGCGGACGACCTGCTGGGGCCGGCTATAGGATAACTGGAGGATAAGCCTCCGGAAGGCGAGGGGAACGCACGTGCGACGCTTCGAATTCGCGGTTGACCGTGAGCATGCCAGGGCGGTCAACGAAGTGGTCGCCTACCTGCGGCGGCTGCGGTTGCTCGCGATCGGGGCGGCGGTGGCGCTGGGCGTCGGCACGGCGTTCCTGGTCTGGCTGAACCACCCGTGGTCGTATCTGCTGGCGGTGGCGTTCCTGCTGGGCGCGGGGACGGCGCTGTTCATCGGACTGTGGACGCCGTACCGGGGGCGGGTGGAACGGCTCTACGCGACCGGGGAACTGGTGCCGGCCGTGGTGTCGGAGACCAACGGCAAGGGCGCGACCCTGCTGGCGCTCATCGACGTGGCCAAGCCGAGCACCGACGGCCCGCGCTACGCCCTGGTCACCCGCACCGTGCGCTCCCTGCCCGGCCATCGCGCCCGCGAAGGCGAACGCGTCCCCGCCGTCACCGTCCGCATCGACCGCGCCCCCGGCTCGGTCGGCGACCTGTGGCAGTCGGTGAGCGCCATGCCGATCGCCTGGGGCACCCGCGACCTGAACATCATCGACCGCGCCCGCACCGCCATCCGCGAAGTGGAATGGCAACTGCTGACCGACAATCTGGACCTGGCCGCCAAGGTCCGCCGCGTCGACGCCAAACGCCTCCTGCTCGACCCGCGCCAGCTCCCCGAGGAGCTGCGCGGGTAAGCACGCGGGGCCGCGCCCGACGGTCGCGTCACCCCCACTCGGTCCGGACGCGAATCGCGCCTGCTCGACCGTGAGTGAGGCTTCACCACTCCCGCAGTTCACCGAGGCAAGCCTGAAAGTCTCCACGGTTGGGGTTTCAGGGGGAACCCCTGAGAGTCCGAGAGTTGTCATACTCTCGAATTCACTTGCACCACTTCGTAGAATGATTCGATGATCCCAGCTTCGCACCTGCTGGCGTTCGTCGTCGCAGCCACCGTCATCATCGTGATTCCCGGACCCGGCGTGCTTTTCGTCATCGGGCGGGCCCTCACCGACGGCCGCAAGGCCGCCCTGCTCTCGGTGGCCGGGCACGCCATCGGTGTGCTGGTCGTATTGTGCCTGGTCGCGGCCGGTCTGGGCACCGTGCTGGCCGCCTCGGCCGTCGCGCTCACGGTGGTGAAGCTCGCCGGCGCGCTCTATCTGATTCACCTGGGTATACAAGCCATTCGCGAGCGCCGGTCCCTGCGCGACGCCCTGCTGACCAAGACCGAACCGGTGCGCGGCAAACGCCTGTTCCGCCAAGCCATCCTGGTCGGGCTGTCGAACCCCAAGGCGATCATCTTCTTCTCGGCGGTGCTGCCGCAGTTCGTGGACCCCGAGTCCGGCCCGCTGCCCTTGCAGCTCCTCATTCTCGGCGTCATCTTCCTGCTGATCGCCATGGTGTCCGACAGCGCCTGGGGCCTGGCCGCCGGCACCGCGCGCGCCTGGTTCGCGCGCTCCCCCAAACGCCTGGAGGCGGTCGGCGGCGCGGGCGGCGTCATGATCATCGGGCTGGGCGCCAGCGTGGCCGTGTCGGGTACGAGTAACTGACAAATCGGGCGACTAGGCTCGCGGGGGTCGAACCAGCAGGCGAGAAGGGGTGGCCCAGCACATGGCGCACGGGTGGCGGCGGTACACGATGCTGGGCGCGGCATTGCTGACCATGGCGAGTGCGGTTCCCGCGCAAGCGGATACGGCCGACCCGTTCACCGGCGCGCCCGGCCTGAACGACCCCTACTATCCGATGGACGGCAATGGCGGCTACGACGCCAAGCACTACGACGTCACCATCGGCTACGCGCCCGACACCCATCGGCTGACCGGATCCACCCGGGTGGACGCGGTCGCCACCCAGGCGCTGCGCACCCTGAACCTGGATTACAGCGGCCCCGCGGTCACCAAGGTGTCGGTGAACAATCTCCCCGCCTGGTTCGACCGCGCCGACGAACACGAACTGGTGGTCACCCCGCTGCTGCCGCTGCTCCCGGGCCTGCCGTTCACCGTGCAGGTGGAGTACGCGGGCGAGGTGACCTCGACCGAGGGCGAGGGCTGGGTGCTCTCCCCCAGCGGCAGCGCTTTCGTTGCGGGCGAACCGCATTCGGCGACCAGCTGGTATCCGCTCAACGACACCCCCATGGACAAGGCCACTTTCAGCCTGCACGCCACGGTGCCGCAGGAGTGGGAGGTGGTGTCGATCGGGGTGCGCACCGATGACGCGGTGCGGGACGGCATGCGCACGGTGGGCTGGGAGATGCGTTCGCCGGTCATCGGCTATCTGACCACCATCGCCATCGACCGCTTCGAGTTCCTGGAGCAGCGCGCCGCCGACGGCACCCCGCTGCTGAGCGCCTTCGCGCCCGACGCCACCAAGGCGCGCGAGGTCGAATCGCGGCTGCCCGAGATCCTGGCTTTCGAGACCGAGCTCTACGGCCCGTACCCCTTCGAGTCCGGGGGCGGCATCTACGTCGATTCCGAACTGCCGTTCTCCCTGGAGACCCAGTCCCGCCCCATCTACGCGCCGTGGACCGATCTGAACACGGTCGTGCACGAGATCGCGCACCAGTGGTGGGGCGATTCCATGTCGGTCAAGCAGTGGTCCGACATCTGCCTGAACGAATGCTTCGCCAGCTACACCGCCGACTACCTGTGGGCGGAACGCAAAGAGGGCAAGGACGTCGATCAGGAGTATCGCGACACCGTCGCCAAGTACCACGACGACCCCAAGTTCTGGCAGTACGCCCTGGCGAATCCCGGTGTGGGCGACGAGTTCACCTCGGTCTACTACCGCGGCCCGCTGTTCCTGCACGCCCTGCGCCGCACCCTGGGCGACGAGGTGTTCTTCACCGCGGTCCGGGATTTCGTGACCGCGCACAAGTACGGCAATGCCTCGATGCCCGAGTTCCGCCAGTTCCTGCAATCGCGGACCCCGCACGACCTGACCGGTTTCCTCGCCGCCTGGCTGGATCGCACCGAACCGCCGGCGGCCGAATACCTCTACCCCGGCAGCCTGCACGTCTGACCCGGGCCGCCGGAACCGCTACGCGGGCAACGGCCGCGCCCGATCGGTGGCCATCAGCGCCGCCATGGCCCCCAGCACCGACCCGGTCACGTACCGCTGCGCCCGCAGCCACAACGGCCGCCCCGCAAGGAAACTCGCGATCCCGCCCGCCCCGACCACGATCAATCCGTTGACGCACAACGCGATAACGATCTGCACCGACCCCAGGCACAGGCTCTGCAACCACACCCGCCCCTGTTCAGGCGCGACGAACTGCGGAATCAACGCCATGTACATGATGGCGATCTTCGGATTCAGCAGGTTCGTCACCAGCCCCATGGTGAACAGGCGCCGCACCGGATCCGCGGGCAGCGTATCCGGCGTGAACACCGAAACCCCGCCCGGCCGAATCGCTTTCCACGCCAGCCAGGCCAGATATCCCGCCCCGGCCAGCTTCAACGCCATGTACAACCCGGGCACCACCGAGAACACGGCCGTGATTCCGGCGGTCGCAGCCGCCAGATAGACCCCGAACCCGACCGCGACCCCGCCCAGCGACACCAGCCCCGCCCGCCGCCCCTGGGACACGGTCCGCGACACCAGATACATCATGTTCGGCCCCGGCGTGAGCACCATCCCCAGCGCCGCCGCCGAAACCCCGAGCACCGCCGTCGTCCCGATCATTGCTCGATCATCCGAAAACTGGCCGCACTTGTCGCGGTCCAGTTCACAAGCCGTGGACCGCTATCCAACTGCCAGTTCACGAAGCCACGTGTCCCCTCCGTCATTCCGGCGTGCTTTTAGCCGGAATCCACCCGGTTCGCTGAGGCATGGATCCCGGCTAAGAGCATGCCGGGATGACGGAGGAGAGGTCCGGGCTCAGGCCGGCGCGTGAGCGGCACGGAGGCGGCGGACGCCCTCCGCGAGGGTTTCCTCCTTCTTGCAGAAGGTGAAGCGGATGAGGTGGTTCCAGGACGCTTTGTCGTCGGCGAAGACGCTGACCGGGACCGCGGCCACGCCGAGGCGGGCGGGGAGTTCGCGGCAGAAGGCGTAGGCGTCGGTGGCGCCGAGCGGGGTGATGTCGGCGCAGACGAAATAGGTGCCGTCGCTGCGTTTTACACCGAAGCCCGCTTCGCGCAGGGCGGCGGAGAGGCGGAGGCGCTTCTCGGAGATGGTGTCCCGCAGCGCGGCGACCCACTGCTGTTCGTTCTGCAGCGCATGCGCCACGGCGGGCTGGAACGGACCGCCGCCGACGAAGGTGAGGAATTGCTTGGCGGCCAGAACGGCGTCCAGCAGCGGGGCGGGCGCACAGGCCCAGCCGATCTTCCAGCCGGTGACGCTGAAGGTCTTGGCGGCGCTGGAGATGACGACGGTGCGCTCGGCCATACCGGGCAGGGTGGAGATGCTGATGTGCTGGTGGCCGTCGAAGTAGAGATGCTCGTACGCCTCGTCGGACATGACGATGAGGTCGTGTTCGATGGCGAGCTGCGCGATGGCCGTCAGATCGGCGCGGGAGAGCACCGCGCCGGTCGGATTGTGCGGCGAATTCACCATCAGCAGGCGGGTATTCGGGGTGATGGCGGCGCGCAGGCTGTCCAGATCGAGGGCGAACCCGTCGCCGTCCGGCACCAGGCGGGCGGTGCGGCGCTGCGCTCCGGCCATGGCGATGGCGGCCGCGTAGGAGTCGTAGTACGGCTCGATCAGCACCACTTCCTGCCCCGGTTCGACCAGGCCGAGCACGGTCGCGGCAATGGCCTCGGTGGCGCCCACGGTAACCAGCACTTGGCTGTCCGGGTCGTAATGCGTGCCGTAGCGCCGGGCCCGATCCGCGGCGATGGCCTGGCGCAGCGCCGGCACCCCACGCCCGGGCGGGTACTGATTGAACCCGTCCGCGATGGCCTGCCGCGCCACCTCGAGCATGCCGGCCGGACCGTCGGAATCCGGGAACCCCTGCCCCAGATTGACCGCGCCGTGCCGGACGGCGAGCTCGGTCATCTCGGCGAAGATGGTGGACGCGAAGGGGCGCAGGCGGGCGACGGTGGGAATCTGCGGCATGACCGGAGAATAGTCGACGCGGTGCGGTCCCCCGGACGGCGCGCGACCCGGAAACCGGTGGCCGGGGCTGGTCCGCCGCCCGATCGGGATTTCGGCTCGGGCTGATCGCAGGGCCGGTGCTCGGGTCCGCACATTGATGCGGCGCGGTCGCGAAATCGCGGCCGCGCCGTTCAGTCCGGATGCCGCCCCCACGCCAGTGGCCACCCCGCCAAGTCAGTGCGGCACCCGAATACCTGTCAGCTTAGCCGGATTGGCCAGATCGTAAGCGCCCCAAATTTTTCCGTCTTTCACGGTGAAACCGAAAACTCTGGTCGGCGTGCCGTGGTACCCGTCGCCCGATGCGCGCTCGTGCACCAGCAGCCCCAATTGCCCGTTCACCAGCACCAATTCGTTCGCGGCCACCCGCTCCGGGTCGCCGACGCCGTGCAGGCGCTGGATGCCCAGCCACAGCCGCGCCACCTTCTCCGGCCCGGACACCACATTGATGGTGGTGGAGGTGGTGCCGCCGGCATCGCCGATGGTGTGCACGTCCGGATGCAGCAGCGCCACAACGGCATCCATATCCGCCCGCGCCAGCGCCGCCAGCAATTGCCGCACCAGCGCCTCGTGTTCCGCGTCCGGAGCCGGTTCCGGCGTCCGCGCCGCCGCCTTGCGCGCCCGCGCCGCCAGCTGCCGCGCGGCATCGGCGGTGATCCCGAGGATCTCGCCGATCTCGTCGAACGGCACCGCGAAGCCTTCGTGCAGCACGAAGGCCACCCGCTGCGGCGGCGTGAGCCCGTCCAGCACCACCAGCGCGGCGAATCGGTAGTCCTGTTTGCGCACCAGCGCGGCCAGCGGATCGGGTGTGCTGGAGGGTTGCCACGCGGTCACGATGGGTTCCGGGAGCCATTGCCCCACATACTGTTCCCGCCGCGCCGCGGCACTGCGCAGCCGGTCCAGGCAGATGCGGCTGACCACGGTGGTGAGCCAGGCCCGCAGATCCTCGATCTCGTGCTGCCGGGCCACCGCGAGCCGTAACCAGCTCTCCTGCACCGCGTCCTCGGCATCGGCGACACTGCCGGTCAACCGGTAGGCCACCGAGAGCAGATGCGGCCGATGGGTTTCGAACAGATCGGCGAGAAGAGCGGCTACCACCGGCCAAATGCTACGGACCCGAACCGACACGACCGCCACCGGTCTCGGAAACCTTCCACCTCGCCCCCGCCTTCCGTGCCAGCATGACCCGGTGGACCCGCATGCCCTGACCGACGGTTCGGTATGGCTTTCGCCGCCGGCCGTGCCCGATATCGACGCCATCACCGCCTGCTGTCAGGAGCCGTCCATTCCGGAGTGGACGACCATGCCGTCCCCCTACCATCGCGCCGATGCGGAAAAATTCGTCTACGACTTCGTACTGCCCGGCTGGGCGGGCGGCTCCCCCACCTGGGCGCTGCGCCGCGGCGAAGGTCAGCCGGTGGTGGGCATGATCGGGCTGAACCAGATCGATTCGCGGCGCGAGTCCGGCGCCGCCGAGGTGGGGTTCTGGATGTCGGGGCAGGCGCGCGGGGCGGGCTTGATGACCCGCGCCCTGAACCTGGTCTGCGCGGCCGCGTTCGATCGGTCGTTCCTGGGTCTGGAGCGCATCGAATGGCGGGCCATCGTCGGCAATCACGCCTCGGCCGCGGTGGCCCGCCGGTGCGGTTTCACCTACGAGGGCCTGCTGCGCGGCGGCTGCGTGCAGCGCGGCGTGCGCCGGGACAGCTGGATCGCCGGCCGTCTGCACACCGATCCGCCCGGTCCCGCGCCGGACTGGCCCGCGGGGGTGTGAGCGGTGGCCAGAGAGTCCAGGTTCGAGTGGATCGCCGACACCATGGATCTGCGCCCCGGCGATCACGTGCTGGAGATCGGCGCGGGCTCCAGCCCCTCGGTCACCTATCTGTCGGCGCGGCTGCCCCGGGGCCGCATCACGGTGGTGGACCGCTCGCCCACCGCCATCGCCAGATCGGCGAAAAAGCATGCCGCGCTGCTGGATTCCGGGATGCTACGGGTGCTGGAAGCCGAATTCGGGCAACTGCGCCCCGAGACCCTGCTCGACCGCCCCGGCGATCGTTTCGACAAGATCCTGGCCGTCAATGTGAACCTCTTCTGGACCGGCCCCGCCACCACCGAACTGGCCCTGATCCGCGACCTGCTCGCCGCCGACGGCACCCTGTATCTCGTATACGGCTACGGCACACCGGAATCGAGCGATCATCCGTCGCCGCGCCCCACCTCGGCCCGCCTCTCCGATTCGCTCTCCGCCGCCGGTTTCCGGGTGCACGTGATCACCTCCGGCGATCTGCTCTGCGCCATCGCCGCACCCCGCGGCGACTGAGCCCGGATACGCGTTCGGCGCACCCCCGCCGGACTGGGGGTGCGCCGAACGACTTCCGCGCGCCGGACCGCTCAGGGGTGAGCCGGACTCACCGAACAGCGGCGCGCGAGCCTATCTTTCAGGCCGGCAGCGCGCGGCGCGCGGCGACGGCGTCGGCGAGCCGCTCGAGCTGGGCCGCGGTGACGTCCCAGTCGATGCAGGCATCGGTGATGGACTGCCCGTAGGTGAGCTCCTCCGGGTGGCCCAGGGTCAGGTCCTGCCGGCCCGCGACCAGGAAGCTCTCCATCATCAGGCCGACCACGGTGCGCTCGCCGGCGGCGATCCGGTCGGCGATATCGGTGACGACATCGACCTGCCGGTTGTGGTCCTTGTTGGAGTTGCCGTGCGAGGCGTCGACCACCAGGCGCTGCGGCAGCGACGACTTCTCCAGGCGCAGCAGGGCTTCCGCGCAGGAGTCGGCGTCGTAGTTGGTGCCGTTGCTGCCGCCGCGCAGGATGACGTGGCAGTCCGGGTTGCCCGCGGTGCGGATGAGCGCCGAGCGCCCGTCGAGATCGGTGCCGGGGAACACGTGGCTGGCGGCCGCGGCGCGCACGCCGTCCACCGCAACCTGCACGTCGCCGTCGGTGCCGTTCTTGATGCCGACCGGCATGGACAGCGCCGAGGACAGCTGGCGGTGCACCTGGCTGGCGGCGGTGCGGGCGCCGATCGCGCCGTAGGACACCATGTCCGCGATGTACTGCGGGGTGATCGGGTCCAGGAACTCGCACGCCACCGGCAGCCCGAGCCCGGTGATGTCGACCAGCAGGCGGCGGCCCAGCACCAGACCGGTGTTGATGTCGAAGGATCCGTCCAGGTGCGGATCGTTGATCAGGCCCTTCCAGCCCAGCGTGGTGCGCGGCTTCTCGAAGTAGACGCGCATGACGATGTGCAGCCGGTCGCCGAGTTCGGCGGCCTTCACCGCGAGGCGGCGGGCGTAGTCGATGGCGGCTTCGGGATCGTGCACCGAACACGGGCCGACGACCACCATGAGGCGGTCGTCGTCACCGTTGAGCACATCGACGGTGGTCTTGCGACCGGCGCGCACGGTATCGGCGAGCACATCGTCGATGGGGTGGGCGGAGCGCACTTCGCGCGGCGACAGCAGCGGGCTGACGCTCAGCGTGCGCTGATCGTCGAGGTCGGCATGTTTGTCGAGATCGGCGAGAGTCATGATCGTGGGTTCCTGTTCTCAGGCCGGCCCACGGAGATTTCGTGGTGAAAACCCTTGCAGCCGGTCTGTGTTCGTCCGGCTCGGGGTGGAAGAGGTCAGCGCGAGGTCACGCCGCTCGGCCCACCCGGGGCCGGCTGGCTAAACCAGAAATACACGCGCTGCATGGCGGCGACTGTACCAGAGATGACACAGCGTGCGTATGACGTGCGACACCCGGGCAAACGTCGCCGGGAAACCCGTCCCACCTGCTGGGATTCGGGCGCTCGGCCTCAGGAGGCGATGTAGTGCAGGATCACGTCGTGCACATGGCGGGTCTTCTCGTCGCCGCGGAACTGCACCTCGTAGGTGTGGTGGCCGGTGCTGATGGCGATCTGCCCGGAGGAGAACCACTGCCCGGCGAACGATTTGTTGGCGACCACGCTGATGCTGCTGATCCGTGAATACGGGATGGAGGTGATGGCGACCTTCTTACCCACGAACGAATTGTCCTGGATGATGACGCGGCGATCGGTCAGCCCGAGGAACCCGGTCCCCACCCCGATCGCGTCGTAGACGGCGATGATCTGTTCCCCCGGCAGCAGCCCGTTCTGGATCTTCTCCAGTTGTTCCCGCCGGTCGTACGGGATGTTCATGTCCCCCAGCGTATTCCGATCTAGCGGCGCGTGAAGGGGAAGCTGACTTTGGTGAGCTGTTCGGACAGTTCCCAGAGCCGGCGCGCGGTCACTTCGTCGCGCGCGGCGGAGGTGGAAGACGACCGGCCGGGATGCCCGCGCAGGCCGCGCAGACCGGTGGGACCGTAGAACTCGCCCGGCTCCACCTCGGAGGTGGCGGCGAAAAGCGAAGGCAGCGCGCCCATTTCGGCGCTCTGCGCGAAGAGCTTGTTGCCCAGCGACAGGAACCGGTCCTGGATGGACTCGGTGTGCCCCTGCAGATCGGTGGCGGCGTAGCCCGGATGCGCGGCCACCGAGAGCTTCGGCGAACCGGAGGCGGTGAGACGGCGCTGCAGTTCGAAGGTGAACATGAGATTGGCCAGCTTGGACTGCCCGTAGGCAGCCCAGCGCTGATAGTTGCGCCGCTCCCAGTTCAGATCCTCGATATCGATGCGGCCGATGGCGTGCATGCCGCTCGACACCGTCACCACCCGATCCCGGATCTTGTCCAGCAGCAGCCCGGTCAGCGCGAAATGACCGAGATGGTTTGTGCCGACCTGCATTTCGAAGCCATCGGCGGTGCGCTTGAGCGGCACCGCCATCACCCCGGCATTGTTGATCAGCACATCGGCCGAGTCGATGCCGTCGGCGAATTCGCGAATGGAGGACAGGTCGGCCAGATCCAGGCGGCGCACCTGCACGCCCGCGCCGATCCGGTCCGCGACGCCACGCGCCTTGATCTCGTTGCGGCAGGCCATGACGACCTGCGCGCCCGCCCCGGCCAGCGCCCGGGCGGTGACCGCGCCCAGACCGCTGTTGGCCCCGGTCACGATGAAGGTGCGCCCGGTCTGATCCGGGATGTCGGTGATGTCCCAACCACTCACCCGATCGAGTCTAGGGGCGGGCGGCCGTCACCGCCGGGTCTCCGTCCGCCCGCTTCGGCGCCGGTGGTTAGCCGATGCTTTGCGAACAGCCTTGCCGCAACGGCGTGTCCGCCACCTTGTTACCCGCCACTACCAGCCGAAACAGGTACGGTCCGCGATATGGACACGCTCATAGTCGCGGGTTTGCTGGCCGTGGTCTATCTGATCTGGAAACAGGGATCTCGGCGTTCGTTCCTGACTCTCTGGTGGGTGGTCGCGCTGATGACCGGCGCGCTGCTGAAGTACCACATCACCAGCAGCCTCGGATTGGGGCTGACCTGGTGACCGAGACCGATATCGAGATCGAGGTCAGCCACTCGCGCGGTGGCGCGCTGGGTCAGCTGCAGTATTGGCTGGCAGTGATTTTCGTGGTCGGCTGGACCGGCGTGGTGTGCGGCGGGCTGGCGGTGCAGTTCTTCAACTGGGAATACCCGTGCCCGCTGTGCATGATCCAGCGGTACTTCATGTTCCTGGCCGCGCTGGGCGGGGCCTATATCGTGCGCAAGGGTATGACCGGGCTGATCAAGCCGCGCGATTACGCGGTCGGCTGGGGCCTGGCCATCGTGGCCTGCTTCGGCGGCGGGTTCACCGCGTGGCGGCAGACCATGCTGCACATCCTGCCCGGCGATCCCGGCTACGGCGGGGCGGTGCTGGGGCTGCATCTGTACGTGTGGGCGTGGATCCTTTTCGTCGCGGCCATCACGACCATCGGTGTGGTGCTGTCGTTTTCGTGGTCGACGGCGGCCACCGTCATTCCGGCGGCGCCGCATCGGCTCATCGGGAAGCTGGCTATCGGTTTCTGCGCGCTGATTCTGGTGGTGAATCTGGTGGCGGTGTTCCTCCTGGAGGGCTTCCACTGGGTACTCCCGGACGATCCCGCCTGCTACAAGTTCTTCTACGACCTCCACATCCTGAAAGACGGCTGCGAGCTGCCGGGTTAGGAGAGGGCGAGCACCTCGTCGTCGGACATGGCGGCGACCTCCAGGTACAGCGCGGCGATCTGCTCCAGGCGGCCCGCCGCGCCCGCCCGGCGCTCGCGTTCCAGCAGGCGTTCCGCGAGCCCGGCCACGGTGCGGGCGGCGAAGAAGTCCGAGACCACCGTGTCCGGCGATTCCAGCCAATCGCGCACCCGGGCCACCACGGCGGTGGCGAGCACCGAATCGCCGCCCAGGGCGAAGAAGTCGTCGGTGACGCCGACCCGGTCGCGCTCCAGGACGCCGGCGACGATATCGGCCAGGGCGCGTTCGGGATCGGTTCGGGGAGCGACGAATTCGCGTTCGGTCTCATCCTCCGCGAGCAGGCGTCCGATGGCCTTGCGGTCCGGCTTACCGTTCGAGGTGAACGGCAGTTCGGGCAGCAGTTCCAGGCGGCCGGGGATCATGTAGGCGGGCAGCAGGTCGGCCAGGGCATTTGTCAGAGCCGTTGCGTCCAAAGTGATTCCGTCGTTGGCGACGACCACCGCGGCGAGCTTCGGCGCGGACTTGCCGACGATCGCGGCGATGGCGTGGCGGACACCGGGCAGCGCGCGCAGGGCGCTCTCCACCTCGCCGAGCTCCACCCGGTAGCCGCGGATCTTCACCTGATGGTCGGCGCGGCCCAGGAATTCCAGGGTGCCGTCGGACAGGTAGCGCGCGAGATCGCCGGTGCGGTACCAGTTCACGCCCTCGTGGGTGACGAACCGGTCGGCGGTGCGCTCGGCATCGCCGCGATAGCCCGCGGCCACGCCGTCCCCGCCGATCCACAGCTCACCGGTGACCCAGTCCGGGCAGTCGTGCCCGGACGGGCCGACCACCCGGCAGCGCACATTGCGCAGCGGGGTGCCGTAGGGCACGGCCGACCATTCGGGCGGAACCTGGGCGTTCACCACTTCGCAGATGGTGGAGTGGATGGCGGTCTCGGTGGCGCCGCCCAGACCCGCGAACCGGCAGTCAGGTGCGACGGCGGCGAGCCGTGACGGCAGCGCTACGTCCACCCAGTCCCCGCCCAGGATCACCATGCGCAAGCTGTCCAGGGGCTGCCCGGCGGCGGCCGCCAGGGTCATATCGAGCAGGCTCGGCACGCAGTTGAGCACCGAAACCCGGTGCCGCCGCAGGATTTCCACCCAGCGGGCCGGATCCGCGCGCTGGGCGTCGTCCACCGCGACCACCGCGCCGCCGGCGCTCAGCAGTCCGAAGATGTCGTACACCGAGAGGTCGAATTCCAAGGCGGACAGGGCGAGTGCGCGATCCGCCGCGCCGATCCCGAACCGCTCGTTGAGATCGTCGATGGTGTTCATGGCCGCCCGGTGCGGCACCTCCACGCCCTTCGGCTTGCCGGTGGATCCGGAGGTGAACAGCACGTAGGCGATCTGCTCCGGGTCCGGCAGCACCGGTTCGGGCAGTGGTTCGGCGAACACCCGCGCCTCGGCCAGCGGAATCGCCCGCACCTCGGGCACCTCGGCCCCGGCGGTCAGTATCGCGACCGCCTCGCCGGTCCGCAGGATCTCGGCGCGCCGGGCGGCGGGCTGGTCGAAACCAACCGGCACGTACACCGCACCGGCCGCCAGCACACCGCAGATAGCCAGCACCTGATCCGGGCCCTTCGGCAACTGCACAGCCACCGAATCGCCCTGCCGCACACCGGCCGCCCGCAGCGCACCGGCCACCGCGAGCGCCTCCGCCGCGAGCTCACCGAAGGTGAGGGTCCGAATCGTATTGCCCGGGAGCGGATTCCGATCGCCATCTGTACGATCCCGGCCGTCGACCGCACCCACCGCGGCTACCGCCGCAGAGTCGCGACCGGCCGGTTCAAAGTTTGCCGATGCGAGCGCCTGAACACCGGTTTCCCAGATGACAGCGGCCGCATCCGGGTGCTGCGCGGCATGCGCGAACAGCCCCGCGTGCAGGACACGCCCGCTCACCGGCCCGTCGGTAGCGTTCACCCGGGCCCGAATGACGGCCTGTTCCACCGGAATCCGCACGGCCGCGTCGGCGTCCCACCCCGCATCCCCGGCGACCCGCCGCGGCACAGGGGCGGCACCCTGCTCCGCGCCACCGGCACCGCCCGATATGGCAGTGACCGCACTCGCGGCGACAGCAGCAGCAGGGGTCCCGGCAGCAGCAAGGGGCGCGGCAGCAGGCGTTGCGGCAGCAGCAGGCGTTGCGGCTTCTCCTGTGCCGAGCGGGGTTTCGGAGTTCACGGGGCCGTCAGGATCAGCGGCCGGGGCAGCGGGGAACAGCGGACCGGTCTCCTGGTCGCTGGAGCCCGCCAGGCGCAGGACCGCTTCGATGTAGCGGGTGAACATGGTCTCGACCATGTGCGCGGGGAAGGCGTTCTCGCGGACGTCCCAGTTCAGCAGCAGACCGCCGCGCACCTCGGTGACCTGGGCGTCCAGCAGGACCTGCGGGCCCTGGGAGATGATCCAGACGGGATCGCCGAAGGTGTCGGTGACCTGGTCGCCGAAGAGCTCGCCGAGGTTGATGGCGCTGGTGTAGACGATGGGCGCGAGCACCGGTTCGCCGCGGTGGCGGCCGAGGTCGCGCAGGACCTCGAGTCCCGAGTACGCGGAATGCGCTCCGGCGGAATGCAATTCGCGCTGCAAAGCCTGCGCACGCTCGGTGACGGTGGCGGGTTCGGTGACGTCGACTTCCAGCAGCACCGAGGAGGTGAAGTCGCCGATCACGCCGTCGACCTGCGGATGCACCGGTTCACGGTGGAAGAGCGGCAGATTCAGCAGGAACCGCCGCTGCGCGGACCAGCCGCCGATGGTTTCGGCGAAGACGGAGGCGAGGGCCATGGCCGGGGTGATGCCGCGCGCGTGCGCGTTGGCGAACATGCGCGCCTTCGCCTCGGGCGAGAGCCAGCGATGGAAACGTACGGTGCGCGCCTCGGCGTCCGGGGTCTCGAGCGCACGCGGAAGTTCCGGCGCTCCGGGCATTTCCGGCAGTCGCGCCTGCCACCATTCGCGATCGGCCGCGTGCTCGGGAGCGGGCGCGGCATGCTCGGCCAGGTACTGCCGGAACGTGTACTCCTGCGGCGGCAGCTGCTCACCGTGGTAGAGCCGCGCCAGATCGGCGATGAGAATCCGGTAGCTCATGGCATCCGCCGCGAGCATGTCCACATCGAGGTGGAACCGCGTGCGCCCCTCGGGCAGCAGCGTCAGCGCGATATCGACGACCTGCCCCTCCTCGACCGCCATCAGCTGATGAGTCCGCTTGTCCCGCAACTCCCCCAGCACCCGCTCGGCCTCGGCAGCCGTCGCACCACTCAGATCGGTGACACTCCACACCGGCCGCCCCGGCCGCTCCAGCGTCTGCTGAGTCCCGTCCGGCAGGAACCGCGTACGCAACATCGGATGCCGCCGCACCAGCGCCTCCACCGCCCGCCCGAGCCGCTCGGCCTCGACCCCCGCCCCGTCGAACTCGACATACAGATGCGCTGCCACAGCCCCGAGCTGCTGCCCATCGGACCGCCCGATCCAATACGCGTGCTGCATGGGCGCCAGCGCGAACGGCGTACCGTCATCCGGCACCACCGCGGCATTCCTACCGGAGGCGGGACCTACACCCGCCGTGCCTGAGATCTCATCCCCGGCGGACGTACCGGGCGCCGCGGCGGCCGAATTCACCTCTGGCGCATCGGAGTCGGCGGGGGCGGGGAGGGCCGGGGAGTTCACGGCCGCCGCACCGGGCGCGGGGATGGAACCGGCCGCGTCTACGACGGTTCCTTCCCCGGTCTGCGCCGGTGCGGCGGTCGTGCCCGCATCGCCGCCATCGATTGCGGCGTTGTCCCCGCCGAGCATTCGATGCCAGGCGGCGACGGTGGGTTCGGCGGCGAGCTGGGCGAAGTTGACGGCGAGGCCGCGCTTGCGCCAGGAGCCCGCGAGTTTCATGGTGCGGATGGAGTCCAGGCCGAGCTGGATCAGGTCGTCGTGGTCGGCGATGCCCGCGGCGTCGAGGTCGAGGTGGCGGGCGATGGCCGCGCGGATCTCGTCCTTGGCGATGCCGCCCCCACTGTTCCGGCCTGCCGGTAGGCCCGGTGCTGACTCCATTTCCGCTGGTGCTCCTTGTCTGAGGCGGCGGCCGGCCCGGGTCGACGCGGCGGGCGGCGCCACTGGCGATCCGGCGCGAAACCGGACTTGTCGAGCAGCAGCGTAACCCATTGAGATAGGGTTGCCTAACCTTTGTAACCGCACCCTTACCCGCTAGAGGCCAGAGCTGTGACATCGATTTCCACCGCCGCCGGGCACCACCGCGACGGCTTCGTGCCCTTTCCGACCGATCTCGCCGAGCGCTACCGGACGGCCGGGTACTGGGCGGGACGCCCGCTCGGCGAGCTGCTGCGCGACGCGGCCCGGCGGTGGCCGGAGCGGCCGGCCCTGCTGTCCGATACCGGGGCGCCCGTCAGCTACGCCGCCCTCGACGCGGCGGCCGACCGGATGGCGCACGGCTTCCGGAAACTCGGTCTGGCGCCGGGCGATCGGGTGGTCGTGCAGCTGCCCAACGTGCCGGAGTTCCTGCCGGTGCTGTTCGGCCTGCTGCGCGCGGGGGTCATTCCGGTGCTCACCCTGCCCGCGCATCGCCGGGCCGAGATCGAGCATCTGAGCAGGCTTTCCGAAGCGGCCGCCTATATCGCCGCGGACAGCTTCGGCGATTTCGACTATCGCGTCCTCGCCGCCGAGGTGCAGGCCGCGGTCCCGGCCCTGCGGCACGTGCTGGTGCACGGCGATCCGGGCGCGTTCACCGCCCTGGATTCCATTCCGGCCGAGGGCGATTCGCTCCCCGAGGTGGACGCGAGCGATATCGCCCTGATGCTGGTCTCCGGCGGCACCACCGGCCTGCCCAAGCTGATCGCCCGCACCCACGACGACTACACCTACAACGCGCAGGCCAGCGCCGAGGTGTGCGAACTCGGCCCCGAGGACGTCTACCTCGCGACCCTGCCCGTCGCCCACAACTTCCCGCTGGCCTGCCCGGGCGTGCTCGGCACCGTGGCCACCGGCGGCGCCATGGCCTTCGTCACCGATCCCAGCCCGGAGAACGCCTTCGCGGCCATCGAACGGCATCGGGTGACGGTGACCGCCGTGGTCCCGCCGCTGGCCCAATTGTGGTCCGCCGCGGTCGATTGGGAGGACGCGGACCTGTCCTCGCTGCGCCTGCTCCAGGTGGGCGGCGCGAAACTGGCCGAGGTCAATGCCCGCGAGGTCACCCCGGCGCTGGGCTGCCGCTTGCAGCAGGTCTTCGGCATGGCCGAGGGACTGCTCAACTACACGCGGGTGGAGGATTCCGACGACATCGTCTGCACCACCCAGGGCCGCCCGCTGTCCCCCGGCGACGAGGTGCGGGTGGTGGACGAGGAGGGCAACGACGTCGCCGACGGCGAGGAGGGCGAACTGCTGACCCGCGGCCCGTACACCCTGCGCGGCTACTACCGTGCGCCCGAACACAATGCGCGCGCCTTCACCCCGGACGGCTTCTACCGCAGCGGCGATCTGGTGCGGCGGCTGCCCAGCGGCCACCTGATCGTGTCGGGCCGGATCAAGGACGTGATCAATCGCGGCGGCGAGAACATCTCCTGCGACGAGCTGGAGGAGCACCTGCTCGCCTATCCGGGCGTCCGGCACGCCGCCGCCGTGGGCCTGCCCGATGCGGCGCTCGGCGAAAAGGCCTGCGCGGTACTGGTGGTGGAGGACGAGATGCCGACTCTCGCGGCGATCAAGTCCTTCCTGACCGAACGCGGCCTGGCCACCTACAAACTGCCGGATGTGCTGCGACAGGCGGACACGCTGCCCGTCACCGCCGTCGGCAAGATCGACAAGAAGGCGCTGCGCGGAGCCTAGCCGGGCGTTCCGCGCAACCCGGGCGCCGCTGACCGGAGTCGTTGCGGCCGTGTGTATTCGATCACGGCCGTTCGGCACGACAGGCCCGGGCCCGCATCATAGAGTTTGTCTATGGGTGGGTGGACGACAGCTGATATCCAGGATCTGACCGGCAAGACCTACATCGTCACCGGAGCCACCAGCGGCCTCGGCGCGGCGACCGCGCGCGCCCTGGCGGCGGCCGGCGGACAGGTGATCATGGCCTGCCGCAACGAGATCAAGGGCCAGGCGGTCGCGAAGACCATGTACGGGCGCGGTCAGGTGCGCGCGCTCGATCTAGCCGATCTCGCGTCGGTCCGCGCCTTCGCCGAGACCGTCGAACACGCCGATGTGCTGATCAACAACGCGGGCGTGATGGCGGTGCCGTTGAGCCACACCGCCGACGGGTTCGAAATGCAGATCGGGACGAACTTCCTCGGTCATTTCGCACTGACCGGCCTACTGCTGGACCGGATTTCGGAGCGGGTGGTGTCGCTGTCCAGCCTCACCCATCTGATCGGGCACATCGATCTCGACGACCTGAACTGGGAGCGCCGGCCGTACCAGCGCTTCGGGGCCTACGGGCAGTCCAAACTGGCCATGCTCATGTTCACCTACGAACTGCAGCGCCGGCTCACCGCCGCGGGCAGCGCCAAGCTGGCGGTGGCCGCGCATCCGGGCTACGCCGCCACCGAGATCAATTCCAAGACCCAGAACTTCCTGGAGCGCTTCATCTCGCTCGGCAATCGCCTGATCGCGCAGAGCGCCGAAATGGGCGCGCTGCCAACCCTGTACGGCGCGGTCGCCGACGCCCGCCCGGGCGCCTACTACGGCCCGGAATGGCTGGCCTGGCGCGGCCACCCCGTCCGCAATGCCTCCAGCAACGCCTCGCACGACGAGAAAACCGCCCGGCAGCTCTGGGAGCTGGCCGAGCGGCTGACCGGAGTCGAATTCCCGCTCTGACGAGCGGATTTCGGACGTGCGTGAGGGTCAGGCACGCACCACGTACGGCGCGACGCTGCCCAGCTTCTCGCAGGTCTCCTCGAATTCGCGTTCGGGCTTGGACTGCCCGACCACGCCGGCGCCGGCGCGCAGCCACGCCCCCGCACCGGTCTGGTAGACCGCGCGCAGCACCAGCGTCGCCTCCAGCGCACCGTCCGGCGAAACCGTCACCACGGCACCGGAATACAGCCCGCGGTCATCGTGGTCGAGGCGGAACACCGCGTCCACGCCGGCTGCCTTCGGGATGCCCGAGGCGGTCACCGACGGGAACAGCATTTCCAGGGCGTCCCACGGGCTGCGATCGGCGGCCAGCACACCCTTGACCGTGGAGGCCAGGTGCTGCACGCTGCCGCGCTCGCGCACCGCCATGAAATCGGACACCGCGGTGGTCTCCGGTTCGGCCACCGCCGCGATCTCGGCGAACGAGAGCTGCACCGACAGCGCGTGTTCCACGATCTCCTTGGGATCGCGGACCAGCTCGGCGCGGGCCGCCTCGTCCACGTCCGCGCCGCGCCCGAACGCCCGGGTGCCCGCGAGGGGTTCGGTGGTCACCACGCGATCGCCGTCCACGGCCGCCACCAGTTCCGGGCTGAACCCGGCCGCTTCCAGCCCGCCGAGACGCAGCAGGAAGGAGCGCGCGGGCGTGTTGTTGACCCGGCCCAGGCGGTAGGTCTCCGGAATGTTCACCGCGAACGGCAGTTCCACCTTCCGCGACAGGATGACCTTCTGGTACTTGCCGGAATTGATCTCCGCGACACCGGCCGCGACCCGGTCCCGGTACCCGGTCGGATCGACGGTCACATCCACCGGATGCGCCACCGGCAGCGCGCTGCCCTGGGCATTCGCGATCAGCTCGTGGATATCGGCGGTCTCGGCGGGCGTCGCCCCCGACACCCGCACCCCGGCGGCGTCGATGCGCACCTCGATGCGCGGAATCATCAAGTGCGCGAGGGTGGCCCGCGGGTGCACGTGCGCGGTCGCGCCCAGCGACCAGGCGCAGAACTCGAAGCCGATCCAGCCGTACGCATTGCGCCGCTGCGGAAGTCCGGCCAGCGCGCGATCCACGGCCTGCGCCGGGCTGCCGTCCCACGGCCCGGCGACGGTCTCGCCGTCCCAGGTGACCCGCAGTTCACCGGCATCGAGTTCGATGCCGCCGAGCGGATCGGCCGCGAACACCCACGCACCGGGCTGTTCGTAGACCACGTACTCGCCGAAGCGATCCGCTGCCGCCAATGCGGTCACCGCGGCCACCGGATCGGTGACGTGCTCACCCCACCGCTGTTCGCCCCCGGCTCGTACCCGCTCGTCCGCGACCGTCACCAGTCCTCCAAGGTTAGCTTTACCTTACTCAACTCGAGTGAGGTTAGCATTACCTTTCCAATAGGCGCGAGGCCGGCCGAGCGAGCTCGATCACTCCGCTCTACGACACTCCGAATCCCGCGGGCCGCTGGGTGAATTGACCGACCCGACCCGCCGCGACCACCCGATCGGCTTGAATGGGATACGGCGGTCCACCTGCGGAGGGAACGAAGATGCTCGATCACGACAGCCGGCTCCCCCGGGCCGCCAGCACACCGGGTTCCGTGGTCGCCCTGGTGGACGCGGCCGGGCAGGTGGAACGCGAACTCGTCGGCAATTGGCTGGCCGAAGGCGGCATCGCGCAGGAATTCGGCACCAGCGCCCCCGTCACCCAGCTCGACCTCGATCCCGACGCGGTGACCGCGCGCCTGGTCGGGCGCAGCGACGATCCGCTCGTGGTGCCGGTGCGGGTGCTGTGGCTGCCGCCGGAACGAGACGGCGTGCGGCGCACCACCTTCAACGATCTGCTCACCCTCACCAATCCGCGCAAACCCAATCGGTTCGTGCAGCGGCGGCTGCTCGCCAAGGCCCCCGACCGGCACCTGGTGCTCACCGGCGCGCCCGCCCGGCTGAGCGAGCTGCGGGCCAATAATCCGGGATCGGCCGGAGCGCCGGAAGCCTTCGCGCGGGCCATCGTTCGCGCCGGCATCGTGGCCCTGGAACGCGCCGAACGCGCGGTCATCGGCGACCGGTACAAGGTGCCGCGGCTGGTGGCCGAGGAGATCCTGGACTCGCCGGAATTCCTGCGGCGGCTCGACGTCATCGCCGAAGCCACCGGCACCTCCGCGCGCGAGGTGTACCGGCGCGCCGAGAAGGCGCTGAAGGAACTGGTGGCCGCGCAGAGCCGGCTGGTGTCGGACCTGTTCACCCAGGCCATGCGGCCGGTGCACGCCTCCACCTGGAAGGTGGACAGCGACGAGACCGGGCTGGACCGGCTCAAACACCTGAACCGGCGGTACCCGCTGGTGTTCCTGCCCTCGCACCGGTCCTACGTGGACGCCTTCGTGCTCGGGGACATTCTGGCGCGCAACGACTTTCCGCCCAATCACGTGGTGGGCGGGGCCAATCTCAAATTCTGGCCGATCGGGCCCATCGCCCGGCGCACCGGCACCGTGTTCATCCGCCGCAGCTTCGGCGACGACGAGGTGTACAAGGCGGTCGTCGAGGAGTACTTCGCCTATCTGCTGGCCAAACGCTTCAACCTGGAGTGGTACTTCGAGGGCGGGCGCACCCGCACCGGCAAACTGCGGCCGCCACGCTACGGCCTGCTGAACTACCTCGCGGCGGCGCTGCGGTACAAACGCATCGACGATGTGATGCTGGTGCCGGTGTCGATCACCTACGAGCGGCTCAACGAGATCGGGGCCATCGCCGACGAGCAGACCGGCGGCCGCAAACAGGCCGAGGGGCTGGCCTGGCTGGCGCGCTACGTACGCAATCAACAGCATTCGGCCGGACACGTGTACGTCCGGTTCGGCACCCCGCTGTCGGCGCGGGAAAGGCTGACCGCGCACGGGGATCCGCTCACCGCGCACCCGCCCGTCAACGCCCCCGACGAGGTGCTGGAGCTGGAACACAAAGCGGTGCAACGGCTCGCGTTCGAAGTCGCCGTCGGCATCAACGACGTCACGCCGGTCACCGTGAACGCGCTCACCACGCTGGTGCTGCTGGGCGTGCACGAACGCGCGCTCACCAGAACCGAACTGCGGGCCGCCATCGCACCCGTGCTCGGGTATCTGGAGAGCCGGGACCTGCCGCGTGGCGAACTCGCCACCCTGCGCGACGATCACGGGCTGGCGGTGGTGCTGGAACAGCTGGCCGTGGCCAAGGTGGTGACCGTGTATCGCGGTGGGCTGGAACCGGTCTACTCGATCGGCGCGGGCGCGCACCTGGAGGCCGCGTTCTATCGCAACAGCGCCGTGCACTGGTTCGTCAACCGCGCCATTCTCGAACTGTCGGTGCTCACCGCCGTCGAAGCGCCCGAGGGCGATCAGCTGCGGGTCGGCTGGGAGACCGCCTACCGGCTGCGCGATCTGCTCAAGTTCGAGTTCTTCTTCCCCGAACGCGCCGAATTCACCAGCCAGCTCACCGCCGAGATGCTGCGCGTCGATCCGGAATGGCACCGGCGCACCGCGGCCGGGACGGTCGGCACCGAAATCCTGGCCAAGCTGGCCGAATCCGGGTTCATCATGGCGCACCGGGTGCTGCGCTCGTTCATCGATGCGCAACTGGTGGTGGCCGAACGGCTGGCCGCGAGCGATCCGGCGGCGCCGGTGGACAAGAAGGCGCTCGTCGCCGAAGCGCTCAGCGTGGGCAAACAGATGCTGCTGCAACAGCGTCTGCACAGTCCCGAATCGGTGTCCTCGGAATTGTTCGGCAGCGCACTCAAACTCGCCGACAATCACGGCCTGCTCGAACACGGCGACGATCCGGCCGAGCTGGCCGAGCGGCGCGCCCGGTTCGCGGCCGAACTGCGGGCCATCGGGGCGCGGATCTCACGGGCCGCCACCCTGGACCCGTCCAATCGGCTGGACACGCTATGACGCATCGGGCCGGCGATTCGACACTGTCCGGAGGCGATGCGCTGCAACCGACTCCGCTGGAACCGGGGCTCGGCATCACCCAGCAGCCGGTCGGGACGGTCAGCCTCGACGACACCCTGGCCGCGATCCGCTCCGGACCGCAGGGGCCGCGCATCGCCGCCGTCTTCGATTTCGGGGGCACCGTGGTCGCGGGGTTCAATCCGCCCGCGCTGCCGAGCCGGATGCTGCGGCGGCGCAACAGCGAACGCACGCTCGCCGCCGAACTGCTGGGCGGCATCCGGGGGGCGCGCAGCGAAGGCGAATACGAGCGGTTCCTGCAGCAGATCATGTACTCCTGGGCGGGCGTGCCGGAGGCGGAACTGGAAAAGCTGGGCGCACAGGTGTTCCAGCGCACCGTGTACGGGCACCTGTATCCGGAGGCGTGGCGGCTGGTGCGCGAGCACGAAGCGGCCGGGCACACCATCGTGCTGGTGAGTTCGCTCACCCGGTATCAGGTGCGGCCGGTAGCCGCGGAGCTCGGCATCCCGCACGTGCTGTGCACCACCATGGCGGTGCAGGACGGCGTGCTGACCGGGCACGTGGAGGGAAAACCGCTGTGGCGCAACGGCAAGGCCGATGCGGTGCGGCGGTTCGCCATCGCGCACGATATCGACCTGGAACACAGCTGGGTGTACGGCGACAGCGCCGCCGACCTGCCGTTATTACAGCTGGGCGGGCAGCACGTGGCGGTGAACCCGGATCCCCGGGTGCTGCTGGAGGCCGCCGAGAAGGATTGGCCGGTACTGCATTTCCGGCCCCGGCAGTCCCCGGGCGCGGCCGACTACGCGCGCACCCTGGCCGGTTTCACCGGGCTGCTCGGCGGGGCACTGTTCGGGGTCGCGGCCCAGGCGCACACCAAACAGCGCCGCCGGATGGCGGATTCGATGATGACCTACGCGGCGGACTCGACGCTGCGCGGCACCGGGGTGCGGGTCCGGGTGAGCGGGGCGGAATACACCCGGGCGCCGCGGCCGGCCGTGTTCATCTTCAATCACCAGAGCCAGTTCGACATCGTGGTGCTGGCCGAGGTGCTGGGGACCGGATTCACCGGCATCGCCAAGAAGGAGATCACCAAGAACCCGGTGTTCGGGCCGCTCATGCGCTTCGTCGAGGTGACGTTCATCGACCGGGCGAATGTGGTGGCGGCCAAGGCGGCGCTGGCGCCGGTGGTCGAAACCCTGCGCGGCGGACTGTCGGTGGTGATCGCGCCGGAGGGCACCCGGTCGCTGACGCCCAGTGTGGGGCCGTTCAAGAAGGGCGCGTTCCACATCGCGATCCAGGCCGGGGTGCCGGTGATTCCGGTGGTGATCCGGAACGCCGGGGAAATCGCCTGGCGGAATTCGGCGATCGTGCGCAAGGGGGTGGTGGACGTGGCGGTACTGCCGCCGATCGACGTCAGCGGCTGGAATCCGGCCGAAATGGACGGCGAGGTGGAGAAGGTGCGCCAGTTGTTCGTCGAGACCCTGCTGCACTGGCCGGATCTCTCGCAGCCCGGCGCACCGGACTGATCTCTTCCAAATCCAGTCTGCGTTCGCGTCCCGTCAGGGCCGCGAACGCGAGATCCCAGAGTGGGTCAAACCTGCTTGCCGAACAGTAGCTTCCACGGCATCAGGGCCGATTCGAGCTGGACCTTCAAGCTCATCTTCGAAGCGCCCAGGGTCCGCTCCTCGAAGCGGATCGGCACTTCGGCGATCTTGATGCCCTTCTTGACGGTGCGGTAGTTCATCTCGACCTGGAACGAGTAGCCGTTCGACTTGATCGAGGCGACGTCGATGGCGCGCAGCGTATCCGCCTTCCACGCCTTGAAACCGGCGGTCGCGTCCTTCACGCCGAGCCGCAGGATCATGTTCACGTAGAAGTTGGCCCAGGCGGACAGCGCCTTCCGGTACCACTTCCACTCCTCGGCGGTGGAACCGCCGGGCACATAACGCGATCCGAGCACCACGCCCGCGTCGGTGGTCTCCAGCTTCTCCAGCATGGCCGGGATGACCTCGGCCGGGTGCGACAGGTCGGCGTCCATCTGGATCACCACGTCCGCGCCCTCGTCCAGTGCCTTCGTGATGCCGGCGATGTAGGCCCTCCCCAGGCCGTCCTTCTCCGTACGGTGCAGCACGCTCACGGCGTTCGGCAGATCCGCGGCCAGCTTGTCGGCGACCTCGCCGGTGCCGTCCGGGGAATTGTCGTCCACAACCAGCACGTGCAGATCGGCCACCGGTAGCGCGGTCAGCCGCTCCACCGCCACCGGCAGGTTCTCCCGCTCGTTGTAGGTCGGCACCACCACGGTCACCTTCAAGGCAAAGCCCTCCCGCTCGTTTCTTGCCCGTTTCAGCTCAAGAAACGGTACTTGATAGGTCTGAGCACCACATGACCGCATCATCGGGGGGCGCCGCGGCATCACCGCGTCATCAGTCTTCTTCCGCGTCGGCCGCCTTGTTCCGCGCCTTCGCGATCTCCAAAGCCCTTTCCGC
The DNA here is from genome assembly GCF_001613325.1 of Nocardia yamanashiensis NBRC 100130. GTDB lineage: Bacteria > Actinomycetota > Actinomycetes > Mycobacteriales > Mycobacteriaceae > Nocardia > Nocardia yamanashiensis. The sequence goes on along the minus strand of NZ_BDCD01000053.1, from coordinate 6,409 downwards.
CGTTGCCTTGTCAGGATAGGGCCCCATCCGGTCCCCCACCCACCCCTGCTTCCCCTGCACGGCCTGATGAGTGGACAAGTCGTAGTACCAAGCATTATCCGAGTCAGCCATGCCTCCAGCATGGCACCAAGATCAGCTCCGCCACACCCGAACACGCAGACAAGCCCGCCCCGCACTGACGTGCGGGGCGGGCGGCAGCCTCGGGCCCAGCACGAGGCGGGCACTACCCGCCCAGACGGCGTGGGACTACCCCCAAGGTGCGGGCTCACCCTCCCCAGCGGCGCGCGGGCTCACCCTCCCGGCGGCGTGAGGGCTCGCCCTCATTACTCTCTTGGGGGTATGGGGGCTTGCCCCCATATAACAAAAAGAAGGCCGCCCCCGGAGGGGGCGACCTTCTGAAGGTTGTGGCCAGAGCCGGGATTGAACCGGCGACCTTCCGCTTTTCAGGCGGACGCTCGTACCAACTGAGCTACCTGGCCGGAGGCACCCAACTGAATGCCATCGCTAGTCTTGCGACCCTGACGGGACTCGAACCCGCGACCTCCGCCGTGACAGGGCGGCGCGCTAACCAACTGCGCCACAGGGCCTTGCTTGCTCCGACAACCATGTCTCCATGGTTGTACCCCCTACGGGATTCGAACCCGCGCTACCGCCTTGAAAGGGCGGCGTCCTAGGCCGCTAGACGAAGGGGGCCCGGCCAGATTGCTCTGGACCGTTGCTCAACGGCATCCGTTGGGAGCGGAGATAGCTTATGACAGCATCCGCCGTAATCCCAAATCCACTGGTCAGAGACCCAAATTGAGATCTTCCAACCGAGCGGACACCTTCCAGCCCACGCGCCGGAACTCCTCGATCCACTCCGGCGTCGCGGTGGCGTCGATGACCACCTCGAGCGCTTCGGCGAAACGGGAACGCAGATCCACCGGGCCGCCCAGCACATCGGAGATATAGCGCTGGCCCGCGAGGGCCGCCGCCAGGGTGCGGGTGAACCGGTCCGGATCGGCGTCCGAGCGCAGTTGTTTGTGCTCGATGGCGCGCACCGCGAGCAGCCGGATGGACCGCCCGAGGATGCGGCCGCCGCCGGCCTGGATGTCGCGATAGAACTCCGGTTCGATGATGAGCCGGAACTCCGCCTGGATGATGATGTCGTTCTCCAAGCGCAGCGCGATCTCGTCGATCATGCCGTGCAAGGTGTCCAGTGGCCCGAGATCGCCTCGGGCGAGCCATCTTTCAGTCGAGGCGCGGTAGCGGTCCACTGCGGCTTCCAAGACCGCCCGCGCCAGATCCTCCTTCGAGTCGAAGTGGAAGTACATGGCGCCCTTGGTCGCCCGGGAACCTTCCAATATGCGGTTGAGCGATGCAGCGGCATAGCCGCTCTTCCCGAACTCAACGGCGGCGGACCTGATGATCGCCGCGCGTGTCCGGCGGGCCCGCTCTTGCTGCCGTGCCATGCTCGAAACGCCTCCGAAGCTAGCTACCGCCGCAAACCTTTTCAAAGTTGCGACGCAAAGTTACGTGTCTTTCAAATACTTTTGAACGGGCTTTGCCCGAATTACCAAACTTTTGGTACGAAAAAGCGCGAAAAACTTGAAACACACCAACTGGTATAGTTTTTCCCGCCCGGGTGCACCGCAGGGGGTGCGCACCCGGGCGTTCACGTCGTGTCGGTCGTCCTCCCGCAGCTTCATCTGTTATGGAGCCGCGATCGGCACGACCGGTCGCGACACGTTCGGGCACATCAACGATAAGCCGAATCCCGTGCCGCCGGGGCAATCCCGGTTCTTCGGGAATTCACCAGTCGGTCAAGTTACCCGGAAAGCGCACCCTGCGTGAGGTGTACCGGAAAGTCAGTTAGCCAGACCGCCCCCTATCGTGCACCGCAATTTCACAGCTACCGAATGGGCGATTGGTCCGAATAGCTGAATTCGCCCATATCCCAGTGATGTTCGGCCCCCGGCCCCGCAGACCCGATTCCGGGCGCACCGCACCGGCATCGCGCCCGGACCTGCACCGCCCCCGCGGCGACGGGCCCGTACGATCCCCTCCCCCGACACCAAAAAGCTTGCCACACATCACCATTGGATGATATTCACACGTGGCCGCCACGAAACAAACTGAGTGGCAACACGATTGCCGAGCGCCGTCCGCCCCCAGGCATGCGCGCGCTCACCTCGGCTCCGCGACACGCCGTCGCGGCGCCCTGCCGGGCCGCGCGGGCGCGTCCCGTCATTGCAATCAGACCCCCCAGCCCGCTTGGCGTGTCCCCCCACCGACCGGTCCGAACCTTCACAACCTCTCATCGTGCCTCCGGCGGTTACCGTCACCGACAGATTCCGACCGGTTCGGCACGTGCCGTCATCGGTTCGGCACACCGTGTCATCGCGCGCTCCGGCACCCGCCGGCCCGCCCGCACCACGCACCGCGCCGCCGCGATACCCGGCCGGCCCCCGTGGCGCGCCGTCGCTCCCTCCGCGTCAACCGCCATGACCTGCGCAAACATCAATGGCCCGAGCACAATCGGATACTCGTTTAACACTTGTGCACACGGCGCACTACACTCACATCCCGCGCCCCTATAGCTCAGTTGGTAGAGCTACGGACTTTTAATCCGCAGGTCCCAGGTTCGAGCCCTGGTGGGGGCACTCGGTCGCGCGGGGCCCGGATGCTACATCCGGGCCCCGCGCCACATCCGCGAATCTGTAGCAATCTGTCCGGTTTTCGCCTACCGTGAGCCTGTTAGGGCTTATCCGGGTCCCCATCACCACAGGCGGAGTTCATGACTTCCTTCGATGACCTGCTTTCCCAAGTACCCGTCGCACAGATCGCCGACAAGCTCGGGGTCGATCAGGCGACCGCGAACACCGCGATCAGTGCGGCCATCCCCGTCCTGCTCGGCGGCTTCCAGGCACAGGCCGGCAACCCCGATGCGGCAGCGCATCTGGAAGGCGAAATCGCAAAGCAGCCAGAGGATCTGCTCGAAGGCGGCGTCAATATCGACCAGGTCGACACCGCGGCCGGCAACCAGGTGGTGGAGCAGACCTTCGGCGCCGAGAAGAACACCGTGATGAGCGCCCTGGGCAATGTCGGCGGCAGCGCCATCACCCAGGACCTGATGTCCAAGCTGCTCCCCATGCTGGCGCCGATCGTGCTCGCCTACGTGGGCAAGAAGATGCTCGGCGGCGCGGGCGCCGGCGGCGGCGCGGCGACCGGGGCCCAGGCGGGCGGCGGCGGCATCGGCGACATCTTGGGTAGCCTGCTGGGGGGCGCCACCGGCGGCGGCCAGGGCGGCAGCGGCGGTCTGGGCGACATCCTCGGCAAGGCGGTCGGTCAGAACGCGGGCAGTGTGCTCGGGAACGTGCTGGGCGGATTGCTCGGCGGCAAGAAGTGACATTGCACCGAGTCCCGGTGTGCGGCTAACGAACTGCGGCCCATGGCGATAGACGTCGCTGTGGGCCGTTGTCGTATGACAACGGTCACCTCCTGCGCAATGGCAATCGTGTGAGTTTCACATCACCCTACGGTCACGTAAGGTATGGGCCGCGGCACTGCGGCCGGCGAGGGAACCAACTGCAAATACGCACAACATGAAGGGCATGTTTATGGCAAAGGATCTGACTCAACTCGAGCTGCTGACGGAGTTGGAGCCGGTTGCCGCGGAGAACGTCAACCGCCACCTCTCCCTGGCCAAGGAATGGCACCCGCACGACTACGTCCCGTGGGAAGAGGGCCGGAACTTCGCCGCCATGGGCGGCATCGACTGGGATCCGGAACAGTCCAAGCTGAGCGAGCTCGCCAAGGCGGCGATGATCACCAACCTGCTCACCGAGGACAACCTCCCCTCCTACCACCGTGAGATCGCCGAGAACTTCTCCCAGGACGGCGCCTGGGGCACCTGGGTGGGCCGCTGGACCGCCGAGGAGAACCGGCACGGCATCGTCATGCGCGACTACCTGGTGGTCACCCGCGGCGTCGACCCGGTCGCCCTGGAGCAGGCCCGCATGATCCACATGACCAATGGATTCGCCTCGCCCACAGAGGAACTGGAGAAGCTCCCGGGCAGCGCGGGCTTCCTGTTCTCGGTGGCGTACGTGACCTTCCAGGAACTCGCCACCCGCGTCTCGCACCGCAATACCGGCAAGGTCTGCGACGATCCCATCGCCGACCGCATGCTGCAGCGCATCGCCGCGGACGAGAACCTGCACATGATCTTCTACCGGAACATGTGCGGCGCGGCCCTCGACCTGAGCCCCGACCAGACCCTCGAAGCCATCACCCTCATCCTGGAGAACTTCCAGATGCCGGGCGCCGGTATGCCCAACTTCCGCCGCAACGGCGTGCTGATGGCCAAGCACGGCATCTACGACCTGCGCCAGCACCTCGAGGAAGTGGTGAACCCGGTGCTGAAGAAGTGGCGCATCTTCGAGCGCGACGACTTCAGCGCGCGCGGCGAGCAGACCCGCGACCGCCTCGGCAATTTCCTCGAGAAGCTCGGCAAGGACGTCGTGAAGTTCGAGGAACAGCGCGACCGCATGCTGGCCCGCGAGGCCGCCAAGCGCGAGAAGGAACTCGCGTCCAACGCGAGCTGATCCGCGACCGCCTGCCACGGCCCCGCCCGACCGCCACGGTCGGGCGGGGCCGTCGCTTTTCCACCCGGCGAATGTGATCGATGCCATCGGGCGGGACATGTGGGACCGGCCACAGGGGCGCGGATGAGACACTGGTCGGCGTGACGACGCTCGAGACCTCGCGAACCGCACTGCGGATCGGCCCCTATCCGGTCGATCCGCCGGTCGTGCTGGCTCCCATGGCGGGCATCACCAATGTCGCCTTCCGGACGCTGTGCCGGGAGTTCGGCAGCGCCACCTCGATCTACGTGTGCGAGATGATCACCGCGCGCGCCATTGTCGAGCGCAACGAGAAGACGCTGCACATGATGGCGTTCGGGCCGGACGAGAGCCCGCGCTCCATGCAGCTGTACGGGGTGGATCCCAAGACGCTCGGCGAGGCCGTGCGCATCATCGTCGGCGAGGGCATGGCCGACCACATCGATCTCAATCTCGGCTGCCCGGTGCCCAAGGTGACCCGCCTCGGCGGCGGCGCGGCACTGCCCTACAAGCGGCAGCTGTTCCGGGACATCATGCGCGCCATGGTTTCCGCGGCCGAACCGGCCGGCGTGCCGATCACCGTGAAGTTCCGGATCGGCATCGACGACGAGCACCTGACCTATCTCGACACCGGCCGCATCGCCGAGGCCGAGGGCGCGAAAGCCGTTGCGCTGCACGCCCGCACGGCCGCGCAGCGGTACTCCGGCGAGGCCGACTGGACCGCCATCGCGCGGCTCAAGGAAGCCGTCACCTCGATTCCGGTGCTGGGCAACGGCGATATCTTCAGCGCCGACGACGCGGTCCGCATGATGGCCGAGACCGGCTGCGACGGCGTCGTGGTCGGGCGCGGATGCCTGGGCCGCCCTTGGCTTTTCGGCGAGCTGGAGGCCGCGCTGCGCGGTGAGCCGATCCCGGCCGGGCCGAATCTGGGCCGGGTCGGCGAGATCCTGTTCCGGCACACCCAGCTGCTCGTCGAGCACGACGGCGAGGACAAGGCCATGCGGGACATCCGCAAGCACATGGCCTGGTATCTGATGGGCTTCCCGGTCGGCTCGGAACTGCGCCGCCGCTTCGCCACCGTCGGCAGCCTCGCCGAACTCGAGGACCTGATCGGGCAGCTCGATCCCACGGCCCCGTTCCCCAAGGACGCCGAGGGCCCGCGCGGCCGGCAGGGCTCGCCCGGCAAGGTCACCCTGCCCGAGGGCTGGCTCGACGACCCGGACGATCCGACCGTCCCCTGCGCTGCCGATGTGATGCACAGCGGAGGCTGAAAAGTCACCATCCGCTCCCGGCCGTATCGCCGTCGCACTGGCAGACTTTCCGCCAGGCGTCGATCCACCGCACCGAAGCGCACGCGGCGGACCAGCGGTGTTCGTGAGTTAGCCGGGACTAAATTCGGTTCAAGTGGTTCACCGTGGCGAAATCGTTATCATGGCGGTCGGCATCGAATAGCAAAGTGAGGTTCGTTGGTGGGTGACGATCGGTACGGGCGCACGCCTCGGCCCGGAGGTCGCGCCCCCTGGGAGCGCTCCGTCGCGGAAGACGCTGCCCAGAATCACACCGGCCGACGCTCCCGGCACAACGACAATGCCGCAGGCGGTTCCGCGCCCATCTCAGTACAGGATCTCGTCGAACGCGTGGACAGCGAACGCAAGACCCGGCGTCGTCGCCGTTCCGAACCCGACGAGAACCCCGGCGCCAACGGGCATTACGAAGAACCCGGCAATTCCGCGGGCTGGCCGGAGGTAGGCAGCGGGCCCACCCGCCGCCCCGCACCGGCGGATCCGGGCGGCACCGCGGCGCGC
>NZ_BDCD01000052.1 GCF_001613325.1 Nocardia yamanashiensis NBRC 100130 | reverse complement strand
TCACCCCAGGGTGTGGGCTACCCGTTCACCCCGGGCCTCTACACCGACGCGCAGGCGGTGAGCTGGCGGCGGGTGACCGATCTGGTGCACGCCGCAGGCGGCCGCATCGTCGCGCAGTTGCAGCACTGCGGGCGCATTTCGCATCCGAACCTGCAACCCGGCGAGGCCCTGCCGGTCGCGCCCTCGGCTGTGCGGCCGGACGGGCAGGCGGTGACCTATGACGGGATGCAGGACTTCCTGACCCCGCACCCACTGGACGCCGACGAGATTCCCGCGATCGTGGCGCAGTTCCGCGACGCCGCCCGGCAGGCCAAGCGGGCCGGGTTCGACGGTGTCGAGGTGCACGCCGGCAACGGCTACCTGCTCGATCAGTTCCTGCGCGACGGTACCAATCACCGCACCGACTCCTATGGAGGCGGCACCGCGGGCCGGATGCGGCTGCTGAACGAGATCCTCGACGCCGTGTGCACCCTCTGGCCGGCGGGGCGGGTGGGTGTGCGCGTGACACCGGAGAACAGCTTCAACTCCATGACCGACTCGGACCCACAGGCACACTTCGAATACGTTGCCGCCCAACTGAGCTCACGCCGTCTGGCCTACCTGCACGTCCTGGAAGGCGACATGAGCACCACCACCCGCACCGTCGACTACCGGGCGCTGCGCGCGGCGTTCGCGGGCACCTACATCGCCAACAACGGCTACGACCTGCAGCGTGCCCAACAGGCAATCGCCGCCGGGCACGCCGACCTGGTCGCGTTCGGAACCCCGTTCGTGGCCAACCCGGACCTGGTGCGCCGCTACCGCGAAGGCTTGCCCCTGGCGGTGCCCGATCGCAGCACCTTCTACACCGGCGGCGACACCGGCTACATCGACTACCCGTTCCATCCGCACGAGGAGGCCCTCAGTGCCTGACCCACGGACCACACGACCCGACACCGGCGGAAATACCTTGGGCGGCAGGACGACTCGTGAACACATCGTCGCCGCCGCGGACGAACTGTTCTACCACCACGGATTCGAACACACCTCCTTCGCCTCCATCGCCGAAGCCGTGCGTCTCTCGCGCGGCAACTTCTACTACCACTTCAAAGCCAAGGACGACCTGCTCGAGGCCGTCATCATCGCCCGCCTCGCCTACACCCGGGACATGCTGGCCCAGTGGGAAGCCGAGACACCCGACCCCGCCGCGCGGATCGGCAAGTTCATCGACATCCTGCTGGTCAACCGCGCCGACATCCAAGACCACGGCTGCCCCGTCGGCACCCTGACCACCGAACTGGCCAAACTCGACCACACCGCCCTCGACCACGCCAGCGGCCTGTTCACCCTCTTCCGCGAATGGCTCGCCGACCAATTCACCCACCTCGGACGAGCAGACGACGCCGACGAACTCGCCATGCACGTTCTGGCCGCCAGCCAAGGCGTGGCCACCCTGGCCAACGCCTTCCACGACGAAGCATTCATCCACCGCGAAGTACAGCGGCTGCAGAACTGGCTCGACACCACCCTCGAACAACCCTGACAAATCAGAAGCGAGACAAGCGATGTTCGTAGTACAGCTCGAATTCTCCACCAACAAGGACCAGGCCCCGCAGCACATGGCCGGCCATCAGCAATGGATCCAACAAGGTTTCGACGACGAGGTGTTCCTGCTGGTCGGAAGCATCAAACCCGGTATCGGTGGCGCCGTACTCGCCCACAACACCACCGCCGAAGACCTCCAACAGCGCGTCGCCGAAGACCCCTTCGTCGCCGCCGACGTCGTCGCTGCCCACATCATCGAGATCGCCGTCGGCCAGACCGACGACCGGCTGAAGTTCCTGACCGACGACTGATTCCGACCACTGAAGAACACTTCGCACATCGCTGAACATGGCTTCGACCATCGACAACACGAATCGGGTCGAACCAGCTAAGATGAGTCTCTAAAACCTCTTCCTGAAACAACGTCTCGAAAAAGGCGTTTGGTTGATTGGGGACTCATGTCGAGGCTCATGGCGGTGTCGCTGACCGAGGACCAGGTGCGCGACCGCAGCAAGACGGTGACGCGGCGGATGGGGTGGCGGGATCTGCGCGCCGGCACCCGGCTCACGTTGTGCCGCAAGGTGATGGGCCGCCGCCGCGCCGACGGGTATGTGGAGCCGTTGGTGCGCATCACCGACGTCGAGGTCGTCGCCGTGCGCCGCGAGCGCTTGGACGCGATCACTCCGGATGAGGTTGTGGCCGAGGGCTTTCCGGAGATGTCCCCGCCGGAGTTCGTGGAGTTCTTCTGCGATTCCCACCGCGGTTGCACCCCGGACAGCACGGTGACCCGGATCCAATGGCGCTACCTCGATCCGGCCCAGGAGCTGCTGTGGTGACCGGTGGCCGGCGCCATCGGGTCGGTGAACTGCTGTGCGCGCGTCACCGGGTGGCGTGCGCGGAGTACTGGCCCGTGCTCGCGACGGCGATCGAGTTCGTGCGGTCCTGCCCCGACTGCATGCTGGTGGCGCACGCGGTCACCAAGGATGAGGACTTCCAGATGCGGGTGCCGGACTGGGGTGGGACCGAGTTCGGGCGCGAGCACGACGCGTTCCACGAGGCCGGGCACACCGTGGCCGCCGTGATGGCCGGCATCCCGATCCTGCGGGTGCGGCTGGGTTCGAGCGTCGTGGCCAGCGAGTTGACCGGCACCGGCGAGGTGGACGCCGAGGGCGCGGTGGAGATCGGTCACGGATCCTTCGACACCGTCGGATTCGCCGCGTTCGTGTGGGCGGGGATGCGCGCCACCCGCAAGTGGTTGATCGACAACGACTCCGGCGATCAGCTGAACCTGATCGACAGCATGTCCAAGGGCGGCCACGACGTAGCGGCCCTGCGGCACAACCTCGGCCCGCACGCCCTGCCGATCCACACCGGCCGCGCCCGCGCCGACGAGATCATCACCCGGCACTGGCCCGCGGTGCAGGCCGTCGCGGACCTGCTGCTGCGCGAGCGCACCTTGTCCGGCCGCGCGGTCGCGGACCTGCTGGCACCACTGTTGCCCGTCCCGGTCCTGGTCGCCGACCCCGACACCACCGATGATTCCGACAAGGAGGCAGTTCAGTGACTCGCTACGGGTACGCGCGGGTCTCGACCCGCGACCAGTCCACCGACCACCAGGTCGACGCGCTGCGCGCGGCCGGCGTCGCTGATGAGCATCTGTTCGTGGAGAAGATCTCCGGCAAGCTGGCCTCGCGCCCGAAGCTCGATGAGATGCTGGCGCTGCTGCAACGTGGCGATGAGGTCGTGGTAACCCGCCTGCGGCGCATCGGCCGCAGCCACGCGCACCTACTGGAGCTGGTGAACCAGTTCGGCAAGGACGGCGTCGATTTCGTCGTCCTGGAGCAGGGCATCGACACCCGCACCCCGGGCGGGCGGCTCATCTTCCACTTCCTCGCCGCGCTGGCCGAGTACGACCGGGAACTGATCGTGGAGGGCACCCTCGACGGCCTGGCCGCCGCCAAGGCCCGCGGCCGCGTCGGCGGGCGCCCGCCGGCGCTGACCCAGGCCCAGCTGGATGTGGCGCAGAAGATGTACGACGAGGACACCCACACCGTCGACCAGATCGCCGCCATCCTCGGCGTCGGCCGCTCCACCCTGTACCGGAAACTGACTGCGCCCTACACCGATTGCGTGCTCGTGATCTACCGCAACAGCAAGACGAAGGTCGATCCGGACGGCAACCGCCGCTACGGCGAAACCCGGGCATCGGAAGCGGTGCAGCTGGAGGCCGACCGCAAGTGGTGGCCGATCGCCGATGCGCGCCGCAAGCATGTGAAGGCGCTGGTGTACGTCGTGGACGGTGTGGTCACGCGGGTGCGGGCGGTGGATCCCGGCGGGCGCTGGCAGGTCGATGACCGCGGCTACGCCGATGTCCCGGTCGGGCCGCCCCTGTCGGAGGTCGAGATCGCCCGCCTGCTGCCGAGCCTGGACCTGCGGCTCGGCGATACCCGGGCATCGGTGAAGGGCAAACTGCGCGAATACCTCTCGCTGTGAAACCAACGACCTTTCCCCGCGAAAGGTCGTTGGTTCGCGATGCCGCGAAGGGGCCGGTTTCGAACACGATAGTGAGGAAGTGCTACCCGCGATGACCAGACAGAGCGCCACCGAGCTCGCCGATGCCGTCGCCGAGATGGTGCACCAAGTGCGCCGCCGCGCGGGCGAGGAGATCCGCGCCGATATCGGCCGCGAGATCGGGGACCGGTTCGTGGGCCGCCCCGGGATGGACCGCAGTGCCTACTCCTGGCAGCACCCTGACGACTGCGTGCTGGAGGAGCTCACCAACAATCCGGCGTTGCAGAAGCTGCCGATGTTGCAGGCCGCGCTGAAACGGTTCGACGACGAGGACGGCGACGGGATCACCGAGGACTTCCGCGCCGGCATCGCGTTCGCGGTCGCGCTGCTCACCGATCCCGACTTCAACTACTGACACGTGCTGCCCCGGTTTGTCTCCCATGGGGGACAAACCGGGCTGGCAGGATCGACGGCATGCCGCTGCCCACGAAGACGAAGGTCTGGCGGCCGAGCCTGGCCGACACCGTCGAAGGTGACCGGGTCGGCTGGATCGCCCCGCCCGGCCACTTCCCGGTCGAGTACGACTGCTCGTTCATCGAGTCGGTCGAGAACCCCAACGCTCGCAAGGTCGAGCGCCGCGAACCTCCGGACGATTCCGGGGACTGGGCGGTGGTGTGGTGGCAGGGCCTGCTGTATCCCGACGGCACCCGCGGCAAGGGTGGCTACTCGTGGGAGTACGTGCCCTGGCTGGAAGTCCTCGAATACCCACCCGGCTCTCACGGCTCGTAGCGGCGGGCGAGCATGCGGGCGCGGCGCCGGCCGCTGGGGCGGCCGTAGGCGAGGCTGAGTCGGATCTTCAGCTGGGCGTAGCGCCACCGCTGGGCTGCAGTCTCCGGGACGGGCCACAGGGCGAGGACATTCGAGTCGCTCATACCCGGTTTGGACGGCCGCCAGGTGGTCTCGGTTCCCGCGCTGGAGTCCGCGCACCGACGCCGGTGAAACACCCACCGGATTAGGTGGCTTCGGGATGTCCTACCTGATCAGGATTCGGGCAGTCCCTGATGAATCCGATCCGGAGGGTCAGAACAGGATCAGCAGCGCGAAGAACACGAACAGGACCAGCCCTGCGGCGAACAGCCACCACCACCGGAACACCACCTCGTCCGGGTCCGGCAGAATGCCGTCGCGCTGAAGCTTGTCGATGTGCCGCAGCGAACTCATGTACATGCCGGGCCGGTAGTACGGCTCCGGCAGTGGGCGCGTGCAGCGCGGCTCGAGATGGCGGTCGAAGCAGTACGGGCAGTCGTACCAGATCATCGCCCTGTTCCTCCCCGTAATCCCCCACCCTGCCGTGCACCGTAACCCTCCCCCCTGACAATCCTGATCCCTTCTTCCCCTTCCCGTCCCTCCCTTCACCTTTCCCCTGCTCACTCCTTTGTTCTTTCAAGCCCTTCAATTCACCACACACCTCTTGCACGCACGTGGTGATTCCAGAGAATTTCGTCCGGCGAAAATTGATACGTTGCTTGGATGGCCCCCAAACCCTGCCCCCGATGTGGTCTTGCGGTGATGCCGTCAGACGGTGAGCGGGGCCGCCCACGCAAGTGGTGCTCGGATCAATGCCGCCGCCTCGCCTCCGAAGAACGCCGCGCTGCTGCCGCCGGCGGACGGGCGATCGAAGTGCGGGAGGAGATCCGCGAGAAGGTCGTCGAACGCAGCCGCCCGCTCTCGCCGGAGGGCGCGGTGGAGAAGGTGCTCTCTAGCGACGCCGCGACCGAGAAACTGCTCCGGGTCCTGGCGTATCGGCGCCGCCGGAATCCGCCGCAGACCTCGATGGAGAAGTGGAGGGATTCGCGAGTGCATCCGCTGCTCTACGACCTGTGGCAGGCGTATCACGACTCTGTTGGAACATCGGTTCCGACGCCTGCTACCGGCATCATCGGAGACCCGACTTCGGCAGGTGCCGGCGCGCAGCGAGCAGCGGTCGATTTAGTGCTCGGGTCACCGGGCAGTGTCCGCGAAGTTATGACCACTCTCGTCTCGTGGGCACGGTCGGGGACCCTGACTCGCAGCGAGCACTCCGACACCGTCCAGTTAGCTCAGGAACTTCTCGACGCCCTCCGGATGCAGGGACTGGCGCGGTAACCCGCAAGCCCGGTTCGGTGGCAAGCCAGCGCAGCTGGTGCGGCAGCACCGATCGCCTACTCGGCCGACCGAGTCACATGCCGATTCCGTGGTCCTTGCCGCGCCCGCGCCCCAGGTCCGTCGAGGGACGGCGGGCCGCCTGTGCGCCCCGGCCCGGTTCCACGCGCGGCTGTCGAGGACGCGACAGCCCACCATCCTGGCCTCGGGTGACTGCTTCGGCAGCCTGCTGTTCGGGAGTCAGTTTCGCGCGGCGAGCGTGCTCGGTTTCGACCTTTTCCAGCTCCGATTGCAGGTTCCGCAGATGCGTGTGGTCGTCGCGGATCTCGCGGGCATCCTCGTCGTGGGCGCCGCGCAGCAGGTACTTCTGGTGCGCCGGATCGGCGCGCCGCAGCACGTTGTTCCACTCGCTCGCCAGCACGCCGGTCGCGGTCGCGGTGGTGTCGGCGGCCTCGCGCGCGGCCTGCGCCACGGGCTCGAACCGTTGCAGTTTCTCCTCGGCCTGGGTCAGCTCGGCTTGTGCTTTCTGACGGGCCAGCATCCGCCGTTTGGGCAACTCGGCGAGCTCCTGGGCGAGCCGAGCATGCTCGGTTTCGAGGCGATCGAGCTGCCGTTCGGCCTCGCCCGCAGCATCGCGGGCGGCCTGAGCATCCGGGATCAGGCGGGCCTGCGCGGTCGTGGTCTCGTTCTCGGCGCGCACTGTGCGGGTGCGGGGGCCGCCGTTTCGGGCACGGTCGTCGAGGTCGGCGGCCAGCACCCGCAGCTCCTCGCGCCGGTGCGTCAACTCCGCCGCCAGCTTCTCATCGCTCCAGTCCTGCGGCGCGAGATCCAGGTCCGCAAAGCCCGCGGCGGCCACATGGGTGTTGCGCAGCGATGACTTCTCCTGCGGTGTCAGGTCGGTGTAGAACGTCCGCAACCGCGGGCGCGGAACCCCGGTATCGGTGGGCGGGGTGAGCGGACCGGACGCGGCGGCGAGCACCTTGTCCGGGTCACGAGGACCGGGCTTCGACTGTGCCGCGGCGGGTTCGGGCATGGAGTCCAGGGCCTTGTCGGCGGCGCGACCGGCGGCGGCGGTGAACACCTGGGCGGCGTCGCGGTCCCACTCGAACAGGCGCGCCGCGTGCTCGTTCTCCCACGCCGTGCGGACCGGGCCCAGCTGGGCGTAGGTCATGTTCTCGACCGCTGCCGCGCGCCACAGTTCCCCGCGGCTGCGGTGCGCGCCCGCGACCGCCTGCGCGATCGCGATCAACGCCAGCAGCAGCAACAGCATCAACGCCAGCAGCAGCACCGCGACCTCGGACACCGGATCCGAAAGCGGCGGCCGGGCAGCGGGTTTGCCGCGCTGCGGATCGGCCAGCAGCAGCCGGGCCACGTCCGCGAACACGGTCGGATGCGTGCCCGGCGGCGGCCGGTAGCGGTCACGGGCCTGGTTCACCTGCGCCGAGCGGGTCAATTCGCGGTGTGCTGCCGCGAACGCACCCGGCTGATCACCTTCGAGGACTTCGCTCCAGGCCGCGAAAGCGCCGGCGGCCTGCCCGGCGATCCACGCCCACTGGGCCCGATCCCCGTGCGGTACGTCGGCCAGCTGCTGCTGCCACTGCCCGATCTCGGCGATCGCTTCCCGCCACACCTCCGTATCCGGGCCCGGACGCTGGGACCGACGGGGCGTGTCGGTGTGGTTCTTCCACGCCTGCAGCGCGGCGTCGCGCCCGGCGGGGCTGTCGTCCCACTGCTGCCCGCGCAGCGCGGGCAGGGCGAGGTCTCCGGCGAGTTTCCCGCCACCGAGCCAGGGCCCGATCTCGGCGCCGTCGCGGCGCATCCGCACCGAGTAGCCGGTGACTTCCTCGGTACCGCCCGCCTTGTAGAACGGGCGCACCGCGATCCCCGCCGACCGCAGACCATGCACGAAATCGGCTTCCGATTCCGCCGCGGTCGCGATCGCCCGCACCGATCGGCGCAACCGTTCGCGTTCGGTTTCCGGGGTACCGAGCCGCTTCTGGCGCTCGATCTCCGCCCGCGAATGCCCGGACAAGCCACCGCCTTCGGCGCGTGACGCCAGCACCTGCAGCCCGAACTCGTGCTCCAGCTCGCCACACACTTCGTCGGCGCGCTTCCAATCCCCCTTGGCCTTACCCGGCCCGTAGTCGTAGGTCGAGACCTTCGACCCGTCCTCACGGATCAGCGAAGCAGCGATATGGATATGGTCCTGGCCCTCCCCGTCCGCACCGGACAGCCCGTGCCGCACCGCGACCCAGCGCGCCTGGGCACGCTTGCCGTCGGGGGTGCCGGTGAAGCCCATCCGCTCCATGAACGCCTCGGCGACCTGCTCCCACTTCTCGTCCGACAGCTTCTCCCGGGGCATCAAGGCCAGCACGCAATGCCACACCGGGGCGTCCTTCAGAACGCCGTCCTCGCCCTTGCGGGCGGGCTCGAACACATCCATCCCGAGATCCCGGCCACCGACGCCGGCCTTGGCCTTCATCCGCACCGGGGTCTTGTACAACCGGCGCGGAATCTCGATCTCGTGCGCCACCGCCAGCGCGGTCTCCCGCGCGGCCTCGTCGTCACCAGGACCGTCGAAACGCTCCAGCCACATCTCCCGCATCACCGTCGGCGAACCCGCCACGACATGCCGGTCGGTGTGCTCGTTGTGCTCCCCCGGCCCCAACAGATACGCCACCAAACCGGCCAGCTTCGCCCCGCGCCGGATCTTCGGAATCATCGCCGCGCTGCTTGCTTGGCCAGCTCCTCGATCCGCTCAGCCCGCTCCCGCAGCTCCTCCGCCACCAGCTGCAGTTCCTCGATCAGCTCCCAGATCTCTTCCGACAGCTCACCCTCCACGTGCATCGAATGCACGATCTGATTCAGATTGCCGCCGATCTTGCGCACGTGATGCCACCGCATCATGTCCAACGCACTTGCCGCCGAACCCAACTGGGCCACGATCTCCCGCCGCTGCGGCCACGGCAACCACGGTCCACCACCCTCCCCCGACGACCCGCCGGGCACCGGATACGCCGCGGCCTGCACCACATACCAGGGCAGCGTGCAGTTCGCCTCCTCCGCGAACTGCTGCACCCGCGCGTACTCCTCCGCCGAGAACACGATCTCCGGAGTGTGCTTCGGGCCCACGATGTTCGGGCGCCGCCGACGCCGGCGCGACCGCGCCACGTTCTGCGAACCACGCCGACCACTCGCCGAACCCGCCCCCTGAGCCTCCTGCTCGCTCACCGAAACCACCCTCCGATCGGGTCCAACCCGGACGAAAAAACCGCCTAGCGCAGCGACCACCCGTCCCCGGGTGGGCTCCTCGCCCCTGCGAGGAGAACTCATTTACCCCTGGGTAAATGTTACCTTGCTCCGCCTGGGGCTGAGTACGAGTGTACCGGGAAGTCGATCATTGGGCGGGGTTTGGAATCGGGACCGCACAGGAGAAATCGGGTGGTCGGTTTCTCGGGCGTACGTACGTTGGGGCGATGGTGGGAAATCATTTGGGGCGGGCGCAATGGCTCGCTGGGGACGCGTACCGGGCTATGGACGACGCCAAGGAGGCCTCCGAGAGTGCGCTGGTAGACGGTGCCTATCTTCGGCCGGAGAAGGCGGCGGAGCTCGCGTTGCGTTGGAAGATCGTCGAGGCGATGCAGCGGCAGGCCGAGCTGCACCTGCGCGTAGGAATCGGACTCGGGGAGGATCCGCCCAACGGGTAGGGTCTGAAGACGCGACAGTCCCCGGCGGATACGACCCGCCGGGGGCTGTCGCGTTTCTGTGAGCGTGCGGGCTTACTGCCGTTCGGGTTTGCGCAGTTCGATCACCTGCCCGCGCCTGCTGGTGCGGCCGGCGGCTTCGGCGTGGATCCGCAGGGCGGTGTCGCGGATGTTGCCGATCGTCTTGTGGTGCACCTTGGTCTCGGCGTGGATGGCGTTGGGCGTCTCGTCCGCGGCGAGCATTTCCAGCACCCGCACTACGGTCTCGAACGGCATCCGCTGCCCGATGCGGCGGGCCCGCACTTCGTGCGCCAGCTCGGTCGCATCACCCCGCACTAGGCCCGCACTTTGCTCCGGTGCGAGTGCGAGTGCGGCCCGCAATGCACCCGCACTTGCCGAAGTGCGGGGCCCCGCACCAGAAGAAAGTGCGGGCGCTGGTGCGGGTGTCGTGCGGGCTACTGGGTGCGGGCGGGAAGTGCGGGCCGTCGCCGGTGCGGGCACCTCGCCGCCGAAAGTGCGGGCTGGTGCGGGAGCACTGGTGCGGGCCGGTGCAGCCTCGGTGACCTGCTCGGCTTCCTCGCCGTCGTCCTGGTGCGAGGTGTCGGCGGCGGGCTCGATGCGCTGGTGCGGGCTGCCCGCACTTCCCGCACTTTCCTGGTGTGGGGCAGGCTCGGCGGCCTCCTGGACGTAAGTGCGGGCCTGGTGCGGGAAGCCCGCACTTACGCCCGCATCAGTAAGTGCGGGGTCTGCACTTACGCCGGGGAAGCCCGCACTTTCCTCCGGTGCGGTTGCCCAAGTGCGGGCCTGCACTTCGGCAAGTGCGGGCTCTGGTGCGGGCGTAGTGCGGGGCGCGAGTTCGCGCTCGTACTCGGCCAGCATCACCGTGTCGGACTCAAGTGCGGGGGCCTGCACTTGCCCGAGTGCGGGCGGTTGCTGAGGCTCCGGCGCGGTCTCGACGCTCGCGGCGGTGAGTTCGGCGCGGGGCGCGCGATCGAGGAATTCGCGTTCGAGTTCGGCCATCGCCGATCCGGTCTCCTCACGCGGCGCACGCTGCGCGAGAGGCCGAGACGGCACGCGGGTGAGGTCGGCCCAGTCGGTGGACGGCTGATACTCGGGCAAGGTGTAGGCGCTGAAGCGGCCCTCCAGGTGTTCGGTGAGCCGATCCCGCACGGAGGTCTCGCCGAGCACGACACCGTCGTCGGTGGCCTTGTCGATCGCGCGGTGCAGGCGACGGAGCGCGCGACGCTCGGCCCGGTCGCCGGCGCTCGTGGTGCGGGCCAGGCGCACCGAGTCTGCGGCTCGGGCCAGATCGGCCAAGCGGCGTTCGATGGCGACTTCGGCGGTGGTGCGGTCGGTGGGATCGGTGATCCCCCATCGCACCAGCAGCCGCTGCGGGGAGATCCGCCAGTTCATGCCCCCGGCCTTGCCGGTGAGCTTGCGCCGTTCCAGTGCCATGGACCGTTCCCAACCCCAGGCCGCGACCAGGGGGGCGATCAGACGCAGGAGCCATTCGCCGACGGTGGCGGCGTGGGTGGCGGCCAGGACGCCGGACAGGATGGTCAGCACCCACATCGCGATGCCGTCGACACCGCCGGATCCGGTGTCGATCTGCGAGCGCCGTGCCCGCATCGCGGAGGCGACGACCATCAGCTCGATGAACGCGAAGGTCGCGAACACCAGCGGTTTGGGCATACCGGCGATGCCGGTGAAGAACGAGAACATGCCTTGCGCGGCGACCACGCTCGCGATCGCGGACGTGACCAGGGTGAGGACTCGTTCCGCAGTGAGGTCGCTGTTGGCGGCGGCGTCCTTCACGCGGCGGCTCGCGCGGGTCAGGAACCAGCCGGTCAGCGCGATCCCCGCGAGCGCGACGGCGGCGACGATGGCGAACTGCGTGGGGTGGGTGGACACCGCGCGTGCCCATTCGTCGGTGGAGGCTGGCAGGGCGAGAGCTGTCGTCTGGCCGGTCATCAGTGGGATTCCTTCTTCTCGGTGAGCGGTGCTTCGAGGTAGAGGGGGGTCTTCGTGGTGTGGGCCTGCGCATCCGTGAACTCGACGGCACGGCCGGGGATGATGAACTGTCGCGAGGCCATGGCGTAGCCGTGGCTGAAGACCAGGGACATCAGCACCGCAATGGCGCTCGTGCTGACGATGACGACATCGACGAACATCTTGTAGGCAGCGGCGTGAGTCAGGGAGTCACTGGCCCACAGTGCGCCGGCGGCGAGGGTGAGCGCAGCGGCGGCGATCCAGTAGAGAAAGCGCAGATCCCGGGCAGGGGTCCGGTCGATCAGGGAGTCGAACGTCGTCATGGTGACGCTCAACAGCCCGAACAGTGCGATCCCTGCACCGGGTCCGGCCACGAGATCGGCGATCGATGCCTGGGGTGGCTGGTTGGCCAAGATCGACAGCGCGACAGAGATCCCGCCCAGAGCAATCACGCTGATCATCGCCCGAAGCGTCCGCCGCCGATACCGACGCAGCGCCGCCCATTCCAGGAGCGCACTGCGATCAGCGGGCGTGAGTTCCGCTGCGACCGACCGCAGCGAGCGCGACGCCACCTCGCTCCGAGCGATCAGGTATGCGTATTCGGCCTGCACCTGCCCGGAGAGCGCAGCGCTTGGTTTGCGATGGAACAACATCAGCGGTCGCCTTTCGGTAATGAGGGGTCGCATTCGGACGCCGACGGAACTCCGGCCGCGTCCAGGTAGGCGTTGATGGCGGCGTCGACGGTGTCGTTGATGACGTAGTCGTGGCGGCGGATCCAATCCAGACGTGCGAGGGTTTCCGGCCGCAGCTGGGTGGAGAAGGGTCTCTTCCCTCGGGCGCTGCGGGCGGGAAGTGCGAAGTCAGGGGAATCGGAGGGGCCAGTCATACCAACATTCTACCTGCATGTATGCATACAAGCTTGCTTACATGCAGCCAACATGTAGATGATTTTCGAGGTCGCGCGTGCGCACGTACGCGCGTAACACGCGGGTGGGCGTACGCGCGGCAACCTGGCAGCGTGTCCGCTCGCGATGGCGGCGGCGATGTGTCAGGGTGACCCCGGAACGCTGGCCCCTCCGGGGCCGCACCCGGGACGAGAGGGCGGTCGAGATGTCGGAAGCGGTCGTGGTCGCGATGGCGAACCAGAAGGGCGGCGTGGGTAAGTCCACGTGCACGATCTGCACCGCGCGCGCCGCGTCCCGGTACCACGGTGCCCGGGTCCTGGTGGTCGATATGGACCCTCAGGGCAACGTGACCAGCACTCTGGCCCGCGAGCCCATCGCCGCCGACGAGGTCACCCTCGCCGACGCGATCACCCCGGACAGCGATGTCCCGCTGCGTGAGGTGATCGTGCCGACGATCTGGGATGGAGTGGACCTGGCGCCGGGCGGCCAGAAGCTCTCGATCGCCGATGCTCGGCTCAACTTCGCCGAGTATGGACGTGAGTCCGCGCTACGCAGAGCCCTTGAGCCGGTCCGCGGTGACTATGACCTGGTCATCATCGACAATCCGCCGTCGCTGTTGGGGCAGATGCTGAAGAACTCGCTGACCGCCGCCGATGCCGTGGTGCTGGTGACCGAGGCCGATGAGTGGTCGGCTGACGGCCTGGCGCTGCTCGGCAAGACCATTGCCCGGGTGCGGGAGAACTACAACCCGCAGCTGCGGATCATCGGCACCGTGATGAACAAGTGGCGCGAGACCCGATCCGGGCGCGAGGCCGCCACCGAGATCATCGAGGGTATGACCAAGCACTTCCCCGGTGTCCCGGTCTGGATCGATTACAAGATTCCGCTGTGGGTCGGGGTCACCGATGCCAAGAAGGGCATCGCCTTCGACGAGTCCAAGGACGCTCGCCTGCGCGTGATGGCTCAGGAAGTCTGGCAGCCGATCGCCGGCCACATGCTCCAGGCCACCGCATGAGCGCCACGGAGCAGGCCACGCCCGAGCCGAAGCCGCGCAAGAAGACCGCGCTCAACGACGATGAGATGTGGTCGGTGTCGGGCAAACCGCCGGAGGTCACCGAGCAGCCCGCCGCCGCACCTGCGGCCCCGGTCGCTCCAGCGAATCCTGCCGCTAGCACGCGGTCTGCCTCGCGCGCGCCCGCGCGTACGCGCGAGACCCGCGGGCATGCCCGTGACTTGGCTGAGGCCCGAGGCCGCAAGCAAGTCCGCGACGCTGCTCACGCCTGGGCATCGGCAGCCCGTAAGGCCGCTGATCGCCGCGACGAAGTCTTCGCGGAGTGGCAGCTCGCGATCGGCCGCGGTTCCGACCGCGAGCTGATGGCGACGTTCATGCTCGAAGCGTGCGAGCGCCACGGCATGGACTGGCATCTGCTGCCGGAGGAGATCCGAGCCGATATCGCCCGCTACACCGAGACGTAGCCCGGCCTGTCGGTGGTGTGGTCCTCGCGCGTACGCGTGCCCGCGCGTGCAGGAGGTCTTCACCAGTGAAGACCTCCTGCTGGGAGAGCCGAGGTCACACCGGCTGTGCGGCACCCTGTCTACGTTGCAGACACGGCGGTAGGAAGGTCGTGACCGGAGTTCTGTGATCCACGCAACCTGTCCGCTGTTTTCGTCAACGTCGGACGGCACGCAGGGTGCAAACTCCGGCGGGTAATCCGGAACCACCGGATTAGGCCAAGTTTTCGTGTCGTACCGCATCAACGTGACAGGTAGTTCTATGCGAATTAGAGCATGGGTATCTATATGGTTCGGCGTGCCTACTGCATCAAAAATCACTGCACTGCAGGATGGCCCGAGAGGGGTGGGGCCCCGCAGCTATCTGAAATGGTTCGGCGTGCCTACTGCATCAAAATTGAGCGTGGGGGTTAGGTAGCCCCATGGCATCTGGGCAGGTCCTCATGACGGACGGGCAGTGGGCACTCGATGTGCTGCTGCCGTACAAGCCGTATGCGACGAACTACCTCGCGGACGGCCAGTTTCGGAGGCCACGTGAGGAAGCGTTGGAGATGCGCTATATCGAGCACTCTCCACACGCGATGATCGGGTCCATCGTGATCGACTGCGACCACGTCGACACCGCTCTCAGGGCATTCGAGCGCCCCAAGAATCATCCCGACCCGAACTGGGTTGCCCAGGCCCCCACCGGGCGTGGCCATATCGGGTGGTGGCTGAAGAGGGATTCCCACGTGTGCCGAACGGATTCGGCCCGGCTGAAGCCGTTGCGGTTCGCTCAGCGCATCGAGGCAGGTCTGCGTGCCGAAGTTGGGGGAGATCCCGCCTATGCGGGTCGTTTGACGAAGAACCCGATCCACGAGGACTGGGAGACCATCTACGGTCCCTCGGAGGGTTATGTGCTGGCGCAGTTGGTGACGCCTTCGACGCCGCGGCAGATGCCGCGCCGGCCACAGAAGGCGTCCGGACTCGGCCGGAACGTCACCATGTTCGATACGGCCCGCACGTGGGCCTATCCGATGTGGTGGCAGCACCGAGACGGCACCCAGGAGAACTGGGAGAAGCTCGTGCTCGACTATTGCCTTCGTGAGGTCAACGATCTGTTTCCGTACCCGCTGCCGTTCTCGGAGGTGCATGCGACGGCGCAGTCGATCAGCCGTTGGATCTGGCGCAACTTCACCGAGGAAGCGTTCCGGAAGACGCAGTCGGTACGTGGGAAAATCATGACTGACACGCGGCGTGCTGCGATCGCCACGACCAACAAGAAGCGAGCCATCGATCGCGCGATGGTTCTGGCTGCGCTGGAGGGATGATGGGCGCCGAGAACCCTATACGGCGGAGTAAGACCGCCCGCGAGCTCGCCCACGAGCTGGGTATCAGTGAGCGCTCGATCCGCAACATCGCGGCGGAGCCGCGAGGGGACTACGAAGCGCGAACCCGAGCCAAGGAGCAGCGTGCTCAGGAACTGCGATCTGCCGGATTGAAGTACCGGCAGATCGCAGAGGAGATGGGCATCTCCATCGGGTCGGTTTCGGTGCTGCTTCACCCCCGCCGCCAGGAATCCCGAGCCAGCTGAAGGCGCTCGCGCGTACGCGTGCACGCGGGTACGCGAGGGCTTTGCCCTGCAGAAACTGACATCAGTGCAGGTCACGGGTTTTTCGCGCCAGCTCGCGGCGCGCGGCGTCGCTGTTCGCGCGGTGGTCTGCGGCCTTGCCGATTGCTTTGTGCTTGGCCTCGGCCGCGATGGCGCGGGCGGCGACCCAGCCGGGAGAGTTCGGATCTGCCGCGTTCATCGCCGCGGCGCGGGCTTCCTCGCGAAGTCGCGCCCGGTGCTCGCGCTCTGCGGCTTCGGCCGCGACGGTGCGGGCCCGGTCCAGCCGGGCCGGGGGCACCTCGTCCTGGATCGCGTCCAGGATCGTCCAGAGGTAGCCCGCCGGGTTCCGTGGTGCGGTCAGCAGTTTCTTGTCCGCGATACGCCACTCCTCGAACGCGCCGTACACGTCGTTGACGTCCCACTCGGTGGAGGCGGTGGCCTTGCGCGTCAGGACGGCCGCCAGCCGCCCGGGGCGTATCAGCCGTACCCAGAGCGGGAAACGTTCGTCACGGCGCACGCCAGAGGCCAATCTGAGCGCCCTGGGGTCGTACGCTGGGCTCCGCCTGGACCGCTCCTTCTTGTCCGGGCCGCGCGAAGCGCGTCTTTCCATCGTGTTCTGTGGTGAAGAACCACATCCTCTCCGTGAGAGAAAAGCGGAACCCTCGCTACGCTCGGGAGGGGTGCCAATCCCCTGGTCAAGCAGTGTTTGCACCAGGGAGTTATCCACAGGGAAGTCCCGGGATTCGTGCAGTGCGGACACGGCGGTCCAGCCCTTGATCTTCGGCTCGTGGCGGTCCCAGCGGCGCAGGGCTTCGAGCTTGGTGAGCTGGCGGCCGCGGTAGACGACGGTGCGGCAGCCGAACTTGTAGAGCAGGCGACGGCACCGGTGCATGGTGGACTCGCTCATGCCGGTGGCCTTCATCAAGGCGGCCATCGGGGTGCGGGCACCCCGGCCGGTCTTGAAGTCGGCGGTGCCGGCCTCGGCACGCAGGTACGCCAGGAAGGTGTCCCGGCCGACCGACTCGGCCACCCGGTTGCCGTAGAGCAGCGTGTAGTGCATGTCGTAGAGCGCCATCGCGTGCGCGATGAACCGCTCCAGCCCCCACCAGCACGCCGCCACGCCCTGGTACGGATCGTCGGGAAAGTCGCTGGGGCGCACGGGAGGTAGGGAGAACAGCACCTCGACCGGCGTCAGCCGTCGACGCCGGCGGGGCCGGGGAGAGGCAGTGCAGCCTCGGCCGGAGATGCGTGAGGCGCTGCTGCGCTGAGAAGCGTTCAGCACAGCGCGATCCGGGGTATCTGGCACGCCCGCACTGTTGCGGGCGGGTTCTCCACACCGGCCGGTGTCACGTCGGGGGAGCCCGTCCACGACGGACAGCGGTGACGGCGTGTCGGCGTGGAACGCCAGTATTTCCGCTGGTCAGGCGGAATGTAATTACTGATATCGCAAATGAGGGCATGTTCGCTCGCACCCGAATCGGGACGTGCGATACCCTGAGATCCGTCAGCCAAGACGAAATCCCTTCAAAGGGTGCGAGTTACCCTCGACGTGCCAGGTCGAGGGTTTTTTCGCGTTTATGAGGTTGTGTGTCCACCGTGCGGGGCCAGCCCGCACTCAGGTCATCCAGCCAGTGGCAGCTCCTTCTGCTGTCCGGTTTGCTTCTTCCGGCGAGGCTTCGCCGGTTTGCCTTGCGCCGCAGCGGCTTCCCGCTGCTGCTTAGCCAGTGCCCGCAGCTGCCGCACAGTCGGCTTCCGCGGTTTGCCCAGTTCGAGCACCAGGTCTTCGCGGCCGATGTGCAACGCCATGACGTCTGCGACGTACTGGGCGATGCTCATGTCGTTGTCCTTGGCGCGCTGGCTGATCTCTTCGAATACTTCGAAGGCCAACCGCGGCCCTACTTGCTGCCGTGATCCCTTAGCTCTCTGAGCCATGGCGCACAGCATTCCATCGTCAATCTGTGAAGGTGCGGAACTGGGAACCGACACGCCGGAATACGTCACATGCGGCGCAGCCGGCGCGGCACGGCGGATGGGGCGTGAGCCATCAGGTAGGGGGTTCCAGAGTGGTTGGTGCACATGCGGTCTGAGAACCTTCCAAGATCGTACGCGAATCATTCGGGAAGCAGCCGATCAGTGAAGCCAGCATCGACGAGCCGCGAATACGCCTGGCGCACTTCGTCTGGGACTTCCTGTTCGATGGCCCAGCCGTTGTCCGCGTAGACCCAAACCCGCTGAGTGTCACCGACGAGCATGGTGATGACCCGCTCGATGTCGCCGATCCGGTCGATGTAGTAGTCCAGTGGTACATCCCGCGGGGCGCAGACGACGTCGACTTCCGGCCACTGCTTTCGGCAGATGGCATAGCTACGCCGCTGTTGGTACGGACGCGAAATCAGCATCACCGATTTGACGCTGCCGAGCGTGCCGTGCTCGGCAAGCAGCGCCCGGGTGAAGTTGATGTTCTCGGTGGTGTTGGTGGCGTTGGGCTCCACCAGGATTGCTTCTGGTGGCACGCCGCCGGCGATGGCCCATTCGCTGTAGTGCTGGGCCTCGCCGCGGGGGAAGCGTTCGATCGTGGTGGGCGCGGTGGCGCCGGTGAAGACGATCAGCGGGAAGAAGCCCTTGTGGTAAAGCTTGATTGCCTGGTCCGCGACGCCCAGGTCATGGCTACCGAGTCCGATAGCGGCATCGACGGGTCGGACTTCGTGGCGCAGCTGGTTGTAGTGCCAGAGGGTTTCGATATCGGGCACCAGGTCCTCGGGCAGGGTCGTCAGCGGCATGAAGTGCCCTTTCGCTCGTGCAGCCTGTAGCCGTTTGACCAGGCGAGTTCAACCGAAATCATGTAGCCGGAGCAGTTTCGATAGCGTCGCGAACGTTGCCTGCGTCGATGAGCTGTCCAGCACCTACGAGACGAGAAATGTGCAGCAAGGCCGAATCGTGGATTTCCTGGGCGGGGTGGCGAGTCGCGTTGGATGCCACTGCATCTCGCACGACCCAGGGGACATAGCCGCGCTCGAATGCATCGAGGGCGGTCTTGAGAACGCATGCGTCCGTAGCTATTCCGCAGATGACGAGGTCGGTGATGTCCAGCTCGTCGAGCAGGGCTAGGCCCTCGTCGGTCAGGGCGGTGTAGGTGGTCTTGTCCAGGACGCGCGCGTTGGCGCGGGCGGTGAGTGGCACCAGCTCGTCCACGATGTCGGTGTCCGGTGGGCCGTAGAGGGCTCGCCAGCCGATCAGGGTTTCGTATGGGCTGCCCGCATAGTTCCAGTACCGCGTGAAGATGGTGGGGCGTCCGGTGGCTGCCCACCGGGTGGCCAGGTCGAGAACGATCGGAATGACGGGCGCGCTGTGCTGGTTGACGAACCCCTTCTGCGCGTCGACGACCAGCAGGGC
The DNA here is from genome assembly GCF_001613325.1 of Nocardia yamanashiensis NBRC 100130. Taxonomy (GTDB): domain Bacteria; phylum Actinomycetota; class Actinomycetes; order Mycobacteriales; family Mycobacteriaceae; genus Nocardia; species Nocardia yamanashiensis. Next base: position 22,613 of record NZ_BDCD01000052.1, on the reverse strand, counting down.
CGCCTTCTCCAGTTCGATGGTCATCGACCTGTCTCCTTGAGGGCTTCCATGGCCAGATTCAGATGTCCAGGCAGGCCGCTGGTGCTCACGATCGCGTCGCGCATCTGCTGGTGCTGTCCGGTTTCCTGTGGCCGAGGGGTAAGCAGAACCGAGCGAGCGGCCCGCAGGAATCCGTACCCATATCGGGTGCAGACCTCCGGGTCAGCGCCGTTTTCGATCTGTTCGTTGATTCGCGCGGCCAGTGCCCACACGGCCTGGAGGCCGATCTCGAAGGCGACAAGGTCCCCCTCTGGCAGTGCCCGAAGCGGATCGTGCGGGTGGTAAACGACGCCGGACCAGCTGGACCATGCGCTCGAAACACCCGGAGTACCAAATGATTTCATCTCGGGCGGCTGGTGTCCGGCGCTCAGGAGCTCCTGCTCGATTCGTTCGCCGTTGGCCTGGGCGGCGGTGTCGTCGGTCAGGTCGCGGTCGACGAGGATGCGCGGCGCGCAGATCAGGCGTAGCCCGGTTTCGAGGGTAGAGCCGACCCAGGGAGTGGAGTGCACCCAGTAGAGGCTGAGGACGTATGAGGCTTCGACTGGAGTGCTGGTCAGGCTGCTGAGCTGGGCACTCGCCCATTCCAGGTTCTCTGCGTACGACCGGTAGCGCCAGATCGCCAGTGTGGTCACGTCGGGGATGTCGAGGTCTTCGACCAGGTGGATGATCGCGGTTCCCCAGGGCCAGATATGGAGGGTGCACTCGTCGCCGGCGCCTTCCAGACCTGCGGTCCAGCAAGGTGTTTTCCCGAGATAGCCGGTCACTTCGCGCATGCCGAGTTCGCTACTCAGCCGTTCAGCGCCGGCCTGGCCGATATGCGCTGCGATGAACTTGTGTGAGCGGACGCCGATGCGGCTGCTGGTGCTGGGAGCGAGCGCGCCGACGGCGAGGAGTACATCACCGGGCGGTGTGGTGCTGGTTTCCCAGGAGGTGATGTGCCCTGGTTTGATCTCGCGGCCGATGAGCCGACTGAGAGCTTCGGCGAAGACTTTCGGAGACATCCCTGCCGCCGAGCGGGCCAGCGCAACACGGTTTTTCGCCAATGCGGAGTAGTTGGGGTGGTAGCTCGATCGCCTCGCGTGCAGTCCGGTTACCGTGCCGGGGCTCTGGGGAAGGCGGCTGACGTTCACCCTGCCTCCTGAGTCGCAGTATCAGAGCTCTCCGAGGGGTGATGGAGGATGAGGTTCGCGTAGACCTCTTCCATTTGGGTCTCGAGTCGGGCGAGACGTTCTCGGATTTCCTCGATTTCGTCGTTGGCCGGCTCCGGCTCCGGCGCCGTGCGCACGAAGCTACCGAGACCGTGGAAGGTCTCCACCACTCCTTCGTCGCGAAGTTCGGACAGTGCTCGCTCGACCGTGTTGACCGACACCTCCCACTGTTCCGCGAGGCTTGTCTTCGCTGGCAGCTGGTCGCCCGGAGAGTATTCGCCGGAGCTGATCCGCTGCCGAAGATCGTCGGCGAGTAGCTGCCATCGAGGTCGTCCAGGGCGTTTGGTCATGCAGCAAGCGTAAGTGATCAGGTGTCACCTCGTCTCATCCCACTCATACCTATTGACCACATATGACAACACTGCTGTACTAGGTCATAGGTATCAGTAGGTATGAGTAGTGATGACAGGACGTGATACACATGCAGAACTCTCCGAATCCCGGCGTCAGCCGGAACCTCATCCCACTTGCCGAAGGCGCGGCGCTGGCCCGCCGGAACCGGCAGACCCTCAGGCGGTGGATCCAGCAGGGAAGGCTGACCGGTTGGCGCATGCCGTCCAACCGCATCCACGTCGATCGTGACGAGGTGCTGCGACTGCTGCAGCCGCAGCGGATGCAGCCCTGCACGGACGGCGATGCAGCATGACCGCCATCGATGTCCGTCCTGCCGGACCTGCTCTGGATCTGACTGCTGCTCGGTTGGCTGCATTGACCGCCGAGGTGCAGCGGTTGCAGATCGAGCTGCACCGCACTCAGGTGGCGCTGGATGACCAGACGGGGGAGTCCTCGCCGATCAATTCGCCCGATATGGAGCGGTTGACCACGCTGGCGTCCTTGGAGCGGCTGCACACGCCGCGTGCTCGGCGGGTCGTATCCGCCGAAGTCGCGACGTCGGTGCGACGTTCCGGGGTGATGGCGTGGCTGGCGCATCCGCTGCGCGGCCTGCACGATGTCGCGCGCGCCGCGGGCTCTTTCCATCGGGCGGGGGTGACGGCGTGAAGACCCGTGAGCAGGTGGTCCACGTGCCGGTCGTGCTGGCGGTTCCCGCGATCGGGGGCGTGCTGGTGGGCCTGGTCCTGGCGGTCGTGTTCGCGGCCGTGCTGGCGCTGGTGGTCTGCCTCAGCGATTTCAGCGACGGAACCTCCACCGTCCCTACCGAATTGGGTTCGTGCGAGCCGTTCTGTGCGCTGCGCACGGATGCCCCGCAGGGCGGTGAGCAGCGATGACCCGGGCAGCAAGGATGCCGCGCACGGCCGTGCACCGTCCCGCCGTCCGGCGGCGCCGGTTCCGGCATGACGATCTCGTGGCCGTTGATCTGTTCTCCGGCTTCGGCGGGCTGACTCGCGGGATCGAGTTGGCGGGGTTCACCACGATCATGGCCGCGAACCACAACGCCTACAAGGTCGAGGTCCACGAGGCGAACCATCCGGATGCCGAGCATTGGATCGCCGATCTCATCAATCCCGATGCCGCCGACTACCATTCGGCGCGCGATCTGCCCCCGGCCGATCTCCTCGTCGCCGGGGTGACCTGCACGAATCACACGTTCGCCAATACGAAGAAGGCCTACGAGCAGGGCTTGACTCTGTTCGACCTGGACGATCCCGAGTTCGACGAGCGGGTCACCCGCTCCGAGAGGGACCGTGCCACCGCGAACTGCGTGCTGCACTACGCCCGCAAGCACCGCCCGCGGATGATCCTGATCGAGTGCACGACGGAGCTGACCTCGTGGGGGGTGGCGCTTCCGGACCGGCCGAAGATCGGTGACGGGTCCACCTACCGGTGGTGGCTGGCCCAGTTCGGGATCGAAGGCTATGAGCACAAGGTCCTGTACCTGAACAGCCAGTTCTTCGGGGTGCCGCAGAGCCGGGACCGGATCTACATCGCGTTCTGGCAGCGGCACCTGCCGGCGCCGGATCTCGAGCATCGCCCCGTGACACGGTGCATGCGCTGCGACGAGGACGTCGAGGCGGTGTGGTCGTGGAAGACCGGAATCCCACCGGCCGGAACGGTGCGCTACGGCACGCAGTACAACTATCGGTGCCCGCGGTGCCGGCGCGAGGTGATTCCGCCGATGACGCCCTCGTTCCGGGCCTTGGACCTGAGCACCCTCGGCCCGCGTATCGGGGACCGTGTCAAGCCGCTGCGGCCGAGCACGATGGCCCGGATCGAGCGCTGCCGCAAGCGATTCGCCGAGTTTCCCGCGATCCTCATGCCCGCGAAGGGGGCGCACGGATCCGAGCGTCATCCGTGGCAGCCGATGGCGACACAGACCAATCAGCAGGAGACCGCGCTCGTGTCGACCGGCGCGGTGTTCGCGGCGCACCGGCACAACGGGGACGGCAAGAACTTCACCCAGCCCATGGACACGGTCACCTCGACCCACGAGCTGGCGATGCTGTTCGCCGCGGTCAACAACTTCCAGGGCGCCCCGCGCGGCCTGAACGACCCGCTGCCGACCGCGCTCGCGTCCGAAACCCTCAGCCTGTTGGCCGGCGTCGTGCCCTACCGCAAGCACACGATCCCGGCCGTGCACTGGGAGCCCATGCCGACGGTGACCTCGGATCAGATCCCGGGACTGTTCACCGCCGAATGGGCTGCGGCACTGGCCGATATCGCGGTGGAGGACTGCCACTTCCGGATGCTCGGCCCCCACGAGGTGGGACGCGGGTGCGGGTTCGACACCGACTTCCCCGGCCACAACGGCGAATTCGTCGTGTGGGGAAGCGCCCGCGACCAGTGCGACGGATTCGGCAACGCGGTCTCGCCCGCCGTCGGCGCATGGATCGGGGCGCGGCTGCGCGCCGTCCTTCACACCGCCGGCGACGCCAGTGCGCCGACGGCGAGGGCCAGCCAGATCGAGGACCACCTGACGCCGCAGGTCGGCGAGTGCGTCTCTAGCGCCCTGGAGGTTGCGTGATGACCAGCATCGAATGGACCGAGGTCACCTGGAATCCGGTGACCGGCTGCGATCAGATCAGCGCGGGCTGCGATGAGTGCTACGCGCTGCTGATGGCCCGGCGCCTCAAGGCGATGGGCGTGGCCAAGTACCAGAACGACGGCGATCCCCGGACTTCCGGGCCCGGGTTCGCGGTTACCGAACACCCTGAGGCGCTGGCGATTCCGTATAAGTGGCGGACTCCGCGGCTGGTGTTCGTCAACAGCATGTCGGACCTGTTCCACGCGAAGGTCAGCGAGCAGTTCGTGCGGGAGGTGTTCGACGTCATCGCCGCCACGCCGCGCCACACCTACCAGCTGCTGACCAAGCGGCCCGAGCGGGCCCGCCGCCTCGCTGACCGGGGTTTGGAGTTCCCGTCGAACTTGTGGCTCGGGGTGTCGGTGGAGAACGGTGCGGTCACCCACCGCATCACCAACTTGCTGAAAACTCCTGCTGCACTGCGGTTCCTGTCGGTCGAGCCGATGCTCGGCCCGGTCGATCTGGATCCGTTCCTGTTCCCGGATTCCTGCCCGGACGGGTGCCGGTGCCGGTATCCCGCTGATGCGGTGATTTTCGAGTGCCCGTGCACGGGAGCGTGTGTGGGCTGGTCGCCGAAACCGGCCCTGGACTGGGTGATCTGCGGGGGCGAGTCCGGTCCGCGGGCGCGGGCGATGCATCCGGATTGGGCGCGGGATCTGCGCGATCAGTGCGATGCGGCCGGCGTGCCGTTCTTCTTCAAACAGTGGGGTGGCCGGGACAAGAAAGCCGCTGGTCGCGAGCTGGATGGGCAGATCTGGGACCAGATGCCGGCGGTGCGCGGCCCGGTCCCGTGTGAGTGCGCCTGCCACGCCCAGGGCGAGCACTACGACCGGTGCTGCCAGGACCGGCTGTGCCCGGACTGCCTCTTCTACGCAGCGACGGAGGGCTGATCGATGGATCGCAGTGTGAAGGCTCCCGGTGAGGAGTGGAGCACCGAGAAGAAGCAGATCGTCGGTGCGCTCGTCCTGGCGGGCGGGCTTCCGGCGCTGGCCGAGGTGATGGCGCTGTCGGTGTGGGTGGCCCCGGTGTACGGCGGGCCCGCTCAGGATGTGCCGTTGCAGAATCCGGTGGCCTCGTCCTGGCACATCATCGCTGCTCAGGACCTGGTGTGGACTCCGCAGGCGTGGGCCGGGCTGGGCACGATCGCGCTCACCACGGTCGCTGGTGTGGTCGGCACGGCGGTGGCGGTGCGGGCGGCGTGCGAGAAGTGCCGGGAGATCCGGGAACTGCGCGCCGATCGCAAGGCTGCCCGGAAGGCGGCCAAGGCGTCGGCGGGCCAACAGCGGTTGAATACGTTGCCGCGCCGTCCGATGCCGATCGCGCCGGAGCGGATCGACACCCAGGCCCGGTTCATGGCCCGCGGTGCCGAGCTCGACGACATGAGCGTCGAGGCGATGCGTGACAAGGCCGCTGATCTGGGTGTGCAGTTGCGGGATGGGGACGCACCCGGGTTGATGATCGCGCGCGCGGTGATCGACGGCCGTCAGCTGTATGCCTCGTATGAGGATCTGCACCTGGATCTGTGGGGCCCGCGTTCGGGCAAGACGACCAGCAGGGTGATTCCGGCGGTGCTGGAGGCTCCGGGCGCGGTGGTCACCACCAGCAACAAGCGAGATGTCGTGGATGCGACCCGCACCGCCCGCGATCTGGTCGGTGACGTGCATGTATTCGACCCGCAGGGTGTCGCGGGTGAGGCGTGCACCTGGTTCTGGGATCCGATCGCCTGGGTCGCCGGACCTGATGGTGGTGCGGGTGCGCAGGAGCGGGCGGCGGAGCTGGCCGGGCGGTTCGCCGAGGCGGTGGATTCCGCGCGCGGGGACGCGTTCTTCGAACCCGAGGGCGAGGACCTGCTTGCGGGCCTGTTCCTGGCGTGCGCGCTGGGGAAGCGGCCGATCACGCAAGCGTTCGCGTGGGTGACCGACGTCGAGGAGCGCGAGCCGATCGAGATCCTGCGCAAGGGCGGGTTCGGTCTGCTGGCAGCGGCGTTGCAGGACCAGTACAACGCGCCCGACAAGCAGCGGGGCGGTGTGTTCTCCACGGCGAAGAAGATGGCAGCGGCGCTGAAGTACGAGCGGATCCGCCCCTGGGTCGAACCCGCCGGCAAGGGGGAGGCACTGCGGCGGGAGTTCAAGGTCGAGGACTTCGTGACCGGCCGCGACACCCTGTATGCGCTGTCGAAGGAAGGCAAGGGCAACGCGGGACCTTTGGTGACCGCGCTGTGCGCGGCGGTCGCGGCGGCGGCCGAGGCCGAAGGTGCCCGACATCGCGGCGGCCGGTTGCCGGTGCCGATGCTGATCGTCCTGGACGAGGCCGCCAACATCGTGAAATGGGCTGACCTGCCCAAGCAGTACAGCCATTTCGGGTCACGCGGCATCGTGGTCATGACGATCCTGCAGTCCTGGGCGCAGGGGGTGCGCTGCTGGGGCAGTGAGGGCATGTCCGCACTGTTGTCGGCGGCGAATGTGCTGACCCTGGGCGCGGGCCTGAAGGACACCTCGTTCCTGCGGGATATGTCCGAGCTGGTCGGCGGGCACTACGAGCTGGTCACCTCGACCTCGACCAGCCACGCCCCGAACGGGGGCGGCACCTCGACCTCGACCTCGACCCAGCGGGTCACCGAGATCACGCTCACCCCCAGCGATTTGGCGGCCCTGCCCAAGGGGCGGGTGCTGGTGTTCACCTCCGGCCGCCGGGGCCTGCTCGCGGCCACCGTGCCCTGGTTTCAGCGCCCCTACGCCGGCCAGGTGCAGGCCGCGCTCGATGACCTGTACCGCGCTCCCATTCCCGCGGCGCCGCGTCTGCGTGCGGTGCCGCCGTGGACCGATACCGATGAGGAAGGCCAGACCGCATGAGTGACAACGGAACCCGACCCGACACCACCGATGAAGTCCCTGCACCCGCCGCGGTGGTGATTCCGCAGATGGATCTGGGAGAGCTGCTCGACGGCGCGATCCGCAAGGCCGTGACCGGGCAGATCGCCGCTCAGGCCAGGGACATCGCCACCGAGGTGGTCGCAGCGATGCTGACCCCCGACGTGCTGGAGGGCATGCGCCAGAGCGCGATCGTGGAAGCCGAGCTCGCGCTCAACCCGATCCCGACCCCGGACCCTGAGCCCGACCCGGAGGCAGAGCCCGCGCCGGCGGCAACCACCGCCGCCCAGGAGGATGCCCAGCCTGCGCAGCCGCCGAGGTACCCGACGCTGCGGGATTTCGTGGAGCGCTACGTGATCCAGGTGTACCGGCGGTCGGTCTCGACCAAGGGCGCGCACAAGGAGTCCGGGGTGCGCTGGTGCCCGTGCTGGTGGGACCACGGCGAGGTGGTCGGCCGGTTCAAGACGATGCACCGCGCCTTCGAGCACTTGCGCCTGGGGGAGGGCACGGAGCCGAGCTTGTGGTGGCTGGTGCATTTCGACCCGCACATGGACCGCATCATGTCCCCGACCGGCCCGTTCATGTACTGCAGCGTGGCCGACGGTCACGCGATCGGCCCGAAAGCGATCCCGCCGCTGCCGGTGCTCCCGGCCCCGCCCGGTGTGCTGCCGGACGAGGAGGACCAGACCCCGACCAGCGGATACGTGACCGCGTCCGGGCTGGTCGTGCCCTCGTCCCCGGCGCGGCCTCGTGAGCTGATCAGGGAGTGGCTCGAATGAGCGCGCCCGCCCCCGACTCGGCCTCGCGGGCGCGCGTCCGCGCGGGCGCGCGCGGTACCGATCATAACGGCGAGTCGCTGGAAGTGGTCACCGCCGCGCTGGAGAAAGCGGTCGGCGCGGGCCGGGAATCGGGTGCCTGGACCAGGTACCGGTGCCCGGTCCATGAGGCCGACGGCCGCCACCACAACCCGAGCTTGATCGTGAAGCACCTGCCCGATGCCGGCCGCACGAAGGTCTCGTGCCGGGCAGGCTGCGATGACCACGCCGTGCTCGCCCAGCTCGGACTGACCGTGCGCGACCTCTACGACCGCCCCCTCACTCGCGAGCCTGGTCAGGTGCGGCGCCCGTCACGGCGTCCGGCCCGGCAGGTCGGTCCGGCGCAGAAGGCGATCGATGCGGCCGGGTTGCCGCTGATGAAACCGAAAAAGGAGCTCGGAGCGCAGGTTTCGCCGTGGAAGACCACCGCTGTCTACGACTACGCCGACACCGACGGGCAGGTCGTAGGCCAGATCGTGCGCAAGGAAGCCTCCTTCGAAGCCGGTCGGGACAAGAAGTTCACTCAGCAGCACTGGAACTCGCAGGCCGGGAAGTTCGAGCCGGGTGGGTTCGCGTCGCTCCCGTTCCGGCTCCCGCAGATCCGGGACGCGATCAGCGAGGGCCGCTGGATCGCGGTCTGTGAGGGCGAGAAGGACGTCCTGGCCGCCGAATCGGCGGGGATGGTCGCCACCACCAACGCTGGCGGCGCGGGCTCCTGGACCGCTGAGCATGCCGAGCATCTGCGGGGTGCGCACACGGTGGTGATCGTCGTGGACCGCGACGCGCCCGGCTACCGGCGCGCGGAAAAGGTGATGGCCACCTTGTCCGGGCTGGTGGAGCGGGTCCGGGTGGTCCAAGCCGCGACCGGCAAGGACCTGCACGACCACTTCGCCGCTGGTCACGAGGTCAGCGAGCTCGAGCCCGTCCCGCACCTGGACCCCCTCACCCCGCCCAGAGCGGCGGCGTCCGCGCCGACCACCGACACCCCTGCAGCCGAGGCCGAGAACGTCTCGGCTGCCCCGTCTACGCCCCAGAAAGGCACCGCCATGGCCACAGGCAGCTTGTTCCGTGACGACACCCAACACACCCCGCATTCGGACGAGGTCGACCACATCGGCCGCCAGTGGGCGGGCGCGTTCCAGCTGGCGTTGGCGCGCCTGCTGGAAGCCGCGATGAAGCGCAAGGTGCGGCTGGAGAAGGACGAGGAAGAACGCAAACGGCTCGGCGAGCAGAAGAAACGCGAGCTGGAAGCCGAGCAGAACGCCAAACGCGCGGCAGCCGAGGCGAAGCTGCGGAAACTGCGGGATGCGGGGTGGGAGAACTGCAGCCGCGAGCAGATCGCCGCCGCTGTCGCTGACGCCTTCGAATGGTCGGAAGATTCCCAGCTGGCCAAGCAGGCGTTGACCGAGCTGAAACACCATGTGCAGGACCGGTTCGGGGTCGCGATCGACACGACCACGGGCAAGGTCGCCGCGGCGGATCCGTCGGCGGGCCCGGAGGTCTCAGCGATGCTGGCCGAGGTCGAGGCCGAGCGGGCGCGTGCGGCCCGGTTGACGCGGGCGCAGGACCACATGGTGGAGATGGTCGCGGCCGAGGAGGGCCTGGACCAGAGTGTGCGCGAAGAGCTCTACGCCGAGATCGAGCGCTGGCGGGCAAACCCGTCCCCGGTGCGGCTGAGCGAGCTGACCAAGAAGCTCGCCGACAAGGGCGTGGGGGAGGCGACCCGCACCCGGATCCGGTATGTGGCCTCCTACCTCGGGGTTCCCGACGCCGCTCACTCGGCGGAGGCCGGGATCGAGCAGACGCTGCAGGCGGCTGCGGAGCTGCGCAAGCTCGGTAGGGCGCTGGTCGATCCGGGCGAGGAGGCCAAAGGACGTCTGGATGCGGCGCTGGCCGACTTCCAGGCCCAGTTGCGGCGCGGTGCCGACGATCCTGCGGTGCGGCGTCAGCTGATCGATTCCCGGCAGCAGGTCAACGCGATGATGGCGGTCCTGACGCAGGAGGATCGCAAGCTCGCCGCCGAGCGGCTGGCGGCGATCGTGGCCAATCCGGCGGGCCGGTTCCGCAAGCTGTGGCCCGATCACGTCGACCGCGACGAACTCGCCGCGCAGGTGCGCCTGTTGGCGACCGTGGCGCCGCAGGCCGATGCCGCTGCCGTGCGCGCCGCCTCGCACGATGATGCGACCGCGGCGGCGATGCGCAAGCAGGCCGGCAACGCCCGCAAAGCCATCGCGGCCGCGATCAGCGACGGCAAGGGCCTGCACCAGCTGGAAAAGGACCAGCTCGCCGCGGTGCTGCGGGAGGTGGATGCCGGCCGCAGCCGGGTGCCGAAGCTGCTGTTCGCCGATGACCGCTCCACCGCCGCCGCGGAAAAGGGGCAGGCGACTCAGCGGGCGCAGACGGTGATGCGTGTGCAGCGGCGGCAGTTGGAGAAGCTGCTCGACGGCCCGGGTTCGGTCCCGGGCACCTCGGCGCGAGTCCGCGACCAGGTCACCAAGGTGTTCGACCGTCAGTCCGCACTCGCTGCGGGGCGGACCCGGCTGGCGGACTACGAGAAGTCCGGCGCGGCAAGCGAACTGGTCTCCCGCCTCACTGCCGTCCCCGGAGTCAGTGCGGCGATCGTCCACCGCGTCGGTGCGCATCTGGCGATGTCGGCGGGTGAGGCGACCAGCCTGGGCCAGCAGGCCAAGACCGTCGCCGAGCAGTGGGGGCAGCGGATGGATGCCGTCACCCTCGAACGCGCCCCGGAAGTGCCCGCCTACGACAGCCCCGAACGGCGGGCGGCCCTGGCCGCCGGGCTTCAGGCCGCCGGCCTGGACGCCGACCAGGTCGCTGCCCGGATGGCCGCCGATGCCGGATGCGCGAACCCCGCCTCCGCCGCGACCAAACGCGGCCCCGGCGAGCCGCGCACCACCAATCCCGGCGAGGGCGTGCATCGCATCAACCACTTGCGCAAGAACCAGGGCCGCGACAACGGCTACGGCGACTGACCCCCGGCTCACCGATCTCCCTCACCCGATTACAGGAGGAAAGCCCATGTCCCACACCACAACCCACGCCCAGCGGATGGCAACGCTGCGGGCCTTGGTCGCCGCGCACCGCGCCCGCGCCACCAGAACGCCGGTGACCGAGCTCGACTACACCCTCGGCGTGCGTATCGACCCCGCCACCGGCACGGTCGCCATCGATGCGGGGTTCGACGCCCCAGGTGCGGCAGCCATCGAGCATGCGGTCACGACCTGGATGCGGCTGGCCACCGCCGCCGAACAGCTGGAGAAGCTCGGGTATTCACCCGCAGCGGTCGCCGCGGTGACCGCCCGCCGTGGTGACCTGCTCACCGACGCGGTCGAAGCCGAGCAGTGGCTCGACCGCGGGTACAGAGACGACCAGCAATTGCGTGACGCGCTGCAGCGGGAGAACCTTCCGGCGGCTGAGCAGGTGCTGGCGTTGACCGGCTACATGCTCGGGCAGGTCAGCGATGTCGATGTGCTGACCGATCTGCCGGTGCTGATCGATCCCGCGGTCGAACCGCGCGGCCGGATCGGGCAGTTGTTGCGCCGCTTCACCTTCGATGGTGAATACACCGGTGAGCTGATCGGCAAGGAGCTGGCCGCGATGCGCGCCGAGGACCGCGACCAGGTCCGCCGGATCGGGCGACGTATCGCGGCCGGGCACCCGGTGCCGGACCGCGATACCGATCTCTGGCCGGACCACCTCGACCGGGACGAGCTGTCCCACGATGTACGGTTTTTCGCCGATTTCAGCGGTGAGGTCGCCGAGATCGCCGACCGGCTCGCCACCGACACCGACCCGAACACCGTGTTCACCGGGGAGCAGCTCGACCAGATCGGGGTCATGCTCGACGCCCTCGATACCGTGCGGACCGGGATCCTGTCCGCACGCGACCGGGTCGGGATCCATCCCCTGGAATCGGTCGCGCTGGTCGCGACTGTGGCCGATATCGGTGCCGGGCGCATCGCCAGCCAGCACGAGCTGCCCGATCTGCTGCTACTCGACGAGGGCAGCAAAGCCACCGAAGACGCCAACCGCACCGCCGATCTCGCGATCCACCACGAGGAACTGACCCGCCAGAACGTCGACTTCATCGTCTGGAAGCACACCGACGGCTCCCTGCTGCCCACCGACAGCCCGCTGGCGCTCGCAGCCGACGAGGTCACCGAGAACCTGCGCGCCACCGCCGCCCGGGTGGGCCCGGCCACGCCGGACCAGGCCGGCCGGGAGCGTGAGGGCCTGCTGAGGCTGGGCATGGAACTGGCCGCAGCGGATCTGCCCGAGGCGGCCCGCCGCGACATCGTCAACGAGCTCTCCCACCGCGCGAACGTCGCCGAAGAACTGCACCAGCGCGCCGAAACCCGCGCCCAGCAGTGGGAACAGCGCCGGATCGCCTTCGCTGACACCCCGGTCCCGGGTAGCGACCGCGAACTGCAGCGCCGCGCCGCCGCGGCAGGAGTCGCCTCCTCCCGCCAGCACCTCACCGCCCCCTCGCCTGCCCCGGTTCAGGCCGCGCCCCCGGCGCGGGGGCCGTTGCGGCGGCTGCTGCACCACGCGGGCCTGGACCGCTGAGGCAGAGACGAGCACGGACATGACCACCACCGGCGAGGCTCCCGACGACTTCCGTGAGGAGTTCGCTTGGGGCCTCGCCCCGTCTCACCTGAAAACCCGCCGCCAACTCCGCGCGATGGGCAAAAGCCCAGGCCAGTCCCTTGCTGCGGTCATGGTCGGCAAGATCCGTGGCCGCCGCATGGTGGCCAACCTTTTCGACTCCCGCATCGCCCCCGACAAACGCGTCCCTACTCCAGCGCAGCTGGAAGCGATCGCCAAAGCCACCCGCGAACACCAGCTCAACGCCGCACAGCGGCGCGGATTCTCCCGCACCGAGATGACCGCGCCGGTCGAATCTGCTCCCGGCTGGGAGCACACCCCCACCCCGAAGGAAGGAAATCCCATGTCCGACACCACGTCCCCGCAGGCCGAGGCTGCTATCCCGTCCGGTTTGGAGCAGCGCAAGGCGTTCTTACTGGTCACGGTCGCGGTCAACCAGGCCCGCACCTGCGCCGATCGTCTGACCCAGGAGCTGGATCTGGCCGAGGCCACCGGTCCGGAAGCGGTCGCCGACCTGCTCGCCGACGCCGGGAAAGTCGAGGCCGACGCGGTCGCCGCGATGGCCTCGATTCCCTGGGACAACCCGGCCGCCACCGTGAAGACTCTCGCCGACGCGCTGCTGTGGCTCCCGAGCTCGCAGGTCGCCGCCGATACCTTCGCCCAGTTGGCCGGCCACTTCGGCGAGCAGTGGGGTATACGGATCGACTCCGAAGCGTTCACCGTCGCCGTCGATCCGGCCTTCGACGCCGAAGCCGCCCAATACCGCTGCGATTCGAGGCGCCTGTGGGCACGCGGGGCAGCGGTGATCGACACCGTATCGGCGATGGCGCTGCCCGACACCGCGAAACCAGCGGTGATGGAAGCGATCTCGGCATGGCGCGACGAGGCCGACCCCAATGACCCCAGCGGCGGAGCGCTTCGGCGCATCGAGCTGGCCGAAGCACTCAGCGCGGCCAAGCTGTCCGATGCCGACCAGGCCCGGATCGATTTCGTCGTGGACTACCTGAGCGGCAACACCCACGGCGTCGATCTGCTGGCCTCGCCGGTGTACGTCGATCCCGGCGAAGAAGTCCGGGGACGGGTGCCGCGGCTGCTGGAAACCTTCGCCCGTAACCCGAAGTCGGCGAAGCTCGTGGGCGAGGAGATCGCGGTCATGACCCCCGCCGACCAGCAACGCGTCCGGGATACCGGCCGTGCCATCGCGACCGGCGCACCGTCGGTCGACTACCAGCTGTGGCCTGACTACATCGACCGCTACGACCTGGGCGAGAAGATCCGCGACTACCTCGAAGACACCATCGAACTGCGGGAGGAAGCCGACTACCTCGTGGATGACGACCTCACCGACGAGGAACGCGACCGGCTGGGCACGGTCACCGATTCCGGGCTCACCGACGACACCCACGAACGCATCGAGCGCCTCGCCGAGCTGCGCGAGCAGCTCAAGACCCGCATCCTCGACGGCAAAGGCCTGGCCGGTATCGAACGCGCCCAGCTGATGGCCGTACTCGACGATATCGACGCCGGCACCATCACCAGCCGCACGCAGATGCCGGAGCTGCTGTTCGCCGACGAGGCAAGCAAAGCCACCGCCGACACCGAACGCACCGACGCTCTCGCCTCCTCACTGTCGGCCTCCACGCGCTCGGAGATCGCCACACGGGTCGAAGCCGCCACCGGGCCGAAACCGACCCAACGCGAAGCCGACGACATCACGCTGGCGACCGCACAGATCGGGGACTCGATCTACAGCGTGGCCTGCGGCGCGCAGGGAATGGGCATCGAATTCGAACGCAAAACCTATCTCGACCGGCGCGCCAAGCTCGCCCACGCCCTCTCCCAAGCCGGAATCCCGGACGCGGCCAGCGTCGAGATCGTCAAGGGAGTCGACGCCCGCGCCCGCGAGGCCGGGACGCTGGGCCAACTCGCCGCCGGACGCGAACAGGAGTGGAAGGACAAGACCGCCCACGTCGTCGCCGCCCGCAACGACGCCATCGCCCAACGCCAGGCCGCCGATGCCGGCGTCGCCCGGCCCGCCGACCGCGTGTGCACGCCACGCCCGAACCTGGCCACCTCCCAGTCCACCTCCGCCCCGGGCCCGGCGCAGCTGCCCGGCCGCCGCAACCTGCACTCCCCGGAACTCGGGCGATGACCACCGAAACCTCTACTCAGACAGGACTTCCCATGAACACCGCCACCGCCGCCCCGCTCGCGCCCTGGGATCGGGGCGGGCATTTCCAGCCCGGCGACTCCGTCACCCTGATCAGCTTCTACGCCACCGGATACAGCGACCTTCCCTGCACCGTCGTCTCCGACGGCCTGGTGCTGATCCGCGGCTCGGTCCACCAGAACCCGGTCCGCGTGCACCCCTGGCCCCAGCACGTACGCCACAGCGACGGCTGCCCGCCCTGCCAGGCCTACACCACCGGTGTCCGCCTGCTCGGCGCCCGTGGTGAAACCGATTTCCTGGCGCAATGGTCCCCGGCCGCGCACACCCGGTTCGACGCGCTCACCGACGCGATCGACGACGGCACCTTCACCACCGGCGCGGATGTCCCGGACTGGCTGCGCACCGCCACCGCCGGCCTGCTGATGTTCCCCGAAGCAGGGGGCTTGCAGCTCGCCCGCGTCTACGACCCCGTCGACTGGCCCACCCTGCTCGACCAGCACCCCGGTGAGGTCACGGTTGGGATCGGCGACACCGGTTACGGCCCGGCCGAACTGACCTGGGACATGGTGGTGGCCGCCTACCGGGCGCTGGAAACCGCCGGGTACACCCCGTGCCTGGATGTGGACCTGGCCCTCGACTACGACGCCACCCTGCAGATACAGCCCACCATCCTGTACTGCGACTGCGACGACACCGCCCTGCGCGCCCGGGTGAGCACACTGCTCGGCGGGATCGAGTACCTCGCGGACGCCGACTGGTACGGCGGATGGGCCTGGTGCTGACCCTCACCTGAAATCCCTCGATCGATCGAACCTGTAGTTCAGCCCCTGACGAGTCGTATGCGTCAGGGGCTGGCTCATGTCCCGGCCCCTTGTGTTCCGGGTTTTTGTCCCGGAATTCCTCGCCCGCGTACGCGCGCACGCGCGCGGGTTCACCAGATGGACGCCGAGCTTTCGTGTATCCACTCACGGGAACTGTTCGTGTTCTGGCAGCAGAACTTCCTCACATTCGGCATCTTGATCGCCGTGTTCACCATCGAGCTTGAGAACTACCGCTGGGCCGTGGTGTGAGCACCGTTCCATACCTCCCGGTGCCTGTTCTCCAAACGTCAATGCTCGATATCTCAAGGCAGCGTTGACGTTTGGATTTGGCGGCGCTGTGGACCATGGTGTTCGACCATGCCCAAAACAAACACGCCGAAAGGGAAAAGCCGCTGGTATCAGCGACCGTATGACCATGGCCGAGGAGAACTCGTACCACCCTGGCCGGAGGATGTTGCACTCCGTCGACCTGCAGAGATGCGCGCGCACCTGGTCGACGGATACTTCAGGGCATCGATGCGGTACGTCGGCGGGGGTGTCGAACTGCTGTGTCGTCGGCCCGGCGGTGACGGCGTCGAGAACTACGATTCCCGACCATGGCCGCCACCTGGCGGTCATCTCGGATCCGGGATGTTCCGGCCGCCCGAGAACCTAGCGCGTCCCCTGCCTCCTGGCGCCAAACCTTTTCGGCAGGGGCCGCCCGACAACCCAGTTCCCACTCCGAACACGAGGAGGGCCCAGGTCCCCATGAGGCTAGTCACCTCGGCTGACCATTCTGAACGACCCCCGGCGAGAGCGCAGCAGGCACACGCGGATCTTGCGCAGCCCATCGCCGGGGCCGAAACCGGTCGGCACCACCACGTCCGAGCCGCCCACACCCCACACAGCTGGTGGTTCCGGGTCGGCCACGAATTCCGAATTCAGCGCTCCACCTGCGGAAGTCGGCACCTGCAACATCGCCGCGGGCCGGTCATAGCGTTCTCTCGTCCACTGAATCACCAGAGACGGGAACACTATTCGATGACCGATCCATTCGCCGGCACCGGCGCTCTGTCCGCCCGTGGAGAGGGACACCGGTGATGGCCACGTTGATCTCCACGGTCGGTACAGCCGGGTTCGGTGCCGCCGCCCTCTTCCTCGGCCTGCTGTGGTGGCTATACGTCGACGGACCGGCGCGCTTGTGCGCGGGCCTGGTCGCGGTCTTCCACCCGAAGCCCGACCGCCGCAAAGCCGCCCTCGCGGTCCTGGAGTCCACGAGAGGGCTGCGGCGCCGCGGTCGCGGGCAATGACGGGGAATCGTCCAGCGGTCCCGGGTGGTGACCGCTGGACCTCCTCACCGGAGGTCCACCCTGCCAAACCTTTTGGGCAGTGCGGATCGCTCGCTCTACCCCAGAAGCCTGTCCCTCCTGATCGGAGGTTCGGAATCAGGCCACCGCGATATCGAACAGGGTCATGGTGGCGGCGGCGAGCTGCTCGGCACGCTCACGGATCGCGCAGGTCGGGCCGATGCCCGCGGCCACCGAGGCCGCCGAGACCAGCCAGCCATGGCAGCGCCGGCAGTGCGCGACCAGCCGGACCTCGGGTCTGTCGTCGGTGGCGGCCATATCGGGTACCTCTTCCGGCCGGTGGTGGAGTCTTTTCCGCCACGGTCGCACAGGGGTCCGACACCCAAGTCGAATTACACCGTCACGCACGGCCCGATCGAGTTTTGTCTTCCATGGGAGACAAAGCTGTGGTCTACCGACGGTTTGTCACCCATGGGAGACAAACCGCCAGCTTCTACTTCTCCTCAGTGGGGGCCAACGCCGGCGTCGAGGCCGCCGGACCGGTCGCGGCACTGATGACGATCTCGGGCGCAGGCGCTCCAGGCGCCGGCGGGGTCTGAATGCTGTCCAGGACAGGGGCGATGGAGTCGTAGACAGCCATCGCAAGGGAGGAGGAGCTTTCTCCGAGGCCGCCTCCGTGAGCTCTGTAGTCGAGAACCTTGAGGTAGTCGACCATTTGTGAGCCGGTTAATTCAACAGTCGCCATGCCGGTGTTCGGGTCCTCGGTCACGCTCTTGGGTTCGCGTACCGGAACTCCCGCATAGAAGCCGGGATACTCGCTGGTGCGCTTCCAAAGGTCCTGCATCATGTGCAGACGGAATACAGGCACCATCGCTGCTTGGCGCTCACGGTCGAGCTGCTGTTTCGGCGAGTCCGGAGAACAGCCCACCAGTAGCAGTGCTGCACCTGCCGCAATACCCAGCGTGGATAAACGGACGAACGGTCCATAACGCCTGAACATCTCGAATCCCCTTCACTCGCAGTGCTTTCCGGCCAGTGGATCCGAGACAGGGTACGTAGCGATGCCACCACTGAAGCCCAGGTCACCAGGCGGCGCGCCGTGCGGGCCGCCGTATACGGTGCGTGGTCCGCATTTGGCTCGGTATGCCTACTCCATCAGCTGTTTCGCGCGGTCCCCACTTAACGGTTTCGGGCCCCTGGCTTTCCAGAATCTTGGAGAGGTTCCCCTCGGAGGGGTTCAGCGCCTCGGTTCGGAGATATCGACTACCAGCGGCCGGGCTTGACGGTCGTCCTTGTTGACCAGGATCGGGTGAAGCCACCGAACCTCGGGGACGGGTGCCTGCCGGGGCCCTGTCCAGTAGGTGTGCCAGTGCGCACGCCGCAGGTGTGCGCGTACCGAACCGGCTTCACGATCGCTGGTTTCTCCCGCAGCGGCGGGGATGCTGCGGGCAGCGAGCAGCGCGGGCCCTATCTCGAAGCCGAGATCTACGACGGTTCGTTCTTCACCGGGGCGGGCCTTCTTGCCGCGCCGGCCGGGCTCGGGCTGATAGTCGCGGGCGTCGCGATGGTCACTGCACAGGTACAGCAGCAGACCGATGGCCAGGTTGTTGACGCGCACCAGGTCTTCCCGGCGGACGTCACCGAGGGAATCGTGGGATTGCAGGCGAGTGACGAGTTCGTCGACGGTGTAGGTGCCGGTCAGCGGCAGGAAGGTCACCGACTCCTCGTGGGTGGGGTAGGGGAGGCTGACGTAGTGCACCCGGCTGGCCAGCGCCACTTGCAGACTCCGCACCTCGGGATCGGCGGTGGAACACAGCTGTTCGTGCTCGGTCATGCCGGTGACGAGCATGCCGACGAACACCGGCGGTTCACGCAGTCGGTCCAGCTCCGGATCCAGGGCAGGTCCGGCATCGGCCGTGATGGGTTCGGGGAACACGATGAACGGGTCCGGATGCGGCAGCCGGGCGAAGACCTCACACGGGATCTTCGCGCTGGTCTCGGTGCTGAGCAGGCTGTCGGCCAGGCCGGGGTGCACGCGGTAGACGACACGGTGCTGGCGCCACAGCCGGGCGGCCACCGCGGTCTGCACGCTCAATCCGAACAACGTCGCCTGCTGCGCACCGACCATCATCTCCAGCTCGGCGGAGAAGACGCGGCTGCGCTGGAAGTCTTCGGCGCCGCGGCCGAGGAACCCGTCGCGCAGTCGATCGAGAATCAAGGCCAGCTCGGGGTTGCTGCGCCCGCCGTCCACCACTGCGATGGTGTCCTTCACGTACTGCTCGGCAACCTGCACGGACTGTTTGGCTGACAACGGCTTCTCGGTCCCCACCACCACAGCATCGCAGTACCGACCGCCACCGCGTGCTGTAAATCGATGCGTATCAAACAGTTTGGCGACAATGCTCAGTTCTCACCCTCTGGGCCGTAGGTGACGGGGCGTAAGGCCCAGAGCCGCGAAAAGTCACGCTAAGACCCGGACCTACCTTGCGGCGTGGGTCAGCTTCGGGAATCGGGCCGCACTTGACGAAACCGACTGTGGCGCAGCGCCATAGGCCGCTGATCTCGCGTGATCAGTCGGCGACACGCCGGGCAGCGTAGCATCCGCGGAAAAAACAACGAAGTTCGCTTGACCTGCGACGATGTGCGGCCAGTGTGTGTATCCGCCCGAAATTCGGCGGGTGGTACGACCGCCGCCGATTGCATCAGATGCAGGATCTCTTCATCCGATGAAGGCTGCCCGCAGAGGCTCTACCGCAGATAAATTCCCGAGTCGGCGCAGGTCCGTAGTCTCGCAACGGCAGATTGCCCCTGGTGGCGCATCTCTGCGAGATCCGGCGCTAAGGCGCTACCGCAGATAAGTGCCAATTATCTGCGGTAACTCCTTAGCGTGACTTTTCGCGGATCTGGACCGCACGGGCCGCTTCGTAGGGTTACTTGTTTGCCAAGGCGGTGCCGACCGAGGCCGTGTTTCATAGGTGATCACCCATGAAACACCCGGCGCGGCGGACGGTCTCCAGGGCGATCGGTGTTTCATAGGTTGTTTCATAGAGCTTCTCTCTTGAAACGTACCTATGAAACACTGTTCGGGTGAGCGACGACGACTTCCTCCGCGTGGAGGCCCACGACTGCCCGATGTCGAGCTGCGCCGCACCGGCCGGATCCCCGTGCCGCACCGGCAAGGGCAAAGTAGCGATCGGCTATCACACCGCCCGCTTCCGGCTCGTACCGTCGCTGGCAAAATCGCTCACCGTCGCCACGCCGGCGCTGCGCCGTCCGGGCGCGGTGTGGACCGAACTGCCCCGCCCGGCCGCGGCCGCCGACGCCTCGGGCGCGCACGTGCGCCTGGGCTACGCCCGTGCCTCCACCGTGCGCCAGTCCCTGGACACTCAGCTCGACTCCCTGCGCGCGGCCGGGATCGGGCGGATCTTCTCCGAGAAGATCTCCACCCGCGCCCAGGTGCGCCCCGAACTCGACCGCGCGGTCGCCCTCGCGCGGGAGATCCGCGCCTCCGGCGCCGCGGTCACCCTGGTCGTACACGAACACAAACGCCTCGGCCGCGGCATCGAACTGGCCGCCCTGGCCGAACAGCTCAAAGCCGCCGGCATCGGCCTGGAATTCCTCACCGGCGAGCTGCAAGGCTCCCACGACCCGTCCGGAGTGGTCTTCACCGTGCTGGCCGCCCTGTCGGGCATGGAACGCGAATACATCCGCGACCGCACCCTCGAAGGCCACGAATCCGCCCGTGGACGCGGCAAATCGATCGGCGGGGTCACCGTCGTCGACGAGACCATGCAGGCGATGGCGCTGCACCTGCGCGAAACCGGACTCAGCCTGCGCGAAATCGCCTCACGGCTGGTCATCACCACCGGCAAGAAGAAAGGCCAGCACCCCTCCCCGGCCACCGTGATGCGGTTGCTGCGCGAGCACGATCGAGCAACCTCGCCGGCAGGGTGATCGCTCCCCCGCAGCGGATGAGCGCGTCACGAATCACGCGCCACTGCAACACGTTCTAGGATTCGAGGGTGGCTGTAGCGCATCTGGGATCGATCACTCTCGACTGCGATGATCCGAGCGAGCTGGCGATCTTCTGGGCCGAGCTGCTGCGCGGGCGGATCACGGCCGGCACGGAGAAGTTCGTGAGCGTCAAACTCCCGCATCTGGTCCTGACCGCGATTCGCGTGCCGGACTACCGGCCACCGTCCTGGCCGGATGAGAGCGTTCCCAAGCAGATTCATCTCGACCTCGTGGTGACTGATCTCGACGAGGCGCAGCACCGCGCGGTCGAGCTCGGTGCCCGGGTTGCCGATCATCAGTCCGCGCCGAGCAGGTGCCGCGTCCTGTTCGATCCGGCGGGGCATCCGTTCTGCCTGTGCCTGCCGCCGGTTGCGTGAGGGTGCCCGAGGTTCCTTCCGGCGCGGCCGGACAAGTCGATATCGTCGCGGTGGTGGCGAACGTCGTGCGCAATATCTTCACCGACTACATCAACGAGGCGCTCGCGGTCGATGGCGAGTGGCCACTGGTGACGCCGCTGACAGCGACACCCATCCCGGCCTGAACGTCGAAAGGCCCGCGGATCTCGCGCTGGTTCCACACTTTTCGCATGCGCGAGGCCCGGCTCTCCCTCTCGACAGGTGAGTGGCCGGGCCTCGTTCGCGGGTGCGCGATCAGTGCTCGTGGTGGCGCACCACCGGCCAGTCGATATCGGTCTCGACGGCCTTGTTCAGGTAGTTGGTGAATACGTTCAGCGCGACATTGGCGATGACCTCGGTGATCTCACCATCGGTCAGGCCCGCGGCTTGCGCGGACTTGATATCGGCTTCCTCGACGCCGCCGCGCGTGCGCACGACCGCGGTCGCGAACGTCAGTACCGCAGCGGCTTTCGGGTCGACCGAATCGCCGTGGCGGCTGGCCTCGATCTCCTCGATACTCAGCTTGGCGATGTTCGCGCCGATGTAGGAGTGCGCGGACAGGCAGTAGTCACAACCGTTCTCCTCGGCGACCAGCAGCGCGATGCGCTCCCGGATTCCCGCGGAGAGCGCACCGGAGCCGAGGGCGCCGGAGAAACCCAGGTACGCCTCGAGCACGGCCGGGCTGTTGACCATGGCCTTGGTCATGTTCGGGGTGACGCCGAGCGCCTTCTGCACACCGGCCAGCAGGTCGGCGGCCTTACCGCTCGCGGTGTCGGGCTGGATCAAGGGCAGACGGGACATGAGTCGATCCTGTTCTCGTAGAGCATGTTCCATGACCGAGTCGTTCTAACCGATCATCGATACATAGAAGGTTATGCAACGGCCGGGCATTCCCGGATCGCGAAGACTTCTTTCTTGCCTCGCGCCGCTGTTTGAAACCTACGACCCGCCCGGGCATCGACCGGGGGACGGAACGCGCCGCGATGGGGACCGCACATGCCGAACCATCCAGGCGGAAACACCGCGAGAGACCCGCAGGAGATCAATCGACGCAGACGACCGACTCACCGACCGGAACCCGCGCGCGCCGGAGCCCTACCAGGACTGCCACCATCCGCGACGCGGGACGCCTTGACTCTCTAGGTCGAGTGTCCTAGCGTCCTGTCTAGGACGCATGGCCTACAGGTGGTGTGCGTTGAGCTTCCGGAGGATGGCGTGTCCGCTGATTTGTTCGGCCCGTTCCGTGTGGGTGAGATGACCTTGGCGAACCGGATGGTGATGGCGCCGCTGACCCGTAACCGCGCGCAGGCCGACGGGACGGTGCCCTCGGCGATGGCGGTCCACTACGGGCAGCGAGCGAGCGCGGGATTGATCGTGTCGGAATCGGTTCCGGTC
>NZ_BDCD01000051.1 GCF_001613325.1 Nocardia yamanashiensis NBRC 100130 | reverse complement strand
GACGGAAGCATATCTACGTCCTGGTATTTCAACACCCGCTACGACAAGGGCGACCAGGGCCCTCGCAACCAGATCGCCAGTCTGGCCGTGCACGATCTGCAGAACATCGGCGACTACTGCGTGTGGCTCAACGCAGGTGACTTGAGCTTCACCAAGCCGATCCTCGGCCATCGGCAACCCCCGTGCTGAAGACGAGTAGGAGCTGAAAGAACCGTACTGTGCAGGAGTTCAAGACACCCCGACGATCCGCAGTCCCGTTCAGCCGCCAGCAGAATCCGCAGGTCAGCACTGAACACGACTTCGAGAAACGACAATTGGTGGAGGCGGGCGAACTTCCTGGCGCGGGTTCCCGCACTGCGACTCGTCACCGGAATACCGGTTTACGGGTGGTCGCGACGTCCGGTTTTCCAGCCCGGGACGGTGCCCTGTCAGTATGACCACAGCGAAATCACGGCTCGCACCGTTCCAGCTACGCGATGTCAACGGCGCGGATCGGCGGGATGGGTAGACCGCAGGTGGCCACGCTCACCTGACCGAGACCGATATCGAGGCGCTCGGACACGAACTCGACCAGGTCCGCACCGATATCGAGACGTCCCTCGGGCAGCGCGACGACGACTATATCCGGCGGGTCATCCGGGTTCAGCGTGGTCTCGAAGTGGGCGCTCGGCCATAACGTCGGTCACGACGGCGTCCTCGCGGCGTAGGTGTGTGAGGCAGGGTGGGGGCATTCGTAAGTTGGGTCGCCGTACCACGGACACCACTGGCCGGGATGGTCCCACCAGTGGGAAGCGAAGCTTGTCCGGTGATGTGAGAGGCTGGCCTGCCGTGCCGAAATCCTTACCGCAGGAGGAGTCATCCATGTCGAAGGCCGTACGCCGATTCGCACCGATCGCCGTGTTCGCTTCCGCCGCAGCCGGATTGATTGCCGCCGCACCGCAGGCCGCAGCGCACACCATCACCGCGGTCGCAGTCGCGCCCGGTTTGGGTGGCGGCTATGGCACCGGCTGCACCTATCAGGTCTCCGCGACCGTGGACGAGGACGCCTACCGAATCACGTTCATCGACAACGGGTATCCCATCCGCGGCGGTGGGAATCTCCAGGTCTCCGGCAACACGGCATCCCTGGCGTGGACGCCGGGCACGACCGGAAGCCACACCATCACCGCCCTTTTCACCGTCGGTGATCAAGCGCCCGCATCGATCACCGTGCAGGTCAACGGCGCCGGAACCAACCTCGGCAGCAGCTGCTTCGCCCAGTGACGTTTGGTTGATCCTCAGCGACTCGGCGCAGGCCGAACAGTCTGGACACCTGCGGTGAGGATCGTCGACTGTTTGCTATTTGCGGGCGTCAAGTTTCGTTGTTGGCTGGGGATCACGGCCGTCTGCACCCATGCCCGCGAGAAGCAACAGCCCGTCCTCGGCAGGACTGCCAGGGGCCGCGGACTGAACGTCACGGGTTGGGGACCGCTTCTTCCTAGTGGAAGATGGTTCCCATCATGACGAAGCGTTACCCGCCCGAGGTTCGCGAGAAGGCCGTTCGTCTGGTCTTGGAGTGAATGGGCAGGTCGACACCCAGTCCTCGCAGGGTACGAACCAATTCCAGGCGAGTAACGGATTCGGCGTCGTAGAGCCGGTAGCCGGCCAGGCTATGAGTGGTCGGCGGCACGGTCCCTCGATCGGAGTAGAACCGAATCGTCTTGACCGTCAACCCGGTCCGTTCGGCCAAAGCCCTGATGGTGAAGAGCGTGTCGTCGTCCACGCCCGAACACTCCAGCCCCCCCAGATGGAGACTCAAGCCCTGAACCGAAGCAATTTTCGCGGCGCGATCGTCCGGAGCTCCATGGAGCTGTCGCCAACCACAGCGACGCTTCATTGCTACTTCTTCCGATCCCGCCACGACGACCACTACAGTCCAGGGCGTGGACGCGTCGAACGAAGTATCAACACCACCAACGATCTTTCGCTCTTCGTGGGCCCGTTGGTTGGAGATGATGCTGTTGGGCTCGGTGGGAATCGCGGGCGGCTGGCTACTGTTCATGACAACCACCAGCCCTGGCTCGCCGCTGATATTTCCTGTGTTAGCGCCGATCGTCCTGGGAACGCTATCGCTGTTTCTCGGACTCGATCACCTCACTCACCCCACCCCGGATATAGCGATCAACGAGCGGGCAGTCGTAATCAGCCCACACGGCCGAATCCCGTGGACAGCGATAGCGGGCGTCCACCTGATCACGGCCCACGGGAGCAGGTATCTGGCCATCGACATGGCCGAACCCGTGCCGCAACTCACTGAACGCCGTTGGCCCAGCAGGATTTACAGCCCGCTGAACAAGTTCACGGTGGGGTTGCCGGTTGCTGTTTCCGAACGCTGGCTGCGCCCGATATCGCTCGATGACATTGTCGCCGAACTGCAGAACCAGAACCCCAGCCTGGTCGTCACACGATCCGAACGCTGAAAAATCCGAGAGCCGGACCCTCAGCCGCTCCGACCCGGCGATCGAACCAATTCGACGGCTTCGAACAGGCCGTAGCGGCATACGAGAGCGAGGCGTGCCAGAAGGCACTGGCGGCTGCCCCGATCGCGTCGCTCGCGACTTACGCATCGTCGAGGGCATCGACTGACCGGCGGTCTCCGCTATCGCCGAGTACACATACGTGTCACATCCGCCGTCTTCCTCGACCTCAGTCATGATCCGCAGGGCTCCCTCGGGTGTCCTGTCGGTGGCCACCAGTATCCGCGCCACCCGCCAGTCGGCACTGTCCAGATCTCGTCCCAGCAGATCCCGACCGTCGACTCGCTGCCCGTCGACGGTGAATCGTGCCCGGCCCGTCCACTCGTAGCATGTCGGCATCCCCGATCATCAGGTCCTCGCTGACGACGTCCCGCTGCCCCCGCAGCAGCGCTGCATCGAGCCAGCCGGGATCCCGGTCCAAACCGGCTTCGTCGATGAAGTTGCCCCAGGCATGCAACGCATACGTACTGGCGAGATCTTAAGCCCCCTGACGCTTTCATTTCTCGCATGCCCGTTCCGATGACTGCCGCTCAGCGCGAGGTAGCGGAGGCTCATCAGTGGGCTGTGCCGAGCATCGGCCGTCTGATCAAGATTGATGTGGTCGGACTGTTCGTGCCGCACCAGTTCGAACGCGGGCACGCGGTCCTCAGGTGGGCTGTTCCCAGCGAGTGCAGAAGACCCCGGATGCGCGTGATCCGCGGTCCTCCGGTGGTACTTGGCCGCAGGCCTGGAACCAGCGTGCGCGGCCCAAGGCGTCGAATGCCTCCACCGCCGGGGTCCAGTGGCCTTTGGTGATCGGTTGCGAGCAGTCGCGCCACTTCGATTCGACGGCCGGGTCGTTGTCGTAGCTCCACGACAGCCACACCCGGTCGCGATCGGATTGGGAGACAACGAAATCCGCCCACACGATCCACCCGTATCTCGGGTGGCGTTGCGCCCGCAAGGCAACCTCCCGGTCCCGGATGGGGGTGCGCAGCGCCGTCGAGGTCGGATACAAGGTGTGGATTTCGGCGGCCAGGTCCGGCTCGCGCGACTCGCCGCAATCGGAGAACGACATCAGGGGTGAGTCCATGCGCGAACGGTACGGCTGCGGTGCGCGCCAGTCGTTCCATCGCACTCCTGCGCCGATGCCGACGCCGGCGCCGAGAACGGCCACGATCAGGCAGGCCAGCAACGTTCGCCGGATATGAGAATCAATCATCGGGTCGTGTCCAACTGCCGCAGGATGTGGGACCGCGTCCAACGACCTTGAACTCGTCGGGCACCGTCGCGCACACCCGGAACCAGCGGGGCGCGCCCAGCGGGCTGCGGGCTCGTACACCGGCGGTCTGCTGGACCTGGTTCACCAGCTGAGCCGGGCAGTGCTTGATCTGCGAGTCTTGCGGTTCGTAGACGTCGCTCCAGTCCAGCGACAGCTGATCGCGATCCGACATGGGTTGTGTCAGATAGGCGTACGCGATCCACCCCACCGACTCCTCGATCTGCACGCGCAACTCGGCCTGCTGCCGCGGGCGCGGATCACCCGGCGGGCCGTCCGCGGTGTTCATCCGCACGAACCCCCGTGTATTGAGCGGAATCGATTCCGCGCACGGCAGCACCGTGTACCGGCGCGGCCCGACCACCACCCGTGTCACCGTGAACGCCAAGGCGATCGCCGCCACCAAGGAAAGCGCTACTGCCGCCGCCGCGATCTTCCTGTGGTGCGGTGTGATTCGCCGCGCCCAGCGCGCTTTTACGGCGCCCCAGCCGCTCTGTCGATCGCCCGCTGAATTCCCGGCTACCTCGGCGACCGCGTCGTCGATCTCGGTCTGCCGAGGCGTGGCCGCGGGAAGTGCGCCTGCTACGAAATGGCCGTAATCCGAGGTCGATTCGGTCGAATCAGGCCCTCTGGTATTCGACGCTTCGACCGCATCGTCCGAGTCCTCGGTCTCCTCTTCCGATGCGCAGGCGCCCGCATCTTGAGTGGTATTGCCCCCGGCGGCGCGACGATTCGCCACGGCACGGGCGGCTGCGTCCTCGTGGCGTCGTTCGGCCAGACGGGTCCAGGCATCGAAGACGGCGTCGGCCACCTCCACCCCCGGATGACGGCGGGCCAGCGCGTTGCCGAGATAGTCGGCCAGACGACGCGCATCCTGGGCGTTGCGGGGCAGCGATCCGCCACTGAACCAGTTGTAGACGGTGCGGGTGCCGGACAGATGCGCTTTGACCGCCCCGACGGAGATCCGGGCAGTGGCCACGATCTCCGACAGCAGCTCTCCGAACTGCTGCCGCGTTTCCACTGCGGCCGCTCGTCGCGACCAGTCCTTCGAATCGAACGCCGGGCCGTCCGGACCGAGTGGCTGTGCCTCTCCACCGGATGACGCATCGACCACGATCGCAAGCTTAGGGCAGGCGCCGCCGAAACACGGCTGGTCACAATGACTTACGCACACCTTTTTCGAAAAGTGCACTTCAATGCGCACAGCCGTCGCTGCTCTGCTGAAGGCCGGCGGCCGCAGCCTCGGCCACCGCACCGCCGACGGCAGAGACGCCAGGCGAGCCTCCGCTCCACGAAAAGGAACTCACCATGTCCACGACCTTGCCCAGCCGCCTGCGCCGCCTCGCGGGCATCGGCGCCCTCGCGACCGTGATCCTCGCGCCGGTCGCGACGGCGGAGCAGCCGGCAGGAGGAGACCCGTGGCCGGGTATCGGCAATGCGCTCACCGCCGGCTCCCAATTGGATTGGCAGGGCATTCACGCTCGAGTGTCGGCGAACAAGTACACCCTCAGCGCCGATACGGGAACCGGTGGCGGTTACCTCCGAATCCAATACACCTCGCGCACTTCAGGATATGACGATTCCTTCTCCGTGCGGGCAGGCGGGCAGACCGGCGGCGTGCTGCTGACCTCCGCGGCGGCATTCACTGTCTGCGACAGCGCGAACAAGGTCTGCGCACCGGGCTGGACTGCGGCCGGTTGAGCAGAGGGGCATGAACCCTGCGTACACCTGCTACCCGACCAGGGCAGCTGCGCCGGGCCGGTGATGGCCTTCCCTCCGGTACGGCCGTCGGGCAAGTGACAGACCTCTGTAACGGAGTACGTCGTACTCCCCTGCGGCATAGAGCAATTCATTCGCAGTTCACAAATTTATCCTGTTGGTTTCGATCCGAAAGTCTAATCATGCGCCAGTCAATTCTCGCATTCGCTGCCGTGTCGGCGGCTCTCGTCGCCGCCGCTCCCCCGGCCTCCGCGGCTACACACGATGCGCACGCGGTAGTGCAGCTCAACGGCGGCAACGCCGGCGAGGCGAGTGTTCGCTCGGACGGCACGTGGATCTGGGTGTGGTCGGCATCCGGCTACCACGTGACGGTCAACGTCTTCGACCGCTCCGGCAAGAATTTCGGGTTCACCGCCGAGAACGGTGGCAGAACCGAAACTTATTTCTACGACGACGCCGACCAGGTCGCTCTGCCTCTGGAGCACATCACTCTGTGCGTCACCAATCTCTCGGGAACGATGATGCCCAGGTGCTCTAGTCCCGAGTACTTCGTCCACTGAGCGGACCCCGACATCGACTGCTTGCCGGACGCACGGAGATTCGTCGATACCCGCAGGGTTGGCGCGTCGAGGTGGTCCCGCAAGGCATCGAGCGTGCCGTAACGGGCAGGATCGCCCGGATCGCTCCCGGCCGCGATCGTGCAGTCGCGGCCCGGAGGGATCTCGCCCCGGCCTGCTCCGCCGGGACGACTACCGTTCGCGAAGATGGTCCGGCGTCCCATCGCGGCGGCTTCCAGGGGTGTACCGGCCGAGACCGCCCATTCCTCGGACATCCCGGTTCCAAGACCCTCCCGCGCCGGCGGGCACCGACTCGGCAGACCGTGTAGCACTGCTTCGGCAGGGTATCTCGACGGTAAACCAGATCCGACGAAGTACACCACGGGAGAACAGAGTGGCAGGGATCCGAGCCGACTCCGGTCGATTACCGGAACGGCGTGCCGAACTGATGAAAAAGCGGGCGAAGCTGATCGAGAACCTCGAACAGGTGCAACGGTTCGGCAGTGCCATGCCCGGCGAACAATGCGTGGCAATGCGCGAGGACAAGACGCTGCTCGACGCACGTATCAGCGAGATCGATCACGCGCTGGCCCAGCAATAGGCCAGGGGTCGCTGCGGTCGGCCGTCGCCGCACGGTCCGCGGCAGACCACGGCGATGTGCAACTGGTCGACCCGATCGACGGAACATCGTTGCCGACCACCGAATCAGCGTGCAATCCACGCCGCAGCTGGACATCTCGGGTCCTCTGATCGCAATCGTGTCCACCCAGACAGCCTCTTGCCGATGCGGGGAGCTCGAGCCGGCATCATCACGACTTCCGCCATCCGGTGATCGCTACCCGAAGCCACCGCCTCACATTTCCGACGTGACTCGCCATGGGCTGCCGATCGTCGAATGCGGAGTGTCCTGCATTCGAATGACATTGCCGCGCAATCGACCTCGATCGGTGTACCGAGCCGGATGGCCGCAGTTAGTCTGCTGACCGTAATCGGCGTCGATGATCCCCCGGGTGCGGCGTCGCGGTACAGCCGCGCTGACGCAGCGTGGACGAGCCTGATCGGTAGGGTCCATGCGTTTCAATCCGCCGCCGGGCTGGCCGCCGGCACCGCAGGGATGGATACCGGACCGGGACTGGATCCCGGACCCCAGCTGGCCGCCCGCACCGTCCGGGTGGCAGCTCTGGGTCGAGGACGGGCCGGAATCGAGCTCGCCACCACCTGATTCGCCAGAGATTCCGGCACAGACTCAGCCCGTCCGGCCTGAACACGAACCAAACGAGATCGACCAGATGGCCGATTACCCTGCCAGAGTCGGCGCCGCCCCCACCGCCGGTGATCGGAGACGACCCGTGCGCCGGCTCGCGGCGGTCGCGATCGTGCTGATACTGATCGCCTCCGCCGCAGTGCTGTACACGCTGTGGCCGAGTCCCGCACCGAAACTGGGTGCGGCCAGACAGGACGGCGCCTTCACGATCACACCGTTGACCACCACAGGAGTGAACGAGCTGGCGATCGATCCCCAGGATGGCACGGTGTACGCCTGCCAATCCGCCAGCAAGACGCTGTGGGCCCTCGACAAGAACACCCGGAAGGCGCGGGCTATGGACCTCACCTTCTACGAGATGCCCTCCCGCATCGCCGTCGACCCGGTCAACCATCTGCTGTATCGAACAGCGACCACGCACGGCAAAGGCGGAAACGGTTCGGCCGAAGGCATTTTCACGATAATCGACCCTGTAACCGCGACGACCCTAGCAACGATCAAGATCGGCAAGAGTGCAGGGGCGCTGGCCGTCGACAGCACCGGGCAGTACGCCTACATCGCCACCGACACCGGACTGTCGGTCGTGGACCTGCGTGCGCGCCGCGTGGCGGGCACCATCACGGCAGCATCCGGAATCGGCAATATAGCAATCGATTCCACAACGAACACGATCTACGCCACCGACTATTCAGCGGAGACGATAACCGTCGTGAACGTGCGGACCCGGACGATATCGGACCGTATCGCCATGGGGCGCAAGATCTCCGAGATCGCCGTCGATGCAGCCACGCGCACGGTATACACGAACGACTACGGTGCGGGCGCGGTAGCGGTACTCGAAGGTTCGCAGCACGCGGCGGCCGCCACCGTCGCGGTCGGCAGCGGTCCGACCGGCATCGTCCTCGACCCGGCAACGCACGAGCTGTTCGTAGCCAATCTCAAGGACGGCACCGTCACGGTCATCGATACCACCACCAAAACGATGACAGCGACAATCAAGGTGGGGCGCAGCCCATTCCGCCTCGTCCTGGACGCCGCCGCGCACACCGTCTACGTCTCGACCCAGGACGGCATCGAGGCCATCACCCGGACCTAGCCGGGCATACCCAGGCGAAGTCGGCCGCCTGGCCCACCGCCACGCGAGTCCGTTCCACCGCGTAGGTGCTGTGGTCGAGATCAGGGACGGTCCGCCTGCCCGGAGATGCTTCGGTGTACCGACGAACAGAGATTCGCCGACCGGATGCGCCCCTGCCGAACTTGAGGCCAGCGCACCGCTCATAACCCAGAAATATGTGCGAATTGCCGTGTTCAGGCCCGAATGCCCTGGAAAATTGCCCATAGGCCCCTGCCCGGCGGAGATCACGAGGAGTTTGCTGATCGCACACATCTAGACGAACGGGAGATCCCGTCATGGCGTTCCTGCTGACAGTCCTGGCCATCTACGCGGCATGTTCGGTGCCGATCACCCTGCTCCTGGCCCGCATGTTCCGAGCACCACGCGTGCTCGCCCGATCGGCGGCCGTCCGCGACCACGCCTTCCAGGACTCGACCCGGTAGCCGCAGCAGCATCCGCCGGGTGACCGCGACCGACACCGGTGCGGTGTGCGCGATCAGCTCGTGTGCGTAGGCCATCGCCGCGGGCAGTAGCTCCTCGGGGTGAACGACTTGGTTCGCCAGCCCGGAGGCGTGGGCCTCATCGGCCGTGATCAGGCGTCCGGTGAGCATCCAATCCACGGCGCGCGTGGTCGACGGGGGATCGTCTGGGGTTGCTTGCCGCAGTGAAGACGAGCGGGAGGCTGGATCGGATCTTTTGCGTGCCCGAAGCGGGTTCGGATTCCCGCGAAATCGTCGCCGTGGCTCTGTGAGGACTTCGACCTGGTCGCCTGCGACCTCGACGAAGCCATTGTCGTCCCTGGCCCGTGCCCGCACACTCCAGGGCAAGGTCCGCGGATCCGGTACCGCGCTGGTGACCTGCGGCGCGCGCGGCCCGCGCCAGGACTTGGCCCTGGCCGCGCGCCCGACCGCCTACCGCGAGCTCGGTGCAGACACGGCCGCCTCAAGGAAATCTGCCTGGACGTCGCGGCCCCCGCCGCGCCCGCTGCGTTGCGTGTCGCCGAAACCGGTTGAGCCTCGGCATCATTCGATCGGGTTGGGCAGGTCCGGATCGCATTGGCAGGCCCCGTCGCGCCACCACCCGCACCACGGGCACGGGATCGGCAGGCACAGGTAGTCGCCACTGGCCAGCCATTGACTCGCGTGCCGGCCCGGGGTGTGGATCACCGGCGGCTCCGGCGCGTCGACCCAGATGATCCGGTCGATATCCCCGGAGGCCTGCGCGGCCGCGGCCAGGTGCGGAATCGCGGTGATCGGGGTCGGGATCCGCGCCCAGGGCGGGCACACGTCGGCGCGCCAGGCCGGATCCGCCGTTTCCGCGCGTTCCGGCTCGTCGTCGTCGCCGAGCCTCGCGACCATGAGTTTCATCATGATCGCCGCAGATCACCGGGCGGTGACGACCGCCGCCCGGCCCGGACCTGACCGCTTTCGAATCTTGGGAGGAGGCCACCGATGAGCCCTACCAAAGCAGTGGACGTGCACGCCGAGATCGTGGCCGCCTACGGCAACGACTGGCCCGACCGGTTGCTGGATGACCTGCGCTTCGACACCGAAGCCCCGGCCGTGGACGTACCGCGCCTGGGCGAGGACGAAGACGTGCCCGTCACCTTCACCGCGACCGTGACCCTGCCGCGTGCCACGTACGAACGACTGCTGGCACGCGCCGCCGAGGCCGACACCAACCGTGACGAACTGCTCTCGGAATGGATCGCCGCCGAAGCCACCGCCCCCGACGTCCCGGCCATCAGCCGCGACGACGTGCTGCGGATCCTGGCCCGCCCACCACGTCACCCACGCTCCGCCTGGGCGCCCACACAACCTCGGTAAAAGCCCTGAAAGCTCTACGCTTTCAGGGCTTTGCTGTTCATCCCCCACTGTGTGTCGCCGTGCAGATCAGAGGCAGGATGTCGGGATGACCCATGGCCGAATAGGTGGGCCGCCACCGACCGTTGGTACAGCGTCGCCAAGCAGACCCGCGCCCTGATCCGCGACCGCATCGCCGCCGACGGGTTCATACCCCTGGTATCCACTGTGTCTGGCCTGGTCGCGTGTGTTTGGAGATCATCGAAGTGCCCTGCAATTCCGGGCAGGTCCGGCTGGAAACCCGTCCCGCCCGCACCTGGGGCCAGGAAGTCACGACCGATGGCTACCCACAGGCCCCGGAGGTAACTCGACCTGGGTGTGAGCCCCGGACATACGAGAGCGATGACTATCGCTTGTCGGGGGCGGTTCTACTGTCGACGCTCTTCGAAAATCGGCCGGTGGCGCTGGTCGAAAATCGGCCACTTGATGGTTGTCTAGTCTGCCGTGTTGTCGGTTCGCATGGACGGGAGTGTGTCGATTTCGGTGTTGCGGAGTCGGTAGCTGTTGCCTTTCAAGGTCAACACGTCGGCGTGGTGGACGATTCTGTCGATCATGGCCGCGGCGACGACGTGGTCGGAGAACACGTCTCCCCATCGGGAGAACGGCAGGTTCGATGTCAAGATCAGCGAGGCGTGTTCGTAACGGCTGGAGACCAATTGGAAGAACAGGTTGGCCGCGTCCTGGGCGAAGGGGATGTAGCCGACCTCGTCGATGATCAGCAGCCCGTAGCGGCGCAGCTTGGCCAACTCTGCAGCCAGGCGGCCCTGCTGGTGGGCGGTCTGCAGGCGGGTGACCCATTCGACGGCGGTGGCGAACAAGACCCGGTGGCCGTGGTGGGCCGCGGCGATGCCCAACCCGATCGCCAGATGGGTTTTGCCGGTGCCTGGTGGGCCTAGCAGGACAACGTTCTGGGCTTTGGTGATGAACTGGGCGGTGCCCAGGTGGGCGATGGTGTCGCGTTTGAGGGCGGGCTGGTGGTCGAAGTTGAACTCCTCGATGGCCTTTCGGGCGGGGAATCCCGCTGCGCGGATACGGATTTCGGCTCCGGAAGACTCCCTGGAGGACACTTCGCGGGACAGGACCGCGGCGAGGTATTCCTCGTGGGTCCAGCCGGCGTCGCGGGCCTGCTCAGCCAGCCGGGCGGCGCTGTCGCGGATCCGTGGCGCCTTCAAAGCGGCTGCGTAGTACTCGATCTGCTTGGCGGTGTCGCGTGGCGCGGACATCATGCGACCCCCTCGCCGGTGAAGTCGACGCCGAAGCGAGCGTCGTAGTCGGCCAGATCACGTGTCAGATCATCGTCTTGGGTTGTGTGGGAGTTCTTGTGGGCGAACGCCTCTCGCAATCTTGCCGCCGACCGGACGTGGTCGGGGTCGGTGATGGTGAGGGCCTTGGACCAGGCGCGGTGGTGGTTGGCGACGAGCAGTCCGTCGCAGCGGGCGACCACGGCATCCAGATCGGCATGGACGTCGATCATCCTCCCGATCACGACCGGGTCGATCGAGTAGTCGTTGCCCAGGACCCGCAGGTAGTAGTCGCGTGGCAGCCGAGCGCGGTAGCTGAATCCGATCGCCGGACCGATCGGAGGCAGGGCTGCCATCGCGGCTCGATCGGTGCCGATCAGCTCGTTCGGTCGCGCCGAAAGCCTCCGGACAAGACGGGAATTCGCGATCGGCAGCCAGTCGGCGAGCTGGAGGTTGAAGTCCGTCGGGGACTCGAATGATCGGCCCGGCAAGAACGATGTCTCGAGATAGCCGTTGGCGCGTTCGACGATGCCTTTGGACTCGGGGTCGAACGGTTTGCATTGGACGATGCTGGTCGCCAACATTCCGGTGAACGCAGCGACTCCGGTCGCCAGATGCCCGCCCTTGCCGATGCCTGATTCGTTGTCCCACAACAGTCTTCGAGGCACCCGCTCCAGCTGATCCGACAGCAAGGCCCACATTCCAGCCAGCAGATCCGCGGTGGTGCGGGTCGGGATCATCATCGCGGTGAGAAACCGCGAGAACGAGGCCACCATCACCAGCACCGGTGGCGTTCCGATCTGCCCGGCGCCCAACGGAATTCGCGTCGGCGGGAACCATAGATCACACTGAGCCTGGTCCCTGGGCCGGTAATCCAGGCGATCGGCCGGATCCTTCGGCGCATATTCCGGCCGCAACTCGGCCACTTTCTTGCGGAACCACGACGAGGATCCCGACCAGCCCACCCGTTCGGCGACCACCGAGGCCGGCATCGCCGGGAACCTGGCCAGCAGCTCGCGCACCAGCGACTCGAACGCATCGAACGCCGACGGGCCCGCCACCCGCTGATAGCGCGGTGGCGAGTCGGACTTGATCGCTCGCGCGACCGTGTCCCGCGAGATGCCCATCCGGGCCGCGATGGCCCGCATCGACAGCCCCTCGCTGGCGTGGAGATACCTGATCTGCGCCCAATCCTGCACTGAGATCACCCTTCCGATCGTGGACGGGTGGCCTACTTTTCGAAGAGCGCCAGTGGCCTACTTTTGGAAGAGCGCCGACATCTACAGTCATGAGTGCCATTTTGCTCAGACCGAGCTTGCCTCGACCATTACCCAACTCGCCTGAGATTTCCTCATTGCCGATCGTTCTCGCGCACTTCTCATCAGGGTCGATCAGTTAGCTGATCTGCGATTTTCCTTGTGCTGAAGTGGTTTTCGACCCACTGAGTGGGCGCGGAACAAGGGAGAACAATGATGTGGCGAGAGATTGGCCTGACCGTGCGCAAGGCGATGGCAAAATGGTCGGCGTTGTGGCGGTTCGTGGTGTGCGTGGTCGTCCTCACCGCGGCGGCCGCAGTGCTGTTGTGGGTCAGTGGATTGTGAAGGCCCCGCACTGATCTGGGCCAGGGGGCACGATGACTGCGATGGATTGCGATGATGCGGGTGCGCGCGCCCGCCTGGCCGACGAGCTGGCACGGCTGCGCGCATCCGTGGGCGACCCGAGCTACCGGAGGCTGGCCGAGATCCTCATCGAGCGCCGTGCTGGCGACGCGGTCGGTGAGACCACCCTGCGCAATGCTGCGACGGCGTCCGCGCCGGCACCGAAGCTGACCACGGTGTTGCAATTCGTGACCGCGTGCCGCGTCATCGCCGAGGCCGAACACCTCGGCATCGAAGAGCGGCACCGCGATTTCGAATGGTGGAAACGTCTGCTCGTGCGCGGGGATACAGATCCTCTCAGTTCGGCCGGAGGTTCTAACCGCGACAGCGATATTGATCGCCGGGCGTGGGCCGGGCTTGCGGTGGTTCTCGACGATACGGGCCAACCCCCACGAGCGGTGGAGCTGGACCCATACCGGTTGGGGGCTACCGAATCCCAATTCAGTGACCGCGATCGGCACGGATCCGCTGCCGAGGCTCCGAGGAAGGACCCGTACGTGCCACGCCGGGTCGACGACGATCTAATAGCGGCGTTCGGCCAGCGTCGGTTGACGGTCGTGATCGGGCCGTCGAAGGCGGGCAAGACCCGAAGCCTGTTCGAAGCGCTCGTGCGGGCAGCCGATGATGCGCGAGTGCTGGTCCCTGCGAAAGAAAGGCTCGGTGATCTGCCGGAGCATCCGGCGTACATCGGCAGCGCTGACCGGCTCGTGGTGTGGCTCGATGACCTGGACCGGTTCCTCGGCGGCAATGCGGGATTGACCCCCGCGAGATTGGCTCATCTGCTCTTGCGCGCCGCGCCCACCACGGTGGTGGGGACCCTGCGTCGTGAAGAATACGACCGATTGCATGATGCGAAGAGAGGCGAACTCGCCGGTGATATCGGTGAACTGATCCGCCAGGCCACCACAATCGACCTGGAATCCACTGTCCAAGATCCGGACGAGCAGGCCGTCGCCGAATTCGCCTATCCCGACCTTCCACTAGCCCACTACCGGAAACTGGGATATGGACTCGGGGAAGTCATCGCCGGCGCCCCGGCCTTGCTCGACCGCTATGACCGCGCCGCCCGGATCGACCCGCCGCTGCGAGTGGTGATCGAAACCGCGATCGACTGGGCACGCATCGGCCGATACGATCCGATTCCCGAACCTGTGCTGACTAACCTGGCCACCCTGGCCCTGCGCCGAACCCATCCCGAACACGACGTCGATCCTGCGGTGATGACCTCCGCGATTCGCGCCGCACGCACACCAGTCGAGGCCAGCGCCCATATTGCGGCACTGTCGACCCAGTGGCTCGACGAGCATACCCGCGGATATCAGGCCTTCGACTACCTCACCGCAGCCGATGACGGCCTGCACGGCCGTCCGCCCCGCACTATCGCTGAATCCTTTTGGCACACCGCGACTACCGACGCAGACCACGAAATACTCACCGAGATTGGTTCCCACGCCTACCACCGCCAGTGCTTCGGTGTCGCCCGGGACCTGACCCAGCGTGCCGCCGACCTCGGCGACGCCGCTGCCATGTTCAATCTGGGCTTCCTGAACGGCGAGCAAGGCGATTTCGACCAGGCACGAGCCTGGTACCGCAAAGGCGCTGACCTCGGTCATACCGGTGCAATGTGCAACCTCGCGATCGTGCTCGAAACAGCGGGAGATCCCGCAGAAGCAATGCGCTGGGAACGCAAAGCCGCTGACCTCGGCGACGCCCAGGCCATGTACAACCTTGGAGTTACGCTCAAGAGCCAAGGCGACCTCGACCAAGCCAAAGCATGGAATCGCAAAGCCGCCGACCACGGTAATGCCGACGCCATGTTCAACATGGGCATCGACGCCGAGGATGAAGGCAACTTCGCTGACGCCGAGGCCTGGTACCGCAGAGCGGCGGACTTGAATGCGGCTAAGGCCATGCACAATCTTGGAGTCCTACGGGCGAGGGCTGGCGATATCGCGGGCGCCCAGGGATGGTTTCACCTCGCGGCCGACCGCGGCTACATCGATTCCAAATACAACCTCGGATGCCTGTATGCCGATCAGGGTGATCACACTGAGGCCATGGTCTGGCTCCACGACGCCGCGGAACTCGGCCACACCAGCGCCATGCACAATCTGGGAGAACTGCTCCGCCATAACGGCGATCACGACCGTGCTGAGACCTGGTTGCGCAAAGCCTGCGAACTCGGCGAGCCCGCCTCGATGTTCAGCCTCGCGAACCTGCTGCTCTATCAGCGCAAGGAGCAGAACGAAGCCGAGGTTTGGTATCGAAACGCTGCCAACCTCGGCCATCAACAGGCAGCCTTCAGCCTCGGGTATCTCGCCGCAGAGCGCGGCGACTGGGCGGCCGCCGAAGCCGACTACCGCTCGGCCGTTGAACTCGGCAGCACCAAGGCCATGTTCAACCTCGGTCAACTATTCGCAGACCGTGGGGATCTCGACGAAGCCGAGATCTGGCACCGCAAGGCAGCCGAAGCGCACCTCGCCCCTGCCATGTTCGAACTGGCTAACCTGTTGTACGGCCGAAACCGTATTGACGAGGCGCTTAGCTGGCGTCAACGTGCAGTGGCCGCAGGTGACCTACGGGCACTGGCCTGGCTTCGGCCGGCAACACGGTCAAGTTGAGGCTGGGGCCGCCGGTCATACGCGGGTTGGCGGGGTGCGGCGATAAGTGTGTACTGTCCCAACCACTCAGTGAACTAGCCGAGCCGATGGCCCGGTATCCCGATCATTCGAGACACCCGGGCCACGTCCTCTACTCGACCAGCGCCAGCGTTAGATCCGGGCTACCGCCGTGCCAGGTCACCGGGTGCTTGAACCCCTCGAGGTCGGCTGCCGCCAGGATCATGGCGGACTGGAGCGCTTGCATGCTGTCCAGGCCAGCGCTGACCGCGACGCGAGGTGAGTCGCTCAGGCCGGTGATCCGCCACGGGCACAGCCATTCGTCCACGGTCAGATCGGAGTTCGGGAGCTTGCGGGTCACCTTGCGTGGTGCGCCGATCTCCACCAGCACCGTTCCGCCGTGCTCGGCCGAGATCAGTTCACGAACCGCGATCGGGTCGCCGAACTCACCCGCCGCCTCGATCAGAGCTGTCGTCATGTTTCCCAAACTATTCGCCGGAGTGGCCCGGATCGAAGATTTCCGGGTCTATGGGTACCCGCCGGTCGAAACCGAGCGGTTTCAGCAGATCGCAGAGGCATGGACTCGTCGTGTTGATGTCGCCTCTCAAACACTTTGCGTACCAGTCATCTACGACCTTGTAGCACTGCACCACCTTGGAGGAGTCGTTGATGAACCGGCTCAGGCAGTCGTTGCGGAGTTCCTCCCAGCGGCTATCGCACCAGTCTTTCGAGGGGGCCTCGGCGATCGCGCCGGGTGGTTGAGATGCCAGAGACAGAGCCAGCGCCGCGAAGAGCACGAGCAGGACACGGACCAACGACCACCGGCAAACCGCGGGCTGGCGAATTCGGTTGTAATGCATGATCTTTCGACCTATCCAGTTGTGTACTTCAATTGGCTGCGCCCGATGCCCCGATGCCCCGATGCGCTCGGTCGCGATTCCGGATAGCGAAGCCCGTCGATAGGTGCACGTTCGCGCATATATCTGAACTAGGCCACGCCATTCGGAAGCTCACCCATGGCGGTTCGGGCGTAGGTTTCCTCCGGGCTGACCGTGATCACGTCGGCGCGCTGCACCAGCTCGCCGGGGACCGTGCCGCCGAAGTGTGCCGCCGACGGCGTGACCACGGCGTCGGCTTCCAGTCGTGACACCGCCGTGCACAGCCGTGTCACGGGGCGGTCGGTGTGCTCATCGAAGATGAACACTCTGCGCAGGTCGTAGCCGAGCCGCTGTGCCAGCCGACGCACCTGGTTCTCGTCCCATACTCGACTGGCGCCCGAAATGTCTTCGCGCAGATAGCCGATCGCGCTCGGTTGCGGCTTCATGTCCTCGGCCCTCCCTCGGTGGATTCGATGCGATCCGAGGCCGGGAAGGTTGGGGGTGGAGCAACTACGTCCGGCCCCGGACGGCACTCTCACCCAACCCCGGTCGGATGCCGGGCGAGGGGCATACGCTGTGTTCAGGACTGCGTGACGGGATTTGAACACGGTTGCGAGGGGACCGAATGCCCACAGCGGCACAAAGATTGCTCGGGATGAACCCGAATCGGACAGGCGAGGCTCTGCGCGCTCTGCGCACGGCGCGCGGGCTGTCGCTGCGCGAACTCGCCGGGTTGCTGTTCTGCGACTGGTCTCAGCTGGGCAATATCGAGAACGGGCGGCGCTGGCCCTCGGATCGCGGGTGGGCCGAACGGACGGATCGAACGCTGGACGCGGGCGGGGTTCTCGTTGCGGCATGGGATTCCGACCAGCGCGAACGGGCGCACGCCGAGGACACTATGCGCCTGCTCGAGGAAGCGCGGCGCGGATCCGAGGAACTGCTGTATGTGCCGGACGGGGCCGACCTCGACGCGCTCGGCCAAGACATCTGGGATATCTCCACGAAGGCACGACTGGAGTCCTACGAGGAGACACTGAAACGGGCTCTTGGCGTGCGCGCTGAGCTGTTGCGGCGTATCCGATCAGGTGCACACACCCCCGAACAGATCCGGGACCTCTACGTGCTGCTGGGGCGGGCGTCGGGGGTGCTGTCGTACCTGACCCTGGATCTCGGGCAGGCCGACGCGGCGAAGCTGCACGCCCAGGCGGCGTTCAACATGGGTGAGCGCGCCGGACACGATCAGCTGCGTGCCTGGGCACGCGGCACACAGGCTCTCGCCTTCCGGTTCACCAAGGATTTCGATCTCGCCCGCGACGCCGCCACCGACGGACTGAACTACGCGGGCCGCTCCACCGGTACCGCCGGGCCGCGCCTGCTGTGCGGGCTGGCCGCCTCGGTCGCCAACCTCGGCGACTCCGTCCGCGCTCTGGAATTGCTCACCGAGGCCGACCGCGCCCGCGACGACTGCGGACCCGACGAGGTGCCAGGGCTTTTCACCTTCACCCCAGCGAAACAGATCTATTACCACGGGTTCTCGCTCATGTGGGCCGAGGACCCGAAAACGCTCCGCAAGTCGGTGGCCGCCTCCGAGGACGCCTTGAAGGCATGGAAGGTGCAGCGCTCACCCGGCGACGAGATGCTGACTACCATCTACCTCGCCTCGGCGAACGCCCGACTGGGGGACTTGGACGCGTCGCTGGCGGCCGTTGCCCCAGTCCTCGAGGTGTCGATCGAACACCACTTCTCCTGGGTGCGCAAACGGCTGAACCAGCTGGAATCGCTGCTGGGCAAACACTTCCCCAACTCCGCGGTCGCCTCCGAGATGCGGGAGACACTGACCGAGTACGTGCACGCCGCCTAACCGCGGAGTGGCCCGGACCACAGCGCCAGCCGAATCTGGGATCTTTTGCGTATCAGCGGATATGAGAATCACATCGTGGACATCACCCACGTTACCGCTGCAGATAACCTGGTTGACCAGGCAAAACGCACTACATGCTTTCCCGTCCCGCCCGCTACTTCACCATCATTGCCAGCGACGGCCGCAAACCGGAGGTAGCAGCCGGTCACCAGTACTTCGTGGGTTGCCTGCCCGCGAGTCTTGCTGCGCGACGCCCCACCTCGACGCGGAGGTGAGGCGCTGCGCGGATGCTCAGCGTCGGCTGTAGGTCATCGCCGCCTGGCGCTGGTGCAGGTTGATCCAGTCCATCGCGCTGCCGATGTTGTCCACGTTGACATGAATCGATGGGCGCGCCCTGGTGAGGCCGACGCGAGGGGCACCATGCATCGCCCTGGGCATGGGGTTGTACATCGGACTGATTGATGAGGTTCGAGAGTCGGCGTTTGAGTGCGCGCAGGGCTTCCATCGAGGTCTTGCCGCCGCCCTTGCGCAGGTCGTAGTAGACGCGGCCGGGTGTGGGGTTTCGTAGTTGAACGATGGCCATGATGTGCAGGACGCGGTTGATTTTGCGGTTGCCGGCGTGTGAGAGTCGGTGGCGTTGCTGCTCGCCTGAGGACGCGTCCAGGGGTGCGGTGCCGTTCCAGGATGCGAACCGGTCCCGGTCACGGAATCGATGGATGTCGCCGGTGTCGGCCAAAAGCCTTGCCGCTGAGGATGGTCCGATGCCGTGCAGGTCCATCAGGGTGGATCCGCGGTCGAGGACGAGCTGGCGCAGTTCCTTGTCCGCGGCGCGGGTCTTGCGGTCGATGGTCTCCAGTTCCTCGATCATTTCCACGACCAGTCGCCGCCGGACCCGCGAGGCGGCGTCGCGTGGGGTGACCTCGGCGATCAAAGCTCGAGCCTGTCGTGCGGTGAGGAATGCCTTGGCGCCGCCGGGAATCAGCTCGAGCAGCAGCGGGTGAATCCGGCACAGGGTTGCGGTGTGTGCGCGGCCGAGTTCGTCGCGGCGGTCGGCGAGCATGCCCAGGGCCACCAGGTCCGGGTCGGCTTCGACCCGCAGCAGCCCCGGGCGCGTGCAGGGCGGCCAGCGCGACCGAGTGGGCATCGACCGGGTCGATCTTGCGGCCGTTGCCGGTGGCGAACAC
The DNA here is from genome assembly GCF_001613325.1 of Nocardia yamanashiensis NBRC 100130. Taxonomy (GTDB): domain Bacteria; phylum Actinomycetota; class Actinomycetes; order Mycobacteriales; family Mycobacteriaceae; genus Nocardia; species Nocardia yamanashiensis. Next base: position 24,211 of record NZ_BDCD01000051.1, on the reverse strand, counting down.
CCGGACCTGCGCTGACAGTTTCGTCGGCACGTCGATCACCGTCTCGCCGTCGTGGACCAGCCGGTGCGCCAGGTGGCGCCCGATGCCGTTGCATCCCTCGACCGCCCATACCCGATCGGCGAATCGTCTTCCGGCGGTGAGCATTTCCGTGAATCCAACATTGTCGGTGGCGTATCTGCCGGTGACCAGGACGCGCCCGGTCGGGTCGACGGCTTCGATGGTGGCCGAGCGCTTGTGCGGGTCCATCCCGATGATGACCCTCAGCATCCCTCCCGTACTCGGTGACTTAGTTGGTGTCCGTGCGGGAGAGCACCGCTAGTACGAGCTGGGGCAAACCCCTCTTCAGCCACTCCCTGCACGGTGACCGGTGGGAGGCAAGCCAAAAGAGAGCCACACCAATCCAAACGGTCGGCAGCCACATGAAGGGAGCATCCCGCCGGGCACCTGGACCGGATGGGGGGGCGTCACTGCGCAATGCACGGTGTGAACGAAGGGCTGAGGACTCGGCGACAGCCCTCCCGTCGAAGTCTGTACCACCCCCGGCGATTTCGCATCCGCGCACGCGCTCAGACCCACCGCCAAGGCGATCGCGCAGACCAACGGCAACACACGCACCCCGACGAACCCCACTACTCCCCCAATCGGCACCACTGCGCGAATCGACACCCGCGCAGGACCTTCTATCGGCTGTCACGTCGGACTCCATCTCCTGCAACAGGGATATCACTCAAGGCAATCAGAGGTACGTCCTCGCAGGACACTTGCCCGGCAAAGCCTCCTCAAAGGGTTTCGGTGGTTAATCTTGCTGGCATGGGGAGGATTTGGCCGATCGCGGCCGTGACCATGTGCGCTCTGTTCACCGCCGCCTGCGGACACAGCGACTCAGCCGCGCGGAACGTGACGACGACACCCGCGACGACGAGCCCCACGCGTTCGAATCAGTCGGCACGCGACATCGCGACACTGCCGATGTGCGGTGACGTCAATACCGCGGCGAGCGAGGTCCCCGCACGCGCGAGCATCGTGGTCACGGATCACAGCTGCGCACAGGCCTGCGCAGTGCCGCTATTCGGCACCTTGATCTCCAGTCGGGCACCGTGGCCTACCTTCATGAATCGCCCGAACGGACTTTTCCGGCTTCACCATCGGGCTGCTCCCTCGCAACGGCGCAAGACCAGCAGACCGTCACCCATCAACACGGCGCCGAAAACGCCGGCCCCATGCAACATCAGCCCGCCAGGACCATCTGCGCCGCCTCGCGCCACATCGATAGTCCAATATCGATCCGATCCTGTTGCGCTCCAGGCACACTCGATCCCATGAGCCCGGTCGTGCAACAACTCCTCACCCTCGCCGCGGTGGTACTCGGTGCCGGCTCGACCTTCTCGGCCACCGTGCTGATCGAACGCACGAAATGGCGGCGCAACTCGACACCCGCTGGGACGATAAACGCCTCGCCGCCTACATCAACTACTCCAACGGCCTGAAAAAGGCCCTGATCGTGTGCATGCGCCTGGCCGAAACCCACGGCTACTCCGCCGAATGGCCACCCATCGACCGCGACGCAGCCATCGCGGAACTGGCCGCCACCGATGCAGAGCGAATCACCAACTGGGAAGCACTGTTCCTGCTCGGCTCCCCGGAAGCCATCGTTGCCGCACAACGCTGGAACGAAGCGATCTGGGGGTTCCGACATCTTGCCTTGAGCGAACACCCCGCCCACGAGGACTACGTGCGGGCCTTCGACACGATGGGTCGCCTGCGGAACGAGTTCTACGATTGCGCACGCGCTGATCTCGGCGTCATCAGCGGTGCGCTCACTCCCCAGATCGGCGCCTGGCTCCGGGAACCTCCGCCCGAATCCGGCTCCTCCATCGGGGGTAGTCAGGGCACCAGCGAGCCTGGTCGTTGAAGGCTGTCGGGAAAGCCGACGGCGCGTTGCTGGTCGTCTTCGACGCCTACGCCGAGCCTGCACTGTTGGAGAGGACAATCGGTTCCGAACACGGTCCATCGGCGCTCGTCGCCCCGCTGGTGGACCCACACTCCATGCTGAACCCGGACCTGAAGGTGTGGCTGGGTATGAATCGACGCCAAGTTCTCCAATTCCTCACCGTCGCAGGCACACTCCCGGCCGCGAGCGTCCTGGCGTCCTTGCAAGAGGATCTGCAGGCGCGTGTCGTGCGCGGGCTGTCGGTCAAGGTCGATACCGCCACCATCGAAGGCATCGAGAATCTGGCCGACGCGGTCGGCTGCCAGTACGAAGCCTTGGGTCCGCACGCGGTACGCACGATCCGGGAAGGCCAGGCTGACCTGGTGCAGGCGCTGCTGCCCAACTGCCCCGCCCCGTTGCGGCCGCGGTTGAAGTCGGTGCAGGCCGGGATCGCGCGCACGCTGGGCTGGATGAGCTATGACGCCGGGGATTTCGAGGACGCACGCACCCACTACGACACGGCCCACAAAGCCGCGGTCGAAACGCGTGATGACCGTATGCTGGCGCTGGTGCTGTGCAACATGTCGCTGTGTGAAACCCGCGACGACAACCCGGTGATCGGCGTCAATCACGCGGTGTCGGCCGCGTACTGGGCCACCCGGGACCGGGACCGGCTGCTGCTGGCCTACGCACGGGATATGGCCGCCGAAGCACATGCCCAGCGTGGGGAAACACGGGAATGCCTGGCAGCGCTCGACGAATCCGCCACGTTGATCGCTGCCAGGCCCGAACCGACACTGCCCACCTATGTCTACGACGCGGGGTTGTCGGCCGGGTTCCGGGCCGAAGCGCTCACCATCCTCGGTGACGCCGACCGCGCGCTGGACGCCGCGCGGCATTGCGTGGATCTGCTCGATCCGGCCTTCGGGCTCTCCCACGGCTTCGCCCGCGTCGGACACGGCGCCGCGCTGCGGTTGGCCGGTGAAATCGACGAAGCCGCAACCGTTCTCACCCGCGCCGCCCACGACGCGGTCGCCTATGGTTCGCCTCGCCTGCACGGTGAAGTGGTCGCCGAACTCGACTGCCTGATCACCGCCGCCCCCAGCGCGGCCAGCGTGCGGCGGCTGGAAATGGAACTCTCCGATTGCGGCCTGACCTGAACGGTCACCGCCGACGACGTGGTTCGCGTTCGCCGCGGACCAGGCTCAGATGGCTGGGGACCGCTTGTTCGTGCCGGGTCGGCCGGTCGATCGAATCGACGTAGACAATGCTGGTCTGTTTGGCGATCGCCGTTGCCGCCTCCGTGTCGAGGTGGGCGGTGGTGGGGGTGATCAGCGCTTCGGCGCGTTCGGCCCACACGTAGTTCATCAGCCGTGCCGCGCTCGTGTCGTGGTCGGCATAGACCAGCACGACCAGCACATAGCCGAGGTCTTCGGCGGCGGTGTAGAGGTGGACCTGATCGATCAGTTCCCGATCGCCGCAGATCACGCGGGACAGGTAGCCGATCGCGGGCCGCTTCACCGGCCGGCCCCGGCCGGGTCGTGGTAGCCGCAACGCCGGATTTCCTTGCGGCCGCGGCTGGTTGCCCGCCACGTCGGTGGACTGTGCACGCTCGCGAACGCCAAGCCCCGCAACGCCAGGCCGCGCAGGAGTTCACGAGTCCAGCCCGCCGACAGGCCGGTGCTGGTACTGAGCTGGCGCACGGTGACCGCGCGCGTGACGTCCAATTGCGTGAGGATGTCCAGGATTTTCGCTTCCGGTGCTGTCAGAGCCATATCCTCGCCCCTTTTCCGGGTTGGCTCGAATTCGTTGTGCCCGTGCAGGTTTCGGGGGCGCCACGCGACCGGCCATGCGGGCCACACCACCCGGAAAGCAGGGTAGGAACCGGGTGCCGGCCAACCAACAGCGAGGATCGGCCGGAACCGGTCGTCGTGACGCTGGCCCGACCCTACGACCGAATCCCGCGCACGACCCGGTCTCTCGGACCGGGTGGCCCCTCAGACCGGGTCCGGGCTCAACCCCATCCGGTCGGCCAGGCCGAGTGCTTGGGTGCGGTGAATGCCGCTGCGGGAGTTGCGGATCAGGCGCGTCACCATCGCTTGCGCGGTCGGGTTGTAGCGCAGATCTTCCGGCGCGACCCGTTCGGCATCGAGCAGATGCAGCAGGCTTCCCGTCTCCTGGCGCCGTAGTTCGTAGGCGTGGGCCAGGTCCAGGGCGAAGGTGAAGCGCCACTCCACCGACGGGCATTCGCTCGTGTCGAGATGTTCGGCGATCCGCAACGCTTCCAGCGCGTCCCCGGCCTGCAACTCGATCGCGATCGCATGCAAACCGATATTGACCGACCCGAACATGGTGTGCCCCACCACGCCCGCCTCGCGGGCCGCCGCGGTCAGGGGTTGGGCGGTGTTCAAGCGTTCCCGTACTTCCCACAACCGCCCGGAACGAGCTTCGGCCACGGCCGCGACCAGCTCCAGGGCTCCGGTCATCGCGAGCGCGGCCGCGGTCGGGCCGGTATCGGCGAGCAGGGTCTCGGCTGCGGTGCCCGCGAGCTCGATCGCGGCTTCGTACTCCCCCGACAGCAGCAGCACGTGGCCCAGGTTCCAGCGGGCCACCGCCAATCGGATCGGATCATCGGCATCCTCGGCGGCCCGCAATCCCCGATCCGCCACCAGGAACGACAGATCCGAGCGGCCTACCCGGCGGGTAACCGTGCGGACCAGCCCGTACAGGTCCGAGGCGACGATATTCAGGTGCCGGCGGGCCGGGTCGTGGCGGCGGGCCCGCAGCGTGGCTTCGGTATCGGCGATCAACTCCGGCAGGCTCGGCAACAGGTCGCTGTAGCGGTGACCGCTGCCGTGCCAGATCCGCCAGGCGGTCTCGGTGCGCTCGGACAATTCGGTGATCTCGACCGCGGACCCGCCGCCGGACATCAGCGCCAGCGCCAACCGGTCCCCGGACACCGGCGGGGACACCGCTCCTGAGGAAGTCGGGGTCGCATCGTCACCCAGCAGGGCACCGACCGGGACGCCGAGCGCGGTCGCGAGCGCGCGAGTGACCTTGGTGGAGGGGGTTTTCCGGCCGCGTTCGATCTGACCGAGATAGTCGGTGCTGATCCCCGCCAGGCCGGCGATCACTTCTTGCGTCCGGCCGCCGCGTTCACGATGGCGCCGGATCCGCTCGCCGATATGGTCGGAAGATCGTGGCGACAAGGCCATACCGCCCACGGTAGAACCGGAGGACACCGCAGCGCATGAAATCGCTGGAGAACACCCCCACCCCGGTCCTGATCCTGTGGGACATCGACCACACCCTCATCGAAACCCGCGGTGTCGGCCGCGCCGCCTTCGCCGACGCCTTCCACCAGGTCACCGGCCGGGAGATGGAGCGGATGCCGCACATCACCGGACGCACCGAACCCGACATCTACACCGCCACCGCCGCACTACACGGAATCACCACTCCCCCACCGTTTCCGATGTTCGCCGACGCGCTCGCCGACGCCTACCGCGCCCGCCGCAGCCAACTCGGTCAGCACGGGCGGATCCTGCCTGGCGCCACCACCGCCCTCGCGCACCTGGCCGCGATTGCCGAGATCCGGCAATCAGTGCTCACCGGCAACACCCGCGCCGTATCGAGGCTGAAACTCGAAACCTTCGGGCTCACCACGCATGTGGACCTCGATATCGGGGCCTACGGCGACGACGACGGACACCGGCCGGCGCTCGTCGCGATCGCCCAGGCGCGCGCCAGCGCCCGTGACGCGATCGGCTACGACCGGCGTAACACCGTGCTTATCGGCGACAGCCCCGCCGATATCGCCACCGCCCACCACGGCGGCGCCCGCGTCATCGCCGTCGCTGCTGGCGGCACGCCCCGCGATCAGCTCGCCGAAGCCGACGAAGTCCTCGACGACCTGACCGACACGGCCCGCATCGAACGCTTCCTGCGCAGTCTCGGCCAGGAGTAAAAAGATGCCGTGAACAGCCCGGATGCATTGGTGGGTGATAACAACGTTCACCACTTCCCGCCGCATCGAGTTCCGAACCACTGGCCGGAATCAGCTGCACACCAACCTATTACACGACAAACAATTCTCTGACTATTCGAAACACATTGTGCAACAATAATATTCACCCGGTTCGATGGAGAACAGTTGTCACGGTGTGACCGATGCGGGGCGGAATTGTTGCCTTCACCAGGTGGAATACAGGCAACAGGTTCGCCGTCGACGAGGCAAGGGGTGCGGGATGAGGTTCTACTGCGGCACGCACGAGGAACGCTGGCTCGCCCTGGTCGCCGAGGGCCCGCTCATGGTCTCCGACACCCGCCTGCGCGACCGCAAAACCCTGCCGGTCGCCCTGGACGAATGGGTTCTGGACTCCGGCGGATTCACCGAACTCCAGAAACACGGCGGCTGGATCAGCACCACACCCCGCGAATACGTGTCCCGGATCCGCCACTACGCCAGCGAAATCGGCGGCCTGGTCTGGGCCGCGCCGCAGGACTGGATGTGCGAACCCATCGTCATCGCCGGGGGCCAGGTCGGACTGATCACGTTCGCCGGCACCGGCCTGTCGGTACGGGAGCACCAGGACCGCACAACTGGCAGGACCAGAGTATTCAAGCGCCTCGAATTCCTTAACTTGGTTGGCTGCACCGGTACAAGCGAGATCTCGTATCGGTGCCCGATCAGGCATTGAGCAGGTCCGGCGGCAGACGCGTTTAGGCTTTAGTGACGAACCCGGCCCGAACGGCCTTGTAGGCGACACTATCGTGCGCTCGGTCAGCGAACTGGCTGGTTGATCGTAACGAGCGGGACGGCCGCCGCGGCAACTACTGCAGCGCGGGCCATTGCGGTCAGCATCGAACTACTCCTGTCGTACGCGGGTGTGATGGCGGGCGGTTTCCGGCTGCCGTCGGTGATGGCGGTTTTGCTTCAGTGGGCGGGAATCCCCCACTACTCGGCCCGGTGCATTGGCACCCAAAAGCCGCGTCGACCGCTACTTCTCCCGCACGCCGATCGCCCCCACCCCTGCAAGGGGGTGGAGGCTTCTTTCCGGTCACCACCGGCGACTTCAATCCGGCCAGAGACGAACAGATCCGCCGCACCAGCCAAGAGGTTGGCCTACCGGCCGCCCTGATTACACATCGCACGTCGCGGCGGGCGACCACACGCTACGCCTGCCGCGCCCTGGATCGGTTCAGCCGGGGAAGTTCGCATGCTCGAAGAGGAAGTAGAACCGGTACTGCCCTCGGTCACCACCGTCATCAACTCCCGATGCATCGATGAAGTCACTGAATGCGGTGATTACTTGTGGCTCACCTGGACGCTGATAGCTGCGGGGAGGCGCGAACTCGGCCAGTGTCTGCCATGGAACAAACTTTGCTACAGGCAAATACGGATCGTCTCCGATACCAAACACATCATCCAATACGAATCCTGCTATCTTTCCGATACCTTCCTTGTACCAGGTCTGGTTTGCGACGGCGTCAGCAGGAACGCCAGTTAGGCCACTCAAGAGGGCCGCGCTCGCTTTGACGATCGTATCGGCTACCTGTTTCGAGATCTCTTCGACATCCCCAGAGTCATTTTCGATCAAAATAGCGCCGATGGTGACATTCACAAGCGGTCCCTCATAAAGCAGCTCAGATGTCAGAACCACACGGCCGCCAGGCTTCCCCATCTCCAACGTTTCGTTGCCGCCAGGAAATTGCGCTACGCTGGCCGACGCGGATCGACCTGGAGAATGGCAGAACACACTACCGTATACCTCGTCCTCGCCCTCCTGTCGAATGACGCATTCCAGGCCGACCCACCAAACGCGAACCCAGTCGCCTGGCGCGATCTCGGTATTCTTGTTGTTATCGAGAATTCTAATAGAACCAGAGCGGAAGTCGGCTTGATAACCACCCGGAACTCTGTATGGCTCGATGTCGGCACCAATTCGTGGCAGTCCAACTGCGGAGAGTTGACGGCCGTCGGTGTTCCACCGATCTTCGATTGACTTCTTAGCCTTTCGCTTGGCAACAGCTTCTAGATATTGCGCCCCTCGCAAATCGCCAATTATCGCGATACTTACTAATGCAAGGTTGCCGAGCCCCTGTAGCTGGCGAACGGGGATGCCCGTCTGAGCATTGATCTCGACGATCACGGTGTTTCGGCAGTCGTCATCGCTCATGGTCGTGATTTCACCGTCGCCGCGGATCCGACCTGAACGAATAAAAACCAGTGCCGCACCGGCACCTGCCAAGCTGTCGTCGTTCAAAGCCTGATAGTGTCCGACCGGCTGATTGGTTCGGTTGGCCAGCTCGGTGATGAGGGTGTTTCTGTGGTCCTCGCTGGACATCTCGTTAAGTTCATGCTGAGTCCGAAAGCTTCCGGTGAGCAGCACACCGCGGATGAAGGACTGGTCTCTGCCGAGGCCAGCGAGTACTAGATCGATATTCTTCATGCCTTGAACGATGGGAACTGGAGTACCAGTCTGGGCGGAGATCTCGACGATCGTCGTGTTCCGTGCGTCTTCGTCGCTCATCTTCTTCAACGTCTCATCGTCGCGGATTTTTCCTTCGCGTACGAATACGACTACTGCACCGACGCCTGCTAGGTCGTCGTCGTTCAGAGCCTGATAGTGCTCGACCGGCTGATTGGTTCGGTTGTTCAGCTCGGTGATGAGGGTGTTTCTGTGGTCCTCGCTGGACATCTCGTTCAGCTCATGTTGACTTCGGAACTTTCCTGCCAGCAGCACACCGCGGATCAGGGACATGATCAATATCCTTTGCTGAGATGCTCACCGTTCGTCGGCGACTCGAACGCGTGGTGGTTTTGGACGTTATGGCCGAGGTGTCCGCACCTGGGCGGTACGCCAATCGAGTGGCGCCCGCGCACTCGGCCAGCACCTCCAGATCAGCCGCTTCGAGGGCCCCCGACTCGGATGCTCGACTCAACAGCACATACGCCTCATCCCGGGCATGCCGTCGAAACGCATCGCGACCCGACTCGACATCATCGACCACAGACAAATATTCCCACCACGGCCGTATTGGCACACTCCGATTTCCGCCGATGGATGCATGCCTCTTCGCTACGTCCTGGCCCTCGACGAGCATCTCGCCGCAAGCGGCCCTGCCAACCCCGGCCGCCCACCGAGCAGAACACCCCGGTCGTTCGGCGGTCCGGCAGACACAGGTCGCTGGCACTGGCCGACCCTTCGGACTCCGCTTCAATAGACGCGACCCGCCACCTTCGAACGTCTCGAATGCCGTTGGCGGTCATGGTCGGGACTGGCGGTCGTGGACGTACTTCGCCCAGTTCCCTCCCGACGCTGCCGCCCATCGGACCGCGGTGCCCGGGCGAAGTCCTAGCACGCTTGCGACGATGGCGGGCGGCATTTCGGATGTCAGTTGCCGCAGGGCCGACGCTCGCATAGGGCGGGGCTGAATCCCCAGGGCGAGAAGCCGATTGGCGAGCGGGATCGGCCCCAAGGGGCGACTGGGATGCGTTCCGGGGAAGAGCCACCGCGTGGGGAACTGCCTCGACGGGCCGTCGGATCGCGGGCAGGGCAGCTGGATGATCAGCGAGGCAAACGGTTCGGGAAGTTCCAGTTCGTCGTCGCCGAGCCTGAGCATGACGACCGCATTGTCCCTGCGGACGTGGTCGAGGGTCAGCGCGGTCACCCGCGTCAGCGGCTGTGCGTAGAGCACGACGAGCGCGGCGGCGACGCGGTCGGCCGGATGGATGGAGTCGTCATCGACGAGTCGGTGCGCGACAGCCCATCGAGACTCGGAATCGGTTGGTGTCGTGGGTATTCCGCGATATCTCTGCGGCAGATCGAGGGTCCGCGGCATATGTCTGCGCCGCCTGGCCCATATGAGGAAGGGGTGAGCACGATGCCGCTGCGCATTGGCTTCTCTGAACCAGTCGTCCACGTCTTCCTGGCGGCAGCCTGCGAGGGCCCGTCCGGATGCCGCGAGGCTGGCGAGGAAGTCCACGACCTCACGCAGGTCCTGTCGGGCGTTGCCTAGGCTGGACTTCATGTAGTGCCCGGCCTCGGCGCGGCGACGCAGTCGTGGCAGCACCTGCCACCTCAGCCAGGACCGCACGGTTCTGCTGTCCACGGGTCCGAGCCCGGCCAAGGTGTCTGGCAATTGACGGACCCAAGCGTTGATGGGCCGGAACGGGTCGTCGGGCAAAGCGCCGGAAGCGACGAGCAGGTTGCGGAGGTGTTCCACGTCGCGGCCTGCCGGGAGGTGGTCGAGCGCCGCGTGGGTGAGGTCCATCTGCCTATCTCGCAGCGCTGACAGTCGTTCAGCGACATGCGGGAACGCCAACCAGATCCGGGTCGTGTTCGGCTTGGCGGCCAGGATCGCTTCTCGCAGCGCGGCCAGGGGTCCGCCGCCATCGGGAAGCAGTTTGTCGACCTCTCGCTGCAAGGCACAGTGCTGGCAGACCCAGATGCCGTCGCATCGGGTGCGGCGCGCGGGTTCCTGGCAGTCCTCGCAGAGTTTCGGTACGAGACTTCGACATCGACGGCAGGTACCCGCGCCGCCGAGTCGCTGGTCCGGATTGCCGCAACCGGCACACGTTCCGCGTATCCGCGGTCGGGTCCGGTCGTTGCGGCACCGACCGCACATGTTCTCGCCGGGCAACCGCGACGACCTGCCGCATGTGGGGCATCTCCTCACGCAGGCGTCACAGCGCACCACTCCCGGACTGACCGTGACACAGTTCAAGCTGATGTGGGGGTTCGGTCCGGCTTGGTGTCCGCACTCGTGGCAGATCAGGGCAGGAAGACCGGTGGCGGTACCTGTGGAGACGAGAGCGACGATGAGGTTGGCCGTAGCGCCCGGAGGCCAACCCAGCTCCGATTCCTGGTCGAGCTCGCCTGTCACCCGCCGGAGATATTCGAGGTTGGGGGCGACGTCTTCGATGACGGCGATGATCTTCGGACGCTCGGCTCCGGGGTCGCGCGCCAGCACCCAGTCTCCGATGCGGTCGCGCAGCTCCGTTGTCTCGGCTCGCCGCCGCTGGCCGCGAATGCACATGTGGCACAAGGTGCGTCCGGTTGCATCGAACGCGTATGGCCTGCGAACTTTTCCGCAGGCTGGGCACGGCCGCTTTTCCTGCGACCGGCAGTTCGCGCATGTGCCGCCGTCGACACGCTTGTGTTTACGCGCGCGTTGCCCGCATCTTGTGCAGACCGGGTGTCGGGGCGCGATGTGCTGGGCGCCCGCGTCGGTCAGCAGTCCAGCGAGACGGTGCAGCGGGGCCATACCGCTGGTAGGACCGCCGGACAGGGCGTCGGGGTATTCGGCCAAATGCTTGGCGAGCATGCTCACATGGCGTTTGAGCGGGGCGGCCTCGCGAACGGCGGCGGTGATGACCTCTACGGGCAGTTCCGGCTCGACGGCGGTCACTGCAGCGACGATGCGGTCCCGTTTCCTCTGCAGGTCTGCCGCGGCGATGTGCCGCTTCTTACAGCGGCCACACCAGCGTCCGCCTCGTGGCGTGAGGCCGATGAGCTGACGAGCCTCGCTGCACACGGCGCAGGTCTCGGTCATGGTTGTCGACGAATCTCCGCCCGGCGGGGCTTGCGGTCGGCAACCACGCTGTCGGCCTTCGCTATTGCGCCGCCGGTGCCGGTCGCCTTGGGCCGCCTCGCCTCCGCCACCGGCTCGATCAGGTCGTTGGGCGTGCAGTCGAGGATGTCGCACAGCGCCACAAGGATCGGCAGGCTCAGTCGTTCCGGAGTTTGGGTCACCAACCGGTATACCTGCGCGGCCGATAGCACGACGCCGCGGTCGGCGAGCAACGGCACCAGATCGGTGGTGGCGAACATGTCCTTGCCGGCCATCAGTGTCCGAAGGTTCCAGCGGTATCCAAGTTTGCCGCTGTTACTCGCCATTGGGGTCTCCTACTTGTGCATGTGGAGCGAACGCCCGGTCCAGAGCGCGGCGCAACACCTTGTTCTTGTAGTCCGAGCCGACCGATGTGTAGATCGCTGTGGTGGCGCCCCAGGCGTGGCCGACCTGCTGCTGGACGAAGAGATGGTCGTACCCGTCCTCGAGCAAGTGGGAGATGTAGGAATGGCGCAGACAGTGCGGCCCGAGTTCGGATGGCAGGCCGATCGCGTCACGGCACGCGGCGAAGCGAGTGTTGAGGTAGTCGTTGCTGATTCGCCCGCCACGCTCGGTAGGCCACATCGTCGTGCCGGCGATGGCGTACATCGGCCTGATGTCCTCCACCCACTCGGTGACGGCTTCCACCGCCCAACCCATAGTCGAAAGCACCGAACGCCGCTTGGGCGGGCTGCCGCGCTTTGCCTTGCCGTAGCGCACCGACAGCGCCGCGTAGCGCCCGAACTCGGGTGTGGCCGAATTGCCTGACCAGTCAACGGTTTCCAGCATGGCGGTCTCCCTGCGCCGCAGCCCCCACGCGTAGATCGTTTTGAACATCGCCGAGTCCCGGTATGCCGCGAGCCAGCCCTTCCGCCTGGATCTGCGCACAACGGTGACTCGTTCGTCGCAGTAGTCGAAGAAGTCCTGGAGTTCGTCCCGGCTCATCGGGCGGTTGCCGGGCCGAGCCTCCACCTCAGCACGATGGACTGCGGTGTTCCATTCGTGGAACACCTGCACTGGATGCGTGCCGAAATGCTTCTCGCACAACATATCCCAGCCGTAGCGGATATCGGTCAAGTACTCCAGGAACAGGGCCACCTGCTCCTGGTAATGGCGAATCGTGGAATGAGCCAGGCCCCGGTCGACCAGCGATGCGGTCCACTCCTCGACATCGCCCGGCGCCCACTTCCATGGGTATTCGTTGGTGAACGCCACAAACCGCCGTACATTCTGCTGCCGTTGCTCCACGGTGCCCGGTGTCAGTAGCCGCGACGCCTGCTGTACCGCCCATCCGGCCAGCATCGCTTTCAACACCGTTTCCTCTGGCTGCAACAGCGCAACACCTGAGGCAAGCATCGACTCGGCCGCCCCGGCGACCGCGTGCAGCTGGCCACGACCTTCCGAGCCCACTCCGAGCACTCCTTACCTCAAACCAATGATGGATTCGATCATCCGATGCAATGCGGCACGTGAATGCGGACGCTACAGCATCACAAAAGTCCAGGTGAGGGAATCCATTCAAGCCAAATGCCCGTGCGGTTCCACCAGCAAAGACGTGGATACCCACGATCGCGGATACCTCATCGGATGTAATAGTCCGGAGTTGGTGGCGAACCTGCTCGAACTCCGGGACCTGGCGGCGGACCTGCCCATCATGCCGGTCCTGCAAGGCTGGCAGGTCGGGGACTATCTGCGGTGCGCGCAAATGTATCTCGACGCCGGTATCGACCTGACCAGCGAACCGATCGTGGGTGTCGGGTCGGTGTGCCGGCGCCAGTCCAGCCGCGACGCCGCGGAGATCTTCGCGACCCTGCACGACCAGCTGCCCGGGATCCGGATGCACGGGTTCGGCGTGAAGACCGAAGGTCTCGGCCGGTACGGGGACCTGCTCGCCTCCGCCGATTCGTGCTCCTGGTCCAAAGCGGCCGAACACGAACCCCCACTCCCAGGGTGCACGCACCAGCATTGCCAGAACTGCCTGCGCTACGCCCTGCGCTGGCGCGACCGCGTGCTCGCCGCGGCCGCCGAACAGGCCCGCCGGCCGCGGGGAATCCAGCTGTCCCTGGACATGTCGGCCGCGTGAACCATTACGCGGCCTGAGCGGCCCAATGCTGACGGCCCGTGGCACCGGGCGTGAGCTAGCTAGCGTGCTAGCTACCCACCTAGCTAGTGGAGCCAATGTGGTGTAACAACACCCGGGGCTGGTTGTCAGTCAGCCGGGGTGAGGTCGAGGTATTCGCGCCAGGTCCCCCACCGCTGTTCCTGCTTGTCACCCGGCCGCAACGGCAGGCCGGGCAGTTTCCGTTCGATCTGCAGCGCGGTCAACGGCGGAGAGACCGGCGCCAGACTGAACGGGCCGGGAAGGTCTTCCCACTGCGCGTGCGGGTCCAGCGTGCGGACCCGGGCCACGACACCGTCGTGCACGTATACGACCGCGCGTAACCGGTTTCGGCGGATCGCGGGAATCCTGGTCGGGCCCGCGGACAATCGCCGGTCCATCTCGAATTCCGGATCCGGTGTGCCCGCGAATTCGGCATCGAGTTCGGCCAGCCGGTTGAGACTGCGGTAGACGATCAGCGCCGATTCCGGGGGCTGCGGCGTGGCCGGTAATCCCAGCTCCGGGAACAACTCTCGCGCCCACTCATACGGTGCGAACACCGCTTTCGGGTGCGAGTCCACCGTGACGATCGTGTGCACGCCCTGATCGAGATGTTCGCGGATCGGTTTCATCGCGTTCTGCGCCCGGCGGGAGTTCATCTCCTCCGCGCGGGCCGGTTCGATCGCGCGTTCCTGCCCGATCAGCCACAGATCATGACCCATCAGCACCCCGGCCGGCTTTTTCGACCGTTCCAGGACGATGACGTGATTGTCCTCGAACGCTTCGTTGACATGCGGAGCCAACGCCCTGGTCAGCGTCGAGAACGTCACCATCGCCATATCTATAGTTTACGGTTTTCATGCACTTCGGAGGCGGTTACCGGCCGATCCGGGCTGGTCAACGCCCTGTTCCATGGGCGGGTCGGGCCAGTTCGGGCGCGTCGAAAGCAAGACAGAGAAGGCGGTGAGCTGCCGCGGCCGGGGAGCCGTCCCCGGCCCGCGTAGCTCCCGCGGGCTCACCCCGTGTGCCGCGGCCGGTACGCGACCGGCACGCATCGCACACCACCGCCGGCCACGCGCCGGGTTTCCGCGACCTGGCGGTCGCGCGTCGCCCGGCCTCAGGGTGTTGGCGTTGCCCTCCACTGGACCCAATCAGGGGCTATCACGGCACCCCGGGGAGCCCAAGCAGCCAAAAGCGGGCGGCTTGACCTCCCCGGGCCACCGTGATCGGAGGCGCCCCGGGCCCAGCGAAGGACAACACCAACACCCCCACCCTCCTTTAGGCCGTGCTCCGGTTCCTCCGCGACCTGCGGCCGCGCACCAGGGGCTCCGCCCCCGGACCCCCGCCCCTCACGCCGGGGAGGCGGAGCCTGCAAAGGCCAACCAAAAAAAAGTCAAGACAAAACCCCAGGAAAAAGACGAAAAACAAGGCCAAAAAGGCGGCGCAACATTCCCCGAACCGCCACCATACATGCACGTAAAAAGCTATTATAGAGAAGTGGTACGGGGTGCAGGGTAGGCCCCGCGACCAGGGAACTTTGAGAATTCCACAGTGTGATTTCTGATCATCCCGTTTCGTTCCTGCCCGGTCTGTCTGTAGCCGACCGGGCCGGGAGAAACGGTCATCCCGTCCGAAATTCACGAGGAAGGACGAATTTCCATGGAACCGAATATCACCAACCCCGACGCTGCCGATCCCGGGCATGTGATCGCAGCGGTCCCGACCCTGCTGCACCAGACCCCAACCGAATCGATGGTCCTGCTGCTGGGGGTGCAAGGGCTGATCCGCCGTCATTGCGTGTTTCCGCTGGAAGGGTCGCCGAACCTGCTCTACGCGCGGATGACCCGCGCGATCGGCGACGGCCCCGCCGATACCGCCTATCTGATCGGTATCACCACCGCGCTGGCGGTCCCGGCCCCGGGACAGTTCGCGCATCTACCCGCCCCGTACCGGGCATTACCCGGCGCGTTCATCCACGCACTCACCGAACGCGGCATCACCCCGGCCGGGGTGTGGGCGACCACGGCCGTACAGCCCGCTACCCCGTGGTGGAGCTTGACCGGGTTCCCGCGCACCGGCACCGTGGACGACCCCGCCACGATCATTCCCGACACCGGGCCGCAGGTGCTGACCGGGTTACACGACCCGTACCGGGACGCGCTGGAAATGTTCGCCCGCGATCTGGAACTGACCGGGCAGGTCGCGGCCGCGTTGCCCGGCGCGCAGGCCGCCGCTGAAGCCCGGCTCACGACCGCGATCCGCAATCGGGAGGAAGAAGCCCACTTCCGGGGCGAGGTGGACGCGGTCCACGCCTACCTGAGCGAACTGAGCCGACTCAGCGACAATCCCGACACCGATGCCGACCCTGCCGATTTAGCGCGGATCACGGTCATCATGCGGTGCGGGCGCGTCCGCGACGAACTGTACGCGCAGGTAGCCGCCGGACCGGGCAGCTTCCACGCCACCGACCCGCACGCGGATCTGACGCTGTGGGGGCTGTTGACCACCGGCACCGAAGGCGAGGACCAGGCCCACGCCGCCGCCCTGCTCGCACTCGGGCTCTACACCCGCGCTGGAGATCCCACCGCCGCCCGGGTCGCGGTCGAGATCGCGGTACGAGCCGACCCGCAACACCGGGTCGCGGTCGCATTACACGAAGCGATCCGGCAGCGCCTGCACCCGGCCGACGTCCGGGCCGCGTTCCTGCACGTGCACTGAAACCCCCTCTCGCACACCGGGTCGGGCCATCTGTAGTGGCCCGACCCGACGTGCACCCGCCACCGATCCTGTTGCGCCCCAACAGGATCTACCGGAAAGGAACGCACGTTGAACACTTCGGCATCCTTCACCCGACTGACCAGCCCCGCAGAGCTGATCGCGGCGCTGCCCGATGTGATGACCCGCAGCGGGGAGCGGGAATTGCTGGACCCGCAAGTCATGGTCCTGCTCACCTGCGAACAGCACGCGCAAGGCTGGTGGCTGATCACCGACGCGGTCCAGTGCGGCTATGAGTACTACGACGGCATGTACCCGCTGGCGTTCGATGAGGAATCGACCGGAACCCACGTCATCGCGGTCATCATCGATCCCGACGCCGATGGATGCGGCGACAACGGAATCCGTCATCACTGCCTGCTGCGCACCGCCGAAATCCAGTTGCACGAGGACTACGATTTCCGGCTCGCCGCCACCTACGGAACACGCGGCATCGCGACCGGTCAACCGGTGTGGTCGGAAGACAACGACGCCTACCACGGGCAAGTCCCCCGCCTGCGCGATCCGTCCAGCAAAGGCCGATACCTGGTGTCCACGGCCGTACTTGCCCGCCCGATCATCCTCACCACCGCGTGATGAGCGCTCCCCGGCCGTTGGTGCTGTCCCCGACCGTGTCCAGCACGGTCGGGCAGTTCCTCACCCGCCACCGCCGCGCCCTCACCACGCCCGGCCCGCACGGTGCCCACGACCCGGCCGCCGTAACCGTGGCACGGATCCTGCACACCGCGCAGCTGGATTGGTCGTTTCACGCCCCGACCGAGTTGGAAGGCGTGCGGAAAGTGTTGGGTCGCCGTCTGCACGCGCTGGCGTATATGGCCGCCCAGGCCCGCGCGCAGGACCCGCCGGACCTGTCGCGGCTGACGCTGTATCGGCAGGCCGGACCGAAGTTGGCGCGCGTGATCCGCGCCCTGGAAACCGAATTCGCCGACCACCTCTGACTCGGAAGGAAGCCCCGGTTATGGCCGTGTCCTGCCCGTGGTGCCGTCTCAACCACATCGATGACGATCCCGACCCCGACCAGCTGTGCCTTACCCATCTCGCCGAGTACGAGGGCACCAGCGTGAGGCAACTGGTGCGCGGCGAGGCCATCCAATACGCCGAATGGCACGACGCCACCCACTGAAGTCCCCCGACCACGACAAGAGGTTTTCATGCCCGCACGAATCCTGTTCCGTATCAACGATATTCACAAGGACCGAATGCAGGTGCGGCGCGAGTCCGCCGACACACTGATCCTGCTCATCCAGCGGCCCAGTTCACGGCAGTACGCACGCATCACCCACGCCGACGCCGTCGAGCTCGCTACCGGTCTGATCACCGCGTCCCCCACCCCCGGGGCGGTATTGGCGCGATTCCTCGACCTCGACGGCGACGGGGTCACCGCGACCTGCGAGCCCGGCGGGCTGATCCAACTCCGGCTGTCGCAGATCGAGGACTGCAGCGACTACGTCCAATTCCCCGACGACGACGCCGCCCAACTCGCCGCCGCACTCGCCGACGCCGCCGGTGTCGCCCTGGCAGTCCCGGCCCCGCAAGACATCCAGATCACCAACGCGGGCGCGCCACGCTTCTGCACCCTGGTCCGGGTCGGCGACCGGCACGGCGACGGCGACGCCGTCACGGTCGGGCGCGAAATCGCTTCCGGGGGATTCCTTTTGGCGGTCACCTACGGCGACCGCACCGGGGTCTGCGCATGGATTCAGATCAGCGACGACGACGCCGCACGAATCGCCGTCGCGCTCAACAGCCGCCCGGACCCCACCAGGGCCGATCCCGCCGCCGCCTAGAGCGGGGTTGCCCGCGATGGCCTGAGCACCGCCCACCCCGGCGAACACCGTGTTCCGACAACCGATTCCGGCCGCGCGTTCTGTAGACGCGCGGCCGACCCGAAACCCGAAAGGCCGAACGCATGACCACCACCGAAACCCCCACCCCCGATATCGGCGAAGCCGCCGACCCGGTCCCGGCTCTCGACAGTCCCGCCGAGGAGCAGCCGGGAGCGGACACCCTGGAGCCGACGCGATTGACCGCCGAGCAGATCACCGACCTGCGGGCGCGGCTGGAAGCCTCCGAAACCGGCCGCGTGTCGCTGCTGTGGAACCCGAACGATCTCGTGTTCGGCCGCAATATCCGCAAGCACGCCACCGCGACCATCAACCGGGAGTACGTCCAACGCATCCTGGACAACAAGGACGTGTTCGAGCAGGACCCGACCGTGTGGATCAACCCGGACGGCTATTTGCAGGTCAAGGACGGCCAACGGCGCACGCTCGGTTCCCGCGCCGCCGGACTGACCGCGATCCCGGTGATCCTGCGCTACCCGCCCGAAGGCGACACCGAGAAACAACAGCGCGTCTCGGAAATCGGCGGGCAGCTCACCGCGAACGAGGACCACGAGGCACTGACCGCCCCCGACAAGTTCGATGCCGTCACCGAACTGCTGGACCTGGGCGTGTCCGTGACGAAGGTCGCCCGCGTCACCCCGGGCATGAACACCCGGGATGTGAAGGCGATCAAGGCGATTCGCCGCGCGAAGACCACCGCCCCCATGGACTTGGCCGTGGACGGACAACTCACGCTCGAGCAGTCGGCCGCCCTGATCGAGTTCGAAGACGACCCGCAGGCGGTCGCCACGCTGACCGACGCCGCCCGCAAGGGCCAGTTCGACTACGTCGCCACGGCATTGCGGAACAAGCGCGAATCCGACGCCGCGTACGCCGAAGCCGCTGCGGTGGTCGAGGCCGAAGGGTTCACCGTGCTCTATCACGAGCCGAAGTGGAACGAGCGTGACACCTACGTCTCGTCCAACCGGTTGCACGGCCCGGACGGCACGGCATTCGACCCGGCCACGATCACCGAGCCCAAGCATTGGGCAGTGTGGCTGGACGACTACGAGAAGTATTTCGTCCGCGAGGACGGGCGCGAGGTTCCCGAGCACGCGATCGATTGGGACACCCAGGACAACCCGGATCAGCCGCCGCACGAAGGGCTGTACGCGGTCGCGGACATCCGCGTCGAGCAGGTGTGGCTGCGGCACCACTACTGCATCGATGTCCCGGCTACCGGGTTGACCGATCCGCGCGCCACGCCCGCCCCGTCCCCCGACAGCCCCGAAGCGCTCGCGGCCGCCGAAGCCCAGGCCCAGCAACAACGGGCCGAGCGCGCCAAGACCAAGGCCATGAACAAGGCCGCCCGCGCCGCCACCCCGAAACGCCGTCAATGGGTCACCGGCCTGGTCGCCGGGGCGAAGGTCCCCAAGGGAGCCCACGTGTTCCGCAGCAAGCTCGAAGCCTCCGAACCGTCCATCATCTGCGAGCAGGCCGCCCCGTACATCACGGCCGGACTGTTGAACATGGACCGGGACAAGCTCATCAACGGCAGCGCGTTCGACGCAGCCACCGAGAACCGGGCCGCCGTGATCGGAGTCGCCATCGCGTGCGGCGCGATCGAAGCCCGCATGCACCCCAACTTGGGCGACAAGAACAACGAGCGCCCCGACTGGTGGCGGCGCACCAGCGTCAACACCTACCGCGACGGCATCGCGATCTTCAGCCACTACCTGGCGTTCCTGAAAGCCAACGGCTACCCGCTCACCCCCATCGAGCGCTACACCCTCGGCGAGATCGATGAAGCCACCTTCTACACCGAAGAAGCCGAACTCACCGGCGACACCCTCTAACCCCATCCGAAACCCCCTTGCGGGCCGGGACCGCCGCACACGCGCCCCCGGCCCGCATTCCATCCACCACCCACCCCAGTGCCGAAGAGGACCAGGCGATGCCACGCACACCCAAGCACCTCGATCTCTACTTCCCCATGACCAAAGTCCTGGAATACACCCGCGCCGCCGTCGCCGCGACCCGCCACCGGGCCGCCGTCGACGGGGACGCCCGGCCCGCGCTGATCTGGGTGAAAGACTCCGGGATCTACCTGCTCAGTTCCGCCCTCGAGCCCGGCCGCGACTACCGCACCAGCACAGACCATTACGTGCACGCGCGAGGATGGGAAGCAGGCACCGAACACGATCCGCACGTACGCGCCACCATCGGAGGCGACGACTTCCACGAGCACATGTGGCTCGATGACCCGTGGGATCCCGTGCCCGGCATGACCTTCGGTCAAGCCGTCGAAGCCTTCGCCGAAACCACCCAATGGTTCCTGATCAGCGCCACCCGCACCCACTACAGCAGGGAATTCATACCCCACCAGCCCACCGGAAACCGCACCGACTGAAAAGCGAGGAACCACACCGAAATTCAGAGCTACCGCGGCCGGGGAGCCGTCCCCGGCCCGCGTAGCTCCCGCGGGCTCACCCCGGGTGCCGCGGCCGGTCCGCGACCGGCACGCACCCGAACACCCCCGCCGGCCACCCACCGGGTTACCGCGGCCGGCGGCCGCGCGGCTCCGCTCCCCACCGGTGCCGGCGTCGCCCTTCGCTGGACCCAACCAGGACTATCACGGCACCCCGGGGAGCCCAAGCAGCCAAAAGCGGGCCGCTTGACCTCCCCGGGCCACCGTGATCGGAGACGCCCCGGGCCCAGCGAAGGACAACACCAGCACCGCTCACCGGTTCGGTCGCTCCACCGGTTCCCCCGCGACCTGCGGCCGCGCACCAGGGGCTCCGCCCCCGGACCCCCGCCCCTCACGCCGGGGAGGCGGAGCCTGCAAAGGCCACCAAAGAAAAAGCAAGAGCAAAACCCCAGGAAAAAGACGAAAAACCAGGCCAGATAGGGCCGCGACACTTCCCGAATCCCACCCAAGATGCACGTAAAACTACTATTATAGAGATGTGGGACGGGGTGCAAGATCGGCCCCGCGTTCAGGGTTCTTTGATAACTCCACAGTGAATCTCACCCCATCTCTGTTCACCGCGCACGCGTTTCGCGTGCGCCCACGAGAGGAGATTCCGCCATGAGCAATGGCAGTGATTATTGGGTACCGATGCCGGATTCGCCGTATCGAATCCTGCGTTTGCACCCGCAAGATAATCCACCCGGCCAGGACAAGCGGGTGTGGAGCCAATGGGGAGGGCGATACCGCAGCGTTCACCACGCCGCCGGATACGCCCGAGCTTGCCGCCCGGACACCGAGCCGAAACGGATTGTGCTGGTAGAGCAGCGATGCCCGACCCCCAGGCTCGGACACGAGAACCACCGCACCGTCACGATCTGGGAAGGCACCACCGTCCCGGACAAGCTGGGCTATCCCAGCTACTGCGCAGGCCCGGACGATATCGAATTCACCGAGTAGCCCGGGTGGATCCGATGTATATCGATCCGCACACCCTGTCGAGTGCTCTTTTCGTTCACCGTTCAGCACTGCGATTCGCTTCGAAAGTGTTGGGCACCGAGCACACCGACGACGCTTTCCACTACGCCGAATGGCTCACCCGGTTAGTGGTCGAGCGTGGCCAGCTGGCCAGTTTCGATCCACAGCACGAAAAAGACATGAAGCGCTGGGCCGCGCAAGGCCACGGACCCGAATGGTTCCAGTACTTCTAACCCGAAAGGAAACCCCACATGACCGTCATGTCCCCCGACGCCGCCGCGATCCTGGCACCCGCTACCGCGATCCAGGGAATACAGGTCAGCGTCTACCGCAACGCCGACGACCCCCGCGACTACACCAATCGCGGGATCAGTGCCCGTCACACCCGGCTGACCGTGGTCGGACTGGTAGAGGCCGGATTCAACAACCACTACGCCGAAATCCCGGCGTGGCGGCAAACCCCGTACACCGACGACGCGCCGCCGGTGGTGGTCGTCATCTCCAATCAGGAGCACACCGGCCAGCTGTACGCGTGGATCGAGCCCGCGATCATCCGCGCCGACGGCAGCGTGTTCCGCGACTTGGCCCACTTCGCCCACGGCGGCAACTACGCCGGATGCCCCGACCGTCGTTTCCGCGACGTCCTGGGCGCGCACCTGGGCTACCCGGCCCCGTCCCTGATCAGCATTTGCGACTACCGCTAACCCCCTGCCGGAACCGGGTGCGGTCTGGACGTTCTGTAGCCGCCCAGACCGCGCCCTCTCCGGTCCCTCTGCACGGAAAGGGATCACCGATGTTCGAAGACGCCGAGATCATCCACAGCGGAACCCGCGCCCAAGCGATCGCCGAGCAGCTGTTGCGCGATGTATCGGAGTTGGCCCGCGAACGCGGGTTCGCCGCCCCGGTCGCCATCACCGCGAACGCATGGAGACAAGCCGTGGCGTGGCCGCAAGAGGGCAAGTACGGCCAGAGCGAGAACGCCCGCATTTCGGACGTGCTGACGGCGGCACTGCACGCGTTCGCCTACGCCCTGGTCATGTGCCCCGAGGAGGGCGACTTGGGCACCGACCGTCTGCCATTCACCGTCCACCGAGAGGCCCCCGACAGCGCCGATCCGACCCCGAGCCCGGTAGCCCTGCTGCTGCACCTCGGATTCGGCGACGAGGGCGAACCGGTGTTCACGATCATGACCCCCCACGACAACTAGCCCCACCGGTCGGGGAACCGGGAACCCGGTTCCCCGACCGAATCACCCAGTCCGAGAGGAGCTTTCACAATGATGCTGCGCGTAGAAGACAACACCCACGCAACCCCGATCGCGGTTATACCACCCGCCCGGTTCGCCGCCGAAATGGGGGAACTGCGCCACTACGAACTCCAGGCCGAGTGGGACGCGATCACGGCCGTTCAAGCCAAACTGAACGCCGGAGAACACCTCACCCGCGCCGATACCCACCCTTTGGGCATCAGCGTCCGCTACCTCAGCGACGCCGAGGGAATCGCCGAACGCGCCCGCGAATGGTTCCGCACCCGCGCCGAAATCGAAACCGGCCACAGCCACGACCCGGGCGACCCGTGGGACGGCCGAGAAACGTTCATCGAGATCCTGCACACCGGCAACGCCGTCGTAGTCGGAATGAACGAGGTATGGGCGTTGCTGCCCGCCCCATCGCACTGGGCATATCTGGCCGCCAACGCCCTCGACTACGCCGGACAGTTCCTGCCCGATACGGCGCTCATTCGCCAGATCACCACTATCGGGGAGCCGATTCCCGGGCGAGATCTGCACGCCCACGCACTCACCTGGTGACACCAGGCCCCTCACACGAAGAAGGGGAACCGGGCCGTCTGTAGCGGCCCGGTGCCCCGATCTCACCCTACAACCCCGGCACCCGCCGAGGAGGCACCGTCATGTCTACACACACCCTGGAAAAGGTCGCGCCCGCCGTGACCGCCGCGCAGATGTTCGCCGATCTCACCGCCGAATGCGCGCCGATCTTCGAGCAGATGCAATGGGCCGAAGAGGAGATCGCGGCGGCGCAGCGCCGCCACCCTGCCGCAGCGGATCTGTTGTGGCATTCGTTCATCCTGTGCAAGCACGACCATCCGAAGATGTTGCGCGAGATTCTGTTTCGCGCGCACTGCCGCGAAATCCTCGACCGTGTCGTGGCCGGGCGCGATACCCGCGATGGCACCGCCGCCGAAGTCATCCTGGTCACCTACGCCGCATCGCTGGTCGCGCCGATGAATACCACCGGTACCGGGTTGTATCTGCGGATGTGGCGCAAGGCCGGACTGCCGCCGTTGGATCCCGAAGGCCATATCGCCGACCAGGAGCACTACGAAGCGCTCAAAGGCAGCCGCATCGATGATCTGGAAGCCGAGTTGCGGCGCAAGCTCCGCCGCCCCGACCGTGTCCATGACGCGGATCTGACCTGCTGCGGCAAGCACAACGGCGAGCCCGTGACATGCGCGTACGCCGGACCCCGGCCCGCGCCCTCCCGCCGCGAGCTCCCCGCCCCACG
>NZ_BDCD01000050.1 GCF_001613325.1 Nocardia yamanashiensis NBRC 100130 | reverse complement strand
CCGTGGTGTCGGCGGCCGTGCGCGCCGCGGTCGCCAGCGCGCCGCCGCTCGCGAAGCGATCGGCCGGATCCTTGGCCAGCGCGGTGGCGATCACGTCGTCGAAACCCGGTGGCGCACCGAAGGTCGAGGGTTTCGGCGGTGGATCGTTGAGGTGGGCGAACACCACCGCGGCGGGTGTGTCGCGCGGGAAAGGCAGGAAGCCGGTGAGCATTTCGTAGAGCACGCAGCCGAGCGCGTACACATCGGCCCGGTGATCACCGCTCTCGCCGCGGATGCGCTCCGGGGCCGCGTAGGCGAGGGTGGCGGCGAATCCCTCGGTGTGCGTGGCGGTTTCGCCGGCGGGGCGGGCGATGCCGAAGTCGGTGACCAGGACCCGGTCGCCCAGGCCGGAGCGTTCCTCGACGAGGATATTGGCGGGCTTCACGTCCCGGTGCAGCAGGCCCGCCCGGTGGATCGCGTCGAGTCCGTGCGCGGCTTCGGTGAGGATCCGCAGCACCCGTTCGATGGGCAGCATGCCCGGTGCGCGGCGAATGATCTCGGCGAGGTCGGGGCCCTCGACGTACTGCATTGTCAGCCACAGCCGGCCGGCGTGCTCGCCGCGGTCGCGGATCGCCACCACATTGGGATGCCGTACGCGCGCCGCGTTCTCGGCCTCGCGCAGGAACCGGGCCCGGAAGGCCGGATCGGCGGTGTGCTCCTCGGCCAGGATCTTCAGCGCGTCCCGCCGGGGCAGCCGGGGATGCCGGGCCAGGTACACCGTTCCCATGCCGCCGGACCCGAGCAGTCGTTCCAGACGATAGCCGGAGAAATCCGCTCCAACGGCGACAGCCACCCGCACTGTCCTCTCGTCCCCACAGCGTGCCGGGACCCTTCCGGCACGACGCGCCTGACAGTACGCGACAGCGCAATCCGGGCACAACGGTTCGGCGCACACCGGTTGCCCGGGGGTTACACCCAGGGTGGTGATCGACGCCACCTCGGGCGGTGGTGATCGAGTCCTCGGGGCTCTCCTGCCGGGAGCCGGGCGGGCGAACACTTGAGGCATCGATCCGCCCGACCCTGGAGTCCCCGATGACCCTCAGCACCCTCGCCGCCCCGGCGCATCGGCGCACGACGGTCGTCACGGCGGACGGCACCGGTCTCACGGTCCGTGAATACGGCCACCTCGACGCGAGGCTCACCGTGGTGCTGCTGCACGGGCACTGCCAGCACACGCAGTCCTGGACCTATGTGCGCGATGCGCTGACCAGGCAGTATCCCGCCGCTCGGGTCGTGTGCTACGACCATCGCGGACACGGTGATTCGGCTCGCGCCGCCCGCCGCACCTACCATCTGGAACAGCTCGCCGACGATCTGCGCGAGGTGCTCGACGCCGTCGCCCCGCACGGACCGGTCGTCCTGGTCGGGCATTCCATGGGCGGCATGGCCCTGCTGACCTACGCCGCTCGGTACGCCCACGAGATCGGCACCCGCATCATCGGCGTCGGGCTGATCGCCACCGCCGCGAGCGGACTCGCCGAATCGGGTTTCGGCCGCCTGCTCACCAATCCGGCGATCACCCTTTTCCAGGCCGCCGTGCGTATCGCCCCGCACCCGATGCAGCAGGCGAAACTGCTGGCCTGCAAGGTGTTCGCGCCCCTGGTCCGGCTGGCCGAATTCGGCGACCGCAAGGTCAGCCCGCGCGTGCTCGCCCTGGCCAACGCCATGCGCAACGAAACCTCGATCGTGACCATGGCCGGCTTCCTGCGCGCCTTCACCAGCTACGACCGCACCGATGCCCTGGCGGGTCTGTCTCGGATCCCCACCCTCGTCCTGTGCGGTTCCGCGGACCTGATGACCCCGCCCTCGCACTCGGTCGCCATGGCCGCCGCCGTGGATTACGCGGACCTCGTATTGATCGACGGCGCAGGGCATTCGGTGATTCTCGAAGAACCCGAGCATGTGGCCGCTGCTCTGACCCGGTTGATTACGCGAGCGCGGGTCGATGCCGGCCACGGTGCCGCGTCCCCGGTTGCCGGTGGCTCAGAGCACCGGGCGCACGTCCGGCCGCTGCGGGTCGCGGTGGCGTCAACGGTGCGGGGTGAGTTTTCGGCCGCGTAGGACCTGCGCGGCGGTGCGGCCCATGCGGCGCAGGCCGGACAGGGTGCCGGGCTGGGCGAGGACCGAGCGGACGGTGGTCGTGGTCGATTCGGGCAGCGGCACATTCGCGAAGCGGTCGGCGAGCCAGTCGAGCATGCGGGGCAGGGCGAGGACGGCGAGGCTGTTGTGTTCGCTGAGAATGTCGCGCAGGTAGGTGACGCGGGCGCCGCCGTCGAGGTAGGCGCGGACCAGAGCGTCGACGGTTTCGACGGCGATGATCTGGTCGTTGACGCTCTGCACCACCAGGATCGGCATGGCGGGGGCGGCGGTGCCGAGGCGCAGGTCGCGCATCACTTCGTCCACGTCGGGGCGGGCGAGCAGGGCGGTCAGCGGGACGGTGGTGTAGTCGCCGATATCGCGGCCGGACAGGTGGGAGATGGCGCTGAATGTGCCTCGGGTGCGCATGGATTCGAGCAGTTGCCGCCCGGCAGGCGTGGTGTGTTCGTGCAGTACCGCGTCCAAGGCCGGATAGACCTGGCGGAGGGCGGCCATGGCCATGACGGGCAGGCCGGCGGCTCGCTTGCCGTTGATGCGCAGGAAGGCGGCCGCGGGATCGCCGACCGGTGAACCGGCCGCCGCGCCCGCGATGTTCAGTTCCGGCGCGTAGGTGCCGGCCAGTTCGGCCGCCCAGGCCGTCGCCATACCGCCGCCGGAGTAGCCGATCAGGCCCAGCGCCGTGTCGGGGGCGAGTTCGAGCGGGGCGAAACCCAATGTGGCGCGCAGTCCGTCGAGGGTGCGATGGCCCGGCTCGCGGGGTGCGACGTACGCGCCGAGCATGCCGCCGTGATCGGGGACGCCGACGATCCAGCCGCGGGCGAGAGCGGCGGTCATGGCGAAGAATTCGAACTGGGTGGGGCTGCCGAGGGCGCGCGCGCCGGCGCGCAGCGCGAAGGACGGGAAATAGCGGGAGGACACCGAATCCATGGCGCACTGATGGCTGAGCACCCGGGGCGGGCCGGGGGCCGGGTGGGGCGGGAGCATGACGGTGGTCGCCGCCGCGTCCGGTGCGCCGTGCAGATCCGTTGTGCGATAGAGCAATTGCCACGCGGTCAGCGGCTGCCGGATGCGGCCGAACGCCGCCACGGTGACCGGGCGGGCGTGCAGCACGCTGCCGGGCGGGGTCGCGTGCCAGCCGGTGGGTGGCCGGTAGAACGGGTCGTCGACGGGCAGCAGATCGGGTGCCGGAGTATCGAATCGGCGTGGATCGGTGGACCGGGGCCCGGTGGCGGCATCGGCATCGATGCTCATGGAATCCCTCTCGTCGGTGCGCGCACGGAATTGTCAGTATGAGACCGCGGCGCGGGCCGAGTCACTGTGCGGGCGGGACGAATCGGCGTGATCGGCTTGTCCAGGGCGACAAAGTAGCCGATCACTCGCCCGATGGGGGAGCGGCCGCCAGGCTTCGGGCGCGTTCGGTCAGGTAGCGGCGCTGCGGGAGGCTGCCGGTGAGTTCCGCCGCATGCCGGTAGTCGGCGAGCGCGGCCGCGGTGTCGCCGGTCATCTCCAGCAGTTGGGCGCGTACGGCGTAGAAGCGATGGTCGGTGCTCAGGCGGCTGTCGTCGGTGAGGTTCGCGAGCAGCGCCAGACCGGCGGGCGGGTTGTCGGCCATGGCGACGGCGACCGCGCGATTCAGGGCGACCATCGGATTGTCGGTGAGCGTGATCAAAGCCGTGTAGAGCGCGGCGATCTGCGGCCAGTCGGTCTCGGCGGCGGTGGCGGCCTCGTCGTGCACGGCGGCGATGGCGGCTTGCAGTTGATAGGGGCCGGGCAGGCCGCCACGCGGCAGGGCGGCGGTGATCAAGGCGATGCCCTCGGCGATGAGGTCGGCGTCCCAGCGGGTGCGGTCCTGTTCGGCCATCGGGATCAGTTCGCCGGTAGGACCCGTGCGAGCCGGGCGGCGGGCATCGGTGAGCAGCATGAGCGCGAGCAGCCCGGCCACTTCGTCGTCCTCGGGCAGGAGCCGGAACATGATGCGGGTCAAGCGGATCGCCTCGCCCGAGAGGTCGCGGCGGTAGAGTTCGGGGCCCGCGGTGGCGGCATAGCCCTCGGTGAAGATCAGGTACAGCACGTGCAGGACGGCGGCCAGGCGGGCGTCGCGTTCGGCGGCGCGCGGCATGCGGAAGGTGGCGCCCGCGGCCTTGATCGATTGTTTGGCGCGGGTGATGCGCCGGGTCATGGTGGCTTCGGGGACCAGGAAGGCGCGGGCGATCTCGGCGGTGGTCAAGCCGCCCACCGCGCGCAGGGTCAAGGCGATCTGCGAGGCGGGCGACAGGTCCGGGTGGCAGCACAGGAACAACAGGATCAAGGTGTCATCGGCATCCTCGATGCGTTCGCCGGCTGCGCCCGAAGTCCAATGGTCCGCCGGAACCTGCTGCGCGACAATGTCTTCGCGACGGCGGCGGGCTTGTTCGGCGCGCAGCATATCGGTCAGGCGGCGGGCGGCGACGGTGAGCAGCCACGCCTTCGGATCCTCCGGCATCCCGTCGTCCGGCCATTGCGTGGCGGCGGCCAGCAGGGCTTCCTGGACCGCGTCCTCGGCGGTG
The DNA here is from genome assembly GCF_001613325.1 of Nocardia yamanashiensis NBRC 100130. GTDB lineage: Bacteria > Actinomycetota > Actinomycetes > Mycobacteriales > Mycobacteriaceae > Nocardia > Nocardia yamanashiensis. Next base: position 39,594 of record NZ_BDCD01000050.1, on the reverse strand, counting down.
TCGAAATGGCCGTAGCGGCGCACCAGCGCGCCGAGGACCTGCGGCGCGAGGGTGCGCAGCAGGTCCTCGGCCGGCGTGGGCATCAGGACTGGAGTTCGTCCGCGCCCTGGCTGATGGGCCGCACATCCGCGAACGCGCGGGCCGCGACCGCGCGCGGGGCCGGGCATTCGGCCAGCCGGACCGCGATCTCGGTGGCGCGATCGAAACTGTCGCACTCCACGATCCAGTAACCGGCCAGCACCTCCTGGGTTTCGGCGTACGGGCCGTCGGTCACCGCGACCGGCACCCCGGCGCGGGCGCTGCCGCTGACCCGCCGGGTGTGCACCGGCGCCGCCAAGCCCTGGGTGTCCACCAGTTCACCGGACGCTTCGAGTTCGGCGCTGAACTTGCGCATGAACTCGACCATGCCCGCGAGTTCCTCCGGCGTCCACGCGTCGTCACCGGTGGCCTGGCCCGCCATACCGTCGTAGTCGCGCTGGCTGCCGTAGGACAGGATCATGTACTTCATCGGTCTCACCTCCGTGGTCAGGCGTCCCGGTGACGCCTTCTTCCGGAACGTCGAAGCCGTCCGAGGGATCCGGACATCCTGTTCGCAGAATATTTCGCCCGGGCGCGATTCACAGCAGATCGAGCAGGCGGAGATCCGCCACGTATTTGCCGATGAGCTCCCGCGACAGGTGCGGAATGGTGCCGGTGGGGCCGATCCGCGCGGTCCGCACGGCCGCCTGGAAATGCTCGGCGGGCAGCGCCGCGCCCGGGAGCGGCGGGGCCGGGCGGCGGTAGGCGTGCAGCAGCGGCAGCACTGAATCGCGGCGGCGGCGTTCCGGGAGCGCCCGCAGCGCGGTCTCGAAACGGGCGAACCATTCGGCGTAGTCGTCGATGCGTTCGATGGGCTGCCCGGCCTCGATCAGCCAGTCCACGAAGGTGTCGAGGGAGATGCCGTCGCGGTGCGGATTGATGACGTCGTAGGTGGCGAAACCGGAGACATTGGCGGCCCCGAGCACGGTGATGGCGGCGGCGGTGAAATCGGCGGGCAGGCCGTCGTAGTGGGCGGCGCGGCGGTTGCCGTGGGAATTGGTGGCATAGAACGACTTCGGGGCGATGCCGGTGGCGAGCAGGCTCAGCATCAGGCGCGTGAACATATCGGGCAGATTGAACTGGCCGCGGAAACGGCTGTGCGCCAGGATCATGTCCGAACGGAACACCGCCACCGGCAGGCCGAAGCGGTCGTGGGCGTCGCGCAACAGCACCTCGCCCGCCCATTTGCTGTTGCCGTAGCCATTGGCGTAGCCGTCGTCGACGCTGCGGACGGCGCTGAATTCCCGCACGTCGCCGTTCTCCTCGAAGGCGTCCGGTGCGACCTGGGCGGCCACCGCGACCGTGGACAGGTAGGTCACCGGTTTGCGCTGCGTGGTGAGGGCGAGGCGGATGATCTCGGCGGTGCCGACCACATTGGGGCCGAACAGCTGGTCGTAGGGGAGTACGTGGTTGACGAGGGCGGCCGGGTGCACGATCAGGTCGACGGTGGCGGCCAGGCGCTGCCAATCCGGTTCGGTCAGGCCGAGATTCGGCTCGCCGATATCCCCGGCGAGCACCTCGAGGCGGCGCGCCGCGAGATCGCGGTAGTGCGCGAGCAGTTCCGGATCGCCGCTGTCGAAGACCGTGTCCAGGCGCGCGCGGGCGGACTCGGCATCGCTGCCGCGCACCACGCAGATCACCCGGCCCGCGTCGTGGTCCATCCGTTCGAGCCATTCCAGCAGGAGGAATCGGCCCAGATAGCCGTTGGCTCCGGTCAGCAACACCGTGACCGGCTCCGCCGGGGCGCTGGGCAATGATGTTGCCGCGTACAGGGTTTCGGCGTCGATGAACTTGTCCAGGGTCAACTCCGACGCCCGGATCTCACCGGGCTGCGCGTGCACGGAGGCGGCGGTGGGGCGGGTGCCGTGGCGTTCGGTCTCGATGTACTCGGCCAGCCGCCGCAGCTCGGTGGCCGGGCCGACGATCAATCCGACCGGCACCTCCACCTCGAAGCAATCGCGCAGCAGTGTCGAGAACGTCAGTGCGGACAGTGAATCGCCGCCCAGGTCGATGAATCGGGCATCCAGGGGCGGTTCGGTCACCGCGCCCAGCACCGCCTTCGCCGCGCGGACCACCGTCTCGCCGACCGGCCGGGTGGCGGCCCCGTTCCGCAGTTCGTCCATCTCGCCGACCTGCTGCTTTTCGAGGTCGTCGTAGAGCGCGTGCAAGCGATCGCTGAAACGCTCTTTCAGCTTGGGCCGCAACAGTTTTCCGATCCCCGACAGCAGCCCGTTCTCGACCGTGAACGGTTCGGTTTCGAGCAGCAGACCGCGCGGCAGCTCGAAGGATTCCAGCTGATTGTCCTTGGCGATGCCCTGCAACGAACGGGCCAGCGCGCCGGGCAGTTCGGCGGGATCGAGCTCGAGCGCCTGCGGGGTCGGCACGATCACCGCCAGCAGGAACGCCCGCTCGCTCGCGCCGTACACGAAGATCTGCCGGATCAGGGGACTGGTCGCGTACAGCGCCTCCAGCTTGGCCACCGCCACGAACTCGCCCTGCGACAGCTTGAGCACATTGTTGCGGCGATCCAGGTAGACGAGGCGATCCGGCTCCAGCTCGGCCACGATATCGCCGGTCCGATAGAACCCGTCGGCGTCGAAGATCTCCGCCGTCACATCCGGCCGCTTGAAGTATCCCGGAATCATCTGAGTCGTCTTGACCAGGAACTCGCCGCGCGGATACGGCTTGTCGGTGGTGAAATAGCCGAGTTCGGGCACATCGGCCAGGCGGTAGTCCAGCACCGGCGGTCGCCGCACCTCGCCGTCGAGGATCAAACCGCCGCCCGCTTCGGTGGAGCCGTAACCGTCGTGCAGCACCTGCTGCAGGACGGATTCGATGAACGCCTTCATCTCCGCCGACACCGGGGCGCTGCCCACCATGGCGCGGGCCAGACGGCCGCCCAGGAATCGTTGCCGCAGCTCGGTTTTCACCGTCTCGTCGGCGGCATCGGGATCGACGCCCTGCTCGATGAGCCGCCGCAGTTCCCGCTGATACTGCTGGAAGACCAGATCGCACACGCGCGGTACGAAGAACAGTTCGGTGGGCCGCACCAGCGCGATGTCCTCGAACAGGGTCGACAGATCGCTCTCGGCGGTGAAATACGTGGTGCCGCCGCGCGCGAGGGCGCCCGCCAGGACCAGCCGCCCGGCCACATGGCTCATCGGCATGTATCCGACGTTCACCACCGGAACCGGGATCTCGGTCGGCCCCGCCCACATGTGCGTGACCAGCCGCTCGGTGTACATCGCGCCCTTCGGGGTGCCGGTGCTGCCGGAGGTGTAGACGAGCAGCGCCAGCGCCTCCTCGCCACCGGTGGCCGGTGCGGCGATCGGTGGCAGCGTCCGGCCCCGGGCCAGTACGTCGTCCAGGCCTTCCAGCCGCACCGCGCCGCTCGCCGAAAGCCGTTGCCGCGCCTGCTCGAAGAGCTGCGCCTGCTGGTCGTCATCGCGTTCGTAGTCGAACACGACGATGGTCTCGATCGGGCTGCCGTCGCGCACCCCGTCGACGACCGCGTCGAGCAGTTCCAGGCTGACCGCGAGTACCCGCGCACCGGTCTCGGCCAGAATCGAATGCCATTGCGCCGCCGCCGCGCTCGCCTGCAACGGCACGATCACCGCACCGGCGCGCACGCACCCGAGATCGAGAATCGTGGTGTCGAGCCCCGCGAACCCCAGCACGGCCACGAAATCACCGACGCGGACCGGGGTTTCGGCATCGTCGCGCCAGGCGGCGGCCAGCTCCCCGGCATGCCGCCACAGCTCGCGATAGCTGATGGTCTCGAACCCGGGCAGCAGCCGCCGGGCCCGCCGCCCGGACGCGTCGGTCACCACCGTGGCGGTCCGCCATCCGATGGCCGGCCGATCGGCATAGTGCTCCATGATGACCGCGATGGTCCCCGCCAGGCTCAGCCCGGGTGCCCGCACCGCCGCCGCGACCTCCGGCTTCGGCTGTGCGGCCCGGAGTTGTTCGTCGGCGAGCAATTCGGTGAGCAGCTCGCTGAACCGGGCCGCGCGGGCCTCCTCGCGGGTAGCTTCGGTCATACCGCCCCTCCTGCTTCATCGCACGGCGCGTATCCGGAAACGGCGGTCGCTACCGATTAGCTATGCTAACTATTCCACGATGGGCGGCCGCCCGGCCATTGTCAAGAGAATCCCGGCCGCGCCCGCTCAATGGCCGCGGAAGGCTGCTTGCAGGCGGTCGTGACCCGGGGCGAGGAGGCGGCGGGCGGCGTCGAGGTCGCGGAGGCGGGCCGAGGTGGTGGAGAGGGTCAGGCCCGCCACGAGAATGCCGCGCCGGTTGCGGATGGGAAGGCTCAGACAGCCGGCGCCGGAGCGCAATTCGTCGATTTGCAGGGCGTAGCCGCGGTGGGCGGCGGGATCGGATTCGGCGAGGGCCAGGCGGCCGATGGCCGACGCGGTGAGGTCGGTGGTGATGCGCTGCTCGTGCTCGATGGGGTATTCGGGGTCGGCGTCGAGGATGCGGACGCGCGGGCGCGGGGTGGTGGTGCGCAGATAGCCGGTGAGGTGGATGCCGCCGCGGGTGTGCGCGCGGAGCTGCTCGAGGGTGTCCAGCACGGTGTCGGGCAGCGGTGCGGGGGCGGCCATTCCGGCGAGCTCGGTGACTTTGGCGCCGAGGGCGAAACCGCTCAGGTCGGGGGTGCGGACCAGATACTCCTGCTGCACCAGCAGATTCAGCAGCCGGTAGGCGGTGGCGCGGGGCATGGCGAGATTGCGGCTGATCTCCCGGGCGGTCACGCCCGGACCGCAGGCGGCCACCTCTTCCAGGACCACCAACGCGCTCAGTACCGCTTTGGGCTGCCGCCCGCCGATACCGCCCGCCGTGCTCACTCCGGGCTCCGCACGGGTGCGGTCGCACCGTCGCCGGGGCCCGGAATACGTGCTCCGCCCAGCACTTCCGAGCCGATCGGCGTGTCGTGGGTGCCGAGCGGGTGCGGGCCGTGCCGTCGGGCGCGCCGGAGTCCGGCCAGCCCCAGCGCTATCCCGAGGGCGAGCAGCCACACGCCCGCCGCGCGCGGCCCGCGCCATTCGGCGACCAGGAACACCGACAGGCAGCCGGTGAGGCCGAGCGCGGTGCCGCACGCCAGTACGGCCGGACCGAAGCTGAATTCGCCGATGCGGCGCAGGAAGAACGGGACCGCGAGGCAGACCAGGGCGTAGGCGAGCACATAGCCGCCCGCCGAGACGACCAGGAGGATGCCGACGGCCTGGGTGACGCCCGCCGCGAGCAACAGCAGCGGGACGCCGGTGACGACGGGCAGGGAGACGCCGATCGCCAGATGCGGGGTCCGGTAGACCGGGTGCGTGCGATGCACGGCGGGCAGCACGCCGTCGATGCCCATGCTCATCAGCACGCGCACCAGCGCGGTCGAGGACGCCAGCGCACAGGCGAAGAACGAGGCGGCGACACCGCAGTCGAGAATCGGGGAGATCCAGCCGACGCCGTAGAACGCCGACAGGGTGCGCACCGGGTCCGGGTCGCTGCCGACCGCGACGCCGGCCGCGCGAAAACCGGTGGCCTGCACCGAGGTCGCGGCCACCACGAGCACGCCCGCGGCCAGCGGCGACCAGATCAGCACGCGCGGGACCGCGGCGAAGGGCCGCCGGGCCTCCACCGACAGCGAGGCCGCGCTTTCGAATCCGACGAACGCGGTGATGGCGATGACCACCCCGACCACCAGTCCGGAGAACGGAACACGTTGCGGGGCGAGCAGTTCCCAGGCGATGGGGTGGCGGCCCTGGCCGCGGAACAGCACGACGACCAGTGCGACCAGCACCACCACCGCGATCGATTCGACGAGCAGGTTCAAGCGCGCCGACATGCCGATGCCGCGCAGCATCACCACCGCGCAGGCCGCGCCGGCGGCGAGCACGCTCAACAGCGGGACCGATCCGCTCGAACCCGCCTCGAAACCCATCGCGCCCAGCAGATTCGACACCTGCAAACCGATGTGGGCGAAGGAGTACATGGCGATGAACCCGTATCCGAGGATCAGCCCGATGCCGCACAGGAAGGCGGCTGTCGCGCCGAGTCCCTTGGCCGTGAAGGTATAGAGCGAACCCGCCGTCGCGACGCGTTTGGTGAACTGGTTGATGGCCGCCGCCACCGGCAGGGTCAGTCCGACGCCGAGGATCGCCGCCCACAGCGCCCCGTCACCGCTGGTGCTCACCAGCATGCCCGGCACCGTCGCGGCGGCCGCGCACGGGGCGATGGCCGACACCGATTGCGACAGCAGCCCGGCGAAGCCCAGACTGCGGCGGCGCAGCCCGGACATGGGGGAGGTGGCGTGCACCCCGCGCACCGGCGGCGGGTCGGCGATCGCGCGGTCGAGTGCGCTGCTGCGGGCATCCATACGCCCGGAAACTACGAAAACCATGTATCGCACCGGTTTCGGGGAGATGAGGACTGTGTGGTCGCGAACGAGACAGCTCTCGTGCCGGACGGTCTCATTCGCGGTGGCCTCGACCTTTACCGCCGCATCACCATCCCGAAAAACGGTGTGCCGACAGTGTTGAGGGTCAAAGATCCTCGCTCTTCCGGAGGTGCCACATGGCCCCCACATCCCCATCCGGCCCGGCGTCACCGCCCGCCGGACTGCGCGGTTCGCTCGGTCCCGGCGCGATCATCTTCATGGTGGTCGCGGCCGCCGCGCCGCTCACCGTGATCGGCGGCGGCGCGCCGATCGCCATCCTCATCGGCAACGGCGCCGGCTATCCGGCCATGTTCGTGGTGTCGGCGATCGTGCTGCTGCTGTTCGCGGTCGGGCTCAGCGCCATGAGCCGCCACGTGCCGAAAGCCGGTGCGTTCTTCACCTATATCGGGTACGGGCTGGGCCGCCCGCTCGGACTGGGCGCGGCCTACCTGGCCTGGTTGACCTACACGATGGTGCAGGTGGCCGTGTACGGATTCCTCGGCGCGGCGCTCCGGCGCTCGATCGTGGATATCGGCGGCCCCGAACTGCCCTGGTACGGCTACGCGCTGGCGATCGTCGCTGTGGTCGGCGTGCTCGGCTACCGGCATATCGAGGTGAGCTCCAAGGCGCTCGGGCTGTTGCTGATCGCCGAGGTCGGCATCGTGCTGCTGCTCAGCGTCGTGGTGATGGCCCGGGGCGGCGCGGAAGGGCTGTCGGCGCAACCGTTCTCGCCCGAGACGGTGCTCTCCGGCTCGCCCGGGCTGGGCCTGATGCTGGCCATCGCCGGGTTCATCGGCTTCGAGGCCACCGCCGTGTTCCGGGACGAGGCCCGCGATCCCGCCCGGACCATCCCGCTCGCCACCTACGGCGCGGTGCTGGCCATCGGTGTGCTCTATGCGTTCGCGTCCTGGGCGCTGGTCATGGCGTGGGGGCCGGACGGCATCGTGGCCGCGGCCGCCGAGAACCCCGGCGATCTCATCGTCCGCACCGCGCAGGAGTATCTGGGCACCGCCGGTGCGGTCGCCGTCAACGTACTGCTGCTCACCAGCCTGTTCGCCTGCGTGCTCTCCTTCCACAATGTGGTTGCGCGCTACCAGCATTCGATGGCCGCGACCAATGTGCTGCCGAGCGGGCTGGCCCGCGTGCACGACCGCCACCGATCGCCGCATCTGTCCTCGCTCGCGCAGACCGGCACGGCGGGCGCCCTGATCGCGGTCTTCGCGCTGTGCGGCCTCGATCCGGAACTCGAAGTGTTCACCTGGTTCTCCGGCGTGGCGAGTCTCGGCGTGGCGGTGCTGATGGCGGTCACCTGCGCGGCGGTCATCGTCTACTTCGCGCGCACCGGCAGCGATACCCGCCGCTGGCACACCCGGATCGCACCGGCGTTCGGGCTGCTCGGGCTGGCGGTGGCGGCCGGGCTGATCGTGGTGAACTTCCCGACGCTGATCGGCGGTTCGACCGCCCTCGCCGCGGTGCTGCTGGCCGTCACCGCCGCGTTCCCGCTGGCCGGCATCGCTCAGGCGTACACGCTGCGGCGCGCCAACCGAACGGTCTACGACGGCATCGTCGATGCCATCGCCGCCTGAATTTCCTTACCAACCAGGAGTATTCACATGTCCACCGTTGAAACTGCCCGCACCGCATTGGATTCCGCTCTCGCAGCGCTCGATGCCGCCGAGATCGACGCCGTGCGCGAGATCCTGAGCGCGGCCGGTCTGGTCGGCTCGACCGTCCGGTTCGTCTATGTCGGCCTGGACGAGCCGGACAAGGCCGCCGTGCTGGCCCATCACGACGGCGCCGGTCTCGCACCCGAACGGCTCGCGCGCATCCTGCTGCTGGACATCTCGACCGGAGTGTCCCGCGATGTGCTGGTCTCGCTCACCTCCCACGAGATCCGGGCCGACACGGTGCTGTCGGGCAGCCGCGGCCGAGTGCCGATCCTCGAGGAGGAGTTCGCGGAGGTCGGCGTCATCCTCGCCGGCGACGACAGCTGGTGCGCCGCCCTGCGCGCCCGCGGCGTCGACCCGGCCGCCACGGTCTGCGTTCCGCTGTCGGCGGGCAGCTACGGCATCCCGGGCGAGGAGGGGCGGCGCATCATCCGGGTGTTCGCCTTCCGGCAGGACCATCCCGAGGATCATCCGTGGGCGCACCCGGTGGACGGGCTGTGCGCATACGTGGACATCATCGGCCGGGAACTGCTGGAGCTCATCGACCATCGGATCCTCGACGTCCCCGACGAGCACGGCAACTTCCAGGACCCGGCCTTGGCCGCGCCGGGATTCGAGGACCTCAAGCCCATCGAGATCACCCAGCCCGACGGTCCCAGCTTCCGGGTCGACGGCGATCGCGTCGAATGGGCGAACTGGCGGCTGCAACTCGGCTTCGACGCCCGGGAAGGACTCATCCTGCGCCGGTTGCGGATTCGCGACGGCGAGCGCTACCGGCCGGTGCTCTACCGCGCCTCCATCGCTGAGATGGTGGTGCCCTACGCCGACCCGTCCCCGACCCGCTTCTGGCAGAACTACTTCGACACCGGCGAATACCTCTTCGGCCGGTTCACCAACTCGCTGCGCCTGGGCTGCGACTGTCTCGGCGAAATCCATTACTTCGACGCGGTGTTGAGCGACGAACTGGGTATGCCGCGCACCATCCCGAACGCCATCTGCCTGCACGAGGAGGACTACGGCACGCTCTGGAAGCACACCGACCTGTTCACCGGCGTCAGCGAGGTGCGGCGGCAGCGGCGGCTGGTGATCAGCTTCTTCACCACCGTCGGCAATTACGACTACGGCTTCTACTGGTACCTGTACCTGGACGGCACCATCGAATGCGAGGCGAAACTCACCGGCGTCGCGTTCACCGCAGCCTATCCGCCGGAGGGGTCGGCGTATCAGAGCGAGGTCGCGCCCGGGCTCGGACTGCCCTACCACCAGCACCTTTTCAGCGCGCGCCTGGACATGATGGTCGACGGCGTGGCCAATGCGGTCGACGAAGTGGAGGTCGGCCGCGTGCCGGTCGGGCCGGACAATCCTTGGGGAAACGCCTTCACCGCCAAGAAGACCCGGCTGGTCAGCGAGGCCGAGGGCGCCCGCGACGCCGACGCCGCCAACGGACGGGTGTGGCACATCGTCAGCACCGAGCACACCAATCGGATGGGCGATCCCACCGCCTACGTGCTGCACGCGCACCAGACGCCGACCCTGCTGGCCGACCCGTCCTCCTCCATCGCGGCCCGGGCGGCGTTCACCACCCGGCAGCTGTGGGTGACGCGGTACGCGCGTGCAGAGCGGTATCCGGCGGGGGATCTGGTGAATCAGCATCCGGGCGGCGATGGCCTGCCCGCCTATATGGCGGCGAACCGCTCCCTCGACGGCGAGGATCTGGTGCTGTGGCACACCTTCGGGCTCACCCACTTCCCGCGCCCGGAGGACTGGCCGGTCATGCCGGTGGACTATGCGGGGTTCAAACTCCAGCCCTACGGCTTCTTCGACCGCAATCCCGTCCTCGGCGTACCGCCCAGCGCCGCCGCCCACTGCTGCCATCCGCAATGACCGCTGTTTCCGTTGCGCCGCACCGCATCACGGCTCGATGCTGTGCGGCGCTGGCCGCGGGATCGGCCTTGCTGCACGCGGCGGGGACGCCGGGACACGGATCGTCCATGCCGTTGTTCGCCCTGGTGAATCTGATGAGCCTGGCGTGCCTGGCCTGTGCCTGGCATCTGTGGACGGACCCGCGGGCGCGGGTCTGGCAGGTCAGCGTGGGAACCAGCGCCGTCATGATCGCACTGCACCTCGCCCTGCCGGCCCACGGCGGTCACGGCAGCGGTGCGGCGTGGATTCCGCACGCGGCGACCGGGATCGCCGTATGCGAGATCGCGCTCGCGCTGGGGGCGCTGGCCGGGCTCAGAGCAGGCGGCGCAGCAGCCGTTCCTTCAACCCGGTGAACGGAGGATAGGCGATACGCAGGGTGTCCGGGCGCAGCGGCTTGTCGAGCACCGCCTTGGCGTGGCTGAAGGTCTCGATGGAGTACGCGCCGTGGTAGCGGCCCATGCCGCTCTCGCCGACGCCGCCGAACGGCAGGCCCGCCACCGCCAGGTGGGCATTCGTGATGCCGAAAGCCAGGGCGCCGGAAGAGGTTTCGGTGAGGAGGCGCTGCTTGGCGGCGTCGGAGCCGAGGAAAGCGTAGAGGGCGAGGGGCTTGTCGCGGGCGGTGATGAAGGCGATCGCCTCGTCCAGGTCCCGTACCCGCACGATGGGCAGGATCGGCCCGAAGATCTCTTCCTTCATGACCGGCGATTCCGGATCGACGTCGGCGAGCACGGTGGGGGCGAGGTAGCGGCTCGCGCGATCGGTGTCGCCGCCGGTGACGATGCGGCCGTCGCCCAGCAGCGCGGTCAGGCGATCGAAGTGCCGTTCGTTGACGATCCGCCCGTAATCGGTGCTCTGCTGCGGGTTTTCGCCGTACATGTCGCGCACGGCCTGGGTGAGGAGCGGTTCGAGTTCGCGCGCGGTCTCGCCGATCGCGAGGATGTAGTCCGGTGCGACGCAGGTCTGTCCGGCGTTCATGAACTTGCCCCACACCAGCCGCCGGGCGGAGGCCGCCAGATCGGTGCCGGGGTCGACGACCGCGGGGCTCTTGCCACCCAGCTCCAGCGTGACCGGGGTCAGGTGCTTGGCCGCGGCGGTCATGACGATCCGCCCGACCGTGCCGTTGCCGGTGTAGAAGATGTGGTCGAAACGCTGGTCCAGCAGGTCGGTGGTCTCCTTGACCGCGCCTTCGACCACCGCGACCGCGGCCGTGTCGAGGTACGCCGGCAGCCATTCCGCGATGGCCGCCGAGGTCGCCGGAGCCAGTTCGCTCGGCTTGACGACCGCGCAGTTACCGGCGGCCAGCGCGCCGACCAGCGGCGCCAGCGCCAGCTGCAGCGGGTAGTTCCAGGGGCTGATGATCAACACGGTGCCGAGCGGTTCCAGCACGGTGCGGGCGCGCGCCGGGGCCAGCGCCTGCGGCACCCGGGCGCGGCTGGGCCGCAGCCAGCGCTCCAATTGCTTTACCGCATGGTCGATCTCATTGATCGTGAACCCGATCTCGGTGGTGTACGACTCCAGCGCGCTCTTGCCCAGATCGGCGTGCAGGGCGGCGGCGAAGGCATCCTCGCGCTCGACCAGCATGCGCTTCAGCGCGGCCAGCTGCGCCTTGCGCCAGGCGAGCGGTCGGGTGTGGCCGGTGGCGAAGGTATCGCGCAGGCGGGCGACGGTGCCCGCCGCGGCCACGGCCTCGGCAAGAACTGCGGAATCGGTCATACCGGTCACTATATACGAAACGAAAGGATTCAGTTTCGTAATTCGGCGGGTTCCGTTCCCGCTCTGGGTACGCAGTACGCTGACGCCATGACAGCAGAGGCCACCGTCCGCCGCGGCCGACCCCGCGACGCCGCCCGGGATCAGGCGATCCTGGACGCGACGCTGGCCGTCCTCGCCGAAACCGGCTACGGCGGCCTCACCACCGCCGCCGTGGCGACCCGGGCCGGCGTCTCCACCGCCACCCTCTACCGCCGCTGGTCCTCCAAGGAAGCCCTGGTGGTCGCCGCCGCCTCCACCTACGGCGAGCATGCGGGCGACGCGCCGGACACCGGCAGCCTGGAAGGCGATCTGCGAACGATCCTGCGCGCCAAGGCGGTCGTATCCACCGGCCCGAGCGGCATGCTGCTGCGCGCCTTGATCGGCGAAGCCTCGCACAACGGGGTGCTCGCGGAGGCGATGGCGGCGGCCTTCCTGCAACCGGTCCGGGACCGGGTGGGCGAGGCCGTGCGCCGCGGCGTCGAACGCGGCGAGATCGCGGCGGTCGAAAACGCCGACCTGATCGGCGATCTCGTCATCGGGCCGGTGATGAGCCGGTTCTTCTTCACCACCTCGACCCCGGACGCCTTCGATGCGGCGGATGCCGAGCGGATCGCGGACGGGCTGTTGCCCTTGGTGCTGCGCGCCCTCGGCGCGACACCGTCCGCCTGAGGGGTCCGATCAGCCGATGATGATCGGCACCAGGTACTTGCCCGCGTAATCGGCCAGTTCGGCGTCGGTGTGCACCTCGATCGCCCCGCGCGGCACCAGGATCATGGAATGCACTACGCGGCAGGCTATTTCGGATCTGATGGCGAGATCGTCCGGGGCGGTGAACAATCCGCGCCGGGCCGCGTCGGCGAGGATCTGCGCGGTCGCCGCCACGGAGAGGGCGAAGACGCCGTTGTCGTCGGCGGTGAGTTTCATGATCACGCGCTCGGGTTCCACGCTGAGCAGTCGCTCCACCAGGGGGTGTGCGCGCCAGCGGGTTACGACGATGGTGAACACCCGGGTGATCAGTTCGGTGATGTCGTCGTGTTGTGCGGGCAGGCCGGCCAGTTCGGCCAGTAGGCGTTCGACCTCGCGGCGCACGACGGCTTGCACCAGGTCGTCGCGGGAGCCCACCCGGCGGTAGACGGTGACCCGGTCCACGCCCGCCTGTTTGGCGACATCCTCGATGGTCGACTTCTTGACCCCGACCTTCTGGAACTGGATCAGCGCGGCGTCCAGGATGCGGGATTCGATGTCGTCGCCCGCATCGGTGCGGGTCGGAGTCGGTTTCGGCGGGGTGGGCACGGGGGCAACGCTAGCAGCCGGGCGGGGTGATGCAACAAATCACGGCAATTTGTGGCTGCAACATTGCAATGCGATTTGTTGCGTTGTACGGTCGGCACATGGCTGAGAAGGTCGGCGCGACGAGGCGCCACTACAGCGACGAAGCCCATGCGATTCACGCCCGGGACGTGCGGTTCGACTTCGAGTCGGTACCCATGCACTACATCCCCGGCGAGGTCCTGGCCACGCACATCGTCAATGTCATGCATCTGGTGCTGCCCGAAGGGGAACGGGCCATGGCACAGGCGCTTTCCGAAGCGCTGCCGCATATCCGGGACGCGCGGTTGCGGGAGGAGGTGACCGGGTTCATCGGGCAGGAATCCATGCACGCGAGCAGTCACGAGGCGGCGCGGGAACATCTGCAGTCGATCGGGCTGGATGTGGACGGGTACGTGAAACGCGTGGCGTGGCTGGTCGATCGGGTGCTCGGGGATCACGGGCTGACCGGGCGGGCGCGCGAGGAATGGCTCAAGGAGCGGCTCGGGCTGTTCGCGGGGATGGAGCATTACACGGCCGTGCTGGGGGAATGGCTGCTCGAGGCGGACGTGCTCGAGCGCAAGGGCATGCATCCGGCCATGCTCGATCTGGTGCGCTGGCACGGCGCCGAGGAAGTCGAGCATCGCAGCGTCGTCTACGACGCGTACATGTATCTCGACGGCGGGTACGCGCGGAAGGCGCGGACCGCGGTGCTGGCGAGCGCGACCCTGCTGCCGCTGTTCATCGTCTCGACCGCGCATCTGTTCCGGAAGGATCCGTCGAGCGACAAGGGGCGGTTCTGGGGCGCGCAGTTCCTCGATGCGACACGGCGCGGGGTGATTCCGAGCTGGACGGTGTTCTTCAGCGAGTTGCCGCGCTATCTGCGGCCGGGTTTCCATCCCTCGCAATTGGGGCCGATGGACCGGGCGCTGCGGTATCTCGCGCATTCGCCCGCGGCCCGGGCGGCGGGGGAGTGAGCGTGATCGAGCCGTCGGCGCCGGCCGGACTGCGGGTCCTCGGCGGGGTGATGGATGCCTACAAGCGGGTCTTCGTGAGCGGACCGGCCGCCGGTCTGCTTTCGCCGCCGAATCCGGTGCGGCGCAGCGGATTCGACGCGGTTGTGTGCGTGGATCGGGTCGAGCGGGTGGCGGCGGATGTGGTCGCGCTGACGCTGCGATCGGCGACCGGCGGCGCGCTGCCGGCGTGGCGGCCCGGTGCGCATATCGATGTGTTCCTGCCCTCGGGGCGGCAGCGGCAATACTCGCTGTGCGGGGATCCGGCCAATCGATGGCGGTACCGGATCGCGGTGCGCGCGATCCCCGGCGGCAGCGGCTCACGGGAGCTCCACGAATCGGTACGGCCGGGGCAGCGGCTGCGAATTCGCGGCCCGCGCAATGCCTTCGACCTGGTGGACGCGCCCTCGTACCTGTTCCTGGCGGGCGGCATCGGGATCACCCCGCTGCTGCCCATGTCGCAGGCCGCCGGGCGGCGCGGGCGGCTGATCTATCTGGGCAGATCCCTGGACACCATGCCGTTCCGGCACGAGCTGCCCGGCGCGGAGATCCGGCCCGACGATCGCTACGGGGTGACCGATATCGCCGAGCTGATCGCGAGCGCCGAACCCGGTGCGGCCGTGTACGTCTGCGGTCCGCCGCCCATGCTCGAGGCGGCCCAGCGCTGCCGGTTCCGGCTGGACCCGACGGGTTCGCTGCACCTGGAACGGTTCTCGGCCCCGCCGGTGGCCGACGGTACGGCATTCGACCTCACGCTGGCGCGCAGCGGCGCCACGGTGCGGGTCGGCGCCGACGAGACCGCTCTGGCCGCCGTGCGCCGCCGCCTGCCCGATATCGGCTACTCCTGCCAGCAGGGCTTCTGCGGCACCTGCAAGGTGCGCGTCCTGTCCGGCGCGGTCGACCACCGCGATCGCGTCCTCACCGATTCCGAACGAGCCGATCAGATGCTGATCTGCGTGTCCCGCGCCGCGGGCGACGGTCTCGTCCTCGATCTCTGATTCCGCTGGAGAACCACTGATGCCCGAAAGTACTGAGCACGCCCATATCGTGATCGTCGGCGCCGGATTCGGCGGCATCGGCCTCGCGATCAAGCTGCGCGAGGCCGGATTCGACGACCTGGTCGTGCTGGAACGCGCCGCCGACCTGGGCGGGACCTGGCAGGCCAATACCTATCCCGGGTGTGCCTGCGATGTGCCGTCGCAGCTGTACAGCTATTCGTTCGCCCCGAATCCGGACTGGTCGCGCACCTACGGGCGGCAGCCGGAGATCCTGGCCTATCTGCGCCGGGTGGCCGCCGATCACGATGTGGTGCGGCATATTCGATTCGGCGCCGAGGTGCTCGACGCCCGCTGGGATGACGACCGGTCGGTGTGGCGGATCGGCTATTCCGGCGGGCAGCTCACCGCCGACATCCTGATCTCGGCCACCGGCGTGTTCGCCGACGCCAAGTATCCGGCGCTGCCCGGGCTGGAATCGTTCGCGGGCAAGGCTTTCCACTCGCTGCACTGGGATCACGCCCATGATTTGACCGGTGAGAAGGTGGCGGTCATCGGCACCGGGGCGTCGGCGGTGCAGTTCGTTCCCGAGATCCAGCCCCGGGTCGGGAAACTGCTGCTGTTCCAGCGCTCCGCGCCCTGGATCGTGCCGCGCCTGGACCGCGCGACCTCCGGGCTCGAGCGATTCCTGCTGCGCCGGATTCCGTTCACCCAGAAGGCGATTCGCGGCGGCTGGTACGCGGCTATCGAGGGCTTCGGGCTGATCTCGCTGGTGGATCAGCGTTTCCGGCATCCCTATGAGGCGCTGGGCCGCCTGCAACTGCGACGGCAGGTTCGTGACGCCCGGCTGCGCGACACCCTGACACCGGACTATGTGATCGGCTGCAAACGCGCCATCTTCTCCGACGCCTACCTGCCCGCCCTCGACCAGCCCAATGTCGACGTGATCACCGAGGGCATCGCCGAGGTGAAGCCCCATTCGATCGTGCTGCGCGACGGCACCGAACACGCTGTCGACACCATCATCTTCGGCACCGGATTCACCGCCATCCCCACCGCTTTCGAACGCTTCACCGGCCGCGACGGGCGAACTATCGCCGACCTCTACCGCGAACACCCCCAGAGCTACCTGGGCACCACGGTCGCCGGTTTCCCCAATTTCTTCTGCACCCTCGGCCCGTTCGGCGCGGCCGGAAACCAATCGGCCATCTACATGATCGAATCCCAGATCGCCTACATCGTCGACGCCGTCCGCACCCTGCGCCACACCGCGACCCGCCGCATCGAACTGCGCCGACCCGTCCAGGACGCCTTCCTCACCGAAATGGCCACCCGCAGTTCCACTTCGGTCTGGCTCACCGGCGGCTGCCAGAGCTACTACACCACCCCCGACGGGCTGAACGCCGGCCTGTACCCCAACTGGAGCTTCGAATACCGCCGCCGCACCAGGCGATTCGATGCCGAGTCCTATGAGATGAGCAGCTGATGGAGTGGATGAAACCGCCGTATCCGGTACGCGACCGGGTCGTGCTGATCACCGGCGCGGGGCAGGGCATCGGCGCGGAAACGGCCCGGCTGCTGCACGCGCGCGGGGCCGAGATCGCGGTGGTCGACATCGACACCGTGGCCGCCGAATCGCTGGCGAAAACCCTCGGTGACCGCGCCTTCCCGATCGCCGCCGATGTCGCCGACCGCGGGCAGATGGCCTCGGTGGTCGAGGAGGTGGTCAACCGATTCGGGCAATTGGACGTCGTAGTGGCCAATGCCGGGGTCGTCCCGGCCCCGGCCACCCTGCGATCGATGGACGCGAGCGCCTTCGACCGCGTCCTGGACATCAACCTGATCGGTGTCTTCAATACCGTCCACCCCGCACTCGATCACGTCATCCGCGCCCGCGGCCACATCGTGGTCGTCTCCTCCTGCGCCGCTTTCGCCCCCGGTATGGGCGGTGCGCCCTACATGATCAGCAAGGCCGGCGTGGAACAGCTCGGTCGTGCGCTGCGCGTGGAACTCTCGGCGCACCGCGCCACGGCGGGCATCGCCTATTTCGGCATCGTCGACACCGCCATGACGCGGAATACCCTGGACGACAACGAGATCGGCCGCCGCCTCGAGGAACTGCTGCCCTGGCCGTTGAAGACCCGCATTACCGCCGAACAGGCCGCCCGCACCATCGCCGACGGCATCGAACACCGCGCCGCCCGCACCATCGCCCCCGCCGGCTGGCAGCCGTATGCCCTGTTCCGCGGTCTGATCAACACCGTCCTCGACGGCGCGCTCACCCGTGATCCCCGCGTGCACGCCCTATTGCGAGAGGTCGAAGCGCGGACCGTAGTGCGGAGTCGGTGACCGGCGCTTCGGTTTCGCCGTCGTAGCTCGTGACAGCGATGATCAGCATGACGAAAGCGACCAGCGCACAGCCGGTTCGGGCGAAATGAAACTGTTCCCAGCGGTGCAGCACCTCGGCATAGTCGGCGGGCGGCCCGCTCACCGCCCAGACCTTGATGTGCTGGTTGATGGGGACATTGCCGAAGCGGGTGATGAGGAAGGAGGCGAAGGCCAGGACGGCGGCGACGGCGGCGAGGATTCGGGACCGGCCGCCGGACCGTACCGCCAGCACGACCGCACTGAGGATGGTCAACGCCATGAGGGACTGCATGACCGGTCCGTTCACCCGCATGAGCGCGGTGTGGAAGGTGAATCGGACATCCAGGGGGACCTCGCGGAAGGCGTAGAGCACATTGACCGCGCCGTATCCGAAGGCCCCGGCCAGCAGACCGGGAAACAACAGCGCCGCCGCGCGAACGATTGTGGAGGGCATGGAACTCCCATCGGGTACCTATCGCAACACAAAGTTGCGATAACATCAGGGTGCCCGGAACCCGTCAATATCGCAACAGGGAGTTGCAATGCCAGCTGACGCACCGCTCGGACGTGGTCCGAAGGTCCGCGCCGCCGTACTGGCCGCGACCATCGACGAGCTCGCCGAACAGGGCTACGCCGCCTTCGCCGTCGAGAACGTGGCCAAACGAGCGGGCGTCCACAAGACCACCGTGTACCGCCGCTGGCCGGAACGAGACGGCCTGATCGCCGACGCACTCTCCGAAAGCGTCACCACCGACATCGCGATACCCGACACCGGTGCGCTCGAAGACGATCTGCGCCAGCTCGCCCGCGGCCTGGTCTCCTGGGTGAAAAGCCCAGGCGGACAAGCCGTCCTGGCCGTCCTGCTGTCCGAACGCATCGGCGCCACCCGCCCACCGGACGCCGTCCGGCACATCTTCCGCGACCGTATCCGCCAGGCCCTGCCGATAGTCGACCGCGCGGTGACCCGCGGCCAACTCCCCTCCGGCATCGACCCGTCCGAACTGGTGAAAGCCGTAGTCGCCCCGATCTACTTCCGCGCCTTGATAACTCGCGAGAAGCTGACCGACGCGACCGCCGACAATGCGGTCCGCCTCGCCCTCGCCGGCGCGCACAGCGGCGTTTTCGGCTGACGGGCCGGATCGCAGCCGATTCGACGGCGCGACAGCGGCGCGGTAACCGGGCGGGCGGTGCCGGAAATGTCAGAATCGTCGAGTCGTCGCTGTTCGGCTGGTGAGTGGCGGAGGCCACGTGCTCGTGATCGAAGCTTCGCGGGGACGCCTCGACGCTGCGATTCGACGACGGAATCGGTCACCGCTGGGTCGCGGAACGGTGACGGGCGGCCGCGCCGTTTGCGGTAGCTGGAAAGTGTCTGTGAAATGAGGTGACACGTAAATCGACGAATGGAGCAGATAGTGCGCTTACATCCATCCGCCATATTGTTGATCGCTGCGCCGTTGCTGGCGGTCACCGCGTGTTCGAGCAGCCAGCAGGCATCCGACACCGCCACTTCCACCTCGGCAGCGGCGGCGACATCCACCCCGACCTCGACGCCGTCCGAGCCGGGCTGCATCGACAGTGAGGGGCACGGGCCTGACAATGGGCAGCCCTGTGAGGCGAATCCGGCCGACGGGCGGCGCGTGCCGCTCGGAACGAGCACCGGGACAAAGGTTCTCGTGCCCGCCGATGCGTATATGGCGATCTACGCGCCCGCCGACTGGGCTGCGGGCATCGCCTGTACGGTGACCGACGGCAACGGTCAGCCGCTGGAAGTCCGGGCCGCGGGTGCGGGTGCGCCCGCGGACAAGCAATTCGAGGGCCGGACCTGGACGGTCGCCGCGACTTACGGTGCGACTCCGGGCGATTCGACGGTGAAATGCGCCGAGCGGGCCGCCGGATCGGTGCCCACCGATCAGGGGCCGCTGTGGGTGCGCGTGCTGCCCATCGGCCTGATGTTCGGCCAGCCCGCGGGCTGAGGCGGAGCGCGCCACGGTGCCCTGCCGTGGCGCGTCCGCTGGTCCGGCAGCTGGATGTCGAGCGAGCGGGCTGCTCAGGGCCGGGTGAGGAAGTCGGCAATGAGAGCGCTTGCCATTTCCGGCATTCCATTGTTCTGGCGTTCGGCGGCGGTCACCACGTCGTAATGGCGATAGCCGGGGATGATCTTGGCATTGGCGGGGAGCAGGCCGGCGTACCCGGCGTTCTGCAGCGGTGAATCGCCCGCGAGCAGGGTGAGATTGCGGGCGCCGGCGGGGGTGCTCTGCCAGCGGTCGCCGTGCAGCAGGAAATTCAGGATGCCGCCGCTGCGGTTCTGGAGCTGGCGCAGTTCACCGTCGCGGCCCAGGCCGAGCGCGAAAACCGTGTCGGTGATGATGCGCAGCGGGGTGTACTGCTCGAAGAAATCGGTCGGTTGCCAGCCCGGGTTCATGGCGTGTGCGAATTCGCGCATATCGGTGACCTCGTGGTCGCGGTCGGTCGGGTTGCCGCGCACCGGATCGATGCCGTCGATGGTCGCGGCGGGCATCGCGTCGTAGTTCTTCCAGCCGCACAGCTGGTCGTGGGCGGCGGGGGTGTAGTTCTGGCCGTAGCCGACCCGCAGCGGAATGATGAACAGGGTCGGGCCGAGGATCGGCACCGAGGCCAGGCCATTGGGGACCGGATAGGTTTTGCCGGTGGTCGCGCAGTCGTAGAACCCCAGCCCGGCCTGCATGACGTATTCGGCGGAGTTCTGGTCGAACAGCATGCCGAGCATGGCGGTATTGGTGAGCCGGTAGTCGCGCGGCAGGTTGTTGCCGGTGAACAGGTCCAGGTAGTCCTTGCCGTACATGGCCCGCATCCAGACCTCGCTGCGCAGGTCACGCGGCACCAGGGCGCCCAGGTCGCTCACGTCGCCGGGTTTCTGATCGGCGGCCATGCCGGCCAGCTGGTAGGCGTTCATGATCTCGCTCGCGGCGATCACCGGCAGCTGCGCGACGCCCAGCCCGTTCTTCAGCAGCAGATCGAAGGCGTTCTTGATGACCCCGCCGACCGAGGACATGAGCAGATCCAGCGGCGGCGCCCCGGCGAATCCGGCCGGATCGGTCATGGCGAACCCGTCCACCGGCACGCTCCCGCCGCCGCACAGGCTGTATCCGGCGTCCTCGGTGGTGGCGGCGTTCTGATCGAAGTCCCAGGCCATCATCGGGCCGACCAGGAACGCGCCGAGCGAATGGCCGCCGCACGAGCTCTTGTGGCGGTCAGCGGGATTCGGCAGCAGGTATTCGATGACCGCGCGCCAATCGTCCATGGTGAGCGCCAGACCGTACTCGCCGAGATAGTTCAGATCCTGCGACGCCTGATAGCGGTAGGTGCGGCCGTCGACCGGCTTGCCGCCGAAGTAGTAGTCCGCCGCCACCCGATAGTCGCCCGCGCGCTGGGCCGCTTCCCAGCCGGTGTGGTCCTCGGCGCAATTGGCGCGCCGGTCCAGGGAAATGTATTCCACGTGCTTGCCCGATGCCGCGGCCTTGCGAACCACCTGCGGGCCTTGCGGATTCAGGTTCGCCGCACCGGAGAAGGTGCCGGGCTGCATGGACAGCACCGCATCGGCGTCCCCGGACTGCTCCGGGCCGCCCTTGGATCGGTACCGCACGAACGAGATCCAGTCGCAGGCCTCGGGATGCGCCATGGTCGAGTACGGACTCGGATAATGCAGGCGCACATAGGTCGCCTCGACATCGTCGCCGAGCGCCGGATCGCCGCTGATCGGCGTCACCTCGGCGCGATCGGCGCCCGGAAGACCGGGCGCGGCGGCCGATTCCGGCACTGCCACGCCGGTGCCCGCGAACACCAGCAACGCGGCCACGGGAATCGCTGAAGTCCACCTCATCGCAGGCTCCCCACGAAATCGGCCAGCGTCTGCGCGCTGGGATCGGTCTTGCCGTCGTTCTGCACCCGCGCCGCGCCGATGGTGTCGACATGGCTGTACCCGGGCAGCGTCACCACCTGCGCCGTCGGCGGTGGCGGCACCACGATGCCGGCGCCCGTCTGCACGAAACCGTCACCGGCATAAGCGGTGTAGGACGGTTTGGTGCGGGCCATATTGCGGTAGCGCAGATTCGACATATCGCCGCTGCGCGCGCCCCCGTACCCCGCACCGATATCGATGAACAACCGGGCCGGGAAGTAGGTCTCCCAATAGGCGTAGGGCGCGCCGGTGGCGAGTTGCCGTGCGGCGTCCCGGATATCGGATGCCTCGTGGTTCGGGGCGGTGAACCCGATGCCCGCGACGTCGTCGTAGTTGCGCCAGGTGTAGAGCGCGTTCCGGTCGGTCGGTCGGACCCGCTGCTGCGATCCGGCGCTGACCCGCAGGAAGCCGCCGAGCAGCGGGATCTGGGTGACCGAACCCGGTGTGGGGAAGGTCTTCTCGGCCACCGGCCCGCCGCTCAACGCGCCCACGCCCTGCTGGAAGAGCGAGAAGTTACCGGAGTTGTTGTCGATGAACACTCCGAGCAGCGCCTGGTTGGTGAACCGGAAGTCGCGGATATTGCCGGAGCCGTCCGCACCGTCGGTGAGGAACTCCGCCGGCGATCCGGAGAACATGAAGTTCAGCGTGATCTCCAGATCGAGATCGCGCGGCAGGTGCGCCAGCAGCCGGCTCTCGGCGTCGGGTTCCAGATGCGCGGCCAGCCCGGCCAATCGATAGATCATGAAGGCGCGCGAGCCCACCATGGGCACCGAGACCAGCGAGCGCGGCAGTACGCCGACGTTCGCGATCGCTTTGACCACGTCGTTCGTCGGTCCGACGATGGCATTGGTGAGGTCGTGCAGGAACGGCGTGTTCTGGATCGCCACCGGATCCGAGGTGATCATGGTGTCCTGGGCGGCGAAGGCCGCGCACTGGTTGTATCCGGCGTCCGCGGTGGTGGCGGGGTCGCCGTCGAAATCCCAGTCCGAGAAGAACCCGGCCACCAGTCCGCCCAGCGAGATGCCCGCGCACACGTACTTCCGCTGCCGCACAGCCTGATCCGGGATCTCGTACAGCATGATCTCGTACTGGTCGCGGATCACCCGCTCCATGCCCATGAGATCGAGCACCGCCAGCTGCTGAGAGTCCTTGAACCCCGGGAACACTCGCCCGTCGATGGGCTTGCCGTTGAAGTAGTAGTCGACCGCGTCCAGGTAGTTACCGCTGCGCAACGCGTAATCGAAGCCGGTGGTCTCATCGAGGCACGCGCTGCGCCGCGCCAGCGCCCAGAACTCGATATTCCGGCCCGAAGCGTGTGCGGCCGCAACGGTATTGGCCGCGACGCTGTCGGAGTTCACCGCGCCGCCGATGGCCCCCGGCTGCTGCACGACGACATGGTCGGCATCGGCCGAACTCTCCGGCCCGCCGACCGGGCGATAGCGCAGATATCCGGTCCGATCACACTCCGCCGGATGCGCCGGAGCGTTCGCGGGCAGCGGCAACGCGTAGCTGACCTGCGAGACGATCACGCCGTCGCGCACCTGCAGGACCTGTTCCTGACGATCGGTGGCGATGGCGACGGGCGGCTGCTCGGCGGCGGCGATCCCGGCCGGCGTCAGGGCGCTCAAGGCCATGGCGGCGATCGGCAGCACGGCCGAGCGCCGCACCAGCCGGCGGAGCGGACGTCCCGGGGGACGGGAGACAAGCGAAGCCACGAAGCGGCTCCTTTCGAGTGCGAAGGTCCGACGACCGGCACCGGAACCGCTGACCACGTCGTCGCGCTTCAGCACATCACCCCGCTGACGAGGCAACTATTCGCAAATCTCAGAAAGTTCGGCTCGGCAATAGTGCACGTGCCCGAACCGGATCGGTGACCACCGGGCGCAGGGGCGCTGTTCCTGCGCGTGGCGCCCGTCGGCGCGATGTGGGCTAGAACCCACGTGCTGAGGCGTGGGCCGCCGCGGGCATTGGGTAAAATCGGTGGTCTTGTGTGCCGAATGCACGCACAATCGTTCAGCTAATGCCTGGCAGCCCGCTTTTACCGAGGAGACGCTTGTGATCACCGCGACCGACCTGGAGGTCCGGGCCGGAGTCCGCACCCTGCTGACGGCGCCGGGCTCCGCGCTGCGGGTACAGGCCGGTGATCGGATCGGCCTGGTGGGGCGCAACGGTGCGGGCAAGACCACCACGCTGCGCATCCTGGCCGGTGAGGGAGAACCTTACGCGGGCAAGGTCATTCGCTCCGGCGAAATCGGATATTTGCCGCAGGATCCGCGCGAGGGCAACCTCGACATCCTCGCCAAGGACCGGGTGCTGTCGGCGCGCGGACTCGACACCCTGCTGCGGGACATGGAGAAGCAGCAGGCGTTGATGGCCGAGGTGGCCGACGACAAAGAGCGCGACAAGGCCATTCGCAAGTACGGGCGGCTGGAGGAGCGCTTCTCGGCCCTCGGCGGCTACGTGGCCGAGAGCGAGGCCGCGCGGATCTGCAACAGCCTGGCGCTGCCCGATCGGGTGCTGAACCAGCAGTTGCGCACCCTCTCCGGTGGTCAGCGCCGCCGAATCGAGTTGGCGCGCATCCTGTTCAGCGCGTCCGACGGCAGCGGCGGAAAATCCGATACCACCCTTCTGCTCGACGAACCGACCAACCACCTCGACGCCGACTCCATCAACTGGCTGCGCGGCTTCCTGCAGAATCACGACGGCGGCCTCATCGTCATCTCCCACGATGTGGAACTGCTCGGCGACGTGGTCAACAAGGTGTGGTTCCTCGACGCCGTGCGCGGCGAGGCCGACCTGTACAACATGGGCTGGAAGAAATACCTCGACGCCCGCGCCACCGACGAGCAGCGCCGGGTCCGCGAGCGCGCCAATGCCGAGAAGAAGGCGGCGGCGCTCAAGCAGCAGGCGGCCAAGCTCGGCGCGAAGGCCACGAAAGCGGCTGCGGCACACCAGATGGTCAAGCGCGCCGAGCGCATGCTGGCCGAGGCCGACGACATCCGCGTGGCCGACAAGGTGGCGCGCATCAAGTTCCCCGAACCCGCGCCCTGCGGCAAGACGCCGCTGATGGCCAAGAATCTCACCAAGCTCTACGGTTCGCTGGAGATCTTCACCGGCGTCAACCTGGCCATCGACCGCGGCAGCCGGGTGGTGATCCTCGGACTCAACGGTGCGGGCAAGACCACCATGCTGCGCCTGCTGGCCGGCGTGGAGACCCTGACCGCCGGCGAGATCGATCCCGGCCGCGGCCTGAAGATCGGCTATTTCGCCCAGGAGCACGACACCCTGGACGATCAGGCCACGGTGTGGGAGAACATCCGCCACGCCGCGCCGGACGCGGGTGAACAGGATCTGCGCGGCCTGCTCGGCGCGTTCATGTTCTCCGGTCCGCAGCTGGAGCAGCCGGCGGGCACGCTGTCCGGCGGTGAGAAGACCCGTCTCGCGTTGGCGGGCCTGGTGTCCTCGGCCGCCAATGTGCTGCTGCTGGACGAGCCCACCAACAACCTCGACCCGGTCTCGCGCGAGCAGGTGCTGGACGCGCTGCGCAGTTACGCGGGCGCGGTGGTGCTGGTGACCCACGATCCGGGTGCGGCCGAAGCCTTGAATCCGGAACGGGTCATCATGCTGCCCGACGGCACCGAGGATCACTGGTCGCAGGAGTATCTGGAGCTCATTCAGCTGGCCTGAGGTCTGCAGGCCCTCCTCCGGGGCGCGGGAATCGAAGTCCCGCAACGAGATCCACGCAACCATCCAGACGGTTTGAAACCCAACGGGTTTCGACCGCTCGGTCGGTGGCGGGCCCGAATTCGGTGCTGATTGACCGGTCTGTGAGGATTGCGTGATTCCGATCACACCGATTCATTGATCACGGCCGCTCGAGTCTCTAACCTGGAATGAGGCGCCCACGGCGACTCGGAGGAAGTCATGAGTGACAGGCCCGCACAGGGTAAAGCCGTATTGGGTAAGGGCACGCGCGTCACCGGAAAGTCTCGGGACCGCTTGCAATCCCAGCTCAAGAAGCAGTACGAGGCCGGTGCGAGCATACGCTCGCTGGCCCGGGAAACCGGGCGGTCGTACGGCTTCATCCACAACGTGCTAGTGGAGTCGCATGTGCAACTCCGCAGCCGCGGTGGTGCGAATCGGCGAAAGGCCGGTAAGGCCGCCAGTAAATAGCCTGGGGGTGAAGCTCGCTGGTCGAGCGGTGAAAGCCGCTCGACCACTTGCGATTTCGTGTGGCATCGGTCGGCACTGCGTCGGCTCGCCACCGAGTGTGCGTCCCGGTTGTGCCCGGTCGCCGGCCAGTGCGGTCAGCGGCCGTTCACGGTGCCGTCGCCGTACACCAGCAGGTTCGACAGGCTCTGGAAGATCGGCAGCCCGGTCTTGATCTCCAGGTAGGCGAACTGGCCCTGCGGGTTCACCTCCAGGAACCAGAACTCGCCGTCCCGGCCGACGCGCAGATCCAGCACGCCGAAAGCCAGTCCCAGCGCGCCCATCAGCGTGGTCAGGGACTTGCTCACCGAGGCGGGCAGGCGGTCGGCGGTGAACGCCACCGAGGTGTCCAGGCGCGAATCCACCCGCCCCACACCGGATTGCGAGTCGATCCGCACCACCCATTCGATGCCGTCCACCCACACGATGCGCAGATCGCATTCGGCGTGCACGTAATCCTGGAAGATGGTCGGCGAGTCGCTGATCGTCGTCAAGCGGGGCAGATCGGCCGGCGTCACGATGCGCGTCTCGGTGAACGCGCCGCGCCCGGTGCCGGTGCGCTTGTAAACCACTGGACCGGGCCGGGATTCGATGAAGCCGCGCGCCTCGTCCGGATCATTGGTGATGAGCGTTTCCGGCACCGCGAACCCCGCGCGGTGCGCCGTCTCCAGCTGCACGATCTTGCGGCTGGCGGTGCGGTCGGCGCCCGGGTCGTTGACCCACAACGCCGGCATGGACCACAGCAGGCCCTGTAGGAAGCCGTCGCATTCGGCGCGGCGGTAGGCGTCGTCCTCGGCGCGGGCGCTGACCGGCACCGCGCACGGATGCGGGCGCCGCCACCAGACCGAGGTGACATCGTCCAGGCCCAGGACATGGGACAGTGAGCGGGCGGTGCCGTCGCGGCCGAGGCGGAAAGTGCCGTGCTCGCGCGGGAAGTCGCGCATATCGAGTCGAATCGCGGTGTGCGCGTGATGCTTCCGCAGCGTGGCGGCGAGCGCGTCGCCGTGCAGGTCTTCGGCTTCGGTGACGATGAGCACCGACCCCGTGGTGCGGGGGGCCATGCGGGGAACCGTCAATCCAGGCTGTCGCAGGCGACGCCGTCGTCACTGCCGTTGTGCGAGCGGGTCTGGACGCAGGTCATGGTGGCCCCGCCGATGCCGGGCGCGGGCGCGAGTTCGAGTCCGCGCGCCCAGATTTCGGTGAGCCGCCGCAATTCGTCGTCGCCGCGGGCGGGGGAGTACTGCTGGGGCAGGGTCAGCGGGCGTTCGGTCCGCTCGATGCGACGGCGCTGCGTGAAATCGGCTGTGACGCCGTCACGCACCCGCACCAGCACCGGACGGCCCTCGCAAGAGCCCTGCGCCACCGCAATATCCCAGTCGGTGACTTCGACGATATCGCTCCACCGGAAGGTCCAGGTGCCGTCGGAGACGCGCACGCTGACATGACGGTCGGTGGCTGCTACGAGGTAGCCGGATAGCGGTGGCGCGATGGCCCCGGGCGGGGCCGAAGTGCTGCGGTGGAGGGCGCCGGTCATGCTGAACTCCGATCTGCTCGGGATTTGCTGCGGGGCCGAGCGTGACCTGAATCATATCCCGCTACGCCCCCTGATCGGTCCGCATCGAGAGATTTCCGCGCACCCGGCAAACTTCGCCGGGTGCGCGGAAACCACTTGGGCCTAAAGATTTTCGCTCCGCGCCGGGACGGACCCGCAGGCGCTCAGCGACTGCTCAGAGACCGAGTACCTCGGGCGATTCGGCGATCTCGCGCAATGCCGCCCCCGGATCCGCAACCAGTTTGCGGGCTCGTAGATCCATCACCCCGCCGACCACGTCGATCTGCGCCGATACGGTCCCGTCCAGCTTGGTGACCAGCTGGTGCATCTTGAAGATCTTGCCGCCGGCCCATTCGAACTCGCAGCTCACCGTGACTTCGTCGCCGCCGTGCAGCTCACGGAAGTACTTGATGTTGTTCTCCAGCACGATCGGCCCGATGCCGGAGGCGATCATCTTCTCCTCCTGGATACCGGCCGCCCGCAACAACTCCCATCGGGCGTGCTCGGCGTACTGCAGGTATACGGCCTGGTTGAGATGGCCGTTGATATCGAGCTCGTAGCCGCGAACGGTGACGGGAACGGAGAAAGCCATATAACCCACAACTCGCTGCCGACCGGTCGCATTTCCGAGTATGCCGTGGTCTGCGGCACATTTTCGGCGATTGCCGAGCTATCGGGCCTACTTGCGGTTGGCGTTGCGTTCACGCCACCAGTCCGGCGCGTCCACGAAATGGTTGTCGTACTCGTCCTGGGCCGCGGCCAGTTCCTCGAAGCCCGACTCGCCCTTGCTGATGCGGTCCAGTAGCCGGAAATAGCCGAATCGCTCGACGCCGGGCATGAGCGCGATCATGATCCGTGCCCCGCTGTCCGGGGTGGCGCCGAAGGCGTGCGGCATGAGCTTCGGGGCGATGATCGACCCGCCCGCGCCGACGGTGACGATCTCGTCCCCGGCCAGCAGCTGCAGTTCCCCGTCCGCGACGTAGAACAGCTCGTCGGACAGCGTGTGATAGTGCGGCGCCGCCCCGTCCGCGCCCTGCGCCATGGTGACCTCGAGGGTGCTGACCGTGCCGTGCGCCTCGTTGGCGTCGATCAGCAGTCGCATGGTGACCGCGGGCGTCACGAGCACCTCGCCCTGCTGTGGCTGACGGATGATGACCGGTCGCGAGGTGGTGTTCATGGCAAGCTCCGAACTATTCGGTGGTTTATAATTCGCTACCGAACTATATCGGACCGAATAGAATCCTGTCCATGGGTGAAGCGAAGGAAGACGCGGTGGATGCCATTACGGCGCAGTGGCGGCGGGAACGACCGGACCTCGAGCTCGAGGCGATGAGCATCATCGGCCGGCTCGGGCGGCTCTCGGTTGTCGCCGGCCAGCGGATCGAAGCCGTCTTCGCCGCGCACGGCTTGCAGCGCGGCGAGTTCGATGTGCTTGCGGCACTGCGTCGTTCGGGGGAGCCCTACGAGCTCAACCCGTCGGTGCTCGCGGATACGCTCATGCTCTCGCGGGCGGGTATGACGGGCAGACTGGATCGTCTGGAATCGGCGGGCCTGGTGCGGCGCAATGCCGACGCGGGGGATCGGCGGGCGGTGAAGGTCGCCCTGACCGATCGCGGCCTGGAACTCATTGACCTGGTCGTCACTGAGCACGTGGAGAACGAAACCGCCTTGCTCTCGGTGCTTTCCGCACCGGATCGGGCGCAGCTCGACCGCATCACCAGGCTGCTGCTGGCGGACCTCGAGGCCCGCCCCTGAGCGATTACTGCTTGCGCCGGACCGAGGCCTCGACGAGATCCAGCACGGCTTCGAGATTGTCGTTGGCGTGCCCGGAGGCGATCCGTGCGATGAGACCGTCCAGCACCAGATCGAGATAGCCGAGCAGGACCTCGGTCGGCACATCGTCGCGCAGCGCGCCGGCGGCCTTGCGGCGCTCGAGGCGGGCCACGGTGGCGGCGGTCAGCTCGACCGAGCGCTCTTCCCAGTTGGCGCGGAAATCGGGATCGTTGCGCAGCCGGCGGGCGATCTCCAGGCGGGTGCCCAGCCAGTCGAAATCCTCGGGGTGGGCGAGCATATCGCGCATCACCTGGATCAGACCCTGGGTGGCCGCGACCTCGGCCATCCGGCCCGCGTCCTCCTGGGCCAGCGCCAGGAACAGCGCGTCCTTGTCGCGGAAGTGGTGAAAGATGGCGCCCCGGGACAGTCCGGTGGCCTCTTCGAGGCGACGCACGGTCGCGCCCTCGTAGCCGTACTCGGCGAAGCAACTGCGGGCTCCGTCGAGGATCTGGCTGCGCCGGGCGGCGAGGTGGTCGTCACTGACCTTGGGCACTGGGCTCCTCCGAAACGTGTTGTGCGGGATCTCCGTACCGATCTTGCGACCGGGACGGAGATCCCGCACGAGCGACGAGCGAAGCGATCCGGGTGGATCGCGTGGCGGGCACCGGTGAAAACCGGTGCCCACCACCACAACTCGGCTGTGAAACAGCCCTTCACAGCCGAGCGGCGGGCAATACTAGCCGCGAATCATGTTGCGCAGCACGAACTGCAGGATGCCGCCGTTGCGGTAGTAGTCGGCCTCACCGGGGGTGTCGATGCGGACGACCGCGTCGAACACGACCTTCTCGCCGTTCTCCTTGGTGGCGGTCACCTTCAGAGTCTTCGGAGTCACACCCTCGTTCAGCTTGGTGATGCCCTCGATGTCGAAGGTTTCGGTGCCGTCCAGGCCGAGCGACGCGGCGCTCTCGCCCTTCGGGAACTGCAGCGGCACGACGCCCATACCGATCAGGTTGGAGCGGTGGATGCGCTCGAACGACTCGGTGATGACGGCCTTGACGCCCAGCAGGCTGGTGCCCTTGGCGGCCCAGTCACGCGAGGAACCCGAGCCGTACTCCTTGCCGCCCAGCACGACCAGCGGGATGCCCGCGGCCTGGTAGTTCTGCGAGGCGTCGTAGATGAACGCCTGCGGGCCACCGGGCTGGGTGAAGTCGCGGGTGTAACCGCCCGAGACGTCGTCCAGCAGCTGGTTGCGCAGCCGGATGTTGGCGAAGGTGCCGCGGATCATGACCTCGTGGTTGCCACGACGCGAACCCAGCGAGTTGTAGTCCTTGCGCGCCACGCCGTGCGAGTCCAGGTACTGCGCGGCCGGGGTGCCCGGCTTGATCGGACCGGCGGGGGAGATGTGGTCGGTGGTGACCGAATCGCCCAGCAGCGCCAGGACGCGCGCGCCCTTGATGTCCGCAACCGGAGCCGGCTCCATCTGCATGCCGTCGAAGTACGGCGCCTTGCGGACGTAGGTCGAGTTCTCGTCCCACGCGAAGGTGTCGCCCTCGGGGGTGTTCAGGCCCTGCCAGCGCTGGTCACCGTCGAACACGGTGGCGTAGGACTTGGTGAACATGTCCCGGCTGATCGCCGACTTGATGGTGTCGTCGATCTCCTGCGCGGACGGCCAGATGTCCTTCAGGAAGACGTCGTTGCCGTCCTTGTCCTGACCCAGGGCATCGGTTTCGAAGTCGAAGTCCATGGTGCCGGCCAGGGCGTAGGCGATGACCAGCGGCGGGGAGGCCAGGTAGTTCATCTTGACGTCCGGCGAGATACGACCCTCGAAGTTACGGTTGCCCGAGAGCACCGCGGTGACCGAGAGGTCGTTGTCGTTGATCGCCTTGGAGATCTCCTCCGGCAGCGGACCGGTGTTGCCGATGCAGGTGGTGCAGCCGAAGCCACCCACGTAGAAGCCGAGCTTCTCGAGGTACGGCCACAGGCCGGCCTTCTCGTAGTAGTCGGCGACGACCTGCGAGCCCGGTGCCATGTTGGTCTTGACCCACGGCTTGGAGGACAGGCCCTTCTCGACCGCGTTGCGTGCCAGCAGGGCCGCGCCCAGCATGACCGACGGGTTCGAGGTGTTGGTGCAGGAGGTGATGCCCGCGACCACGACGGCGCCGTGATCCAGGACGAAGTCACCGCGCTCCGGGTCGGAGACCTTGACCGGCTTGGACGGACGGCCCGCGTTGCCATTGGCGGCGGTCGGGACGGCGTTGTCGTCGAAGGCGGTGCCGGAGGCGACCGGATCGCTGGCCGGGAAGGACTCCTCGATCGCCTCGTCCAGTGCGGTGTGCGGGACCGGATCGTTGGTGTAGGTGCGGATGTCCTTGCGGAACGCGTTCTTGCTGTCCGACAGCAGGATTCGGTCCTGCGGGCGTTTCGGGCCGGCGATGGACGGCACCACGGTGCTCAGGTCCAGCTCCAGGTACTCCGAGTACGCGGGCTCGTTGTCGGCGTCGTGCCACAGGCCCTGTTCCTTGGCGTACGCCTCGACGAGCGCGAGCTGCTCGTCGCTGCGGCCGGTCAGGCGCAGGTAGTTGATGGTCTCCTCGTCGATCGGGAAGATCGCGGCGGTGGAGCCGAATTCGGGGGACATGTTGCCCAGGGTGGCGCGGTTGGCCAGCGGCACCTCGGCGACGCCCTTGCCGTAGAACTCGACGAACTTGCCGACCACACCGTGCTTGCGCAGCATGTCGGTGACGGTGAGCACCACGTCGGTGGCGGTGACGCCCGGCTTGATCTCACCGGTCAGCTTGAAGCCGACGACGCGCGGGATCAGCATGGAGACCGGCTGGCCCAGCATGGCGGCCTCGGCCTCGATGCCGCCGACGCCCCAGCCCAGCACGCCCAGGCCGTTGACCATGGTGGTGTGCGAGTCGGTGCCGACACAGGTGTCGGGGTAGGCCTGGCCGTTGCGGACCATGACGGTCGGGGCCAGGTATTCGATGTTCACCTGGTGCACGATGCCGACGCCCGGCGGGACGACCTTGAAGTCGTCGAACGCGCCCTGGCCCCAGCGCAGGAACTGGTAGCGCTCGCCGTTGCGCTGGTACTCCAGGTCGACGTTGCGCTCGAGGGCGTCGGCGGTGCCGAACACGTCGAGGATGACCGAGTGGTCGATGACCATGTCGGCGGGGGAGAGCGGGTTGACCTTGTTCGGGTCGCCGCCGAGGGTGGTGACGGCCTCACGCATGGTGGCGAGGTCGACGATGCAGGGCACGCCGGTGAAGTCCTGCATGATCACGCGGGCGGGCGTGAACTGGATCTCGGTGTCCGGCTCGGCGCTCGGGTCCCAGTTCGCGAGGGCGCGGATCTGGTCGGCGGTGATGTTCGCGCCGTCTTCGGTGCGAAGCAGGTTCTCCGCCAGCACCTTCAGGGCGTAGGGCAGCTTCTCGGTGCCGGGCACGGCCGCGAGGCGGAAGATCTCGTAAGAGTTGCTTCCGACCTCGAGGGTGCCTTTGGCGCCAAAAGTATCGATACTCGTCACGTTCAGCTCCACTCGTCTGTGAATGGGGGCCACCGGCGGGGCTGTGCCGATGGCTCGTCGAGGCGCGGGCCTCGTCCGGTTTCCAACCCTAACAGTACGCTTGTCCTGTGAACGCATCGGGGAGGTCCCCGGGCATCGGAAGCAGCTTACGGCGTGCCGTGGTGAGGTGATGTGACAAGCGGTCGCGTACTGTGCGTTCGTGACCGTCTCGCGTAACGCGGTTTTCAGCCCGCTGAAGGCGGAGCTACCGCCGAACACCGACCTGAAGTCGATCCGCCTGGATCTGGCCGACAATCACGTCGCCGCGCCCAAGAATCGGGACCAGGACGGCCTGGCCGCCATCGCCGCCGAGGCGCGCGAGCACGGCATCGATCTCAATATCGTTGTGGTGCAGGGCAACCCCGGCATCGAGGCGAACCTGCGCGATCTGGCCACCGAGGTGGGGGTGCAGGAGCACGGCACGGTGCTGGTGCTCTCCGACGATTGGGTGGGCACCTACAGCGACACCTTCACCCGCGCCCGGCTGGAATGGGCCGAGGACAAGGCCAAGTACCGCGGGCCCGAGCACACCGAGGAGGCGGCGCGGGTCTTCGTCGATCGCCTGGAGCAGCCCGAGGGACTTTCCTGGACCGTCATCACGCTGATCGTGCTGGCCGGGCTGCTCGCCGTCATCGGCGGGCTGTACGTGGTGAAGACCAAGCGCGCCAAGACCGATCCGCCCTCGGAGCGACCGCTCACCCCCGTCGGCTGAACGCTCCGTTCGCACCGACCCTCCCGTACTGACACGCCGAACCGCCGGAAATCCTTCCAGCAGTTCGGCGTTTCGTGTTGCTGGAGATATGCCGCCTGATCAGGCAAATTGCTAGCAACGTCTGAATTACACCTTTGTCATTGTGGCGTGGCTGAGCCACCCGCTAATCGAAGTGACGTACGGTTTCGCGATGGCACGGTTGGGGATGAAGTGCCGGATGGGACTCCAGGGAGGTGTGATGCGACGACCGGCATGGGGGCGGACGCGCCCGGTTCATGTCGCCACAGAGTTGCTGATCGCGGTGCTGGTGCTGGCGGTCGGCATCGGCGCCGGACACGCGGCGCCGCCACCGCCCAATCCCAGCGACAGCGAGATCGCCGACGCCGGAGCGCAAGTCGACGCGGGCGTCGGCCAGGTCGGCGTGCTCATCAACCAGGTCGCGACCGCCGAACAGCAGCTGCAGCAGCTCGACGATGCCGTGGCCGTGCGCCGCGAAGCCGTCAACAAGGCCCTGGTGGACCTGCAGATCGCGCGTGATGCCGCCGATGCCGCGGCCCGCGCGGTCGCCCAGTGCCAGACCGATCTCACCGCCGCCGGCGTGAAAGTCGATGCCGCACACGGTGACTTCGACAAATACGTGACCCAGGTCTACATGCGTCCCGGCTCGAATTCGCTGGTCAACTACCTCGCGGCGCCCACGCCCGAGATCGCTCTGGACCGCGCTCAGATCCTCACCATCAAATCCCTGAACCAGCAGCAGGTGGTCAACGGCCTGCGCCGCGCCCAGGTCGATCAGGCCAACAAGACCGCCGTCGCCCGCCAGGCACAGCAGACCGCCGACGCCGCCGCGGCCGACGCCGACGCGAAGAAGACCGAAGCCCAGAACGCCGTTACCACCGCCCAGGCCGAACTGAACCAGCAGGCCGCCCGCCGCAACGACCTGGTGGCCCAACGCGATTCGGCCCAGCAGCGCCTGGACGCCGCCCGCGCCACCGTCACCGGCCTGCAATCCCAGCGCGACGCCTACACCGCCTGGGAAAACCAGCGCCGCGCCGACGAGGCAGCCGCCCGCGCCGCCGCCTCCGAGGCCGCCGCCCGCGTCAACGCCGACCACCGCGCCAACGGCCTCGCCAACGACGCCGCCGCCGGCCACCGCCCGCACTCCCTGATCGACAATTCCCCCGCCCCCTCCCGCTCCGGCCAGCAAGCCACCCGCCCCTCCGGCTCCCGCTCCCAACTCATCGAAGTAGTGGTCGACCGAGCCATGGCCCAGTTGGGTGAGGACTACGCCTGGGGCGGCGGCGACGAATCCGGCGCCACCCTCGGCATCCGCGACGGCGGCGTAGCCGACTCCTACGGCGACTACGCCAAAACCGGCTTCGACTGCTCCGGCCTCATGATCTACGCCTTCGCCGGCATCGGCGTCTCCCTCCCGCACTACAGCGGCTACCAATACACCATGGGCTCCCGCGTCCCCGTCTCCGAACGTGAACGCGGCGACATGCTCTTCTGGGGCCCCGGCGGCAGCCAGCACGTAGCTCTCTACCTCGGCGGCGGGAAAATGGTCGAGGCTCCGCAATCCGGTGAGGTGGTACGGGTTTCGCCCGTCCGCGAAGACGGCATCATGCCCTACGCGGTCCGCATCATCTCCTGACGCGTGTATCGAGGTCAACGACTGCGTGTTGGCCACCAAGAAGACCGGCGAGGGTTCGGTCACCGGCTTGCACGCAGGCCGCAGCATCGACAACTGGGACGCCAGTATCGACCTGACGGACGGTCGGATCCTGGGTCGGACCGCTGCTGATATGCGCGCCACTGGTGAAGAGCTGTTCGCCGAGGCGCTGGCACATCTGTTGATCGTCGAGACCGAGTTGGCATCTGGTCGCCATAGCGACGAGGAGGCCTGAAGGACCCGTGTGTTCGCCGTTCGGTGATCCAGTTCCTGTCCGACCGCTATCCCGCAGTCGTCGGCGACGAGGATCGTGACTATGTAGTTCGATCGGTGTCAGGCGGCGTGGCCGGGGCGATGGGACAGCTGTGCCAACGCCTCGTCGACCGCGCGTGTCGCGATCGCGCGCGCCTCGGTCAAGGGCACCATTTCCGGCTCGTCGCTGTAGGCGTCCTTCAGATCTCGCTCGGCCAGCCACCGGAAGTAGGCGCTCTTGGTCATGCCGAGTTGCTCCGCACGCAATCCGACCCGTATATCGAGTTCCTTGGGCATCTTGACCGACCGTGCCTCCATGCCGGTGCCGGTGCCGGACGTCGAGACGGCGGGCGTGCTGCCGCGCTCGAGACGTGCCAGGATCTGCGCCATCTCCTGTGGAGTGACGGCGTCGGTGTGGGTGCTGTTGTCAGTCATTGCGGGCCTCCCACTGGATGAACTCAGCGATCTCGATGGCGGTCAACGGGCGGACATCAACGATGTAGAAGTCGGGCGGGGTTATCCGTCCGGTTAGCTGGACGGGCTGCCCGTTGTCGGTGCGCATCCACAGCTGGAACATCAGCCAGCCAGTCGCTTGGTCGTAGGCGGGCTCGCCCCAGGCCCGGCGTTGTCCGGCCAGCCATCGTCGCATCAGGGTGAGGACTTGCTCCGGCGTGAGATCGACACCGGCGGCAGCCATCATCTGCGCTAACCCGTAATAGAGTTTTATGGGCACCCGGTCGAGACTACCCCTGGACAATACGAGACTACCATGGCGGCCGGGCGTACGACACGCCCGAATCGCGGCACGCCATCGCAGAGGTCAACTAGGCTGCGCGGGAGTTTCGGTCCATTGCCAAACGGCCGACTTCGCGTCGTGCGGCGTCGCGGTCCCGGGATCGATCGAAAAGTAGGCCGAACACGGTGGCGGCCAGTTCGAATTTCACTACCGAAGGCGGTTGGGTACTGCCGGGTGGTCGCGGATCATCGGCGGCGCCCACCACCGCGCCGGCGGATGTGCCGACTATCGAGTCGGCCGCCGCCAAATCGATGCCCCGGCGGCGCAATTCGGCGGCCAGTCCCGCCATCCACGCCGCGCCGGGAACGCCGCCACCACCCAGAATCACTGAGCGTCGAACCGTTTCCCCGGACGCTCGATCGACCATGCGACTCTCCATGTCGCGATCCTAAATGACCACGGCCGCAATGAAAGTCGGCAATTGAATAGTTTCGACCGGTAGTCGACACTGCGCAGACAGCCTCGTCGATGTCCACTGCGGCACTCCATTGTGTCGAGCCCCGACTTCCGGTGCTCCAATAGAGTCGCTCGCCGGAGGGTTGCCACGCGACCGGGAAACTACGTATCGGGTACTTATTTCAGCGAATATTCGAGGTCAGGTAGGGGTCGGGCAGAAAGGCTCACAAATCGCGGGCGGAGGTGGGGGTGGTGACTCATCGAATTCGGCGTGGTCGACGAGGATCGCGATCAGCACGACCGCCCCGATCACCAATCCTGCCGTGATCGTTACGACCGCCCAATTGAGCCGCGGAAAACTGAAGACCTCGGTTCCGTCGTCCAGCACGAGCAGTACCACCGCCGCGCTACCCGAGGACCGGGCCAGTTGTGACAGCACTGCTCCGCGCCACCAGTTTCCGGTACTTCCAGCCACGAGCCTGATCCAATACTCCGCAATCCGTCATGATCGACACTGTCAACGCTACGCGCGACCTGCGGCAATAGCTTTTGGCTATGTCATGAATCCCATTACGGGATCAGTACGGTTCGGTCTGCATCGGAGATCGAAACGGCTGCAGCGGATAACCGGACGCGCGGTGAACCCGTTCTTGCCGCCCTGCACAATCCGCAATCGCCACCTGTCGCTGCTTACAGTGCAGGCATGACGCTTGATCTAGATCCCTCCACCGTTGTCGTGCACGCCGGCCGGCCCGCTCGGGTCCCGGACGCACCGCTGGGCGGGTCGCCCGTTTTCAGTTCGACCTACATCGCGGGTGGCGATATGGGCTATGGCCGTTTCGGCAACGATGCCTGGACGGCGCTCGAGGAGACCCTCGGCGCGTTGGAAGGCGGACGCTGCCTGAGCTTCGCTTCGGGGATGGCGGCCGCCGCCGCGATCTGCGATCTGGTGCCGGTCGGTGGGCGCGTGGTCGCGCCGCAGCATGCCTACAGTGGCGTGCTCGCGCTGCTGGATCAGCAGGCGGCGACGGGGCGGCTCACGGTCGACCGCGTGAGTGTTGTCGATACCGCCGGGGTGTCGGCCGCGGTCGCCGGTGCGGACCTGCTGTGGATCGAGTCGCCGACCAACCCGGCCATGGAGGTCGCGGACCTCCCGGCACTTGCGGCGGCGGGTCGTGCCGCGGGCGCAACCGTCGTGGTGGACAACACCTTTGCCACGCCGCTGCTGCAACAGCCGCTGTCCATGGGCGCCGACATCGTGCTGCACTCGGCGACCAAGTTCATCGCGGGTCACTCGGATGTCGTACTCGGCGCTGTCGTCACCAACTCGGATGAGCGGTGGGCGGCCCTGGAATTGCGCCGTCGAAGCCTCGGTGCGATCCCCGGTCCGATGGAGGCCTGGCTGGCGCTGCGTGGACTGCGCACGCTCGCACTGCGATTGGAGCGCGCCCAGTCGAACGCCGCGTTCCTGGCGGCGCGACTGCTCGAGCATCCGCGCGTGAGCCGGGTCCGCTATCCGGGTCTGCCGGAGGACTCGGGTCATGCCCGAGCGGCCGCGCAGATGTCCGGCTTCGGCGCCATTCTCGCTTTCGAACTCGGTGGCGATGCCGCTGGGGCCCAACGTGTTTGCGAAAGCACCGACCTCTGGGTGCACGCCACCAGTCTCGGCGGCGTCGAGTCCATGCTCGAGCGGCGGCGGCGCTGGGCCATCGAAGTTCCGACCATCCCGGCCGATCTCATCCGCCTGTCGGTCGGCATCGAACATCCGGATGATCTGTGGGCCGATTTGGCGCAGGCCCTGAAGTCCTAGCGCCGCATCGCCGATGCCGAAGCAACTTGACGGTGTCCGAATGATGCTTCCGCGCCAAGGGAATCGGTGATAGCTTGGCATCGGACGTTGAAGTTACTGACGGGTAACATGCGGTTGTGTTGCCGTGCAGTGCATTTCGGATGCAGGGGGGTCGAAGGCTGTGAATGCCGCGACGATCACATTGGGGACCATCGGCGCTGTGATCAGCGCGCTGTGCTGGGCGACGTTGTTCGTCGGCGCGCGGCGGATGGTGCGGATCATCGGTGCGGGGCAGGCGGATCGGTCGCGATGGCGGCCGGTTCTGCCACGGGTGCGGACCGTGCTGGTGGAGGTCGCGGCGCATACCCGGATGAACAAGTTCCGGACCGTCGGATGGGCGCACTGGCTGGTCATGGTCGGGTTCCTGCTCGGGATGGTGCTCTATTTCGAGTCGTACGGGCAGACATTCGATCCGGAGTTCGGCTGGCCTTGGGTGGGCGAGACGTATGGGTATCACCTGCTGGAGGAGATACTCGCGCTCACAACAATTGTCGGGATCCTCGCGCTCATCGCCATTCGACAACTGAATCATCCGCGACGGCCCGAGCGGCTCTCGCGGTTCGGTAGATCGAATTTCAAGGCCGCGTATGCGATCGAGGCGATCGTGGTGGTGCACGGATGCAGTGATGTGCTGGTGAAAGCGGGCCGGATCGCGACCTACGGGGGCGGGCACGTGTCCTCCGATTTCGTCACGATGCAGGTCGCGCGGTTGCTGCCGGTCAGTCCGGTGCTGATCTCGGTATTCGCGTTCGTGAAGATGCTGGCCGGTGCGGCATTCCTGGTGCTGATCGGGCGCTATCTGACGTGGGGTGTTGCGTGGCATCGGATTTCGGCGTTCGCGAATATCTACTTCAAGCGCGAGCGTGACGGTGGGGTGGCGCTCGGAGCGGCCAAGCCGATGATGTCCGGCGGTGTGGTGCTCGATATGGAGGCCGCCGACCCTGACGTGGATGCGTTCGGGTCAGGCAAGGTCGAGGATTTCAGCTGGAAGGCATTGCTGGACTTCACCACGTGCACCGAATGCGGGCGCTGCCAGAGTCAGTGCCCGGCATGGAATACCGGAAAACCGTTGTCGCCCAAGCTGCTGATCATGTCGCTGCGCGATCACACGTATGCGAAGGCTCCGTATCTGCTGGCTGGGAACGGTGAGAAGAAGCTCGGCAAACTCACCGAAGCTGAACGTGCGGAAGGGGAGCGGCCGCTCGTCGCGCACGGAGACGGGGTCATCGATCCTGAGGTGTTGTGGAGCTGCACGACCTGTGGTGCGTGTGTGGAGCAGTGCCCGGTCGATATCGAGCATGTGGACCACATCATCGATATGCGCCGCTACCAGGTGCTGATCGAG
>NZ_BDCD01000049.1 GCF_001613325.1 Nocardia yamanashiensis NBRC 100130 | reverse complement strand
CGGGCCGGGCACGCGGTGGCGAAGCGCCGCGCGCCGGTGCGCGACCGACCGGAAAACGAACCAAGAGACGGCACTGAGAAAGTAAGCAGGGGGCTCGTCAATGAACCGAACAGTGGATGCGCCGGAGAGCAGGGACACCGAAGTGCGCCGAGAAACGGAAGAGACTGCCGCGGAAACCACCGCGCCGCAGGAGGATTCGGCCGCCCGCCCGGAATCGGCGCGCGAACGGCTGGACTCGATGATCGACCGGATGGACGCGGTCATCGACGAGTACGACGCGGAACGGAGCGAGAACGCCGAGGCGCGTGCCGATTCCGGGCACGGCCGCGGCGGGCGCGGTCCCGGCCGTGAAGTCGGCACCCGCGAAGCGGCCACCCGGCCGGGCAGACGACGATCGTGGGACGGCGGATTCACCTTGCGGCGCGGCGGTGTGGTCACCGCCGGCCGCGGGGCGATGGGATGGTGACGGCGCGGCGCGGGGCCGCCGCGCTGCTGGCCGGTGTGCTCACGGTGGGTGCGCTCACCTCTTGCGCCGGCAAGAACCAGGTGCCGTCCATCGGCTACGGCGTGGACGCGGTGATCGCCAGCTACAACGGCGGCAGCGCGCTCGGCGCGAACGGCGGTGCGGCCGCGGTGTTCTCGCGGGTGCTGACCGGGTTCTTCTACACCGGGCCCGACGGGCAGCCCGTCGCCGACACCGACACCGGCACCGCCAAGGAGGTGCCGGGCGAGGCGCAGACCATCCAGTACCGGTTGAATCCGGACGGGGTGTACTCCGACGGGGCGCCCACCGCGTGCGACGACCTGGTGCTGACCTGGGCCGCGCGCAGCGGCCGGTTCACCAAGGCCGGTCCGGGCGGGCCGGTGCCCATGTTCGAGGCCGCGAGCACCTCCGGGTACAGCGATATCGAGCGGGTGGACTGCCAGCCCGGGTCCAAGGACGCCACCGTGGTGTTCCGGCCGGGCCGCAAG
This sequence comes from Nocardia yamanashiensis NBRC 100130, assembly GCF_001613325.1. Taxonomy (GTDB): domain Bacteria; phylum Actinomycetota; class Actinomycetes; order Mycobacteriales; family Mycobacteriaceae; genus Nocardia; species Nocardia yamanashiensis. Next base: position 48,477 of record NZ_BDCD01000049.1, on the reverse strand, counting down.
TACGTGAACTGGAAGACGCTGTTCACCGCCGCCGAGCTGATGCCCGCGCACGTGGTCGCGACCGCGGTGAAGGCGCCGAATGTGGTGGCGCCCTTGCAATCCGGTGATCAGGCCACGGTGGAGAAGATCGCCGAGTTCTGGAACAACGGCTGGAAGCTCACCCCGGGCAAGATCGATCCGTCGGTGCTGCCGTCCTCGGGTCCGTACCGCGTCGAATCCTTCTCCGACAAGGACGGCCTGGTGCTGGTGAAGAACGAGCGCTGGTGGGGCAATGCCGCCAAGACGCCGCGCATCGTGGTGTGGCCCAAGAACTTCGATCTGAAGTCCAAGATCGAGTCCAAGTCGGTGGGCGTCATCGACATCGGCGCGGGCTCCTTCGGCGATATCGGGCTCGGCGGGTTCTCGAAGGAGAATCAGCCCGGCCGCGGTGCGGAACAGCTGGTGCTCGCCACCGGCGGGGTGTTCGGATCGGTCGACGCCCGCCGCGCGTTCGCGCTGTGCGTGCCGCGGCAGGCGCTGTTCGACAAGCTCGGGCATCCGGGATACACGGTCAAATCCGGGCTCGGCTCGGGACCGCTGAACTCGCGCGTCCAGCAGCAGGATTCGATCTACTATCCGGCCACCACCGGCGCGGCCGACCGCTACAAGGGCGGCGACGCGGGGGCGGCGAGCCAGGCGGCGCAGTCCTCCGGGCTCAAGGGCCAGACCGTGCGCATCGGCTATGTGAAGCCCGATGAGCGCCGGGCCGCGACCGTGGCGATGATCACCGAATCGTGCCAGGCCGCCGGCATCACCGTGGTGGACGCGGGCGCGCCCGATTTCACCGCGGCGCAGCTCACCGAGGGCAAGGTGGACGCGGTGCTGGCCGGAACGGCGTCCATGCCGGGTCCGTCGGGTTCGCTGACCGGTAACGAGGCCACCGCCGCGCTGCGCACCGGACAGGGACTGAATTTCGGTCGTTTCGGTAACGGCCGCTACGATGCCATCGCGGATCAGCTTGCGGCCGAGCAGGACTCGGGCACGACGCTGAACCTTTTGACCGAGCAGGAGAACCTGCTGTGGAGCGAGATGCCGTCCGTCCCGCTGTTCGCCGAACCGCGCACCGTCGCGTTCGGTGACGGCTTGAAGAACGGTGTCACGAGCCCCACCCGGGCGGGTGCGGGCTGGAATATGGATCGCTGGGTACTCGAGCGGTAATGGGCCGCGGCGGCGTGGTGACGAGGAGTGGGTGGAGATGAGCAAGCACGAATTGGTGGACTCGGCCGAGGCCGCCGGTGAGCGGACCGCGAAGGCGGCGCAGGCGGTCGAACGCCTGACCCGCTGGCACGACGACTTCCCGACCCCGGGAGTGCGTTTCGCCGATCTCACGCCCGTGTTCGCCGACGCGGAGGGCTTCCGCGCGGTGCTGGACTGCTTCGCGGCCTGCGCCCCCGACGCCGACCTGGTGGCGGGCGTGGACGCGCGCGGTTTCCTGCTCGGCGCGGGCGTCGCCGCCATCCTCGGCACCGGCGTCATCGCCGTCCGCAAGGCCGGCAAGCTGCCGCCGCCGGTCATCTCCCGCGAGTACACCCTCGAATACGGTTCCGCCGCACTCGAAATCCCCGCCGACGGCATCGACCTGAAGGGCCGCCGCGTGCTGCTCCTCGACGATGTCCTGGCCACCGGCGGCACCCTCGCCGCCGCGGCCGAGCTCTTCAAGGCCGCCGGCGCCGAAGTGGTGGCCGCGGCGGTCGTGCTCGAACTGGGCTTCCTGGGCGGCCGCGACCGCCAGGGCGACTACCCGCTCACCTCGGTCGTCAAGCTCTGACCTTCGCGCACCCGCGCCGCGTACCCACCGGGCGGCCGGCCTGACCTCCCGATTTGGCCGGATGACAAACCGCGGCCTGGATCACACCGAACGGTCCTGCTGTGAACGCTTGCCGTGCAGGCCGATTCGTTCGCCTTCACAATATGTGGGGTGAGTACCGCAGCAGGAGGTCCGACCTCACCGTTCACCGCGTTCCTCGGTGCGCACGTGAACGAGGTGGCGCGTGAGATGGTCGCCGCCATCCTCCAGGTCGCCCCGGAGTATCAGCAATTGCCCTACGGCGGGGTCGAGCAGGACGTGGTGCGGCGGGCCGAGGACAATCTGCGCCTGTTCCTGCGGCTGCTGGCGGAGGGGCGTGAACCCCGGCCCGCGGACCTCGAAGCCATGATCGAGGTCGCGGTTCGCCGTGCGCGCGAAGGCATCTCGCTCGAAACCGTGCTGGCGGTGTATCACCGCGGCGCGCTGGCCGCCTGGAACTATCTCGTCGCGGCCGCCCGCACCGATGCCGACCGGGACGAGCTGCTGGCCGCGGTGCCGCAGCTGCTGGGTTATCTCGGCGCGGTGGTGCCGGGCGTGGCCGCTTCCTACCTGCGTGAGCGCCAGGACCTGCACTGGGAACAGCGCGAGGTGAAACGCGCGCTGGCACTGGCCCTGCTGCAGGGCAAACCCGCCGAACTACTGGCCGAGCGATTCGGCCTCGCCCTGCACGGATTTCACGTCCTCGCACTGCGCGCCGGCCCGGAAGGACCCGAAGGCGTCCGCCCCGCGCTGCGCGTCATCCACGGTGAGCTCGAAGCGCTGTCCCCGCAAGCGCTGTCGGTGCTGGACCGCAATGGCGGCTGGGTGCTGCTGCCGCACAGCGAACCGGCCGCCCGCCTCGATACCGCGGTCGCCCGCATCGCCGCCGCCGCGAGCCTGCGCCTGGTCGCCGGAAGCGCCACCGCGGCAACCGTTGCGGAGATCCCGGCCCGCGCCGAGGAAGCCATCGAGATCGCCCGGCTGGCCTGGAACCTGAACCGCCCCACCGGCGTCTACCGCATGGCCGATCTCGCCCTGCAATACCAGTTCGCCCGCCCCGGCCCCGCCCGCGCCTGGCTGCTGGGCCTGCTGGAACCGCTGTCCGGCCAACCGCATCTGATGGACGCGCTGCGGGCCTACCTGGCGCACGACCACAATCGCGTGGCCGCCGCGGAGTCCCTGGTGGTCCACCGCAATACGCTGAATTACCGCCTGGGCCGCATCGCCACGCTGACCGGCTACGACCCGGGCCGTTCCGAGCACACTCCTCTGTTCGCCGCGGCACTCACCGCGCTGGACCTGTCGGCCGGCGACCCCTAGCGGGTCACCGGTAACCAGAGGATCGCCGCTGGTCAAGGGAGTGTCTGCATAGGTCGGTGCAGTGTTCGCCGTTCACGGAATTCCAGTTTTCTTCCGTGACCTGCCGGATTGCTCCGTCAGGGTTGGCCCGCAACCGTAGTCTCGGGTCTTCCCGTGGCGATACCATCGCCAGGCAGGCCTGGTCTTACATGGTTTCCAGCGGGCGAGTTTAAGGTCCCGACGCAACTCGCCGAGGACGCCAACGCTGCCAGATTCCGAGCAGCGTTCAGATCACGATCGAGCACGAGACCACAGGCCTCGCACCGGAACACGCGTTCTCCCAGCATCAGTTTGTTTTTCACTGTTTTGCAAGCAGAACATGTCTTGGAGCTCGGGTACCAGCGATCTGCTATCACCAGCACCACACCCCGCCAGTTGGTTTTGTACTCGACCTGGCGGCGTAACTGGCCGAAGGCGGTCGACCAGATCGCTTGGGCGAGCGACCGGTTGCGCAGCATTCCGGCAACGTTCAGGTCCTCGATCACGACCGTCCCATACATCCGGGTCAGGTGGGTGGTGAGCTTATGCAGGCCATCGGCGCGCATCGCAGTCACTCTCCGCTCGAGCCGGTTGGCCTTGTCGTTGGCCTTCTGCCAGCGATTGGAGGGTGGCGTACCCGTGCGTTGGTGGGGGCCTCGTCTTCGAGAACGCTTGCGCGCGAGTCGGCGGCGGAGTGCATGGGCCCTCTGATAGTGCTTCGGGTTGGGTATCACCTCTCCTGTCGACAGGACCGCAAGGCTCTTCACACCCACATCAACGCCAACAATGGCATCCGGGTGGACAGGCTTCGGATCTTCGCGACGTACTCGTACGCTGAAGGACACGTACCACCGGCGACCCCGGTAGGAGTAGGTGGCGGAGCCGATTTCGGCGGTGCCGTTACGAAGGCGTCGGGCGAGTTTGCGGGTTGATTCTGCGGTCCGTACGGTGCCGACGCGTGGGATCTTGACCCCATGTGAACCTTCACCGAGCCCGTAGCAACCGGTGGTTACAGTGTAAGACTGGTGTGAGTGCTTCTTTTTCGGTTGTGGCACACCCATTTTCGGACCGGAACGCTTGCCGCGCTTGGATGCGGAGTGGTTTGCGAAGGCGTCTGCCGCACGTGCAAGACCGCACGCGTAGGCCTCTTTGCTGTTCTCGCGCCACCAAGGCGCGACGTCATCCTTTTCCGCGTTCCATGCTTTGCGCAGGCTGTATGCGGACTTGTCGATCCATGGCGTGCGGTCTTCTTCAGGGATCCCGTAGGAGGCCTCCGCCTTGCGCTGGTTCCAGTTGGAGAGGACCTTGTGGCGGGCCCAGTTGAAGGCGAATCGCATACCCCCGCAATGCGACCGCAACGCCTGCTCCTGATCGAAGGTCGGTTCGAGTGCGAACCGGTAGGCCTGGCGCACCAGCCCGGCGGGGGGACGGCTCGAAGGCTTCGATTCGCTCATGTGTTCGAGCGTAGCTATTCGGTGGTGACACTCCAAACGTGAAAATCCCGACGCGCCAGGCGATTTGTCAACGGCTCAACCGCACCTCGCTGTAAGTCGCATCGCTCAACGCGCTGGATCTGTTGGGGCGGTGACCTCTAGCGAGCCACCACGCGTGCGATGAATCCGGTGACCAGTAGCCAGAAGATCGCGGCTAGCCCGTAGTTGACGACTATGTCCAAATCGCCGTTGCCGGTGTGAAACATGTTCGGGAAGAACACTGCCAGCGGCTCGGCGAACGATTTGATGAACGTGAACGCGCGATTGGTCTGATCGACGTCGAGCACGAGCATCACGATATAAACGCCCTCGGTAATGGCGAACACTGCACCGACCGCGCTGATGATGCGTGCGGCGTGTGCCTCATTTTGGGTGTGCGGAGGCATACGAGATATATGCCCCCTGTGTGCCCCCGGGAAACTGCGTCAGTAGCGCCCCACGATCCGTGCGATGAATCCGGTGACCACCAGCCAGAAAACTGCTGCCAGACCGTAATTTATGACGATGTCCAGGTCGCCGTTGCCGGTGTGGAACAGGCCTGGGAAGAAGAGGGCCAGGGGTTCGGCTAGGCCCTTGATGAAGGTGAAGAACCGGTTGGTCTGGTCGGCGTCGAACACCAGCATCAGGATGTAGATGCCCTCGATGAGGGCGAACAGGCCACCCACGGCGGTGATGATGCGCGCCGCGGTGCCCTCGTGGGTGCGGTAGAGATAAGGCATACCGTTCGGATGCCCGCTGTGCGCTGGTTGAAACGGTCCGCGCGGTCCGTGAAAGTGGATGTCGGACATGGCATGATGTCCCGGTGATCACCGCGGCGGCCGTGAGCGTCCGGGCGTGAAGCCCAAGGTCCTGATCGGGGCCGCCCTCGGCATCCCCTTGGCGCTGGTCGCCCTGCTGCTGGTGATCATCCTGCCCGCCACCGAGACCAGCTGCGGGCCGGGTACGCCGGCGGTGCCGAGCGCCACCACGGCCCGGACCGAACCCAATTGCGCCGCTACCGGACTCGCCGCCGAGAACGGGTTGCAGGACGGTGCGCTGCGGGCGCTGCGATGCGTGGTGGCGCGGTTCGGGACCATGGACGTGCGCGGGGTTGTCGCCGACGACGCCTACCCGGACCACCGGGAGGGGCGCGCGGTCGAGTTCATCGTGGGCGACGATGCGGCCAAGGGCGATTCCATCGTGGCGTTCCTGCAGGAGAACGCGGCCGCCTTCCGGATCGACTACGTGATCTGGAAGCAGCGCAGCTGGACGCCCGGCGCGGCCAGCGGGGCGCAGTGGAAGCCCCTGGCCGATCGCGGCGACGCGGCGCGCAATCACCTGGACCGGGTGCAGGTCACCATCCAGACCGCGGCCGCGGCCACCTCGGTGCCCGCGCAGGTCGACGTGTCGCTGGCCGCCATGCCGGGCACGGTGAACGAGGCCGGATCGCTCAGCGGTGCGGGCCGTCGCCAGTATCCTTTGGCCGCAGGCACTTTCACCATCTCCGATGTCTTCGGCGCGCGCGGCGGCGCCCACCTGGGCGTGGATATGGCCGCCCCGAACGGCACCCCCATCTACGCCGCCTCCGACGGCCTGGTGGTGGCGGCCGGTTCCGCGTCCGGATTCGGCGACTGGATCGTCATCGACTCCCTGGACCAGACCGGCAAACGGTATTCGACGGTGTACGGCCACATGTACGACAACGGGCTGTTCGTGAAGACCGGCGATATCGTCACCATGGGCCAGCACATCGCCGACGTCGGCTCCAACGGCGAATCCTCCGGCCCGCACCTGCATTTCGAACTGGTGCCCGGCGGGCGGCTCACCGGCGGCCATCAGGTCGATCCGATGGCCTGGCTGTCCGGCGCGAGCCTGCCCACCGCCACCACCCCCAACTGCGAGAACGGATTCGGCACCGCGGGCGGCAATCTCGCCTCCGGGAAGGTGCCCGCCGAACTCGAGATCTGGTACCGGCGCGCCGGGTCGCTGTGCCCGCAGATCAGCGCGTCGCTGCTGGCCGCGCAGGGGCAGGCCGAATCCGGTTTCCAGCGCGGGCTCACCTCGGCGGCGGGCGCGCAGGGCCTGGCGCAGTTCCTGCCCGGCACCGCGGCCGCGCTGGCCCCCGACGGACAGCCCTATGTCATCGACGCCGACGGCAACGGCAATGCCAGCGTGTGGGACGACGGGGACGCCATAATCGGCCAGGGCCGGTACATGTGCGCCATCGCCCAGACCGTGCAGGGCTGGATGCAGGAGGGCAAGGTCTCCGGCGATCTGACCGAGCTCACCATCGCCGCCTACAACGCGGGCGAGGGCGCGGTGCTGGCGTCGGGCGGTATGCCCAGCCAGTACTCGGCGCACTACACCGAGACCCGGCCCTACGTCGCCAAGATCATGGCGGCCGAGGCGAACTTCCGCAGCATGGGCAGCACCGGCCGCTTCACCGCCGACCCCAATGCCGCACTCGGCCCGCAGATCGCCGAGGCCGGACGCGAATGGGTCGGCACCGCATACGTTTTCGGCGGCGGCGGCACCGCCGGGCCCAGCAACGGCGGTTTCGACCAGCCCGGCCTGACCGCCGCCGCGGTCTTCGCGGGCAGCGGCGGCAAGATCAGCCTGCCGCCGACGGCCGAACAGCAGTGGGAGCAGGGCGTCGAGGTGGCCCTGCTCAAGGCGCAGGCCGGTGACCTGGTCTTCGGCGATTTCGGCACCCGCGGTCCGGCGACCGTCGGCATCTATCTGGGCAGCGGTCGCATGCTGTACGCCGAGCCCGGCGGCAAGGTGAAGGAATCGCCGTTGCAGAACGGCATGAAGGCGCGCCGGCTCACCCGGTGAGCCGGTCATGGAAATTTTCCCTTGCCCCGCCGCGTTGGCTCCGGATAACTTGGGACCGTTCCCATTCCCGTCCGATCGGAGTCCAGACGTTGATCTTCTGAGGTAGTCGCAGCCGTGGCCCGCATCTCGCGCGCCGCATTCTTGCCACTCACCTTCAGGAGGACTTATGTCTACGTCTGCTGTTTCCCTTTCCGACCTCACCTTCGCGTGGGCGGACGGCACCCCCGTTTTCGACGGTCTCGACGCCATGCTCGGACCCGGCCACATCGGCCTGGTCGGCAGCAACGGCGCGGGTAAATCCACCCTGTTGCGCCTGGTCACGGGCGAATTGATCCCGCAGCGCGGCTCGGTGACGGTGACCGGGCGACTGGGCTATCTGCGTCAGGACCTCGGCTTGGCCGCCGGGCAGCGGGTGGATCAGGTGCTCGGCATCGACGAGGTGCGAAACGCCTTGCACCGCATCGAATCCGGCACCGGCGGCGACACCGATTTCGAGATCGTCGGCGCCCGCTGGGATGTCGAGGAGCATGCGGTGGCCCTGCTCGGCCGTCTCGGATTGCCCTATGTGGCAAGCGATGTGCGGCAGCTCGATCGCCGGCTGGACACCCTGTCCGGTGGTGAGACCGTACTGCTGGGCCTGGTGGCGCAGCTGCTCACCGAACCCGATGTGCTGCTGCTGGACGAACCGACCAACAACCTCGATCGGTTCGCCCGCGCGCGGCTGTACGAGGTGATCGATCAGTTCACCGGCACCGTGCTGACCGTCAGCCACGACCGCGAACTCCTGGAACGCGTCACCACCGTGGCCGAACTGCGCGGTGGCGAGATCCGTTCGTTCGGCGGCAATTTCGGCGATTACGAACGCATCGTCGCAGCCGAGCAGGAGGCCGCGCGGGCCGCCGTCCGGGACGCGCGCGGCGATGTGCGCCGGCAGGCCCGGGAGCTGGTCGAGACGCGCATCAAACTCGATCGGCGGCTGCGGTACGGGCAGAAGATGTGGGATCGGAAACGCGAACCCAAGGTCGTCATGTCCGAACGCAAACGGCAGGCCCAGGTGTCGGCCGGAAAGCTGCGCAACAATCACATCGGCAAGCTCGAGGACGCTAAGGAACACCTGACCGAAGCGCAGGACCGATTGCGCGACGAGAAGGAGATCCGGGTCGAATTGCCGGACACCCGGGTGTATCCCGGCCAGGACGTGATCGACCTGGAGGCGGTGCGGCTGGCCTGCGGGCCGGAGGTGACGCTGAAAGTCAGCGGACCCGAACGCATCGCGCTCACCGGGCGCAACGGCATCGGCAAAACCACCCTGCTGCACCGGATCCGGGCGGAACGGCCGAAGGTGCCCTGGCGCATGCTCCCGCAGCGCCTCGACATCTTCGACGAGACCCGCACGGTATTCGAGAATGTCGCGGCCACCGCGCCGCACGCCTTGCCGGAACGGATCCGCGCCCAGCTGGCCCGGTTCCTCTTCCGCGGCGCCGACGCGGACGTGCTCGCCGGTGCGCTCTCCGGCGGCGAACGCTTGCGCGCGGCCCTGGCCATGCTGTTGCTGGCCGAGCCCGCGCCGAAGCTGCTGCTGCTGGACGAGCCCACCAACAATCTCGATCTGCCCAGCCTGCGGCACCTCACCGAGGCCCTGGCCGGCTTCCAGGGGGCATTGATCGTGGTCAGCCACGATCCGCGCTTCCTGGACGAGATCGGGGTCACCCGCCGCCTGGAACTCACCGCGGACGGGCTCACGGGATGAGGGGGTTGCGGGGACCGTGGGTGCGCGGTTCCCGCAAACCATTCTGAAGATCCGGAACGGTCGCCCGGCGGCCCGGGAACGATCCGGCCGCGATGCGGCCTCGAAAACGGCGCGGGACCGGGTATTGTTCATCGCTCCGGACCAGTTCGGACGGGCGACGATCACCGTCACGGTAGTTGTCCGATTCCAGGACTAAAGTGGGTGATCTGGGTGGTTGAACGGTCCGATAAGGTAGCTCCGATCGAGGCCGGGAGAGGTGGTGGCATGACACAGAATCTGGAGAAGGCGAACCCCGGGCAATCCGGGTCCGACGCGCCTTCGACGCCGCCTGCTCAGAATCAGGCGAACGGGGCCAACCGCAACGCCCCCGCCGCCGTCCCGACTTCCGCTTCCCGTCGCGTGCGCGCCCGCCTCGCCCGCCGCATGACCGGACAGCGCGGCATCGCCGCCGTCAAGCCGGTGCTCGAGCCCCTCGCGACCGTGCACCGCGAGCTGTACCCGAAGGCGAATCTCGCTCTGCTGCAACGGGCTTTCGACGTCGCCGACGAGAAGCACCAGCACCAGTTCCGCAAGTCCGGCGACCCGTACATCACCCATCCGCTCGCGGTGGCGAACATTCTCGCCGAACTCGGTATGGACACCACGACTTTGGTGGCGGCGCTGCTGCACGACACCGTCGAGGACACCGGGTACGCGCTCGAGGATCTGACCAACGAATTCGGTACCGAGGTCGCGCATCTCGTCGATGGCGTGACCAAGCTGGACAAGGTCAATCTGGGCGCGGCCGCCGAGGCCGAGACCATTCGCAAGATGATCATCGCCATGGCCCGCGACCCGCGCGTGCTGGTGATCAAGGTCGCCGACCGGCTGCACAATATGCGCACCATGCGCTTCCTGCCGCCGGAGAAGCAGGCCAAGAAGGCGCGTGAAACCCTCGAGGTCATCGCCCCGCTGGCGCATCGCCTGGGTATGGCGACCGTGAAGTGGGAGCTCGAGGACCTCGCGTTCGCGATCCTGCATCCCAAGAAGTACGACGAGATCGTGCGCCTGGTCGCCGACCGTGCGCCGTCCCGCGACACCTACCTGGCCAAGGTGCGGGCCGAGATCGTCAATACGCTCGCCGCCAGCCGCATCAACGCGGTGGTGGAAGGCCGCCCGAAGCACTACTGGTCGATCTACCAGAAGATGATCGTCAAGGGTAAGGACTTCGACGACATCCACGACCTGGTGGGCATTCGCATCCTGTGCGACGAGGTGCGGGACTGCTACGCGGCGGTCGGCGTGGTGCACTCGCTGTGGCAGCCGATGGCCGGGCGGTTCAAGGACTACATCGCCCAGCCCCGCTACGGCGTGTACCAGTCGCTGCACACCACGGTCGTGGGCCCGGACGGCAAGCCGCTGGAAGTGCAGATCCGCACCCAGGACATGCACCGCACCGCCGAGTTCGGCATCGCCGCGCACTGGCGGTACAAGGAGACCAAGGGCAAGCACTCCCAGGACTCCACCGAAGTCGACGATATGGCGTGGATGCGGCAGCTGCTGGACTGGCAGCGGGAAGCCGCGGACCCGGCCGAGTTCCTGGAGTCGCTGCGCTTCGACCTGAAGTCGCCGGAGATCTTCGTGTTCACGCCCAAGGGCGATGTGATCACGCTGCCGCAGAAGTCGACCCCGGTCGATTTCGCGTACGCCGTGCACACCGAGGTCGGGCATCGCTGCATCGGCGCGCGCGTCAACGGGCGGCTGGTGGCGCTGGAACGGCAGCTGGAGAACGGTGAGGTCGTCGAGATCTTCACCTCCAAGGCGCAGAACGCGGGACCTTCGCGGGACTGGTCCAACTTCGTGGTGTCGCCGCGCGCCAAGGCCAAGATCCGGCAGTGGTTCGCCAAGGAGCGCCGCGAGGAAGCCCTGGAAGCGGGCAAGGACGCCATCTCCAAGGAAGTGCGGCGTTCGGGTCTGCCGTTGCAGCGGCTGATGAGCGTGGACGCCATGAGCGCCCTCGCCCACGAACTGCACTACACCGACATCTCCGCGCTGTACGCGGCCGTCGGCGAGAACCAGGTCTCGGCGCACCATGTCGTGCAGCGCCTGATGGCGCAGCTCGGCGGCGTCGGCGATGTGGAAAACGAACTGGCCGAACGCAGTACGCCGTCCACCGTGCCCTCGCGTCAGCGCGGCACCGGGGACGCCGGCGTCGAGATCCCCGGTGCGCCGGGCACGGTCGCCAAGCTCGCCAAATGCTGCACCCCGGTGCCGGGCGACGAGATCATGGGTTTCGTCACCCGCGGCGGCGCGGTCAGCGTGCACCGCACCGACTGCACCAATGCCGGTTCGCTGCGCAGCGAACCGGAGCGCATCATCGAGGTGAAATGGGCGCCGTCGCCGTCGTCGGTGTTCCTGGTCGCCATCCAGATCGAGGCGCTGGACCGCACCCGCCTGCTGTCGGACGTGACCAAGGTGCTCGCGGACGAGAAGGTGAACATCCTGTCCGCCTCGGTCATGACTTCCGGTGACCGCGTGGCGATTTCGAAGTTCACCTTCGAGATGGGCGACCCCAAGCACCTGGGCCACCTGCTCAATGTGGTGCGCAATGTGGAAGGCGTCTACGACGTCTACCGGGTGACCTCGGCGGCCTGACCCCTATCCGGTCAGGACACGAGGCAGGCGGGACCGACCTTGGTGGCGGTCCCGGCCGTCACCGTGGTGGTGAACACGACGTCGGAGCCGAATTCCTGAGCTCTGAAGGTGTGCAGGCCCTTCCAGCTCGGGTACCAGGTGGTGGTGCCCTTGCCGGTGGCGTCGGTGACGACGCCGATGGGGTTGAACGACAGCCAGTAGCCGGTGCGCTCGTTGTTGTCGGTGTTCTCGTCCATGAGCGAGACCGAGGTGTTCGGCTTGGCGGTGACCGTCACTTTGTATTCGCAGCCGACGCCGTAGGAGCTGGCGCTGCCGAAACTCAGGCCGGGGGACAGGTCCACGCTGCTGATGGTGGCGCCGGCCTGCGGGGCGGCCAGGGTGACGGCGGTGGCGACGACGCCGAGCGCGGCGGCCGGGCCGAGGGTCTTGCTGAGGACTGACATGTCGGACGATCCCTTCTCACACGGTGATTCCTGCGTGGATGATCTACCCTCGAAGCCGGGACGTTACTCCTGCTAAACATGTCGGATTTATTTGGGCCGCTGCCGATTACGCCGCGCGGGCGGACGGCGGTGAGATGTTCCTTACGCGGTGCTAACCTTCGGTGACGTCGCGGAAACCGCCTCCTCCTAGCGTATACACGCATGTCGACAACTCTGGCTTCGCGAGCCGGCGGTTCGGGGGGCAGCCTGCGGGACGGGGTGTACACCGCGCTACGCGCCGAACTCATGAACGGGGAGATCAAGTTCGGGCAGCGGCTCACCGAGCCGAAACTCTGTGCGCGCTTCGGGATCTCGCGCACGCCGATCCGGGAAGCCCTGGCCATGCTCGCCACGGACGGGCTGCTGCGGCGTGAGGAATACGGGTTCAGTCCGGTGCGGCCGAGCATTCCGCTGATCCGGAATCTGTACGAGCTGCGGATCACCCTGGAACTGAGCGGGATTCAGCGCGCCATCGACAACCCGGCGGTGGTGCACGACCGCTCGATGCTGCTGGCGGAGCGGGACCGGTGGCTGCGGCTGCGCGCCGACCCGCCGCCGCAGGAACCGGGATTCGTGGTGGTGGACGAGGAATTCCATGTCGCACTGCTGGATTCCTCCGGCAACTCCGAGCTGACCCGGGCGCTCACGGCGGTCAATGCCCGCATCCGCCACGTGCGCATGTACGACTTCATGGTCAACAATCGCGTCGAGGTGACCATCGCCGAACATCTGGCGATCCTGGACGCGGTGCTGAACGGGGAACTGCCGCTCGCGTACGAACTGCTGCGGCGGCACATCGGCGAATCCCTGGACGTGGTGCTGGAGCGGGTGACCAGTGCGATCGTGGCGATGACGCTGGCGACCGAGCAGGAGTAGGGCGGGGTACGGCTTTTCGGGACGGCTGCCCCAATGATCTCTTAAGCCTTCGAGAAGGGCCGCCGGGCAATCTCCCCGGTAGCGACCGATTGCTTTCATCGGTCCGGTTTCCCGGGGGAGGGGCTCGAATGTCGGTGCTGTTCGGATCACTGTGCGTGATCCCGATGGTGTTGATCGTGATCCTGCTGGCGGTGGTCCTGCCCCTGCAGATCAAGGCCGAACAGGATCGGCTGGAACGGTTCTCGCGGTGGGCGGCGGCGCAGGGGTGGACCATGCGCAAGGCGCCCCACGCTCCGTGGACGGCTCGACTGCCGGGGCGCAGGCGGCGCGGGCTCGGGGTGACGTTCACCGCGCGCATCGACGGGCACTGGGTGACCGTCGCCGAATACTCCTACGAGACAACCGATTCCAGCGGGGAGAACACCACGACCACCAGGCATTGGTTCGTGGTCGTGCTGATCCAGCTCGATCGCGCGTATCCGGCCGTCGCGGTCGGGCCGCGTGGGGTGTTCTCGCAGTGGGGGCGCAGCCTGTTCGGGGACAAGCCGACCGCGACCGGCAATGAGTTGTTCGATGCGCGGTTCAAGATCACTGCCGCGGATCCGGTGGCGGCGAAGGCGGTGGTGACGCCGGCGGTGGTGCGGGCGTACCTCGGCGGTCCGTTGCCCGCGTGGAGTCTGGTGGGCAATGAGCTCCTCACCTATCGCAGAGTGTCCGGGAAGCTCACCGACCCGAACCAGGTTCCCGCGCACGCCGCGCCGCTGCTGCACATCGCGAATCTGCTGGGTCGCTGGTAATCGCTCCGCGCGGCGGTTCCGGCCGGTAGCCTGGGGTTAGCGCGGGGGCGAATCGTGGACATGCAGTGCCAACCGGCGGACCCCGTGTGCCGCATGTGGCCGGTCCGGTCCCATTCCGGGCTTCGGGCGGCGACACTCGTTGGGACCGGGAAAGATTCACGAGCATTCCGTGATTCGATGCCGGTTTGCTCCAAGCGTCGTGGGGCGGCTCGCCGGTTTGCATCAGTCGGGGAAATGCACCCCCGTCGTGGCTCCGCAGACTCCGGTCGTGACAGCACGCATCACTCGATGATGCAAGGTGTGGGCCGTTGGATACGTGCACGGCGCTCGGAGTACGAGACGGCCCGGAGGCTCGCGCTTCCGGGCCGTTGCCCATTTCCGGGCGTCAGCGCTCGAGCCAGTAGCGGTGCAGGCGGTCGGCCAGTTCGGCCGGGCGGCTGAGCATGACGCAATGGCTGCCGTCGATCTCGTCCGGTTCGATGCCGAGGCGGGCGCGCACCAGCGGGCGCATGAAGTCCGCGGGCAGGAAGCGGTCGTCGCGGCACAGCAGGAAACGGGTCGGGACGTCGGGCCAGGCGTCCAGGGGGATCGGCTGATCGCCGGTGTTCTCGTGTTGTTCGCGGCCGCGTGAGAGCGCTTCGGCGGCCAGGGCGGCGGGCACATCGTGCATGAACACGTCGATCACCTGCTCCTCGGTGTCCATCCGGATACCGAGGGCTTGGTGCCCGCTGGCCGCCCACCATTTGTCCGGCGCTTCGCCAGGGACCGGGATCATGGCCGTCAGCAGCACCAGCAGGTCCGTCTCGCGGCGGGCGCTCACCACCGGTGCGACCAGGCCGCCGAACGAATGTCCCACCACGACCACCTCGGTCCGGTCCCCGATCTCGGCGAGCACCGCGTCCGCGTACTCCGAGACGCCGGTCTCCGGATCCTCGATGGGCAGATCGACCGCGATGACCTCATGCCCGCGCGCCCGTAGTTCCGGCGCCACCAGATGCCAATCCCAGGAACTGCTGCCGCCCCCGTGAATCAGCACGAAGGTGGCCGGTTTGTTCTCACCCTGCTGTTCGCTCACGGTGAGCCTCCTCTCATCCGATTGCTCCCCAAGCGCTTTCGCCCCCGGAAACCCGCTGCCTGAACCCGATTGTGCCCGCACCCACCGACAGGTGGTCCCGCAAACCTGAGAGAACTGCAAGGAAACCCTCAGGCTCCCGCAAGTTTCCCGAGCCACCCTGGAATGGACATCCCCGAGTTGCGTGAGGTGCGAAATGGTCGAGCTGGAGGTCACCGGGAGCACGGTGACGGTGCATGTGGAAGGTATCCATCGAGTCCTGGCCCTCCACGAACACGTCACCTTCGACCTCGCCGACGTCACCCGGGTGTCGCTCGCTTCCGTCGACCTCCGCCCGCCGTGGGTCCGCGCACCCGGCACCTTCTTCCCCGGCGTGATCGCCGCCGGGATCTTCCGCGGCAAGGGCCGCAAGGAATTCTGGGACACCCGATTCGACGGCCACGCCATCCAGATCGACCTGGCCGGCGCCCCCGTCACCCGTCTGGTCGTCGACGTCCCCGACCCCCACACCGCACTGCGCACCCTCACGGCCGCCGCGGCGGCCTGAGGCCGGGGCTCAGCCGATTTCCTCGGCCAGTCCGACGATGATGCCCTCGGGGCCGCGCACGTAGCAGAGCCGGAAGATCTGTTCGTACTGCTCGATCGTACCGACCAGTTCGGCTCCGCGGGAACGCAATCGAGCCACTACCTCGTCGATATCGTCCACCGCGAACATGATTCGGCGTATGCCCAGGGTGTTCGCCGGCGCGTCCTTCGGCTCGGGCCGAACCGGTTGCGGCGCGTGGAACATGGCCAGCTCGATCTTGCCGTGCCCGTCCGGGGTGCGCAGCATGGCCACCTCCTGCCGAACATCGTCGACGCCGATGATGCGCTCCACCCACTGCCCCTCGACCGGCCCCCGATTCTCCAGCTCCATCCCGAGCTCGACGAAGAACCCGATCACGACGTCGAGGTCCTCGACCACGATGAGCACGTTGTCCATCCGCTGAATCGCCATGTTCGCATGTTAGGTGTGGTGCGGCGGTAGGCTCGGTGCATGGGCGGCGGTGCGAGGTCGGGCTCATGAGTGCGGGTGGAGGCGGTGACGCCGCGTTCACCGGGTCGATCGCCGAGATCTACGAGACCGTGCTGGTCCCGATGATCTTCGCGGAACCGGCCCGCGCGCTCGCGGCGGTGGTGGCGGCGGCATCCGGGGCCGACCTGTTGGAGACGGCCGCGGGCACTGGCGCCCTGACCCGGGAGCTGGCTCGAATCGGGCGTTTCGACATCGTCGCAACGGATTTGAACGAGCCGATGGTGCAAGCGGCAGACGGTCGTCCCGGGGTGGAGCGGGTGCGCTGGCAGGTGGCGGACGCACTGGAACTGCCTTTTCCCGATCGGTCCTTCGATGTGGTCGCCTGCCAGTTCGGGGCAATGTTCTTTCCGGACAAAGTGCGTGGCTTCCACGAGTCGCTGCGAGTCCTGCGCCCGGACGGCATGTTCGCGTTCAACGTATGGGACCGGATCGAGACCAACCCGGTAGCCATGGTCGTCACCGAGGCGCTCTGCGCGGCCGCCCCCGCCGAGCCACTGCATTTCATGCGCCGCACCCCACACGGATACTTCGACGCCGACCGGATTCGCGGCGAGCTGACGGAAGCCGGATTCGACCGGATCACCGCCGAATACCTGGAAGGCGTCAGCCGCACCACCGCCGAACTCGCCGCCCTCGCCTTCTGCCAGGGCACTCCGCTGCGCGGCGAGATCGAACGCCATTCCACCCTCGACCTGGACTCCGCGACCACGATCGCGCATCGGGAATTGGCCGCACGCTACGGGCCGGGAGAGTTCGAAGCGCCGACGCGCTGGCTACAGGTGACGGCCCGGCGGCCCGCCTGAACCGGCCGGCCGCATCGAGCGCCGAGGATCATGCCGGTTCGCGTTGTGCGGCAATGCGTTCCAGGAGCCGAGCGTGGGTGTCCGGGTCGGCCGCGGCCAGCAATCCGTGCGGTGCGGATTCGACGGGTCGCCCCGACAACCCGCTCACCGCGCATCCGGCCGCCCGGCACAGGGCGATGCCGGCGGTGAAGTGGACGTTGTCCGTCATGTCCCCGTCGGTGAGATAGGCGGCGCGGCGGCCGGCGGCCACCCAGGCCAGGGCCAGGGAGGTGGAGAGGACGCGGGGGTGGAATGCGGTGGTGAAGAGTTCGTCGTCGAGTAGCCGGGCCGGGCGGAACCAGTCTCGGTTCGGGCTCGGCGGATCCAGGTCGAGGTCGACCAGCCGGGTGCCGGACTTCGGGGAGAGCGGTCTGTCGGTTCCGCCGTGGCGGACGAATGCGCCCTGGCCCGAGGTCCAGAAGACCTCGGCCGCAAAGGGATCCGCGACGGCGGCGACGGTGATCTGGCCGGCGGTGCGGAGGGCGATGTTCACGGCCACCTGGGGCACACCGGCCGCGAAATTTCTGGTTCCGCACAGGGGGTCGATCAGCCAGGTTCGTTCGCTGCCGCTGGTGCCGGTGCTGCCGGACTCCTCGGCCAGGAAAAGGTCGGCGGGGCGGGCGGAGCCGATGATGGCGAGGATGGTCTGCTCGGCCGTCAGGTCGGCCTGGGTGGCGAAATCGTCGGCGTCCTTGGCGTAGTGGGTGAGGGGGCCGCCGAAGGCGGAGCGGATCACCTCGGAGGCGGCTTCGGCTGCGCGGATGGCGATTTCGGCATCGGTGTCGGGCACGGGGCGCACGTTACGGGACGCGGGTGAAGGGTGGGGTTTCGTTGCCGCACCCTGGGCGCGGGCGGGGAGGTGGGAGGCGGTTAGGCTTGCCCGTCCCCATTACCCCAGGAGAGTTCATGACGACGTTCGAGAATGTCACCGTCACCAAGAAGGCCAATGTCTACTTCGATGGGAAGTGCGTGTCGCACAACATCGAGCTGGCGGATGGGACGAGCAAGTCGGTCGGGGTCATCCTGCCGGCTACGTTGACGTTCAACACGGGGGCGCCGGAGATCATGGAGATCCTCGAGGGTGAGTGCAATGTGACGCTCGCGGGGGCGGACGCGGCTGTCACCTACAAGGGTGGCGAGTCGTTCTCGGTGCCGGGGAACAGCAGCTTCCAGATCGAGGTCGTCGAGCCGGTGCACTACGTGTGCCACTTCGGCTGAGCCGAACCAGCGCGTCGCGCCCGATCCCTGCAGGTCAGGGGTCGGGCGTTCGCGTTTCCGGGGGTCTCGGGGCGGCGCTGTGCTAGCTGGCCAGCGCGGTGCGGGTGGCGGAACGGATTGCGGTGGTGACCGTTTCGGGGGCCTCGAGCATGACCAGGTGACCGCAGGTGGGCAGGGTGATGGCGGACGCGGGGCGCAGGGCCTCGTTGAGGCGGGCGCCGGCCTTGGCGGACAGGATGCGGTTCTTCGCGCCCCAGATGGTGGTGATGGGCGGGAAGCCGGGCGCGGGGCGGAAATAGTCGAGCGTCGCCAGGTTCGGCAGGTCGCGGGCGATGGCCGCCGGGGGCAGCAGGCGGCGCGGTTCGGCCCAGCGGCTGCGCAGCGCGGCGAAGGTGGCCGGGTGCATATTGCGGCCCTGCGGACCGAGCTGTTCGCGGACCACCAGGCGCGCGGCGACCGCGGGCAGGCGAATGGCGGTGGCCAGCGCATCGACCTGCAGGTGCGCGAAGGTGCGTGCGGTCCAGCCGGTTTGGGTGGGGCGCAGGGTGGCGGCCGTCAGCGGGCTGCACAGCACCAGCGCACGAACATTGTCCGGATGCGCGCGGGTGTACAGGAGCGAGAGCGCACTGCCGAAACAATTGCCGACCAGCGTCACATCGCGCAACCCGTGCGCGGTGATGAACTCCGACAGCATGCCGATGTAATTGTCGACGGTGTACCCGCCGGTGGGAGTGTCGGAATCGCCGTACCCGAACAGGTCGATGGCGTACACGGTATTGGTCGCCGCCAACGCCTCGAACTGATTGGCCCAGATGCGCCGGTCGCCGCCGATATTGTGCAGGAACACGATCGGATCACCCGATCCCGCCTGGTCGTAGGCGACAGACACGCCGTGATAATCGAACACCGGCATCGGGCGCTCTCCTCGTTGAGTAGCGGTGCTGTACTGCGTCTTCCGACGAGGGCCGTCAGCACCGACATACCCCTCGCGCGGTTATCCAACCATGCTAGCTGGTACCGCACGTAACACAAGGTTTCGTTTCGAGCGCCCGAGCGCTGGTCAGTGGGCTGTTTCGATACTTTCCTCGCCGTCCCGAAGCCACGTTTTGAGAGCTTCCATACCCGAATCGCGATCTACGACCGGTCGGTATCCGAAGTCGCGGGTGGCCGCCGAAGTGTCGTAGGTGCCGGTGCGGGTCATCACCGCAACCGAGTAGCGCGACAGCGGCGGCGTCCAGCGTTCGGCCAGAAACGGTGCGCGCCTGAGGGTTTCGATCACCTCGACCACGACGTTGACCAAGCGCGGATCGAGTTTGCGGCTCGGTGGCCGATACCCGAGATCACCGGCGATCCGCGCCAGGAACCGCCACACATTCGTCTCCTCGGCATCGGCGATGAAATACGCCTTCCCGCCCACCTTCTCACCGGCCGCCGCCAGCACGCAGGCCTCGACGATGTTCTCGACATGGCACAGCGACGCGTACACCTCCCGCCCGAAGGACAGATCCGGCAGCGTCCCCGCGGCGGCGCGATCGAGTAGCCGCACGATCGGCCCGGACCGATCCCCGGCGCCCCAGATGGCGCGCGGCCGCAGCGCACAGGTGGTGAACTCGCCGTCGTCGGCCTTGAGCACGAGCCGTTCGGCCGCCGCCTTCGTCTCGCAATAGTGATTCAAATACCGCTCCGGATACGGAACGGTCTCGTCGACGCGCACCTGATCCCCGCCGTCGCGATCCATCAGCGCGCTCGGACTGGACACGAACACGAACCGCCGCGCCCCGCCCGCCTTGGCCGCGCCGAGCAGCCGCGCGGTGGCCGCCACGTTCTCCGCCCAGAACTGCTCCCGGGTCCCGCGCTCGTCCACCCGCGCCGCGCTGTGGAACACGATGTCCACGCCGGTGACCGCCCGGCCGAGCGATTCGGCATCGGCGAGATCGCCGTGGATCACCTCGACCCGGTCCAGTACGGACGCCAGATCGCGCAGATTGCTGGTGCGCCGCACCAGAATCGCCACCTCGTAGGCGCCGTCGCGCACCAGCCGCCGCGTCAGCGCGCCCCCGAGGAATCCGGACGCACCGGTCACCAATGCCTTCACCGCGCCTCCTGTAGTTGCTTGCGCTCCGAGCCGGCCGGGAGTTCCCGCGCCCGGCTCGCCGCTTCGTCCACCGCCATGCGCACCGCGATCTGCACCACTGCGGCCAGCCCGCTCACCGCCACCAGCCGGCCGAACACCGGAATCGCCCGTGCCACCAGGACTTTCATGCCCTTCCCCCTAATCGCCGAGCTGCCGGGCCGCCCACACCGTGAGCTTCTCGCGCCCGATCTTGGCGTTGTGGCGGATATCGACCGGGAACTTCGGATGGAACAGGAACCGCTCGACCGCCGCCGCGACCTCGAATTCGTCACGCCGCCTGGCCAATTGCGCCTCCACTCCCGCCCGGTCGGCGCCGGCTTCCAGCTCCACGCACAGCACCGGCCGCTGCGCCCCGCGCTCGCCCACCCCGACCAGCGCGGTCCGCGCCACCCCCGGCACGGTATTGAACACCTGCTCGACCTGCACCGTGAACATGGGCCCGGCGACGGTCTCCACCCGCTGACTCTTGCGCCCGCAGAACCGGATTCGCCCCTCCTCGTCGATCCACGCCAGATCGCCGGTGCGATGCCACACCCGCTCCCCGTCGCGGATCTTCCCCGCCGCATTGGCCGCCTCCGGCCAGAAGTACCGGGTGCTCACGTTCGGCCCCGCCACCACCAGCTCGCCGATCCCGCGCGAGACCGCCAGCTGCGCCTCGCGCGCCTCGACCTCGGCCCAGGTGGGCAACTCTTCATCGGTGACGGCGATGATCCGCGCCCGAACGTGCAGCGCCGGCCGCCCCACGCACACCCCCTTGCCGCGATGCGCCTGCTCCACCAGATCGCCCAGCAGTTCCCGCGATTCGATGGTCGCCATCGGCAGCGCCTCGGTGGCCCCGTACCCGGAGTACACCCTCGCCTCCTCCGGCAGCACCTTGCGCAGCCCCGCGATGCACCAGTCCGGCACCGGCGCCCCACCGGAGTACACGCTCTGCAGGGTGGGCAGTCCGGCCCCGGTCTCCTCGAGATGCCGCAGCAGCGGAATCAGCACGGCGGGCGAGGCGAACATGGTCTTGACCTCGTACCGCGCGCAGGCGTCCACCACGTGCGCCGGATCGGTCGCCCCGACCTTGGACGGAATCAACGGCGGTATGACGCAACGGGATCCGAGCAGCAGTTCCAGGATCCCGGCCACCGGCGCGGTGATGAGCGAGGTTCCCGGCGGCACGTGCTCGCGCGCCGCGTCCACCTGATCGATCATGGCGCTGAGGTTGCCGTGGGTGAGCACGACGGCTTTGGCCGGTCCGGTGCTGCCGGTGGTGTAGGCGATGAGCAGCGGATCGTCGTCCGGCGCGGGCGCCCGATCCGGCAGGGCGGCAGTGGGTTCGCGCCCCCAGCTCTCCAAAGTCGGTCCCCGCCAGAAGCATCGGCCCACGGTCACCGAGACCCGCACCTTGCGGAAGTAGGACCGGAACACGATCCGCACCGCCTGCGCTTCCGAAACCCCCACGAACGCTTCGGCATCGGCGGCCTGCAGGCAGCGCAGCATCTTGAACAGCCCCATGCCCGGGTCGATCACCACCGGCACCGAACCGATCTTGAACAGCCCGTACAGCACCGCGTACAGCTCGGGCCCGGGTTTGACCAGCACGATGGTCCGCATGCCCCGGGTCACCCCGGCTGCGGTGAAGTTCTCGGCGATGGCGTCCGACCAGGCGTCGAGCTCGGCGTAGCTGATCTCGCTGTAGACCGGCAGGCCGGCGCCGTCGCGGCCGGTGGCGTGGATGACCGCCTCCCGATCCGGATGGTCGGCGACGACGGCGGCGAAGCGGTCCAGGGCACGCCAATAGGTTGCGGTAACGGTCACGACATCACCTCGATGGAATTCGAGCGCACGGAAATTCGAACCACTTTCGTTATCGCGAGTCCGGATTTGGCAGAAGAATATTTCGACACACGTCCCCCTGGAAATGTGAGGAATGCGATGAGCGGTACCGGGAGGTTACCGCACCCTCCGCCCGGCCGCCACCGCTGATTGCGGATAACGCATTGCCGTGCAATGGTTTTGGTGTGAATCGGGGTACCGACACCGGTTTCGCCGCAGCCCCTAGCGCACCCCTATGTCAGTACCCCTGGATGACCCCGGGGATACCCGGTTTCACCAGGTAGTCGAGGCTCTCGCGGCGCGAAAAGACTGTGTTGCCAATGGGATTGACGTGACTGGTGTGGTGATCGGTTACCCACCGGTACTGGTACCGTCCGATTCAGCATCGGGGCTACTGGATAACGACGGCACCGGCATCGCTGTAACCCCTTGAGAATGCGAATGCCGCACGCCGCACCAGAATTCGACCGAACATCAATTCTTTCCTGAGAGTAGGGGGCCATGCGTACTCGCTTCGAATCGATCGGTGCGTACACACCCAGCACCGTCCGCTCCACGGAAGACGTGATCAGCAGCTTGTCCGTGCCCAGGGCACTGGATCTCGAGCGCATCACCGGAATCAAGAACCGGCACGTCTACAATTCCGACCCGGACAACTACGAATCCTCGTTCGAACTGGCCCGGCAGGCGATCGACGACTGCCTGAGCCATTCCGGCTACGCCGCCGAGGACCTGGACGTGATCATCTGCGTCTCCATCACCCGCTTCCGCGACGCCGAACACTTCTGCTACGCACCGGCTTTCGCGCTCATGCTGCGCAATGCCATCGGCGCGACCAACGCCCTGCACTTCGACCTGTCCAATGCCTGCGCCGGCATGATCACCGGGGTCAAACTGCTGGACCGCATGATCAAGACCGGTGTGGTGCGGCGCGGGCTGGTGGTCAGTGGTGAGCAGATCACGCCAATCGCCGAGACCGCGACCCGCGAGATCAGCCAGCCCTACGACCCCCAGTTCGCGGCGCTGACCGTGGGCGACGCGGCGGTGGCGGTGATCGTCGACGACAAGGGCGACGATCACGACGAGATCCACTACATCGAGCTGATGACCACCTCCGCCGGCGCGGAGCACTGCATCGGCATGCCGAGCGAGAAGACCACCGGCATCGCCATGTACACCGACAACCGGGCGCTCGCCAGCGAATCGCGGTACCTGCAGGGCATCAGCCGGATGGCGGATTTCCTGAAGGAGACCGGAAGAGCCTGGGAGAGCGAGAAATACGACTACTGGGTGCACCACCAGTTCAGCGGGCCGGCCATCGACTACATCAGCCAGCTCACCGAACGGCATTTCGACACCCCGATGCCGCAGCAGCTCAATGTGTACGAGGAGTACGGCAATACCGCCTCCACCTCGCACTTCCTGGTGCTGCACGAGCATCTGGCGCAGCAGAAGATCCCGAAGGGGTCCAAGGTGCTGCTGATTCCCGAGGCGTCGGGCGTGGTGTCCGGGCATCTCGCCGCGACCATCACCCGGCTGGAGGCGTGAATCGATGACGACGACCATTGTTTCCGCGGCCGTCTGCACCGACGCGGACACCGCCAGCTATTTCGAACTCGCCGCGCGCGCCGGGCGGGCCGCCCTCGAACAGGCCGGGGTGTCGCCCGATCGCATCGGCCTGATCATCAATGCCGGGGTGTTCCGGGACAGCAATATCTCCGAACCCGCCGTGGCCGCCCTGATCCAGAAGCGCCTCGAGGTCGGCCTGGAGTACAGCACCGGCAAGGTGCCCGCCTTCTCCTTCGACCTGCTCAACGGCGGCAACGGCGTGGTGCACAGCCTGATGGCGGCGCAATCCTTCATCGCCGCCGGCGATCTGGAGTACGCGCTGGTCGTCGCCGGGGATACCCATCCGTCGCTGGAACGCGAGGTGGAGGGGTTCCCGTACACCCCGACCGGCGCCGCGCTGCTGCTGCGCGGCTCCGGTGACGCGGGCGGTTTCGGGCGCATCTACACCGCGCAGGACTCCGGCGCGATCGCCCCCACCGGCTGGGCGAACCTGCTCGCGGCGGGCACCGAGGGCCGGGCCGCCATGACCATCGGCGCCGGTGGCAGCGACCCCCTCGAGGCCGCCACCACCGCCGTGCGGGAACTGCTGGTCGGTGAGGGCCTGACCCGCGATGATTTCGCCACCGGCGTGGCTGTATTGCTCACGCCCGCACCGATTCCCGGCTTCCGGGAACGGCTCGCCTACCGTCTCGGCATTCCGTCCGCCGCGGTCGCGGGCGTCGATCCCGCGGTCGGCGATCCGTACTCGGCCGCCCCGGTGCACGCCTATCTGAGCGCCGCCGATTCCGGCCTGCTCGACACCCCGCGCGCGGTGGTGTTCCTGGGCGTGGACGAGAGTTCGGCGGCCGCCCTGGTCTACCGGCCGCACGTGCTGGCGGCCGCTGGGGCCGCATCGGAGGGCTGAACGAAATATACTGTCTGGCAATTCGTTTCAACGGTATCCCGCCGGCGGCTCCGGGCGCGCCGGCCGGCGGGCGCCGGAAACGTCGTGCCCCGGCTGATACCGGTCGCCAGCAGGCGTCCGCCGCTGCAATGATGCCGCTCCAGCACACCCGAGCTCGCCGTGCCATCCCTTCAGTCGGGCGCATCCGATCGATGAAGGGACACCAGATGCGGCGGTCGGTCGCGATGGACCGAGCACAGGCGGCAGGCGGCACCCGTCCGCGCCCGCGCCGGGTGGACGGCGCGGAGCAGGCGGTGCGCAGCGCGCTGCACGAGGCGGATCCCGGTGCGCTGCGGGTCATGCGGGCGCTGGCGGTGCTGGGCGGGGTCGGCACCGCGCGGCTGGCGGCCGCGCTGACCGGCGGCGACATCACCGAAACTCGCGGCGTGGTAGCGGAATTGGCGAACCGCGGGCTGGTGGCGGGGGAGCGGTGGGCCCGTCCCGAGCACGCCGAACGACTATTGGGGCAGCTGCCGGGGGACGAACTGCGGGAGCTGCACGCGCGGACCGCGGAACTGCTGTACGAGAACGGATTTCCCGCCGCCTACGTCGCCCGGCACCTGGTCGCGGCGGGCGACGTGCGCGGCACCTGGGCGGCGCGGGTGCTGGTCGCGGCGGCCGACGAAGCCTTGCGCGAATACGAATTGGACCGGGCCGGACAGTGTCTGGAGCTGGCCTACCGCGCCAGCCGCCGGGCCCGGGAGCGGGCCGCCATCGCCGCCCGGCTGGTCTCGGTCGAATGGTGTACCAACCCCTCCAGCCGGACCCGTAATTTCGGCCGGTTGAAGGCCGCGCTGCGCACCGGCCGGGTCCCGCACCCGGAACTGCCCGCGACCGTGCTGCACATGCTCTGGCACGGGTACGCCCTGCACGCCGACCATGCCCTCACCCGCCTGGAACGCGCCGCCGACGGGGTGCTGCCCGGCGGCCCGCGCTTCGAATTCCTGTGCGCCTGGCTGCGTTACACGCATCCGGTGCAGGTGCAGCGCTATCAGCGGCTGTTCGGCGGGCCGGGACCGGACACCGCATATCCGGCCGATCGCGACGCCCCGCACGGTCCCGCCGCCGAATTGCTGGCGGCGCTGTGGACCCAGCATCCGCCGGCCGAACTGGCCACCGCGGCGCAGCGCATCCTGGCCGGGCACCGGCTCACCCTCACCACCGTGGAAGTGCTGGTCGCGGCCGTCGACTGCCTCATCCACACCGATCGCCTGGACACCGCCGACGCCTGGTGCGTCTCGCTGCTGGCCGAATCGGCGGCCCGCGGCGCGCCCACCTGGCAGTCCGTGTTCGCCGCCGCGCGCGCGGAAACCCTGCTGCGCAAAGGGAATCTGACCGGCGCGGCCGAGCACGCCGTGCTGGCGTTGAACCTGCTGCCCGCCGACCACCTCGGGGTGTGGGTGGGGCGGCCGCTCGCGGTGCTGGTGCGGGCGCTGACCGCGCTCGGCAAACATGCCGAGGCGGCCGCGCAATTGCGCCGCCCGGTGCCACGCGCCATGTTCGATTCCCGTTTCGCCCTGGCGTATCTCAGCGCGCACGGCGATCACTGCCTGGCCACCGGGCGGCCCGAGGAGGCGCTGCGGCACTATCGCCGCTGCGGCAACCTCATGCAGGAATGGCAGATGGACTTCGCCTGGCTCGCGCCCTGGCGCAATGACATGGCCGCCGCCAGCCTGGCCGCCGGACAGCATTGGCAGGCACAGGCTTTCGCCTCGCTGCACCTGGATCTGATCGGCGGCGCCGACGGGCACCGCACCGGCGGCGTCTCGCTGCGCCTGCTGGCCGCCACCAATGACGAGCACCGGCGGGTGCCGCTGCTGCGCCGCTCGGTGGCCATCGCCCGCGCGGGGGCGGACGAGCGCGAACTGGCCACCGCCCTGGTCGATCTGGGGCACGCCTATCGCGCCATGGGCGATGCCGACCGGGCCCGGCCGCTGCTGCGCGAAGCGTCCCGGCTGAACGCGGCGTGCGGGGCGGCCGAACCCGCCGAACGCCTGGGCGGCAATCTGCCCGAACCCGTGATCACGCAGCCGATTCCGCTGGTCAGCGGGGCGCAGGAGGCCTTGAGCCCGGCCGAGCTCCGGGTGGCGGAACTCGCGGCGGCCGGTCAGCGCAATCGCGAGATCGCCGCCGCGCTCGAGATCACCACCAGCACCGTGGAACAGCATCTCACCAAGGTCTACCGCAAGCTGTCGGTCGCGCGGCGCGGTGAACTGCGCTTCGCGCTGGTGGCGGAATCGGCGTCACACACCGCTGTCGGATAGCACTGTTCGGAAGGGGTCAGCCATGCACGCACAACCGATCGGTGAACTGCCGGTCCTCGCGCCCGCCGCGCCGCCGGAACCGCTACTGCCCGAGCAGGATCCGTTCTACCGGCCGCCGCGCGGGCTGGGCAAGCATGCGCCCGGCACGGTATTGCGTTCGCGGCCGGTGGAACTCGGCCTGCTCGGGGTGGTGCCGCAGCGAATCAGCGCCTGGCAGTTGCTGTTCCGCAGTACGAATCTGCGCGGGCGGCCGGAGGCGGCGGTCACCACGGTGCTGCTGCCGTGGGGCGCTGATCCGGCGGCGGTGCGGCCGGTGGTGTCGTTCCAGTGCGCCATCGATGCCGTGGCCTCGAAATGCCTGCCCTCCTACGCTTTCCGGCGCGGTGCGCGAGCCCTGGGCGCGGTTCCGCAGTACGAGCTGCTGATCATCGCGCATGCCCTGACGCGCGGCTGGGCGGTGTCGGTGCCCGATCACGTCGGTATCGCGGGTCATTTCGGCGCGCCCCGCGAGCCCGGGTACCGCACCCTCGACGGCCTGCGCGCCACCCTCGCGTTCCTGGGTCTGCCGCGGGAGACGCCCGTGGGGCTGTGGGGTTACTCCGGCAGCGGGCTGGCGACGGTCTGGGCGGCCGAATCCGCCGCGGCCTACGCACCCGAGCTCGCTATCGTCGGCGCGGCCCTGGGTTCCCCGGTCGGCGATCTGGAATCGACCTTCTACCGCCTCAACGGTTCCTGGTTCGGCGGGCTGGCGACCCTGTGCGTGGCGGGTCTGCGCCGTGCCTATCCCGAGCTGGCCGCCAGCCTGGACGAGCACCTGGACCAGTCGTCGCTGGCCCTGCTCGAGCGCGCGGAGCGCAGCACCACGGTCGCGATCCTGCTGGGCGGCAGGCGATCTCGCATGGTGTCCCGCGCCGGCACCGACCTGTCGGAACTGCGGACGCTGCCCCGGGTGCGGGCCGTACTGGCCGATCTGCCGCCCGGGGATCACCCGCCCGCCTTCCCGGTGCTGGTGGTGCAGGGCGTGCACGATCTCGTCATCGCCGTGGGCAATGTGGACCGCCTGGTCGATCGCTACCGAGCAGTCGGTACACCGGTGCGCTATGTCCGGGACCTGCTCGGCGGCCACATCACCCTGGGTGTGCTGGCAGCGCCGCTGCTGGAGAACTGGCTGGCCGACCGCTTCGCCGCGCGCCCGGTCCCGCCGGGATCCACCGAAACGGTCCTGTCTCTCGCGCTGTCCAAGCCGGCGGCGCGCGGCTACCTCGGCCTGCTCGGAGTCACCTTGGCGGCCCTGACCGGCCGCCCGATCGCCGCGAAACGGGCACCGGCGCGGCCGCCCGCCGCGGCCGCCGTCTCGTCCTGACCAGCGGTCGAGCTGATCCGATCGTCCCGTCCCGGCCCGCCGCCGGAACTCCTCGGATCAGCCGTCGGCGCCGGTCGGCAGGCCCAGGAAGATCTGCACCTGATTCGGATGCGGACCGTAGTTGACCCGGAACAACTGCACCGCCACCGACCGGATCTCCCCGGTGTCGAGATCGCGCAGGCGCATGAGCGAGCGCTCGCGCCCGTACGCCACCGCGCCCTCGTCCCAGAGCTCGCGGAACTGCTCGTACTGTCCCAGTTCCGCGAGCAGGTCGGTGGACCACGCGGTATCGCCGACCGTGGCGATGAGACTGCGCAGCCATTGCACGGTCAGACGCAGTTCCTCGTCCCATTCGACCATGACCTGCCGGGAGCGCTCGTTGGCCAGGAACCAGCGCAGGAT
This sequence comes from Nocardia yamanashiensis NBRC 100130, assembly GCF_001613325.1. Classification (GTDB taxonomy): domain Bacteria; phylum Actinomycetota; class Actinomycetes; order Mycobacteriales; family Mycobacteriaceae; genus Nocardia; species Nocardia yamanashiensis. The sequence continues at coordinate 19,762 of NZ_BDCD01000049.1, read as the reverse complement.
ATTGACGTCCTCGCGCAGTCCGGGGAAGGCGCGCGCGTAACTTTCGTTGCACGCCAGCACATTCCAGCGGGTATCGAGGTAGGCGGCCAGGTGCGGTTCGTGCAGGGCGAGGGCATCGCGCATATCGGGGGTGATGCCCGCGCGCAGTTCCTCCACCGACGGCACCTCGGGGTTGGCCAGCCCGGCCAGATCGAACAGATGCCGCCGCTCCACCGGGGCGAGGGCGTCCACCCGGTCCAGATAGCGCACCAGCGCGTCCACCACTTCGTGGGTGGGATGCCCGCGGTCGCCCTTCTCCAGGTGCGTCACATAACTCGCGCTGACCCCGGCATTGAAGGCGAGCCGCTCGCGCGACACCCCCCGATCCTCGCGTAGCCGGCGCAGGAGCTTCCCGAACGACGGCGGGCGCAGTTGCCCGGAGTCGCGATTGGAGTCCCCATTCAGGCCCACGCCAACATCCTTCTCCAACGAGGTACCACGAACGCGACGAGGGTTCGCCGGGGATCGCGCTTCCGATAGTTCAGTTCTTGACCTATTTCAATACCGTTTCACCCCGCGAAAGACAAGATCGAAACGCGCTTAGCGAACTACTGGAAAACCTTGTTACGGAAAACATGCTGACATCGGCCACGCTGTTTCCGCTGTACGGGATGAATGTGCTTCGCGGGTAACAATATATCGCCTGGGTCTGGTGAGTCGTGTGTGACTTTCGGGCAAACCGTGCTAACGATGGGGTCCTCCGCTCGGTCCCGCAGCACCGCAATGGAATACGGCAGGGTCGCAATGCGTAAACTGTCGCCACCGGGCCGGGGCGGCCCGTGCTGGACGGGACTGGAGGAGCGGTGACGGCGCGACACGAGCAGATCCTCGACGCGGCACGGGATCTCATCGTCCGCGACGGATATGCCGGCGCCAGCATGCACGCCATCGCGCGCGCCGCCGGGATCACCCGGCCCGCCCTCTACGCCGAGTTCGGTGATCGCGACGAACTGCTCACCGCGCTGCTGGATCGCGAGGAGCAACTGGTCCTGGAGCTGGCGCAGGCCGCCATACCGGAATTGCCGCCGGGCGCCGACCCCGCCGAGTTCGGGGTCCAGCTGGTGGACGTGTTCCTGGACCTGGTGCTGTCCGCGCCCCGGAGCTGGCAGTTCGTGCTCATGCCCGCCGAGGGCGCGCCCCCGGGCGCGTACCAGCGGGTGGAACGCGGCAAGGCGGAACTGCGGGAGCGCGCCCGCCTGCTGATCACCGTCGCCGCGGCGGCGCAGGACCGGGACGTGGACGCCGAGGTGCTCAGCCACGGGGCCCTGGCCGTCTGCGAGACCGCGGCCCGGCTGGTGCTCGCCGGGGATCCGGCGCTGCCCCGGGAGGAAGTGGCGAAGACCCTGCGCTGGCTGTCGCGGCGGCTCACCGGCTCGGCCGCGGCCCGTCCGCTCGCGGTCGAGGCGAGGGGCTGAGGCGATGCCGAACACGAAGGCCGCACCGGCCAAACGCCGCTACGCCAAACGACTTTCGCCCGCCGACCGCCGCGAACAGCTGCTCGATGTGGCGCGCCGGATAGTCGCCGAGAGCGGTTTCACCGAAGTGAGCATCGCCGCGGTCGCCGAGCGCGGCGGCGTGACGCGGCCGGTGGTGTACGACTCCTTCGGCAGCCGTGAGGAATTGCTCGACGAGCTCATCGCCCGCGAGACCGAGCGCATGGGCGCGGCGGTGCGCCGGGCCATGGCCGGGGTGGCGCCGGCGGGCCCCGAGGCCGACCGGCTGGCGGTCCTGCGGGCGGCGCTGGTGCGTTTCCTCGGCGAGGTGCGCGGTATGCCCGACACCTGGCGGCTGGTGTACTTCCCCATCGACGGGGTGCCGCCCGTACTGCGCGAGCGGGTCGGGCGGGCGCGGGACGAATTGCGAATCCCGTTGCGGCAGGCCCTGTCCGACTGGCTCGCCGATGGTCACGCCGCCGGGGCGGTGAATCTCGAGGTGCTGGTGCGGGTGGTGCAGAGCCTCATCCAGACCGGCGCGAAGCTGGTGCTCGACGATCCGGCGCGATTCGACGCCGACCGCATCGTCGGCATGATGGACCTGGTCTTCTACGACACCGTGTGATCCCGCGGCCCGGCCGGTCCGGGATGACCACCGCTCAGCTCCCGCCGCAGTCGCCGGCGCACTCGCATCGCCTCGGCGACGAGCGCGTCATCGGGCGCACCCGCCCGGATGGCCCGCGCCAGCGCGGCGGCTTCCTCCGGATCCTCCGGCGCGCCGGCGATATCGCGTTCGGCGAGCTCGAGCGCGTGCACCACCACGTGCAGCCGTTTGCGCACGCTCCCCTCGGTACGCTCGGCCAGCGCCCGCACCTCGCCGGCGGCCGCGCGCACCAACTCGATGACAGCGTCGTCGCCCATGCCGCGTCCTCCGATCCGTGCGCCGGCGGTCCGCCGGGAGTATCTGTGCGGCAGCCTTTCTCGATACGTTAGGGCGCGGCGCGCGGTCGGCCCATGGCGGCGGACGCCATGAGATTGACCGCCGCGGCCACCACGGTCAGAGCGAATCGGCCTTGCTGATCCAGCCGACGACGAGGCGGTTGAGCCAGGTGGGGGAGAGTTGGGTGGCGGCGGCGAGGAGTTTGGTCTGCGCGCCCACCAGCACGTGCGGGCTGGGGAGCAGTTCGCGGCCGGTCGCGGTGCGCCACACGGCTTCCGCCACATCGGCGGGGGTGAGGTGGACGCCGAGGGTGCCGGAGGATTTCGAGCCGCGCGCGACCTCGTCCATCATGCCGGTGGCGACGAAGAGCGGGAGCAGGTCGTGGACCTTGATGCCGTAGTGCCGCCATTCCAAATCCAGTGCCTCGGTGAGGGATCGGACGGCGGCCTTGGTCGCGCCGTAGACGGCCAGGCCGGGCTGGCCGTAGAGCGCGGAGGCCGAGGCCAGGTTGATCACCTGGCTGTTCCGGGTGGCGCGCAGGTGGGGGAGCGCGGCGTGGCAGCCGTTGAGGACGCCCTTGACGTTCACGTCGACCACACGGTGCAGGCGCTCGAGCGGAGTGTCGCCGAACGGGCCCGAGTACAGGATGCCCGCATTGTTGACCAGCAGGTCGAGTCGTCCGGTGGCGGTGGTGAATTCGGTGAGCGCGCGTTCCCAGCCGGCCGGATCGGTCACGTCGAGCGCCCCGGCGACGGCCGAGCCGCCGAGTTCTTTCGCGGTGCGCGCCACCGCTTCCGCGTCGATGTCGTAGAGGCCGACGGTCCAGCCGGCGGCGGCGAACCGGCTCGCGACGGCGCGCCCGATTCCGGCCGCCGCGCCGGTGACGAAGACGGCGGGACTGGCTGCGTTGACGGACATGCGAGCCTCTCTGCTCGGAACCGGCCGGCCGGGCGGTTCAGGCGACGCTGCGCCCGTCCTGCCCGGCCTCGATCATCGCACGATGGAATTCGGCGGCGTCGCGGGCGGCGTCCCGGCCGTCGGCGAGCACGTCCGCGCCGAGATGGATCAGGGTGTGCGGGGCGCTGGGGCGGATCTGCAGGCGCAGCGGCACCCGGGCTTCCTCACAGCGGTCCGCGATCTCGAAGGCGTCCGCGAGCAGCATTTCCCGCGAGCCGATCTGCAGCAGGATCGGCGGCAGTCCGGTGAAGTCGTGGTTCACCACCGACCACGCCGGATCCAGCACGCCGTCCCGCGCGATACCGCGGCGCACCACCATATCGGGTCCGGATGCCGGGAGCACGGCGTCGGCGTTCGAATTCGGGTGCGCGTCACGGGCGGTCGAGTCGAAGTTCGCCCACGGCGAGGTGACCGAGAGCCCGGCCGGCAGCGGCAGGCCGAGATCGCGCAGTGTGAGGGCCAGCCGCAGCGCCAGCCCGCCGCCCGCCGAATCACCGGCCACGATCAGCTGCTCGGGCGCGAAACCCTCGGCCAGCAGATGCCGGTAGGCGGTGAGCGCGTCGTCGAGGCTCTCGTTCGGGTGGGCGTCGGGCAGCTGACGGTAGTCGACGCTCAGCACCGGCAGTCGGCTCTCCCGGCCCAGCCGCGCGGTGTGGCGGCGGTAGCTGTTCAGCCCGCCCGCGATGAACGCCCCGCCGTGGAAGTACAGGATCGCGGCCTCGCGCCGCACCTGCGGATCGGGAACCGGTGCGGTCCACAGCCATTCGGCGTCGAAATGCTCGAACACCACCGGTTCGCGGCGCAGCTCGCGCGGCGCGCCCAGCACCCGCGCCGGCGCTTCGGACAGGCGGGTCACCCGGAACACCAGGTTCGCGGACCCGTCCCCGCGATCGGCCACCCACGCGCCCGCCCGCAGGAACGATTGCAGGGTGGTGCGCAGTACCGGGTGCGCGATCCGCGTCGCGATGCGGGCGTGGCCGATCTCCTCGACGAACACACAACCGCCGGATTCCGGAAGCGGCGACATTGCCACGGGGCGCTCCTGTCCGCGTCCGGCGGGGCCGGGGCGCTACGGGTCGAAACAACAACGATGTTCGGTCGAGACCGAAGATCATCTTGACCGGCGCGGCGCGGATTGTCATGCCCCAGAGCGAAATTCCCCCCGCGCGGACCATGACCGGGTGCGCCGTCGACAAGGTATCGCCGCCGGGCACGGCCGTGTTTCGGTCAGTGCGGGCGGGTGTGAGCGGGGGCGGCCCAGGCCACCGGATCCACCGCCAGCCAGGGCGCGTGCGCCAGCGCCGCGGGCGTCAATCCCGTGAAGGCCAGGGTTTCGCGATTGAGGTGCGATTGGTCGACGTAACCGCCGTCGGCCCAGACGGTTCCCACGCGATGCCCGGCGGCCAGCCGGTGCACCGCATGATCGAACCGGACCAGCCGCGCCGCCTGTTTGGGCGTCAACCCCACCTGCGCGCGGAACCGCGCCCACAGGCGTTTGCGGCTCCACCCGGTCTCCTCGGCCAGTCGCTCGATGCGAATCCGGCCCCGGCTCCGGGTGATTCGCCGCCACGCGAACCCCACTTCCGGATCGACCGCCCGCCCCGCCGCCGTGGACCGGTTCACCGCATCCGCAGCGATGACGAACCGTTCGTCCCAGGACCGGGCCGCCCGCAATCGCTCCCGCAGCATCGACAGATCGCGTCCCCAGCACTCCTCGAGGGCCAGCACCGGTTCGGCGCCCGCCGCCGCGCCGCCGAGCATCGCGTACGCCGGCACCGGTGACAGCCGCACCTGCAGCAGGTCGATGTTCCGTCCGGACCCGCGCACGCCCGTGGCTCCGAGCCCGACGATGCCCGACCCGTTCACCTGCCGGCCGCTCGCGTCGTCGACGAACAGCCCGTCACCGAAATCCAGGAACAGCGTCACCGCCGGGTACGGCACCACCGGCAGTTCGACGGGATCGGCCGTCCACCCGCGGAATCCGGCCATATCGACCCCCGGCATGTCCGCGGGCCAGGCGGGAACGGCGACCTGCACCACAGCCCCGGCTAGGCGAAACGGCTCGACCGGCATACCGCCATGTTACGAGCCATGCCGCCGGTCCTGAACTACCGTGGCAGCGTGATACCCACCGACTTCGGGCCCGGCGACGTCATCTACTTCCCGGCGGGACCCTTCAGCGGCATCTGCGGTGTCGTGCTCAGTGTCGATACCCGTAATGCCCAGCTGCACATCGACTTCGGTGAGGGCGTCGCGCACCGCGAGGGCAATGTGCTGCGCGAGCGCAGGCATCGCATGACGGTGGAATTCGACGAGGTCGAACTGCTGTAGCGGCGGCTATTTGGCGTCGCCGTAGCACTCCACGACGGCGGTGGTGAACGGGAAGCGGACCGGGGTACGGCCGAAGGCGATATGGCCCGCGGTCTCGGCCGCGCTCGCGATGGCCGCGGCGACGGCCTCGGCTTCCTCGGCGGGGCAGTGCACGATGACCTCGTCGTGCTGGAAGAAGACCAGCTCGGCCCGCAATCCGTCGCGGGCGAGCGCGTGCCGCAGTCCGGCGAGCACCAGCAGCGTCCAATCGGCGGCGCTGCCCTGCACCACGAAATTGCGGGTGAACCGGCCGCGGGCCCGCGCGCGGGGCGAACTGCCGTAGCTCGCGGGCGCATCGTGATCGACCTGGTCGAAGGCCGCGCCCGCGGGTGTGCAGGTGCGGCCGAACCAGGTTCGGACCAGGCGGCCCTCCTCACCCGCGGCCGCCGCGTCGTCCACATAGGCGACGGCGGCGGGGTAGCGGCGGCGGAGTTCGGCCATATGGGTGAGGGCGTCGCCGGAGGTCTGTCCGTAGATCGCGCCCAGCAGCGCGATCTTGGCCTGGGCGCGATCGCCGCCGAAACCGCGCGCGGCCAGATCCGCGTACAGGTCGTCGCCGCGGCCGGCCACCTCCATCAGGCCGGGGTCGCGGGAGATGGCGGCCAGCACCCGGGGTTCCATCTGCCCGGCGTCGGCCACCACCAGCAGCCAGCCCGGATCGGCGCGGATGGCCTTGCGCACGATCTTCGGAATCTGCAGCGCCCCACCGCCATTGGTGGTCCAGCGGCCGGTGACGGTGCCGCCGGGCAGGTATTCGGGACGGAAGCGGCCCTCGTGCACCCACTGCTCGAGCCAGGACCAGCCGTGCGCGGTGTAGAGGCGGTACAGCGATTTGTAGGCCAGCAGCGGCGCGACCGCGGGATGGTCGACTTCCTGGAGTTCCCATTTCCTGGTGGAGGACAGGGTGATTCCGGCGCGCGCGAACGCCTTGATGATGTCCTGGGGCAGATCGGGCCGCACCCGCACGCCGGGACCGAACGCGCGCGAGACCTCCTCGGCCAGTTCCGCCATGCGCCGGGGTTCGGTATCGCCGGAAATGCGTTCGCCCAGCATGTCGTCCAGGAGGTCGCGGTGCACGTCGGCGCGCCAGGGGATACCGGCGCGCGACATCTCGGCCGCGACCAGCATGCCCGCCGATTCCGAGGCCAGCAGCAGCCGCATGCGATCCGGGTGCTCGGTGCGGGCGGTGCGGGCGACCTGTCCGGCGTAAACCTCGAGCAGCGCGGTGAATTCGTCGGTGCCGGGAGGTAGCGGCACCGGGCCGGACTCGAACAGTGACGGCTGGGCGTCGGCGGCGCGCAGCGGGGCGTCGGGCGGGACCGGTAGCTGATGCAGCCGGGCCCAGGCGGCGGCGAGCGAACGCGCCTGTCCCGATTGGCCTTCCGCATGCCCGATCAGCAGCGATTCGGCGGCTTCGACGTCATAGCAGCGCTCGACCCGCACCCCGGCGGACAGGAGCCGGCGATAGATATCGGAGGTGGACCGCCACACCCAGCGCTCCACCTCCGGCCGCGACCGCACCGCCTCGGCGAGCGACGGCTCGTGCAGTATCGGCCCCGCCGCACGGCCGTCGGGGCCGAGCGGGCACAGTCGTGCGCCCCCGTCCTCGGTTTCGGCCACCGCCCATCGCATGCCCAGAGTCTGGCAGTGCGCACAGACAAGTTCGGTGAGGTGCGGCGGCGGCCGGGCCGAAAGGGGCTGTCACCAGTACTGATGCCGTTTGCCGTCGGTGTCGGCGAGGAAGACGACGGCGTCGCAGCCCGACAGTTCCTCCGGCTGGAGGGGGATGTGGCCTTGCAGGAACGGTTTGCTCGTGTCGAGTGAGTGGGGGAGTGCGGCGCGCAGATCCGCGGCGGTGAACAGGGCGCGGCGGTTCGTTGCCGCGGCCAGGTAGCTCTGGAGGGTGTTCGGCTCGGCGACGGGAGCGGCGTCGGTGGCCACGGACAGGTACCGCGCACCCAGCGCGTGGCCGACGAGAGCGCCTGCGCCGCACCAGTTCACGTCCGCCTCGCCCATCGGCATGCGGGAGTTGCCGCGCAGCAGATGCACGTTGTGCGCGAACGCCAGGCTGGGTCCGCGCCGCTGTTCCCGGGTCAGGACGGCGAGGATGTTCTCGGTCATCATCTCGGCGCGCACGCTCAGCAGGTGCGCCATCCGATCGGGGCCGGGGGCGGCCATGGCCGCGTGATAGCGCAGCAGGCCCAGGGCGGTGCGGGCGTGCGCGACCGCCAGGTCGTAACCCTGCGGATCGGCGGCGGACAAGGCCGGGGCGGCGCGACGCAGGGCGCTGGCCAGGTCGTCGGCGATGACGCGCAGGGCGCGGGCGCGCTCGGATCCGCCGATGGAGGCGGTCGCGTCGTACATGGCGTCCGGGTTGGACCAGTCGCCGTCCGCGCCGAGCAGGGCAGCCATATCGCCGATCGATGCGGGCCGGAGGGCGGCGGGCAGCAGGTCGAGGACCGCCGTCAATGCGCGCCGCGGGCTCGGCGCGGCGGCGTACTCGACCGGAGCTTCGAAGCCGTAGAAGCGAATCCGGTCGGCGGGTGCGCGTTCGGCATTGTGGGCGCGCAGCCATTCGACCAGTTCGCGGTTGCCCGGCACGGCCCCGAACCGGTGACTGAATCCGGTCTCCAGGACTTCGTCGATATCGCCCGGAGCGCCGTTCACGTAGTCGTCGACGAGGGCGGCGGCGAAGAAATCGGTCTCCAGCAGGATGGACCGGTAGCCGCGCTCGGCGAGCAGCGCGAGGATCTCGTTGCGCAGCAAGGGAAAAGCCACGATCCCGTGGGTCGGCTCGCCCAGTCCGAGCAGTGCGGGCGGTTCGGTGCGTGCGGTGAGCAGGGCATCGAGGGCCCGGCTCAGGCTCGCCGTGTCGTCCAGTTGTCGTGCGATATCGCGCAGTGCGGTGGTCACAGGCATGAATAACCCCTTCTCGAAGGAACTACCTTCGAGGCTATCGTTGAAGAATCGAGTGAAACTTCGCCGACGATGACCTGATATTTACTGCTTAAACACTCAAACGGAGGCATAACCTGCGCCCCATCGACCTGGCCCGGGAACACGGATTGTCCGCCCAGGCGATCCGCAATTACGACGAGGCCGGAGTGCTACCGCCGACCGCGCGCTCTGGCTCCGGCTACCGGCTCTACACGCCCGTGCACGCGCACGCGCTGCGCGCCTTCCTCGCCTTGCGCGGCGGGCACGGGCATCAGCGTGCCGTCGACATCATGCGGGCGGTCAATCGCGGCGATACCGAATCCGCCTATCGCCTCATCGATTCCACCCATGTGGAACTGCTCGCCGAACGCGGGACCCGTACCGAGGTCGCGGCCGCATTGAGCGCGCTGTCGAGTTCCGCGCCCACGCCCGTGCCGGGCCCGCCGCTGACCGTGGGCGAACTCGCCCGCCGGCTCGGATTGCATCCGGCGACGCTGCGCACCTGGGAAACCGAAGGCATTCTGCACCCGGGCCGCGACCGGGCCACCGGATACCGCCTGTACGGCCCGGACTGTGTGCGCGATGCCGAGATCGCCCGGCAACTCCGGCGCGGCGGCTACCCGCTGTCGCATGTCGCGCAGTTCCTCGATTCGCTGCGCGCCGCGGGCGGGACCGAGGCCCTGAGCGTCTTCCTTGACGCCTGGCAGGACCGGCTGAACGCGCGCGGCCGCAACCTGATCGCCGGTGCCGCCCGGCTCGACGCCTACCTCACCGCCCTCGACGCGGAGCGGTCACCGTGACGGTTCGTCGTCCTCGGGATGCAGCAACCGCTGCGGTCCCGCCCCGCGCGCGGCCAGCGCGTCGGCCGGATTGAGCACATAGCAGCGGCGCAGCGACAGGCATCCGCAGCCGATGCAATCGGTCAATTCCCTTTGCAGCTGCTCGATTTCGCGTCGGCGCGCCTCGAGGTGGTCGCGCCAGCGCCGCGAGATGCGATCCCAGTCGCGTTTGCTCGGCATGTGATCCTCCGGCAGCGTCGCGAACACCTCGGCGACCTCCGCGAGCGGGATGCCGAGCCGCTTGGCGAACAGCACCAGCGACAACCGGCGCAGCACATGCCGTGGATAGCGGCGCTGATTACCCGAGGTGCGCACCGAGGTGATCAGCCCCTGATCTTCGTAGAACCGGACCGCCGACGTGGCCACCCCTGCCCGCTGCGCGAGTTCGCCGATGGTCAGCAGATCGGTGGGTGTCTGTGCCAAAACCGCTCCCTTGACTTCAAGTGAACTTGAAGTTCTAGCGTATCGAAGCGTGACCGAGATCCAGACGGAAAACGCAGCGGCAGCGGACGACGCACCGGCGAGCGCGGGCGCGGGCACCTGGGGTGAATTGTTCTCCGGGCGGTACCTGGCGTCGGTGTCGATCCTGGCGGGCGGGGTGGCGCTGTACGCCATGAACCTCTACTTCACCGCCGCGCTCATGCCCTCGATCGTCGAAGACATCGGCGGCGCACGGTATTACGCGTGGGTGGCGACCGGGTTCCTGATGGCCGCGGTCATCGCCTCCATGCTGGTCAGCCGGATTCTCGGGGCGTCGGGCGCGATGACCGCCTACGTGGTGGGCTACCTGGTGTTCGCGGCGGGCGCGGTGATCAACGCTTCGAGCCCGTCGATGGAGTTGCTGATCGCGGGCCGTATCGTGCAGGGCTTCGGGGGCGGGCTCCTGGCCGGGCTGGGCTACGCGGTCATCAGAACTGCCCTCCCCGAACAGCTTTGGGGCCGGGCGGCGGGCTTGATCTCGGCCATGTGGGGCGTAGGAACCTTGATCGGCCCCGCCCTGGGCGGCCTGTTCGCCGAACTGGGCCTGTGGCGATGGGCTTACGCGCTGCTCGCCGCCGTGGCGGTGATCCTGACCGCGCTCACCCGGAAAGCCCTGCCGCGCAAGACCGATACCACCGCCGACCGCACGCCGATCCCGGTGCTGTCACTCTCCCTGCTCACCCTCGGTGCGGGCGCGTTCAGCCTGAGCTCCGCCGTATCACCGGGTCTGCCGACCGTGATCGCACTGGCGGCAGGCGGACTCCTGGTGGCCGCCTTCCTCCTCGCCGAGGCCAACCGCCCGATCCGGGTACTACCCCGCCTCACCTACACCCGCGGAAACCCGCTCAAATGGGTGTATCTCACCGTCGCCGCCCTGTGCGCCGGCGTCATGGTCGAGAACTTCGTCCCGCTGTTCGGCCAGGAACTGGGCGGCCTCACCCCGCTCATCGCCGGCCTGCTCGGCGCGGCCCTGTCCGTCGGCTGGGTGGTCGCCCAGCTCTTCAGCGTCGGCCTCGGCCCCACGGCGGCACGCCGCGCCATCCGCCTCGCCCCGCTCATGCTCACCGCCGGGCTCCTCACCTACGCCCTGCTCCAAACCGCCCACGCTGGAACGCCGTCGGTAATCGGCTGGGCAGCAGCACTTTTCCTCGCCGGTGTAGGTATCGGCCTGGCCTTCCCGCACCTGAGCATCGCAGCCATGAGCAGCACCACAGATCCCGCCGAAGGCGCGAAAGCAGCAGCCGCCCTCAACACCACCCAGCTCATCGCCTACACGGTCACCTCCGCCCTCGCCGGCACCCTCATCCGCCTCGGTGACAGCTCCCCGGTCCACTCGGTGCGCCTGATGGCCGTGGGAATCGCCGCCCTCACCGCACTCGGCGTCCTCAGCTCCGTCCTCGCCACCCGCGATCACTCACGGAAAACCCTGTGAGCCGCCCGGATCCGGCAAACCCACCGGTCAGGCGCACGCCCAGTCCGGCAGCGGTTCTCGCGCCGCCACCCATTCGGTGGGTATCCCGCGCGTACCGTTTCGGTCGCCGATTCCGGTGCGCGCGGCCGCGATTCCGCCGACGATCGCCGCCGTCGTGTCCGCGTCGCCGCCCGCCTCGACGCAGGCGGTGACGGCGGCCGGATAGTCGTCGAGGAAGGTCGCTGCCGCCCACAGCGTGAAGGGGACCGTGTCCTGGGCGCTGACCTGTGCGCCGTTGCCCAGTTCGTAGGCCGCCTCGGCGACCGAACGGCCGAGCAGTGCGCGGGCTCGGCGGATACCCCGGGCGGTCCTGCCCTCGACCAGGTACGGCTCGACAGCGTCCAGTAATTCGCCAGGTGCGCAAGGGTTTCCGCGACTGGTGGCGGCGTGGCTCGCTGCGACGGCAACTGCCATCGCGCCTACGATTGCCTCTGGATGCCGGTGTGTCACCTCGGCCGAGAGTGCGGCCTGTGCCGCCGCGCGGTTCGGATCGCCGGCGTGGAAGGCTCCCAGTGGGGCGACTCGCATGGCCGCGCCGTTGCCCCAGGAGCCGTGTCCGTCGAAGAGCGCGCCTGCCGCCTCGGACCAGGGCAGGCCGTCGCGGATGCGGTGCAGCACAACGACTGTTCCGCCGCTGTAGCCGCGGTAGGGTTCGCAGCGGTCGGCGAAAGTGGCGGCCAGCGCGGTGCGGTCGATATGGCCGCGGGTGCGGAGTTCGGTGTAGACCGAGCAGGCCATCTCGGTGTCGTCGGTCCACTCCCAGGGCGGGGCGGGTGGGCGGCCGGCGGCCAGATCGGGGAAAGAACGTCCGGGGACGAAGAATTGCGCTCCGAGCGCATCACCTACGGACAGACCTTCGAGACTGTCCCGTGCGAAATCGATTTCCAGGGGCATACGGGTGCCCATGGTGCCAACCGGATTCGCTGCTGGCAAATGCGGTCAGCCCGCGGTGGTGTCGGCTGACCGCAGGAAACGATCGAGTGTTTCGGCGAAACCCGGTGCGGCGGCGACGAAATGGCCCGCGCCCGGCGCGACCACTCGCCGCGCATCCAATGCCGTCGCGAGCCCATCGCAGATGCTCTCCAACGCGGGGGTGTGCCCGCCGGAAGCGACCAGCGCGGGTATTCCGGCCGACCGCAGGGCGGCCAGGTCCGGCCGGGCCTCGCCGGGCAACCGTCCCCCGAGTGCCCGCCGCACCGAGGCGACGGCCTTTACCGGCAGTTCGCCACTGTCGATTCCGGGCGCTCCGGAGAGAACCAGGAACTCCCGCAACACCTCCGGATCGGCGTCCAGACCGTCGGTCAGCACCATGTCACCCACCTGTTGCAGCCGCGCCACCGCCGGATCCGACTCAGCCAGGTAATAGAGCGGCGGTTCGATCAGCGTCAGCGACCGCACGCTGTCCGGCGCGCGCCCGGCTGCCAGGAGCGTGCCGAGTGTTCCGTACGAGTGCGCCACCACGTGCGGCCGCCGCGCCTCGAAGATCGCCGCCAGATCCTCCGCGTCGACCAGGAAATCCTGCCGCCCGTCCACTGCCGCCGGACTCGGTTCGAATCCACGCCGGTAGACCCGCACCAGCTTCCACCGTGCGGTCAGCGATTCCGTTCCGGCCCAAGTGGTTCCGGGTCCCGCCCCGCCGTGCACCAGCACCACGTCCGGCCCCTGCCCGCGCTCGGTCATCGCGAGAGTGTTCATGAATCCCAGTGTCGGCCTGAGGCTCCGGTCCTGGAACACCCCGGGCCGATGAATTTCGCCACGCTATCGATGCCCCCGAATCCGGGGCTTCCCCGGGCAGGTCGGCGGCGCGTACAAGTTCCCCATGAAGGTAAAACGCATTGTTTTCACTACCGTCGCGCTGGGCGCCTGCCTCTGCGCCGGCCTGGCTCCCGCCTCCGCCGCCCCGGCGCAACCGGCCGCCTCGGACGTCGAGTGCTACCCCGCCTCGTTCTTCGCGAGCCTGAGCGGCGGCCCCGCCAAATGCTTCACGCGTGATGAGTACTGGCAGAACACCATTCGCCAGCTAGGCACCTTCTCCGCGGGCGGCGGCTCCTCCTCCGGAAGCTAGCCCGTCCGCGAAACGCGGAACGGCCGGGGACCATCGATCCCCGGCCGTTCCGCGAGCCCGATCTAGCGCGGAGCCATCCGGATCGCGCCGTCGAGACGGATGGTCTCGCCGTTCAGCATCGGGTTCTCCACGATGTGGCGAACCAGGGCGCCGTACTCGGACGGATCGCCGAGACGAGCCGGGTGCGGAACCTGCTTGCCCAGCGCCGCGATGGCCTCGTCCGGCAGGGTCGCGAACAGCGGCGTGTGGAACAGGCCGGGCGCGATGGTGCAGACGCGAATCTTGAACGACGCCAGGTCGCGGGCGACCGGCAGGGTCAGGCCCACGATGCCGCCCTTGGAGGCGGAGTAGGCGGCCTGGCCGATCTGACCGTCGAACGCCGCCACCGAGGCGGTGTTGACGATGACGCCGCGCTCGCCGTCGGCCTCCTCGGTCTGGGCGATGCGCTCGGCCGCCAGCCGGATCACGTTGAAAGTGCCCACCAAGTTAACGTTGATGATCTTGGTGAACGCGTCCAGCGGGAACGCGCCGGTCTTGCCGACGGTCTTGATCGCATTGCCGATGCCCGCGCAGTTCACCGCGATCCGCAGCGTGCCCAGGGCCTGGGCGGCGTCCAGCGCGGCGGTGACGTCCGCTTCGCTGGTCACGTCGCCGGGCGAGAACACCACGCGCTCACCGAGTTCCTCGGCGATGGCCTTGCCGTCGGACGAGGGCAGGTCGATGATGACGACCTTCGCGCCGGCCGAGTGCAGTTCGCGCACCGTGGCCAGGCCGAGTCCCGAGGCGCCGCCGGTAACCACCGCGACGATGTCTGCTGTCTTCACGAAACCTCCAAATGCTTGGTCTTGTTAATGTAGATTCTGCGCAGATCGGACGAAAAGGCACCCCCCGGCGTGGCGTGCACAGGGCGCTGACCGGGCTGCTATCGCGCGCACGCGCGGATTATTAGGAGAGCCTTCCGGCGCGTCGAGTCGTTGGAATCCTGCTTATGCGAGAGAATTTCCGATCGGGACCGTTCTGCCCACGGCGCACCCGGTGACGGTGGCAACGGCTCCCGGCTCGAACCGCAGACGACCTGACCGTCCGACACAACCGACCGCCGAGAGGGTCCGCACCATGCAGCGCGATGTGCCTGGGGACACGGGTTCCGGAGGAATGTTGAAGTCGTACAAAAAAGTCTCGCGCTGGTATCCGGCCCTGGATCCCGCGGCCGAGCCGGCCGCACCCGGTGCGGTCGAGACCGATACCGGTTCCGGCGACGCCGAATTCGGCGCCGACACCGGACCGGCCCGCTATCCGCACTACATCCAGGACGACGAACCCGAGCTCGACATCCCGCCCGTGCCGGAGTCGCTGCTGCGCCGCAATCAGCACTTCAGCGGGGCGTGGTCGGACTGGATGACCGGCCGTGAAACCGACTCGTACGCACCGCGAGTGCGCTACCGCGGCGCCACGGTCGTGGAATTCCCCAGTGACACCGGCGAATCCGCCGAACTCACCGCACCTGCCGAACCCGCCGGGGATCGCGCGTCGGCACTGCTGGACGCCGTCGACGACGACCCGGTCCCGCCGCCCGGGAACGCCCGGGGCAGACGGCTTCTCGTGCTCGCCTTCCTGATCTTCGCTGTGCTGTTGCTAGCCGTCGTCGGGGGAGTTGCTCTATATGTGCTGAACTCCCACGGCGGCACCGCGCAATCCATCGGCACCGTCGCTGGGGATGCGCGTTTCGACTCGAGCCACGCCGGAGCGGCGTACAACGAAATGACGGCCACGATGAAGATCGGCGACCATATTCCTGCCGCGCGCATCCCGGCCGGATAAGAGGAGAGCTGAGACGATGGATCAGGACTGGAGCCGCTGGCTCGACGAAGTGCCCGAATCGGGTGAATCGTCGAGTCCCGCCGCGCGTTCCAAGGCTCCGGTGGTACGGCTGCGCAAACGCCGCGGCGACTCCGGCGACGCCGCGCCGGCGCAACGGCCGATTCTGGTGGTGGGCGGGTGCGGCGGCGCCGGCACCACCACCACCGCGCTGGGTCTGGCGGGCGAGATCGCCGCGGCCGGTATCCAAACGGTTGCCGTGGACGGCACTTTCGCGGGCAGCGACCTCGCGTTGCGCGGCGCGGACGAGCATTTGAGCCCGATCAGCCTGCAATCGTGGCTCTACGGGCGCGGTGACGGCGAACCCGCGCCGCTCAAGGAATGCCTCTCCCGCGCCACCTCAGGCATCGGGCTGTTGTGGCGCGATCCCGCGCCGTTGCGTCGTCGCGCAACGTACCTCACGATCGCGCGCGCCATCGACGAATCGGGATACACGGCCGTATACGACGGCGGCAATCCGATCGCGAGCCGCCATCTGCGCCCGCTGCTCGAGGACTCCGATATCGCACTGGTGCTGTCGATCCCGGCCCGCGCCGACGCCGCCAACCGGCTGCGCGTCACCCTCGAGTGGCTCGACGATCAGTTCGGCGGTCAGGGCGAGGGGCAGGGCGGCGGAATTGTCGGCGACACCACGATCGTCGTCTCACACCAGTTGCCGGGCAATGATTCTCGGGTCGCTGATCATTTGCGGGAGCACCTCGACGGCTGGGTGGCCGACATTCGCGAGATCCCCTACGACCCGCACCTCGCGCGCGGAGAACTGGTGCGGCACAGCAACCTCGCGGCCGAGACACGCCGCGCGTATCGCCGCCTGCTTGCTGGAGTGGCATCATGACCGCAGCCATGAACGACCACCAGACCAGCAAGGCCGCAACCGCCATGGCGGCCGGAGTCGTGCCGCCCCCCGAAACCCGCCGCGCACCCATCTGGGACCGGCCCGTACCCGGCGGTGGCCGCGCACCCCTGGTGTGGCTGCTCGGCGTGCACGGCGGCGCGGGCGCGACCACCCTCGCGCACGTCCTCGCCCCCGCCGCCGACGCCTACCGGCGCTGGCCGGGCGTCTTCGAACGTGAATCACCCTTCGTAGTCCTGGTTGCCCGCGAGACCATCGCCGGACTGACCCGCGCCCACGACCTGCTGCGCCAGCATCACGCCGGCCTCGCGGGACCGTGCGAGGTGCTGGGCCTGGTGACGGTCGCCGCGCGCCCGGGCCGGATTCCCGCCGAGATCCGCCGCTATCGCGATGTGGTCGGGTCATTGGCGGGTCAGGTGTGGCAGGTCGAGTGGCACGAGGAGTGGACGCTGGTCGAAGCCGACCAGTTGCCCGTCTGGTCGCCCGGCGACGCCGTACCGCAGCAGCGCAAGCGGAAAACCGATGCGCTGGCCGAGATCACCCCGGATATGCGCGAACTGGGCGCGGGCATCGTGGCCGCCGTCCAGGACGCGCTCGACGCGCCCCGGCTCGACGAGCCGGGCCGTCAGGAGTGATCATGTATCCAACTGGAATGCTCTGTGCGCGAACAAGTTCCCGGGTTCCGGGACCGGAAGGACCTTTACCTCTAGGAGTTGTCGGAGCCGGTCGGCCGGTGACCGGCGAATTTGTTACTAGCAGTTCGCTTTTGGAGAAGGACAGACAATGAGCATGCTCCTCGCCGCCGCACACGACGTGTACGGCACCATCCTCGCGCAGGGGGTGGGCAATCCGACCCCCGAAGCTCCGCCCGCATCCGAAAAACTCATGAAGCTAGTGCGCTACTTCACCTGGTTCGTATTGCTGTCGGGAATCTTGGGCATCACCTACGCGGGCGGCCGCTTCGCGTGGGAGAAGTGGACAGGAGGCGGTTTGGAATCCCCGAAGATGGTGGCCGGAGCCATGATCGGTGGGATCGTGGCGACCAGTGCGGGAACCATCATGAATGCCGTGATCACCTAATGCCACCCGCCGTGGTGCTACTCGCCTACAAACAGATGCCGGCCGACGTGCTGCGGCCCATCATGCAGCTGATCGACTGGCTGCTGTGGTGCGTACTGCTGCTGTGCATGGCCTGGATGATCGTGTCGGCCGGGCGGATGTGGTACACGTTCCGCAATGCCGAGTGGGCCGAGAACGACGCAACGCACGGGGTGGTGATGAGCCTGCTGGGCGCGATCATGGCGTCGTCGGCCAGCGGCATCGCGCTCGCCCTGCTGCCCACCTGAGGCGCGGTCGCCGCCCTTGACCCCGGAAGCCCCGTTTTCCGATATGCACATCGAATTTCCCACTGACACAACACCCTTGGAGGCGCTGCGATGAGCGAGAAGGAGTCGCCCGAGCGCGACCGCGTCTCGTTCGGCGTCATCGCCTCGGCGGCCGTGGTGGTGCTCATCATCATCGTGGGCGTGGTGATGTACATCGGGCGTGACGACAGTAAACCCAAAGCACAGGGCGAAGGGTCGGTTTCGGTATCCGCGGATCCCGGCGCCACCGGATTCGCCTCGCCCGAGGTGGACCTGTTCGGCCGTCGCGTCGATGTTCCCAACAATACCGCCGGGCAGCCGCTGCCACAGGATCCGTCCAAACAGCGCAAACCGTCCGATGCCGACTGGCTCACCGCCGCCCCCGCCGGGACGACGGACGCGCACGGCTGGCAGCGGGTCTACGGGGCGTCGGTGCCCTTCTCGACCTCCGACGGTCCCACCCGGCTGGAAAACGGTCTGGCCGTGGGCTATTCGCACACCCCGCAGGGGGCGGTGCTGGCCTCGGCGCAGATCACCTACCGGCTCAATGCCAGGCCCGCCGACCGTGAACTGTACGTGCGGCAGGTCCGGGTGTCGGCTCAGCAGGTCACCGCCTACGACCAGGCGCTGGCCGAATCCCGGCTGCCGAAGCAGCAACCCGAGAAGGTGACCCGGTACCTGGTGGCCCCGGATGCCTTCCAGGTCGAGAACTACGCCGACGACATGGCCATCGTGCGGCTCGCCGCGCGCGGGCCGGTGGTGGAGAACCGTCAGCTGTGGGCGGCGGTCCGGCTGATCATGGTGTGGGACGCCGGCGATTGGCGGCTCAAGCCCTCGACCTCCAAGTCCTCCCAGACCGACTACGTGGATTCGCTTGCGGGGTGGACGAAATGGTGACAACCGTGATCCGGCGCAACGCAAACCTGAATAACGTGGCATTGCGACCCATCGAGAGGTGGATTTCATGCTGAGGCGCATACTCACGATCTTCGCGGTCGTGTTCACCGTCATGCTCGCGACTCCGACGGTGGCCTACGCGCAGTACGGCTTCGACTCGGCCTGCAACGAATTACACGACTCGCTCGACGGTCTCGGCATCCCGGGCATCTCGCTCGGCGACGCCGCTTCGGCCGCGTGCAAGGCCGGCAATGTGGCCACCCATCCGGGTGACGCCGCGGCCACCGTGCGCGACAAGGCGTGGGACTCCACCTTCGGCAAGGTGGTGGACTCGCTGATGAGCGGTCTGGGCGAGGCGCTGATCCTCGCGCTGACCTTCTGGATGAAGGTGCCCAACGAGAGAATCAGCGATACCGGGGCGCTATTCACCAAGATCAACGACTACACCTATCAAGCGCAGATATTGCTCTTGATGGTGTCGGTCATCATCTCCGGAGCCCGGCTCGCCGAAGCCAGACGCGGCGCCGCGGTCAGTGAGGCCGCCGAATCCTTCCGCATGTTCGCGCGCGTCATCTTCAGCTCCTGGATGCTGGGCGCGGTGGTGGTGGCGGGCACCCAGGCCTCGGACAAGTTCTCCGAATGGGTGATCAACGACGCCACCGACGGCAATGCCAAGGACCTGGCCGAGCTGATGGTGAAAACCTCCAGCCTGCAAGCGTTCTCGCCGGGTCTGGTGCTGATCATCGCCATCGTCGGCCTGCTCGGGGCGCTGGCGCAGATCGTGCTGGCCATCGTGCGGCAGGGGCTGCTGGTCGTCGCGGCGGGCGTATTGCCCTTGGCGGCGGCGGCTTCGGGCACGGCCACCGGTAAACAGTCCTATCCCAAGCTGATCAGCTGGATCATCGCGTTCATGCTGTGGAAGCCGGTGGCGGCCATCGTGTACATGATCGCCTTCACCACCGCCGGGCACGTGGACGACCTGACCACGGCCGGCACGCTGCCCGACGCGGATCAGGCGCAGCGGATGCTGGTGGCGCTGGTGCTGCTGTGCAGCGTGGCGTTCGTGCTGCCCGCGCTCATGCGACTGGCCACCCCGGCGGTCGCCATCGTGGGTAGCGGTGGTTCCGGTTTGACCGCCACCACCGGCACCTTGGTGGGTATCGCGGCGCTCGGCGCGGTCGGTACGCGTGCGGTCGCGCCGCGCGCCACGGCCGGAAACGCCGGATACGTGGGCGGTCC
>NZ_BDCD01000048.1 GCF_001613325.1 Nocardia yamanashiensis NBRC 100130 | reverse complement strand
CCATCGGACAACCGGGCTACACCCGCCACCACACTGTTCGCCGAGACGACCTCCCCGGACCCGAGCGATTCGAGGCCCGCGAGCATTTCCTCGTGCTGTGTTCCGAGTACGACTGCTTGGTGTTCGAACCGCGAGCGTTGCGCCAGGGCGACCGCCGTGTCAGCGATCGGAATGTCATGCACCGCTAGGTGGTCGAGTAGTCTGCGTGCCTGGAAGGTAAGGGATGCAGCGGATTTCGCGGACAATATCCAGGGCAGCGGCGCGGTAGCGGGAGGGCGCGGGGCTTCGACAATTCCAGCCTCGGCACTTCCGGCTTTCGCGGGTGCTTCTTCGAGGATGACGTGGGCATTGGTACCCGAGATACCGAACGACGACACCGCCGCCCGCCGCGGACGACCAGTACGCGGCCACTCCCGCGCCTCGGTCAGCAACTCCACCCGACCCGCAGACCAATCCACATGCGGGGTCGGCTCATTCACATGAAGCGTCGCGGGCATCCGCCCGAAACGCATCGCCTGCACCATCTTGATCACACCCGCCACACCCGCCGCGGCTTGCGCATGGCCGATATTCGATTTGATCGAACCCAACCACAGCGGCTCAGTGTGCTGTCGCCGGCCGTAGGTGGCCAGCAGCGCTTGGGCTTCGATGGGATCACCCAGTTTGGTCCCGGTGCCGTGTGCTTCGACCAGGTCGATCTCATCAACACTCAGCCCGGCATTGGCCAGGGCCTGCCGGATCACTCGTTGCTGGGAGGGGCCGTTCGGCGCGGTCAAACCATTGGAGGCACCATCCTGATTCACCGCCGAACCGGCTACCAACGCCAACACCCGATGACCCAATTCTTGTGCCCGGGACAACCGTTCGACCACCAGCACGCCGACACCCTCGGCCCACCCGGTGCCGTCAGCGGTAGCGGAGAACGAACGACAGCGGCCGTCCGCCGAAAGACCCTGCTGCCGAGAGAATTCCACGAACATCTCGGGAGTGGTCATCACCGTGGCACCCCCGACGAGGGCCAATTCGCACTCGCCCGACCGTACCGCTTGACCAGCCAGGTGCAAGGCCACCAGCGACGATGAACACGCGGTGTCCACGGTCACGGCCGGACCTTCCAGGCCCAAAGTGTAGGAAACACGACCGGACGCCACACTCGCGGCGGCGGACGGAAGCCCGTTGGCCGTGATGTCACCGGCCATCGAGCCGCCGTAGGACATGAGGCCGGTGTAGACGCCGGTCCCGCTGCCCCGCAGTGAAAGCGGGTCGATTCCGGCGTCCTCCAGCGCTTCCCACGATACTTCCAGCAGCAATCGCTGCTGCGGGTCCATCCCCAGCGCTTCCCTCGGGCTGATGCCGAAGAAGTCCGGATCGAAGTCTCCCGCAGCGCTCAGAAATCCACCCCGGCGGGTGTACGACTTGCCCTCCACGCCCGGCTCGGGGTCGTACCAGCGGCCCGCATCCCATCCCCGGTCCACCGGGAACTCGCCGATTCCGTCGATGCCCCCGTCGACCAGCCTCCACAGGCTCGCCGGGCCGTCCACCCCACCCGGATAACGACATGCCATGCCGACGATCGCCAACGGCTCGTCGGAACTCACCGCCACCCGCCGTGTCGGCCGCGTCGCGTGATCTGGTTCGGTGTTCAGCTCGGACACCAGAAATCGAGCCAGTGCTCCGGGAGTCGGATGGTCGAAGATCAGGCTCGCCGGCAGTCGCAGACCGGTCGCGGTGGCGAGCGCGTTGCGGAACCGGACCGCTCCGAGCGAATCGAACCCGAGAGCCTTGAACGACCTGTCCGATGGCACGGCCTCACCGGCCGGATATTCGAGCAGCGCGGCGGTGTGCTCGCGTACCAGCTCGAACAAGGTGGCGTACCGTTGATCGTCGTTCTCCCCGGAGAATCGGATCCGAGGCTCGGGATGCGCGTGGACCGGCTGCTCCGACATAGCGTCGAACCAGAATCGCCGACGCTGGAACGGGTACGGCGGCAGCGATATCCGGCGGCCGCCGTGGCCCGCGGTGACGGCTGGCCAATCCACCGGCCCACCCGCGACGAACAGTTCCGCCAGCCCCGCGATCAGCGCGGCCGGCCCGCCGGACTCACGGTGCGCGGTGGCCATCACCCGGCTGTGCTCGGGATCGACGCTCTGCGCGATCATCGCCGCCAGCGTCGTGTCCGGGCCGACTTCCAGGAACCGCGTCACCCCGGCCGCGGCCAAGGTGGCCACGCCGTCGGAGAACAGCACCGGGCGGCGTACGTGCTCCACCCAATAGCCGGGCTGGGCGTACTCTGCCCCGGCATGCTGCCCGGTCATCGTCGACACCACCGGGATCCGGGGTGGCGACACCGTGAGGTCCGCGATCTCCGCCGCGAAGTCCGCCAACATGGGTTCCATCAACGCGGAGTGGAATGCGTGCGAGACCCGCAATCGCGTTGTCTTGCGCCCCTTTTCCGAGAAGGCCGACGCTACCGAGTCCACCGCGCCGGCAGCCCCTGAGATCACCACCGATGCCGGTCCGTTCACCGCGGCCAGACTGAGTTCGGGTGAGAGGTATTCACCAACCTCGACCGCGTCGGCTTCGATCGCAGCCATGGCGCCGCCCGGCGGCAGTGCCTGCATCGAGCGCCCCCGCGCCACGACCAGCCGCGCCGCGTCCGGCAGCGACAGCATCCCCGCCGCGTAGGCCGCCGCGATCTCCCCCACGGAATGTCCGGCCACAGCGTCCACGCGCACGCCCCACGACACCAGCAGGCCGAACAGCGCCACCTCGATCGCGAAGAGCGCGGGTTGCGCGTAGCAGGTCGAATCGAGCAGCTCGGAGTCGCCTCCCCACATCACTTCGCGCAGTGGGCGATCCAGCCATCGATCGAGTTCGGCGACGACTTCGTCCAACGTCGCAGCGAAGCCGGGGAACGTGACGGCCAGTTCCTGCCCCATGCCGAGTCGCTGCGCGCCCTGGCCGGCGAAAACCAGTGCTGTGCCGCCGGGGATCGTTGCTCCGGTGATCACACCCGGCCGCGGCTGCCCGTCGCGAACCGCCGCCAGACAGGACACTATGTCCGCGTCCTCGGTGCCGAATACGACAGCGCGGTGATCGAAAACACTGCGCGCAGCCAGGGACGCGGCGATATCCGCGCAGGAGGCGCCGGTCGCTGCCACGAAGGCGCCGAGCCGCTCGGCTTGGGCCGCCAACGCCGCGTGGGTCTTCCCCGAGAACACCCACGGCAGGGGCGCCCCGCGTGAGATCACCGGTGCCGCAGCTCGTTCGGTGAGCGGGGGAGCTTCGGCGAGAATGACGTGAGCGTTCGTGCCGCCCATGCCGAACGCGCTGACTCCCGCGAGGCGGCCACACGGCTGCTCCTGCCACAGCGACAGGCTGTCGACTACCCGCAATCGATCCATCGGCAGTCCCAGTGCGGCTGACTCGTAGTTCAAGCTCGCCGGAATCGTCTGATTACGCAGTGCCAGAGCAACCTTGAGCAGTCCGACGATTCCGGCTGCCGCTTCGAGATGCCCCAGGTTCGTTTTCACCGAACCGACCAGCAGCGGCGTCTCGGACGTCCGTCGCGCACCGTACGCCGCGGCCAGGGCGGTGGCTTCGATGCGATCGCCGACCACCGTTCCGGTGCCGTGCAATTCGACGTACTGAATATCTCCGGGGTCGACCGCGGCGTTCTGGCACGCCTGGCGGATCACCGCTTCCTGCGCGGCGGCGCTCGGCACCGCGACCGACTCGGTCGCACCGTCGTTGTTCACCGCCGAGCCACGGATGATCGCGAAGATCTCGTCCTCGTCGGCAAGGGCCCGCGCCAGTGGTTTGAGGGCGATCAGCGCACCGCCCTCGCCTCGTACTGTGCCGTTGGCCCGGCTGTCGAAGGCGTATACCTTGCCGTCGGGCGAGACCGCGCCGAACTCGGACATGACGGTGGCCCCGAACGTGTCGAGGTTGAGTTGCACACCGCCGGCGACAGCCAGTTCCGATTCCCCGCGGCGCAGGCTCTCGCACGCCAGGTGGACCGCGACCAGGGACGACGACTGGCCCGTATCGATCGACAGGCTCGGCCCGTGCCAGTCCATGAAGCGCGAGATCCGATTTGCGACAAGACTTCTGCCCAGTCCCGTCTTGGTGAACCGATTGGGCGTGCCGGCCTCGCGCGTGAGTCCTGCGTAGTCGTCCGCCATCACGCCGATGAACACGCCGACGCCGGTTCCGCACAGCTCGTCGGCCGAAAGCCTGCCGCTCTCGCAGACCTCCCAGCCCAGCTCCAGCGCGAGTCGTTGCTGCGGATCCATTCGCCCGGCTTCGGCCGGGGAAATATCGAAGAACTCGGCGTCGAAGGCGGCCGCGTCCAATGCCTTCGCCCGGGTCCGCCCTTCGTGCAACAGGTTCCAGAACGTCCGGTGATCGTCCGCGCCGGGGACCCGGCATGCGATACCGACGATCGCGATGTCGCGGATCGCCTCCGCGCCATGGGGATTGGACTGCATCATGCTCCGAACTCCTTCCCGCCGCAGCGGGCGCACAACGAACCGACCCGCGGCTTGGGGAGATCGCGGGCAAAAAGAACCTCTAATGGCGTCCGGGGGTCAGACGGAGATCGGCAGAAACTCCGGACCACGCAGATTGATGCGGCCGTTCCACCGAACGTCGCCGTCGGCGGCGAGTTTCGGGAATCGGTTCACCAGGCCGCCGATCGCCGCTCTCGCCTCCATTCGTGCGAGCGCCGATCCCAGGCAGAAACGCGAACCCGCACCGAACGACAGGTGCGCGCGCGCATTCTCACGATTCACGATCACGGTGTCCGCTGTTGCGCCCCAGAATGTTTCGTCGCGATTCGCCGAACCGATGCTCAACAATACGAAAGAACCGGGGGCAAGCTCTACGTCACCGACTCGATACGGCTCCAGCGTGATTCGACGCAAAAACTGTGTCGGCGTGTCGAATCGCATCAATTCGTCGACCGCGTTGTCGATCAGATCGCTATCGCGCCGCAGCAGCTCCAGTTGGTCCGGATGCCGCAGCAGCGCATGCACGCCATTCGCGATCATATTGACCGTATTGTGGTATCCCGCCAAATAGATGAGCTCCACCTGCGCCACCAATTCGGCATCGCTGAGCACATCGCCTTCGTCCTCGGCGACGATGAGCTCCGACATCAGGTCGTCGGCGGGATGCTTCCGCTTCCACGCGACAACCGCCGCGATGATCTCGGCCAGCTCGGTGTCCGCAGCGACGATCTCACACATGGCGTCCGGAGTCACCCCCGGCTCGAACGAGCGCGCCAGCACTCCGGAGAGCTCCCGGACGCGGTCGTTATCGGTCTCGGGCATACCGAGTAGCTCGGAGATCACCTCGAATGGGAGCGGGAAGGCCAAGTCGGCCACTACGTCCCCCCGGCCGGCACGGCCGATCGCATCGAGCTTCCCCTCAACCAGTGACCGGATCTTGGACTCCAGGCCGGCCACGGCCCTGGGCGTGAACGCCTTCGTCACGAGCTTCCGCAGTCTGGTGTGATCCGGCGCGTCGCGATCGAGCATCGACAGTCCGCCCAGGCGCGGGGTCATGACCTCGCCGTACAACTGCTCGGTCATCTGCCGATAACGCCCCGGCCCGAGATTGTTCAAATCCACGGAAGCATTCGAGCGCAAAAGAGCTTGCACATCCGAATAGCGTGAGAGAAACCAGAATCCGAGTGCGTGTTCATAGGCTGGAACTGCCGTACGCAGAGCGGCGTATTGCGGATACGGATCATCCGTGAATCCAGGCGCGAAAGGGTTGAAAGAAACTTCGGATACATCGGTCACGGCGACACTCCTAGCGAAGAACCGTGTTGTTCTAGACCGTCACGTTACCGCCGGAATCCTGTTGTGCACCAGACCAATTGAATGGCTTCGTTACGCGCTGCACGAAATGCGATCCCAGCACGAAAAAATGTGGCGCCACTCGAAAGAGTGACGCCACAGGGCATTCGAGCCGAAATTGTCAAGCATTGCTTTCAGCGGCCGGCCGACGGGCCAGTAGCACAGCCGGAACAAGTGCGAGGACGATCAATCCAAGCCCGACGAGATAGGTGTGCCCGAATGCCTCACCTGCTTGCCGCATGCCCGATTCCACTTGATCCGGACGCAGTGCCGGTCCCGGTGCCAGGCCCTGCGACAACCTGGCGGCGATGACCGCCGTGGCAAGTTCGTGCTGCTGGATCAGCTTGGTCAGGGTTATCGAAATCGTGGCGGTTCCGATGGAACCGGCGACCTGATTGACGATATTCATCAACGTCGATCCGCGGGCCGTCTGCTCGTGCGACAGCGTCTTCAACGCAGCACCCATGGTGGGCATCATCGTGCAGCCGAGGCCGGCTCCCATCACGAGTTGCCCGGCGATGATCTGCGCGTACGGCGTGTCCCAGCCGATCTGAGTGAACGAGGCCATGGCGATCGCGAGCAGCACGATGCCGGCCACGATGATCCGGCCCGCGCCGATTCGGTCCGCCAGCTTCCCAGCCACCGGCATCGCCAGCATCGCCCCGATGCCCTGCGGGATCAGCAGGACACCGGTGCGCAGGGTCGATTCCCCACGCAGTTGCAGGTAGTAGGTGGGCATCAGCAGTGTGCAACCGAAGAATGCCGCGCCGAACAACAGCATGATCAGCGCCGCCAGCAACAGCTGCCGATTCCGGAACAGGCTCAGGTCGATCAGGGGGTGCGTCGCCCTGATCGCATGCACGACGAACCCGATCAGGAGCAGGGCCCCGATCCCGATCGGAACCAGTACCCGCGCCGAAACCACCGTCCCCGCTTGGGGAATCGACGAGAAGCCGAACAGCAGCAGACCCAGGCCCGGCGAAGCGAGCACCATTCCCAGGAAGTCGAAGGGCTCCCGCGTGGAGGCCCCGTCCCGGGGCAGCACGACCGCACCGGCGAGGATGGCCAGCAGGCCGACCGGGACGTTGATGAGGAAGATCCAGTGCCAGCTCGCCGAGCCGATCAGCCATCCGCCCAGGATCGGACCGCAGATGGGGCCCAGCAGCATCGGTATCCCGAGAATGGCCATTACCCGGCCGATCCGGTCCGGGCCGGCCGCCCGCGTCAGGATCGTCATGCCCAGCGGCATGATCATGCCGCCGCCGAAGCCCTGTACGACGCGAAAAGCGATGAGCGACTCGATATTCCAGGCGAGACTGCACAGCACCGAGCCGAGGATGAACAGCGACAGCGCGAACAGGTAGAGCCGTCGCGCACCGAAGCGATCGGCCGCCCAGCCCGCCAGCGGGATGACCGCGGCCAGCGCGAGCGTATAGCCGGTCATCGTCCACGCCGCGATCGCGTAGGACGTATCGAACTCCCGCTGGAAGGTCGACAACGCGACATTCACGACCGTCATGTCGAGGATGGCCATGATCGTGCCGAGAACGAGAACCAGCGCGATCTTCAGGACGTTCGCATCCAGCCCCCGCTCGGGGGCGCTGGATGTCTCTTTGTTCAGCTCAACTGGTGAGGACACCGCGACAGTCTCCCATCGGAGGCTCAAACTGACTAGCGCACATATGTTTTCGTTCCACGGCTACTGCCCGGTGAACCGTGCTGGACGCCCTTCGTCGAGCGCGCGCAACGCTTCGGACAGGTCCTCGGACGGCAGGAACGCCGCATTCCAGGCCGCGACGTACCGCAGACCCTCGTCGATCGTGGCCGCCCGATGACGCCCGAGCACTTCTTTCACGCCGTGCACCACCAGGGGTGGATTCCCGGCGATTTCCCGGGCGGTGGCACGTGCTGCGCGCAGTGTCGAACGCTGGTCGGGGAAGACGTCGTTGACCAGACCGATGGACTGCGCCCGCGCGGCGTCGATATCGCGGCCGGTGAACGCGAGTTCGCGCACATGCCCATCACCGATGAGAGCGGGAAGTCGTTGCAGGGCACCGACATCGGCGACTATCGCGATCCTCGTCTCCCGAACGCTGAATTTCGCGCCGGAGCAGGCGTACCGGATGTCCGCCGCGGCAATGAGATCCACGCCGCCTCCGTAACACACCCCGTGTACGGCGGCGATCACCGGCTTGCGGCAGTCGGCGACCGCATTGATGGATGCCTGCATGCGCACGATCTCCCGATGCAGGTCGGCGCGCGCAGCGGCCAGCGCGCGCTCACCCAGCACCACGTCGAACAGGCCGCGCATCTCCGGAATATCCAGTCCTACCGAAAAATTCGAACCCGAACCGGTGACAACCACGGCGCGCACCGCCGGATCGGCATCGAGTTCGGCGAAGACCTCGGGTAGTTCACGCCAGAAGTCCGGGCCCATCGCGTTGTGTTTCCCTGGCCCCAGCAATGTCACTTCGGCCACCTCGTCGGCGACGGTGACCCTCAGAGCACGGCGGTCGACCGCACCCACTGGCTCGCTCATAACTGCAACTCTCCTGATAGAAACATTGATTCGGTACGCCAGAACGACAAAGGGCTGTGGTGGACCAGATCGAGGAGTTCGGACCGGCAACAAGGCCGGGCGCCGCGCGTCAGCCGTTCGCCCGTGAGGCACGGCCTTCGGACCCGATTCCGCTCCGCACTTCGAGGCGGACCGCGAGCGCACTCCAGGATTCGGCATTCGCCCTGGCCAGCTTGGCGAGCGAGGATCGGCAGTGCTCCGGCGCATCCTCGGTCAGCTTTATCCACTGGCCGACCTCGATGGTCGAGGAGGCCAGGCTACGCAGCAGCAGTCGCCCGCGTTCGTTGAATTTCAACGCCGGGTCGTTGCGGAGGTTCTGCAGCAGGACGTGCTGGATCGGAATGGCGGCCGCCCCGCGGTCCTCGACCTGGCCGGCGATCGCCACCGCGTCCGTGTTCGCCGCACCGCCGTCCCGAGACGCACTCGGAGCCAATCGGTTTCGCACCGCCTGCGGTATCGGGTGCTCGGCCCGTTTCAATCGCTCGCGGACGTCACGCACCGTCCCCGGTGATATTCCGACGATCTTGGACACCTGCCGCAGGGAGGCTCCGGGGTTTTCACGCAGAATCGCCGCCGCGGCCATGCGCCCCTCGGCCGTATCGGCGGGCCGCAGCCTGCCGTCCTTACCCAACCGCGTGTGCGACTGCGCGTTTTCCCCACTTGCACGACGGCGCTCGGAGCTGACCGTTTTGTGCGACAGCCCGGTCGTCGCCGCGATCGAGCGATCCGACCATTCGGGGTGCGTCACAACGAGTCGGCCCGCCGCGGCCTTCCGCTCCGCCAGCGACAACGGAACTCCGTGCCGCACATTGACATACACCGACAAGGCGAACGCGTCCTCGATGCTGCCATCGAAGAACCGCACGCCGATGTTGCGTTCGCACATCTCCACCGCCGCACGCAGGCGGAGGTTGCCGTCGATGACGCCCATCGTGGCGCGGTGCACGATGATCGGCGGCAGCGCGTTATCGGTCTCCACGAGCATGCGCACGTATTCCGCACTGCGCTCGAAAGCCGCTCGGGGCGATGTCCCAGGAACTATCAGGTGCACCGGCACCATCTCGACCGGACCGGATGCGATGCTGTTCAGCCACTCTCCTGTAGGCGACGACATGGTTCACAGCCGAGTCTCAACGAATATGCAGGCCGCCACTGGTCCACCTTTCGAATGCAGCAGAAACTCGATGCGCGTCAGCAGGGGTGCGGCTGGGTGCGCATCAGCCCGAATAGACAGGAGCGGTTGGGTTTTCAGGCCCCTGTCAACCGAAGAGCAGGCGCACTCCCGCCCTTCCGGATATGCCACAGCATAACAATGATGCTGTGGCATAGGACACGGCTTGGTTACGAACTGTGCTCCAGCTCACAAGACCTCACTGCAGGCGGACTCGATCGACACCCGCACACGGGGAGAAGATGTGTATGCTGTAGCATTCGCTCCACCACAGCAGCGCCCCCTTGGCAAGGAGTGACATGGGCGGCACCCCCTTCTCCGACCGGGTCGAGTATCTGTTCCGGACCATGCCCAACCCCGAAGGCCGGCGATATACCGCGGAGGAGATCGCACGACGTTCCACCGAACGTGGCTATCCGATCTCGACAGTGTATGTCGCGCAACTACGTTCGGGCATCAAGCAGAATCCGTCACTCAAACACGCGACAGGCATCGCCGCCGCGTTCGGCATCGACATCCGGTTCTTCACCGACGACGAAGTGTGGCGACGAGGCCAGCAGGAGATCGAGTACCTGCGATTGCGCAACACCCCGGGCATCGATGCCGTGGCATTCCGGGCGATGGATCTGTCCCAGCAATCCCTGGCATCGCTCATCGACTACATGAAGTTCTTACGCGTCAAGGAAGGTCTACCGGCCGACGTCCCGGACCTACCCGAACCCCACGCATGAGGGCGCACTACCGGTCGGCCGGCACCCGTCGTCCGGCGGCACGGAAGCTTCGCGCGGCCGCCAGTTCATAGGCGATATGGTGCGCGCCGTCGTCCAGCGCCGCGATGATGGTCTCGTCATCCAGCAGTTTTTCGCACGCCAGGGCGGGGTCCTCGCGTTGCAGCAGACGCAGCCCGTCACTGATCTCGACCAGCATGTCGGTGACCCGGGTCTCGGCCCGCCTGATCCGGTCGCCGCGGAAGCGTACCTGCGGATATCTCGAAGTCAACCAATGATGCAGCGGTGCAAGTTCTTCGATGTAGAAATAGGCCAGGCGAGCGCTGCGTACGGAGCCCAGTACCACCGGACCGATCGTGCCACCGACCAGCAGCGAGCTGGTCGTCACCTGCAAGCCCAGGGTGACCCGCTGCGCCCACGCGGGGGGCATGGCGGGCCAGTCGATGACTACGACGACCACCCACGCCTCGTACACGGTGAATGCCAGCGCGGACCCGACCAGCAAGCCGAAAAGGGTTCGCCGCCAGCGTCTTTCCTGCGCCGTAGCTTTCGCCGCCACCACCGCGAGCGTGGACACCACGGGAATGACCACCATCGCCTGCACGATCCAGTAGGCCTGCATGCGTGTGCTACCGGCGAACTCACGCGCGAAACCGATCCCATGCGGCCGCTGCCGAGATGTCATGAACAGGTAGATCAGGACCGCAAGCACGGACACGTAGAACGCGTTGATCACCAGCAGGCGCCAGCGTCCGGGAGGATCGGGCGAAAGGTAGCAACGCCAGTGCAACGTCGTCACCATGATCGCGATCAGTGCGCATAGATGAGCGGCCAGATACCCGATATTGGTACGAATGCCCGCCAGTGCCTCCGCGACGACCGGAGTCTGCAACAGGAAGCTGAGAGCGAGCAGAGTCAGCACCGCGACGGGGTTCCAGCGCCCGCGCACCCCTTGCATCAGACGCTGCCGGACCAGCGCCGCGGCGCCGGCGAGGATGAGCACCGCTACCGCCGAATCGAAGGCGATCATCGCCGCCGACCGATACGAAAGCGCGGAACGCCCAGCGCCGCACGCAGTTCCGCGGCTTCGCTGGTCTCGATATCGCTCCACAGGATTGCCCGGAGCGTCTGCCGCGCGAAGGCCTCTGCCTCGTGCTCACTGTCGGTGTAGTTCCCCGACCGGTATCTGACGCGCGTGAAATGTTCGACCGCCGAGGAATCGAGCACCGAGCACATCGCTTCGTCCGCACCGAGTTGATAGGCGGCGCTGGCATGGCCGAACAGAATGTGCCCGGCTTCGTGCAGCACGGTGTTGATGCGGGCGATCTCGGGCAGTTCGGCATCGTATTCGATCAGATCGCCGGATCGGAGCCGGAACCACCGGCCCGCGACCCCCGGTGGCAGTGCCGAGCTCGCCTCGATCCGCACCGGTATTCCGCTCGCGGTGGACAGGATTCTGCCGAACGCCGGAAGGTTGAAAGGTTGCAGGCGTGCGATATGCCACTGCACTGTCCGCACCGTGCGTCGCGAGACGCGGCCAGCCACACACCCGGCGGACTTCACACCATGTTCGGAACCACGTCCACGCAGACGGATAGTGGCCACCCCCTCTATCCAACTCCATACGCTCGCCACAGTAGCATTGCCCAGTGCCCTGGGCGAGATGCCTGTGTCATGTCCTAATTTGTTGCCGCAACTCACATCTCGCGTTCCCGGCCGAGACTGCGAACCAAGTTCGCCCGGGCGGTATCCGGCGAATCAGCCGCCCGTGCAGCCCGATCCGGCCATCGTCCGCGAGCTGGGTTTCGAACGTGTGCTGCTACGTCGGATTGCCGTGGCCGAAAGGGCCTGCCGGTGTGCACCCAGCTGTACACCGGCGATATCACCCGATTGCGGTTCAGCGACAACACGTTCGATCCGGTAGTAGCGGCTACCAGCGGCGAGGATGGGCCTGGAAGGTTTCGGTGGGGAAATCGTCGGGCGGGATGTGCGGTTCGCCGGCGCCGCGGCTGGGCCAGAAGCGGCTCGCGTACTGGCCGCGAATCCGGCTCAGATCGGGCTCTTCGACATCGGTGATGCCGACCTGGAAGAGCATGAGCATGGTGACCATGCTGACCGCGACGATCAACGGGGTGAGCAGCTCGCCCGCCTGCGCCCCGGCGGGAACGTGCAGGTGGTCGGAGACGTGGGCGCGCATGGAGAACATGCCCGTGTAGTGCATGCCGCACACCGCGATTCCCATGATCAGCGCCGCGCCCACGGTCGACACGATGCCCTGCACGTGCAGCGCGAACCACAGCGCCGCGGTGGCCGCCACCACGGCGATCACGATGGACAGCAGCACCACCCAGGCGTCGTAGCGCACGGCCGCATCGGTTTTCATGGCGTACATGCCCGAATAGTGCATGGCCCCGACCCCGAGCCCGGTGATCGTGCCGCCGGTGATCAGCGCGAACGCCTCACCGTGCTGATGCACCACGATCGAAAGCCCGAGCCACACCACCCCCATGGCGATGACCGCCGACAAGACGGTGATGGGCACGTTGTAGCGGATGGTGGCGTCGTGCACCGAAAACCCCAGCATCGCAATGAAATGCATGACCCAGATCCCGGTGCCGCCCAGCGCGATGGCCCCGGTCGCGATCCACCCCCGATGCCCGTTCTGACTGCGGGCCCGCACCATGCAGCGCAGGGCCAGCAGTGACCCGGTGACGGACATGACGTAGGCCAGCGCCGGGGTTAACCACCCATAGGTGAACTGGTCTATTTCCAGCATGCGGACTCCTTGCCAGAACGCGTGATTCGACTGTTCCCACCGGTGGTTGAGCCGAACACTAGCGACAAACCACCAGGTAGTAAATTTGCCGCATTACATTCCGGGAAATGTTGCCAAGTTTGCTGGAGCGGATGCGCGCAGGTAGCCGGTGGTGCGGACACGCCGACTCGCACTCCAGCATTCGTGTATTCCACCCTTGACGGACAGGGCCGAAAGTCCCTGCCGCACACGAAAACCGGGGCCCGGGCAAACGAAAACCGCCGGGTGATCACGTGGATCACCCGGCGGTCCGAGTTCAGGCGGTGCGCCCGGGGATTACCAGCCGCGCTCGGCGAGGCGGTGCGGCTGCGGGATCTCCTCGACATTGATGCCGACCATGGCCTCGCCCAGGCCGCGCGACACCTTGGCCAGCACGTCCGGGTCGTCGTAGAAGGTGGTGGCCTTCACGATGGCGGCGGCGCGCTGGGCCGGGTTGCCGGACTTGAAGATGCCGGAGCCGACGAACACGCCCTCGGCGCCGAGCTGCATCATCATGGCGGCGTCGGCGGGGGTGGCGATGCCGCCCGCGGTGAACATGACGACCGGCAGCTTGCCGGTCTCGGCGACCTCGCGGACCAGTTCGTACGGGGCCTGCAGTTCCTTGGCGGCCACGAACAGCTCGTCCTCGGACAGCGAGGTCAGGCGGCGGATCTCGCCGCGGATGGTGCGCATGTGGGTGGTGGCGTTGGAGACGTCGCCGGTGCCGGCCTCACCCTTGGAGCGGATCATGGCCGCGCCCTCGGTGATGCGGCGCAGGGCCTCGCCGAGGTTGGTGGCGCCACAGACGAAGGGCACGGTGAAGTTCCACTTGTCGATGTGGTTGGCGTAGTCGGCGGGGGTCAGCACCTCGGATTCGTCGATGTAGTCGACGCCGAGGGACTGCAGGATCTGGGCTTCCACGAAGTGGCCGATGCGGGCCTTGGCCATGACCGGGATGGAGACGGCCTCGATGATGCCGTCGATCATGTCCGGGTCGCTCATGCGGGAGACGCCGCCCTGGGCGCGGATGTCGGCGGGGACGCGCTCGAGCGCCATGACGGCCACGGCGCCGGCGTCCTCGGCGATCTTCGCCTGCTCCGGCGTGACCACGTCCATGATCACACCGCCCTTGAGCATCTCGGCCATGCCGCGCTTGACGCGGGCGGTTCCGATCGAGGGGGTGGCTTCGGGCGTAGTCACGGCAAACTCCTGTGTCATGTGGGCCAATCGGATCGCTCGGAATCGAACACCCTGATTCTAGGCGGCCACTTCTACCGACTTCATAGCCAGTTGGACACGACTGGACTGCCCGCCCAAGGGAGCATGACGGGCGTCACAGCTGGGGGGCTACCGCACCGCTACTACAGCGGTCCGATCACGAACACGGTCGCCCAGTATTCGGCCGCGGAGGGACCCATGTACGGGAGCAGAAAATCGTAGAGCAGATAGGACACGAGAACCTTTCATTCCACACGATGCCCGCCGCTACGGAGAATCGGCGAACGTAGCCGACCCTAGTTGAGAATCTCGGATCGCACCGGACAGTTCCGGATAGACGGGGGCGAAGACGCCGAGCGCGGTGGCGCGGGCGAAGTCGGGATGGCCGGTCAGCTCGCGCAGGGCGCGGAGAGCGTTGCGGCCGTAATATCCAGCGCCTTCGGTGGATTGGGGTTGCGGGGTGGCGCGGCCGGCGGCGATGGGTTCGAGGTTGCGTTCGAACAGCAGCGCGCAGGATCGCAGGCCCTGCATCATGATGTCCTGGAATCCGTCGGTGGCGGTGATGGGGAACCGCTCGACGTCGAGGACCGCGCCGGTGTCGATGCCGGCGTCGATCTCGTGCAGGGTCGCGCCATAGGTGTTGTCGCCGTTGAGGATCGCGTAGACGATGGCGGCCTCGGGCAGACCGCGGTGCCGGGGCAGCAACCCGTTGTGAATGTTGTAGATGCGGAAGCCCTTGTCCAGCACAGGTTCCCGCAGCACGGTGGTGTTGTTGAGCGAGAACACGATGCCGTCGGTGGACGCGGTTCGCAGTCGATCTGCCGCGGCGTTCACGTCGGCGGTGGCCAGCAGCGGGATTTGCCGCTGACCGGCGGCTGGTTCCTGCCCGGCAGGCACCACCACCAGATCGACGGGATGGCCTGCGGCGGTGGTGAAGTCGACCGCGCGCCAGAGCAGGGCGCCGGCACCGATGAAGATCATCGGGTACCCGCCAGCGCCACCGTCACGGCCTCGCACACGCGGTCCAGGGTGAGCCGCTGGAGCAGGCCCTCCAGCTGGGCGACGAAGGCCTGCTCGGCCTGCTTTCCGACGATGTCGCGGGAGACCTGGGCCAGCATTTCCATGGTGGCGAGGGAGTCGCCGCCGAGGGCGAAGAAGTCGGAGTCGGCCACCAGTGTGGCCGGGTCGCAGTGCAGGACCCGGCCCCAGATCTCGGCCACCCGGTCCTTGACGTCGCCGCCGGCCTCGGCACCGTCTTCGTCGGTCGTGCTCGGGGCTTCGGGCGTGGCCTCCGGCTCGGCGGCCTGTGCATCACCGGATTCGGCGAGCGCCACGCGATCGATCTTCCCGTTGTCGGTCAACGGCAGTTCGGCGATGCGGTGGAAGGCGGCGGGGATCATGTACACCGGCAGCGCGTCGGCCAGGTAGTCGCGCAGGATTCGATCGTCGGGCTGCCCGGCCGTGGCGCTCGCGGCGGGCACGATGTACGCCTCGAGCACGTGGTCGCCCTGGTCTTCGCGGCGGCGGCCCAGTACCGCGGCGGCGGCGATCTCGGGGTGTGCTTCCAGCACGCAGCGCACCTCATCCGGTTCCACCCGGTTACCGCGGATCTTCACCTGATGGTCGACGCGGCCGACGAATTCGAGTGCGCCGCCGGGCAATCGGCGCACCAGGTCGCCGGTGCGGTAGACGCGTGCGCCGTCCAGGGTCACGAAGCGTTCGGCCGTCAGTTCCGGCCGGTCCAGGTATCCGGCGGCGACTTGCGGTCCGCCCAAATACAATTCGCCGTTCTCGCCGTCGGCGGCGGGCTGTCCCGCCTCGTCGAGCAGGTGCACGGTGGTGCCGGGCGCGGGGAAGCCGATCGGGGCCGAGGTCGCGCCGGCCGGTGTGCTGTCGGTGAGGACCTGGGAGACACAGACCATGGTGACTTCGGCCGGGCCGTAACTGTTGAGCAGCCGCACCTGCGGGCCGAAGTATTTGCGCGCCCGGCGGGCCAGATCACGGCTGACCTGTTCACCACCGAGTGCGACGGCTCGCATGCCGACGGCCGGAATGCCCTGGCGCACGATCACTTCCGCGAGGCTCGGCGTCAGGAACACGGTGTTCGCGCCGTCCTCGGCCAGCAATTCGGTCAGCGACAGGTGGTTGATCTCCCCCGGCACCAGCACCACCGCGCCACCGGCGATCATCGGCGTCACCATGGCCATGCACGCGAGATCCGCTGCGGGCGTGTGATAGTGCCCGTAGCGGGTGTCCGGGGTCAGCAGGTACCAGTCCACCGCCGCGCGCAGGAAGTTCATGACGTTGTCGTGCGTGACCTGAACGCCTTTGGGCCGCCCGGTCGATCCGGAGGTGTAGATCACGTAGGCGATATCGGCCGCCGCCACTTCGACATCGAGGTCACCGCCCCGCTCCGGCAGATCTTCCAGCACGAGCGTCGGCACGGTATCGCCGACCAATTCGGCCAGTTCGCGTTCGACCAGGCACAGCCGAACCCCGGAGTCCCGCAGAATCTGACCTATCCGCTCCCGCGGATGCCGCGGATCCAGCGGCAGGAACGCCGCCCCGGCCGTGAGAATGCCCCACTGCCCGCTCTGCCCGGCCAGGGTCCGGCCCGCCACCACCGCGACGGTATCGCCGCCGCGAATGCCGTTGTCACGCAACGCCTGTGCGATCCCGGCGGCACGATCCCGCAGTTGCGCGTAGGTGAGCGTGCCATCCGGCCCGGTGAGCGCCACCGATTCCGGTCGCAGCGCGGCCTGCCCCCGCAACAGCTCCACGAGCGTGACCGGATGCCCAGGCAACTGCCCCGGCCCGGAGATCAGTTCCTCTACGACGCCATCGTCTTCCGCGACCGGAACAGCCGCGGTCTCGGTCTCGGCACCGGCTTCCGCCTCCTGGACCGCGACCGCCTCGATCCCGGCCGCCTCGATCGCGTCGACGATGCTGTGGAGCAGCTGTTCCAATCGTTCGGCGACGCCTTCGCCATTGCGGCACGACACCGTGATCGCGGTCGCTCCCCCGGCTTCGACGATGGCGAAACTCAGTGGCGCGATGGGGAGGTGGACGGGGATCACGGCGACTGTGGTGGGGGTGAAACCGGGGGCGGTGTATTCGGCGAGGTCGATCTTGCCGGTGTGGGAAAGGACCGCCGAGTAGAGGTTTCGGTCGGTGCGTTTGCCGACGGCGCCGATGAAGCGCAGGACGGCGCGCTGGAGGGCGGCGGGGCTCTTGGCCAGGACCAGGTCGTTGATCTGGTTGAGTTCGTCGCCGCGCAGCAGGCCGGCGAGGAGGCGGCCGTTGATCTGCTGCCAGTTCTCGCCCGGTGCGGCGTCGACGTGCAGGGGCAGGGTGAGGTTGGCGGTGGAGTGCACCGAGGCGTCGTGACGGCGCAGGTCGACGGGGAACATGAGCCGGGTGGGTGCGTCGACCGCGGTGGTGATGATTTCACCGATGCGGGCGACGACGGCGCTGGTGACGGCGGGTACGGTGCGATGCCGGAGCAGATATGGGCGGTCCGGCACCGGTGCGCCGCGGCCGACGGGGGTGCGGTAGCTCAGGCGCATCAGGGTCGCCTTGCCTGGAATGCCCAGGCGCTGTGCGAATTCCAGTTCCGATACGGGGTCTGCCGCTCCCACGGGCTCTTCGCCGCGCAAGGCGCGGAAGACGTCCGCGATCCACAGTTGCAAGCCCTTGGCGTCCATCGAACCGTGGAAGGCCCGGAAGATCAGCGTCGGGGTTTCCGAAGTCAGCAGCAGCACTTCGCAATTCAGCGCTTCGGACAGATAGTCCGGCCGGGCGATCGGCCCGTTCAGGACGGCATCGTCGCTGAGGTGGTCGTAGTCGAGCACACCGTTCGCGATCACCCGTACCCGGGGCGTCGCCGAGACCGCCAGCCAGTCCTCGCCCGAACGCACCAGGCGCGCACCGGGATTCATCCACGAGGCGCGATCCACCGCGTCCTGCAACAGTTTCGGATCGAGCGCGCCCACGCCCTGGACGACCATCTGGATCAGGAAGTGCGGCTGCAGATCTCGCGCGGCCAGATACAACCGCTCGGAAGGTGAGATGCGGCGGAAAACGCTGCTCAAAGGGATCGAAACTCCTCGAGAGGGCATTCGCACGCGCAAGCCCGGCGGAGGCCCCCAAGCTCGACCGGACTGGCCGCGAGTCTAGTACTCGATCACGTTTCGCGCCGGTTACGCCGATCCCGCCCGCACGAGTCGCCGAGCGGTCCCCAGCGCAATAGGCTCTATGGACGTGACTGTGGCATTGGATGATTCGTGGCGGGCCTGGCTGCACGAGAACATCGAGCGCGGCTGCTCGCACGAGACGATGGTCGCCGCGATGGTCGGGGACGGCTTCGATCCGGAGGCGGCGGCCACGGCCGTGCGGACCATGCTGTCGGGCGAGCTGCCCACCGAATCGGCGTACCGGTACGACCCGTGGCCGGTCGCCGACGGCCGCGTCGTGCAGGCCTACGACCGTGAGGTCTATGCGCTGCTGCGGCTCGAGCGCCCACAGGTGATCCTGTTCGACAATGTGCTCTCCGCCGCGGAATGCGACGAGGTCATCGCACTGTCCGAGGGCAAATTGCAGCCGTCCACGGTCGTCGATCCGGACACCGGGCAGCCGGCGATCGTGGCGCACCGCTCCAGCGCGAACACCTCGTTCCGGATTTCCGAGACCCCGCTGATCGATCGGCTGGACCGGCGGCTGTCGGCGCTGATGAACTGGCCGCTGGAAAACGGCGAGGGCCTGCAGATCCTGCGCTACGGCGTCGGCGAGGAATTCCGTTCGCACTTCGACTATTTCCCGCCCGACCAGCCCGGTCACACCACCCAGATCGCCGTCGGCGGCCAGCGCACCGCGACCCTAATCGTCTACCTCAACGATGTGGCGGCCGGCGGCGAAACCGTCTTCGCCGACGCGGGCGTGACCGTATCGCCGCGACGTGGTCAAGCCGTCTACTTCCGGTATTTCAACGCCCGCGGCCAGCTCGACCCGGCGACCAAACACGCCGGCGCGCCGGTGCTCTCGGGCGAGAAATGGATCATGACCAAGTGGATGCGGCGCTACCGCTTCCCGTAAGCGGCGGTCCCGCCCGAAACTCGTTTGCGGCGGGCGCGGTCCTGGTTCAGGATTTTCGGCGATGATGAATGCACTCGATCAGGCCCGCACCCTGCTCACCGACGGCGATGTGCCCGGCGCGGTGCGCGCCCTGCGCCCGCTCGCCGAAACCGCCCCGATCACCGAACTGGCCGCGTTCACCACGGAATTGGCGGCGGCCGTCGATTTCGACGATCTCGTCCAGGCCGCCCGCGCCGTCATCGGCGCTCCCGAGGACGCTCAGGCCCTGGTCGTGTTCGGTTACGAATGCATCGAACGCGGCATTTCCTTCCTGGCGGTGCCGGTGCTGCGGGAAGCCCTGCGCCGGCAACCGGATTCGCAGCTGGCTCTCAACGAGCTGACCACCGCCCTGGAAGACGAGTACCGGCATGGGGAGGCGGTGGCGGCGCTGACCGCCCACGCGCCCATCCTGCGGCCGTGGCCCGAGCGC
Source organism: Nocardia yamanashiensis NBRC 100130 (assembly GCF_001613325.1). Classification (GTDB taxonomy): domain Bacteria; phylum Actinomycetota; class Actinomycetes; order Mycobacteriales; family Mycobacteriaceae; genus Nocardia; species Nocardia yamanashiensis. Next base: position 33,013 of record NZ_BDCD01000048.1, on the reverse strand, counting down.
TATCTGCTGACCTACAACCTGCTGCTGTCGGGCCAGGTCGCGGCGGCGCGCACCGAATTCGACACGCTGCCCGATCCGGAGGACGAGCGCTGGTTCTACGCCCGGGACCGGGTCGGCCGCATGCTGTCCCGCGCCGACCGGGCCGCCACGGTCTCGCCGCTGGATCACCAGGATCTGCGCGGCTGGCACTTCGCCCTCAACGGCGGCTATCTCGCCACCTACTCCCCCTACGGTTTCGATGCCGGAATGACCGGCCGCTGGGCCTATCTGGGTGACAGCGTCGAAAACTGCCGGCGCGGCCTGGACCGGCTGGCCTTGATCCTCACCGCCGCCGGCCGCACCCCGCGCTCGGTGTCGCTGCTGCCCAACCGTTCCGACCGCATCCTGGGCCTGGCCGCCGCGCAGCTCCTGGACCTGCCCACCGTCGAGTACGACCCCGACCGCACCGACACCGCGGTGATCGCCTACCACCTCAACACCCTGCCCAGCGAACTACAGACCTCGCTGCTGCACCGCGCCGACGGCCAGATCCTGCACGAACACGCCTCCTGCTGGACCGATCCCACCCAGGTCAGCGCCGATGTGCACGGCCTGCTCGCGCAAACCGTCGTCGAACCGTGGGGCCCGCGCTTCCGCATCGGCGACAACGGCCCCGAGGACGTCCCCGGCGACGACCGCCCCGAAGCCGAACTGGCCGCCGAGATCGTGGCCGCCGACACCACCCCAGACCCGGGCGACGGCGCAACGCCCGACGACCCGGACAGCGCGCTCGCCGCGTTCGTCACCGCCACCCGCGACAGCTGGCTGCAGGGTCCGCGCAGCCCGGCCCGCTCCCCCGGCCCCGTCCGCAGCTCCCGATTCTTCTGACCCGCCGCATCGTCGGGTACGGTGTGAGGCGATGACTACCGGGACGGCTTTGCGCCACACACGGATTGGCTACCCGGTGCGCTGCTGAGCACCGCGCGGGCAGCACACCGCCCGCCGCCGGCTCGAGTGCACCGCGGTATTCCGCGAGCGCCACCTTCGTTGTGTTGAACACAGAACCTCAACCACGACAGAAGGATTCGACCATGACCGCAGTACACGGCACCTCCGTGAACATTCCGACCCCCGACGGCGTCGCCGACTCGTACTTCACCCACCCCGACGACGGCGCCGCCCACCCGGGCGTGCTGCTGCTCCAGGACGGTTTCGGCGTGCGCCCCAGCCTGCGCGCCATGGCGGACCGGATCGCCGCCCACGGCTATTCCGTGCTCCTGCCGAACGCTTTCTACCGCAGCGGCCGCGCCCCGGTGGTCGAGATGCCGGAGTACATCGATCCCGCCGCCCGCCCGGAGATCTTCCAGCAGGTGATCCCGTTGATCCGGGCGCTCACCCCGGAAGCCCTGCGCGCCGACGCCGGCGCGTATCTGGCCTGGCTGGCGGCGGCGCCGCAGGTCACGGCGGGAAAGGTCGGCGTCACCGGCTACTGCATGGGCGCCCGCCTCGCGGTCCTCACCGCCGCCATGTTCCCCGAGCGCGTCGGAGCGGTCGCCGGATTCCATGGCGGGCCGCTCGTCACCGATGCGCCCGACAGCCCGCATCTGACGGTCGGGAACATCACCGCGGAGCTGTATTTCGCGCATGCGGGCGAGGATCCCCACATGACCCCGGAGCACATCGAGAAATTCGACAAGGCCCTGGCGGCAGCGGGAGTCCGGTTCCGCACCGAGGTGTATCCCGGCGCGCAGCACGGCTACACCCAGGCCGATACCGCCGCCTACGATCGCGAATCCGCCGAACGGCACTATCGCGAACTGCTGGACCTGTTCGACCGCAACCTGCGCGGATAGCGCAGACCTCCGGGGCGCTCAGGCCAGGCGATAGACATAGCGGCTGGTGGGCACCAGGTCCAGGTCGAGGTGCGCGCCGAAGCTGACCACACTCTCCATCATGCGGGTGACTCGACGCTGCAACTCGGCGTCGTCGCCGCCGCTGCCGTAGAAGGCGTGCGGGCTGGACATGGCCGCCATCGGAAAGAGTTCTTCGACGAGGGCGTCGACGCGATTGCCGGGGGTGATCGGTGCGCGGACGGTGTTCTGGACGTAGCCGAAGGTGTCCTGGGTTTCGATGGCGACCGTGGTGTGCAGGTCGTGCCAGCGGTGCAGCCATTCCTCGCGGGTGAGGTCGGCCGGGATGCGCAGCAGGGCGAAGTTCGCGAGGGCTTCGGTGCGGACGCCGTTCTCGACCGGGGGCGGCACGATCGGGGTGCGCTCGTCCACGATCCAGCCGTTCACGTCGGCGGCCACCGCGCCGAGGGCGGCGGTGACGGGCTCGTGCGCGCCCTCGGTACGCACGGTGACGATCGCGGCGATCGGGGCGTCGTAGGTGGTGTGCTTGACCTGGGCCTCGGCCACATCCTTGTCGCACACGTTGACCTGCAGTTCGGTCGCGCCCGCGGCGGCCAGGCGGTCACGCAGGTCCGCGTCGTGCAGTCGCTCGTCCAGACCGTCACCCCAGAGGGCGTACATCAGCTTCATACCGAAATCCTTGCCGCAGATCGCCGTTGACGGGCCCACGGTAACGGCGTCACCGCCGGGCTGGGAGTGGTACGGCAGTTCCATCCCATCCAGCGGACAGGTCAGCGGATGGAGCGCACTTCGGGGTCGGTGTCGGTGTCGGCGGCTGCCACGGCTTCGGCGAGCAGGTGGTCCAGGTGGTAGGGGTAGACCGTTTCGCCCGAGTGGTCGAGGTGGGCGATATCGGTGGGGGTGCACCACTTGTTGCCGTTGATGGAGCGGCGCTCGATGTAGTCGAGATTGCCGGGCTCGGGCTCGAAGTTCTTGGTGCGCAGGGCGAAGAACAGTTCCTCGGAGCGGATGAGTTCACCGTTGAAGGGGAACACCGCCACGCGCCGCCAGAGCGGTCCGCGCAGCAGCGAGGAGTCGGCGGTCAGGCCGGTCTCCTCCCAGAGTTCACGGATCGCGGCCTCGCGCAGGGTTTCTCCCGGATTCACGCCGCCGCCGATGGTGAACCAGAACGGCACATCGGGGACCTTGGGGTCGCAGCCGCGCAGCAGCAGCACGCGATCCTGCTCATCGAGCAGCACCACCCGCGCGGAAGTGCGGACGGTATCCACTTCCAGCCCCGTCGAAGCGGCCGGGGTCACCCGCTCGGCGATCTCGAAATAGGTCGGCATCGGCGCGGTACCGCCCAGGTGCAGGATGCGCACCAAGCGGCGGGTGCGCAGCGCCAGGGTGTCGCGGACCGCGTCGTTGTGGAAGCGGCGGGCGATCAGCACCCGGGCCTCGGCATCGGCCAGCTCGGCCACCAATTGCGGTGGCAGCAAACCGATATCGACCGCGGACAGCGCCGAAGCGAGCTGATTCTCGATGGTCTCCCGGTCACGCCAGTTGGACCGTTCGGCCCGATCGGCCAGCGCCGAGAGCCGCCGCGCCTGCTCGACCAGCGCCGGATCGTAGAGACCGGACAACGTGGTGGCCACCGACCGGGCGACCACCGCGCGCCGGGCCAGCGCCGCGTCCAGGGCGTGCCGCGCCTGATCGGTGCGAACATGCAAGCGGTCCAAGCGATTCGCCGTGGTGTAGGCCCAGACGCCGATGGTGATGACTACGGCGGCGACGAGCGCGAGCACCAGAATGGTGGTCGCGGAAAAGGTGATCATCGGATCGTCCTCACGACGGCATCACAGGCGGTCGCGGCCGATTCCGAAACCGCGCGGACGTTTCGAGCCGGCGCGGCGGACCAGCGGCTCATCCGGCGGTCCGTACTCGCACGTCGCCGACCGTCACTGTCTCGTAGACGCGCAGGATCTGCTCGGCTACGACCGGCCAATCGTATTCGCCGACAACCTGATTGGCGGTGCGGATGTATTCCTCGCGCTTGGCGTCGTCGGTGAGCATGGTGTTCAGGGCCTCGGCGAGGCGGCCGGAGTCGCCGACCGGGACCAGCATGCCGGCGGTGCCGTCGCGCAGCACCCGGCGGAAGGCGTCGAGATCGCTCGCCACGACGGCGGTTCCGGCGGCCATGGCCTCCACCAGGACGATGCCGAAGCTTTCGCCGCCGAGGTTGGGTGCGCAGTACACGTCGGCGCTGCGCATGGCCGACGCCTTCTCGGTATCGGTGACCTGGCCGAGGAATCGCAGGTGTGAGGCGTGTGCACCGGCTTCGCGGCGCAATCGGTCCTCGTCGCCGCGGCCCACGATGAGAACCTCGAGCCCGGGGTGATGGCGCACCAGTTCCGGCAGTGCGCCCAGCAGCACGTCCATGCCCTTGCGCGGTTCGTCGAAACGGCCCAGGAACAGTACGGTTTTCCCGGCGCGCGGGTACCCGTCCAGCAGCGGCGCGTGCGCGAACGCCGGCACGTCCACCCCGTTCGGGATCTCCACCGCGTCCCCGCCCAGCGCCTCCACCTGCCAGCGCCGCGCCAGTTCGCTCACCGCGATCCGCCCGCTGATCTTCTCGTGGTACGGCCGCAGCACGCCCTGGAAAGTACTGAGCACCAACGATTTCGTCGTCGAAGTATGGAAGGTCGCGACGATCGGACCCTCGGCGATCTTCAACGCCAGCATGGAAAGGCTCGGCGCGTTCGGCTCGTGAATATGCAGCACGTCGAAATCGTTCTCGGCGATCCACTTCCGAATACGCGTATAGGCGGTGGGCCCGAACGACAAACGCGCCACCGACCCGTTGTAGGGAATGGCGACCGCTTTACCCGCCGACACCACGAAATCCGGCAGCGGCGTGTCGTCGGCGGCGGGGGCGAGCACGCTCACCTTGTGCCCGCGTTCGATCAATACCTGCGCCAATTCCACGACATGCGACTGCACCCCGCCCGGAACGTCGAACGAATACGGGCAGACCATGCCGATTCTCATAGTGCGCCGTCTCCCGTATCCCCCTCGGCCGCGGCAGGCTCCGCCGCGTCCGAATACCCCAGTTGCTGTTGCGCCGCGGCGATGCGGTCCAGTCGCGCTTGCGACAAGTCACCTTCCCACAGCGGTTGCAACATGTGCCAGTCGGCGGGATGGGCGGCGATATTGGCCGCGAAGACATCCGCCAGCGCCTGGGTAGCCGGTTGCACGCCCCGGGAAACGTCGATGGGCGCGAAGACCTGCATACCCCAGTCCTCGCGGCCCGCCTCGTCGGTGAACCAGCAGTGCACGGGCAGCAGCACCGCCCCGGTGTCGATGGCCAGCTTGGCGGCGCCGGCGGGCAGCCAGGTGGTCTCGCCGAAGAAGGTGACCGGCACGCCCTTGCCGGTGAGGTCGCGCTCGCCCATCAGGCACACGACCTTGTTGGCGCGCAGCCGCTCCGCCAGCTGCGGGAACGGCGGCTGCTCGCCGCCGGTGAGCGGGAAGACCTCGAACCCGAGGCTCTCGCGGTAGGCCATGAACCGCTTGAACAGCGCTTCGGGCTTCAAACGCTCGGCGACGGTGGACAATCCGCCGTGGTTCTGCACCAGCCAGACCCCGGCCATATCCCAGTTCCCGGAATGCGGCAGCACCAGCAGCACGCCGCGTCCGGCCGCCAGCCCGGCCTCCAGGTATTCGGTGCCTTCGACCCGCAGCGACTTGCCCAGTGCCACATGGTCCATGGTCGGCAGCCGGAACGCTTCGCGCCAGTAACGCGCGTAGGACCGCATGCTGGCCTGGATCAGCGTGTCCGGCACCTGCTCGGGCGTGGTGCCGAGCACCCGGGCCAGATTGCGCCGCAATTGATTCGGCTGCCCCGCGTGCGACGCGCGATTCGCCTTGCGCGCACCCGCGTCGGCCCCGGCGTCGAAAGCCTTGCGCGCCAGCTTCTCCGGCAGTGCGCGGACGAGCGCCCACCCGGCCGCGTACGCCTTGTCGGTCAACGCGGACGTGAAATCGGTATTCACCGCTGCGGTTCCTCCGGAGCTTTCACCGCGGGCGCGAGCACATCGCGCGCACCCGGGGAATTGCGCACCGCCAGCACCCGCTGGAAAACGGTGATGATGCTGAGCACGGCGAGCGCGTACATGGCCGCGTACACCGCGTAGGAGAGCCATTCGATGCCGTAGTACTGGCCGATGCCGGTGAAGCCCGCGCCGACCAGCACGATGATCAACCGGTCCGGCCGTTCGATGAGCCCGCCGTCGGCCGACAGGCCGCTGGCCTCGGCGCGCGCCTTGGCGTAGGAGATGACCTGCGAGGTCACCAGCACCACCAGGGTCGCCGCGAACAGCTCCTTGGAGTTCTGGTGGTAGACCGCCCACCAGGCCAGTCCGCCGAAGATGGCGCCGTCGGCCACCCGGTCACAGGTGGCGTCCAGCACCGCACCGTATTTCGTGCCGCCGCCGCGCGCCCGCGCCATCGCCCCGTCGAGCATGTCGAACATGACGAACAGCCAGATCACCATGGTTCCCCAGAACAGATGATCCGTGGGGAACAGGGTCACCGCCGCGGCGATCGAGGCGGTGGTGCCGATGAGCGTCATCGCGTCCGGGGTCAGCCCGGTGCTCACCAGCGCTTTGCCCAGGGGCGCAGTCGCTTTGGCGAACGTTTCGCGACCGAAGAAGCTCAGCACGCTATTCGGATTCCTTCCATGCCTGCGCCAGCAGCGCCCGGGTTTCCCGGAGCAGCTGCGGCATCACCTTCACTCCGCCGACGACGGTAATGAAGTTCGCGTCTCCACTCCAGCGCGGCACGATGTGTTGATGCAGGTGATCGGCAAGTGAACCGCCGGCAACGCCCCCTAGATTCAATCCGACATTGAATCCCTCGGGCCGCGAAACGCTTTTCATCACCCGGATGGCCTGCTGGGTGAACGCCATCAGCTCGGCGCTCTCCTCGGGCGTCAGGTCCTCCAGGTTCGCCACCCGGCGGTAGGGCACCACCATCATGTGGCCGGGGTTGTAGGGGTACAGGTTCAGCACCGCGTACACCCACTGCCCGCGCGCCAGCACCAAGCCGTCCTCGTCCGACATCAGCGGGATGTCGGTGAAGGGATGTCCGGTGGTCTTGGGCGCGTCCGGCTTCCGCTCCTCGACCGCGCCGGTGATGTAGGACATCCGGTACGGCGTCCACAGCCGCTGCAGGCGATCGGGTTCGCCCGCACCGTTGTCCACGATCTGCTGCGCCGGAATCTCTTGTCCGGCAGCAGCTTCGGTGAGACCGCCGGACGCCGTACGTTCAGTCATGCCCTACCCGTTCGTCTTCTCGAAGCGCTCCGCGGTCGGAGATGCGTTCTCACGGCGCTTGATCCAATCGGTGATGATCGAAACCGCTTCCGCCACAGGCACACCGTTGACCTGGGTGCCGTCGCGGAACCGGAAGGACACCGCGTCGTTCTCCACGTCGCGCGCGCCGGCCAGCAGCATGAAGGGGATCTTCTGCGCGGTCTGGTTGAAGATCTTCTTCTGCATGCGGTCGTCGCTGCGATCCACCTCGGCGCGAATATCGTTGTCGCGCAACTGCTCGATCACCTTGTCCAGGTGCTCGGCGAAGGCCTCGGCGACCGGGATGCCGACCACCTGCACCGGCGACAGCCAGGCCGGGAACGCGCCCGCGTAGTGCTCGGTGAGCACGCCGAAGAAGCGCTCGATGGAACCGAACAGCGCGCGGTGGATCATGACCGGGCGGTGCTTGGCGCCGTCGGAGCCGGTGTACTCCAGCTCGAAGCGCTCGGGCAGGTTGAAGTCGAGCTGAATGGTCGACATCTGCCAGGTGCGGCCGAGGGCGTCCTTGGCCTGCACGGAGATCTTCGGGCCGTAGAAGGCCGCGCCGCCCGGATCCGGCACCAGGTCCAGTCCGGAGTCGGTGGCCACCTTGCGCAGGGTTTCGGTGGCCTCCTCCCACAGCTCGTCCGAACCCACGAACTTCTTCGGGTCCTTGGTGGACAGCTCCAGGTAGAAGTCGTCGAGACCGTAGTCGCGCAGCAGCGACAGCACGAACTGGAGCGTGGTGGTCAGCTCCGCGTGCATCTGCTCCTTGGTGCAGTAGATGTGCGCGTCGTCCTGGGTCATGCCGCGCACCCGGGTCAGGCCGTGTACGACGCCGGACTTCTCGTAGCGGTAGACCGAGCCGAACTCGAACATGCGCAGCGGCAGTTCCCGGTACGACCGGCCGCGGGACCGGAAGATCAGGTTGTGCATCGGGCAGTTCATCGGCTTGACGTAGTAGTCCTGGCCCGGCTTGCGCACGGTGCCGTCCTCGTTGTGTTCGGCATCGAGGTGCATGGCCGGGAACATGCCGTCGCGGTACCAGTCCAGGTGGCCGGAGACCTCGAACAGGTGGCCCTTGGTGATGTGCGGAGTGTTCACGAACTCGTACCCGGCCGCGATGTGGCGGCGGCGCGAGTAGTCCTCGAGCTCCTTGCGGATGATGCCGCCCTTGGGGTGGAACACCGGCAGGCCCGAGCCCAGCTCGTCCGGGAAGGAGAACAGGTCGAGTTCGAGGCCGAGCTTGCGATGGTCACGCTTCTCGGCTTCCTCCAGCAGCCGCAGGTATTCGTCCTGCGCTTCGGTGGATTCCCAGGCGGTGCCGTAGATGCGCTGCAGGTCCTCGCGGGACTGGTCACCGCGCCAGTAGGCGGCCGAGGAGCGGGTGAGCTTGAAGGCCGGGATGTACTTGGTGGTCGGGCAGTGCGGGCCGCGGCACAGATCGCCCCAGATCTTCTCGCCCGAGCGCGGGTCCAGGTTGTCGTAGATGGTCAGCTCTTTGCCGCCGACCTCCATGACCTCCGGATCGTCGATGCCGGACTTGTCGGAGATGAGCTCGAGTTTGAACGGCTCCTTCTCCAGCTCGATGCGGGCCTCGTCGATATCGACCACCCGGCGCGAAAACCGCTGCGCGCCTTTGATGATCTTCTTCATCCGGGATTCGAGCTTGGTCAGATCCTCCGGGGTGAACGGCTTGTCCACCTGGAAGTCGTAGTAGAAGCCGTCCTTGATGTACGGGCCGATGCCGAGCTTGGCGTTCGGGAACTCCTGCTGCACGGCCTGGGCCAGTACGTGCGCGGCCGAATGCCGGATCACATTGCGCCCGTCCGGGGAGTCCGCGGTGACGACCTCGACCTCGGTGTCGAACTCGGGCGCCCAGGACAGGTCCCGCAGTTCGCCCGCGGCGTCCTTGACGACGATGACAGCGGCGGGGCCCTTGTTCGGCAGGTCCGCCTCGCGCACCGCAGTGCCCGCGGTAGTCCCAGCGGGCACCCGGATCAGGGGTACTGGGCTGTTCGCGGCTGTGGTGGTCACGGCTGGACACTCCTTGGCATCGTCATAGACGGGCGACTTACCCGCCGGTTCTGGTTCGCGTGCCGGTATACCCCCGGCGCGACCATGCTATCGGGAGGGTCCTACGCTGCGCCCACGCGGGCGTCAGCCCCGCGCGGCGAGCTCCGCCAGCAACTGCTCGCGCTGCGCCGCAGGTCGTTTCGGGCAGCTGGTGCACATTTCGCAGCCGGGCACCTCGAAAACCAGGCAGCAGGAGATGCGGCGCACAAAAGTGCGGCCGCCGACATCACTGAACCGCGGCACCGGCAGCCGGCCCGCCACGTCCCGGGCCAGACGTGCGCCCGCTTCCTGGTCACCGGCGTCCAGGGCCCGGTTTCCGATGGCGTCCGCGACGATCGCCCAGAGCGCGGCGACGCCGGCTCCGCACACCTCGGCCACCACCGGGATCACCCGCGAGAGGGTGTGACGCAGGGCGTGCCCGACCGGTTCGGCCGCGCCGGCACCGTCGTCGACGGGGAGCACCCGTTCGATGCCGCCGTCCGGGCGCACTTCGCAGGTGATCCGCTCCAGCACCGGGTCGACCTCGGGTCGCATCCCCACCTGTGCGCCCACCACGGCATCGACCAGCGAAGAGGCCGCCATGCACCACCACAGCGTGCCCGATACCCGCGAATCCCCGGTTCCCCACGAAACGCCCATGTCGGCGATGCGTTCGGTGAGCCACTGCGGATCGAGCAGCACGGTGCCCGGCACCACGCTCATCGAAACCGGGGACTGCGCAACCATTTCCATCCCACTCCGATCCAGCCGCCGACCACAGGGTGCGTGTACCTACCACGATGTCACGATCCGCGCCGCCCGGCCGCTCCCCGTCCCCCCGTACCGATCGCGGCGGCACGGGGACAGGCTAGTTCGCCCGCCGCGGCCCGCCCCGCAGGCGCGCCCGTGCCCGCCCGCGCCCCACGGATTCGGGGCATACCCAAAAGAGGTGAAACCCTAGCACTTCACACTCCCGTGACGATAGTGTTCGGCGAACCCCGGGAAGCGGGCCGAGCATGGGAGTCGAAGAGTGCAGCCGAGAACCAACCTGAATCGCCGGATCGCCTGGGGCGCAGGCGTAGTCGCGGGCCTGGCCGCCGTCGGGCTGACCGCGCCGCCCGCCTCCGCCGACGTCATCAACATCGCGGTGTCGAAGAAGAACGGCGAACCCACCGTGGGCGGCACCTTCCAGCTGCTGTCCCAGACCGAGGGCACCGGCACCGGCTTCGACACCGGCTCGAGCTTCCTCAAGGCCCCGGTAGTGTTCACCGACAATGGCGCCTGCATCGGCAAGGCCCGCCCAGCCATGATCAACAACGGCCTCGCGCACGTCGAATGGACCCCCACCACCGCAGGCCAGCACACCCTCACCGCCACCCACGGCGGCAACTCGAAATCCATCACCGTCACCGTCGCGCCGGGCACCGCCGCCCAGCCCGCCGCCCAGTCCCCCGACTGCACCGTCTCCGGCTCCGCCTCGGCCGGCAGCACCGACTGACTCAGCCGACGACGCCGGCCCGGTCCCGCTCCGCGAGGAATCGCAGAATGCGCGGGACGACCCGCTCGGGAATCTGATCGAGAACGCCGTGCCCCATGCCCCGATAGATCCGGGTCTGGGCGTTCGGCAGATGCGCGGTGATGCGCTCGACGTCCCGGACCGGATCACAAGCCACCGAATCGCCGCCGAAGATCGCGAGCAGGGGCGTCGTGATCGATCGCAGTTCCTCATCTTTCAGCACCCGCGCCCAGCCGAGACTGGTCCGGTACGCCATAGCCGCACGCGCACAGGCGAATTGCTCCGCGCTCATCTCGACGCCCGGGGTGAGCCAGGCGGTCATCTTGCGCCAGTTGGCATCCGACGGGTGCACGGCGAACTTCATTATCTTGAACAGCACTCGCCACTTCATCTTCCCGAAGATCGCGTTGGGTTCGATGAGCGTCGCGCTCGCCAGCCGCTCCGGGCCGTGCAGCGCGATCACCGAGGCGTGCCAGGCGCCCTGCGACATGCCCAGCACGTGCACTCGATCGACATCGAGTCCCGCGAGCACCTCGTTGAACCACACGGCGATATCAGCCTCGGATTCCAGCGGCGCGGTCTGCACACTCTTCCCCGCTGCGCCAATCATGTCCAGCGCGTAGACGACCCGATCTCGCGCCAGGGCTTCGGCGATGAAGCCCCAGTACAGACCGTTGCCGCCCAGGGACGGCAGCAGGACCAGCGGAATCCCGTCCCCCACCCCGGACTGCCGCACATGCGTGGTCCCGAACGCGGTCGGCACCTCGTAGATCCGCGCCGGCAGCGGCCATGACGGCTCCAGTGCGGCATACGCGGCCAGGTAGGTCTCGCGCGCGGCGTCGTTCTTGAATCGCCCGATCTTGCCCATGTTCTCCCCTTCATCTCCGTTGATGGTATGAGCATATCATTTAAGTGGTATGCACGTACCAACACGGACCGTCTGTGCCAAACAGGTTCGGGCCGAAGGATTTTCGGGTGATCAAAGATTTTCCGCATCTACACTGAGCACCACCCGCCGTCTCGTAGAAAGCCGCGGTGCGTTCTCATGTCTTCTCATCTCCGCCGAAATTCCGATACCCGGCTCTGGGCCTCCGGCTCGGCTAACGGCGGGGCCTGGTCCGACCAGGCGCCGCTGCCCGGGGCCACCTCGCCCGATGGGCCGGCGCTGGCCGTGTTTCAGCGGCAGTTGGTGATGGCCTGGCGTGCTGAGGACAGCACGGACAGCATTTGGTTCGCGAGCAGTGGGGACGGAGACACCTGGACGACGCCGTGGAATCTGCCGTATGTGGGGACGTCCGAGCGGCCGAGCTTGGCGGCCGTGCAGGAGGCCGGGGTGGAGACGTTGTATCTGGCGTGGAAGGGCGCGGGGCGGGATCAGAGCATCTACTGGTCCAGTTCGGCCGATGGGCACAAGTGGGAGGACCAGCAGTTGCTGGGCGGGGCGGAGACGGCGCGCGGGCCCAGCCTGGTGGTGTTCCAGGGCGTGCCGCAGGTCTTCTGGCGCGGCGGGGAGAGCCTGGTCTCCTCGAACCAGAACCTGTACACGGCGGTGCGGGGCGAAAACGGCTGGAGCGCTCCGACTCCGCTGCCGGGGATGACCGCCGCCGACAGTCCGGCCGTGGCCGTGTTGGGCGACACCCTGTATCTCGCGCATCGGGGGCGCAAGGCGCTGCTGGACGACGACACCTGGATTCGCTTGTGGAGCACCACCGATGGCGTCACCTGGACTTCGCGCACCAGTCCCCCGGACGCCTACACCGAACTGAGCCCGGCGCTCGCCGCGTACGACGGGAACCTGCATCTGGCGTGGAAATCCGCGAGCGGGCCGGAGCTGTGGTACTCGGTGTTCGACGGTGCGCAGACCTGGCGATCGCCCACGCGCGCAGCCGCTTTCGAAACCGCGTGCGGTCCGGCCCTGAGCCCCTTCCGGCCCGCACCGGGCGCGGGTGAACTGCATCTGGCCTGGCGCGGTTCGACCACCGGCTAGCGCCCCGGAAAGCGCGAGTGCGCGAAACCCGTTGCCGGACTTCGCGCACTCGCGGATATCGATCAGCGCAGAGCTGTCGCCAAGGCCGATAGGTCGGCGTCCGCGATCTCCGATAGGTCGTCCATGCTGACCTCCAGCACCCGGGCGGTGCCGATATCGAAGAACAGACCGGTCACGGTGAGCCCGCGTTCCATCATGGCGCGGCGCACCACCGGGTGGGCGTGCAGGGTTTCCAGCTGCATGGCCACGTTCACCATGGCGAGCTGATCCGGCACCCCGAAGCCCTCGCGCGCCGCCGCGTACGCGACGCGATGACCGCCGCGGAATGCGTCCAGGGACGCACGCCCGTGCTTGAGCCAGTCACCCAGACCGGGGCCGCTGGGCGGTCCGGCCAGCAGCGCCTTCATGGCGCCGCACGACGAATGCCCGCACACCACCACGTGATCCACGCCGAGTTCGTCGATGGCGAAGGCGATGGCGGCCTCGATCGAGCTGTCGCGCCCCTGCTCGGGCACCAGGTTGCCGACATTGCGGACCGTGAACAGGTCACCCGGCCCGGAGCTGGTGATCACGTTCGGCACGATGCGGGAGTCGGCGCAGGTCAGGAAGAGCGAGTGCGGGTTCTGCCCGTCACGTAGCTCGTCCAGGTGCGGGCGCACCACGTGCGCGTTGCGGCGATGGAAGGCCGCCACACCGGTGGTGACCGGGTTCTCGCCTTCCTTCCACGGGCTCAGCACATCGTCGAGCAGGCCGCGGGCCCGGCCGCGCACCGGCGGACCGGTGACGGCGTCGGCCATGGGCGCGGTGCCCAGTTCGACGAATTCGACGGCGCCGCCGGTGCTCTCGTGCTGGCGCGCCCAATCGTGAATGGCCTCGTAGGCGGCGTGATCGAGGAAGTCGACGCTCATCTCGACCAGCACCGTGGTCCCCGCGGGCACCTTGCCCAGTTCCTTGGACAACTTGGGCAGCGCCAGGAAGGTGCAGGTGCCGTCGATGCTGACCAGCCAGCGATCGGTACCGGTCACCGGCCCGGCCGTGATGACCACGCGGACCACGCGCCACAGCAGCAGCGCGAAGGCCAGCAGCAGCCCGAGCAGCACGCCCTCGAGGAGGTTCAGGAAGACCACGCCGAGCACGGTCGCCACATAGACCAGCAGATCGCCCGTGCGCTGCGCGAGCCGGATGTGCGCCAGCTTGACCAGCTGGATGCCGATCACGATGAGCAGGCCGGCCAGCGCCGATTTGGGAATCTGCTGCACCAGTCCGGCCAGCGCGACCGAGAACACCAGCACCCAGATGCCGTGCAGGAACGCCGAAGCGCGGGACTTGGCCCCGGCCTGCACATTGGTCGCCGAGCGCACGATGACGCCGGTGACGGGCAGGCCGCCGAGCAGGCCGGAGGTCATATTGGCCGCGCCCTGGGCGACCAGTTCCTTGTCGAAGTTGGTGCGCGGGCCGGTGTGCATCTTGTCGACGGCGACCGCGGACAGCAGGCTCTCCACGCTGGCGATGAGCGCGATGGTCAGCACGGCCAGCGCGACCGCGCCCCAGTTGCCGTCGGGCAGCGACGGCAGTCCGATGGCGTCGAACAGCGAGCCGCTCAACACGATTCGCTCCGGATTGCCCGGCAGCACCAGCGACAGCAGCGTGGCGGTGACGATGGCGACCAGCGGCCCGGGCAGCACCCGCAGTTTCCCCGGCACGTACTTCCAGCTCAGCATGATCACGATGACGAGCAGGCCGATGAAGAAGTCGTCGCCGTGCAGGTTGAGCAGTTCGCTCGGCAGCTGAATCAGGTTCTGCCAGGCCGAACTGTGCGACGCGCCGCCCAGCAGCACATGCAGCTGCTGCAGCGCGATGGTGACGCCGATACCGGCGAGCATGGCGTGCACCACGACCGGTGCGATGGCCAGGGCGGCGCGCGCGATCCGGCTCAGGCCGAACACGATCTGCAGCAGGCCCGCGGCCACGGTGATGAAACAGGCTGTCTTCCAGCCGAATTGGTTGATGGTTTCGGCGACCACCACGGTCAGGCCGGCGGCGGGACCGCTGACCTGGAGCGGGGATCCGCCGAGCAGTCCCACCACCACGCCGCCGATCACGGCGGCGATGAGCCCGGCGGCGATGGGCGCGCCGGAGGCGACGGCGATACCCAGGGACAGGGGTAGGGCGACCAGGAACACCACGATGGACGCGGGCAGGTCGTAGCGCAGGAGATTGGCGGACCAGCCGTTGGCTCTACCTGGCGGTGAATCGGTGTCGAGAGACATTTCGGCTCCTTGCTCCGGAGTTGGACGGCTCCGGAAGATGTCGAACATGTACTGCGGGCATCGAATTGACACTGTGGACGGCACTGTCCACAGAACTCACCGGACGAGTGGAGCCAGGCTAAGAGTAAAGACTTAGCAAAGGCTGAGAAAAAGCGTGCTTGAATGTTACGCCTTGGTGAAAGACTCGCCAAGCATCTTTCACAAGGCTCAGGAAATCGCCCCCATCAGGCCGGGAGCGCCGCGACCGGCCGCCGGGCGTCATCGATCTCGGCGATTCCGGCCACAGTGACCTCCACCACTCGGGCGGTCGCGATATCGAAGAACAGGCCCGAGAGCACCACGCCGCGCTCGTCGACGCCGCGCCGCACCACCGGATGCGAGTAGAGCGTTTCCAGCTGCACGGCCACGTTCACCATGCCGAGCTGATCGACCGGCCCGAATCCGGCCGCCGCGGCCGCCCGCGCCACCGGATGCCCGAGCCGGAAACGCTCCAGGCTGGGGCGTGCGAGGGCGAGCCAGTCGTCCAGACCCGAACCGGTGACGGCTTCGGCGTGCAGGGCTTCCATTGCGCCGCAAGAGGAATGACCGCACACCACCACCGAGCGCACATCCAGCTTGTCCAAGGCGTAGATGAGCGCGGCCTCCATGGAGGAGTCCTGCCGGTCGGCGGGAATCAGATTGCCGACATTGCGCACGGTGAACAGGTCGCCCGGCCCGGAATTGGTGATCACGTTCGGCACGATGCGGGAGTCGGCGCAGGTGACGAAGAGCGAATCCGGTTCCTGACCGTCGCGCAATACGCCCAGGTGCGGGCGCATGACGTGCGCGTGGCTGCGGTGATAGGCGGCGATGCCCGCGGTGATGGGATCCACGTGCGCGGCGGTGCGCCGCCACGGGCCCAGCACCTCGTCGAGCAGGTGCCGGGAGTGCCCGCGCGCGGGCGGGGCGTCGGCGGCGCCGGCCATGCGCGCGGTGCCCATCTCGACGAACTGCACCTCGCCGCCGTCGAGGCGATGCTGGCGCACCCATTCCTCGATGGCGTCGCAGGCGGCGTGATCGAGGAAGTCCACCGTCATCTCGATGGTGACGTCCGCGCCGGTGGGCACCTTGGCCAGTTCGGCCGAAAGTCGCGGCAGCGCAAGGAAAGTGCAGGTGCCGTCGACGGTGACGCGCCAGCGACCGGCCTCGACCGGTTCGGCGATCACCGACACCCGCACCACCCGCCACAGCAGCAGCGCGCCGGCCAGTGCGAGCCCGACGAGCATGCCCAGCAACAGATTCCAGAACACCACCACGGTGATGGTGGCGGCGTACACCACGAGATCGCCGGTGCGCTTTGCCAATCGGATGTGCGCGAGCTTGATCAGCTGGATGCCGACCACGATGAGCAGCCCCGCCAGCGCCGCCTTCGGGATCTGCCGGACCACGCCGACCAGCGCCACCGAGAACAGCAGGATCCACAACCCGTGCAGCATGGTCGAGGCCTTACCCTGCGCTCCCGCTTTGACATTGGTGATGCTGCGCACGATGACCGCCGCGATCGGCAGGCCGCCGATCAGGCCGGAGACCATGTTGGCCGAGCCCTGCGCGAGCAGTTCGCGATCCAGATCCGTTCGGCGCGCGGAGTTCTGGCGCAACCGGTCCACCGCCACGGCCGATAGTAGGGTCTCCACGCTGGCGATGAGCGCGATGGTGACGGCCATCAGCGCCACCGTCGCCCAGCCGCCGCCGGGCACCTGCGGCAGCCGAAGTTCGTCCAGCAGCGACCCGTTCAGGGTGATGTGCTCGACCGAGGTGGGCAGCACCAGCGCGAGCAGCGTGGCGACCAGCACGGCCACCAGCGCCGCGGGCACCATGCGCACCGGCGCGGGCAGCCGCCGCCAGCCGACCATGATGACGATCACCAGCAGCCCGACGAACAGGTCGCCCGGCCGTACCGAGGCCAGCTGATGCGGCAGGCCGGTGATGCTGTCCCACGAGGAGCTGAGCGAATTGCCGCCCAGCAGTACGTGCACCTGCTGCAGCGCGATCACCACACCGATGCCGGCCAGCATGGCGTGCACCACCACCGGCGCGATGGCCAGCGCCCCGCGCGCGATCCGGCTCAGCCCGAACAGGATCTGCAGCCCGCCCGCCAGCACGGTGATGAAACAGGTCGCGGCCCAGCCGAATTGGTTGATGGATTCCGCGACCACCACGGTGAGGCTGGCGGTGGGCCCGCTGACCTGCAGGGTCGAGCCGCCGAGCAGGCCGGCCACCACCCCGCCCACCACGGCGGCGATCAGCCCCGCGGCGACCGGCGCTCCGGCAGCCACGGCGATGCCGATCGACAAAGGTAAAGAAACCAGGAAGACCACGAGCGAGGCGGGCAGATCGTGGCGCACCAGAGCCGGGAGTCCGGGAAGCGACGTCCGTGGAGGCTGATCGGTGTCGGTGGACATATCTCTCCTTCGCCGGACGGAGCCGCCCGGTTCATCGGTCAACATGTACTGGCATCGAGAGCGAGCGGCGGGCGAGGCTGTGAGAGCACGACGCTGTGAAGATCATCCGCGGTAGCGGACCGTCGGTAATCGTAAAGAACCGGCAAAGAATCTGAAAAGGGTTTTCGGAACAGATGAGGCGAACCCTTATCGAACTGTGACCTACCCCACAGTAGTTTGGTCAAGTGCCCGATTAGTTCCGCGAGCCTGCGCCGTCTGGATGGACGTACCCCGAAGACGCGAAGGCGGAGACATGAACAACACCATCAAGGCAGTGAGTATTGTTGCGGCACTAGCGGTTTCGAGCTTGCTGAGCGCAGGCTGCAGCAGCACCGAGGAGCAGTCGGCGAGCGTCTCCAGCATTCAGGCGACCGCCGCGGACGCCCCGAGCGCCGACGGCAAGGGCTTCTACGCGAACGTCAACAATGTGCGCTTCTTCTACACCGTCCAGGGCACCGGCGATCCGATCATCCTGCTGCACGGCGGTCTGGTCGCGGCCGATTCCACCTTCGCCGCGTACGTGCCCGAGCTCGCCAAGACCCGCAAGGTCATCACGGTCGATCTGCAGGCGCACGGCCACACCCCGGACGCCGACCGCCCGATGCGATTCGAATCGATGGCCGACGATATCGCCGGCCTGATCACCCATCTGAACCTCGGTAAAGCGGACGTCTTCGGCTACTCGCTCGGCGGGGGCGTCGCGCTGCAGCTGAGCGCCCGGCATCCGGATGCCGTGAACCGGCTGATCCTCACGTCCGCGCCCTTCCGCAGCGACGGCTGGTCGGCGGAATCACGCGCGGGCATGGCCGCCATGGACCCGGTCGCCATGCAGGCCACGCCCTTGCACGAGATGTACGTCCAGACCGCTCCCGATCCGGCCGGCTGGACCGCGCTGGTCACCAAGACGCGCCAGCTGCTGGGCGAGAACTACGACTGGACAAAGGATCTCGCGGCCGTGAAGGCCCGGGCGCTGGTGATCAATGCCGAAAACGATGCCGTGCTGCGCCCGCATTCGGAGGAGCTGGCGGCACGGATCAGCAAGACCGCGCTGCAGATCGTGCCCGGCACCACCCACTACGACCTCATGTACCGGCCCGATCTGCTGCTGCCGCTGATCACCGGGTTCCTCGATACGCCCTCACCTCGGTAACGGTCCGGCGTGTCGGCTCCCGGTGCGTGGGCCCGGTGCGGTTCAGTGGGTGCGCGCGACCGCATCGACCATCGTTCGGATCCGGGAGGGACGCACATGCTTTCCGCAGCATCGCCGAAAACCGCCGTGCTCACCGCCTTCGTGGTCGTCGCGGCCGCGGCCGTGACGGGCATGGCCCCGTCCAGCGCCGCGACCTGCGGGACCAGCCTCACCGATTTCGGGGGCGAGTTCACCGTGCCGAACGAACCGTCCAATTCGCTGGTGTTCGACGGCAACGGCGGGCTGACCTTCAGCAGCGCCGAGCACGGCACCGGGACCGGGCCCTACGCGGTGGTTCCGTCCGGCGGTTTCCTGTCCGCCGTGACCATGTCGGACTTCGGCACCGAGGGTCCCCAACCCGAAAGCGCCACACAGGCTTTCAAGAGCACCACGTTCCATTGCGACGCGCCGAGTTCGGTGGTGAGCTCGTTCACCGCGCTGGATCGGCAGAGCCGCACCTTCGACTACGTGCGGGTCAGCCCGCGCTAGCTCGATCAGGCGGGCACATCCCAGAACGCCAGTTCGTGGCGCATGCCCGCGAGGAAGAAACGTTCCGCGCGAACGGGATCGGCGTCCGATTCGTCGAGCATCTGGGCGCAGCGGCGGGTCAGCGCGGCGAAGCCGGGATCGGAATAGGTGTCGATCCAGCGGCGGTAGCGCGGGTCCTCGGGAAGGTTCTCGGCCAGTAGCTTGCCCAGCGTGGAATAGCCCCACATGCACGGGTACAGAGCGGCGATACCGTCGGTGTACGAGGCGGCGGCATCGAGCAGGAACGCCGTATACGCCCGGCACGGTTCGCCTTTCACCGCGCCGTCCAGGTCGGCCCCGAATTCCGCGGCCAGGGAACGGTGCAGCGACAACTCGTCGTGGAAGGTGGCGTGCGCCAGGTCCACCAGATCGCCCAGGTGCGCGGCGGGCGCCTGCCAGGCCAGGCGGGAGAACACGCGCACATAGTCGAGCAGGAACAGGTAGTCCTGTTCCAGCCAGGACCGGAAGATCGGTTCCGGCAGCTCGCCCGTGGCGATGCCGGCCACGGTGGGGTGGGCGAGCTGCTGATCGACCAGGGGGCGTCCCAGTTTCTCGAGGTGCGCGGAAAGGCTCATGCCCCGAGTCAAGCAGGCGGGGGGTCAGCCGCGGTACGGCGGCGTCACGCCCCAGCCCCAGTGCGGGATCGGCGCGTCGTAGGCTTCCACGCCCGGCGCGGAGTTGATCACGGCCAGCCGGGTGCCCCATTCGATATAGGAGGCGAAGGCGGCGCGGAACTCCGGATCGGCGGGCAGTCCCACCTCGTCGGCGGCATCCATGAGCAGGTTGATCCACCGGCGGCGCTGCGGTTCGGCGATGTGCTTGCCGAGGTGCGCGGAGACCATGTGCCGGTAATCGCCGCGTTCGGCGCTGTAGGCGGCCGGGCCGCCCAGCACCTCGCCGAGCCACAGCGCCACGAAGTGCGGATGGTCCGGGTTCATGTGCGCGAACAGCGGCCCGATCAGCTCGTCGGCGTGCACCTTGCGATAGAAGACGTCGGTCAGGCGATCGAATGCCTCGGCCCCGCCGGCCCATTCATACAGGGTCGGCACCGAACCGCCGCTGCCGTGCACCGGGGTCCGCTCGTAGTGCCGCATCTCCTCGAGGTTCTCGATGTACGGCTCGATCTCGGCCAGGAACGGCGGGAAATGCTCCCCTTCCCGGAAACCCTTCAGATGATCCTGCGCGGAGGTCCAGGTGATGCGCAGGATGAAACATCCGGGTTCGTCCACCGAACGCGCCAGCTCGTAGTCCACGCATTCGGGCGCCGCCGCGAGCTGCTGTGCCGCACGGGAATACGCCGTTTCGAAGCCGGCGGCCCGGTCGGCGGGAATCCGGTATCGGAGGTATTCGATGATCATGAAACCAAGGTAGGCGTTTCGGGCGCACCGCGATGGTTATGGCCGAGCTATGACATCTCTGTGGTTGATCGACACCCCGACCCCGGCCCGGCTACCCGTGACGCCCGGGCTGCGTTTCGACGTGGTCGTGGTGGGCGCGGGATTGACCGGGCTGACGACCGCATTGCTGCTGGCCCAGAGCGGGGTGCGGGTGGCGGTGGTCGAGGCCCGGCGCATCGGCGACGGCACGACCGGCGCGACCACCGCGAAAGTGTCGCTGCTGCAGGGTGTTCGCGCTCAGCGGATCCGGGAGCGGCATTCCGGCGCGGCGCTGCGGCAGTATCTGGACGCCAATGCGGCGGCCCAGCAGTGGCTGCTCACCTACTGCGAGGCGAACGACATCCCCTTCCAGTTGGCCGATGCGCTCACCTACGCGCAGGCCGAGAGCGAGGTGGGTGCGGTGCGCGCCGAGCACGAGGTGCTGCGCGCGGCGGGGCTGCCGGTCGAGTATCTGGAGCGGATCGACACGCCGTTCCCGTCGTTCGGCGCGGTCCGGCTGGCCGGGCAGGCCCAGCTGAATCCGATGGGGCTGCTGTCCATGCTGGCCGCCGATATCGAGGCCCGGGGCGTGCCGATCTACGAGTCGAGCCGGGTGCTGGGCGTCGGGTTCGGCCGGGGCGGCGATCACGTCGTCGATACCGAGCACGGGCCGCTGCATGCCGAGACGGTCGTATTGGCCACGGGCACACCGATTCTGGATCGCGGCGGGTTCTTCGCGCGGCTGATTCCGCAGCGGTCGTATCTGGCCGCCTTCCGCACCACCGATCCGCTGCCGCACGGCATGTACCTCAGTGCGGGCGAGCCCACCCGGTCGCTGCGCTACGTCCCCGATCCGGACGGCGACATCCTGCTGGTCGGCGGCAACGGTCATGTGGTGGGCCGCGAGACGCACACCGAGGAGTGCGTGAACGATCTGATCGAGTGGACGCGTCATTGGTTCCCCTCGATCGAGCCGATCACCAACTGGTCGGCCCAGGATTACGAGCCCACCGGCGAACTGCCCTATGTCGGCCCGATCCTGCCGGGCGTGAACGGCATTCTGGTCGGCACCGGGTACGCCAAGTGGGGCATGACCAATGCGATCGCCGCCGCCCTCGCGCTGTCCGGCCGCCTGACCGGCAAGCCGCCCGAATGGTCACCGGTGCTGGCCTCGTGGCGGCGCTCCGATCTGGCTTCCCTCCCCCACACCGCGGCCACCAATGCCGCTGTCGCGCAGAGTCTTTCGACCGGCTGGATCCGCCTGGCCCGCACCGCGGCCGACGACGTCCCGCCGCCGGAGGGCTGCGGCCGGGTCGAACGCCGCCTGCTGCGGCCCACCGCGACCTGCACGGTCGGCGGGGTGACGACCCAGCTCTCGGCGGTCTGCCCGCACCTGTACGGCATCGTCCGCTGGAACGCCGCCGAGCGGTCCTGGGATTGCCCGCTGCACGGTTCCCGGTTCGCCGCCGACGGCACCCTCCTGGAAGGCCCGGCCACCGAATCGCTGCCGCTCCTGCACAAGCAGATCCAGGCGCCACAGCAGCCATGACCTACGATGATTAGGTTTCGGCCTAGTCATCGCAGGGAGGTGGGCATGTCGCCCCGGGCAGGTTTGAGCACCGAACGGGTCGTCGCCGCCGCGGCCGCGCTGGCCGACGAGATCGGCTTCGAGAAGCTGACGCTGTCCGCGGTCGCCCGCAAGTTCGGGGTGAAGGATCCGAGCCTGTACGTCCACGTCCGGAATCTGCACGACCTGCGGGTGAAGGTGGCACTGCTGGCGAGCGCGGAACTCAACGATCGGATCGGCGCGGCGGTGGCGGGGCGGTCGGGGCGGGAGGCGCTGGTGGCCTTCGCCGGAGCGTATCGCGGGTACGTCCTGGAGTATCCGGAGCGCTACGCGGCCACCCAGATTCGGATGGATCCGGCCGAGGTGGCCGGGGAGCCCGCGCTGTTGCGCAGTATCGAATTGACCACCGCCATCCTGCGCGGCTATCACCTGGGCGACGCCGAGGCCCTGGACGCGGCGCGCCTGCTGCGCAGCACCTTTCACGGATTCGCGACCCTGGAGGCCGCCGGAGGATTCGCCCACTCGCGTTCCCCCGACGACACCTGGCCGCATCTCGTCGACGCGCTGCATCGCACGCTGTCGGACTGGCCCGCCTACTCCGATTAGCCGCGCGTCTCGCCGGCGCGGATCGAGTTCAGGATGGCGGCGGCATGATCGACGAACATCAGATGGCCCGCGCCCGCCACGATGTTCAGGGTGTGGTTCGGCAGCGCCGCCGCCAGCTGCCGGCCGTCGGCGACCGGGACATTGTTGTCGGCGTCGCCGTGCCAGATATGCACGGGCACAGTGATATCCGCCAGATCGAAGCCCCACGGGCGCGCGAACAACAGCAGCGTGTCCACCGCCACGCCGCGACTGCCGCTCGCGAACGCCTGGGTCAGATTGGCCTCGAGTTCGGCGGCCAGCGCGGGATCTTCGAGCCGGGTCCGGTCGACCGGGGCCATCTGGGCGATCAGTGCCGCCAGCCCGCTCGGCTTGCGGACCAGCGTGGACATGCGCGCCGCGACCGGGCGGGCCAGGAACGGGAACCGGTGCATCAAGCGCAATCCGATACCGCGCTGCCGGGCGCTCTCACCCGACGCGGCGGCCTCGTGATCGAACGGGGCCGGTGCGCTGACCAGCACCGTCGCCGTGACCCGCGCGGGCAGCCCGTGCGCACAGGCCAGCGCGTACGGGCCGCCGCCGGAAACACCCAGTACCGCAAAACGATCCAGCCCCAGCTGATCGGCCACCGCCGCGACCGTTCCGGACCAATCGGCCACCCGTTCCCGCCGCGCCAGCGGCGACGCGCCGATACCCGGCCGGTCGATCGCGATGATCCGCATATCCGCGGCGGCGGCCGCCTCGTCGAAAGCCGCTGCCTCCACATGTGATCCGGGCAATCCATGACAGAACATCACCGGTTCACCGGTGATACTGCCGTATTCGGCGACGCCGACGGGACGGTCCGGCAGGGTGATCATCGACGGTGGAATCGAGGTCATGGCAGCAGGTTACGAGGCCACGAGCGTTCAGTTGCACTAGACACCGTACGAGCGGACCCGCCCGACCGGTGGGTTTGTTGTGATTTCGGGTCCCGATGCGTTGCGCGTAGACGAGCGGCGGGCAGGATGGTCGAGTGCACGAATTGCTCGATGACGCCGGTCTGGAACAGTCCGCGGTGGTGGCCAATTCCGAGATGAACCGGGAGCGGCGGCTGGCCGGGTACCGGCGCGAGCTGGGATTCGATCCGGTGGCCTGGCTGGCCGCGCGCCCGGGACCGCAGCGCTGGCTGGAT
Source organism: Nocardia yamanashiensis NBRC 100130 (assembly GCF_001613325.1). Classification (GTDB taxonomy): domain Bacteria; phylum Actinomycetota; class Actinomycetes; order Mycobacteriales; family Mycobacteriaceae; genus Nocardia; species Nocardia yamanashiensis. The sequence goes on along the minus strand of NZ_BDCD01000048.1, from coordinate 9,088 downwards.
GTGGGATGCGGCAGCGGGCTGGCGCTGTTCGAGGCGGCCGAAACACTGTCCGGGCGAGCCGAGATCATCGGATTGGATCTGGTGGGATACTTCCGTGGGGCGGCGCGGCCGGGCATCGAGCTGGTGATCGGATCGGTGCTCGACTATGCGCCGGACCGGCCGGTGGATCTCGTGACCGGCGTTCACGTGCTGCATTACGTGGGCGACAAACTGGGGGCGCTGAGCCGGATCGCGTCCTGGCTGACCGCTGACGGCCGGTTCACCGCCAACTTCGACACCGCTTCGGTACTGCGCGCGGACGGATCGCCGATGGGCCGGAAGCTGACCGCCGCGCTGCGGGACAACGGGTTCCGATACGACTCCCGGAACCGGCGCATCGCACGGGACGGGCACGGCGTACCGCACTGGGAATTCGCCTACCTGGGCGCGGACGATCATGCCGGGCCGAACTACACGGGGCAGGATGGCGTCAACGCGCATTACGCGTGCTGAGAGGGCGATCCTGACAGGTGTTGCCGGGCTGGGTCGTACGGGTGCGGGCTGGTCAGTCCCGTTCGGGGCCCAGGGAAATGCCGCGGCTGGCGAGCCAGGGCAGCGGGTCGACCTTGTTCGCGCCGTTCAGCCAGACTTCGAAATGGCAGTGCGGGCCGGTGGAGAAGCCGCGGTTGCCGACCGTGGCGATCTGGTCGCCCGCCAATACTCGCTGACCGACCGACACCGTGGCGGTATCGACGTGCCCGTAGACGGTGATGGTGCCGTCGTCGTGCAGCAGCCGCACCCACATACCGAATCCGGAGGCCGGTCCGGCGCTGATCACGCGGCCGTCCTCGACCGCGTAGATGGGCGTGCCGATCGGGGCGGCCACATCCACGCCCAGATGTTCCACGCCCCAGCGGGCTCCGAAACCCGAGGTGAAGACGCCTTGGGCGAATTTGGTGAACAGCGGGCGCAATCCCGCCTCGGCGCGCGCCTGGTCGTCGGCGGCGAAATGCTCGCCATTGCGCAGGATGTCCTGGAACTGGGCGAGGTCCTCGACCGGAGCGGCGTCGAGGATCTCCGGGAAGTGCGCGTCGGTCCCCGCCGCGCTGGACTGCGGCATGGCCGCGATCTCCTGTGCCGCGGTATGGATCTCGGCTTCGGCCGCCTGCTCCTGCAACCCGGCCTGCACCGCCGCCACGGCAGCGCCCGCCGCCACGGCCGCCATGACCGCTCGCCCGCGCAACCGGCTCAGGGCCGACGGCCGCCGATGCGCGCCCCGGCGGCGCGCACCCCCGCGCCCGCGCCGATCGTCCCCTCCATCAGCCCACTCATCCCGGAAAGCATTGCCCTGCAACAGAACCGAACCCTCCTACGCCACACTCTCCGGCGATCGCCCGCGGCCCACCCGGCACAACCGACCGATCGCCCTCATCCGGGTGCAGGACCCTACCACCCGAACCTGTGAACGCCCGGCCGCGCGACACGCGCGCGGATCGCGGCAGCGGAACTGCGACCCGCCGGGAGACTCCTGGCCGATTCGGACACGTGCGGCCCCTAGTTCGCTTAGCGTGAGCGAGTTGCCGTCGAGAGGGGCCCTTGATGCGAACCGGGATGCTGACCGTTGCCGATCTGGTGCAGCGGGTCGAGGCGGGAATGCTGGACACGGTCCTGGTCGCCATGACCGACATGCAGGGCAGATTGCAGGGAAAACGTTGCTCGGCACGGTTTTTCGTCGACGAGGTGCTGAACCACGCCACCGAGGCGTGTAACTATCTGCTCGCGGTGGATGTGGAGATGGCCACCGTCGACGGGTTCGCCATGTCGTCCTGGGACACCGGGTACGGGGACTTCGTCCTGCGCCCCGACGTGAGCACGCTGCGCCTGGTGCCGTGGTGGCCGGGCACCGCCCTGGTGCTGTGCGATGTGGAACAGGTGGGGGCCGAGGCGAAACCGGTGGTGGCCTCGCCGCGGCAGGTGCTGCGCGCGCAGTTGGACAGGCTCGCCGAGCACGGGCTGTACGCCTATGTCGGGACCGAGCTCGAATTCCTGGTGTTCGACGACAGTTACGAGGCGGCGTTCAACGACGGATACCGGTCGCTGACGCCGGCCAATCAATACAACGTCGACTATTCGATGCTGGGGACCGCCCGCATCGAGCCGTTGCTGCGCCGCATCCGCAACGAGATGGACGGCGCGGGCATGTACGTGGAATCGGCCAAGGGTGAATGCAATCCGGGCCAGCACGAGATCGCCTTCCGCTACGACGAGGCCCTGGTCACCTGTGACAATCACAGTATCTACAAGACCGGGGCCAAGGAGATCGCGGCGCAGGAGGGTCGCAGCATCACGTTCATGGCGAAATACAATGAACGTGAGGGCAATTCGTGTCATATCCACATGAGTTTCCGGAATGCCGCGGGCGAGCCGGTGTTCAGCGACGGCGACGGCCCCTCGGAACTGTTCCGGAATTTCATCGCCGGCCAGCTGGATTGCCTGCGCGAGTTCACCTATTTCCTGGCACCGAACATCAATTCCTACAAACGTTTCCAGGAGGGCAGTTTCGCGCCGACCGCCGTCGCCTGGGGACAGGACAATCGGACCTGCGCGCTGCGCGTGGTCGGGCACGGGGCGGGGCTGCGGCTGGAGAACCGGGTGCCGGGCGGGGACGTCAACCCCTATCTGGCGGTGGCGGCGACCATCGCGGCCGGGCTGCACGGCATCGAGCAACAGCTGCCGCTGGAACCGGAATTCCACGGCAACGCCTATCGCTCGCAGCGCCCGCGCGTCCCGCGTACGCTGCGGGAAGCGGCGGAATTGTTCGGCGAGAGCAAGATCGCGCGCAAGGCGTTCGGCGAGGAAGTGGTGCGGCATTACCGGAATGCGGCGCAGGTGGAATTGGATGCCTACGACGCCGCGGTGACCGACTGGGAGCGGGTGCGTGGCTTCGAACGACTCTGAAATGCGGCGGCGGCCGGTGATCGGGCTGCCGACCTATGCCGAACGCACCCGGTTCGGGCATTGGGACGTGGACGCGGCGGTGCTGCCGCGCACCTACCCGGATATGGTCGAGCGCGCCGGGGGAATTCCGGTACTGCTGCCGCCCATGGGTATTGCGCGGCCGGAATTACTGGAACGCCTGGACGGGCTGGTGCTGACCGGCGGGGCGGATCTGGAACCGGCGCGGTATCACGCGCAACCGCATCCGGCGACCAAAGGCACCCGGCCGGATCGGGACGAATTCGAATTCTCGCTGTTCGAGCTGGCGCGGAAAGCCAGGATGCCGGTGCTGGCGGTGTGCCGCGGCCTGCAATTGGTGAACGTGGCGCTGGGCGGGACGCTGGTGCAGCATCTGCCGGACGTGCTGGGGCACACCGGGCACGGGCGCGCGCCGGGGGTCTTCGGGGTCACGACGGTCACGACGGTGCCGGGCAGCCGGGTGGCGGCCATCGCCGGACCGGAACTGGACGCGCACTGCCACCACCATCAGGCGATCGATGAACTGGCGGCCGGACTGGTGGTGTCGGCGCACGCGCCCGACGGCACCGTCGAAGCCGCCGAAACCAGCGAGGGACCGTTCCTGGTCGGCGTGCAATGGCATCCGGAGGAGAACGCGACCGACCACCGGCTCATGTCGGCGCTGGTGGAGCAGGCGGAAAACTATGGAAGGGAGCGGAATCGGTGACGCAGGTGTTCAATCCGGCGACCGAAGAGCTGGTGGCCACCGTCGAAGCGGCCGACGCGGCCGCGACGGACGCCGCCATCGAACGGGCGCAGCGGGCGCTGCCGGGCTGGCGGGCCGTAGCGCCGGGTGATCGGGCGCGGCTGCTGCGGCGGTTCGCCGAGGCGGTGGACGCCGACCTGGAACGGCTCGCGGAGCTCGAGGTGCGCAACGCCGGCCACACCATCGGCAATGCGCGGTGGGAGGCGGGCAATGTGCGCGATGTGCTGCACTTCAGCGCCGGGATGCCGGAACGCCTGCTGGGCAATCAGATTCCGGTCGCCGGGGGCGTGGACGTCACGTTCTGCGAACCGCTCGGCGTGGTCGGCATCATCGTGCCCTGGAACTTCCCGATGCCGATCGCGGCGTGGGGTTTCGGGCCCGCGCTGGCGGCCGGGAACACGGTGGTGCTCAAACCCGCCGAGCTGACGCCGCTGACCGCCATCCGGCTGGGTGAGCTGGCCCTGGAAGCGGGTCTGCCGGAGCACGTCTTCCAGGTGATTCCCGGGCGCGGTTCGGTGGTCGGGGCGCGGTTCGTCACCCATCCCGCGGTGCGCAAGGTGGTGTTCACCGGGTCCACCGAGGTCGGCAAGCAGATCATGGCCGGCTGCGCCGAACAGGTGAAGCGGGTGACCCTCGAATTGGGCGGCAAGAGCGCCAATATCGTGTTCGCGGACGCCGATATCGAGAAGGCCGCCGCCACCGCGCCGTACGGGGTGTTCGACAATGCCGGGCAGGACTGCTGTGCGCGCTCTCGAATCCTGGTGCAGCGCAGTGTTTTCGATCGCTTCCTGGAGCTGCTCGAACCGGCGGTACAGGGCGTCAAGGTCGGCGATCCGGGCGATCAGGACACCGAGATGGGTCCGCTCATCTCCGCGGCGCACCGCGAACGGGTCGCCTCGTTCCTGGAGCCGTCGACGAAGATCGCCTTCACCGGCACGCGTCCCGAAGGCCCCGGATTCTGGTTCCCGCCGACGGTGGTGCTGCCGTCCGGGCCGCGGGACCGGGTGCTGACCGAGGAGATCTTCGGCCCGGTCGTGGCGGTCCTGCCGTTCGACGACGAGGCCGATGCGCTGCGCATCGCCAACGATTCCGAGTACGGGCTGTCCGGCTCCATCTGGACCTCCGACGTGGGCCGCGCGCTGCGGGTCGCGCGCGGTGTGGAAGCGGGCAATCTGTCGGTGAATTCGCATTCCTCCGTGCGGTATTGGACCCCGTTCGGCGGCTACAAGCAGTCCGGTCTCGGCCGCGAACTCGGCCCCGACGCGGCCCGCGCGTTCACCGAAACCAAGAACGTCTTCATCGCCACCGACTAACCATCCGAGAAGGAGATACGTTGCAGCGCTTACAGGATCGGGTCGCGGTAATCACCGGCGGCGGCAGCGGCATCGGCCTCGCCACCGCCCGGCGATTCGCGGCCGAAGGCGCGAAAGTCGTCGTCGCCGATATCGACGCCACGTCCGGGGAGGCCGCCGCGGCCGAGGTCGGCGGTTTGTACGTCAAGGTCGACGTCACCGACGAGACCCAGGTGGAGGCGATGTTCCAGACGGCGGTGGACGCTTACGGCGGCCTCGACATCGCCTTCAACAATGCCGGAATCTCGCCGCCCGACGACGATTCCATTCTCACCACCGGGCTCGAGGCGTGGCGGCGCGTACAGGACGTGAATCTCACGTCGGTGTACCTGTGCAGCAAGTACGCCATTCAGCACATGCTCGAGCGGGGCAAGGGCTCGATCATCAATACCGCGTCCTTCGTGGCTGTCATGGGCGCGGCCACCTCCCAGATCTCCTACACCGCGTCCAAGGGCGGCGTGCTGTCCATGAGCCGCGAACTGGGCGTGCAATTCGCGCGGCAGGGCATTCGCGTCAATGCTCTGTGCCCCGGTCCGGTCAATACGCCCCTGCTGCAGGAACTCTTCGCCAAGGATCCCGAACGGGCCGCCCGCCGCCTCGTTCACATCCCGACCGGTCGCTTCGCCGAACCGGAGGAGATCGCCGCCGCCGTGGCCTTCCTCGCCAGCGACGACTCCTCCTTCATCACCGCCTCGCAGTTCCTGGTGGACGGCGGCATCTCCGGGGCCTACGTCACCCCGCTCTGATCCGGCTCGGCTCGCCGGCGGTGGTGGTGGGCCGCCGGCGAGTTCACCCATCGCGCACCGATGAATCTCGCGCGCCCAGGAGGTCTACCCAGCATGAGGAAACTGATCTACGGGATAACCGTGTCTCTGGACGGCTACATCAACGATCGGGACGGCCGGATCGACTGGACCGAACCGGATGACGAACTGCACCAGTTCCACAACGACAGGTATCGCGAACTCGAGGTCGGGATACACGGGCGGCGGCTCTACGAGCTTATGGCCGACTACTGGCCGACGGTGCCCGCGGACGCTTCGCCGATCATGCGGGAGTTCGGGGAGCTGTGGACGAACAAGCCGAAGGTGGTGTTCTCGCGGACGCTGCCGGAAGTGCACTGGAACAGCCGGCTGGTGCGGGACAACGCGGTCGAGGAAGTACGGGCCATCAAAGCGGACGGTGACGGGGTCATCGAGGTCGGCGGCGCGGATCTGGCGGCCTCGCTGATACCGCACGATCTCATCGACGAGTACCAGGTCTATATCGCGCCGGTGCTGCTCGGCGGTGGCACGCCGATGTTCCCGGCGCTGGAGAAGCGGATTCCGCTGCGCTTGGTCGAGACCAGGCAGTTCAGCACGGTGACGCTGCAGCGCTACGTCGTGGAGTGATTCGCGCGGCGGGTTGCTCGCATGCGCAGGCCTTTCGGGGCGTGGATCTGGGCTAGCGTGACCGCGCCGGGGCGGCTCGTCGCGGCGAGCCGCCAGCGGCGGGTGACGGTCGCCAGGGTCATCGCGACCTCGAGCAGGCCGAAGCGTTCGCCTATGCAATTGCGGGCGCCGGCGCCGAAGGGGAGATAGGTGCCGGAGCCGGGTTCGGTGTCGCGCCAGCGGTCGGGCACGAACTCGTCGGGGCTCGGGTAATGGTGGGGGTCGCGGTGAATCGTGTATGGGCTCAAGGCGACCGCGGTTCCGGGCGGCAGGCGATAGCCCGCCAGGTCGGTGTCCGTGGTGACGAGCCTGGTGACCAGCCAGGCGGGCGGGTACAGCCGGAGTGTCTCGGCGATGACGCGGTGCAGTTCGGGTAGATCGGCCAGAACCTGCTGTGTCACAGGGGTTTTGCCGTCCAGGACCTGGTCGACTTCCTTGTGCACTCGGTGCCGCACCTCGGGGTGCTGGTCGAGCAGTCGCAATGCCCAGGCCATGGTGCCGGCGGTGGTGTCGGCGCCGGCCAGGAAGAAGGTGAAGATCTGGTCGATCAGTTCGTCGTCGGACAGCCATCCGTCCTGCTGGTCGGATGCGCTGGCCTGGAGCAGCGCCGACATGAGGTCGCCGCGATCCTCGCCGCTGTGCAGCCGGTCAGCGATCACCTCGCTCGCCGTCCGCCGCATTCGTTGTGCCGCTTCGGCATATCGGCGATTGGGTGGTACGGGCAGCCGGGTGAGTGCGGGCGGCAGGATCATCCGGCGGAAGAGCCCGCTGCCGAGCGCTTGCAGGTCGGCGGACAGTTGCCGGGTCACGTTCTCGGACAGGGAAGTCGAGAACATGGTGCGGGTGATGATCGCGAACGTCATCGCGGACAGTTCCGCGCCGATGTCGATGGTCTGCCCGTCGGTCCAGCCGGCGGCCATCTCCTCGATCGGTCCGGTCATCAGGTGGCTGTACGCGCCGACCCGATCGGCTTTGAACGCGGGCTGGCACAATCGGCGTTGCCGGCGGTGTGCGCTGTAAGAGCAAGTGCCCAAACCGTTTCCGGCGATTTCGCGGGCGCGATCGTAGAACGGGCCGCCCTTGTCGAAGGTCCGGTCATCGCGGTAGACCTGCCAGGCGGCGGCGATATCCGTGGCGATCACGATGTGCTGCGGGCCCACCCGAATCCGGCACAGCGGTCCTTGTTTCGCCAGGGCGGACAACAGGCCCACCGGGTTTCGGAACAGTTCCAGGCCGTGCCCGACGAGCGGGCGGGCCCCCGCCGCGAGGGGAATCCGGTCGACCGCTGCCAGGCTCATACCGACTCCTTGGTCCAAGGCTGCTTCACAGAACGAGAAACGAGCACGCGAGAGTCCAGGTGTACCAATACCCGAACATTCGATAGGTCAGATGGTCCTGGAGGCTGCGGCGCAAGGTGATCACGCGGACGGCGATTGCACCGCAGATCGCCAGGGCCACCGCTTGAATTCCCAGACCGGCCACCGGATGCGACGCCTCACGGTAGATCGTCACCGCGGTTGCTGCAGGCAGGAGCGAGAACCCCACCGCCACAAACCATCTCGTCGCCCGGTCACCGAATACCAGCGGGAAGGTCCGGCGTCCCACCGCGGCGTCGCCGGGCTGGTCACGCAGATCCTGCAAGGGCACAAGCACGGTCATGACGAGCCCGAACGTCGTGCACCACAGCCATCCGGTTCCGTCCAAGGGCCGCACGATCTCCCATGCGGCGGCCAGCTGTACGAACGTCCCGATACCCATGATCAGGTCCTTGCCGCACCAATGCCATGCCCAATGAAATTGGTTGTGCAGCACGGTGACTGCCACCCAGACGGCGGCCCAGACTCCCACTCCCAGCCATAGCCCGTAAGCCAGGAAGGCCGACTCCGCCACGATCAGCCGAATCCACGCGCCGCGCCGCGAGACCAGTCCCCGCACCAATGGGCGATCCGGCTTGTTGATCCGATCCTCGGCCTCCCCCGCCAGCTGATTCCCGACCACGAACCCGTACAGGTAGAGCAGGAAATAGGGCACGGCCAAGACGATTCGCTCGGTTCGCCCCGAGGACACGGCGACCCCGATCGTCATGCACAACGGCGGCACCACCCCGGTGAACAGGTCATATCGCAAGAACCGACCGGTCAACCGAATCTCCCCGCCGATCCGCCCCGAAACCCCTGCTCGCTCGGCGACAACCATGCTCACACCCGCTTCCCCTGACGCCCCCCGAGCACCTTCCTGGCGACCAGCCCGCGCGTAGCGGCCGGAAACATCCGATGCACGGTCCAGATGGCCCGCGTCGCCCGATCCGGAAACGCCCACAACTCCCCTCGCCGCAGAGCCCGCTCGATCGAATCCAGCACCACCTCCGGCGCCACCCCCTTCCGCTTCCCGAACAATTCCGGCGCCGACGCCCGAATCGCCGCCAGCATCGGCGTCTCGACCATCCCCGGACACGCACACACCACCCGCACCCCCATCCCCGCACACTCCAGCCCCAGCACCTCCGCATACATGTGCACGGCCGCCTTCCCCGCCGCATAAGCCCCACCCCCGGGCACCGGAATCCACCCCCCGATCGACCCGAACAACACGATCTCCCCACCCCC
>NZ_BDCD01000047.1 GCF_001613325.1 Nocardia yamanashiensis NBRC 100130 | reverse complement strand
CACCGCCGCACCCGCACCGGCCGCCGCGCCGCCCGCCCAGGCCGGCAGATCACCGGAGAGGAAGAAGGCGGCCAGCCCGAGAATCAGCACCAGACCCGGCACGATGAAACACAGCCCGCCCACCAGCGCCCCGGCCGTGCCGCGCAAGCGCCAGGCGCAGAAAATGGCCAGCTGCGTGGACGCGGGGCCGGGCAGCAGGTTCATGGTCGCGATCGCGTCCTCGAACTCCGTGGCCCCGATCCAGCGCCGCCGCTCCACACACAGCTTGCGCAGCAGGGCGATATGGGTTGGCGGCCCGCCGAATCCGATACACCCGATCCGTCCCCATTCGCGCGCGATGGTCCCCAGGGGCACCGGCCCGCCCGGCACCGGCCCATCGGCCTCCGCACTCACACCCGCACTCCCTCACCTCACACCCGAACCGGACTCCGATCAGCGCAGACGCTAACAGCCGGGGCACGACCTCGCGCGCCACGGCGCGAAGACCACACGGCGGCCCCGGATTGCATGACGCGCCGCCCGCACGTCCTAATCCGTCTCGTCCGGATCGTCGCGCGGCGGCAGGAACGGCGGCTGGTCGGCGTCCTGTCCTTCCTCGATGCCGCGGCCACGCACCAGCTCGGCGTCGAAGGCCGCACCGAGCAGGACCGCGAGATTCGTCAGCCACAACCAGATCAGGAAGACCACCGCACCGCCCAGCGACCCGTACACCTGGTTGAAGGACCCGAAATGCGTCACGTACACGGTGAATCCGGCCGACGCCGCGGCCCACAGCAGCACCGCGAGCGCACTGCCCGGGGTGAGCCAGCGAAATCCGGGCTGCCGCACGTTCGGCGCCGCCCAATACAGCAGCGCGCACACCAGGCTCACCAGCAGGGCCAGCACCGGCCATTTCAGCAAGCCCCACAATCGCACCGCGGTATCCCCCGCCCCGAGCCACTCCCCCGCGCGCGCCGCCAGCCGCCCGGTGAACAGCACGCCCACCGCCGAGACCGCGACGACCGACACCGTCGCGAGGGTGAGTCCGAGCTGCAGCGGCAGCGTCTTCCAGATCGAGCGCCCCTCGTCCACCTCGTACAGCGAATTCGCGGCCCGGATGAACGCGCCGATGTACCCGGACGAGGTCCATACGGCGGTGCCGAGCCCGACGAATGCCATTGGGCCGGAATAGGATCGGGCATCCTGTAAGCGTTCGATGCCGTCCACCACGAGCGCGGTCCCGTTGCCCGGACCGATCTCGCGCACCGTGGCGATCAGCGAATCGGTCGCGCCGGGACCGAGCAGCCCGAGCACCGCGATCAGCACCAGCAGCGCCGGGAACAGCGACAGCACGCTGTAATACGTCAGCGCCGCCGCCCAATCGGTGAGCCGGTTCGTCCAGACCGCGAGCAGGACCCGCTTCGCCACTTCGCCCCAGCGCCGCCCGGGCAGCTCCGTCGGACCGGTTATCCGTCGCCGTACCATGGGCCCACCTCCGCGCTTCCCCGGCATACCCGCCCGTGACCGGCGGAAACTCGGGTTTTCCGGGCCGTATGGCTGCGAGTTTGCCGGGCCGTGCGGCGGGTACCGCCGCGATATCCGGCACAACCATCAGGAGGCACGCCATGCCGAAGGAATGGACGCGGAAGCAGGAGCGGCAGTACCAGCACATCAAGGATTCGGCCAAGGAGCGCGGCGAGAGCACCGACCGCGCCGAGGAGATCGCGGCGCGGACGGTGAACAAGAACCGGGCCCAGGCGGGGCAGACCAAGACCGCCAGCCGCAGCTCGGTGCAGGACAAGTCGCCGCAGCAGCGGGGCGGACAGCGCTCCGGGCGGCGCGGACCCAAGGGCCTGACCCGCGATCAGCTCTACAACGAGGCCCGCCAGCGCAATATCGAAGGCCGGTCCAAGATGACGAAATCCCAGCTCGCGCACGCGCTCGGCAAGGACTGAGCGGACGCGGCGGGTTTTCTTCCGTAACTACTGGGTATCGGCCGCAGTACGCGAATTTCATTGCCACGGTTGAGGAAGTAGACATGCCCAGTGAACCCGAAGCCCGGCCCGGACCTGCGAGCGGACGCCGCCGCGGCGGCGATTCGTACGACAATATCGAGCCCTGGCTGGACAAGCTCGCAGGTCTGGACGCCGACAGCGCCGAGTACGCGCGCTTGCGGAACGAGGTCATCGGCCGCTGCCTGCCGCTCGGTGAGCACATCGCGCGCCGTTATGCCGGACGCGGGGTGGACTTCGAGGATCTGAACCAGATCGCGGCGGTCGGCGTGGTGCTGGCGGTCGACCGGTTCGATCCCGGCAATGGCGCGACCTTCCTGGCGTACGCCATTCCGACCATCATGGGCGAGGTCAAACGCTACTTCCGCGACAGCACCTGGGCGGTGCGAGTGCCGCGGCGGCTCAAGGAACTACAGCAGCGGCTGACCACCGTCATCCCCGATCTGTCGCAGCGGCTTGGCCGGCAGCCCACCGCGCGCGAACTGGCCGAGGCGACCGGCGCGGAGCTGACCGAGATCACCCAGGCGCTCATCGCCGCGAACAGCTACACCACCGAATCCCTGGACACCCGAGCGGCTTTCGACGACGAGGGCGACAAGCCCCTGGCGCCGGTGGACGGTCTGGCGGCCGCGGACCCCGGCTACGACCTGATCGAGGACTCGATCACCGCCGGGCCGCTGCTGGCGGAGCTGCCCGAGCGCGAACGCGCCGTCCTGGTCATGCGCTACGGCCAGGACAAGACGCAGACGGAAATCGCTGCGGTGCTGGGTATTTCGCAGATGCAGATCTCGCGCATCCTGGCCCGGGTGCTGCGCGAGCTGCGGGAGCGGGCGCTCGAGCCCGCTCCGGCCCCGGTCACAGCATGCCGAAATCATCGGACAGGCCCGCGACGGCGAGCAGCCGCTCGACACAGTGCGAGCCGATGATCCACAGCGAGATATTGTGCGCGGCGGCGTAATCGCGCGCGTCCACCAGCGCGCGCAGGCCCGCGACGCCGAAGAAGGTGATCCGGGACAGATCGATGATGGCAGGTTCGCCGGAGCGCAGGGCGACGGCGAGCGCCGCCCGGAACTCGTCGACGGTCCGGATATCGATATCACCGGCGATAGCGCAGGTGGGGGTGGCGCCATTGCCGGTCACCCGGCTGGCGGATCGGAATTCGGTCATGATCAGGACCTCGGCCCATAGCGTGGCGCCCGCAACGGCGGTGCGCCGACGAATCGCCTCGTAGATCAAGCGCGAGACTGGGCAGACTGCTCAACCCTGCCCAAGGGGTGCCCGTTATCGGTCCGGTTCACACCTCCGGCGTGCCGGTGCGCGCGGATTGCCCGTGGTAGCCGCCGCCGGCGCGTGACGGGGTTCACCAGGCCGAGGTGATCCGGGCCAGGCAGGCGTCGACCACGTCGGCGGCGGAGTTCGGCGTATCGGCGGCCGCCCACAATTCGGTCGCCAGCCGGACCGCGGTATTGGCCATGGCGGCGGCGAGCGCGACATCGAGATCGTCGGCGGGCCGGCCGGTACGGGCCGCGATGATGGGAATGAGCTGGGTTTCGCAATCGTGCTGGACGCGCAGCCAGGTGGCGCGCAGCGCGGGCAGCTGGGTGGCGGCCCGGACCAGCGGGCGCAGCCGGGTTTCGGCGATGCCCTCGGCGGCCAGGGTGCCCGCGGTGGCGGCGCGGTAGGACCGGCTCAGGGCCTCGCGCAGCGGGAGTTCGGGCGGGCAGGCGGCCAGTTCGTCCGCCCAGGCCTGGGTGCCGATGGCCAGCAGCGGCGCGACCACATCCTCCTTGCCCGCGAAATAGCGGTAGAAAGTACGCAATCCCATCCCGGCGGCGGCCGCGATCTCCTCGACCGTCGTTGCGGCATAGCCGTTTTCGATGAACAGGTGCGCCGCGACCATCGCCACTTCGCGGCGGGTGGCGGCGCGGCGGGTCTCGCTGAGCGCCGGCCGCCCGGCGCGATTTCGCTCGCTGCTCACCCGGGCACCTTACCGAGGCCGAAAGATTTCATGGCGCGCCGTGCCATTTTTGGCATACTGTGTCATTAACTAGTTCCACCGATCAGGAAGAGATCCATGAACCGTCTCGAGCAGCGCCGCATTCTGGTCACCGGCGCCGGATCCGGCATCGGCCAGGCCACCGTTCTCCGTCTGCTGTCCGAGGGCGCGATCGTCGCCGGCGCGGACGTCAATGCCGAGGGCCTGGAACTGACCCGCAAGCAGGCCGCCGAGGCGGGCACCGACGGCCGGCTGACCACCCTCGAAATGAACATCGGCTCGGAGTCCGACGTGGTCGCGGGCGTGGCGAGCGCCGTCGAATCGCTCGGCGGGCTGGACGCATTGGTGAACGCGGCGGGCATCCTGCGCGCGGCGCACACCCACGAGACGTCCCTGGATCTGTGGAATCAGATCATCAATGTCAACCTCACCGGCACGTTCCTGGTGATCCGCGAGGCGCTGCCCGCGCTGCTGGCCAACCCGCGCAGCACGGTCGTCAATTTCTCTTCCACCTCGGCCAATTTCGCGCACCCGTACATGGCCGCGTACTCGGCGAGCAAGGGCGGCGTGCAGACGCTGACCCATGTACTGGCCCTGGAGTACGGCAAGCAGGGGCTGCGCGCGGTCAGCGTCGCGCCCGGCGGCATCAAGTCCGGCATCACCGACGCCACTCCCGGCTATCTGCCGCAGGATTCGGACTGGTCGCTGTTCGGCCGGCTGATCGCCGTACTGCCGCAGGACAATCCGGAGGAACTGGCCGGGCCGGAGAACGTGGCGGGCGTCATCGCCATGCTGGTGTCCGACGACGGCCGGTTCATCAGCGGCACCGAGATCCGCATCGACGGTGCGGCACACACGTAGCAATTCGACCGCGGCAATACCCGAGGCCCCGACCGGAATTCCGGCCGGGGCCTGGCCCTCACCGCTCAGCCCGCGGCGCCGACCAGCTCGGACTCCGCACCGCGCAGAATGCCCTCGGCGGTGCCCGCCGGCCATTCCAGTGCGGTGTCCAGCTTGGCCAGCACGTCCTCGGCCGGGGATTCCATCAGGCAGCGTTCGATCTGGCTGACGGCGCCGGCGGCCGGACCGCCCTTGCGCGCCACATCGGCCTGCGTCCAGCCGTTTTCCTTCCGCCGCGCCTTCACACGCTCGGACAGCGCCTTGATGTCCGGCTCTCCCGCGACCGCCGCGGCGGCCTGCGCGGGTGCGGCCGCCGGGGCCGCCGCCGCGACCGGTTCCGCCTGCGCCACGACCGGTTCCGGCTGCGCCCGCACGGCCTCCTGCGGCCGCGTCTTGCCGGAAGTCAGCAGCCCCTGCGTGATGAGCCTGGACCGCTTCCGCCTACCCATTTTCGCCATACACCGCTCCTCGATCCACAATCCCAGCCTTCGCTGAAGCACCGGATAGGTTGCCACAAGTTCGCGAGAATCCTCGATCATGCCCGAGTGTCGGCGCGCCACGCCGACCGATCCGGACGACCGCCCACCCCGTTTCCACTCGTCGTGGCGCGGCTCGGCTCCCGCGAGGACACTGGTCGGTAGCGCCGAATCAGTTGCGGGAGAAGATGCGATGGCAACCAACGGACCGTTCGGGATCGACCCCGAGGACTTCGAACGCGCCCTGCGCGAGGCGGGCATCGAAATGCGTGACCTGCTCGGCAAGGCCGCCCAGTACGTGGACCGCACCAGCCTCAACACCCTGGCCGGTCTGCTCACCCAGTTCACCCAGCCCGAAAGCCCCAGAACGGCCAAACCGGAAGGCGATACCGCCGGTGAATCCGGCAGCGGAGTCTGGGCCATCTACACCCTCGACGCCGACGGCAGCGCCCGGGTGGATCAGGTCTTCCCCAACGAACTCGAAGCCCTGCGCGCCCATCGCGACAATACCGACGCCACGCGCCGCGTCCGCTTCCTGCCCTATGGCGTCGCAGTGAGCGTGCTCGACGCGACCTAGCCCGCGATCACCGACCGCGGAATCGGCTGCCACGTGAAATCCACAGCGAGGCAGAGGTTTTCGCGGGCGTCAGGTTCAGAGCAGTCCGCTGCTGCGGGCGGCGCCGAGGACCGCCACGCGCGAGTTGGTGCCGAGTTTGGCGTAGATGGCGCGCAGGTGGGTTTTGACGGTGTTGATCGAGACGCCGAGGTCGTCGGCGATCTGCTGCATGGTGCGGCCAGAGGGCAACTGGCGCAGCACTTTCAGTTCGGTGCCGGTCAGGGTCGAGTGGCCGGTGCGGCGGCGGGCCAGGGGGTGGTGGCGCAGGCGGGTGGCGAAGGCGTCGTAGCGGCCGAAGCTGCCGGTGAAGCGGTCCAGCAGGGTCAGGGCGCCGGGCACTTCCAGGAAGGGGCGGGCGATGCGTTCGGCGGCGGCCTGCCGCAGGCCGTGCTCCACGCCGTCGCGGGCGCGGGTGACATCGTCGAGGGCGTGATGGGCGGCCGCGTGCAGTAGCCAGGCGGTCACCCGATGCACCGGATGCAGCGGCACCTCCTCCGCCAGGACCGGGTCGACGAGTTCGAGCACGCCGCGCGAGCGGTGCGCGGTTTCGGCGAGAGCGGCTCGGGCAATGGCGATTTCGGGGGAATCGCCGAGTGCGGTGCGGCTCTGTTCGATCAGCAGTTGCGCCTCGTAGGTTTCGCGCACGCGCAGCAGCGGCCACACCACCAGGGCGATGAGCCCGGCGCTGGTGGCCGGGACCGGGCTGGTGTCCAGGACGCGAACGAAGCTGTGCCGCAGGCGATCCGCCGCTTCGATCTTGTTGTCGGCGGTGTCGAAGGCGACCAGGCTGCCGATCAGATGGGCCTGCCAGCCGCCGGTCGCGCCGAGCGAGCCGTCCAGCAGCGTGTGTTCGGCGAGAGTCCGTGCGATGGCCTCGTTTTCGGCCGGATCGCCCTGCACGTAGGCGCCGAAGGCGGCGAGGGCGGTGGCCTGCACGGCTTCCGGGGTGTCGAGCAGCGCGTGCGTGCGCGCCAGTTCGAGCGCGTGCTCGGCGCGCTGCCGGGTGGTGGTGACGGCGCCCGCGAGGGCCGCGGACACGCTGAGCCGGGTGAGGGCGCGCACGCGCAACCGCGGTTGCGCGCTCAGCTCGGCCACCGCCAGGCCCTGCCGCAGCCGCTCCTCCCCCGCCGCGAGATCGCCGCGCACGACCAGGGCGGTGGCGGTCTCGATGCGCGCGTACCCATCGAGATCGGCATGCCCGGTGGCGGGCAGGGCGTCGGCGACGAATCGGTCGTCCAGGGCGAGTCCCGTGGTCACCGCCAGCTCGCAGGTGACCGCGGCGGCCAGGGCGGTGCGCATTTCGGCGCTCGCGAGGGATTCCTGATCGTCCGGGCGCTCGCGCATGGCCTCGAAATGGGCGCGCGCCGCGCCGGTGTCACCGTGGACCAGGGCGTCGACCACGCGCAGCCACCGCAGATACGGATCCGCGGGCAGCGCCGGATCGATGGCCGTCAGCGCTTCGAACAGGCTGGCGCCGTGCCCGCTGATGGTCAGGTGCAGCGCGTGCTCGCGCAGGAATGCCAGCAGCGGTTGCCGATTCGGCATGGCGAGCACATGCGGCAGCGCGGCCTCCGGTTCCCGCGTGGATTGCAGGTGCAGTGAGGTCCGCAGATGCAGTTCCGCCGCCAGGTCCGGGCCGAGCCGGTCGAGTTCGGCGCGGAAGTAGGCGCGCAGCATCGGGTGGTAGGCGAACCGGATCTCGGTGCCGCGCACCACCGAGGTGAGCGGAAAGTTCGACCGTTCCAGTTCCTGGAGCCGATGCCCGGCCCCGCCGCCGACCAGTTCGTCGGCGAGCTGTTCGGTGAATTCGGCCGGGACGCTGGTGTAGGTGAGGAACATGCGCAGGTCCGGGGACAGGGTGTCGATCAGCTCGGCGGCCAGCAGGTCCGCGATCGAGGCAGGCAGCCGGGCCAGGGCGGTGAGCGCGGCGGCCGAATCGTCCTGCCGCGCAGTCAGATACACGGCGGACAGCCGGACCAGCGCGGGCCAGCCGCGGGTGAGCTCCAGCAGTGTGGCCAGTTCGGCGTCCGCGAGTTCGCAGCCCTGATCGCCGCACAGCCGCCGGGTTTCGGCGGCCGAGAACGCCAGATCGATCGCGCCCCAGCGCCGCAGCCGCGCGGACAGTTCCAGCAGATGCCAGCGGATGGGCGGTTCGAAGCGCCCGGCCACCACGATCATGACGGTCGGCGGCGCGTGCAACAGCAAGTGTTCGACGGCGGCCAGCGTCGGCGGGTCGGTGATCAGATGCGCATCGTCGAGGACGATCAGGGCCCGCTCCCCGCATTCGGCCAAGGCCCCGGCGAGTGCGTCCGCAGCCGCGAGCGGCGTGTCGAACGGACCGTGCGCGGGATTCACGAACCCCAGCCGGGTACGCAGCTGCTGCCAGAGCGTCGCCGGCGACTGCTGATCCACCGTGAGCCAGGCGACCCGCCGACGCGCACCGCGCTGCCGCCGAGCACGCGCCGCCCATTGCGCCAGTACCGCGGTTTTCCCGGTTCCGACCGGCGAGCGAACAAGCAGCACACTGCCATCCGGGGTTTCCGCCACCGCGTCCAGCTCATCCAGCAGATCCCGCCGGGGAATCGGCGCGAATGCCAGGCGTGGAATTCCCGCGTCATCGGACAGTGAATTCCACCGTCTTTCCAGGAATTCGAGATCGTGTGCTTCCGTCATCGCCCCTCCCGATTTCCATCGACGAACTTCGACCGCGCTCGATTCCCGGAGTTTAGCGGAGCAAACTACTCGAATTGTGAAAGCCGGAGAATCTTTTTCCCCGGGCTCACCCGAAACGGGCGATGGTCATCCCCGCGCCACCGGCGAATACTCGCCGTGAGCCGTGTCGCCCACGCGGCCGTCCCGAAGGGAGACACGGCGATGGCCTCCGATGCGACGCCCGGCACCGGCCCGATCCCGCGGCCCGCAACCTGGTCGATTCCGCGCGGGCTCATCGTGCTGCCGGCCGCCTACGCCATCGCGCTCGACCTGCCGGGCAAGACGCTCAGCGGTCTCACCGGCATCCTGTCCGATCCGAAAGCCGTTCTGCTGGATACAGATCCGTCGACACGCTGGGTCAGCGCATTGATCAGTACCGCTCCGCAACCGACACCACGGAGGTAGGAAAATGTCGTTCTGGGAAGTGCTCTGGCTGATTATCGTGAGCTTCGCCTTCATCGCGTATCTGCTGTTGCTGTTCTACATAATCGGCGACCTGTTCCGCGATGACGCCACCTCCGGCTGGATGAAGGCGGTGTGGATCGTATTCCTCATCTTCCTGCCGATCCTCACCTCCCTGGTCTACCTCGTCGCCCGCGGCAAAGGCATGCAGGAACGCTCCACCGCGCAGGCCAAGCAGATCCGGGAAGCCCAAGCCGCATACATTCAGCAAACCGCCGGAACCAACCCCTCGGCGCAGATCGCCCAAGCTCAGCTCCTACTGGCTGAAGGCACCATCACCCAGCAGGAGTTCGATCAGCTGAAGGCCAAGGCCCTGGCCTGAACGGAATCAGTGCTCCAGATCGGCGGTCGCGGCGGCCACGGTGGGATACACCCGGATGGACCGGTCGCCGCGGTCCGCGCTGTGCAGGGCGTCGCCGAACTGGCCGACGGAGCGAGCGATACGGAAGTCGATTCGTTTGCGCGCCAAGCTGTCTCGTAGCTGATCGAGCATCTCGGCGGCGCTGACGTCAATGCTCGGCGAGGTTTCGGCGTCGAGCACGACCAGGCGGGTGCGATCGGTGCACAGCTGCTCGATCCGCTCGCGGACGTAGTCGGCATTGGCGAAGAACAGCCCGGATTCCACCCGCACCACCAGCAGGTCGTCGCGGCGCGGCAGGTCGGGGTGCTGTTCGGCGTCCAGCCACAGCGTGCCGTGCCGGGCGAGAGCGGCCACATGCGGCTGGGAGGCGCGATACACCAAGAGCACCATGGAGATTCCGATGCCGATGAGCAGTCCGGGCAGGGTGTCGAACAGCAGCACGCCGAGCATGGCGGCGAGGGCGGCGGTGAAATCGGCGCGGGCGGCGCGGCCGTAGATGCTGCCCAGCCGGGCGGTCCAGACCTGGTAGAGGCGGCGCAGCGCGGCGAAGTCGACGAGTTCGATCACCGCGGCGATCACCACACCGGCCAGGGTGGCTTCGGGCAGCTTCTCGAACAGTCCGGTCAGGAACAGCAGGGTCAGCACGGTGAGCGCGGCGACCACCAGACCGCTGAGCTGGGTGCGCGCCCCGGCGGAACCGTTCACCGCGGTCTTGGAGAGACTCCCGTTGACGACCATGCCCGAGGCCAGCCCCGATCCCAGATTGGCCGCGCCCATGCCGAACAGTTCCCGGTTGGGGTCGATGCTGTAACCGGCTTTGGCCGCATAGGTTTTGGCCGCGCCGAGCCCTTCCGCGAACCCGATCAGCAGCACGCCGACCGCGGGGCCGAGCAGATCGATGTAATCGTGGAAGCTCACCCCGGCCGGCAGGCCGAGGGCGGGCAGACCGGCATCGATATGGCCGACGATCGCGACGCCGTGCTCGTCCAGATGCAGCAGCCGCACCGCGAGAATGCCCAGCAGCACCGCCAGCAGCGAGCCGGGCACCAGCGGCAGCCACCGCTTCAGCCCGACCACGATGGCCAAGCTG
The DNA here is from genome assembly GCF_001613325.1 of Nocardia yamanashiensis NBRC 100130. Taxonomy (GTDB): domain Bacteria; phylum Actinomycetota; class Actinomycetes; order Mycobacteriales; family Mycobacteriaceae; genus Nocardia; species Nocardia yamanashiensis. Next base: position 49,298 of record NZ_BDCD01000047.1, on the reverse strand, counting down.
ACCGCGCCGACAAGCGCTGTGCGCCATTGCGTTTCACCCAGGTGGGTGAGCACGCCCCACGCCTGTTCGAAGAAATCGCCGGAATGCTTGCCGATGCCGAGCAGTTTCGGCACCTGCCCGATGATGATGGTCAGGGCCAGCCCGACGATGAACCCCTTGAGCACCGGCTCGGAGATGAACGCCGCCACGAAGCCCAGCCGGATCAGCCCGGCCAGCAATCCCAGGACCCCCGTGGCAATCGCCAGCCCCGTGGAGAGCGCCAGGTAGCGCCCCGAATCGCTGCCCGCCAGCGGCGTGATGATGGCGGCCGACAGGGCCGCGGTCGCCGACATCGGCCCGACCACCAGGTGCCGGGAACTGCCCGCCAGCGCGTACAGCACCAGCGCCGGCACCGCCGCGTACAACCCGGTCACCGGCGGCACCCCGGCGATGGTGGCGTAGGCCAGCGCTTCGGGCACCAGCACCGCCCACACCGTCAGTCCCGCCAGCACGTCGGGCCACAGCCACGCCGTGCGATAACCCTGCAGCGATTCGAAAACCGGCCATCGGGCGCTCATTCGCTCACCCTAGGCCGACGGCCGCGCACCCGACCTCACCCCCGGTGGGTGAGGCGCGCCCGGGCCGGCGCCGCGAGCATCACCGCATGGCGCAAACAACTTCGAATCTCGGGCCCGTGGAGCTGGTGGTGATCGGATTTCCCGGCACCCAGCTCGATGTGAGCGTGCGGGCCGCGCTGCGGGACGTGGTCGATCGGGGGTATGTGACGGTGCTCGACCTGGTGTTCCTGTCCAAGGACGCCAACGGCTACATCACCGAGATCGATTTCGACGAGCCGCTCGACGAGCTCGGCCTCACCGGGCTCACCGGCAACGGCCGCGAACTGGTCAGCGATTCCGACCTCGAACCGATCCGCTCCACCATGCGCGCGGGCACCTCCGCCGTGGTGGTCGTGTACGAGGAGACCTGGGCCCGCAGCCTCGCCGACACCGTTCGCCGGGCCGACGGCGATGTCATCCTCCACGTCCAGGTCGACCGCGATGCCCTGGACGCCGCCCTGGCGTCATCGTAGGAAAGGTTGCCGCACATGATTCTTCGCAGAGCCCGTTTCGGCCGCCCCGGCCTGATCGGCACCGTGGCCCGTACCGCCGTGGTCGCGGGTACCGCCAGCGCCACCGCGAACGCCGTGAACCGCCGCTCCGAGCAGCGCGCCGCCGAGCAGCAGGCGTACGCCGAACAGCAGCAGGCCGTCTATTCCCCGCCGCCGCAACCGATCTCGCCGCCCGCTCCCCCGGCCGAGGATCTGGTGTCCCGCCTCGAACAGCTCGGCAAGCTGCACGCCTCGGGCGCGCTCACCGATGCCGAGTTCGCCGCGGCCAAGGCCCAGTTGCTCGGCTGACCCGTCTCGATAATCCCGTCGAAAGGAATCACGAATATGGCAGGCACCCTGACCGTTTGGAAGTTCCCCTCCGAAACCGGAGCCGAGACCGCACTGCACACCCTGAAGGAACTCCAGTCCGAGGAACTCATCACCGTCCACGATGCGGCCCTGGTGACCTGGCCGGCGGGCGCGAAGAAACCGAAGACCCGCCAGCTCAACAATGTCACCGGCTTCGGCGCGCTGAACGGCGCTTTCTGGGGGATGCTGTTCGGGCTGCTGTTCTTCGTGCCGCTGCTGGGCGCCGCTTTCGGCGCGCTCGGCGGGGCCATCGGCGGGGCGCTCACCGATGTCGGCATCGACGACGACTTCATCGACCGGGTGAAAAAGGAAGTCACGCCGGGCACTTCGGCGCTGTTCGCCCTCACCTCGGGCGCCGTCGCCGACCGCGTGCACGACCGGGTGGCCGGGCAGCACGGGCAGCTGATCGCGAGCAATCTCTCGGCCGAGCAGGAGGCGAAGCTGCGCGCGGCCTTCGCCGAGTGAACGGCTTTCGTTCAGCTGTCCCCGTCGATCGCCGCGAAGTGCCCGGTCAGGAGTTTCACCACCTGGCCGGGCGCTTCGTCGGGCAGCCAATGCGATACGCCGGGAACCACTTCGAACCGGAACGGCGCGTCGACGTATCGGCCCGAGCGGCGGGGGCCGTGCTCGAGGACCGCAGTGTCGCCGTCGCTCCACACCTGCAGCACCGGCACCCGTACGCGCCCGCGCAGGAATCGTGGCGAGGACAGCAGCATGCCCCGATACCAGTTCAAGCCGCCGCGCGCGATCACCTTGTCCCGCAGGCGATCCGAGTCCCGTCGCGCCACTTCCGCGGGCTGCCCGGTCTGTCGCAGCAGCCGCAGGAACAGCTCGGTCCGCAAGATTCTCTCCGGTAGCACCGGCAGCTGGAAGACGTACATGTACCACGACGCCAGGCCCTGCCGGGTGGTGAGCATCGACCGTACGAACGCTCCCGGGTGCGGCACCGAAAGCGCTGTCAGCGAGGCTATTCCGCCATGACCGGTGGTGGCCGCCGCCCAGGCCGCCGCCGCGCCCCAGTCGTGCCCGGCCACGTGCACCGGCCGCCCGATCTGCTCGACCATCGACACCACGTCGGCGGCGACCTCGTCGAGCCGGTACGCCCACCGCCGCCGCGGCGCCGCCGTTTTGCTCGCCCCGCGCAGGTCCGGCGCGAACGTCCGGTATCCGGCCTGATTCAACAGCTCCGCGACCTCGGCCCAGCTCCGCGAGTCCTGCGGCCAGCCGTGCAGCAGCAGTACCGGTTCCCCGTCGAGCGGCCCGGTATCCTGCACCGGAAAGACCAGCTCACCCCGCCGGAACACGGCGATCCGGCCCGGATCGCTCCACACGCCGTCCGGCTCACGATCGGATACATCGGTCATCGTCGACACCCGCACCTTCATTGGTCGCAGCAATACGGCTTCAGCGTGTCACACCCGATCAGTTTCTGCTACCTCCAGTCACACTAAACCGGTGGTGTGGCCGACCGCGCGGATCCGGCCGCTGCCGTCTCGGCGTCTCTGCGATACTCCTGGGGCTGTATACGGTGCGAAACATGATGGAGGAGTGGGTATGGGCGGGTTCACGGTGGCGGAAGCCAAGGCGGTTTTCGAGAAGGTCGACGTCAACGGGGACGGGTATCTGACCGTCGAGGAGTACACGCAGGCGGTGCAGGCGTACGGCTTCTCGTCCGAGGCCGCCAAGCAGGCCGCGCTGTCGATTCTGGCGAAGGCCGACCTGGACGGGGATCAGCGGATCAGCCTCGAGGAGTTCCTGACCCTGGTCAGCTGATCGGCGCTACCAGGGGCACAGCCGGCGTGCCAGTGCGAGCCGCGCGCCGGCTCAGGCCGGGGCGGGATGGGAGCGGCTGGCGCGGCGGTAGCCGAGGACGGCCGGGACTGCGAAGAGACACAGGGCCGTCAGCGACCAGGCGAAGCTGAGGGTGAGCGGCCGGGCGAGGGGGCCGCCTTCGGACAGTGCGCGCATGGCTTCGATGGTGACCGAGATCGGCTGGTGTTCGACGACGGGGCGGATCCAGCGCGGGTAGGCATTGAGCGGGACGAAGCCGGTGCTGAAGAACATCAGCAGCGAGGTCAGGATCGTCATGCTTTCCACCAGTGTGGCTTTGGGCGCGAGGGCGGCGATGGCGGTGACCACGGTGGCGAAGCCGAGGCCGAGCAGGACGGGGATGAGCACGAAGGCGAGGGCGGGCAGCACGCCCTGCTGGAAGCGGAAGCCGAGCAGGTAACCGAAGGCCACGATCATCAAGGTGCCCAGCAGGATTCGGGCGCCTTCGGCCAGTACGCGGGCGGCCGGGCCCGAGGCGCGGTGCACGGGCAGGATCCAGAATCTGGCGAGCAGACCGGCTTCGCGTTCACGCCACAGCATGGCGCCGCTCGCCACAGCACCGGAGAGCGCGCCGATCACGGCGACCATGGGGACCGAGCCGTAGAGGGCGCTGTGCCCGGAGAATCGGCTGACCTGGGAGCCGATCACGGTGTTGAGGACGAACAGCAGCAGGCACGGGATGACCAGGGTTTCCAGCAGGGTGACCGGGTGGCGGGTCCAGCGCAGCAGGAGCCGCTGGGTCTGGATCATGGTGTCGCGCAACAGCATTGTCATGCGGCGCTCCGGATGTTCAGCCGCCAGGCCAGGGGCAGGCAGAGCAGGGCGATCGCCGCGATCCAGAGCAGGGCGGGCGTGATCAGTCCGAGGGTGAGGACGGGTGCGCCGCCGCCACTGTCACCGGCCAGTGCGCGCAGTACGGCGGCGAACTGGGAGACCGGCTGATTGCGCACGAAAGGCTGGATCCACTCCGGGAATTGGCTCGCGGGCGCCAGGCCGGTGGAGAGCAGCCCGAGGATCAGCGGCGGCAGCCCGAGGATCTGGGTGATCGATTCCGGACTCCGCGATGCCGTGCCGACGACATCGGCGGCGAGGGTGAACACCATGCCGATGCACAGCGCGAACACCACGAAGCCGAGCGTGTGCGCGGCATCGAGCCGGAACCGGAAGCCGATCACGTGCCCGCAGACCAGGGCCGCGGCCAGGGCGATGCACAAGCGCAGGAAGGATCCGGACATGCGGGCGGCCACCGGCACCAGCGCCCCGATCGGCATGGTGTGGAAGCGGCGGTCCAGTCCCGAAACCGCGTCGGTGGCGGCGCGCATGGCGGCCGAGATGGCGGTGAAGGCGCTCGCCTGCAGGATCACCAGCGGCATCATGAATTGCGCGTAGCTGCTGTAACCCGTTCCGGCGAAGGACATCACGATGTTCAGCGGGATGTAGAACCCGGCGGTGAACACGGCCGGGGCGATCACCGAGGTCAGTACTTCACCGGAGCGCACGGCAGGTACGACGAGCCGCCCGCTCAGCGCCCACCACTGCTGTACCGCGACGGGTGTGGCGCGCACCGAATCGAAGCGGATCACGGCGGTCACGGATGCACCTTCTTACGTGCGGCGCCAGGCTCGGGGGCGGCATGTTTGCCGGGACTGGCTGTGAGCGAGAGGAATACATCGTCCAGCGATGGCCGCCGCAGCGCGATATCGGCCAGTTCGATGCCCGCGCCGTCGAGCAGGCGCAGTACCTCGGCAACCGTTTTCGCGCCGTCCGGTGCTGGCACGGTCAGCCGGTCGGTCTCGGTGCAGGATGCGGAATGCCGCTGTGGCGCAATCTGTTCCAGCACCGCCTGCATGATCTCGAGCTCCTGCGCGTGCAGCGGGACGATCTCGCAATAGCTGGATCCGGTGCGCGCCTTGAGCTCGTCGGCGGTGCCTTCGGCGACGACCGCACCGTGATCGATCACCACGATGCGATCGCACAGCGCGTCGGCTTCTTCCAGGTACTGGGTGGTGAGCAGCGTGGTGATGCCGTCGTCGCGGAAGGTCCGCACCAGCTCCCAAACCCCTTGCCGGCTGCGCGGATCCAGCCCCGTGGTGGGTTCGTCCAGGAACACCACCTCCGGGCGCACGACCAGACCGCAGGCGATATCGATGCGCCGCCGCATGCCCCCGGAATACGTGCCGACGCGCCGCGCCCCCACCTCGGTGAGTTCGACGGTCTCGAGGAGTTCGTCCGCGCGCGCCCGGGCGTCCCGTTTGCTCAACCCCTGGAGGCGGCCGAACAAGACGAGGTTCTCGTACCCGGACAACATGCCGTCGAGCGCCGCGAACTGTCCGGTCAGCATGATGGACCGGCGGACCGCGGCGGCCTCGCGCACCACATCGTGCCCGGCCACCGCCGCCCGGCCGCCGTCGGGTGCGAGCAGCGTGGAGAGGATGTCGACGGTGGTGGTCTTGCCCGCCCCGTTGGGTCCGAGCAAGCCGAGGATCTCCCCCGGTTCCGCCACGAAATCGATGCCGCGCAAGGCGGATACGCCACCGAACGCCTTCTCGATGCCCTCGACGATCACCCCGCCGGTGCCGCCCGTAGCGCCCGTCATGCGCCCGCGCCCGGTCGCGTGGTCAGGTGCGGGTCGAGCAGCCGCGCGATCCGGGACAGTGCGGCCGGCGCGGTCATACGACTGTGTTCGGCGTCGATGTCGTACACGGTGATCTCCCCGCCGACATGCGGCCGCCAGGCCTCCGGTTCGGCGATCCGCGAAACCCCTTGCGTGGCACGGAAGAACACGATGTCGCCGTCGAACCGGGGTCTTCGATACCCGCCCATGAGCCGGATGGCCGCGTTGTAGGACCCGGTGAGCCGTTCCAGCAGTTCCGCGGTCACCGGCGATTCCGCCCCGAGCCGATCACGGATCAGCCCGGCCGCGGCCTCGGCGCCGATATCCGCGGGGATGCCGGAAAGTCCGAACAGCCCTCCGAATTCGTTGAGCAGCGCTCCGACCGCGAGCTCTTCGGTCGCCGCGGCATCGGCGTGCGCCCCGTTGGAGGCGTCGGCGTCCATCATCGCCAGCACGCCGACTTCGGCTCCGTCGGCCCGCAGCACTGCCGCGATGGCGTGGGCGATGATGCCGCCGAACGACCACCCGAGCAGATGGTAGGGGCCGTCCGGTTGCGCGGCCCGGATCTCGCGGGCGTAGCGCTCGGCGAATCCGGCGATGGTCGCGATCGGCTCCTCCCCCGACAGCTCGGGCGCCTGCAGCCCGTAGATCGGCCGTCCCGGGCGCAGCAATTCGGCGAATCCGAGGAAGGGCCAGGCGATTCCGGATGCCGGGTGCACGCAGAACAAGGCCGGTTCCGTACCGCCGCCGCGAATGGGCAGCAGCACGTCCAAGCCCAGTGCCGAGGATTCGGTACCCCCGGACCCGGTCTCGGCCGATGCCGCCAGCGCGGCCACGGTGCGATGCCGGAACACCTGCGCGGGCGTCAATGCGATCCCTCGCCCGCGCGCCCGGGACACCAGTTGCAGGGCGATGATGCTGTCGCCGCCGAGCGCGAAGAACGAATCGTCGACGCCGATCCGATCCCGGCCGAGCAGTTCGGCGAACAGGTCAGCGAGCTCCTTCTCCGCCGGCGTGGCGGGCGCCCGATAGGCGACGGTGTCATCGGTGAACACGGGATCGGGCAGCGCCTTGCGGTCCAGTTTGCCGACCGGGGTCAAGGGGATGGCATCGACGATGACGAAGGCGGCGGGCACCATGACGGCGGGCAGCCATTCGGCCAGATACGCACGCAATTCCCCGATCCGCGGCGTCGGCCCGGCCGCCGACGGCACCACGTAGGCGGCCAGCGCGGGCTGCCCGGCGGGGGTGTGCACGCCGAGCGTGACCGCGAATTCGACCCCGGGCGCGGCGGCGAGCACCGCGTCGATCTCGCCCAGTTCGATGCGCTGCCCGCGAATCTTGACCTGGAAGTCGGCGCGCCCCTGATATTCCAGCTGCGGTTCCGCATCGCCGGTCCACCGCACCAGATCGCCGGTGCGATACATCCGCTCCCCCGGCGCCCCATACGGATTCGCGACGAACCGCCCGGCCGTCAGCCCGAACCGGTTGAAGTAGCCGCGTGCCAGCGACGGCCCGGTCACGTACAGCTCGCCGACCACGCCCGCGGGAACCGGCCGCAGCCAGGCGTCCAGCACGAGCAGGTCGCTGCCCTGCACCGGCCCGCCGAGCGTGACCGGCGCATCCGCCGCCAGTTCGCCGGATCGGGTTGCGACGATGGTGGTTTCGGTGGGTCCGTAGAGGTTGACCATATGCCGTCCGGGCGCCCACTGGGCCACCAGATCCGCGCCGATCGGCTCTCCGCCGACCGCCAGGTGCCGCACCTCGGGCAGGTCGCCGGGTTGCAGGGTGGCCAGTACGGACGGGGTGACGAACGCGTGCGTCACCCGCTGGTCGCGCAGTACCGCGGTGAGATCGGCGCCGCTGTAGGCGTCCGGTGGCGCGACGGCGAGCGTCGCGCCGGAACCGAAGGCGTACAGCATTTCCAGGATGGAGGCGTCGAATCCGGGTGAGGCCACGTGCAGGACCCGTGCGTGCCGGTCCAGGCGCATGGCGCAGATCTGCTCGGCGACGAAATTCGCCAGGCCGTGATGCTCGAGCAGCACCGCCTTGGGTTTGCCGGTGGAGCCGGAGGTGTAGATCAGGTACGCGATCTGCTCCAGGGTGATGGGCCCGCCGCGTTCGGCGTCGGTCACCGGTCCGTCCGGCACGGTCATGGCGTGCCGGAGCGTGCGCAGTTCGTCGAGCACCAGCCAGTCGACGGTGTCCGGCAGTTGATCGCCGATCTCGCGCACCGTGATTCCGATCGGCGCGCGCGAATCGGTGAGGACGTGTTCGATCCGGTCGATGGGATGGTTCGGGTCGACCGGCAGGAACGCGGCGCCGGTCTTGGCGACCGCCCACAGGGCGACCAGAGATTCCAGTGAGCGGGTCAGCGCCAGCACCACGAACACTTCCCGGCCGACCCCGTGCCGGAGCAGGATGCGGGCGTAGCGGTTGGACCAGGCATCGAGTTCGGCGTAGGTCATGGACCGGTCACCGGCCACGATGGCGGTCGATTCCGGGTCGAATCCCGCTCCGGTGGTGAGGATTTCGTGCAGAGTGAGCGGTACGGCGGAGCCGGCGCCGCGCCTGGGTGTGAGGTGCTGGCGCTCGGATTCGGTCGCGGCCGGCAGTTGCGCGAGGCTGTGCTCCGGGTGGGTGGCGATGGCGGTGAGCAGCCGTACGAATCGCTCCAGCAACGTCCCGGCGGCCTCGGCATGGAGCTGTTCGGTCCAGTGGTTGACGGTGATCCGCAGGGTGTCGCCGTCGCCGCCCGGGAGCGGGGTCACCTTGAGAATCAACGGGTACGGCGCGGATTCGGTGTCGGCGATATCGATCAGCCCCATACCCGCCCGGGCCAGGGCCGTGTCGAGTCCGGCACGGTCGACGGGCACCGATTCGTAGACGGTGATGGTGTCGAACAGTGCGGGCATATCCACCGCGCGATGGATATCGGCCAGGCCGATGTGCTGGTGGTCCAGCAGTCGCGCCTGCTCGGAGACCATGCGCGCCAGCAGATCCGAGATCCGTTCGCCGGGATCGAGGGTGACCCGCACCGGCAGGGTATTGATGAACAGGCCGATCATCTCCTCCACCCCGGGCAGCTGCGGGGGACGTCCGGAGACGGTCGCCCCGAACACGACGTCGGTGCGGCCGGTCAGGGTGGACAGCAGTAGCGACCAGGCCAGTTGCAAAGCGGTGTTCACGGTCGCGCCGGCGTTTCCGGCCACCCGGTTCAGCGCGGCCGTGAGTTCAGCGGGCAGCTCTGTCGACAGCGTGCCCGGGGTGGGCGAAACCGGTTCGGCCGCAGGGAGAACAAGTGTCGGCGCGTCGATACCGCGCAAGGCGTCGGTCCAGGCCGCGAGCGCGGAATCGCCGGTGTCGCCGAGCCAGGACAGGAACTCCGCGTAGGAATGCGCGGGCCGCTGAGCCTCGGAATCGGCTGTGCCGGTGAGGTATCCGGTGAGCAGTTCGCGGATGAGCAAGGGCATGGACCAGCCGTCGAGGACGAGGTGGTGGCTGGTGACGATGACCGTCCAGGTCACGGGGGTGGTGTGGATCAAGGTCAGCCGCAGAAGCGGCGGTTGTGTGAGGTCGAACCGGGCGTGGGCGTCTTCCTCGAGCATCCGCGCCAATTCACGCCGTCGGTCCTGTTCGGTGTGTGCGGTGAGATCGATTTCCCGCCAGCCGATATCGGCGGATTCCACGACCACCTGACGCGGACCGGTCTCGGTCTCGATGAAGCCCGCACGCAGAATATCGTGCCGGTCCACCAATCCCTGTGCGGCGGCGCGCAATCGGGCGGCATCGATGGAGCCCCGCAGTTCGGCCTTGGTCTGGAGCAGATAGTGGTCGACGGTGTCCGGGTCGAATCGGGTGTGGAAGTACATGCCCTGTTGCAGCGGCGACAGCGGCCACACGTCGATCAGGCCCGGATAGTCCAGCCGCCACAGCTCCAGGTCGAGCTCCGGCACCGGGACGAGGCTGAAGGGCGCGATCGGCCCGGCCGCGGGATGCGCCGCCGCCTCGGTGACGGCCGCCAGTCCCGCGATCGTCTTGTGATCGAACACGTCGCGCGCGGTGAACGCCAATCCGGCGGTGCGCGCCCGGGATACCAGTTGCAGGGCGATGATGCTGTCGCCGCCGAGCGCGAAGAACGAATCGTCGATGCCGATGCGCTCGCGGCCCAGCAGTTCCGCGAAAAGCGCCGCGAGTGTCTGCTCCACCGGAGTGCCCGGTTCCCGGAATACGGTCGCACCGTCGGTGAACACGGGGTGGGGCAGCGCTTTGCGGTCCAGTTTGCCGACCGGGGTCAAGGGGATGGCGTCGACCATGACGAAGGCCGACGGAACCATGACCGCCGGCAGGCGCTCGCCGAGATAGGTTCGCAGCTCGTGGTCCGTGGGTGCGCAGCCGGGGGCGGGGACGACGTAGGCGGCCAGTGCGGGTGTGCCGGCCGGGCCGCGTACACCGAGGGTGACCGCGAATTCCACGCCGGGAGCGTCGATGAGGGTCGCGTCGATCTCGCCGAGTTCGATGCGCTGCCCGCGGATCTTCACCTGGAAGTCGGTGCGGCCCTGGTATTCGATCCGGGGGTGCGCTTCCGAGGTCCAGCGCACCAGGTCGCCGGTGCGGTACATGCGTTCACCGGGCGCGCCGAACGGGTTCGCGGTGAACCGGTCCGCGGTCCGGCCCGGTCGCCCGGAATAGCCGCGCGCCAGGGCCGGACCGGCGAGATACAGTTCGCCGGTGACACCCGGCGGCACGGGGCGCAGCCAGGAGTCGAGCACCATCGCCGCCATGCCGCGGATCGGCTGACCGAGCGTGACCGGTTGTCCCGCAACGAGTTCGGCGGGACCGGTGGCCCAGATGGTGGTTTCGGTAGGTCCGTAGAGGTTGACCAAGCGCCGGCCCGGCGCCCATTGCGCCACCAGGTCGGCGCTCACCGCTTCGCCGGCGACGGCGAGGAATCGCAACTCCGGCAGGTCCTGCGGTTTCATGGTGGCGACCACGGACGGGGTGATGATGGCGTGCGTGACGTGCTGGGTGCGCAAGAGTTCGGCCAGTTGATCACCGCTGTAGACGTCGGAGGGCGCGACGACCGCCGTGGACCCGCCCGCGAAGGCCAGGGTCTGCTCGGAGACGAAGGAGTCGAAGCTGGGCGAGGCGACCTGCAATACCCTCGAATGCCGGTCGACCCCGAATGACTCCTGCTGGGAGGCAACCAGATCGGCGATGCCGCGCTGGGAGATGAGGACGCCCTTCGGGGTGCCGGTCGAGCCGGAGGTGTAGATCATCCAGGCGGCTTGGTCCGGCCGGGGCCGCGCGAGTTCGATTCCGGCGGGGGCCGCCAGGCTGGGATCGTCGAGCTCGAGCCAGTGCACCCCGCCGGGCAGCGCAGCGCGCTGAGCGGATTCCGTAAGTCCCAGCGTGGCACCGGAATCCGCGAGCACCAGTGCGATGCGGTCGGCGGGCTGCCCCGGATCGATCGGCAGGAACGCCGCACCGGCCGCGGCCACCGCCCAGACGGCGACGATCAGTTCCGGTGAACGCGGGAGCAGCAGTGCGACCAAGGTTTCCGGGCCCGCACCGGCGGCGGTCAGGAGCCGGGCGATGCGATCGGATTCCGCCCGCAATTCGCGGTAGGTCATGGTGTGCGTGCCGGAGACGATCGCGACCGCGTCGGAGTTCAATGCCGCTCCGGCGGTGAAGATTTCGTGCAATGTGCGCGGGACTGCGGCCGCGCCGCCGCGCAGTGGCGTCAGATCCGCTTCCGGTTCGACGACCCCGGACAGATGCCCGACGGTCCGGCCGGGCTCGGTGGCGATCCCGGTGAGCAGGCGCACGAAACGCTCCAGCAGCGTCCCGGCGCGTTCGTCGTCCAGGCGTGAAGTCCAGTAGTTGATGCCGATCCGCAACCGGTTGTGGCCGTCCGCGCCGGGCTCCGGAACCACCTTGAGGCTCAACGGATATGGCGCTGTCTCGATATCCGAGACCTCCAGCACCCGCATTCCGGCGCGGTCGAGTGCGCCGTTGAGGCGTTCCCGATCGATCGGCACCGATTCGTAGACGGTGATGGTGTCGAACAGCTCCGGCATGCCGACCGCGCGATGGATCTCGGCGAGCCCGATGTGCTGACAATCGAGCAGCCGCACCTGTTCGGCCCGCATGCGGGCGAGCACCTCGGTGACGGGTTCGGCGGGGTCCAGCGTGACTCGCACGGGCAGGGTATTGATGAACAAGCCGATCATTCCCTCGACGCCGGGCAGTTGCGGCGGGCGACCGGAAACCGTTGCGCCGAACACCACATCGGTGCGGCCGGTCTGCATCGACAGCAGCAGCGACCAGGCCAATTGCAGCGCGGTATTGACCGTGGCTCCGGCCTTGCGCACCGCCGACTCCAGCTGGGCGGTCACAGCCGCGGGCAGCTCCGTCGAGACGCTGCCTGCGCCGATCGGGCCCGGTTCGGGTGGCGCGGGCAGCACCAGGGTGGCGGCGTCCACACCGTTCAAAACCTCTGTCCAGGTGTCGATTCCGGTGCCGTCGTTCGCCGCCAGCCACGCGAGGAATTCGGCGTAGGAGTGCGGCGCTTCTGCCGGTTCCGTTGGGCCGGTGAGGTATCCGGTGAGGAGTTCGCGGATCAGCAGCGGCATGGACCAGCCGTCGAGGACGAGGTGGTGGCTGGTGATGAGCAGCGTCCAGGTGTCGGCGGTGGTGTGGATGAGCGTCAGGCGCAGCAGGGGCGGGCGGGTCAGATCGAAACGGGTGCGAGCGTCCTCGCCGGCCAGCCGGTGCAACTCGGCGTCACGGTCTCGATCCGGCAGGTCGGCGAGATCCACTTCGCGCCAAGCTACTTCGGCGTGCTCGAAGACGATCTGCCGCGGTCCGTCCGGGGTATCGACGAAGGCGACGCGCAGGCTGTCGTGCCGGTCGATCACCGCCTGGGCGGCGGTGCGCAGCCGGGCGGCATCGACGGAACCGGCCAGCGCGGCCCGGGTTTGGATCAGGTAGCGGTCGACGACGACCGGATCGAACTGGGTGTGGAAGTACATGCCCTGCTGCAGCGGCGACAGCGGCCACACATCGGTCAGGTTCGGGTAATCCCGTCGCCAGCGCTCCAGATCGGCCTCCGACTCCGGGACCAGCGCGAACGGTTCGACCGGGGCGCTTACGGATTCGGGTGCCGTGGTGGTCGCCACGGCGGCCAATCCGGCCACGGTCTTGTGGTCGAAGACATCGCGCGCGGTGAAGGACAGTCCGGCCGCGCGGGCGCGCGACACCAGCTGGAGGGCGATGATGCTGTCGCCGCCGATCGCGAAGAAGGAGTCGTCCACGCCCACCCGCTCCCGGCCGAGGAGTTCGGTGAACAGTTCGACCAGGGTGCGTTCCACCGGGCTGCCCGGGGCGCGGTATTCGGTCGTCTCGTCGGCGAAGACGGGGTCGGGCAGTGCCTTGCGGTCCAGCTTGCCCACCGGGGTCAGGGGCACCTCATCGACCATGACGATCGCGGCGGGCACCATGTAGGCGGGCAGCTGCTGCGCCAGATAGGCACGTAGATAACCGATTTCAGGAGCAGGCCCGGTGTCGCCGGGCACCACGTAGGAGGCGAGGGCGGGCTGGCCGGCGGGGGTGCGCACGCCGAGGGTGACGGCGTACTCCACTCCGGGCGCGGCGGCGAGCACGGCATCGATCTCGCCGAGTTCGATGCGCTGACCACGGATCTTCACCTGGAAATCGGACCGGCCCCGATACTCCAGCAGCGGTTCCGCGTCGCCGGTCCAGCGGACGAGATCACCGGTGCGGTACATGCGTTCACCCGGAGCGCCGTACGGGTTGGCGACGAAGCGGCCGGCGGTCAAGCCGAACCGGCGCAGATAGCCGCGCGCCAGGGCCGGGCCCGCCAGATAGAGCTCGCCGGTGACGCCCGGCGGGACCGGTTGCAGCCAGCTGTCCAGCACGAGGGCCTCGAAACCGCGGACCGGCCGCCCCAAAGCGATGGGCCGATCCGGCCCGAGATCGGGGAATCGGGCTGCGACAATGGTGATTTCGGTGGGGCCGTACAGGTTGACCAGGCGCCGGCCGGGTGACCATTGCGCGACCAGATCCGCGCTCACCGCCTCGCCGCCCACCGCGAGACTACGCAGCTGCGGCAGGTCGTGCGGGCGCATAGTGGCCAGCACCGACGGGGTGATCAGCGCGTGCGTCACCCGTTGATCGCGCAGGACGGTCTCCAGTTCCGTGCCGCTGTAGGCATCCGGCGGGGCGATGACCAGGGTCGCGCCGCAGCCGAAAGCGAAGAGGGACTCCAGGACCGAGGCGTCGAAGCCGGGCGAGGCGACGTGCAGGACGCGCGCGTGGCGGTCCAGGCGCATCGTTTCCCGGTGCTCGGCAAGGAAATTCGCCAGGCCGTGGTGATTCAGCAGCACGGCCTTGGGTTTGCCGGTGGAGCCGGAGGTGTAGATCAGATAGGCGATCTGGGCGGGCAGGATCGGGCCGCCGCGCTCGCGGGCGGAGATCGGCGTCGCGGGCATCTCGCCGACGTCGCGGAGGGTTCCGGGGTCATCGAGCAGGAGCCAGTCGACGAGGCCGGGCAAGCGAGCCGCGGTGTCGCGCAGCGTGATTCCGAGCGCGGGACGGGAATCCGACAGGACGTGTTCGAGGCGATCGAGCGGATGGTCCGGGTCCACCGGAAGGAAAGCCGCACCGGTCTTGGCGACCGCCCATAACGCGACCTGCGATTCGATCGAGCGAGTCATCGCGAGCACCACGAACCGTTCCCGGCCGATGCCGCGCCGCAGCAATACCCGGGCCAGGCGATTCGACCTGGCATCCAGCTCGGCGTAGGTCAGGGACTCGGTGCCGGAGACGAGCGCGGTCGCCGCCGGATCCGATTGCACTCCCGCCGTGAGGATTTCGGGCAGGGTGGACGGCAATACGGCAGCCGCGCCCCGTGCGGGCGCCAGGCCCTCACGTTCCTCGGCTGTCGTGACCGGTATCCGCGACAGCGCGCCCGCCGCGCCCGCGCGCAGGAACCGATCCAGGAACGCCAGGAATCGCTCGTGATGTGCGTTCAGCTCGGCTTCGCTGTACAGGTTCGGATTCGCCTGCAGATCCAGGTGCGTGCTCTGCCCGCCGATGCCCGGATACACGTTCACGAACAGGTCGTCGATCAGCCCGGAGATGAGCACGTGCAGGCGGCCGATCACCGGGCCGAGGTGAATCCGGTTGTCGAACATCATCAGGTTCACCGTCGGGCCGAACGACGTGGCGATATCCATGGTGTGCCCGAGGTCCCGGAAGATGTCCTCCTGGCGATACCGCTGCCGGCGCAACGCACCGGTCAGTTCGCGCTGGGTGGCGGCAATGAGCTCACCGACCGTCATGCGCGGATCGCGGCCCAGGCGCAGCGGCACCACATTGGCGACCATGCCGCCCGAGCGGCGCAGCGCCGCCGTGGTGCGGCCCGAGACCGGCAGGCCCAGCGTCTCCTCCCGGGCATCGGTCATGGCGCCCAGGTAGGCGGCGAACGCGGCGACCACGATGGGCGCGATACTGCTCGATTCCGCCGCCGCCATCCGCTCCAGCAATTCCGCTGTGGCAGCAGGTATTTCACCGGAGACGAGCGCGGGTTGCGCGGCCACCCCGCCGGTGCGGCCGGCCAGGGTCACCGGTTCGGCGAGCCCGGCGAGGTGGTCGTGCCAGTACTCCCGGTCCGATCGCATGCGGCTGGAATCGCGATAGGCGAGATCGTCGTCCACGATTTCCCGCAGGGCGGCGGCCCGGGCGACCGGGATTTCCTGACCGGAACTGATCGCATCGTAGATTTCGCTGGTGCGCTGCATCATGGTCATGGCGCCGGCGCCATCGATGACGATGTGGTGCATCCGCGAATACAGGAACCAGGATTCCTCGTCCAAGCGCAGCAGCACCACCCTGATCAGCCGGTCGGCGTACAGGTCCAGCGGTGCGGCGTATTCCGCGCGCATCCAGGCGCGGGCGGCGGCATCGGCATCGGGCCGGCCGCCCAGATCCACCAGTTCGACGTCGATATCGAGCCCCGGATCCACCACCTGGCAGGGGACGCCGCCGGTCTCGACCAATCGCAGCCCGCCGGTGCCGAATTCGCTTCCCGCTTGCCGGACCGCGCGGGCCAGCACCGCGATATCGACGTCGCCGGAGAATTCGACGTATTGCGCAATGGAAATCGGGGTGTCCCCGGCCACCTGCTGCGCGAACCAGATGCCGCGCTGGGCGGCGGAGAGTTCGAAAGCGTCGGTGGAAGGCATGGTTTCACCCACGGCGGATCCGAGCATGGGATTCCTGTCTGCGAATGGTGGATTTCCGATTCCGGCGGCGCGTTCAGCTCGCGCGCCGCTGACCGCCCACTTCGGCCGCCGTCAGCGGTGCGCCGGTGGTGCTCAGATACTCGCGCAACGTCGCGCGGTCATCGAGCACCAGCCAGCGCACGGCATCGCTGAGCTCACCGCGCCGAGCATGCACGGTGACGCCCAGCGCCGCCGCGGGGGTGAACGTCCCCGCGCCCACCCGCCACGCGGTGGCACCTATCTTGACCAGTGCTTTTCGCACTGCGAGGGCCTCGAATCCGGGCACGCCGGCCAGTACGACGAGACAGCCCGGTCCGGCTCCCATCCGCAAGAGCATGCGCGCCAGCCGATTCGACCACGCCTGCAGATCCGCGTCCGTGAGCGCGAACCCGTCCGCGACCGCCACCACGCCATCCGGCCGCGCCGCCGCGACCGCCGTCTCGTCACCGAAAGTGCTCATACGCATAGAAATCGATCCTCCTACCGGTCGAACGCATTTCTCCACGTGCAGGCAGTGATAACCGCCGGATGACGCGGCACGGGCAGACACTGGATACGCCCCGGAAAGCGGATGGAGACTGCGGGTGGGAAACACATCCGCGAAATTCGTTGCCGCTGAATTCGAATCGACTACGCAATCACTGCATCGGGATTGCCACCGGTTCGCACAATCCACCGTAAACACGGCGCAACACACCCGTAAACCTGCCGACCCCACCCGCCTCCGGGCTAACACCCGCCAGTGTCACCCCTCCCCAAAACACACACTCCCCGGTGCCCCCACCACGTCCCATCCGCCACTCGAGCCTCGTCCCGGCTCCGCTCCCCCACCTCCGCCAGCCCCACCACCAGCATCAAGGCCATGGTCACCACCGTCACCGCCAGGAACAGCGGCGGCGCCCGCTCTCCCATCCCACCGATCACGCCATCACATAGGCCAGTACCGGCGCAGCCCATCCATAACTGGATCAATCGAGCCCCAACATGCTCACTCACCTTGGAGTTCAGCCTAATCCGCCGTGAACTGCGTTAAACCTTCTCCACACCAACGCAATTCGCGCGCCGACTAAGATCCTCCCCCTTCGACGACCCGCTCGACAACCTCCGCCACCTGCGCACCCGCGATGAACCACCACACGGCAGCCAGCACCATGGTTCCCAGCACCCCCGCCAGAATCCGCCAGCCCGGCCCCGGCTCCAGCGCGGGCCGGTCATCCGGAACCCCACGAGCCAACTTCCACCGCCAACGCACGTGCGCCCACCCATAATTCACCGCCGCCGCCGGAAGCAGCCCCAGCGTCAACCCGAATCCCCGAGTAGCCCCGACCCCGATCCCCCCGACCCAGGCGACCCCAATGGCGATCTGCCCGATAGCCGCCAACCCGATAGCCAACTGCCCCACCGCGATTACGCCCCGCGCCAACTGCCCGATCGCGATCACCCCGGTCGCAACCTGCCCGAACGCGAAACACCCATTGGCAACCTGCCCCACCGCGATAACCCCGGTGGCCTCCTGCCCCACCGCCACCACCCCGACCGCCATCGGCCCCGAAGCGAAAACCCCGACCGCACCGGGCCCGATCGCGAACAACTGCATGCCCGGAGTCTACGAGTCACGGGCCGGGCGCGAGTTCCCAGCCGAGCCTGCCGCCCGCCATCCGAAGACCGGTCCCGCCCGATCAGAGCAGGAGGTTGCGGGTGGGGTCGGCGGGGTCGTAGAGGACGCGCAGATGTTCTCGGGTGGCGAGGTAGCTGCCGGGATGTTGTTCGTAGGAAGCGCTTTTCGCGGTGAAAGAGCGGCCGGTGGCCGGGTCGGTGCAGACGGCTTCGAGCGAGTAGCTGAGGGGTTCCTTCGATCGGCGGCCGTGACCACCCTCTTGCACTCGGACACTGTGGACAGGGACGAACAGCTCACGGCCATGATCGGTGAGCCAAACGGCGAGGCGACGGCGGCGACGAGCGCTCACGAATGCCCACCCGCCCGCGAGAACGAACAACAAGCCGAAGCCACCGATCATCACAGTGCCCCCGAAAGTTTCGTGAAAGTCCGCCACGCGCGCGTCAGCAGGATCGGCGGGGTCGTACGCAACAGAAACCGTGTCACCACGCCAGTAGGTGTGCAGAACACTCCAAGTGGTGATTTCGGCTCGATACCGGCGCCCGTCGGCCGCCGTGAACGACACCGTTCCCCGCCCGCCATCCGCATCCGGCGCTTCCACCACCGTCCCATCGGTTCGCGCCTTCCCTGCGAGCTGCGAGTTGTTCCACACCCCCAAACCGACAGCGAGCAATACGATCACCAACCCCACCCCCAGCCCGAACAACGCATTGCGGCTCAGCGAAAGCGCCTTGGGCACCGAAATCGCGGGACCTCCAGGCTGCGCCGCGTCGGGTCGTTTCATCTCCACACCCGGTTATCGCGCCGAACGTCGCCAGCGCAGCAGGACGCGCCCGGAGCAAAGGTCACCTTTCGATGACCATCGACCGTAACTGCGGCTCGGCTACCAGCCCGGGGCGGCTTCGACCGTGCCGTCGGTGATCGCCGCGACCAGGTCGGCGTGGTCCTTTCGGGTCTGCCGGGCGTAGGATTCGGCGAATTCGGTTATCGCGCTGGTGAATTGGTTTCCTTTGCCGATGTAGGCGGCGATGGCTACCGGGTCGCCGCTGCGCGCGTGGGCTTTGGCCAGGGCGTGTGCGCAGGATGCGGCGAACGGGGTCAGGTAGGGGGCGATCTTGCGGCCGTCGGGGATGACCTTCATGTCGCGGAATTGCCGCACGTAGAAGTCGAAGCCTTCCGCTCGCGTCCAGCCGCTGAACAGGTCGGTCGCCGACTGCATCAGGTGCTGGCCGGCCACTACGCGATGCCCGTGGTTGTCGTGCCGGCTCGGTTCCAGGTGCTGCTCGTAGACGGAGGCGCCGGCCTGCTTGATCTGCAGAAACTGTGGAGCTTGGCCGCTGTTGCCCTCGGCCAGCACCAAGTACACGCGCATGCCGACACTGCCGACGCCGACGATCTGCCGAACCACATCGGTCAGGGTGAACCGTTCGAACAGGGTCGAGAGTTCCTCGGGCACCGAAGCCGAGTAGGTGCGGAACACCTGCCAGGCGATCTCGGCCTCGTGGCGGTCCTGCGGACGGTCCAAATGCACTCGGAACGGCGGCTTTTCGATGATCCGGCGCCGGCCCTCGCGTAGCTCCGTCAGCTTCCGGAAGGCCCCGGCGCTGGTGCGGCGCTCGGCCTCTTTCGCGATCCGGCGGCTCATGTCCTCGCGGTCCCGGGCGGACAGCGAGGACAGCGGAGTCGCCACGTCGATCCGGTCGTACCAGACATCGAGTTCGGACATGGCGGCGTACTCGCGCATGTGCGCCCGATACGACCTGACAGCCGCAACCACCGCGTCGCGCGCCGCGCCGCCGGAAAGCCCATTGTCCCGGGCACACACCACCAGACTCGCGGCCAGCCGCTTCACATCCCATTCGAACGGCCCCGGCAGCGTCTCGTCGAAATCCCGCAGATCGAACGCCAGATTCCGCTCCGGCGTCGCCCACAGTCCGTAATTGAGCACATGCGCGTCCCCGCACAACTGCACCAGCAACCCCGTATGCGGCGACAACGCCAGATCAGCGGCCATCACCGCCGCCGCACCCCGCAGATACGTCCACGGCGACGCGCTCATCCGCCCATAGCGGATCGGCAACAGATCCTTGTCCCGTTCGGAATGCTGGCCGAACAGCACCTCGAGCGCACTCCGCGAACGCCGCGCGCCATCCCACTCCGCCAAGCTCCGCCGCGGCACCACCCCCCGAGCCGCACGCCCGGTCGCGATACTCACCTCGTTGGCCACACTGCCGGACAATCCGAACCCTCCTTCACTCGATGGAGGCCCCCGCACCGCGGAGCCGGGCAACTCGACAAGCGTACGCCGGAAGAAAACGGCTGCATGATGGCGACCGAGAGACGGCGCTTGATACCGTCGGCGGTATGCCGGGCGTCGCGGAAGCTGAGTTGCTGGCGCGGCTGCGGGCGGGGGACGAGGCGGCGTTCGCGACCGTTCTCGATCGGTGGTCGGATGGAATGCTCTGGCTGGCACGGGATTTCGTGTCGACGAACGAATCGGCGGCCGAGGTGGTGCAGGATACCTGACTTGCGGTGATCGAAGGCATCGACGGGTTCGAGGGGCGGTCGTCGTTGCAGACGTGGGTTTTTCGGATTCTGGTCAATGTCGCGAAACGCCGGGGCGTGGCCGAGCATCGGTCGCTGCCGTTCAGTAGTGCGCTGCCCGCGGACGACGACTCGGGTCCCACGGTCGACCCGAGTCGATTCCAAGGCGCGGACGAGCCCTACCCGCATCATTGGCGGGCGTTGCCGGCGCCCTGGCCGTCACCGGAACAAGAACTCCTGCACCGCGAATTGGGCGCACGGATCAGCGCCGCGCTCGACGAATTGCCGCGACGGCAGCGCATGGTCGTCGGTCTGCGGGATGTGCACGGCTACACCGCCGCGGAGGTGTGCTCGATACTGGAGATCACGCCCGCCAACCAGCGGGTGCTACTGCATCGAGCCCGGGCGTTCCTGCGCGCCAGGATCGACGAGTACCTCTCCACCGACGAGCCCCGCACCGGCATGGGAAGGCAGGCCGCGACATGACCCGGATGAATTGCGACGAGTTCGTCGAAACCGTCACCGCCTACCTCGAGAGCGACCTCGACGGCCCGGAGCTGCAGCGATTCCTCGAGCACTTGGACGAGTGCGATGGCTGCGAGACCTACCTGGACCAGATCCGCGAAACCATCGACACCCTGCGACGCGGGCCGCGGCCGCAGTTGAGCCAGGCGGACCGGAGCGCCCTGCTGGCGGCGTTCCGCACTCGCCCGAAATAAATCTCGCGCATCCCGCGTAACGTTCGCGGACCGTTCCGACACTGAGCCTCCATGGATTCCGCTACCGGACCAAGGAGACAAGCCATGAATAACGCCGCACTCGCGCAAGCCCCGCGCCGCTACCTGCCGACCGCCGACGCCGGCCGCACAGTCGACCGGCTGGGCTTTCTCATCGCCTGCTTCGGCGTCATCGCGGCGCTGGGCTGGATCGGCGCGATGAAGTTCACCGCGGAGGAAGCCGCCGCGATCCAGCCACTGGTGAGCGGCAGCCCGCTGATGAGCTGGCTCTACGACGTCGCCGACGTCAGAACGGTATCGGCCGTGATCGGGGTCATCGAGATCACGACCGCCGCGCTCATGCTGCTCGGCATTCGCAGCGCCATCGCGGGCGTGGCCGGCGGGCTGCTCGGAACCGGCACGTTCCTGCTGACGCTCTCGTTCCTGGTGACATCGACCAGTTACGCCGGCACGCCGCCGTTCTTCTCCCCGGGCGGTGCCTTCCTCGTCAAAGACCTTGCGCTGCTAGGCGCGTCGCTGATGATGCTGGGTCGCTCGTGGGCTCGTCTGACGACGCGATGAATTCCTGTTGATCGCCGAGGTCGCGAAAACGGCAGAGCCGCAGGCGATCGACCTGCGGCTCTGCCGGACCCTATTCCTTTGCCGCGGAGCCGATTACGGATGGTTGGTGCGAGCCCAATCGATGATGACGGACAGCGCCGGTCCGCCACCGAACTCGTTGTCGTTGTCGGTGGTCACGTCGGAGGATTTCTTGACCGTGGTGTCGCCGATGGTGCTGCCGACGCCGACCACCCGCGGCCAGGCTTCCCCGTCCCACCATCCCCAGGTGGGTCCGCCGGATTGACCGGGAGTGAAGTCCTTGGCGTGCCCCATGACGTAGCCGGTCTGACCGGCGGTGGAGTGCGAGGAAGTGGTGCGGACCGCGCCGTTGTTCTCGAAGGCGGGTCGTTCACCACTGGCCCGCTCACCCGGATAACCCATTGTCTGCCAATAGGATCCGCCGTTCCAGCCCGTATCGTAGGCGCGGAACCCGGCGAACCCGGTGGTATCGCCGATGCGTTCGGAGAAGACCAGGACCACATAGTCGAAGGCGGTCTGGTCGTCGGTCATGGTGCCGGGGTTCTCGACCCAGGAGATGACATCGGTGGCATAGAAAGTGCCCCACGGACCGCGGCCGTCGTAGTAGGCGGGCGTGAAGTTGATCCAGCCGATGCGGCCCTGGGAGTCGCGACGCCAGTCCACGACGTGGCTCGCGGTCAGCACGTGACGGGGTCCGATGACCGTGCCCGACCCCCAGCCGCCGGCGGTGGCGACCTTGCCGATGATCCGCCAGGGGAAGGCATCGGGCTGGAACAGATACCTGTCGTCAGCGTCGAAAATCGAGCCGCCACGCTTCCGCGGTTTGCCCCCGGTAGGAACATCCCGCCAGACACGCGGCGCGCGCTGCGGCCGGAAAGTGGTCTCGAGCCCGCCGGGCCGATGCCCGGGAAGATCGCGCGGCGTAGCGTATTCCCCGAGCTGATCCCGGCTCAATCGCACATCCGCCGGCCGCAGCCGATCGCGCGTGTCCGGCAAGCCGTCGACACCGACGCGGGCGGTCACCCGGGTACCCCGCTCACCACGCTGAACATTCACCTCCGCTCCCCTGGCCGAATCCGTATCGGCGAGAACGACTTCGATGGTGACGTCGCTCGGCGGATCGGCGGGAATGACGCGGTCGTACGCCAATTCCTCATAACTGAGTGGATTGCTCATGCCTGGTCCCCTCCTCGATTGATTCTCCCCTGCTCGATGTGAGCCAGATCAGTTTCAACCCGCCCGGACCAGCGCGGCACGAGTAGCCGGCTACTCGATATCAAAATGCTCTGATAATCGGAGAGCCCAGGCACGGACCGCGGCCCGCTGCCTGAGCTCGACCGATGTCACATCGCCTGCGCGTAGGTCCCGAATTCCGAGCGGTCCTCCTCACGCGCGGCCATGCGACCGTTCACGAAGATGGCGGCGTACGCGTAGTGCGCATCCTTCCCGCTGACGGCCGACCACACGTAGGTCTCCTTGGCGAAGAACACGTCCACCGAACGGCACCAGACACCGCCGTCCTTGGCCTCGCCGAAGGTAGCGATCTCCTCCCGCTTACCCAGACTGTCGTAGTACGTGATCCGGTTGTTGTCCTGCGTGTCCGAGCAGAACACATACCGCACGTTGCCATACTTGGGCACCTCCGCAGCATGTGCGGCACCCGCCCCCGCGACGAGAGCTCCGGCGACTACGCCGGCCACGCCACAGGTCGAGAGTGCGCGCCGCGACAGTGTCCGTGTCATATGAGAAATCCTTCCGATCCTGACCGGAGACAGGTAATTCCCACCCCCGGTCGCCCGCATGGCGTTGCCAGCGAACCGGACATTCAACCACGCCAACGTGTTTGATGGTCTACTCGGGAGGGGCAGATCACCCTGCTCAACGAATTGCCCAGTTCGCCGAACCGGGTGAGTTGGGCAACGGCGGGCATTACTCGATGCGGCCGGCGAATCTGTCGTTGGCCCGTAATACGGTGTGGCAGTGGCTGATATCTACAGCAGATACGCACTTTCCTTCCGCGTCCCGGGCGAATCGAATCGGCTATCGAGGCGTGAACGAGCCGCTGTCAGGCCGGTTCGCAGATAACCACCGGAATATCGCGCCGAGTGCTGCGCTGATATCCCTCGTACGGGTTGCCGATACCGCGAGTGATCTCGGGCCAGAGCTCGGCCTTCTCCTCCGCGGAAGCGGTGCGCGCGACGTACGGCTTGGTCTCCCCACGCACGGTGATCTCGACCTCGGGATGCGCAACGAGATTCAGATACCAGGCGGGGTTGTGCGAAGCGCCACCGAGCGAGGCGATCAGCACGATCCGTTCCGGAGCGAAAATAGGCGAGCTCAACAACGTAGAGCGCCGCTGACCGGTCTTCCGACCGATAGTGTGCAACTCCAACGCCTGCATCGACCCGAGCCTGTGCGGCCAACGACCACCCGTCAGCTTCAACAAGGTCCGATGTCCGTTCTCCAACACCCAAGCGCCGCTTTCCGCAACCCAATCGGGAGTCTTCTGCTTGTCACCCATCGGCACTCCCCTTCGGTTAGACAGCATCTTCGGTCGACATCTTCACGAGCTTTCGTGACTGCATCATGTGCGGCCGCTCCGAGTCAATGACAGGAGAGGACAAGAGCTAGAAAACCCTGCATTGCCGAATGGTTCGCATTTCACCTGTTGATGTCGTATCCGGCAAGCTGGCGGTGTGAGAGTTGATGTCGCCGCATTCGTCGCCGCGGGCGCCCTACCGGATTGGGATGCCAGCGAAGACCAGATCTCGTACCGCCAGGCCCAGCTCGAAGCGATAACCGGTCCGGTCACCGGCGAGGAAGCCGCCGCGCTGATCCAATGCTTTGGGCCAGACGACTGCTACGGCCTTGCCTGGACTCTACTGCATCTCATCGAGACCGGCCCTAATCCCGCATTCACAAGCAAGCCGGAACCCGATGCCAACGCCTGGCATCACACTCTCTGGATGCGAGCAGTCGCCGGCGGCCTGGTGATAGCGACCGAAGCACCGGAACAGCCGCCCCGTTTCCTCGGAAGATTAACGGAATGAGCCGATCCGAGGTCGGCGCGCATGCTACTACCGAACGTCGGTATCGCGGCGGCTACAGCAGCCCTACGTGCATGTAGACGGTGCTCCTGGTGGCGGAGCCTGCGATCAGCCGTTCCCGGTTAACATTCGCCCCTCGTCACCGCGATCGTTTCGTGACGACCGCCGACCCGCGGGCCGGTCGTGACGGGAGGGTCGAATTCATGCGTGTGGCAATAGGATTGGTCGTCGTGACATCGGTAGCGTTGGTGAGCGGTTGTTCGAGATACACCCCGGAAGACGCGGTGCGCCAGCACATCGAGGCCGCAGCGGCCGGCAATGTCGCCTACCTGCGCGAACACACCTGCGGTAACCTCGCCAAGCAGCTGGCGACCCGCACCGACGATGAGGTGCGCGCCGCATTCGTGCACTACTACGAGCCGAAACCCGACCGCTTCAACGACCACGACGCCACCGAATCCCCGGTCATGGTGGAGGGCTACTACACCGGCGCAACAGATCTCGACATTGCCTTCGTCATCGAAGACAACGGGCATGGCTATTGGAAGGTGTGCGAGGTCCGGAAAGGCAATGGGATCTTCGGGACGATTCCCGGCCCCTTCGGGTAGCGGCGCACGCAGCCCGATTCCCCGGTGGCGGAGGAACAGGATCACAGTGTTCACCAGCGCACTATCCTGCCGCTGATCGCTGGGACAGATGCGGTGTTCGCCGGCGAACGCGCACCGCATCTGCCGACTGCACTGTGCTGTCGGCACTCAAGGGTGTGGGTAGATGCCCGGCTGCGCCAGGTGCGTGATCGTGTCGGCGATGTCGCCTTCGGTACGGCCGAACGCCAGGTCGAAGTAGGCGCGTAGATACGTGCGTTGAAGGTCGAGGACGCGACGGGGGTCGCTGTTCCCGATGATCGATTCGCTGGTGGCCTGGGCGAGCAGGCCGCCGGTGACGAGTTGGGGCAGGATCTGCCCGACGTCGTTGAATGCCATGTGCTCGGTTCCCGACAGGCGCAATGGGATCTTCGCCCCGGAATTGTTCGGCCAGAACGGTTCCCAGTTCTCGCGGTTGAGCCATCGAGGATTGTCGTTGCCGAGCATGAGCAGCGGCTGGTTCAGTCCGTCGGTGACGACGGAACCCAACAGGGGCCCGTCCAGGTTCACCCCGGCCAGGGTGCGCGGATCGTCATGCATGGCTTGGGCGGTGGTGGAGCCGCCGAGAGAATGACCGAACATGCCCACTCGTGTCGGGTCGAGACTTTTCGTCAGATTCACTTCGTCGCCGGCCGTGACGCCTGACGCGATGTCGGTGAGCCGGTTCAATACGAACCGGATGTCGGCCACGCGGACGGGTAGCAGCAGGTCGGTGAGAACTTCTGGCGGTGAGTCCAGGGGGGATAACGGTTCGTTCGATGCGGCCATCGGGGAATTGGACGGCGAACGCTTCGTGGGTGTGGTTGATCGCGGCCACGATGTAACCGTGACTGGCCAGATCTTCGGCTTGGGCGGTGTTCAGTCCGGCCGGATCGTCCATGCCCGGTGAGAACAACAGGATGGGAAATGGGCCGTCGGCAACGCGGGCTTTCGCACCCTGAATGCTGTGCCCCGGACCGAAAGTCCATCTGTCCTGGTCGATTCCGAGATCGGCGAGGTCGCTGGTCTGCGCCTGCAGAGCACCGGCCGGTATCCACGGAGCGGCTGGTGTGCCGTTGGCATCCGCTGCCGGATACCAGATCCTCACCATCAGCTCACGCTGCTGATCGGTGTTCCACGGGTCCGTGCGATCGGTGTCGACCAGCCGAAGTTCGGTGACGCCGACAGGGAGCTTCCCTGTCGGGGCGGGTAGTGAGATCACCAGGGCGGAAAGGGCATTCGGTGCCGAGAGCGCGCCAGGGATGCCCACTACCACCTCGATCGAGAGGAATACGACGGCGAATATGGAACGGCACAAGGCATTCGGACGGATGACAGCCCCCTTCGAAATGATTCCGAATGGAAACACTACAAGATCGGATGTGTCATGGCTTTCGCTCCACTCTCGCCGCCATCCACTCATGCTGCGCCCCGGCGTTCGGAACCGGCTACGCGCCCGGCCGGCGAGGGCACGCAAATGCCGAACGTCGAGTGGCACATGAGGCTGGGGATACGTCCTGATCATCGGGACGAGCTCGGCCCGGCGGTGAACCTGGTGCCTACCATCCGGTGATGACCAGCTCCAGGCGCGCAGTGATCTCGTTGCTTCACGACTATGCCGATGCTCTCGACCGGCGTGATTGGGCGAGCCTGAACAGCGTATTCGCTGCCGACGTGACGGCGAATTACTCGGGCGCCGAGATCGTCGACGGCCGAGAGCGTCTCACCGGAATGATCCGGGGATATCTCGACAAGTGCGGCCCCACACAGCATTTGATGGGTCATGAGCGCGCGGTTGTCGATGGTGACCGGGCCTCGGTGTCTGCCAAGATGCGAGTTCACCACATAGGTGCCGATCGCCCTGACCTCACGTTCGAAGTCTTCGGTTGGTATCACGCCGAGGCCGCCCGCACCCCGGAGGGTTGGCGGATCGTGAGCTGGCGGCAAGAGGTCACCCACGAGGTGGGCACCTATGAGGTGTTCGGCCGTAAATAGATCACAACTCGAGTCGGCATCAGGCATCCGCGACTGGTGTCCCCGGCTCCTACGCCATCACCGCGAATCGCCTTCGACGACATCGATTGCGCGGGGGTGATTTTCGCCGGGGCCGCCTCCGGACCAGTGTCATTCCGGATGGTGGCCGAAAGCCCGGAGGAACGTCGCGATCGCGTTCCGGGTGACTTCGCGCAACTCGGCTTCGGAGATCCTGCGTACCCCCATGCGAGTGCGGGCTTCGAGGGGCGCGGTGAGCAGGGCGGCGAGCTGTTCGGCGGCGATGGCGGGGTCCGAGGCGAGGTGCAGCTTGCCGGCCAGGGCGAGTTTGGCCAGTCGTGCGGACAGTGCGTCGCCGACTCGGTCGGAGGCTTTGTCTTTGACGATATCGAGCAGGTCCGGCATGTTCGGCAGGTTCGCGTGCAGCAGTCGGCGCAGCGCAACGGAGCGTTCGTCGCAGTAGCACTCGGCGAGCGTGAGACCGGTCTCGGTCAGCAGCGTGGCGAGATCGCCGTCCTGGTCGAGGATTTCGACCGCGGCGAGATTTCGCGTCAGTGCCTGCGTGGAAAGGTGGGCGATCACTTCGCGGAACAGGGTCTCCTTGTCGCCGAAGTGGTTGTAGATCGTGTGCTTGGCGACCCGCGCCTCCCCGGCGATGGCGTCGACGCCCGCCTGGTGGTAGCCGTCCCTGGCGAAAACGGTGAATGCGGCGTCCAGGATCGCCTGCCGCTTGTCTATCCGCCCGCTCGGGCGCTCCGGCTTCAGTGAGGGCACGAGACAACCCTAGCGAATGCACTAGCTAGTACCTTAATATGCACCCATCAGTGCAAATGGAGGCGTGATGATCATCAATCTGCTGCGGTTCAGCTTCAAGCCCGGTGTCCCCGAACAGGAACGGGAACAGGTGCTCGCCGCTATGCGACGCACCGCGTCGGTCGAGTCGACAGCGTTCTCGACGGTCGGGCCGGACCTCGGCGACCCGGCGGATGGCTTCACGCACGCGTATCTGGCGGCGATTCCCGACCTGGACGCGCTGGAACGCTATATGCACGATCCGGTGCATATAGCGGGTGACGATTACATCCTGCCGCGGCTGGCCAAGCAGTACGCGGTGCGATTCTCCGACGAATCGAATCCTGAACTGCCCGAGCAGATTTACGCGATCTACAAGCGCAAGGTCGAGATGTATCCGGAGTGGGGACGCGAGGTCGAGGCCTTGTTCGCCGCCGCGGGGACTTCGCCCGCTCCGTCGAGCACGCCCTAGTCGCCGCTACCGCACAGCGCGGCGTCCAGGGCGGAAAGGGTGGCGGCCGCGGCCTCGGGGGTGGCGGGCAACTCGTTGAATGCCAGTGTGACAGCGCGGTTTTTCGACGGCGCGTAGCGGACGAGGGTACGAAATCCAGGGAGGCCTCCGGCGTGCCCCCAAGCATCGATGCCGCATGAGAGGCGCACCCGGCTGATCCCGAGGCCGTATTCGGCGTCCGGCTTGTCGGTGGGGATGGTGCGCATCAGTTCATCGAGCTGGGGCCGGGGCAGGAGTTTGCCGGTGAGCAGGGCGGTGAGGAAGGTGTTCATATCCGCTCCGGTCGAGATCATGGCGCCCGCGGCGCCCGCCCAGGTGGTGTTCTGGCGGGTGATATCGACCCGCTTTCCGTCCATATCGGCGTACGCGATCGGGTGCGGGTCAGGGAGGGCGGTGTCGTCGGGACCAGGAAAGGACGTGCCGCGCAGGGCGAGCGGCTCGATGATGCGGTCGGTTATCTCCGCCGCGATGGATTGCCCGGTCACCTTCTGCACGATCATGCCGGCGAGCAGGAAGTTCGTATTCGTGTACTGGAATTTCGCACCGGGCTCGAAGTAGGCGGGCAGGGCCAGTGCGATGGCGAGCTCTTCGTCGGAGGTGAAGCGTTGCCAGCGATTGCGTTCGGTGGGTGTGATCTGGCCCGGCTTGGGCGTATCGCCGTCGATCAGGTAGTCCGGAATTCCGCTGTTGTGCTGCAACAGGTTTCGCACGGTGATGCGGGTGCCGTCGCTCCCGTTCCCGTGGACGACGCCCGGCAGATATCGCTCGATCGGCGCGTCCAGGTCGACCTTGCCCTCCGCGACCAGTTGCAGGACCACCGTCGAGACGAACGTCTTGGTGTTGCTGCCGATCCGGTAGTGCGAGTTGTCAGGAAACGGCGTTCCGGTGGCCAGGTCGCCGGCACCTGCCGATACCGACCAGGTCCCACTCCCGGCCGTGACCACCGCCTGCGCTCCTGGAATCCCTTGTGCGACAGCCTGTTCCAAGGCGCTGGTGAGCGCCGCGGCACCGCGTTCGCCGATGTGCGGCACGCTCGAGGTGGAGACCGCGCGCCCCTCGTCGGCCTGGCAGGCGGTCGCGACGAGCGCGGAAGTCAAGAGAATCACTCCGACGCAGCTGCGAATCGGTCTCGACGGCAACGAATGTCCTTCCACGAAGCAATGTGTTAACGCTGTTACCATTGGCCGCCGAGAATATTGATAACGTTGTTAACATGTCAAGAGAAGTGCGCCGGGTCACCAAGTCCGGACGCCCGGCAGGGCAGGCGGTCGCCGGCGAAACGATGGTGTCCATCGCGTTGACGCTGGTCGAAACCTTGGGGCTGGAAGGATTGACCATGCGCCGCCTGGCCGACGAAGCCGGAGTGCAGGCGCCCGCTCTGTATCGGAGATTCGCGAGCAAACAGGACCTGCTCGACGCGATGGTCGAGCGGATCATCGGGGAAGCACTCGCCGATCCCGCACTCCCACATCAGGGCGATTGGGGACAACAGCTGGCGACCCTGGCGCACAGTCTGCGGCGCGCCCTGCTGGCGCACCGCGACAGCGCCCGCATGCTCAGCGGCAGCATCACGGCCGAACGAAACGTGTTGTCGTTCAACGAAGCCGCACTGACCCCGCTCCTCGACGCCGGCTTTCCACCGACCCGGGCGGCCTGGGGCGCCGACGTCGTCATGTCCTACACCATGGGGCAGGTCCTCCGGCAACAGACCGCGCAGGACAGCGGCCTCACCCCGGCGCAGGGCGCGGCCCGAGTACGACAAAACCTCGTCCACGCACCCGACATAGCCCTCCCCGCCGACCTACCCCTGGAACAAATCGCCGATGCCGACGCCCGCTTCGAATACGGCCTCCACGTGATCATCATCGGCCTCACCCACTCCCTCGAACAGCCGATGTGATCGCGAACTCTATTGCGGTCGTTGGGGATCCGAGCGAAGTCGATGCCGTGTCACCGACCTCGATTCACGCACGCTGGTCTTGGGCCGGTTCGGAATCGTGGTCGACGGCCCAGCTGGCCAGGATGCGCAGGGCGTCCTCGGAGTCGCTGCCCGGTTGGGTGCCATAGGTGAACAGGATGAGGTTGTCGGCGGGTAGTTCGAGGGATTCGTAGGTGAGGTGGAGGGTGCCGACGACCGGGTGGTGGATGGGTTTGGCGCCCTGGTGGTGGCGGCGGACGTCGTGGCGTGCCCAGCGGATTCGGAATTCGTCACTGCGCGTGGATAGTTCGCCGATGAGGTCGCTGAGGTCCTTGTCGTAGGGGTCGCGGCCGGCTCGGGCGTGCAGGAGGGCGACGATGTCGTCGGCGGCGCGGTCCCAGTCGGGCCAGAACTGGTGGGAACGGGAGTCGAGGAAGATGAACCGGCCGTGGTTGGGGACCGCGCCTCGGGCGGCGTCGATCATCGGTGCGTAGAGGGCGCGGCCGAGCGCGTTGGCGGCCAGGACGTCACCACAGCCGTTGATGATGAACGCCGGGCCGGTCATGGAGTCCAGTAAGCGCTGCAGATTCGGTCGAACCGCGGCGGCGGGCTGGCGGCGGAATCGGGGGCGGGGACCGGTGGTGCGGGCGAGGTCGTCGAGGTGGGTGCGATCGTCCTCGTTCAGCCGCAGTGCACGGGCGAGGGCATCGAGGACCTGGTTCGATACTCCGGACAGGTTGCCGCGTTCGAGTCGCGCGTAGTACTCGACGCTGATTCCCGCGAGCTGAGCAACTTCGGCGCGGCGCAATCCGGGTACTCGGCGTTTGCCGAGGACGGGCAGCCCGGCCTGCTGTGGGCTGATCTTGGCGCGGCGGGAGGTCAGGAACTCCCGGATCTCGGCTGCGTGATCCACGATGTCCAGGTTAAAGGCGACTGCTCTGCGGAGGGGTGCACTACCAGTACACCTCTCACCAGTGGCTTCCTCCGGGACCGGAGGTTACCGTCAAATAGCTGCAGGAAGTGCCGGACGATTTCCCATGAAACGGAATGAGAAGGAGCTACTGCGATGGCGGTCGATTCCGAAGCGCTCGCGACCTTGGCCAAGGGCCTCAGCAGCCCGGTCCGCGCCCCGATTCTGCATACACCGGACGAGTACGGGATGGCGTACGAGGACCTCACGTTCCCGTCGCTGGACGGTACTCCGCTGGAGGCGTGGTGGATTCCCGCTCCGGGTTCGGACAAGCTGGTCATCGCCAACCATCCGATGCCGATGAACCGCTACGGTTTTCCCTCGCACCTGCCCCGGTGGCAGTTCGTGCCCGGCAACGACATCGAGGTCAACTACATGCGGGAGTACCAGTACCTGCATGAGGCCGGCTACAACGTGCTGACCTACGACGCGCGCAACCACGGCCAGAGCGGCGACGCCAACGGCTTCATCTTCACCTGGGGCCAGTTCGAGTCCCGTGACGTCGCCGGCTCGTTGCAGTACGTCAAGTCCCGGCCCGACACCCGCGCCATGACGGTGGGCCTGCTCAGCCGCTGTATGGGTGCCAATGCCACCTATGTGGCGATGACCAGATACCCGGAACTCTTCGCGGACGTGAAATGCCTGGTCAACCCGCAGCCGATCTCGATGCGCGCCATGGTCGAACGCAACCTCGAGATGATGGGAGCCGAGGACCAGTTCGACGCCGTCGACCGCGAGTTCAAGCTGATCACCAGCTTCACGATCGACCAGGTGTCACCGATCGAGTACGCCGCGAACTGCCACGTGCCCACCTTCATCACCCAGGTGCGTGACGACGCACTGACCAAGCCCGCCGACGTGCAGGCGATCTTCGACGCCATCCCCGCCGGCGACAAGAAACTGTTCTGGATCGAAGGCAGCACCCGCCGCTGGGATGGCTACAACTACTTCTCCGAGCACCCCGAGCAGCTGATCGAATGGTTCGACAAACACATGAACTGAGCCCATCGGACTGCGGTGGGGCGGGCCGAAATGATCTGACGGCGCCCGAATGCACCGATGGACGTCCGCGAGCTGGGCTACTTGGCGAACACCTCATCGAGCGAGTCCGCGGTGAGCACCCGAGTGCCCCAAACACGCAACCGCGCCGCCTCTGCCCCACGCACGATCTCGATAATCTGATCGGGCAGCGCCCCGAACTTGACGACCAGTTGGTCGAGCAAAGCTTCCGCTCGCCCCTCGGTGCGTCCTTCGGTGCGGAACTGTTCAGCGGTTGTCATCATGATCTCCTTCGCTCGCGGACCGAGCCGGTCGATCAACGGTGCAAAGCCAGCGACATCGGTCTTACCGACACTCCAAAGATACGCCATCACCTGGTCGAACTCGCCCGGGTAGTCCTCGATCAACACCCGCAACTCGGCCTCGAGCGGCAACAGGTCATGCCCCAATCGGGGATTGCCGGGCCCGATTTTCAGCGATACGAACAACACCTTCGCCATCACGCTGAGCTTCCGCGCCCGCAACGCCGCGATATCGGCCGCACCCAGGTCGTCCAGCAGAAATCGAAACCGCGGCAGACACTCGCCCAACACCGGTCGCATGGCCTGGTCGACGTCGAGCAAATCGGACAGCTCGGTGGGCGCATTCCAGCGGTATCCGCCTGGATCGCAGTGCACCACCACCGGAATCACCACCGGCAGGCGACGCGCCTTCGGGTTGTGCCGCAGGTAGCGGTTCCAGATCGCCACCATGTATTCGAGCATCCGAAAGGCCATCAACTGGTCCGTGCTGCTCTGATGCTCGATCAACATGAAGACGAAGGCGTCGCGATCATCCCAGCGTGTCCGAAACAGCACGTCGGTGTAGCGTGAGCGCAACTCCTTCGGCACGAAACTGCACGACTGCAGCTCCATGCCATCCCAATCCAATTGCACCGCAGCAGCTTCCGGTAGCACGTTCCGCATCTCGCCCGCCGCGGCAGTCGCCTCCGACATAACATGCCGGAAGTAGGCGTCGTGTGGATTCTTCGGCTGCTCAGCCATATTCGAGCAACTTACTACCGAAACCCCTCACCGAGGATCGATTCATCGATCCCACGTATTATGACCGATTCTCCACTCGCGCAACAGGTTGCGGTCACCGATATCCGGAGCCGTCGCAACAACGCCTGATCGAGATCGAGCGCCATGACTCAGTCGAGTGCTGCGAGCACGCGGATGCGTTGTTCGACGGCGGTGATTCGTTTGGCGGCCGAGGGGTGGGTTGCGGCCAGTGCGGCCAGGCGCTCACGGAGCAGCCCGGGCGGTGCGAGGGGGTTGCGGTTCTCCCACTTCGTTCTCTCGTGCCGCTGCAGGAAGGACAGCATGCCCAGGCCGAAGCCTAGGTCGACCGCGAATCTGTCGATGACGAGTTCGTTTTGGCGTTGGAGTGCCGACTCGGCCAATGCTTCGATGATCAAGAGGCAGGCGGCGATCGGTGCGCCGAGTGGTCCGACGAGCAGGAACAGCGTCAGGACTGTGGTGGCTGGGAACAGCACGAGGACGGTTACGGCGGCGATGCCCAGGAACATTGTGGACTTGCCCAACCATCGGTCCAGCAGCAGAAATGCGGCGCGTAGTGGGAGATTCGCCACATAGAGGGGCGCTCTGTACAGGTGCGGCAAGGCCTGCCAATTCGACCGTAGCGGGTCGAGCAGGTGGCCTAGTTCGTGCGCGAGTACCGCGGCCAGCTGCGGACGGGTCGACTCCTCGATCTCCGTGTCCTTGAGAACGATCATGCGGCTGCCTATCGCGGCGGCGACGTGCGTGGTCGTATCGTCGACCCGAACCAGGCAGCGGTGCTCGGGAACTTCGGCGGCCGCGGCGACTTCGCGCCAGGCCGAGATCAGCTGGGCCGACTGTGGTCCGGTCCATTCGTGCATGGCCGTCCCCAGTGCGGGTGAAAGTCGGAGTGCCAGGGTCACCGGAGTCCAGCGGCACCGAATTTCAGCCTACGCGCGACATCAGAGCACTGGTCCATTTGCGAAGTCGCGCGGGGCTTCTCACGCGAGTGGTCAAGACTTCTACCGGAATGAAATGAACCCGCAGGCGGCGCGGCCTGCGGGTTCATTGTGCTGTGGTTCTAGCTGGGATCGAACCAGCGACCCCTCGCGTGTGAAGCGAGTGCTCTCCCGCTGAGCTATAGAACCTTGCGGATGAGAGAACCTTAGCTTGTTACCCCACCTGGACACCAAATCGGGGCCGGAGCAGGGGGTTTGGGTGGGGTGGTGGGGTGGGCGATTCCTTTGGGGGGTGGTGGGGGTCTGTATGGCATGGGACTTTCTTGCGCTATGCGTGCGCTGCAGCAGACTTCGTTCGATGGGCCGCGGGATTTGCGGGTGGCGGAGGGTTTGGGGGTGCCGGTGCCGGGGGCGGATGAGGTGCTGATGAGGGTGGGGGCGGCGGGGGTCAATTTTCGGGATGTGGTGATGGCGTATGGGGGGACGGCGGAGGGGGTGCGGCCGCCTTATGTGGCTGGGTTCGAGGGGGCGGGTGAGGTTGTGGGCGTGGGTGAGCGGGTGCGTGGGGTGGAGGTTGGGGAGATGGTTGTGGGGGTGGGGTATGGGGCTTTTGCCGAGTTCATGACTATGGCGGCGGGGGCGGTGGTGCGGGTGCCGGCGGGGTGGACGGCGGCGGAAGCGTTGGGGCTGGTGGTGAATTGGCCGACGGCTATCGCGGCGTTGCGGCCGTTGGGGCGGATAGCGGCCGGGGAGACGGTGTTGATTCGGGCGGCGGCGGGTGGGACGGGGCAGGCCGCGGTGCGGGCGGCGAAGCATTGGGGGGCGCGGGTGATCGCTACTGCTTCGGTGGGGAAGCATGAGGTGGTGCGGGGGTTGGGGGCGGATCATGTGCTGGATGCGCG
Organism: Nocardia yamanashiensis NBRC 100130; assembly: GCF_001613325.1. Lineage (GTDB taxonomy): Bacteria > Actinomycetota > Actinomycetes > Mycobacteriales > Mycobacteriaceae > Nocardia > Nocardia yamanashiensis. The sequence continues at coordinate 13,860 of NZ_BDCD01000047.1, read as the reverse complement.
GAGTGGGGATCTGGCGGCGGAGGTGTTGCGGTTGACCGGGGGTGAGGGTGTCGATGTGGTGTTGGAGTCGGTGGGCGGGGAGTCGTTCGGGGTGGGGTTGGCGGTGGCGAAGCGGGTCACCGGGCGGGTGGTCGTTTTCGGGCTGGCCGGTGGGACTGCCGCGCTGACCAATTGGGAGTTGGTGTACGAGAACCAGATTCAGGTGATGGGGCTGAATATCGGGGTGCTGGCGCAGCGGGCTCCGGAGCTGTTCGGGGAGGTCATGGGTGAGCTGTTCGGGTTGATCGCGGCGGGCGTGGCGCCGCCGGGGAAGCCGACCGTGTACGACTTGGCCGATGGGGCGAAGGCGCTCATGGCGTTGGAGAGCGGGACGACCGTGGGGAAGCTCGCACTGGTGCCGTAAGGGTCAGGGCAGGATTTCCGGGAAGCCGAAAGTCGTTGTGATCAGGGCGGAATGGTGGAACGCCACCACCCTGGTCACGCCGCTGGCGGTGGCTTCCAGGACGGTCACGCCGTAGGCCCGGTACTCCCCTGCGGCGTCGCAGCGGTAGGTGACGGCGGCGGGCTGCCCGTTGGCGATGGCGGGGAGCATGCGCCAGTCACCGGCCGAGCCGAGGACATAGCGCTCGAGCATGCGGAGGCAGTGCGTTACGCCGGCGGTCCAGTCGCGGAACGGGGTGGCTTCCAGGGTGGCGTCGACGCGCAGGATGTGTTGCAGCAGTGCGGCATCGGACTTCTCGAAGGCGGTGATGTAACCGTCGAGGAGGGCGCGGGCGCGCGGATCCGTGGGTTCGAGGAGTTCGCCGGGCCGGGGTGCGAGTTCGTCGAGGCGGGCGCGGGCGCGTTGCAGGCCGCTTTTGACGGCGGGGACGGTGGTGCCGAGGATTTCGGCGGTTTCGGCGGCGGAGAACGCCAGCACCTCGCGCAGCAGCAGGATGGCGCGCTGGCGGCCGGGCAGATGTTGCAGGCCGGCGATGAGCGCCAGGCGCAGGGATTCGCGGGCGATCACCACCGCGGCCGGATCACCGTCGGGCAGCCAGGTGTCCGGAAGCGGTTCGAGCCACGAGACCTCTTCGTGTGCAACGAGATTCGGCGGGCGGTCCAGTTCTTCGCAAGGTCCCGCCAGCCCCGACGGCAGGACACGGCTCTGCTTGCTCCGCACCGCGGTCAGGCACACGTTCGTGGCGATCCGATACAGCCACGAGCGCACGGACGCCCGCCCTTCGAAGCCCTCGTACCCCCGCCACGCCCGCAGGTAGGTTTCCTGCACCAGATCCTCGGCATCGTGCGCCGACCCCACCATCCGGTAACAGTGCGCCAGCAACTCCCGCCGGAACCGCTCGGTCTCCGCCGCGAACTGTTCCATCGGCCATGATCCCGACTCCATCCGCCGAGCTTAGGCCGCGCCCCCGAAGCTGCTTCGATATCCGCGACCGCCGACCTAGGCTGGGGCGGCCACGATCTTGAAGCCGGCACCGAAAGGACATGTCATGTCGGAGAATCCGGCGGCGCTGCTGGAACGCCGGGGCGCCATCGCGCTCATCACGCTCAATCGCCCCGAAGCCCTCAATGCGGTGAACGGCGCGCTGTCCACGGCGGTGGGCGAGGCCCTGGAAGAGCTCGCGCAGGACGACGATCTGCGGGTCGGCGTCATCACGGGGGCGGGACGCGCGTTCTGCGCCGGCGCCGATCTGAAGGCGCTCGCGTCCGGGCAGCCGATCTTCGCGCACCGGCACGAGGAGTGGGGGTTCGCGGGCATGGTGCAGCATTTCATCGACAAACCGCTGATCGCCGCGGTCAATGGTTTCGCCCTGGGCGGCGGCACCGAGATCATGCTCGCCTGCGATCTGGCGGTGGTGAGCGAGCAGGCGAAATTCGGTCTGCCCGAGGTGAAGCGGGGCTTGGCCGCCGCGGCGGGCGGGGTGCTGCGGCTGCCGCGCCAGCTTCCGATGAAGCGGGCGCTCGAGGTCATGCTGACCGGCGATCCCATCGATGCCGCGACCGCCGCCGACTGGGGCCTGGTCAATCGCGTGGTGCCCGCCGACCAGGTCCTGGACGCCGCCCTCGAATTGGCCGAACGGATCGCCGCCAATGCCCCGCTGTCGGTGCGCGCTTCCAAACGCATCGCCTACCGGAGCGCCGACTACGGCGACGATTGGGGCGAGGACATCTGGCGGATGGCCGGCGAGGAGCTGGAATCGGTGTTCCGCAGCGCCGACGCGCAAGAGGGTGCGATGGCTTTCGTGGAGAAGCGCGCACCCCGCTGGCAAGGGCGGTAGCTGGGACGCGGCCGGGAACCTGGACGGCCGGCGGAGCCCCGGGCGACGCGGCGGCCCATCAGCCGATCTCCACGACGCGCGCCCATTCCGGCGGCAGGTCGGGGACGTACTCGGCGCGCTGCTCGCTCCAGCTGGGCCTGCGGCGGAACAGCCCGACCACCGTCCGGCAGGAGGGTCGCGCCGACGGCCACGGTGTCTGGCCGTCGGTGAGCACCACCAGCACATCCGGACGCGGCCGGGTGCGCAGCGCACGGGCGAACCCCTCGCGCAGGTCGGTGCCGCCGCCACCCAGCAGCGGAATGCTCTCGGCGGCGCACAGCGTGTGCGCGATGCGGGCGGCGGCATCGCAGGACAGCACGGTGACCAGATCGCGGCGGCCGCCCACGGCGCGGGAGATGGCGGCGACTTCCAGTAGGGCACTGCCCAATTCGGTATCGCTGACCGACCCCGAGGTGTCGATGATGACGGTGACGCGCGGCGGGGTGCGCCGCAGGCTGGGCAGCACCACGCCGGGCAGTCCGGCCGAGCGGCGCGCGGGACGGCCGTAGGTGTAGTCCTCCCCCACGCCGGGTGCGGAGACGGCGGCGCGCAGGGCGGCGCCCAGCAGGTCGCGCCAGGGCTGGGGTGGATGAAAAGTCTCCTGCGCCCAGCGCCGCCAGCCCTCGGGAACGTTCCCCGGCCGGCCGATAATGCCCTCCGCCACCCGGAATCGCACACCGTCGCGCTCCTGTTCGCTGAGCCCGTCCGCGCCGCCGGGACCCAGCTCCCACTCCCGCTCCACGCCGTCGGCCGCGCTGCCGCAGTCCAGCCAGGCCATGTCGGCGGTGTAGACCCCAAAGTTGTACTCGCGCAGGTATTCCTCCATGAGCTTCCCGGCGGGCAGGTCGATATCCGAGGGCAGGATCGCGCCCTCCGGTTTGACCAGTCCGTCGCCGAAGATGTCATCGTTGATCTCGAAATCCGCGGCGATATTGCGGCGCAGCGCTTCGGCGGGCCCGGTCAGTTCGTGCTCGCGCGCGAAACGCTCACCGCGCGCGTGATGTTCGCGCAGCAGATGCGCCACCTCGTGGACCAGCACACCGGCCAGTTCCTCGACGGGCATGCGATCCACGAAGGCCGGGGACACGTAGCAGCGCCAGTAGCGGTCGACGCCCATGGTCGGAACCCGGTGCGATTCGACGATGCGCAGCGCGAACAGCGCGGTCGCCAGGTAGGGCCGGACCCGGACGGCGTACAGCCGGGCGGCGAAGAGCTTGCCGAGATCCAGTGTGGCCGTGCGGTTCACGCTCATCGGCCCGCCCGCACCAGGTCGGCGGCCTGATCGGCTCGCTGGGATACCGACACCACGGCGGCGAGCCGTTCGATCGCTGCGGGGACGACCCAATCGTCCCGGCGCAAGGTGGCGAGCGTCGTGGCGGGCACCACAACGAGATCGGGGGCCCCGGATTCGGCGGCCCGCACCAGCAGCGCCCAGGCCGCATCCCAGCGCTCCCGGTCCGGGCGTTTGCGGACTGCCGCGACCACGCCGTCCAGCACCGCTTGGCGCAGGTCCCCGCGCTCGGGCAGCTCCGCGGCGTCCGGATCGGCAAGCAGCGCTTCGGGATCCGGTAGATCCATGCGGTCCAGGCTAGACAGTAGTTCGAAGCCGGGCCCGTCGCCGACGGTGCCGCGGATCAGCATGGACAGCACATCCCGGGAGGATCCGGCGGCGGTGGCGAAGGCGATGAGCCGCAACGCCATATCCCAGCTGCGCGGCGAAGCCCATGCGCCGCCGCGCCGGGTCTCCGTGGTCGGCATCTGGTGCACGAGTTTGGGGCGGGCCGCCAGCAGGAAGCACACCGCCCGGCGGGCGTACTCCACTGCCTCCGTGAGCTTTTCGGGATCCAGCACGGGCAGGGTGGCGCGCGGCCAGACCCCGCCCAGGCCGCGCACCACCACATCGTGGTCGTGCACCCAGCGCAGGTGCACGAACCGGTTGGCCAGCGGCGGGCTCAGTTCCCAGCCGTCGGCGGCCGAAGAGCGCGGGTTGGCGGCGGCCACGATCCGCACCTGCGGGGGCAGTTTCAGCGCGCCGATGCGACGCTCGAGCACCAGGCGCAGCAGCGCGGCCTGGACGGCCGGGGGCGCGGTGGAGAGTTCGTCGAGGAACAGCAGGCCGCGCCCGGCGCGGACGAGCCGGACCGCCCAGTCCGGCGGGGCCATCGGTACGCCCTGTTCGGCGGGATCGTCGCCGACGATGGGCAGGCCCGAGAAGTCCGACGGCTCATGGACACTCGCGATCACCGTGGTCAGCGGCAGGTCGAGGGATTCGGCCAGCTGGGTCAAGGCCGCGGTCTTGCCGATGCCGGGTTCACCCCACAGCAGCACCGGCAGGTCGGTGGCGACGGCCAGGGTGAGCGCCTCGAGCTGGGTGTCGGGGCGCGGTTCGGTGGTCGTTTCGCCGAGCAGTGATAGGAGGTCGCCGGCGATATCGAGCTGGGTGGGCGCTTGCGAAGCAGAGTGTGCAGGCATGTGTGGATCACCTTGTGGGTCAGTAGAATTCATGGATCTGTGCGGAATTCGCACAGGGTCGGGTCAGGGTCGGCGCGCGGCCGTCGGAGCACAATCGTGTGACGCGGATGCCCGCGCCGATCACAGGGACGCGGCCGCACGACTGTCAGTGAACGATCACGTGACACCGATGCCCGCGCCGATCACGAGACTGCGGCCGGCCGACTGCCAGTGAACGATCGTGTGACGCGGACGCCCGCGCCGCTCACGAAGCTGCGGCCGCACGACTGCCAGTGAACGATCGTGTGACGCGGACGCCCGCGCCGCTCACGAAGCTGCGGCCGCACGACTGCCAGTGAACGATCGCGTGACACGGATTCCCATGCCGATCACGAGGCTTCGGCTGTGTGGGTTTCAGTGAACGGTGGCGTGGCGCGGATGCCCGCGCCGGTCACGGGGACGCGGGCGCATCGGACCTCTGGGCGCCGGGAGGGACAGGCCCGCCCGGTACAACCCGTAGGTGATGCGCTGGTCCGCGAACGCCTCCAGTTCGTTTCGCAGGGCACCGTCTCGCAACTGTGCGCCGGCGCCGAGCAGTTCGTCGACGATGGCGAGCGCGCCCGTCGTATCGCCGTGGTCGAGTCGTTCGCGAACACCGGTGAGGCAGTCGGGATTTCGGTGCGCGCGATCGATGACCTGGAGGCACGGCAGCGGTGTCCCGGTCAGCGCGACCAGCAGTTCCTCGCGCCGTAGTTCGACCGGGTCGTGATCGAGCGCGGTGAGGACGCCGTCGACCAGCCCGATTCGATGTTGTTCGCCCCGGCATTCGACGAGCCGTGCGCGCTCCGAACCGGTTGTGGCCCTGTCGGATTCGGACGGTTCATACCCGGGCGCCAGTGCGGCGGCGACGAGCGGATGCAGGCGGTCGGCCGAGATGTCGCCGTCGCGTAGCAACACGAGATCGGGCGCGGTCCAGGTCGCCGCATCGGGCAGTACCGGCAGTGCGGAGATGCCGCCCGCCGGATGGCCCGGGGCCGGGCGGACGGACGGTCCGTCGTCGCCCTCGACCAGTTCGGCGATCATCCGCCGCCGGGAACCGCGCCGGATGAGGAACGTATTCCCTTGCCGCTCTTCGGCATCGAGGAGAATGCGCGCTTCATCGGCCCAGCGGTCGGGCGTACCGGTGCGGAACCGCAGTTCCCCGGTCCGCCTCGCATCCCACAGGTGCCGATGCAGGTCCAGCCGGAAGCGCCGGTCGGGCCGGGGATGCGGATGGGAGCCGCCTCCGAATTCGGAGCCGTCCCACAGTGCGAGCCCGATCCGCTGCCCCGCATCCGCCCAGACGGGAGCGGTGCGAGCCACCAGGTACACGAAACCGGCTCTGCCACTGGCTCTTCCGGGATCGTATCGAGCCAGTGCGATGGTCAGCCCCGGCCGCAGCAACCCGTCGGGAGCGATGCGGGGCATATGCCATCGCAGGAGGTCCGGGGCCAGATGCCGCAGGTCGGCCCGCACCCTGGCGGCGAGTTCACCGCCATGAGTCCGGGCCAGGCGACGTAGATCGATATCGACATCGAAACCGGCGGCGGCGCAAGCACCCACCCAGTCCCCGGCTGCGCGCCGGGCGGTAGCGATCTCGATCATGGAGGGCGGCACGGCGTATTCCCGCACGCGCGGCCAGAAGGAATGCCGGGAAGTAGACCCGTTCACGAATTCGGTGAGCATCAGCACTCACCTGGCGTGGACGGGACCCCCAATCTGCGATCAGAAGAAGTCATCATCGCGAACGATCATATAGCGACCGCCGGATCCCTGCCAGCCCACCCGGTCCGAGCCTTGTACGTCCGGGCCCGGCTCCGCTCGATCACCCGAGTCCGCGACCGATCCGGGCCCCGATCTCGGTCAGCAGCGCGGCGGTCAGACCGGGATCGGCATAGGTGTCGAGCGCGGTCCGGTCCGACAGGGCGTGCACGGTCTCGAAACCCGCTGTCGCCCAGTCCGTTCGCGAGAGCCGGTTGCGCCCGACGACGGCGTGCACCGGCACCGGCCGGGCTCGGCGCGCGATCGCGGTGGGCAGCTTCCCATGCCCGGATTGCGCGTCGAGACTGCCTTCGCCGGTGATCACCAGGTCGGCCTCGGCGAGCCACCGATCGAATTCCAGCATCTCCAAGAAGAACTCGGCGCCCGGCACGATACGTGCGCCCAGCAGCTGTGCCGCGAAACCGATTCCACCGGCGCTGCCCGCCCCCGGCGCCGACGCGAGTGCCCGTGGCACCCCGCCGGCTCCCGAGGCGAGGAGACACCCCTGACCGCTCCCGAACCCACCGGCGCCTGCCTCCGACAGCGCACGCCCGCCCCCGGCTCGGGCTGCGGCGGGGCACCCTCGTGCGAGAGCGCGTTGCTCGTGAGCCGCGGCCACCTCGACCAGATTCCGCAGTCCCGCCTCGAGCTGTGCGATGTCGGCCGGCATGGCGCCCTTCTGCGGCCCGTACACCGCGGCCGTCCCGTCCGGGCCGGTGAGCGGATTGGTGACGTCGGAGGCCGCCAGCAGTTCGATCCCGCTGAGGTCGATCGCCCGGGACCAGTCGACCGCCGCGATCTCGCGCAGCGTGCGCCCGCCCGGCCGGAGCGCATGCCCGGCCCGGTCGAGCCAGCGCACGCCGAGCGCGGCCAGCATTCCCATCCCGCCGTCGGTGCTCGCACTGCCGCCGAGCGCGAGCACGATGCGCGCCGGACGATGCCGCATGGCCTGCCGGATCGCCTGCCCCAGACCGAGACTCGAACTGTCCAGGGGTGCGAGCCGCCCCGTGGTGGCCAGCCCGCAGGTGCCCGCCACCTCCACCAGCGCCGTATCGCCCCGGACCGCGATCCGCGCCCGCACCGGCAGACCGGTCGCCCCGGCCACGGTGATCGGATACGCCGTGAACCCGGCGGTGACGGCCACGTCCACGCTGCCGTCGCCGCCATCGGCGAGGGGCAGTTCGGTGACCCGCACCCCGGCGGCTCGCAATCCGGTGGCCAGGCATCGGCTCACCGCGGCCGCGGAGAGACTGCCTTTGAACTTGTCGGGCGCCACGAGAACGTGCACGGGTCTCCCTCTCGATTCGATCATTGGATGACGCGGATCAGCCACGAGGCCGAGATGACCGTGGACACCCCGCCGATCCGGGTGGAGATCTGCGCGAACGGCATCAGGTTCATGCGCCCGGCCGCCGACAGGATCGCCACATCGCCGGTGCCGCCGAGACCGCTGTGGCATACGGTGACCAGCGATGCGTCGATCGGATACATGGCGATGGCCCGCCCGGCCGCGAATCCGGTTGCGGCCATGGCGATCACGACGGCCGCGCAGGCGAGCACGTATCCCGGCGACAGCACTCCGATCACGCTGGCGAGCGGCAGGTACAGCATGCCGAGACCGATCATGGTCGGGTAGATGAAGTACCGGGAGATGATCGCGTACACCGCCCGCGCATCGGTTTCCACCACGGCGGGGAAGACGCCGAACAGCTTGCACAGCACCGACAGGATGATCACCAGCACCGGCGCCGGCAGGTGCACGACCCGCTCCAGCAGGGTCGCCAGCACGAACAATCCGGTGACGGTCAGCACGCCGAACGCGTAATTCGGTTCCCGCGCGGTAGTTTCGGGCGATTCGGCCGTCAGCTCCGGGTCCGGCGTATTGACCAGCTGCCCGCCGCCGTCCAGCTGCGGCCGCCGTTCCCCGAGCTTGCGCAGCACGCCCGCCGTCACGATCGCGACGATATTGCCGATGATCGCGGCCGGAATCAGTTCCGCCACATAGCTTCCGGGTTCGCCGCCGAGCGCCGAGGCATACGCGGACGACAGCGGGATGACCCCTTCCCCGATGCCGCCGCCGATGATCGGCACCACGATGTAGAACAGCGCGCGGTGAAAGTCGTACCCGAACGCCATCGCGGTCCCCACCCCGGCGGCGATCGCCACGGTGGTGCCCGCGATCAGCGGCGGAAACAGCCGGATCAGCCCGCCGATCATCAGTTTCCGGCTCATCCCCAGAATGCTGCCGACCACCAGGGTGCTGATCACGAAGTACAGGAAGTTGGCCTGCTTCATCAGCACCGTCACCGCGTCCAGGGTGTTCTGCTCGAACGCGCCCAGATACACCAGTATCGACGGCCCCAGCAGGCAGATGAGCGCTCCCCCACCGATTTTCGAGATGACCGGCAGCCGGTTCCCGAGCGGCCCGAGCAGCGTGCCGAGCCCCACGATCACCGCCAGCCCGCCGATCATGTTCTCCGGCACCGCGTCGAACAGCCCCGCGACCAGCACCCCGGCGGTCAATGCCAGCGGCACGATCAGCGGCACATCGTCCAGCCGTGGCAGCACGCGCCGCCCGGTCTTGTCTTTCAAGCTCATCTCAACTCGCTGTTTTCCTCAGATGGGCGGTGATGGCCTTGCCGAGCGACGCGGTGGTGCCGACGCCGCCCATATCCGGCGTCAGCGCCGTAACACCTTGTGCCAGCACGGCTTCCACCGCACCCAGCACCGCGGCGGCCGCCTCGTGCTCGCCGAAATGGTCGAGCATCATGGCCCCGCTCCAGATCTGGCCGATGGGATTGGCGATGCCCCGCCCGGCGATATCGGGCGCGGACCCGTGCACCGGCTCGAACAGACTCGGAAACTCGTTCTCCGGGTTGATGTTCCCGCTCGGCGCGATGCCGATGGTGCCCGCGCAGGCCGGCCCCAGATCCGAGAGGATGTCGCCGAACAGATTGCTCGCCACCACCACGTCGAACCAGTCGGGGTGCAGCACGAAATTCGCGGTGAGGATGTCGATATGGAACTTGTCGACGCTCACCTCGGGGAAGCCGGCCGCCACGGCCGCCACCCGCTCGTCCCAGTAGGGCATGGTGACGGAGATGCCATTGCTCTTGGTCGCCGAGGTCAGGTGCCGTTTCGGCCGCCGCTGAGCGAGTTCGAAGGCGTACTTGAGGATTCGATCGACGCCGGTGCGGGTCATCACCGTCTCCTGGACGACGGTCTCCCGGTCGGTGCCCTCGAAGATGCGGCCGCCGATGCTGGAGTATTCGCCCTCGGTGTTCTCGCGCACCACATAGAAGTCGATATCGCCCGGCCCCCGCCCGGCGAGCGGGCTGGCGATACCCCGCAGCAGCCGCACCGGCCGCAGGCTCACGTACTGGTCGAAGCGCCGCCGGAATTGCAGCAGGCTCCCCCACAGCGAAATATGGTCCGGCACCACCTCCGGCCAGCCGACCGCACCGAAGAAGATGGCGTCGAAACGCCGTAGTTCCTCGAACCAGTTGTCCGGCAGCATCTTTCCGGTCGCCAGGTAATAGTCCGCGCAGGCGTAATCGAACTCCTCGAATTCGAGAGTGAAATCGAATTCGGCCGCGGCGGCCCGCAATACCCGCAATCCCTCCGGCACGACTTCCTTGCCGATGCCGTCGCCGGGAATGACCGCGATCCGATACTTTGCGCCCATCGTGATGAATCTCCTTCGCCCGCTGAATGTTCTGTTTGTGCGATGGATCACAACGGTAGGCTCCGATATCCCGGCGGAGATAGCGCTAGGCGCGCAAGACAGCTTTGCCGATTCGGAAACAATGAGGAGGCTCCGGTGCGCGGCGGGCTCAGTGACGACATCGTGTTCTTCGACATCCTCGCCCGCTGCCGCAGTCTCACCGAGGGCGCACGCGAATTCGGCGTCTCGGTGTCGGCGGTCAGCAAACGGCTCACCCAGATCGAGACCCGGCTCGGGGTGCCGCTCATCCAGCGCACCACCAGGCGGCTCGTCCTCACCCCCGAGGGCCGCCGCTATGCCGCCGGGGCCGCGCTGATCGCCGCGCAATTGGAGGAGCTGGAGGATTCGATCTCCGCACAGCACGACGAACTGCGCGGGCGGGTGCGGATGCGTTCGACCATCGGGCTCGGCCGCACCCATATCGCCGCGCTGGTCGCGGAATTCGTGACGGCGCACCCCGGTATGCGGATCGATCTCGAACTATCCGCCGAACCGCTCAATATCGCGGGCACCGGTTTCGATATCGATATCCACGTGGGCCCGCTGCACGATTCACGGCTCACCACCACGCGCCTGTGCCGGAATCGCCGGGTGGTGTGCGCCGCACCGGAATACCTGCGCCGGCACGGGCAGCCGCAGGATCTCGCCGAACTGGAACAGCACAATTGCCTCGTACTGAAGGAGAACGACAGCGACTATTCGCTGTGGCGGTTCGCACCCGGCGGCACCGAGACGGCGGTTCGCGTGGACGGGAATCTGGTCAGCAACGACGGCGATGTCATCACCCGCTGGTGCGTGGAAGGCCAAGGGCTGGTGATGCGTTCGCTGTGGCAGGTCGGCCCGCTGCTGCGGGACGGGACACTGGTCCAGGTGCTCGCCGATATCCCGACGCCCAGCGCCGACGTCTACGCCGTATACGCACCCACCCTGCCCCGTCGCACGCGCGCCGTCATCGACCACTTGAAACACGGACTGCGGGAACGGATTCCGTACTCCTACTGATTCGCGACCGCGAGCACCGGCACCGCCGGGCGCATCCGGTGCAGGAGGAAGGCCACGGCCCCGCACCCGGCGGTGACCGCCACCGCCGCCCACCCCGGCGGCCAGGCGACCGTGCCCGACTCGAACAGGCGCGGGCCGCCGGAGGTGTCGAAGCGGCGGCGCACGGCGGCGGCCAGGATGGACGGCGCGAACAGCATGGCGATGGCCAGCGCGACGCCCGGAAACTGGCCCGGCACAACGGTTCCGAAGCAGTAGCCGCCGACCGCCGCGATCCCCACCGTGCCCAGCACGGGCAGCATCGAACCGCCGTCGCCGGCCGTCACGGCCGCGAACACCGCCAGCGCGACCGTCGCCGCCGCGGCCACCGTGGGCCGTGGCCAGCGCGCCCCCGCCCACAGTCCCGCCGCCACCGCCGCCACCAGCACCGGGATGGTCCAGCCCGGTCGCGGCGCGGCGCCGACCGCACTGCCCGCGGCGGCGAACGCGACCGTCAAGGCGACCAGGGTGCCGTCCCGGGCGGGCAGCAGCAGCGCGGCCACCAGGGTGGCCAGCACGGTGAGCGCGCCGCCCAGCAGGATCTGAACGGCCCAATGCGGATGGCTCACCGTCCATTCCGAGCGCAGCATGGACGCCGAGATGAGGACCAGCACGGCCGCGACGGGACGCATCGGGATCTCGCGGGGTTCGTGGCCGGGGACCGGCGTCCGGTTCCGCCAGGCGCACCAGCCCAGCAGCAGCGCGGCGGCGGCGATCAGCGGGAGCGGCGGCGGGGACACCAGCGCCCAGCGGACCATGGACTGCAATTGCTCGCCCGCGCCCGGCGGCGGTGTGCGACTGCCGATCACGATGCCCGACAGCGCGCCCAGCAGCAGTCCGGCGGTTTCGAGCGAGCGGCCGACCACGAGCGAGGCGAGCGCGCCCATCACCACGCCGCCGGTGATCGCCTCGGCATAGCCGGAAGTGGTCAGCCCGTCGGTGAGGCCGCGCGCCACGATCCGCCCGAGCAGCAGCAGGGCGGTGCCGATACCGGCCACCAGCCAGGTGCTGAACCGGGGCGCGACCCCGCACATCACCGCGCTCATCACGGCGGCGAGGGCGCCGGCCGCGGTGGCGAGCGGGAAGTTGGTGACCAGGATCTGCATTTCCAGCGCGGAACCGCCACCGAGCCAGCGCAGATCGATCGGCACGGTGACCGCGAGCCCGGCCACGGCCCCGGCCGTGCCGACCGTGACGGCTTCCAGCCGATTTCCCGATGCACCGATCATCAGTCGAACTCCTCCGGTAACGGCGGACGGTAATCCTCGAGTCCGTGCCGACCGTATGAGCTGGGCGGACGGTGCGGCCTCACTCGATACGGGTGAACTAGACGGATGACCGGTCGGCGCGGTGCCGCGGCGCCGGATTCGCGGCGCTACCGGCGGATTCGCGGCTCGCGACCGATGGCGATATCGGTGAGCGCGCGCAGGCCGTCACCCGGGCGCTGCTCCAGCACCGACGGTGAGGCTCCGGGATGACGCGGTGAGACGCGCACGCGCAGTGCGCGCGGGCGAATCCGGAACCGCAGCGGCGGCTCCAGCACCACCGATTCACCGTCGATGCCGAGCGATACCGGCCGCGCCGCACGGACTTCGAAGGCCACCGCGTCCCAGCGCCGCAGCCGGCGCTCGCGGGCGCGCCGCGCGGAGTCGTCAGCGATGACCGCGACCCCGAGCCGGCCGGTGTCCAGGCGCGGGCGGGTGCCCGGTCCCACGGGCTCGCCGAGCCGATACGGGTTGTTGGACACCAGGATCGCGGCGGCCGAGGCGTGCACGGCGCCGTCGGGTGCGGTCCAGCGCAGATCGGTGGCCGCGCCCGCGCCGCCGAAAAGCGTTGCGGCCGTGTCGAGCAGGGTCTTGATCTTGGCGTCGCGGTAGGCGGGCCGGCGGACGGCTTCGGCGTACAGGCCCATCGAGACATTGTTGACGAAGACGCGGCCGTTGACCTCGCCGAGGTCCACCCGGTGCTCGCCGCCTGCGACGAGAGCATGCAGGGCGCCGCGGATATCGTCGCGGTCCACGCCGAGATCGAGGGCGAAATGATTGCGGGTGCCGGCCGGGACGCAGGCGAACGGGAGGCCGTATTCGGCTGCGGCCGTGGCGATCACGGCCTGGGTGCCGTCGCCGCCGGCCGCGGCCAGGCCGTCCGCGCCCGCCGCGATCGCCACCCGGACCAGGTCCGCGAGATCGTCGCCGATCCGCATTTCCACGGTATCGATGCCGAGTGCGGCGGCGTACTCGGCCAAGCCCGCGCGGGCGGCTTTCCCATCGCCCGACCAGGGATTCACGAACAGCACCGGATGGCGCGGCGGCGGTGCGAGCGGCCGCCGCAGGACCGGGCGCAGGGCGATCCGCGCGGCCGCGTGCCACACCAGCACGCCCGCCACCAGCAGCGCCGAGGTGAGCCAGCCGCGATCGCGCAGCAGCAGGAGCGCCGCGCCCGACAGTGCGAGCACCGCGACGAGTGCGGCGATCACGCGCCGAATACCGTTGCGCACCAAGGCGAACCAGCCCGCTACCAACGCGATGG
>NZ_BDCD01000046.1 GCF_001613325.1 Nocardia yamanashiensis NBRC 100130 | reverse complement strand
GCAGCCGGCCTGGCGGGCGCGGCCGTGGGCGGCGTCCTCGGTGGCCTGGCCGGCGGCGCGGTCGGCAGCGTCATCTGATTCGCCTCCCGCACAACCCAACCGGTGCGACGTCGGGGCCGGGCGGACGTTCGAGAGGACGCCCGGTCTCACAGCGCTCCTTTCGGCGTCGCGAGCGCTCGGCTTCGAATCCGCTTGCGGCGACTGGACGCTCGAATTGGGGTGGTCCGGTCGGCCACTGCGCGGGGGCGGCGCGACTGCGGCGAGGCGGAGTTTCAGGTCGCCGCTCGATCGCAGGTCGATTCATCGTCGGTGGGAATCGGTTGCGGGCGGGATCGGCGTGTCCGCGCAATCGGTTCGTGGGTGTCGGGCGGCGGGTGGGTGCGACACGCGGGTGGGGTTGCGCGAAGTTGGGGGTGGGGAGCGCCGGGGTGGGGGTGGGTGCGAATTACGTGGTGAGAGAAGCGGATCGGGCGGGAGGCGTTGCCGGTGGTGACGGGTCTCGTTGTTGTTCGGCCTGATCGGGCCGGTGAAATCGAGTGGTGAAGGTGGTGTTCGGCGTGATGCGTCGGGATCGGGTAGTCGGTGGTCGTGGGGCGCGGCGGGCGCTGTTGCCGGTGGTGGGGGTGATTCCGCTGGCGTTGGCGGTGGCTTGCTCCGGGACGACTGATCCGCAGGGGGCGGCGCCGGGTGCTGCGGCGGGGAGTGTGGCTGGGGTTACGACCGGTCCTGGGGCACAGGCAGTTCCGGGTGCTGCGCCGGGGAACGGGGTGCCGGGAGGTTCGGGGCCCGGGGTGCAGGCGGGTCAGCCGGGGGCCGCGGCGGGGCAGCCGGGGACTTCGGCTGGGGCGTCCGGTGGTTCGGGCGGGTCGTTCAGTGCGCGGACGGTGCAGCCGGGGGTGGGGCGGCAGGCGGAGCAGGCCGGGGCGCAGCGGCCGGGGCAGGTGCAGCCGGGGGTTACTACGCCGGTGAAGCCGGGACCTGTTCCGGGGCCGGATTATGTTGTGCCGCCGAACTTCCGGCCGATGCCGCAGCCGCAGCAGGCGGTGCCCGCGATCAATTGGCAGGAATTGCATGTGCCGGGGCCCGTCGTTCCGGTGGCGCCTATCGCGCCGCCGCCGCGGACGCTGCGGTTGGGAGATTTCACTTCGGCTGTGCCGGATGATGTTCCGGACAATGTGCTCACTCCCGTGAACGAGGCGGCCGCGAATACCGAAGCGGCCATCGCTACCGGGTTCAACTCGATCGGCATCAACCCGAGCCGGTCGGATCGGATCGCGGCGGGAACCATCGCGGGAGTCGCCGCCGGCGCGGTCGGCGGAGCGCTCGCGGCCGGTGTGCCCATGGCTATCGCCGGTGCGGTACCGGGCGGCATCGTGGGTGCGGCTGTCGGCGCGGGCATCGGTTCCGCGCTCGGTATGGCCGGTGTGGCGGTCGCGCCGTGGACAGCGCCCATCGACGTGGTCGGAGGTCCGATCGGCGGCGGGCTCATCGGCGCGGGCGTCGGCGCAGCCGCCGGTGCTGCCGCCCTTGGCATTCCGGCCGCGGTGGCCGGTGGCGTTGCCGGCGGTATCGCCGGCGGAGCAGTCGGCGGCTTCCTCGGCGCCGCGTTCTGACTCACCGGGCGACCGCGCGGTACCGTGACCGACCGGGCCGCGACAGCCGAAGGGCTGACAGCGATCACGCGGGCACGCCCCACCAGACCGCGACGGCAGAAGTGTCGGCCACGGTTGTGAGCGCGGTGCGGAGCGGTAATCGCCAGCATCGTGGGTGCCGGAATCCGATCGAACCGTCAGGGCGGTCCGATCGGATTCTTCGACGGTAGCCGGGGCCGCGCATAACCTCGGCTGCCGCACGTGCCGGCCGAGGGCCGTTCGTGCGCAATGGATGCTTTCGTGCTGTCGACAGAATCGAGTGTGCGACAAGGGGTTCGAGTTGGAAAGCGAATTTCGGGCAATACTGAATTGTGACCTTCGCTGTGAAGAAACGTTATGCGAAGCACGTTGCGGATTTCGAACGCGGGGCGATCGGCTCGGTCAGAAGAGGGTGGGTTCGCCGAAGCCGGGGGTGCGTTCGATTTCCAGGAGATGCTGTTTGGTGGTGACGCCGCCGGGGGCCGAGAAACCGTGCAGGGCATGGTCGGCGGCCAGCACCCGGTGGCAGGGGATGATGAGCGGAATGGGGTTGCGGCCCAAGGATTGGCCTACCGCCTGAGCGCCGCCGGGGGCGCCGATGCGGTTGGCCACGGTGCCGTAGCTGATGGTGTGACCCGGGTCGATGGCGCGGGTGACGCGATAGACGGCCTGGTCGAAATCGTTGAGCGCGGACAGGTCCAGGGGGATGGCGCGCAGGTCGTCAAGATCGCCGGCGAGGTGAGCGCGGACGCGGTCGATGGCATCGGCGATGACGGGAGTCGGCTCAGCCTCACGGATCTCGGCGAGCCGGTGACGACGCAGGATATAGCTGCGAGTGGTGGCCGCGTCCGGATCGGGCAGTGCGAAACGCAGGACGCCGGTGGCGCTCCAGGCGATGGCGCAGGTGCCGATCGCGGTATCGAAAAGCGCCGCCGAGGCCAAAGGGCGGGCCGGTGCGGACATAACGCCAGTCTGCACCACGGGTCCGACAACTTCCGGCGGCATTCGGCCATGGTCGTCCGCAGAGTGCGGCCCAGAGTCGTCGGTGTCCCGCGTTTCAGCCTGGCCGGTTGGAGCGGGCGGGGCAGCATGAGGCCGCCGCGCCCGGTCGGGCGCGGCGGCGTGGGGTGGATGCATTCGACGGCCTGAGGGTAGGTGTGCAGTCCAGTCCAACCAGGTGGCTTGAGGCCAGTTTTCTAGAACTGGACTGTTTCCTCACAGCAGGGGATGCGGGACAGGTCGGGGAAGCCGGCTGGGCGGCGTTGAGCGGGGGAAGGGGGTTCGGGATCTTGCCGGGATCGGACGGCCGCCAGGTCCGAATATTGGCGGGACGCTTCGTAATCGGCGACCGACCAGTCCGACATGGGGGCGTGCGGGCGGTAACGCTCGAGCAGCACGCCCCAGCGTTCACCGGAGGCGGGGGCGAACAGGTAGACGATCGCGGCGAAGGCCGCGACCACCGCGAAGGAGGTGAGCAGAGCGATCATGAGGAAATAGTGGACTGGTCGGGGGTTGAAGAAAATATCCAGTGCCCCGATACTGGACTGTATGGCGACACGAGTGATCGGCGCGGCCAGCCTCACGCGCGACCTGGGCCGGTGGCGGCAGGACGAGCCGGGGGCCGCGGCGGACAGTAAGCGGTCCACCCGGCCGGCGTACGTGGCATTGGCGGAGAGCATCCGGCTGCTGATCCACGATGGGCGCGCCCCGCTGGGGGTGGCGCTGCCCAGCGAACGCGATCTGGCCACCACCCTGGCCGTCAGCCGCACCACGGTGACCTCGGCTTACGCGCTGCTGCGCGAGCACGGATACCTGATCAGCCGGCAGGGCTCGCGCAGCACCGTGGCCCTGCCGCCGACCGTCGTGCACGACGGCACCAAACCGGCCCGCAGCCTGCTCGCCATGATGGCGCAGCCGGAGGTGCCGACCATCGACATGACCTTCGCCGCCATGTCCGCACCCGCGGAGATGACCGATGCGTACGCCTTTGCGCTGCAAGGACTTCCGACCTATCTCGGCACGCACGGCATGGACCCGGTCGGCATGCTCATGCTGCGCGAGGCCCTGGCCCGCCGCTACACCGAGCGCGGGCTGCCGACCGATCCCGAACAGATCCTGGTCACGCTCGGCGCGCAGCACGGCCTGCGCCTGCTGCTGAATGTGCTCACCACCCCGGCCGAACGCGTGCTGATCGAACATCCCAGCTACCCCAACGCAATTGAGGCCATTCGCGATGTGGGGGCCCGGCCGGTCCCGGTGCCGATGCGGCCCGAAGGCTGGGATATGGACGGAATCCGCAGCGCGGCAAGGCAGACCGCGGCCAGCGTGGCGTACCTGGTGCCGGACTACAACAATCCCACCGGCCTGCTGCTGAACGCCGAGGGCCGTGCCGAACTGGCCGCCATCGCCCGCGAGACCCGCATGACGGTGATCGTCGACGAATCCATGGTGGATCTCCACCTGACCGACGAGATCATGCCGCCCGCAGCGTCTTTCGCCCGCGGTTCGGAGATCGTGACGATCGGTTCGGCGTCGAAATCGTTCTGGGGCGGCCTGCGCGTCGGCTGGGTGCGCGCCAATCAATCGCTGATCGCGAAGCTGCTCGGCACCCGCTCCACCGTCGACCTCGGCACCCCGGTGATGGATCAGCTGGCCACCGTCTATCTGCTGCAGCACGAGGACCAGATCCTCACCACCAGAAGGGAACAGCTGCTCTCCCGCCGCAATGCCCTGCTGGAATCCATCGCCGAGGAACTCCCCGACTGGCGGGTCTCCCCCGGTGCGGGCGGCATGTCCCTGTGGGCGCAACTCCCCGCCCCGGTCTCCACCGCCTTGGCCGCCATCGCCCCGAATCACGGCGTATTGCTCGCCGCCGGACCACGTTTCGGCGTCCAGGGCGCCTTCGAGCGCTTCATCCGCCTCCCCTTCACCCACGAGGAATCGGATATCCGCCTGGCGGTGAAGTCGATCGCGGCCGCCTACGCCGCCCTCACGCCGCACGCCGCCGACCCACTCGCGCCGCTGGCGCCTCTCTACTGAGCGGGAGATTCTCGGGAACCGCGAGAAACACCTCGCGCCCGCTGCATCAGCAGCGGGCGCGAGTTTCGTTCTGTCTCAGGCGTTTACGCCAGGATGTCGTGCCGCACGATGGTCTGGTCACGCCCCGGACCCACGCCGATGCAGGAGATCCGCGCGCCCGACAGCTCTTCGAGCCGCTTGACGTACGCCTGCGCATTGGCCGGTAGGTCTTCGAAGGTGCGCGCCCCGGAGATGTCCTCCCACCAGCCCGGCATCTCTTCGTAGATGGGCTTGGCGTGGTGGAATTCGGTCTGGGTGGTGGGCATCTGCTCCACGCGCTCGCCGTCGACCTCGTACGCCACGCAGATCGGCACGGTGTCGAGGCTGGAGAGCACGTCCAGCTTGGTGAGGAAGTAGTCGGTGATGCCGTTGACGCGGGTGGCGTAGCGGGCGATCACGGCGTCGAACCAGCCGGTGCGGCGGGCGCGGCCGGTGGTCACGCCGACCTCGCCGCCGGTCTTGGCCAGGTACGCGCCGGACTCGTCGAAGAGCTCGGTCGGGAACGGGCCGGAGCCGACGCGGGTGGTGTACGCCTTGAGGATGCCGAGTACGACCCCGATCTTGTTGGGGCCCACGCCGGAACCCACGGCCGCACCGCCGGAGGTCGGGTTCGAGGAGGTCACGTACGGGTAGGTGCCGTGGTCGACGTCCAGCAGGGTGCCCTGCGAACCCTCCAGCAGCACGGTCTCGTTGTTCTCCAGTGCCTGGTTGAGCAGGAACCGGGTGTCGGAGATGCGATGCTTGAAGCCCTCGGCCTTCTCCAGCACCTCGTCGACGACCTGCTGCGGATCCAGCGCGCGCCGGTTGTAGATCTTCACCAGCACCTGGTTCTTGAATTCCAGTGCGGCTTCGACCTTCTGGGTGAGGATCTTCTCGTCCAGCACGTCGGCGACGCGGACGCCGACGCGGGCGACCTTGTCCTGGTAGCACGGCCCGATGCCGCGCCCGGTGGTGCCGATCTTCTTGTTGCCGAGGAAGCGCTCGGTGACCTTATCGATGGCCACGTGGTACGGCATGATCAGGTGCGCGTCGGCGGAGAGCAGCAGGCGGGAGGTGTCCACACCGCGCTCTTCCAGACCGGCCAGTTCGGCGAGCAGCACGCCCGGATCCACCACCACGCCATTGCCGATGACGTTGGTCACACCCGGCGTCAGGATGCCCGACGGAATCAGGTGCAGCGCGAAGCTCTCACCATTGGGCAGGACCACGGTATGACCGGCGTTGTTGCCGCCCTGGTAGCGGACGACCCAATTAACCCTGTCACCGAGCAGATCCGTTGCTTTGCCCTTGCCCTCGTCGCCCCACTGGGCGCCGATCAGCACGATTGCCGGCATCAGAAGTCTCCTACGGGATCGACGCGCAGCACTGCGGTGCTGCAGCTACCCGCCGTCGGAAGGCGGTGGCCGGAGGCACAGTTTACGCGATGCCCACATACCCCCTGGTTCGCGGTCCGGGTCCGGCGAATCCGACGTAACGGGTGAGCAGCGAAGCCAGCGACCCATAAGCGTCAGGGTTATGGTGGCACGGGGAGCCGGACCGGCCGGGGGTCCGCGAGAACGCAGCGAGGCGATCGACATGTCAGGTCAGAGGAGGGTGTACCGCAGTTGAGTACCCATGTTCTCCGCTGCGATGGCGCACCGGTTCCGATCGCATTGGCTTCGCTCCCCCTGACCCAGACTTCGGCCATCCCCGAGGCTTCGGCATTGGACGAGCTACTTCCGGTGATGGCCGCCGACAGCCTGCCGCGCCTGATCGTGCTCGGTGAGGACGCGGGCTTGGCCGCGGTGCTCACCCATCTGCTGCGGACCGAACGGCTGCACGTCGAGATCGGCTACGTGCCGGTCGATCGCACCTACGGTTCGCGGGCCTACGAGACCGGCACCGGATCGGCCGCCGCCAAGCGCGCACTGGAGGGCAAGGCCACCGAGACGCCGCTGATCCGCGACGACACCGGCAAGGTGCTCATCGGCCGCGCCACCCTGGTCGGCATGAACGGGCAGAAGCTCGAAGGCGAAGCGTACGTGGACGACACGCGGCTGTTCACCGGCAAGGTCAGTGCCCTGCACGTCTCCCCCACCCTGGCGATGCCGGGCCTGCACGCGACCGTGCCGCGCGGGCTGCGCAAGCGCAAGTGGGTCGAGGGGCGCGCCATGCAGCTGGGCACGCCGGGCGCGGTGGTGACCCGGGACGGCATCACCACCGACCGGGTGGTGAAACGCTCCACGTTCTACCGCCACCACGAACCGTGGCTGCTCGTACGCTGACAGCGTCCCCGCGGCTCGAAAACCGGGGTCCCACACAAGGAGTCCGATGAATCAAGATTTCGCGATGCGCCGTGCCCCCGGGGCCGTGCGGCCCTCGCCGGTCTTCCTGCTCGTGGTCGCGCTGACCGTCGCGGGCGGGGTGCTGGCCTGGAATTCGGAACTGCTGTCCAAGCAGGCGGAGCTCGGCGTCTTCCTGATGGTGGTGGCGGGCTGGATCGTCTCGGTGTGCCTGCACGAGTTCGGGCACGCGTACGTGGCGTGGCGGGCCGGGGATCGCGAGGTGGAGCTGCGCGGGTATCTGACCTTGAACCCGTTGAAGTATTCGCATCCGCTGCTGTCGATCGCGCTGCCGGTGCTGTTCATCGCGATCGGCGGGTTCGCGCTGCCGGGTGGTGCGGTGTACGTGCACTCGCATGCGTTCAGCCCGCGCACGCAGCGGATTCTGAGCGCCGCCGGGCCGGCCGCGAATGCCGCGTGCGCGGTGGTCCTGCTGATCATCATCAAGATCTGGGGCGATGCGAACGAGCATGCCGCGTTCTGGTTCGGGCTGAGTTACCTTGCGTTCCTGCAGATCACGGCGACCGTGCTGAATCTGATCCCGGTGCCGGGGACCGACGGCTACGGGATTCTGGAGCCGTCGCTGAGCTATCAGACGCGGCGGTCGCTGGATCAGATCAAGCCGTACGGGGTGCTGATCCTGGTGGCGCTGCTGTTCGTGCCGGAATTGAACGCGCTGTTCTTCGACGCCGTGCACGGGCTGTTCGATCTGTCCGGAATTCCTTCGCGCTGGCCCGCTTACGGCGGGACGCTGACACGCTTCTGGCTGTGATTCGACACGTCCCGCCGCCGCGATACCGGAGCCGGACCAACCCCTCGCCGGCCCGAACTGTCTCGAACGGTAGAGCGGCACAGGCGGATACACCCGAGTAGTGCACTACTCATTGATCAGGTACGCGATCCCGCAGGTGGCGGCGGGTCTACGCGGGGTCAGTCGATGGGGGTGACGTAGGGGTGGGCGACGGTGGGCGGGAGCAATGCGATGGCGGACAGCCGGCGCATGCCGCAGACCTGCATGAGATCGACCACGATGGAACGCAGCTGGGCGAAAACCACGTGGGCGGAGACGCCCGCGTGGTCGACGAGGTCCTTGGTGGCGCCCTTCGCGACCGTGCGCAGGACGCGGGTGGCCTCGGCGGCGTCGGGCTGATCGCCCGGGTCGGCGAGCATCATGCGGCGTACCACGTCCACGGCCTGGCCGAGTTTCGCGACCTCCTGGATGAGGCGCGGGTCGAGCACCTCGTCGTCGCGGACCGAGGTGAGGGCGCGGCGGAGCAGGACGCGCGAATTGCGGACGGCATTGTCGAGCGGGTCGGCGGCTTGGCGCAGGCGGTCCAGGCGGGTGCGGGAGTTCCAGTACAGCGGGGAGATCCGGATGATCTCCGAACTGCCTTCGAGGGTATTGCGCAGGGAATCGATGGGAGCCTGGGTCTTTCGCGCCGCCTCCAGCGCGTTCTTGATCTTGGTGGCGTCGTGTTCGAGCAGGCCGTCGGCGCATTCGACCAGGGCGGCGCCCATGACGTTCAGGATGTCGGCGGCCTGCTGGCGGGCGCGGCGCACCGGATGCAAGGGAATCGCCGCCACCACGATGATGCCCACCAGGCCGCCGACCAGGGCATCGACCATGCGCAGGCCGGAGCCGCCGCTGCTGGGCGGGATGAGGGTCGCGACCAGCACGGCCGAACTGGCGGCCTGCATGGTGATCACCGGGCCGCCGTCGAGGAAGACCGCGGTGCTCATCGCGGCCAGCACCAGCAGCGAGATCTGCCAGACGCCGGAACCGAATTGCGAGACGAACAGGTCGCCGACGCCGATGCCGACGGCCACGCCGACGATCAATTCCACCGCGCGGCGCAGGCGGGCGCCGAACGAGACGCCGATCGAGATCATGGCCGCCATCGGGGCGAAGAACGGGTGTTCGTGGCCGATGATGTCGTGCGCGATCAGCCAGGCCAGGCCGGCGCCGATCGCGCACTGCACGATCGGCAGCAGGGACGAGCGCACCCGGCCCGAGGCTTTGCGCATCCGGGCCGCGCCGCTCTCCTTGGCGGCGTCGAAGGTGTCGCTGAATCCGGTCGTCAAGTCCGCAGGACTCAGTCGAGGCCCAGTTCCGCGGCGGCGCGCGGGTCGCAGTCCTCCAGCAGATCCAGGCAGCGGGCGTACTCGTCGGATTCGCCGATGGCGCGGGCGGCGCAGGCCAGCGCGCCCACGCAGCGCAGGAAGCCCTGGTTCGGTTCGTGGCTCCACGGCACCGGGCCGAAGCCCTTCCAGCCGTTGCGGCGCAACAGGTCCAGGCCGCGGTGGTAGCCGGTGCGCGCGAACGCGTACGCGGCGATGATGTCGTGGTTGACCGCGCCGGTCTCGTTCTCGCCGCGCTGCAGCGCGGCCTCGGCCAGGTAGGCCCAGGCGATGGAAGCGGACGGATACTGTCCCGCGACCTGCACCGGATCCTGGTTTTCCAGCAACGCCCCCTCGGCGTCGATATTTTCCGGAAGCAATACCGGCTGCGGTCCGAGCAGATCACCGAAGGAGGTCATGCCGATCATTCTGCACCGACTGCCCGAATGCTCAGTAGGCTGACCGTCGAATCACAGTTCAGCCGAACCGAGGGGTAGCGCGTGTCCGAGCCGAAAGACGACCAGCAGCCGCAGGACTCTGCCCGCAAGGCAGCCCAGGGCGCGGCCGCCGAACCGGACACCACCGCAGCCAACCCCACAACCCCCGCCGCCCCGGGCGTGTCGACCCCGCCCGCCGCAGCCCCGGCCCGCGACAACTCCGACGACGCCACCGTCGCACACCCCACCGGCGACAAAGCCGCCTCCGCAGCCGACCCGAAGAACCCCGGCGAACGACGCGACACCCGAGCCGAATCCACCGCGGCCATGCCGACAACCCCCGTGGTCTCCCCCACCGCCGCCACCGAAGTGATCCGCACCGGCGGCACCCAGTCCACCCAGCCCACCCCCGGCCCGTCCGCACCGGCAGGGACCGGCGGGAAGGGTGGCGATCCGGCAGGGTCCGGCCCCGGAAACCCGAATGCCGAAGGCAACGCAGGCTCCGGTGGCTCCAGTCCGGCGGGCAAGCCCGGATTCGCCACAATCCAGTACGAACCGCCGCAGGCCGGTGGACGACCGAGCACCGGCCTGGGCGGACGCCCCGGTAAGAACGCGGGATCTGCTTCCGGGCAGGGCAATCCGAAGCCCGCGGAACCGGGCAGTCGGACCGGGGCTGCGCCCCAGGGTGATTCCCACGGAAACGCATCTCCGGCCGGCCAGCCGTCGGGAGCAGGCCAGGCGGCCAAGGCGGACGCCGACGCCACCATGCAGTTCCAGGCAGTTCGCCCACAGGGCGAAAAGCCCTCGGACGCAACGGCAACCGGCCCCGATCAGAGTAAGCCCGGAGCGGACGCGAAAGCTGCCGACAAGACCGAGCCGTCAGCCTCGAACTCACCCGAGCAGCCCAGCGGTGGCGCCGCGGATGCGAAGACCGTTGCGATTCAGAAGCTTCCGAATGCGGACGATGCGGCCACGACCATGCTGCCCGTGGTTTCCGGAGATGCGCCGACCGAGAAGATGCGGGTTTCCGGGCCGCAGGGGCGGGCGGTCAGCAAGCCGCCCGTGACGCCGCGTGGGAACCCCGGTCCGCGGAATGCCGGGCCGCGCGGGGCCGCGCCGGGTGGGGTGCCGAGCATCAGCGCGCCGGGCGGTGCGCCGGGTGGCGGTGCACCGGGTGGCGGTGCGCAGGTTCAGGATTCGAAGGGGGCGGGTGTCGAGGAGACTCGGCCCGCGCCGCCGCGGCCGCCGATGGGGCCACGGCGGCCGGGTAGTGCGCCGTCGCCTGCGGACAATCAGCCGACCGCACCCGTCTCTCCGATGGGCGGACCGCGCGCGGTCGGGCCGCAGCGGGTCGGGGCGGGTACGCCGCAAGGCCCCGGTCAGGGCGGACCGCAGGGGCCGGGTCGACCGGGTGGCCCTAACCAGGGTGGGCCCAATCAGGGTGGGCCTAACCAAGGCGGCCTGAACCAAGGCAGCCCAAAGCAGGGTGGGCCGAATCAAGGTGGCCCGAACCAGGGTGGGCCGAATCAAGGTGGCCCCAACCAGGGCGGCCCGAACCAAGGTGGCCCGAACCAAGGCGGCCCGAACCAGGGCGGCCCGAACCAGGGCGGCCCGAACCAGGGCGGCCCGAATCAAGGTGGGCAGAATCAGGGTGGGCCGCAGGCTGGGCGGCCGCAGCCTCGGGTTATTGCTCCGCCGCAGCGGATTCCGGCTGCGGGGGAGGCGGGTGCGCCGCCGCGGCGGCCGGTTGATGGTGATGGCGGTGTGCAGCAGCAGGGCGCTGGGGCGGAGCAGATCGCGCAGCCGCAGCGGGTGCCGGCGGGTGGGGTGGATGCTCCTGCGGACGGTGGGTCGAAGAAGAAGTTGCTGTTGATCGGTGGGGCGATTCTGGCTGTGGTCGTGGTGATCGGGGCTGTGGTCGGGTTGACGTCGGGTGGGACCGACAACTCGCCGGAGGCGAAGGTCAAGCGGGCTATCAGCACCTATACGGACGGGTTGTCCAGTGGGGATCTGGAGAAGCTGCGCGGGATCACCTGCGGTACCCAGCACGACTTCTACTCGAAGATCTCGGCGGAGCAATTCGCGGGCGTCTACAAGACCTCGAAGGAACAGAAGAGCATCCCGGTCGTGAAGAGCGTGGACGCCATCAAGATCACCGGCGACACCGCCATGGCCTCCGCGACCGTCTACACCGAAGCCGACCCCGGCAAGCAATCCGCCCGCACCTTCGACCTCCGCCAGACCGACGGCGACTGGAAGGTCTGCGACCCCCAGAACTGACCCACCCGCACCAATCTGAAACACCATCCCGGGAAACCACCCCCGTCCAAGATCAGTGGCACATGAGCGCGGAAACACGCCCACCATCCCCCCACTCATGTGCCACTCGTCCCGTGTCGCGGCTTTAGAACGCGACAACGGCCGGAACGACGCCGGAAGGGGACCGCCCAGCCGCGCCCATTTCTGGGAGTCTCCGGTGGCTTTCCTGTGAGCCTGACGCATTGACGCCCACCCTCGCGATGAACATCACATACACCTGGTCAACAGACCACCACGTCGGTAGCATGGCCCGGATTGTCTGGGCCTGCCCTCCGGCTTTCGACGCCTCGGCGGGACCTCGCCGCTGCTGTCGTGTGCGTTGCCGAAGGCGCGCGGGCCCACCGGTTTTCGAATTGCAGGGAGCTGAACACCATGCCGGAGACGGCTGAAGCCGCCGCCGCCACCGCACTGGTCGGCCGGCACTTTCGAGTTCGTGATCACTATGACGTCGGTCGCGAGAAGATCCGCGAGTTCGCGCGCGCCGTGCGCAACGACCATCCGGCTCATCACAACGAGACCGACGCCCGCAAGCTGGGTTACGAGAGCCTGCTGGCCTCCCCCACCTTCGCCTCGGTGATCGGCGCCGCCACCACGCGCTCGCTGATCGGCACCGTGCTCACCGAATACGACGTGTCGCAGATCCTGCAGACCGATCAGATCTTCGAGTACTACCGGCCGATCCTGGCCGACGACCACCTGGCCGTCGACGTCGCGGTGGACAGCATTCGCGCGTTCGGCGACAACGACTTCATCACCATCAAGGTCACCCTGGCCGATGCCGAGGCGCTGCCGGTGCTGGTCGCCACCACCACCATCGTGGCCCGCAAGGGCGTCGAGATCGATCCGGCCACCGTGCAGACGGTCGCCGGCGTGGTCATGCACGGGCATGTGGCCGACGCCGAGCGCGACCTCGACGACCCGTCCGGGCTGATCCTGCTGGCCCCGGAAGAGGTGGGCGAGCCCCAGGCCCCCGCCCCCGCCCGCCCGGTGCACACCACCCCGCAGGCCGCCACCCTGACCGCCGGCACCGAGCTGCCCGCCGCCAAGGTGCCCGTCACCCGCGGCGACCTGGTCAATTACGCGGGCGTCTCGGGCGACCCGAACCCCATCCACTTCAGCGATGCCGCCGCCAAGCTGGTCGGCCTGCCCACCGTGGTCGCGCACGGCATGCTCACCATGGGCCTGACCGCCGGCTACCTGGTGGAATGGCTGGGCGATCCGTCCGCGCTGAGCAAGTTCAGCGTCCGGTTCTCCGGTTACGTCGCCGTGGAGCCCACCTCCCCGACCATCGTCGAATTCACCGGCAAGGTGAAGTCGGTGGATGCCGAATCCGGCGCGGCGACCATCGTGCTGGGCGCGACCTCGGAGGGCAAGAAGCTCTTCGGCCGCGCCATCGCCGAGGTGCGCCTGAGCTGAGGCTCGACCAACGAGGCTCGAAAAACGAAGGGCGGTCCGCACATTCGGTGCGGACCGCCCTTTTTCGTCTGCGGCTCAGTTCATTTCGGCGTGCATCAGGTAGACGTTGTAGTCGTTCCAGGTCGACATGGTGAAGTACAGGTCCTCGCCCGTCGACCACGGATGGATGAAACCGCCGTACAGCTCCGGGAATTGGAGTGCGCTCACCATGGGCGCGCCCGCTGACCACACGCCCTGCGGCGTATCCGATTCGCGCACCACGATGGACGCCTTGGCGGTGTCCAGGTACGCCATCTGCCACACCTTCCGATCGGCGTCGTAGCGCACCGACAGTTCCGCCGCCGGCGCCTCGGCGATCTCGCTGAGGTGCACGAACCCGTTCACCGCCGGCACCCAGGACCCGTCCCGCCAGTACTGGTAGGCCGTGGTGTTGAGGAGCTGATCCTTCGGCACCCGCGCCAGCCCGACCGCGCCCAGCCGGGTATTGGCGGTGCCGAACATGTAGACGTAGTCGCCCTGCGGCACCATCGACGCCACCTGGAAGTTGGAGACCCCGAAGATGTTCTCCCACTTGGCATGCGGATCCTTGGTCCAGTGCTCGCCGCCGTCGTCGGAGTAGGCGAGACCGCCGTAGTTGGTGTACCAGGTGCCCGGAATGCTGTTCCAGGTGCGGATCGACATGTAGCTCATGTACTGCCGGTCACCGAGCGCGAACCCCGAGGTCGGGATGGTGGTGATCTCGACATTGTCGAGCTTCTTGCTGGAAAGCAGCTCCACCGCGTGGCAGCGCGAATCGGTCACCATCCGGTCGATGGTGACCCCGTCGCTCAGCTCGCGGTCGGTGCTGAAGGCCAGGAAGTTGGAGCGCCAGTCGTCGCCCATGCCGCCCGGCGGATGGAAGTTGGCGCCGACGGTGTCGCCGAAGGCCATGGCGATCTCGCCCGGCTTGCTCTCCCACATGATGCCCAGGTCGGTGCCCTGTACCTGCCAGCGCTTATCGGTGCGGTTGATGGAATTGGCGCCGGTCAGCTTGGCCACCTCGCGCACCCGCGACACCTGCGGCATGGGCCGGGCGGGCGCCTGCGCGGCGGCTTCGACGGCCGGGGTGACCGGCTCCGGCGCGGGCGGCACCGGTTGGGGGTCGGGGTTGGGGAAGGCGAAATAGAACGGCTGCGGGCGCAGATAGAGGCGCGGCAGGCCGAGCTGTTCGAAGACGCTCGGCGCGGCGGCCGGGCCGTCGGTGAGGTCGGGGCACGGGCTCACGCACGGATCGGCGGGCAGCTCCATCTTCACCCGCTCGACGATCTCCTTCGGCGGCCCGGGATCGACGGTGACCGCCGGATACGAGATGGGCACCTCGAGATTCTTGGGAACGATCGATTCGTGCACCGGGGCCGGATCGCTCTTACAGGGCCCGACGCCCGGAACGCCCTGCGCCGCACCGGATTCACCAGTTTCCGCCCGCACCGTGGAAGGAGACGCCGATACCAGCGCGCCGGTGGTGAAGACCACCGCTCCCATCACGGCCAGCAGTCGCTTGGCCAATG
This sequence comes from Nocardia yamanashiensis NBRC 100130, assembly GCF_001613325.1. GTDB lineage: Bacteria > Actinomycetota > Actinomycetes > Mycobacteriales > Mycobacteriaceae > Nocardia > Nocardia yamanashiensis. The sequence goes on along the minus strand of NZ_BDCD01000046.1, from coordinate 50,609 downwards.
CCTCAACCTCTCGCCATTCGGTCACACCGGACACATCCGGAGCGAGACCCTACCCGCGACCGCCCGCGAATCCCCGGCACTCGCCGAGAATTTCAGTGCAGCGCCTGGAAGATCAGCACCGTGGTGCCGATCCGGATCTCGTTCCCGTCGGCGAGCACCGCGGCGCTCTCGATCGGCTCCTCGTTGATGTAGATGCCGTTGGCCGAATGCAGATCCTTGATCAGCAGCCCGGCCCGGCTCGGAATGATCTGCGCGTGATAGCGACTGGCCTTGGGATCGTCGAGCACCAGATCGTTGTCGGTCATCCGGCCGATCTTCATGCCCTGGGTCCCGATCGGCGCGATCCGCCCGTCCGGCAGCCGCAATTGCCCGGCCCGCACCGCGCGCGGCATCTCGGTCACCGTCTCGGTCATGGCCTTGGCGATCCGATCCACCTCGGCCATCTGCCCGGTCTGCAACGGCTCCTGCCGGTAGACCTTCTGTTCCAGGGCCACCAGCGCCGGGCCCGGATCGATGCCCAGTTCGTCGGACAGCACGCCGCGCACCCGCCGGCACGCCTCCAGCGCGTCGGCCTGGCGGCCGGATAGATAGAGCGCGGTGATCAGCTGCATCCACAGCGGCTCGCGCAGCGGATGCGCATTGGTCATCGAGACCAGCTCGCCCACCACCGAAGACGCCCGCCCGCAGGCGATCTCGGCGTCGATGCGGGCCGAGGCGACCAGCAGCCGCTCCTCGTCCATGGCGGTCGCGAAACTCTCCGCGAACGACAGGCCGGACAGATCGTCGAGCGCGCGACCGGTCCACTCCGCCAAGGCATCCGCGTACAGGCGCGCGGCGGCGGCATGATTGCCGGCGTTCACCGCCTCCTGCCCGGCCCGGCGAATGTTCTCGAACCGGCCCAGATCGCAGTCGGCGTCCTCGATCTCCAGCCGGTAGCCGGAGGATTCGGTGCGCAGCACCGCCGCTGAGTCGACGCCCGCATTGCGCAGCGTCTTACGGATATTGGAGACGAACACCTGCAGGCTCGCCTGATACGAGTCGGGCGGTTCGTCGTTCCAGACGATGTCCGCCAATGCCTGCGACGACACGGCGCGCCGCCGGTTCACGGTCAGCGCGGCCAGCAACGCACGCGGCTTCGGGCCGCCGACCGTAACCGGACGGCCGTCGACCAGCAGTTGCACAGGCCCGAGGACCCGCACATCGAGAGTCATGCCCTGCACCTCGAAAGTCACCGAAACGAACTCGCCGCGACGGGTTTTCGACCGCCGCGGCAGGCTCGCCGCACATGCGCGAGGTTTTCCCCGCTCGGAGTTACCTTACTTGGCGCTGATCGAGCGTCCCGCCGACTTCAGGTCGTTGCAGGCTTCGACGACGCGCGCGGCCATCGAGGTTTCGGCCTTCTTGAGGTAGGAACGCGGGTCGTAGACCTTCTTGTTGCCGACCTCGCCGTCGATCTTCAGCACGCCGTCGTAGTTGCCGAACATGTGGCCGGCGACCGGGCGGGTGAAGGCGTACTGGGTGTCGGTGTCGACGTTCATCTTGACGACGCCGAACCGCAGCGAGTCCTCGATCTCGGACTTCAGCGAGCCGGAACCGCCGTGGAAGACGAAGTCGAACGGCTGCGCGTCCGCGCCCAGGCCCAGCTTGGCGGCCGCGACGCGCTGGCCCTCGGCGAGCACCTCGGGCTTGAGCTTCACATTGCCCGGCTTGTAGACGCCGTGCACATTGCCGAAGGTGGCGGCCAGCAGGTACTTGCCGTTCTCGCCCGCGCCCAGCGCCTCGATGGTCTTCTCGAAGTCCTCGGGCGAGGTGTAGAGCTTGTCGTTGATGGCGTTCTCGACGCCGTCCTCTTCACCGCCGACGACGCCGATCTCGACCTCGAGGATGATGTTCGCGGCGTGGGCCTGCTTGAGCAGTTCCTTCGCGATCTCCAGGTTCTCGTCGATCGGGATGGCCGAGCCGTCCCACATGTGCGACTGGAACAGCGGGTTGAGGCCGTTCTTCACGCGCTCGGCCGAGATGGCCAGCAGCGGGCGCACGAAGGTGTCCAGCTTGTCCTTCGGGCAGTGGTCGGTGTGCAGCGCGATGGTCACGTCGTACTCGGCCGCAACGACATTCGCGAACTCGGCCAGCGCGACCGCGCCGGTGACCATGTTCTTGACGCCCAGGCCGGAACCGAATTCCGCACCGCCGGTGGAGAACTGGATGATGCCGTCGCTGCCCGCGTCCGCGAAACCCTTGATGGCCGCGTTGATCGTCTCCGACGAGGTGACGTTGATGGCGGGGTACGCGAAGGAGTTCTCCTTGGCCCGAGCAATCATCTCGGCGTAGATCTCCGGAGTCGCGATGGGCACAATGACCTCCGATGGTGTGTGCTGGCTACAACAAATTCTGTCAGCCACACCATAGGCGAGGCCCCTTTTTGCCGGGCAAATGGCCTCACATCCCTGACAACTTTGTGAGCTTGCTTCGACGTTCGGTGTGACGTCCGTTTCACCGGTAGGGTGGTGGCCGTGACCTTGCTGGCCGTATCCGATGCCGTGACGACCACCCTGTCGATGCCCAAGATTCTCGACCCCATGTACCTGCTGCAGGACACGTGGTTGAAGAACGCGGTGCTTCCGGCGATCTTGGCGATCGTCTTCATCGAGACCGGTCTGCTCTTCCCGATCCTGCCGGGCGACTCGCTGCTGTTCACTGGCGGTCTGCTGAGCGCCCAGGAGAACCCGGTCGTTTCCATCTGGGTGCTTTTGCCCGCGGTCATCCTGGTGGCGTTCCTCGGCGACCAGTCCGGGTACTGGATCGGCCGGGCCATCGGGCCCGCGCTGTTCAACAAGGAGGACACCCGCTTCTTCAAGAAGCGGTACGTCACCGAAACCCATGAATTCTTCGAGAAGCACGGGCCGAAGACCATCATTCTGGCCCGCTTCGTGCCCATCGTCCGCACCTTCATGCCAGTGCTGGCGGGCGTGTCGAAGATGGACTACCGCAAGTTCGTCACCTTCGACATCGTCGGCGCCATCCTGTGGGGCGGCGGCGTCACCGTGCTCGGCTACTTCCTGGGCAATGTGGAGTTCATCCGCAAGAACGTGGAAGCCATCTTCCTGCTGATCGTGTTCGTCTCGATCCTGCCCGGCATCATCCACGTGGTGAAGAACCTGATCAACCGCGGCAAGGCCCCGCAAGACCCCGAGTTCGTCGCCGCGACGAACGAGCCGAACCGCTGAGCCCACGGTGTCCAGCACCCCGCTAAACCTCGCACTGGGCAGCTTCGGGCCGCTCGAGACAGCCGGGCCGGTGCTCGTCTGGACGGTCGTCCTGACCTTCGTGTTCCTGGAGTGCGCGTTCATCATCGGGCTGTTCCTGCCCGGTGACTCCATGCTGATCACCGCCGGCGTGGTGCTGGCCTCCCAGGCGGGCGGCGAAGCGCACGTGTGGGCGCTGTCGGTGGGCACCATGATCGCGGCCATCGCCGGTAATCAGGTGGGGTACGTGGTCGGGCAGCGCACCGGGCATCACATCGTGGCGCGCAAGAACGGCAAGTACATCAACACCCGGAATCTGGCGCGGGTGGCGGAGCTGCTGCACCGGCACGGGTTCCTGGCGGTGCTGGTGGCGCGCTGGATTCCGTGGGTGCGCACGCTGTGCCCGCTGGTGGCGGGCGCGGCGGGGATGGAGCATCGCAAGTACACGGTGGCCTCGACCATCGGGGCGATCATCTGGGCGCCGGTGCTGTTGCTGGTCGGGTACTACGCGGGCAGTTTCATCGAGAACATCTCGTGGCTGATGCCCGCGGTGATCGGGACGCTGGTGGTCGGGCTGATCCTGGGCACGCTGGTGGGCGTGCGGCAGTACCGCCTGGAAATGTCGCGTCCGGCCGAGGATTTCGACCTCGACGAGGAACCCGCCACGGTGCCGATTCCGCAGGTGCGGCGCAGCGCCTAGAGTCCGGCCGCCGTGACCGTGTGCGCGGCCTCCATCAGCATCCAGCCGGAAAGCTGCACGGACAGATCGCGTTCCGGGCTACGCGAGCCGGTCACCGAACCGCCTTCCAGCGCACCGGCTCCGGCCAGGCCGGGTAGTCGGGCCGGGCGTTTCCAGTCGGGGCCGAAGAGCGGTTCGCCCTCCACCTCCAGGCGGTTCTCCCAGGCGGCGGTGGCGGAATCGCGAATGATGGTGGCGGCGGTGCGGCGGGCTTCGACGTGCTCGTCGCCGTCGCCGGGCAGCATGACCGCGGCCAGTCCGAGATAGCGGATGAGGATGCCGTTGAACAGGCCGCCGTCGCCGCCGCTCTCGCCCTTGACCACGCCGCCCGCCACGAAATGCTCGTTGACGGCGGCGATCAGGCGCACCGCGCGTTCGGCGTGCCGGGGTTCGCCGGTGTGCACGGCCAATTCGGTTTCCAGGCCGAGCGTGACGCCCTGGCAATAGGAGTAGACGGGCGTCTCGACCTCGCCGGCGGGCAGATGGATGCCGTCGAAGATGAGACCGGTTTCCTTGTCGCGCAAGGAGTCGTCGATGAAATCGGCGATCTCGGCGGCCAGCGCGTAGCGGCCGAGCCGAGCCAGCAGGATGCCGGTCGGGCCGTTCGCGGGGGCGTTGTAGAAATCGGACTGCTTGCGCCACGGGACGGCGTGATACTCCGGGACGTACCCGGCCAGCAGTTCCTTCTCCAGCGCCAGCAGCCCGCCGCGCACCTCGGTGACGTTCTGGGTGCGCTCGGCGCGCTCCAAAGCGATTGCCAGCCAGGCCATATCGTCGTAGTAGTTGTTGGTCCAGCCGCTGAGATTGCGCATCCGGATCGCCTGGGCCACCGCCCACAAGCGGCGATGCCGGGCCGGGGTGGGCGCGCGATTGGCGGCGTCGACCGCGACGTCCAGCAGGTGCGCCTGCCACCAGTAGTGCCAGAACGCGAAGGCGCGTTCGCGCTTGGTCGCGGGCCAGCCGACCACCCCGAGCTGGGTTCCGGGAATCGCCCACAGGGTCCGGATATGCCGGGATACGATGGCCGACTCCGCCAGGTCCGCGCGCTCCGACCACAGCGCAGCGTTCGGCTCGATGTTGCGCCCGGTCCGCGTAGTCATAGGACTTATCGTGCCAGTCGGACGCCCATATTCGTGGCTGATTTGTTACCTCTTCAGCTCACACACCCCGCCGGTCTACCAAGCATGGGTGAGATCGGCGTGCTGGCGCACCCAGGCGTGCATGGCGATTCCGGCCGCCACCCCGGCATTGATGCTGCGTGTGGACCCGAACTGGGCGATGGAGACGGTAAGCACCGCAGCGTCTTTCGCCGCCTCGGTGACGCCCGGGCCCTCCTGCCCGAACAGCAGCAGGCAATTGCGCGGCAGGCGTGCGGTTTCCAGCGGCACCGAACCCGGGACGTTGTCGACCGCCACCACGGTGAGGTCGTGCTCGGCCGCGTAGCGCAGCAGATCGCCGATCTCGGCGTGATGTTCGATGTGCTGATAGCGGTCGGTCACCATGGCGCCCCGGCGATTCCACCGTTTGCGCCCGACGATGTGCACCGCCGCCGCCGCGAAGGCATTCGCCGTCCGCACCACCGTGCCGATATTCGCGTCGTGCCCGAAGTTTTCGATCGCCACATGGAACGAATGCCGTCGCCGGTCGATATCGGCGATGATCGCCTCCCGCGTCCAATAGCGGTAGGCGTCCACCACATTGCGTCGATCGCCGTGTTCGATCAGCTCCGGATCCAAGCGCGGATCGGCCGGCGGTTCGGTCCCGAACTCCGCCCGCCACGGCCCGACACCGTGCGGATGCTCACCCCATTCGGTGGGACCGGGGGCCAGCGGTTCGTCGGATGTCGGGGCGGAACTCACCCGGTCATGGTAGTGGCGTCAGTTCGGGGTCGAACCGGCCACCAGCATGATCGCCAGCGCGAAGGCCACCACGACGACCGTGAGCACCAGCAGGACCGTGGCGACGATGCCGCACACGTACCCCGCCATCACCATGCCGCGCCCGCCCATCGCACCCCGCGACTGGTCGATCTCGTCCCGCGCCCGCCGCCCCATCACCCAGGCGACCGGGCCCAGCAGCTGGCAGAACATCAAGCTCAGAATGCCGAGCACCAGCACGACGGTGGCTTGCGGATGATCCGGCGGCGGCGGGTAGTAACCGGGCGCCTGCCCGTAGCCCGGCGGCGGGACCTCCGGCGGAGACGATTCGAACGTCATGCACACGATGCTAGGTCCCGGACCCGCTCCCGCGAGCGTGGACGGCGCGGCGAGCACCGCAGACGCCGGACCGAGCAAGGGGGCGAGGACGACGCGGCGAGCAGCGTCGGCGCCGGACCGAGCGCGGCGGCCGCGGCGCCGAGCCGCCGGACCACGTGACGGGCGGCGCACCGAGTTCGTGACGCCGAGGACCGGAACGGGAATCGCGTTCGGGTACGGCGCGGAGTACGGCCCGGTCGCGACCGGAAAGTCGCCCCGGGCGCTGCCGCGCGCCCGGGGTGGGGCTAGCCACACCCTCGATTCGCCGGGCTGCCCCATCGCGGGCGGGACGTACGGTGAAGACGATGGGAGACATGACCGAACCGGCGGAAAACCCCAGCCCTGCGGCCGACCGACCCACCCTGGACCGCGCGAAATCCGCGCACCGGGGCGAACACCCGACCCGTGAACTCGACCCGACGGCGGCTGTGAACGACACCCGCACACTCGACGCCGCGACCGCTGCGACTGACACCCGCACGCTTGAACCAGCGACCGCTGCGAACGACACCCGCGCGCTCGACGCCGCGACTGCTGCGAACGAATGCCGCGCGCTCGACGCCGCGACTGCTGCGAGCGACACCCGCACGCTCGACCCAGCGACCGCTGCGAACGACACCCGCACACTCGACCCAGCGACCGCTGCGAACGACACCCGCACACTCGACCCAGCGACCGCTGCGAACGACAGCCGCACGCTCGACTCGGCGGCGCCGATCGATCAGCCTCGCGCGCTCGAAGCGGCATCGCGCGGGACTGATCCGGCCGCGGAGCTCGCACCGAACCCGTGGGGCGGTGGTTCGAGATCCGGGCACGCGACGGCGGGGGTGGGCGGCAATCCGACCCTCGCGCTGGATCCGGGCGCACGGTCCGAGCATCAGCCGACGATGGCGCTCGGGTACGGGACGCCGCCGGGTGGGCAGCCGTCGGCAGCTGCGGGGCCGATGCCGACACGGGTGCTGGGCGGGGCAGAAGGCGGTGCGCTACCTGGGCCGACAGCGACGAAGGTGCTGGACGCGACACCCGACGTGGACAGTTCGGAGTGGGCGGGCTTCGAGCCGGCGGTGGGTGCGCCAGGGTTCGGCGCGCCGGGTGGTGCAGATTTCGGTGCGCCGGGTGGCGGAGATTTCGGTGCGCCGGGTGGCGGAGAGTTCGGCACGGGCGGGTTCCCCGGTTCCGGCGCCGCGGGGTTCGCGGATGCGGTGACACCGGCGGAGCGGACGGCGGTGGTTGCGAAGGCGATGCTGACCGCGCCGTTCCGGGCTCGGACATGGAAGGAATTCGCCTATCTGGTCTGCACTTTCGTGCTGGGCGGTATGGCGGCCGCCTATCTGTTCCTGGGTTGGGGTGGGGGGCTTTATCTTTCGATCTTCCTCATCGGGATTCCGGTGGTGGCGCTGGTGCTGCTGGGCGGACGCGTGTGGGGGACGGTGTATCGGGGGCTGGCACGGACATTGCTGGGGCGGGCGGTGGCCGCGCCGCCGCCGTTCCGGTCGACCGGGCTGATCGGGTTCTTCAAGAGCGCGTTCACCGATCGGACCGCGTGGCGGGCACTGGTATTCCTGGCCACGCAGGTCGTGATCGCGCTGTTCACCGGCTACGTGGTGCTGATGGCCATGCTGGTGGCGGCGTTCACGGCGCTGTCGCCGATCGCGTGGGCCATCGGCTATCCGAGCCAGGTGGACGCGGACGGGGTGGAGCATCACGCGCTCGCCCAGTTCGGGGACGTGTTCATCGATACCTGGCCGAAGGTGATCGCCTTCTCACTGCTCGGGTGGATCACGCTGTGGCTGATGCCGTGGGTGGTTCGAGCGGTGTGCCTGGTTCAGGGCTGGCTGACGGCCACGCTGCTCGGGCCCACCAACCGCGACCTGCAGATCACCGAACTGCGGGAGAGCCGCCGGGCCGCCGTGGACGATTCCGCCGCCACCCTGCGGCGGCTGGAACGCGATCTGCACGACGGCACACAGGCTCGGCTGGTCACCATCGCCATGGCGTTGGGGCGGGCCGAGGAGCGGCTGGCGGCCGGCGGCGACGCACGGGATCTCATCGCCGATGCGCGGGCCAGCTCCAAGGAAGCGCTGACCGAACTGCGTGAGCTGGTGCGCGGAATCCATCCGCCCGCACTGGAACTCGGGCTGGAGCCGGCCTTGGAGACGCTCGCCGCGCGGTGCTCGATTCCGGTGGAGCTGCGGGTCTTCCTGCCGCACCGGCCGAGCCCCGCGATCGAGGCAATCGCGTACTTCTCGGTGGCGGAGCTGCTGACCAATGTGGTGAAACATGCTGGGGCCAATCGGATCTGGGTGTCGGTACTGCCCACCGGCGCGGGCTCGCTGGCGGTGAGCGTCCGCGACAACGGGCACGGCGGCGCCCTGCAGCCGGTCGCGGGCACCCGGGAAACCGTTGTGGCGGGTGGACTTTCGGGTCTGGCGGCGCGGGCGCGCTCGGTGGACGGCTATCTACTGGTGGACAGTCCGGCCGGCGGGCCGACCGTGGTCACCATGACTTTGCCGATCGCGGGGCCACTGTGAACGGCCGCTGGGAATGGAGGACACGGTGAATCCCGCTACGAGCGCACCGCTGCGCGTGGTGATCGCCGAGGACAATGCGATTCTGCGGGACGGCCTGACGGCCCTGCTCACCGAGCGCGGCCACGAAGTGGTGGCGACCGTGGGCGATGCGTCCGGACTGTCCGATGTGGTGGGCGCGCAGCGGCCGGATGTGGCGGTGGTGGACGTGCGGATGCCGCCGACCTTCACCGACGAGGGTTTGCTGGCGGCGCTGGCCCTGCGCCGCAGCCACCCCGAGACCGGCGTGCTGGTGTTCTCGCAGTGGATCGAAACCCGTTATGCCACCGAGCTGCTCGCGTCCGGCGCGGGCGGCGTCGGGTACCTGCTCAAGGACCGGGTCGCCGATGTGGGCGATTTCGTGGACGCCCTGCAGCGCGTCGCCACCGGCGGCACCGCGCTCGATCCGGAGGTGGTGAGCCAGTTGATGGGCGCTTCCCGGCAACAGGATTCGCTGGCCCGCCTCACCCCGCGCGAACGCGAGGTGCTGGAGGCCATGGCGCAGGGGCTGTCCAATTCGGCTATCGCGCAAGCGCTCACGGTCACCGAACGCGCGGTGGAGAAGCACATCGGCAATATCTTCACCAAACTGGACCTGCCGCCGTCGGACGCGCACCATCGGCGGGTACTCGCCGTTCTGCGGTTGAAGAGTTGAAACATCGCTGTGCGGTTGCCGGGCGTGGAAGACTGGGCGCATGCGTAGGTCCAGCTCCGCGGAAGCCCGGAAAACGGTTGCGTCCTGGCCTGATCACCTATTGACGCTGGCGGAGTGGTCCCAGCTACCGGCCGACAACCGGCTCTGCCGGGAATTGGTGGACGGGGTGCTGGTGGTGGCGCCGCAGCCGCCGCGGCATCAGCTCGCGGTGTGGCGGCTGGCGGCGCAACTGGAACCGTCGCTGCCGCGCCGGGTGGCGGCGCTGGCCCGGGTCGAATTGCTGATCGACGAGGGCACGCCGCCCACGGTGCGCACCCCGGACCTGCTGGTCGTCGGGGGTACGGCCGGGGCGACGCATCCGGCGCGGGTGGCGCCGGCGGATGTGCTGGCGGCCATCGAGATCGTGGCGCCGGGCTCGCGGCGCACCGACCGCATCATGAAACTGGTCGAGTACGCGGCGGTCGGGATCGAGCAGTACTGGCTGATCGACCCCGACGATCCGGTCCGCATCACCACGCATCGGCTGCGCGCGGATTACTACGAGGTGACCGGCGTCCAAAGCGGGCGTGCGCGGCTCGAATTGGCCGGAATGGAACTCGATCTCGATCTGGATGCGCTCACGGCGCTGCGTATTCCGGACTAAACTGGAGTTCCGAAAAGCCGTGGTGGAGGTTGTCATGGACCACCGGCGCATGCTCCATACGATTCTCGGCGTCACCGCCGCGTACCTCATAGCTCTCGGGCTCTGGCTCGGATTCGTCGTTCAGCACAGCCCGCCCGGCACGGTGCCCTATCAATGCATTGCCCTGGTCGGGCTGTTCGGAAGCTTCCTCGGCATCGGGATGCTGCTGGCGCAGCGGCCGTCGCGGGCGGACCGGAAACTGCTGCGGCACGGGCTGGAGGGGTGGGCGAACATCGAGGGCGTGCACCCGCTGAGCCCGACCGACCATTGGACCGAGCTGACCGAGCTGGATCTGGAACTGGTGGTGCCGGGGTCGGAGACGTATCACGGCAGCGTGGTGTTCGACCTCGAACCGGTGGCGCGACCGAAAATCGGCGTGGGCAAGACGATTTCGATTCGCGTGGACCCCGCAGACCGCCGCCGCATCATCATCTGCCTCTGATTCGCTCCGAAAAACCTCGTGCCCGCCGCGCTACCGCGCGGCGGGCACACCCGGGACCGAAGGGAAGGGACCGCCCGTTTCGTCCGGTCCGCGCCGTAGCATCACAGCTCATGAGCACTGCCGATGTGACACCCGACGAGCGCAAGGAAGCCCCGCTGCTGCTCGACACCGAGCCGCCGCGGACGCTGAGCTTCAGCGATCAATCGGCATTCTGGCTGAATATCGGGGTCAGCCTGCTCGGGTTCAGCGGTGCGGCGGCCGTACTGATGCCGGTCGGGCACCCGCCGCTGTCGATCGCGGCGGCGTTGCTGGCGACCGCGGTGGGCACCGTCGTCGGCATTCTGATGGTCGCCGGAGCCGGAGCCGTCGGTGCGCGCACCGGTGCGCCCGCCATGGCTGTACTACGCGGATTGTTCGGGACGAAGCTGTCCTACCTGCCGACCGCCGCCAATATCGTGCAGTGCATCGGCTGGGGCGTGTTCGAGCTGACCGTCATCGCGCTCGGCGTCTCGGCGCTCACCCATGACAAGGTTCCGCACGGTTTGGTGATCGTGGCGGCGGGCCTGCTGTCCACCGTCATGGCCATCTGGCCGTTGCGAGTGCTGCACATTCTGCGCAAGTACGTGACCGTAGCGGTCGGCATCGCGCTGGTGTATTTCACGATTCAGCTACTGCGGCAACCGGTTCCGGAACTCACCGGCACCAGCTGGAGCGGCTTCTTCCCGGCCGTGGACAGCGCGCTGGCCGTCTCGGTGTCATTCGTGCCGCTGGCCGCCGATTACACCCGGCACTCGCGTTCGGCGAAGTCCGCCGCCGGGGCCACCGTGCTCGGCTACTCGGTGGGCCAGGGCTGGTGCTACCTGCTCGGCATCATCGCCATCCTCCAGGTCGGCGGTGACCCCGAGAAGATCTTCGACACCTTCCTGGGCGTGACCGCGGGCTGGGCGTTCTTCGCTGTGCTGGTGCTGCGCGAGACGGATCAGTCCTTCGCCAATATCTATTCGACCGCCATGTCCATCCAGAACCTGCTGCCGCGCGTGGACCGCCGCATCCTGGCCGGGCTGGTGGGCGTCGCCGTCACGCTGCTGGCACTGCCGGTCCATGATTTCAGCTCCTACGCCAACTTCCTGTACCTGATCGGCTCGGTGTTCGTGCCGCTGAGCGCCGTGCTCATCGTGGACTATTTCCTGGGGCGCGGGCGCGGCTTCTGGGACCTCGATCAGAACTCCCCGGCCCGGCCGATCATGTTGCTGCCGTGGGTGATCGGGTTCGTGGTGTACCAACTGTGCAATCCGGGTTCGATCAGCTGGTGGGCGGATTTCTGGACGAAGGCGCAGGACGCCATCGGATTTCATCCGGGTTGGTGGACCTCCGCCTCCCTGTTCGCCTTCCTGTCGGCCGCCCTGGTGACCGCGATACTCGTGGTCGCCGGACGCCGCCGGGAGGTCTGACCCGCCCATGACCGACGGCCGCGTCTACGGCATGGGCCACGACCCGTTGGTCGAACCCGATTGGCCGCCACTGACTTCCACGGAAGTGGATGAGGTGGTCGGCGCGGACGCGGTCATCGAATGGCGCAGCCCGCGCCCGCTGTCGGCGACGGCGCGGGTGCGGCTGCCGGACGGGCGCGCGGTCATCGTCAAACGCCTCCCCCGCACCCTGCGCGATGCGGCGGCGCTGGATGAAGAGCACCGGTTCATGGACCACCTGCGGGCCCGCGGCATCCCGGTCCCCGCCGTGTCGCGCACTACCGAATCCGGTGAATTCGCCTACGAGGTACAGGAATTCGGCGACGGCGCGGATCGGTACGAGGGCGTCTTCTCCTGGTCGCCCTACCTCTCGCTCGGCGATGCCGCGGCGGCCGGTCACCTGCTGGCCCGGCTGCATCTGGCGTCCGCCGGATACGACGCCCCCGCCCGGCCGGCGCGCCCGCTGCTCGGCGGCTTCTCGATCTTCGCCGCCGTGGATCCCCTTGCGGCGGTGGCGGACCGGGCCGCCGCCCGCCCGGCGCTCGCCGCCTTCCTGGCGGCCCGGGACTGGCGGGCCGATCTGGAACGCGTGCATCTGCCGGCCCACGACCGCCTGTATCCCCTGCTCGCCGACCTGAAACCGCTGTGGACGCACAATGATTGGCACGGCACCAACCTGCTCTGGCGCGGCGGCGACGTGACCGCGGTCATCGATTTCGGGCTCTGCGACCGCACCACCGCCGTGCACGATCTGGCCATCGCCGTCGAACGCTGTGCCGTGGACTGGATTTCGATTCGCGACGGCGGTCCCGCGCACACCCGGGCCGACCAGGTGCGCGCCCTGCTGGAAGCATACGAACGCGTGCGCCCCCTCACCGAACCGGAGCGCCGCGCCCTGCCCGCCCTGCTGCCGCTGGTGCACGCCGAATACGAACTCTCCGAGATCGACTACTTCCTGAGCGTCGTCCCCGGCGGTAACCAGAAGAATGCCGAAATCGCATACGAGGACTATTTCCTCGGTCATACCGACTGGTGGTCACACTCGCCAGAGGCCCTGCCCATCCTCGAAATACTGGTCTGACACGCCAATATTTCATTGATTGAATCGCCGTTCACCGAACCGACGCTACCCTTGCTGAGAATTAGCTAAACGTGAGCTGATTCACGTCGTACTCCGGCAAAACCAACTGATGGAGGATGCGTTGGCAAGATCATCGAAGTTCGCGCGCGCCCGCACCGCGATCGCGCTGCTCGCCATACTCGCGGTGGCCGTCGCGGCGGCGGCCTGCTCGTCGGATTCCTCGGACGCCGAGTCCACCACCACCCCCGCCGCGTCCGGCGACGACGAAGCCATGGTGAACGCCTACGTCTACACCTACCCGCTGGTCTCGGTGGAGGTCACCCGCCGCCAGCAGACCAATGTGCCCGCCCCGGACTCGTCCAAGGGCGTCGCGCCGCTGAATCAGTTGGCGCCCTTGGCGTTCCTGCCCGACGCGAACTTCAAGAACGTGGTGCGCCCGAACGTGGACACCCTCTACGAGTCGCTGCTGTTCGATGTGGCCGCCGAGCCGCTGGTGATCAGCGTGCCCGCCATGGGCGACCGCTACCACCTGTTCCCCATTCTCGACATGTGGACCAATGTCGATGCCGCGCCCGGCTCACGCACCATTCCCGATGCCGGAAAGGGTTACGAATTCGCCATTGTCGGGCCGAACTGGAAGGGCGAGCTGCCCGCGAACGTGCACGAATACCGGTCGGCCACCGACGCCGGGTGGATGATCGGCCGGATCTCCATAGACGGCCAGGCCGATGTGCCGAATGTCATCGCGATCCAGGACAAGACGACCGCCGTTCCGCTCAGCTCGTACGGCAAGCCCTATACCGCGCCGCAGAACACGGACATTCATTCGGACTGGCCCGCGAAACAGCCTGTCGCCGACTACATCCGGACGCTGTCCGCGCAGCAGTACTGGGACCTGTACTACTCCGCGCTCTCGCACGATCAGCCCCGCCCGGGCGACGGGCCGATGCTCGAGCAATTGGCGAAGATCGGGTGGACCCCGGACCGCAAGCTGGACCTGGCGACGCTGTCGAGCACGGAGAGCGCGCAGTGGGAGCAGGCTTGGCCGAAGGCGTTGAGCCGCATCGAAACCAGGGTCCAGGTGCCGCCGGTGAACGGCTGGCAGGTGCTGCGCCAGCACATCGGTGACTACGGCACCGACTACAGCACCCGGGCCATCGTCTCCTATATCGGACTGGGCGCGAATCTGCCGCAGGACGCGATCTACCCGCAGAGCAATGTGGATCAGCACAATGCGCAGCTGAATTCGGAGCACGACTACATGCTGCACTTCGCCGCCGATCAGATTCCGCCGGTGCACGGCTTCTGGTCGGTCACCGTGTACGACGACAAGGGCTTCTTCGTCGAGAACCCGATCAATCGGTACGCCGTGCGCGGCGAACGGCTCAGCAAGAATGCCGACGGGTCCATCGACATCTACATTCAGCGCGAGAATCCGGGCTCGGACCGGGAAGCCAATTGGCTGCCCGCGCCCGCGTCGGGTGATTTCAACCTGACCCTGCGCACCTATTGGCCGGATCAGCGGATCGTGGACGGCGAGTGGAATCCGCCCGCCGTCACCATCGTGAACTGATCAGCGGTGGGCGCGCGGATCGGCCAGTAGGTACTGGGCCGCGGCGTAGGTGCCCAGGATGACGCCCTCGGTGACGCGGCGGGACCGCTCGCTCTTCGCGAAGATCCGCCGCAGCACGATGAGGCCGTCGGAGAGGGTGAACAGCGTCGCGCCCAGGCCGAGCCGGCTGCGTGGGTCGCGACCCGGGATATTCAGCCCCGCAATGGTTTTCGCGCCGGGCGCGAGTCCCGGGTCGGAGGCCAGGGTGGCCGCGGTGCCGAGGGTGGCCCCGTAGGCGGTCAACGGCGCGGCGACGGTGGGCGCCCGGAACCGCAGCAGTGCACCGGCGCCCAGCCAGGCCGCCAGCCGCGGGGCCGCGACCTGCGCGCGCGGACGAC
Organism: Nocardia yamanashiensis NBRC 100130; assembly: GCF_001613325.1. Taxonomy (GTDB): domain Bacteria; phylum Actinomycetota; class Actinomycetes; order Mycobacteriales; family Mycobacteriaceae; genus Nocardia; species Nocardia yamanashiensis. The sequence continues at coordinate 35,524 of NZ_BDCD01000046.1, read as the reverse complement.
CCCCGCGCCGGAACCACAGCCACGAGTAGCCGGTCTGCATGACCGCGAAAGACGTTGCGCCCGCGACCAATCGGCGGTCGTTGTCCGGTTCGATGAGCAGCACGTCACCGACGGTGGCGGCGGTCAGCGCGCCGAGCAGGACGCCGCGATCCACCGGATCCAGCTCGGACCCGTTGGTCACCACGTCGGCCGCCAGCAGCGGCATGAGCAAAGGCTTTGCGGCCCATTGCAATTTGTCACGGCCGGTGACGGCGCCGAACACCGTCACCGCCGCCGCGCCGACGAAGGCGGCGCGGAACGGGCGGGCCATCAGAAGGAGGGTTCGGCCGGAGCCGGGGGCAGCACGGCGATCTGGCCGGCGTAGGACAGGCCCGCGCCGAAGCCGAGCAGCAGCGCCAGCTGTCCGCCCTTGGCCTTGCCGGTCACCAGCATCTCCTCCATGGCCAGCGGGATCGAGGCGGCCGAGGTGTTGCCGGTGTTCTCGATGTCATTGGCCATCGGGATGTCGTCGGCGAGCCCGAGGTTCTTCTTCATGAGCTCGTTGATGCGGGCATTGGCCTGGTGCGGGATGAAGACCTCGATATCGTCCTTGGCCACGCCGGCCTTCTCGATCACGCCCGACAGCGCGCGCGGCAGCGTGACGGCGGCCCAGCGGAAGACCTTGGGGCCCTCCATGTGCAGCGACATGCGGCCCACCGGTTCGACGGCCGGATCGGTGCCCTGCAGGCGCTGGGCCTTCTCCATGAACTGCAGGAAGTCCACGTCCTGCGCGATGGCCTCGGCGTTCTCGCCGTCGGAACCCCAGACGGTCGGCGAGATGCCGTTCTCCTCGGCGGGACCGACCACGACCGCGCCCGCGCCGTCACCGAAGATCATGGCGGTGCCGCGGTCGGTGGGATCCAGGCCCACGGTCATCGTCTCGGCGCCGATGACCAGGATGTACTCGGCCGAACCGGAGCGGATCATATCGGCGGCCACGCCCAGGCCGTAGCCGAAACCGCCGCAGCCCGAGGTCAGGTCGAAGGCGGGGATGCCGTTCATGCCCAGATCGGCGGCGACGGTCGGGGCGCCGTGCGGGGTGAGCTTGAGCCAGCTGGAGGTGCACAGGATGAGCGCGCCGATCTTGGACCGGTCGATGCCGGTGTTGTTCAGCGCGCGATCGCCGGCGGCCACCGCCATGCTGCGCAGGGTCTCGTCGCCGCTGATCCAGCGCCGGTTGTTGATGCCGGTGCGATCGAAGATCCACTCGGGGGTGGAGTCCAGCGTTTCGCACACCTCGGCGTTGCTGACCAGGCGCTGGGGCCGGTAAGCGCCGATGCCGAGCATCGCAACATTCTGATGACCCTGATTGATTGCAATGCTCACCACAGGTGACTCACACGACCCTTCACCATCGAAGAATATGACCACCTCAGGCTAACTCAGGTGACCAGTTCAGCCCACAGCTACGTCGAGTTCAGCTCAGCGCAAGGTCCTTGAGCCCCAGGATGGACCGGTATTCCAGACCCTCGGCCGCGATGATGCCGTCGGCGCCGGTCTCCCGGTCCACCACGGTGGCCACGCCGACCACGATCGCGCCGGCGTCGCGCAGCGCGCGCACGGCGGTCAGCGGCGAGTTGCCGGTGGTGGTGGTGTCCTCCACCACGAGCACCCGTTTGCCCACGATGTCCGGGCCCTCGATCTGGCGCTGCATACCGTGCGACTTGGCGGCCTTGCGGACCACGAAGGCATTGATCGGCCGGCCGGGCGCGTGCATGACGGCCGCCGCGACCGGGTCCGCGCCCATGGTGAGCCCGCCGACCGATTCGAAGTCCCAGTCCGCCACCAGTTCGCGGAGCAGCTTGCCGATCAGCGGCGCGGCCTCGTGGTGCAGGGTGGCCCGGCGCAGATCCACGTAGTAGTCGGCTTCCTTGCCCGAGGACAGGGTGACCTTGCCGTGTACCACGGCGAGTTCGCGTACCAGTTCGGCGAGTCTGTCCCGGTCGGTCGTGGTTACCTGCATTGCTGTGTTCATGTCCTTCCGCGTGCGTTGAACAGGCCCTGGTTGAGGCGGGTCAGCACGGACCGCGGGAGCAGTCCGGTGACCGCGGCGATCGTTTTGTACTGCAGGCCGGGCACACTGATCACCCGGTTCTTCTCGAGATCGTGCAATGAACCGTTCACGACTTCGTCCACGCCCAGCCACAGCGGCCGGGGCATGCCGGCCGTCGCGAGTCCGGCGCGCTCGTGGAATTCGGTACGCACGAGTCCGGGGCACAGTGCCTGTACCCGGACTCCGGTTCCGGCCAACCCGCCTGCCAGCCCTTCCGAGAAGGATACGACGTACGCCTTGGAGGCCGAGTAGGTCGATCCCCTGCCCGCGACGAGCCCGGCCATGCTGGCCACATTCACGATGGTGCCGTTGGCGGCGTGCAGCATGGGCGGCAGGGCCGCGTGGGTGAGCCGCATGACGGCGGTGACGTTCACATCCAGTTGAGACTGTAGGAGTTCCGGCGGGAGAGTCCAAAATTCGCCCGAAGTACCGAAACCGGCATTGTTCACCAGAAATTCGACACCTGCGGCGAGTCTAGCCGCGACGCGTTCCCGATCCTCGTCTTTCGCGAGGTCGGCGGGCATGATCTCCGCTCGCGCCCCGTATCTGGTCTCCACCTCGTGCGCGAGCGCCGCCAGCCGCTGTTCGTCCCGCGCCACCAGCACCAGGTCGTAGCCGAGCGAGGCCAGCCGCGAGGCGTATCCCAGCCCGATGCCGGAGGTTGGACCGGTGACCAAGGCCACCGGGCGGTGCGCGCCGGGCAGGCGGGAAACGGGAGAGCTCTCGGTCATCGACAACCCATCACTCGGGACTCACGGGCACGGTCGCCGATGACCGAGACTGCGCACCCATTCTGGTGCTTCGCGCGCACCGCCGAGGTGAATACACGCGCAATCGCCGGAGAATCCTGCCCCCGCGTTCCGGGGCCGCTCGATCGGGCGAGAGCGGGCCGCCCGCCGTGACGGCGGGCGGCCCGATGACTCGAGGAAAGTGCGGCGGCCGGAACGCTCCGGGTCACCGGGGCGTGGGTCCCTGATACGGGCGGAAGCCCGGGTGGAAGGGCCCGCCGGGCGGGGCGCTGCGGCCCTGATCCTTGCGCCAGCCCTCCTCGGGCTCGCGATCGTCCTCTGGTTCCTCGTCCCGCCATTCGGCGCGTTCGTCCCAGTCGTCCCCGCGCGGGCGGGCGGGGCGATCGCGGTCCTCGTCGTCCAGGTCCTCCTCGTCCTCGGGGGCGGGAGGCCAGTTGCGGCGCGGGCGGTTTCGCGGGTCGGGCACGACTTTCAGTGCGGGACGCCAGGATTCGGGCTCCTCGGCGTCCTCGCCCGCGATGTCGTTGACCAGCGGGCCGTATTCGTCGGCGGCGTCCTCGGGTTCGGGACCGCGCGCCGCGCGCGGGCGTTCGTCGCCGAAGTCGCCGAACTCGTCATGGCCGTCGTAGTCCTCGTCGTCCGAAACCGATATCGGGCCGCCGGGTTCGGGCAGCTCGTCGCGGGCGCGATCAGCGGAGTTGACCGGGGGCAGCACGTGCAGCAGGCCGGAGAGCCGCAGCACGGCGTCGATGGCCATCTCCCAGTCCTTGGCGACCGCGCCGACCGGCAGCATGCCGAGCGTCCAATTGCCTTCGGACCACAGCTGTTGCACGGTGTCGGGCAGCGATTCGATGAACGCCACCATGCGCTGATCCACCGCGTGCCGGGCGATATCCGGATTGGTGGCGAACACCACCCGGTCGCCGATGGCGCCCAGCAGCTCCAGATCGTGATCCTTGGGCGGGGCCGCGGTCTTGAGCCGCAGGTCGATATCGATGTCCGAGCCGATCTGCCGGCGCACCGCGACCAGGGTGGCGGCGTCCTCCAGATCGAACAGGACGAACTTCTCGCCCTTGCGGTTTCCGGACACCACGTCCACGGCGGACAGGTACCCCAGCTTGGCCAGCGCGCCGCGCCGCCAGGTGGAGGCGAGCGCGGGCTCCACCGAAACATAGGTGTAGCCCTGGGATTTCGCCCAGACCTGCCGGACGTGCCCGGTGCGCTGCCGTTGCAGCCGATCGAAATAGAGCAGCACGATCGCACCCACCAGCGCGATCGCCGCCAACCCGAACCATATTGCCGTCATCGCCGCCTACCCTATCCAGCCGAGGGACTGAATGCCCGCTGCGCCAGCCTTTTCGCCCAACCCGTCGCCCGACCGCCACCCCTCACGGGATCGCTGTCGCGATGCTGTGTTCATCGGGTCCCACCGGGCAGCGAGGTACTGATGATGATCTTGGCCTGAATCGAACCGTCAGTGTTCTTGTCGCCCTGCACCATCACCATCTCACCTACCGGAAGATCGGCCACCTTCGTACTGCCGAGCGAGATCACCTGCGTCTTGTCATCGGTTTTCACGGTCACCGTAGTGCCCGACAGCGAAGTGATGGTGAGCGTCTTGCCGTCGTTGCTCGCGATGGTGCCCATGTTCGCGCCCAGGTCGTCGATATCGCCGAGGCCCGGAATCTGCGGAATGCCGCTGGGCAGCGGCAGCGAGGACGTCCCGCCGCTACCGGGCTTGGTCGGCACGATGATCAGCGGATTGTTCGAGGTGGTGCCGCCGGAGGACGCGGTGTCCGCCGAATCCTTGTCCGAGAGCAGGGCTCCCACCAGTACGCCCACCAGCGCGACCAGCAGAATCGCGCCCAGGCCGAGCCCGATCCACAGACCGGTCTTCTTCTTCGGCGGCTGCGGGCCGGGCTGCTGCGGGAAGCCCGCGGGCTGATAGCCGCCCGGGCCACCCGGCGCGGGCGGGTATTGCAGCGGACCGCCGCCGTAGCCCGGTTGCGCGGATTCGTATGTCGCCGTGGGCGGATACCCGGTGCCGCTGTCGTACGCGCCCCAGCCGGCGTCGTGCTGCGGGAAGACCTGGGTGGGATTGGGACCGGGCGGCTGACCGAAGTACTCGGTCGGCGCCTGATAGTTCACGGTCTCCGCCGATCCGTACGCCTCACCGGGTTCCGAGGTGTGCCCGAACGGACCGGGCGCCTTGCCGACCTTCTCGGTCGGACCGTCCACCGGATTGCCATCGGGCCGCCGCGACCAGGGATCGCTCGGATCAGTCATGGCCTCCAGGGTATGCGGCCGGACCCGGGCGGGCCGCGAACTCGACCGAGCGGTGTGGATTTCCGGGCGGCGAATCTCGCGCCCGCATGCGAAAACGCCCCGCCCGAGCCGAAGCTCGGGCGGGGCGCGAATCGCCGGATCGATTACCGGCCGACGATCAGCGTGTCACCGTCGGGGCTGACATTGACCTTCACCGTGTCGCCGTCCTGCACCTCGCCCGCCAGCAGTTCCTTGGCGAGGGTGTCGCCGATGGCCTGCTGGATGAGCCGCCGCAACGGCCGCGCGCCGTAGGCCGGGTCGTAGCCGCGCACGGCCAGCCAGAAGCGGGCCGAATCGGACACGTCCAGCTTCAGCCGGCGCTGGGACAGCCGCTTCTGCAACTGGTCCAGCTGGATGTCCACGATGTGCTCCAGCTGCTCCTCGTCCAGGGCGTGGAACATGACCACATCGTCGAGGCGGTTCAGGAATTCCGGCTTGAACGCGGAGCGCACCGCGGCCATCACGTAATCCTTGTCACCGCCCGCGCCGAGGTTGGAGGTCAGGATCAGGATGGTGTTGCGGAAGTCCACCGCCCGGCCCTGACTGTCGGTCAACCGGCCTTCGTCGAGCACCTGCAGGAGGATGTCGAACACGTCCGGGTGCGCCTTCTCGATCTCGTCGAAGAGCACCACGGTGTAGGGCCGGCGGCGCACCGCTTCGGTGAGCTGACCGCCCTGGTCGTAGCCGACGTACCCGGGGGGCGCGCCGACCAGCCGTGCGACCGAATGCTTTTCGCTGTACTCGGACATGTCGATGCGCACCATGGCGCGCTCGTCGTCGAACAGGAAATCGGCGAGGGCCTTCGCCAGCTCGGTCTTACCGACGCCGGTGGGACCCACGAACATGAAGGAACCGGTCGGCCGGTTGGGGTCGGCGACCCCGGCCCGGGCGCGGCGCACGGCGTCCGAAACCGCTTGCACGGCTTCCTTCTGACCGACCACACGATGGCCCAGCTCGTCCTCCATGCGGAGCAGTTTCTGGGTCTCGCCCTCCATCATCTTGCCCACGGGAACACCGGTCCAGGCCGACACCACCTCGGCGATATCGTCCGGTCCGACCTCCTCCTTGAGCATGACGTCACCGTCGGCCGCGCCCTTGGCCTTGGCCTCGGCCTCGGCGAGTTCCTTCTCCAGCTTGGGGATTCGCCCGTACCGGAGCTCGGCCGCCTTGCCCAGATCGCCGTCGCGTTCGGCGCGCTCGGATTCGCCCTTGAGCGCCTCGAACTGCTCCTTGAGCACCCGCACCGAATCGATGGCCTGCTTCTCGTTCTGCCAGCGGGTCATCAGCTGGTTGAGCTTCTCGCGATCGTCGGCGAGCTCGGAGCGCAGCTTCTCCAGCCGCGCCTTGGAGGCCTCGTCGGTCTCCTTGGCCAGGGCCATTTCCTCGATCTCGAGCCGCCGCACGGCCCGCTCCACCTGGTCGATCTCGACCGGGCGGGAATCGATCTCCATGCGCAGCCGCGAGGCCGACTCGTCCACCAGGTCGATGGCCTTGTCCGGCAGGAACCGCGAAGTGATGTACCGATCCGACAGGGTCGCGGCGGCCACCAGCGCGGAGTCGGTGATGCGCACGCCGTGGTGCACCTCGTACCGCTCCTTGAGCCCGCGCAGGATGCCGACCGTGTCCTCCACCGACGGCTCGCCCACCAGCACCTGCTGGAAGCGGCGCTCCAGCGCCGGATCCTTCTCGATGTGCTTGCGGTACTCGTCCAGGGTGGTGGCGCCGACCAGGCGCAGTTCACCGCGGGCCAGCAGGGGCTTGATCATATTGCCCGCGTCCATGGCGGATTCGCCGGTCGCGCCGGCGCCCACGATGGTGTGCAGCTCGTCGATGAACGTGATGATCTGTCCCGCACTGTCTTTGATCTCCTCGAGCACGGCCTTGAGCCGCTCCTCGAACTCGCCGCGGTACTTCGCGCCGGCGACCATCGCGCCCAGGTCGAGCGAGACCAGCTTCTTGCCGCGCAACGACTCCGGCACGTCGCCGGCCACGATGCGCTGCGCCAGGCCCTCCACGATGGCGGTCTTGCCGACGCCGGGCTCGCCGATCAGCACCGGGTTGTTCTTGGTGCGGCGGCTCAGCACCTGTACGACGCGCCGGATTTCGGTATCGCGGCCGATGACCGGGTCCAGCTTGCCGTCGCGCGCGGCGGCGGTCAGGTCGGTGGAGTACTTCTCCAGCGCCTGGTACTGCCCCTCGGGATCGGCGGAGGTGACGCGGGTATTGCCGCGCACGGTGGTGAACGCGTCGCGCAGCGCGTCGGCGGTCGCGCCGTACTTCAGGAGCAGTTGCGACACATCGGAATCGCCGCTCGCGAGGCCGACCATCATGTGCTCGGTGGAGACGTACTCGTCGCCCATCTCGGTGGCCAGGCGCTGGGCGGCGGTCACCGCGGCCAAGGCCTCGCGGCCGAGATTGGGGGTGGTGGTCTGGCCGCTCGCCCGGGGCAGGCGGTCGACGATGTCCTGGGCCTCGCCCCGCACGGTCGCGGGATCGGTGCCGACGGCCTTGAGCAAGGGGGCGGCGATGCCATCGGTCTGATCCAGCAACGCCACCAGCAAGTGCGCCGGACGGATCTCCGGATTGCCCGCGGCGGAGGCCGCCTGCAGTGCGGCGGTCAGGGCCGCCTGGGTCTTGGTGGTGGGATTGAACGAGTCCACATGCACCTTCCTACTAGTCGTTGCTCGGTTCAACGCCAGAAGAGTTGAGTCTGTTCCGCTCAAGTCTGACTAGTTTCGGGCAATCCGCCAAGGGACTTAGGCCACCGTTCACGGTACGCGCCACGCAACAGACCGAATAGCCCGAATCATGGCGACCGGCTCCCGGTGCCGCCTAGGATGGTCCGGTTCGTTGACGCATCACATCAGCTCGTCCGTACCGGTCACCCGAACGAATGGAGCAGCCCTATGCGCGCGATCGTCGTGAACGAATTCGGCGGCGAAATCCAGCCCTCCGAACGGCCGAAACCGGAGGCCGGGCCGGGTCAGATCCAGATCGCGCTCGAAGCGGCGGGCGTGAACCCCTTCGACAAGAAGCTCATCGACGGGCTGCTGGACGGCAAAGTGCCGTACGACTTTCCGATGATCCCGGGCGTGGACGGCGCGGGGAAGGTGTCCGCCATCGGGGACGGCGTGCGCGGGTTCCGGGTCGGCGATCGCGTGGTCGGCAAGTTCCTGGTGCCGCCGATCGGGCACGGCACCTGGGCGGAGTACATCGTGGTGCCCGAGAACTCGACCGTCGCCGCCATTCCCGACGAGGTCACCGCCATCCAGGCCGCGGCGCTGCCCACGGCGGCCATCACCGCGCTCGATCTGGTCGACGCGGCGGGCATCGTGGCGGGCCAGTCGGTGCTCATCGTCGGCGCGGCGGGTGGGGTCGGTTCCTTCCTGGTGCAGCTGGCGGCCGGCGCGGGCGGCAATGTCATAGCCACCGCCCGGCCCGACGACACCGATCGGATGGTCCGGCTGGGCGCGGCCGAGGTGGTCAACTACGGGGTGCGGGTGCCCGCGTCGGACAGCCCGGAGCCGGCGCGGTACGAGGCGACCATCGCCGATCAGGTGCGCGCCACCCATCCGGGCGGGGTGGATGTGCTGTTCGATCTGGTCGACGGGCCGGACCAATTGCGCGAGCTGACCCTGCTGGTGCGCGAGGGCGGGGCGCTGTACTCCACCGTGTGGGCGGCCGACGACACGCTGCTGCGATCGCGCCGGATCTCCGGTGGTAATTTCGAGTCCAGCGGCGGCGCAGCACAATTGGCGCGGCTGCTGGACCTCGCGGCCAAGGGCGAACTGGTCATCCCCATCGACGCCACCCCGCCCCTCGCGGCGGCCGGCAAGGTGGTCGGCGCGCCCGGCGCCCGGGGCAAAACGGTCCTGGTCATCTGAACCCCGGGTTACGCAAACCGATCGGCGTTGGCTATATCCGTGCGACCACCGTTTTTTCAGGGATACTGAACGCGGAGGATCGCCGGAAACCTGGCGCGTCCCGCTCTAGCAGCACAGGAAGGAAAGTTCGTCGTCGTGGATGCGCGTACGGCAGCGCTGGTCCGCGCAAACTTCCGGACAGTCGTCGAGACCCCACACGGGCCCGAACGACTGATCAGCGCGTTCTACGGCCATTTGTTCGCGGAGATTCCGGCCTTGCGGGAGCTGTTCCCCTCGGCCATGGATATGCAGCCCAAGCGGTTGGTCACCGCGATCCAGTTCGTTCTCGACAATCTGGAGAACTGGGACCGCGCACAGCGATTCCTGGAGCAGCTCGCGCGCGACCACCGCAAATACGGGGTGGAGGCCGCGCACTACGACATCGCGGGGCGGGCGCTGCTGGCGGCGTTCCGCAGTTACAACGGGGTGGCGCACTGGAATCGCGGGCTGGAGGAGGGCTGGCGGGATATCACCATCCTGATCTCGGCCTCGATGGCCATCGGTGCGAATTCCGACAAATCGCAACCCTTCTGGGAGGCGACGGTGGTCGGGCACCGGCGGGTGGTGGACGATCTGGCCATCGTGCGCCTGCAGTCCGATACGCCGATCCCGTACCTGGCCGGGCAGTACGTGCCGATCGCCATTCCGCAGCGGCCCAAGATGTGGCGCTACCTGTCCCCCGCCATTCCCACCAACCCGTACGGCGAGATCGAATTCCACGTGCGCAAGGTGCGGACCGGCTGGGTGAGCCCGGCCATCGTGAACGAAACGCAGGTGGGCGACCGGTGGATGATCGCCGCGCCGCTGGGCGGGCTGCACGTGGATCTGAGCAGCCGCCGCGATGTGCTGATGATCGGCTCCGGCACCGGGATCGCGCCGCTGCGCGCCCAGCTGATCGAGATGGGGCGGCGCGGGATCAATCCGCGGGTGCACCTGTTCGTGGGCGGGCGCTATCCGTGCGATCTCTACGATGTCGAAAACCTCTGGCAGCTCTCGCAATCCAATCCGTGGCTGACCGTGGTGCCGGTGTGCGAGAACGAGACCAATCCGTGGTGGCATCCCTATCCGCCCGCGGACACGCCGTTCGGCATGCACCGCCGGTTGATCGGTAATCTCGGTGCGGTGGTGGCGAGTTTCGGGGCGTGGACGGATCGGCAGATCCAGATCGCCGGGTCGGCGCGGATGATCGCCGACACCAAACGCGCGCTCATGTCGGTGGGCACGCCCGAGACGATCATCCAATGCGATCCCGTGTAGCGGGACCGACCAGCTGAACCGGGCTTTCAGGGGTGCACCCCTGAAAGCCCGAGAGTTGTTGAAAATCAGGAGGACACGGTGACCCTCGGCCCGGACGAGACCGGCGCGCTCGCGCTCGGCGAGCAGACCGAATGGACGGCGACCGTGGTCGGCGCGCACCGGCTGCGCGAGGACACCACCGTGGTGCGGCTGATCGGCGAATTCGTGCCGTTCGCGGCCGGGCAGTCGGTGGAGGTGCGCACGCCGCAGCATCCGAATATGGTGCGGCGGCTGTATCCCGCGCTGCCGCCGTCCATGGACGGCAAGCTGGAATTCCATGTCCGCACGGTGCCGGGCGGCTGGTGCAGCGGGTCGCTGGTCGCCGATACCCGCGCCGGGGATGAATGGCGGATCAGCGCGCCGGCCGGATGGCTGGCCGTGGATCCGTACGCGCCGGAAATCGTCATGGTCGCCGACGGCGTCGGGCTCGCGCCGCTACGGGCGCTGCTGCTGGATCACTCCCGCCGGGAGAATCCCCAGCGGGTGACGCTGTTCGTGGGTGCGCGGTATCCGCGCGACCTCTACGCCTCGGACATGCTCTACCTGCTGGCGAACGAACTACCTTGGCTCACGGTCGTTCCCGTGGTGCAGGACGAATACGATCCGCCGCGCATGGACAACTGGTACGAGCAGTGCCGGGTCGATATCGGCTTCAGCCCCGAGGAAATGCTGCCCGGCTCGCTCGCCGACGTGATCGGCCGCTTCGCTCCCTTGGATCAGCACGGGGTATTGGTATGCGGCAGTTCCGCGGTCGTGCACGCCACGGTGGAACGCCTGATCGCCACCGGGACGGCCCCGGAAGCCATTCGCTACGAAGGGTTTTAGCCTCAGAACAGAGGGTCGTGGCGGATGTTCTTGGTGGGGGTGCCTGCGGCCATCAGCCGGAACTTGGTGGTCTGCACCATGGACGGTGAGCCGACGATCTGTACGTCGCGGTCGTCCCAGTTCCCGTAGCCCGCAACGATTTTGCCGATCTGCCCGACCTGGCGCGGTTGCAGGCAGGGCAGGTCCGGCAGGTCGGTCGGCGCATCGGCCTGCCACCAAGGGTTCTCGTTGCTCTCGGTGACCGGGGTGACCGTCAGCCATTTGTTGGCCTGCGCGATCTGGCTGAGCACCTGGAGATCGTAGAGATCGCAGGGGTAGTGCCCGCCCACGAACAGGTCCACCTTGGGATTGGACCGGCGCTGCGTCATGGCCATGAGCTGGGCGCGCAGCGGCGCGATACCGGTGCCGCAGCCGATCATGAGCATTTTGCGGCGGGTATTGCGCGGCACGCCGAGCCCGCCGAGCGGCGAACCGATGAGCCACTTCTCACCGACGTGGGTGTGCCCGACCATGGCCGGACTCACCCAGCCGCCGGTGACGCCGCGGATGTGGAACTCGATCTCACCCGAGGGGTTGGCCGGAATGGCCGGTGAGAGATAACGCCACATGCGCGGACGCGAGGGGATCTGCACGCTCATGTACTGGCCGGCCGCGTACTGCATGGGCTGGTCCAGTTGCAGTCGCACGACCGCGAGATTGCGCAGTACTTCCCGATGTTCGATGACGGTGCCGGTCCAGACCGGCGGGGTGCTCTCCTGATCGGCGGCGTTGATCATGGTCTCGGCGATGACGCCGATGCCCTCGTCCCAGGCCCGCCCTATCTCCTCGGTCCACATCTCGGTGCCCGCGTAGGCCTCCAGGGCGGACTTCAGCGACTTCCCCACGGCCGCATAGTGTTCGGCGACCACGCCGTACTTGCGATGGTCGCGCCCGAGCTGGGCGAGGAAGGGCAGCAGCTTGTCGGGCTCCTCCAGCCGGTCCACCACATACGCGATGGCCTTCACCAGCCGGTCGCGCTGGGCGTCCAGCGCGGCGGGGAAGAAGTCGCGAACCTGTGGGTAGTCGGTGAAGAGGATGGCGTAGAACGATCGGGCAAGTTTCTCGGGGCCACCATCCTCCGCAGCAACCGCCTTGAACGTCGTTCTTATCAATGCGACGGTCCGCGAATCCATTTGTGTCACAACCCCATTTCGCACTCGAACACAAGCAAGACCGGCGAGTGCAGTGCTGCGGGACACTCGACAGCAGCCGTTGCTCAGCAAGTGTAGGCGAGGTTAGCCAGCAACGGAACGGGACGTTTCAATAACACGCCCTTTAATCCTCGAAAACCTGAACTTTGCGGGCATTCAGAGCAGAAAACAGACTGTTCACCTGTAACACGCCGCACGACACGGGGTTTCACTCAAGGAACCAGGAGGATTCATTTTGCAAGACTCAGGTACACAGCGACCGAACCGCAACCTCGACCCGGCTTGAATTCCCTTGCGGTATACGGACAAAACTCATGATTTGCAGAATGAATTTACCTACCGGTCCGTTTGTAATTCGAACCGATAAAGACACCGCGCCACAGGCGAAAATTACCTCGAACCAGCATATTTCACGCAAATCATCGGCGCACCCGACTTCACCCCGCGAACGACGAAGGCGGCGACCCGGATTCGGATCGCCGCCTGCGCCACAGCCGTGAACTACTGTTGCCGACGCCGGTTCCGGGGCTGCCAGACCACGAGCGCGGTGCTGCGCGCCGGTGGGGTCAGGTCCGGCCGGTAGCCCGACCGCAGCCTGTCCACCTCCGCACTCAGCTCCGAGACCCGCTGCTGCAGCTCCTCGACCTGGTTGGTGAGTTCGATGATCCGTTTGATGCCGGCCAGATTGACGCCCTCGTCCTGGGACAGGCGCTGCACCTCGCGGAGCAGCTCTACATCCCGGTCCGAATAGCGGCGGCCGCCACCCGAAGTGCGTTGCGGCGACACCAGACCCAAGCGGTCATAGGTGCGCAGCGTCTGGGCGTGCATGCCCGCCAGCTGCGCCGCCACCGAGATCAGGAAGTACTGCGCCTCGGTGCTCTTCTTCGGATCGGAACTCATCACGCACCTGCCCATCCCGCGCGCGGGTCGAAACCACTGGTCTTCTCGGCCTCCGCGTACCGCCGCAGCGCCTCGGTGGCATTGTCGTCCAGCTTCTGCGGGACCGCGACCTTCACGGTGACGAGCAGATCACCCGCGCCGCCGCCGCGCTTGGGCACGCCGCGGCCGCGCACCCGCAGGGTCCGGCCGTCCGCGGTGCCCGGGGGGACCTTGACGCCGACGCGGCCCTCCAGGGTCGGCACCGAAACCGTTGTGCCCAGCACCAGTTCGGCATAGCTGACCGGCAGCACCAAGGTCAGGTCGTCGCCATTGCGGCCGAAGACCTTGTCCTGGCTGACGTGCACGGTGACGTACAGGTCACCGGGCGGTGCGCCGCGCAGGCCCGCTTCACCCTGACCGGCCAGCCGGATCCGCTGCCCGTCGCGCACCCCCGGGGGAATGCGCACGGTGATGGTGCGGGTCCGGTTCTGGATGCCGGAGCCCCGGCAGTCCGGGCACGGATCGTCGATGATGGAGCCGGTGCCCCGGCAGTCCTCGCACGGCTCACTGAAGCCGAACGCGCCCTGGTTGCGGCTGACCACGCCGGAACCGTTGCAGTGCGGGCAGACTCGCGGACTGGTCCCGGGCTTGGCGCCGCTGCCGTGGCAGGTGGTGCAGGCCGCGGGACTGGTCATCCGCAATGGCACGGTCACGCCCTGGGCGGCCTCGCGGAAGCCCAGGGTCGTCTCGGTCTCCACATCGCTGCCGCGGCGGGGCCGCGACGAGGTGCGGGTGCCACCCCGGTTGAACAGGCCGCCCAGGATATCGCCGAGCCCACCGTCGGCGGCGCCGCCGGCGCCGGCGCCGAAGATATCCCCGATATTGAAATCGCCGGAGAACCCGCCGGGCTGGCCGTAGCCCGCACCGGGGGTGAAGCCGCCGCGGCCGAAACCGCCGCCCGCGAACAGCTTTCGTGCTTCGTCGTACTCCTTGCGCTTCTCCGGATCCGACAGCACGGCATTAGCCTCGCTGACGGCCTTGAACCGCTCCTCGGCCTTGGCGTCACCCGGGTTCTTGTCCGGGTGCAGGTCGCGGGCCAGTTTGCGGTAGGCCTTCTTGATCTCGTCCTGGGTGGCGCCGGAGGAAACACCCAGATCCTTGTAGAAGTCCTTCTCCAGCCACTCCCGATTCACCAGGCATCTCCTCCTTTCTCTGTAGTCCGCGCGGGTAGCGCGAGTGGGTTGTTAATCAGTGCCAGCGGCATCGGTGCCAGCGTTCGTCGTATCCGGCTGCGCCGCAGCCGAATCCGCCACACCGTCGGTGACGCCGACGAGCGCGTGCCGCAGCACCCGGTCGCCGAAGCGGTAGCCCTTGCGCATCACCATGCCGATCACCGGATCGGCGCCGCTGCCCTCGTGCTGCACGGCCTCGTGCAGGGTCGGATCGAAAGGATCGCCCTCCGAACCGAATTCCTCGAGGCCCTGCTTCTGCAGTGCGGTGACCAGCTTGTCCGCGACCGACTTGAGCGGTCCGGCTTCCAGGTCACCGTGGGCGCGAGCGCGATCCAGATCGTCCAGCACGCCGAGCAATTCGCCGACCACCTGCGCCTTGGCGGTGTCGATGGTGGCCTTGCGGTCCCGTTCGACACGGCGGCGGTAGTTGGCGTACTCGGCCGTCAACCGCTGGAGATCGGCGGTGCGCTCGGCCAATTCGGCGCTGATGGTGTCGGCGAGCACGTCCTCGCCGAACTCCGAACCTTCGGGCCCGAGGGCCGCGGCGGAGTCCTCCGCCGCGGCCTCGTAAACCTCACCCGTGGCCGGATCGACCGTTTGTTCCGGGTTCTGGTTCGTCACTTCTTCTCAGGCTCCTCGACGACCTCGGCATCGACCACGGTGTCATCGGCGTCGGGCGCGGCCTGGCCGTTGCCCTGCGCCGCCTGCTCCGCACCGGCCGCCTCGTAGATGGCCTGGCCCAGCGCCTGCGACTCGGTCGCCAGCTTCTCCACGGCGGTCTTGATGGCCGCGGTGTCGGTGCCCTTGAGCGCCTCGTTCGCCTCGGCGATGGCCGCTTCGACCTTCTCCTTGACGTCGGCCGGGACCTTGTCCTCGTTGTCCTTGATGAACTTCTCGGTCTGGTGCACCAGCGACTCGGCCTGGTTGCGGGTCTCGGCCTCCTCGCGGCGGGCCTTGTCCTCGGCGGCGTGCGCCTCGGCGTCCTTCACCATGCGGTCGATCTCCTCCTTGGACAGGCCGGAGCCGTCCTGGATCTTGATCGACTTCTCCTGGTTGGTGCCCTTGTCCTTGGCCGTCACGTGCACGATGCCGTTGGCGTCGATGTCGAAGGTGACCTCGATCTGCGGCACGCCACGCGGGGCCGGCGGGATGCCGGTCAGCTCGAAGGAACCGAGCAGCTTGTTGTGCGAAGCGATTTCGCGCTCACCCTGGAAGACCTGGATCTGCACGGACGGCTGGTTGTCGTCGGCCGTGGTGAAGGTCTCCGACCGCTTGGTCGGAATGGTGGTGTTGCGCTCGATCAGCTTGGTCATCACGCCGCCCTTGGTCTCGATGCCCAGCGACAGCGGGGTGACATCGAGCAGCAGGACGTCCTTGACCTCACCCTTGAGCACGCCGGCCTGCAGGGCGGCGCCGACGGCGACGACCTCGTCCGGGTTCACGCCCTTGTTCGGCTCACGGCCGCCGGTCAGTTCCTTGACCAGCTCGGAGACGGCGGGCATACGGGTCGAGCCACCGACGAGCACGACGTGGTCGATCTCGCCGACGGAGATGCCGGCGTCCTTGATGACCGACTGGAACGGCTTGCGGGTGCGGTCCAGCAGATCGGAGGTGATCTTCTGGAACTCGGCGCGGGTCAGCTGCTCGTCGAGGAACAGCGGGTTCTTGTCCGCATCGACCGTGATGTAGGGCAGGTTGATCGAGGTCGACTGCGAGGACGACAGTTCGATCTTGGCCTTCTCGGCGGCCTCGCGCAGGCGCTGCATGGCCATCTTGTCCTTGGTCAGGTCGATGCCCGAGGACGCCTTGAACTTGTCGACCAGCCAGGACACGATGCGCTCGTCCCAGTCGTCGCCGCCGAGGTGGTTGTCACCGGAGGTCGCGCGGACCTCGACGACGCCGTCGCCGATATCCAGCAGCGAGACGTCGAAGGTGCCGCCACCGAGGTCGAAGACCAGGATGGACTGTTCCTTGTCGCCCTTGTCCAGGCCGTACGCCAGCGCGGCCGCGGTGGGCTCGTTGACGATGCGGAGCACGTTCAGGCCCGCGATCTGGCCGGCTTCCTTGGTGGCCTGGCGCTGCGCGTCCTCGAAGTAGGCCGGGACGGTGATGACCGCGTCGGTGATCTCCTCACCGAGGAAGGCCTCGGCGTCGCGCTTCAGCTTCATCAGCGTGCGCGCGGAGATCTCCTGCGGGGTGTACTTCTTGCCATCGATCTCGACCGACCAGTCCTCGCCCATGTGGCGCTTGACGGACTTGATGGTGCGGTCGACGTTGGTGACGGCCTGGTTCTTGGCGGGCTGCCCGACGAGCACCTCACCGTTCTTCGCGAACGCGACGATCGACGGGGTGGTCCGCGATCCTTCCGAGTTGGCGACGACGACCGGCTCTCCGCCTTCGAGAATGGCGATAACCGAGTTCGTGGTTCCGAGGTCGATACCGACCGCACGAGCCATGGTTGTTCCTCCTAGTTGTACGTACCTGCTTGTCATGCGCTGGACCCGCCCCTGAGCACTCACGGCGCACGGTCCACAGCAACACTGAGCGTGGTCGGCTCAATCCTGCCTCCGGATCTCCTCCGGCGCAACTCTAACTTGAGTCCGAGCCACTCAACCTTGTCGAACAGCTGCAACAGGTGGTGCAGGTCGTGGTATTCCCGGGCGCGGAAAAATTCTTTCGCGAGGCCACGCCGGGGCCATTGTGTGCACACCGATCGGTCCGGAACCAGGGTTCGGTGCCGGATCGTGATCGTGGTGCGCTCAGGTTCGGGGTCAGCCCCCGGCGGGGTAGACCATCAGCGGCTCGCCGGACAGGGTGGCTTTGAAATACCCCGAACGATCGCCCTTGCCCGCGTAGACGCTGACGGCCGGATCCTCGCCCGCCTTGTGCTCGAGGATCAGATACTTGGCCGCGCCGTCGGGGACGTGGACCGTCTCGCCCGCGCCGGCGAGCAGGCGCGCCAGCTTCGGCAGATCGATCTGCGACATGTCGATCGGTTCGGTGCCGGACGAGCGCGAGGCATCGCCGTAGGAGCTGAACCCGCCCTTGTCGTAGCGGTATCGGTCGTTGCGGTCGTTGTCGCCGCCGCGCCGGGTGACCAGGACGTACTGCGGATAGAGGGTCACCTCGTCGGCCAGGGTGTCGCCGAAATGCTCCCGGTAGGCGGCCACGAAACTGGCGACGCCCTGCCCGGTGGTGGCGTCCGGGATCGGCGGGCGCAACGGGTCGGTATTGGAGATGCAGCCGCCCATGGCGCCCGCGATCACCGCGACGGCGAGCGCGGCCGCACCGAACTGCCAGCGCCGCAGGTCGTTTCGCCGCTGCGGGCGCAGCAGGGGCTTGTGCACCAGATTCCGGGGGATCTGCAGGTCGCCGATGAGGGCGTCGAGATCACCGAAGGTGCGGGCGTCCATGGCGGCGGCGGTGCGCTCGGCATGCTCGGCCGCGGTCAATTCGCCGGTGTCGCGGGCATTGTCGAGCAGCGCGCAAGCGTCCACGCGATCGGCGTCGCGGACCCGCATGCCCTGATTCCTGATGTCGGCCATGACGGGTCCTATCCCTTGAACGGGTAACTGCGCAGGATCGCGCCCGCCGGAGACGCTTCGAGAAAACCGCTCTCACCGGCCGGATTGCTCACGTACACGCTGACGACGGACTGCATGGCGGTATCGCGCCCGGTCCGCACCGCCTCCGTCTCGAAGCCGACATGGCTGATGGTTCCGCCCTGCACGCGCAGGGTCGCCGGCGCGTCGGCGAGCAGTTTGCTCAGCGCGGCGACGTCGACGGCGGCCAGATCGAAAGTGGGCTCATCGGTTTTGCGCGTGACGGGCGCGGAGTCCGGATCGAACCCGCCCCGATAGTCGTAGCGCACCTGACGATTCGGCTGCCCGGCGACCGGGCGGGTCACGATGGCGTACTTGTCGTACAGGTTCAGCTTGTCCACCAGCGTGTCACCGAATTTGGCCCGGTACTGCTCGATGAAAAGCGAAATCCCCTCCGCCGTATGCAGATTCGGCGTCTTGATGACAAGCGGCTGCACGGGCCCGGATTCGGCGACGGCCACTCCCGAAGGTACGTCGCCGGACCGATGCACCGCCGCGAACCCGCCCGCGAAGGCCAGCGCGCAGACGGCGAGCGCGGCGACCGTATAGAGCGGCCCGCGATACGACCTCGGCGGCCGGGCCTCAGCGGGCGCGTCCACGGGCCGCTGCAGATCATCGGTGAGTTCGCCCAGATCCCCCAGCGTCTTTGCCTCCGAAGCGAGTTCGGCAAGCGTCCGATGATCGTCGGCGGTCAGCTGCCCATCGGCCAGCGCCGCATCCAACAGCACCCCGGTCGCCGCCCGATCCGAATCCCGCGCCCGAGTCCCCTTCGGATACCCACCCCGCACCTTCTTGACCGGCGGCACCGTGACCGTATGCCCGCCCTTCCCCGGCTGCAGATCCTCGACCAGCCGCGCCAGCTCCCCCACCGTCCTGGCCCGCTGCGCCCGCTCCGACCGCCGGTGATACTCGTCGTTCTCCAGCTGCCCCTCTTCATACGCCGCATCGAGCCGAGCCCGCGCATTCACCCGATCGAGGTCCCGGGCCCGCATCCGCCCGGCCGCCGCCGACCACTCCGGCGCTCCGGACGTTCTTCCACTCACACCCCGGATCGTAGATCCCCCCGCCCACCCGCGCCCACCAGTCGATCGAACCGATATCCCCTGGTCACCCGGTACCGCGAGATCAGCCCCCACCCGAGCCATGAGAGAATTCGCCAGAAGTTTGCCACCGATCCGGAAAACACCACCCTGATGAAACTGATCTCCCTCGCCGCAGCCGCCACGGCCGCCGGCGCCCTCGCCCTTGCCGGCACCGGCACCGCCTCCGCCGCGGAACTGCCGCCGACCGCCACCCCCTACGGCACCGAGGGCCGCGCCCTACTCGGAGCCTGCGGCGTGCAGTACCGCATGTGGGTGGACCACAACCCGGAGCGCCCCGGAACGGTGACGCTCAATCTGCAAGGCCTGAACACCTACGGCCCCGGCGAGAACACCCCGGGCGGCTGCGACGCCTTCGTGAACTACTACTGGTTCAACGTGAACAACCCGCTCGCGAGCAGCCTGTGGCTGTACAACTACGCGCCCGTGCACGCCACGAAGAACGGCGGCGCGATCACCTCCGTCGAGCTGCCGACCGGATCCGGCACGGTCGCGATCGTCGCGAACGGCACCAATCAGGTCCTAGCCGTGGAGCAGTTCCTCTCCGCGTCCTATGTGGTCCCGTAATCGCCTCTCCCCCAGCCCTTTGCACCGGAAGACCCGAATGAAACGCCTCCCCCTGGCCGGCGCGAGCGCCGCCGCCCTCGCCCTGCTCATCGCCGGCACCGGCACCGCGAATGCCTACACCCTCGAACCGACCGGCGAATCCATCGGCTCGCAGCGGGAAGGCAATGCGGTCGTCGGGATCTGCGGCGTGCACTACCGGATCGCGGTCGACTACAACCCGGAAAACCCGGGTCACGTGAGCCTTCAGCTCCAGCCGACCAATAGTTTCGGACCGGGAGCGGGCATTCCCGGCGGTTGCGACGGCTGGGTGGACGTGCGGTTCACCAACTACGACAACCTGCCGTCCAGTCGCTGGTGGCCCTACCAGTTCTCGCAGGTGCACGCCGACCGCAACGGCGGCCCGACGACCTCGGTGGACCTCCCGACCGGATCCGGCCGGGTGTTCGTGACGGTGGTCGGGACCAATCACTGGTTAGTGCCCGAAGGTTCGGTCTACGGCGCGTTCTACCAGGTGCCCTAGCCCTTGGTTCGCGCACTCCCACAGGGAGATTCCGGTCGGAATTCCCCGGCGAGAGCGCTCAGGAGGTGGCGGCGCGTATCTCGGTGACGAGTTCGCGGGCGGCCGCCACCGCGATATCGGCGGAGCTGCGACCGCCGCGTCCCGGACACGCCACGTCCGAAATGCCGGGTATTTCCGGAGCGGCAGAGCAAGATCGGCAGCGTCTGCTTCGCGGGTTTCCCAGGTGAGGAGGCACGGTGCAAGCTCGGTTCGGAATCTCCATCCCACCTGTCGCGGCCGCGCTGCCGGACGTGCTCGACATGACCCGCGCCGCCGAGGACGAGGGCCTGGATCTGGTCGCCATCCAGGACCACCCGTACAACGCGGAATTCGCCGACACCTTCGCCGTGATCGGGGCCTGCCTGGCCGCCACCAGCCGCATCAGCGTGTATCCGGGGGTGGCGAATCTGCCGCTGCGCACCCCGGCCATGCTGGGTAAACAGGCCGCCACCTTCGACCTGCTCAGCAATGGCCGCTTCGAACTCGGAATCGGTTCGGGCGCATTCGAGAGCGGCGTGGTCGCCATGGGCGGCCCGGCGCGCAAAGGGCGGGCGGCGCTGCTGGCGCTGGCCGAGGGAATCGCGATCATTCGCGCGGAATGGCGTACGGGGCAACTGGTTTCGGTGCAGGGCACCGAATACACCGTGCAGGGCATCGAGGGCGGACCCGCGCCCGCGCACCGGATCGGCATCTGGGTGGGGGCGATGGGCCCGCACGCCCTGGACCTGATCGGTTCGGCCGCCGACGGCTGGGTGGCCCCGCTGCCCAACTGGATGCCGTGGGAGGAATGGCGTCCCGCGAACCTGCGCATCGACGCCGCCGCCCGCGCGGTCGGCCGCGATCCGCGCTCGATCACCCGGCTGGCGGCGCTGCCCGGCGCGATCAGCGATCGTGCGCTGCACCCGCATCCGACCGGATCGGATCCCATCCACGGCTCACCGGACGAATGGGCGAGCATCATCGAGGGCCTGGCCCGCAATGTCGGTTTCGATACCTTCGTCTACTGGCCGCCCGGCTTCGACGTCGACCAGGTGCAGCGTTTCGCGCGGTACGTGGTGCCCGCGGCCCGGGAACGCCTGCGGGAGAGCTGAATCCGCGGGTCCTCAGTCCAGCAGCGGAAACCGGCCCGACCCCAGAATCCCGGCGATGGCGTCCATTTTCGCCTGCGGGGCAGCGTAATCCGGATGCGCGCCGATGACGGCCGCCACATCGTGCAGTCGCGCCATCTGCGATTCCGCCTCCTGCACGGTGCGCCCGCCCGGCGTGATGGGATGCGCGGCGAAGGCGGGCCGGCGCGGATCCACCCGCCCCAGCTCCAGCGCCTTACCGACCCGGCGCGGGCATTTACAGAACGCCGCCGGATTCGCCACCCCGCAGGTGCTGGTCAAGAAGTTCCCGAGCCGTTTCTTGGCCCGCTCCAACCGTTTCCGGTACGCGACGGCCGTGGTGCCCGAGATGTACGCGCCCTCGGCGGAACTCAATTCGAAGACATCCGAGAGCACGAACGCGACCCGTTCCTCCCGCGCCAGGCACTGCAACATGGCCTGGCTGCAATTCAATCGCACCTCGTGGACCAGCAGCGTCGACTCCGGCCCCCGGTAATCCTCTTCGGCGAGACCGTCTTTCAGCCCCTCGCTGTACTGATCGAGGGAAAGCTGCGCCGCCTCCTGCGGCGTCTTCCGCTTCAGATTCAGCAGATAGTTCACGCCGATCCGATACGCCCAGGTGAGCAGTTTCGCCTCACCCCGCCAGGTATCGAGCTTGCCGACCACCCGCAGCAGAATCTCCTGACAGGCGTCCTCGGCGTCGGCCGGCCGCCACACCATGCGCAGCGCGAGCCGGTAGATCGGATCCTGCAACTGCCGCACGATCTCCCCGACCGCCGTCCGATCCCCCGCGACGGCCCGGGCCACCAGTGCCAGCTCGGCCTCGTCCGGCCCCCGCCCCGCATCCGGCTCGCTATCCACCTCGTGTTCCCTTCCCGGAGCATCGCCCTGGTGAAAAGGGATCGCGGGGCGAGTGGCTCGCCCCGCGATCAGCCCTGCCACGGCGTCTCCGAGATTACCGGCACCGTGCGGCCGCCGGAACCGCCGTGCTTCAGGCGGCGGTCAGCAGCCCGTGCCGCTGGATCCATTCCGCCACCGCCTTGCCGATGGCATCGGGCTGGTCCTCCGGGCAGTGGTGCCCGGCGGGGCCGATATCACCGATCTCGACCGAGGCGAAAGTCTTTGCCGCCCAGTCCATCGCCTCGGGGGAGCCGAGACCGACGCCGTGTTCGACGGCCAGCACCAGCTTGGGTACCTCCGGGCTCTCGGCCATCCAGCGGCCGTAGTTCTCGATCAGCGCGACCACGTCGGCGGGTTCGCCGTCGAGGGGGAATTCGCGCGGCCACACCAGCATCGGCTTGCGGGATTCCGGGGTGGGGTACGGCTTGCGGTACTCCTCCAGGGCTTCCAGCGACAGGCTGCGGGTGGAGGCGGGGAGGTTGAATTCGATGAACATATTCTTCTCCAGCACCATCTCCTCGCCTTCGGGAGAACGGAAGCGGCGGAACAGTTCCGCGCCGGTGGGCGGCATTTCGCTCCAGGCCAGCGGACGCAGGAAGGTCTCCATGACGGCGATGCCGCGCACCCGTCCGGGATGCCGGGCCGCCCAGTGCATGGCGAGCGCGCCGCCCCAGTCGTGGCCGACCAGGATCACCTGGTCCAGGCCCAGGGCCTCGAACCAGGCGTCCAGGTAGCGGGCGTGATCGACGAGACGGTAGTCGCTGTCCGGTTTGCCGGAGGCGCCCATGCCGATGAGATCTGGTGCCAGCGCCCGGGTTTCGCCGCTCACGTACGGAATGACATTGCGCCAGATGTAGGAGGAGGTGGGGTTGCCGTGCAGGAACACCACCGGGATGTCGCCGCTGCCGGTGTCGGTGTAGTTGATGAACGAGTCGAGAATGTCGATGGTGGCCATGGTTTCGGTCCTTCCGGGTGTTTTGCCTTCACCTGGTTGGACACGGGATTCCGGCCGCTGTGACCGGCGGGCTCAGTGAGCCGCGTCACACCCCGGGGCATTGTTCGCGTTCGCCAGTCCGGGGTGGATGCCCGGGGTCAGGCCATTGCCGACCGCGACTCGCTGCAGCATGTCGATCAGTACGGGACGCTCCTGCGGCGTCAGCGCGGACAGCATCTCGGTATCGAGGGCGAGTGCGATCGCCGCCGCCCGGGCGATCATCTCGCGTCCGGCGGGCAGCAGGTGGACGGCGTGCGCGCGCCGGTCGACCGGATGCCGGCGGCGTTCCACCAGTTCGCGCTTCTCCAGATCGTCGACCAGCCCGACCATCACATTGCGATGGATGCCCAGCGCCTCGCACAGCTGCTGCTGCGACTGTCCGTCATTGGCTTCGAGGATGCGCAGTGTGCCGTACTGCGGCGGCCGCAGCCCGAGCGGCGCGAGCAGTTCCGCGAACCGGTACGCGGAGTGGGATCCCAACTGCCCCAACAGGAATGCGGGACTGCGAAACAGCGGCGGGTACTGGGGATCGGCAGCGGTCACCTCCCCAGGGTACAGCAATGCATAAATTGTGATTGCTCTCTTGATTGATAATCACTTCAGGTGCATAGTTTGAGGAGTCTCACCCTCCTCCGACTCGAAGAGAGCTCGCCGTGGACACCGAAACCCCACCCCTCGACCCCCGCCGCTGGATCGCCTTCGCGGTCGTCCTCGCCGCGGGCTTCATGGATCTGCTCGACGTCACCATCGTCAATGTGGCGGTGCCGAGCATTCAGAACGATCTGCAAGCCCAGTACTCGCAGATCGAATGGATCATCGCCGCCTACGTACTGTCCTTCGCCGCGGTACTCATCACCGGCGGCCGGCTCGGCGACATCTACGGGCGCAAACGCCTGTTCCTGCTCGGCATGGCCGGGTTCACCCTCGCCTCGGCGGCCTGCGGGCTGGCGACCGATCCGGCCATGCTCATCGGATCCCGGTTCGTGCAGGGCGCCATGGCGGGGCTGATGGTGCCGCAGATCCTCGCCATCATTCGCGTCACCTTTCCCAAACATGAACGCGCCAAAGCCATCGCCATCTACAGCGGTGTGGGCGGTTCGGCCTCCGCGGTCGGGCTGTCGCTGGGCGGGCTGCTGGTGCAATGGGATCTGTTCGGGCTGGGCTGGCGGCCCATCTTCCTGGTCAATATCCCGGTCGGCATCGCGGCGCTGATCGCGGCGTCGATCGTCATGCGCGATTCGCGATCCGCGCACGCGCCGAAGCTGGACATCGTGGGCATGGTGCTGGCCGTGTCCGGCGTGCTGCTGCTGGTCTACCCGCTCACCGAAGGCCGCCGGCTGGATTGGCCCGCTTGGACTTTCGTCATGATCGCGGCGGCGTTCGCGGTGTTCGCGGCCTTCCTCGCCTACGAACGGCGGCGGGCGCGCACGACCGGCTCACCGCTGATCGACCTGGAGCTGTTCCGGTCCCGGCCGTTCACCGTCGGACTGTCCGCGTGGCTGCTGTTCTGGATCGCGTTCGGCGGGTTCTTCCTGATCTGGACGCTGTTCATGCAGGCGGGACTGGGCTGGTCGCCCATGCGCGCCGGGCTCACCTCGGTGTTCTTCGCGGTCGGCGCGGGCATCGGGGCCGGGGTGTCGGTGAGCGCGCTGGCGCCGAAATTCGGCAAATGGGTGCTGATGATCGGCACGCTGATCACCGCGGCCGGGTTCGGGCTGTACGGGTGGATGGCGATGCGCTACACGTCCGATTTCGCCTCCTGGCAGATGGTGTTGCCGCTGGTCGTGACCGGGGTCGGGTTCGGGATCGTGGTCGCGCCGACCATCGACATGCTGCTCGGGCAGATTCCGGATCGGGAAGCGGGTTCGGCGTCGGGGCTGCTCAATACCGGGCAGCAGCTGGGTATGGCGCTGGGCGTGGCATTGGTCGGGATTCTGTTCTTCACGCAGCTGGATCAGGATTCGGCGCGCGGAGTGGATGCGGTGACGGCGCAGACGCGCACGGAACTGGCCGCCGCCGGGCTGCCTGTGTCGGCGCAGGATGAGATCCTGGCCGGGTTCCGGGCCTGCGTGCAGGATCGGTCGGCGGAGGTCGATCCGTCCGTCGTGCCCGCCAGCTGCCGGACCGGCGGTGGGGATTCGGCTGTGGCCGAGACGCTTTCGCGGGCGGGGATGGATGCGAACGCGGTCAACTTCTCGCACACGTTCAATTACACGTTGTGGTGGGGGATCGCGTTGATGGCGATGGTGTGTGTCGGATTCTTGCTGCTGCCGGGGAATGTGCGGTTGGAGCAGCATGAGAGCGAGGTCGTGGAAGACGATCTGGTCGGGGTCTGATCGCTCGGCTTCGAGATGCCGACGCCCGGCCACACGGCTTCGATGCGACGAGGGCCGGTCTCCACGTTGAGTGGAGACCGGCCCTTCGCCGCTGCCGACACGCCGTACAGCTCGGGGTGCGCGAACTTGCTTCCGGAGGGCCGTTTCCCCACCGGGCGGGCGGGAGCGCGGAAGAATCGGGGGCACCGTCGTACGAGGGAGTCGAGATGCGCGCAGCCGTATGTAGCAAGGGCGAGTTCCGGATCGAGGAGTTGCCCACGCCGCAGCCCGGCCCCGGCCAGTTGCTGGTCGACGTATTGCGCTGCGGCATCTGCGGTTCCGACCTGCACGCCCGCGTGCACTGCGACGCCCTCGCCGACCTGGCCGCCGCCACCGGATACCAGCACTTCATGCGCTCGGATCAGAGCGTGGTGATGGGGCACGAATTCGTCGGCGAGGTAGTGGAATACGGGCCGAAGACGCGCCGCCGCTGGAAGCCCGGCACCCGCGTGGTCGCCCTGCCCATCGTCCGGCAGGGCCGGGAACCGCACCTGACCGGGCTGTCGGCGGCCGCGCCCGGCGGATACGCGGAGCAGGTGCTGGTGCAGGAAGCGATGACCTTCGAGGTGCCCAACGGCCTGTCCGCCGACCACGCCGCGCTGACCGAGCCGATGGCGGTGGCCTGGCATGCGGTCCGCCGGGGTCGGGTGAACAAGAACCGCACCGCGTTCGTGATCGGTTGCGGACCCATCGGTCTCGCCGTCATCAGCATGCTCAAAGCGGCGGGTGTGCGGACGGTCGTGGCCAGTGACTTCTCACCGCGCCGGCGCGAACTGGCGGCGCGCTGCGGGGCGGATCACGTGGTCGACCCGGGCGTCGACTCGCCCTGGGAAGCCGCGCCGCGCCAGGCCCGCATCACCGGGGCGACCGACATCCTCAACCTCGGATTCGACGCCATGGAGCGCCTGCGCCGGATTCCGGGGGTGCCGTGGTGGTATCTCTTCCGGGCCGCCCACACCTTCGACCAGGGGCCGAGCGGACCGGCCATCTTCGAATGCGTAGGCGTACCCGGCATTCTCGACCAGATCCTCACGGCCGCTCCGCCCATGTCCCGGGTCATCGTGGTCGGCGTGTGCATGCAGGCCGACAGCATCCATCCGGCGGTGGCGATCAACAAGGAAATCGACCTGCGGTTCGTATTCGGTTACGACCCAGGTGAATTCCGCGACACCCTGCACATGATCGCCGACGGCAAGGTGGACCCCGCACCCCTGCTGACGGGCACGGTCGGACTGGAAGGCATCGACGCCGCCTTCACCGCCCTGGCAAGCCCCGACCAGCACGCCAAAATCCTGGTGGACCCGCGCAGCCCCGCGACCGGCGTATAAGGCAGCCGCCGGACCGTTCAGCCGCGTCGCACCCTGACGAAAGGGGTGGTCGGCGGTTCGTGCAGGACGTCGAGCAGGCCCTCGGCGCTGCGAGCCGCGGTCAGGCAGGCGTTGGCGGTGAACTGATCGGCGAGCGGGTGGCGGGCGCGGGCGCGCCACTTGTTGACGGCGGCCAGCGCTTCCTCCCGCTGGGTGGCGAGATCGGTGTGCGCGGACAAGCCCAGGCGCAGGTGCGAGGCGACTCCGGACCCACCCACCAACCGGTGCAATTCCGCGAGATCCGCTGCGGGCAAAGGCAATTCCTCGGCACGTAGATGCCCGAGCAAACGCAATTCGGCGAACCCGTGCACGTCGGCGAGCAGCGTCCGCACCCTGGGCAGCAGGGCATCCGCGGCCGTACCGGGATTCGCGAGCAGGATCCGCGCCAGCGCGGTGAGCGCCGAATGCGCCTTCAATTCCTCAGCCCGCTGCGCGAACTGCACATCCAGCACGGTCCGCAATTCGTCCAGCCCGCTGCGCTGCACCAATTCGGCGGCAAGGGAAGCGGAGTCACGCACCCCGAGCCGAATCAGCGTGACGGCCAGCCGAATCCCGAACATCCCGAACCGCTCCGCAAGCTGCACCCGCAATTCCCCCGGCACCGGCAACGGCAGCTCCGCCCGCCCGAACCGATCCGCCGACAGCAGCGCCACCCCCAACTCCTCCGCCGGCACCGTGGCCAGCGCCTCGAACGCCGCAAACTCCCGCTGCCGCAACGTGGCCGCCGCAAACGCCAGCAACCCCGCCACCGGAATCACCGACTGACACAACCCCGTCCGCTCCAACTCCCCCGCAAACCGCGCCGCCACCTCCCGCGCCGAATGCAACGCATCGATCCGCCCCGCCCCGATCTCATCGGCCCGCGACACCACCCCGATCACCCCGAGCGGCCCACCAAACCCCGAAACCCCACCACCCGTTCCCGCACCACCCGCAGGGCCGCCCGGCCCACCGAATCCCGAAACCCCGCTGCCGCCGACGTTGATGTGTTCGAGGAAGTCGATATCGGCGGCATCGAGACGGCGCAGTAGGTAGATGACTGCGTCGGCGTTGGGTAGCGGTGCGTCGGATTCGCCTGGTGTGAGCAGTTGGGAGGTGCGGGCCGATACGTCGCGGGAGAGCGAGGAGATGCCCGGGGTGTCGATGATCGTGGTGCGCGCCAATTCGGCCGACGGCCATTCCACTTCGAGATGGTCGACGGCGCGCGGGGCGGCGGCATTCCAGCGCAGTGCCGACAGATCGAAGGTGAGACCGGCGGCCGGGGCCTCGGCGGTCCGACCGCGCCGCACCACCACATCGGCACGGGCTCCATCGGCCGAACACGCGGTCACCCGCGGCGATGCGCCGTCGCGATACCAGGTCACGAGCCGCGTGCACTCGGTCGCGTCGGTGGGCGCGATGTCCTGTCCGACGAGCGCATTCAACAGCGTCGACTTACCCGCCTTGAGCTGCCCCGCCAGCGCCACCCGCAGCGGTTCGTCCAACCGCCGCGCGCATTCGTCGAGCTGCGCGCGCACCCGCGGACGATCACCCAGCGCCCGCCTGGCCGCCGCCACCAACCCGCGCGTCTCCGGCACCAGCCCGTATCCGGCCTCTCCCAAGCCACCGCTCATCGGCTCCCGCTTCCCGAGCACACCTCACCTCCACGCATCGCATGGCATTCGCGCGCACCCTACGCGGCGTTAGCAGAACCCGCACCACATCACCCACTCACCGCCGCCGTTGTCCTCGCGAGGTGCGCCCACTCGCCACCCCCGCCCACGCGCCTCGTCGTCATCCCGCGCACCCGGTCGCCACCCCGCACGCACGGCCCACCCCGCACGCACGGCCTCCCCGCGCGCGTGGTCGTCATCCGGCGCGCGGTCGTCGTCCCGGCGGGCTCGTGCCGGAGCCTCGCCGGTCACGTTTCCGAGGCGGGCGGCAGTGCCGGCGGCCGTTGTGCCGTCACGGCCGGCCGGGCAGCGGGTGGGAGGAGGGTGTCGGCGTGGCGGCGAAGT
Organism: Nocardia yamanashiensis NBRC 100130; assembly: GCF_001613325.1. Lineage (GTDB taxonomy): Bacteria > Actinomycetota > Actinomycetes > Mycobacteriales > Mycobacteriaceae > Nocardia > Nocardia yamanashiensis. The sequence continues at coordinate 6,446 of NZ_BDCD01000046.1, read as the reverse complement.
TCGGCGACTACGTGGAGGCGGCGTTCGAGTTCGGTGGCGCGTTCGGCGCGGCGGGCCGATTCGAGGTTGGCGGCTTCCTGGGCGGCGCGCAGGGATTCGTCGAGGGAACGCAGGGTGCGGTCGGCGATGGCGGTGAAATGGTCGCGCAGCAGGCGGTGGATGCGGTGCAGGCGGTCCTTCGTTTCCTTGCCGGTGTGGAAGGCGACATCGTCGAGGTAGCGGCGTACGGCGGTTTTGGCGTCGGCGCGGCGTTTCAGTAGCCGCGCCTGCTTGTCGTCGCGGAAGGCCTTGCCGCCCAGCAGGACTCCCGCTCCCAGCGACAGCGGGTTGATCAGCGCCATGCCCGCCATGGTGCCGACCAGGCCTGCCATCACCACGCCGCCGTAGGAACCGCGCACGCCGACCAGCACCTTGTGCCCGAAACCCAGATCGGGTTCCAGGTCGGCGAGGGTGCAGGAGCCGGTGCGGGAAGCACCGGAATCCAACCCCGCCCGCACATCCGGCAACTCCAGCTCGATCTCGCTGAAATGCCCGCCCACCCGTTCGGCCAGCCGCACCGCCCGGGTGCGCGTCCACAGCAGGTTGTCCCCGACCGCGGTGCCGACGGTCGCGGTCAGCCATTCGTCCATGCTGTCCCAATGCCGGCCCGGATCGTGCTCGTCGATCCACTCCTCGGCTTCCTTCGCGATATTCCGCAACCGATTCCGCAGGTCATGATCGACATCCCCCGCCAGATCCGTCACCCCGTCCCCCAGCGTCTGCTGCCACGCGGACGTACTCCGCTGCAACCGCTCCGCCGAAGCCTTGGCGGCCCGCAATTCCCGGATCGCCGCAGCACCCCGCTCCGGATCTCGCAACGCCACCAGCTCACTACCCAGCGTCAACGCCAAATGCTCTGCCGCCGAACCGATATCGACCGCCACCGCCCGCGTCAGCGCCGACCGCTCCGGACCCACCACCTGCTCCCGCAGGAACCCGAACACCGCGCCGAACCCCGACTCCCGCCCCAGCTGCTCATCCTGCAATCGCATGGCATGCGCCCGCAGCACCGCCGACACCGGCAGCATCGGCGCGTCGATTCCCGCCCGCGCCAAATGCTCTCGATTCGCCTCGAACACCTGCCGCCAATGCGGATACAGATCCACCTTGGTCGACACCACCGCCACCGCCGGGCACAACTCCCGCACCTGCCGCAGGAAATCCACCTCCGGCGCGGTCAACTCGGTCGAGGCATCACTCAACACCAGCACCGCATCGGCCCCCGGCACACTCCCCAAAACCCCAGCCGCCCCGCCCTTCCCGTATCCACCCCACCCCGGCGTGTCCACCACCACGACCCCATCCCCCAGCAGCCGATTGGGCACCTCCACCTCCAACCGCAACACCCGCCGCCCCCGCGCCGCCCTCGCCCAGCTCCCATCCGCACCAATCGCCTCGAACGCCACCGGAACCTCCACCGGCTCCCCACCCTCACCCTCCACCACCAACCGCGCCCCCGCCTCCGCCCCATACGCCAACTGCGTCACCACCGTGGTCGTGACGTCATCCCCCACCGCACAAACATCCGCATTGATCAGCGCATTGACGAACTGACTCTTCCCCTGATTCCCCAACCCCGCCACCACGATCCGCCGCCGCGGATCCCGAACCCGCCCCGCCAACCCCTCCAACCGCCCCACCAAATCCCCCCGCCCCGCACCCCGCGCCACCCCCACGGCCTCCTCCAACAACCCCAGCAAAGGCCGCCCAGCCTCGATCCCGCTCACCGCGCGACACCTCATTCCTCATCCGATAGCAGCGATTTCATTACCTAGATCCACACCCGTCAGGACTGCGCTCGCCCAGCCACGCCGGGCTGCCACGGAACACGCGGGCGCCGTGGAGCACCAAGCCCGCCACGAAGCACCCGGCCCGCGCCGGAATACGAGGCCGGCGCGCCGGAGCTCGCACCGCGCCGCACCGTCCCGGCTCACCGCCGGCCCCGAGATCCCGTTCCGTGAACGGGATCTCGGTAGCGCACCCGAGTACGGCCGCAGCCGTCAGGAATGCAGCATGTCGCCGATGATGTCGCCGCCGACCTGCGCATCCGCACCGCCGACCCCGTGCACCCCACCGTCCCCGAACAACCCCGACCCCATCCCACTCCCCTGCACCCCGGCCCCGAACGCCTGCGAAACATCCACCGAAGTCCAAGGATTCACACCCCCCGAAAGCCCCGCATCCACCGCACCCCCACCATGCGACCCAACCGCCACCCCATCCGAAACCCCCGCCACAGCATTCCCAACCCCGGTAAGCCCGCTCCCCAGGCCACCCCCGGCCTGAGCCCCGAGATCCGCACCGACCCCAGCGACAGCTCCGGCATTTCCGCCGAGTCCCGCCCCGAGATCCGCACCGGCATGTGTACCGGCACCGACAACCGAATCGATGCCCGCACCGAGATCCCCACCCACCTGCGTGCCCGCATCGACCCCACTCGAAAGCCCCGCCTCCAACCCGGTACCGAACTGACCGCCCGCACCATTCACGACCCCGACCGCCCCGGAAAGCCCCCCATCCAAACCACTTCCGAGGTCCGCGCCCAGTCCACCAGCCACATGCGTACCAGCATCGACCACGCCGCCGAGACCACCGCTCAGCCCGGTGCCGAGGTTCGCGCCCGCATCGGAGGCAGCCCCGAGCACGCCCGAGAGTCCGGCATCCAAACCACCACCGAGATTCGCGCCCGCGCCAGCAGCAGCATTGCCCGCAGCGGCGAGGCTCGCATTCGCACCCGCCCCGGCCTGCACACCGAGGTCCGTTGCTGCGTCGACCACTCCGCCGAGACCAGCTGCGACACCGGCATTTCCGGCGAGTTCGGCACCAGCCTGGGTGGCGGCGTTCACGCCTGCGCCGAGACCTGCTCCCGCCTGCGCACCGAAGCCGGTTGCAGCATCGACTCCACCGTTGAGCCCCACACCCGCCGCGTGCGTGCCCGCATCGACCACACCGCCGAGTTCACCGTTCAGGCCGGTACCGAGGTTCGTGGTCGTCGAACCGGCCGTGTGCACGGCTGTGCCAGCCACGCCAAGCCCTGCACCGATGTTCGCACCGGCCTGCGTTCCGGCGCCGACAACCGCATCGAGGCCCGTCCCGGCCTGCGCCCCCGCATCGGCCACCGCATCGAGACCGGTCGAAAGCCCTGCCTCGAGGCCGGTTCCGAGATGGGTGCCCGCACCGAGCGCGCCGGAGAGTCCGGCATCCAAGGCATTTCCGAGGTTCGCACCTGCTCCGGCGACCGCATTGCCCGCAGCGGCGAGGCTCGCATTCGCGCCCGCTGCGGTCTGCGCACCGAGACCCGCTGCGACACCGACATTTCCGGCGAGCTCGGCACCGACCTGGGTGGCGGCGTTTACTTCCGCGCCGAGGTTCGCGCCTGCGTGGGTGCCACCGACTGCATCGAGAACGGTGGATACGCCGGCTTCGATACCGGTCCCGAGATGTGCGCTCGCGCCTGTGGCGGCTCCGGCTACGCCGGTGAGCGCGGCGTCCAGACCGCTGCCGAGGGTCGTGCCGACTCCGGCGGCAGCATCGGCCAGGCCACCGAGATCCGCTGCGATGCCGACATTTCCGGCAAGTTCGGCGCCGGCTTGGGTGGCGGCGGCCACGGCGGTGTGCAGATCCGCGCCGAGATTCACGCCTGTATGAATGCCAGCGACCGCATCGAGAGCTGTGGACACGCCGGTTCCGAGGGTGGCGCTCGCGGTTGCGGCGGCTCCGGTTACACCGGAGAGGGCGGCGTCCACGCCGCCGCCGAGGGTCGCGCCGACTCCAGCGGCTGCGCCGGCGGCGGCGGTCAGGCCGGTGCCCAAGGTTGCGGCGGCATCGGCGGCTGCGGTGAGGCCGCCTTGGATACCGGTGCCGAGGGTCGCGGCAACGCTGGTTGCGCCGGTGAGACCGGCTTCCAGGCCGGTGCCGAGGGTGGCGGCGACGCCGGTCACTCCGGTCAGGCCGGCTTGGAGATCGGTGCTCAGATTGGTGGCGGCGTCGAGGGCGGTGGTCAGGTTGGTGGCTGCGCCGGTAATTGCGCCGATGCCGGTGGAGAGGCCGAGGTCGAGGTTGGCGGCTGCTTCGGTGCCGAGGTGGAGGTCGGGGGTGGTTACGGCGCCGGTGGTGAGGGCGGCGCCGGTGGTGGCGGCGGTTGTGGTGCCGGTCACGGCGGTGGCACCAGTCACGGCGGTGGTACCGGTCACGGCGGCGGAGCCGTTGACGCTGGTGGAACCGTTGAGAGCGCTGGAACCGTTGAGGGTGGCGGCTGCGGTGTGGCCGGCGGCGATGATGGCGGAGAGTTGCGAACCGCCGGCTACCAGGGCGGATTCGGCGACCATGGGGGCCACGGCGGCGATGTCTTCGGGGGTGACGGCGTCGAGGCCGGCGGCGGTGAGGGCTTGGCCGGGGTTGGTGCAGTAGGCGACGGCGGCTTCGTGGTCACGCAGCAGGTTGAGGATGAACTCGAGAATTGCGTTGGGGCTCATGACAACTCGTTCCCTATCTGGGGCGGGCCCCGGTGACCCGCGCTGCTCCAATTGCCTTTCACGTTAGGAACGCGACCCGTTACGCCGAAACGGGGTGAAGTCCCCCGTATCGCGTGTCGCGCCGATACGGGGGTTTCGCGGCATTAGGGGAATTTCCCCGAACCTGGGGGGAGATTGGTAACGACGCCCCCGCAGCAACCGACAGGAACCATGGGCCGCCCGGCCCGCACGCCGTTTCACACAAATCGGACGCAAGAGCTTTCGACGCCGCACGCGATCCATTCGCCGCGTGTTTCGAATCGACAGGGGAACTCGAATGAGTCAGGGTCTGGCGCTCGGCATCACCGTCGGGTCGTCGAACACGGTCGCCGTGACATCTTCGGGGGGACAACGCAGGCTAGCGGTACGGCCCAGCATGCTCGGCGCCGAACCGGAGGTACCGGAGAGTTTTCTGTCCCGGGTCGGGGATCCCGTGGATATTCGCACCCGCGACGGATCCGCTGTTCGCGCAGCGGATCTGGTGGTCGCGGCGGTCGCGCGCGCGGTGGACGACGCGGGTCGCCCGGCCGCCGCGGTGACCTGCTATCCGGCGTGGTGGTCGCAGCACACGGTGGAGGTGCAGCGGGCCGCGCTGACCGCCGCCGGTCTGGACGGCGTGGCGCTGGTGCCGGAACCGGCCGCGGCCATGCGCTGGTTGCAGGAAGTCCATGAATCCACCCATGACGGTGCGATGGTCGTATACGACCTCGGCGCAACCGGTTTGACCGTTTCGGTGGCGCGCACCGGCGCAATGTCCGGGTTGCTCGGTGAACCGGTACGTACCACTGCCGTGGCGGGCGCCGAATTCGATTTACTTACCATGCGTTACGTTCTCGCATTCGCGGTGGGGGAAAAGGATTTCGATCCTTTCGACCCGTTGGTGGAACAGGAATTGGCCGCCCTGCGGGTGCGCTGCAAAATCGCGAAAGAAACGCTGTCGAAGAATACGGCGACCACCGTCCCGGTCCGGTTGCCCGCACTCGGCGCGGTCGATGTGCGCCTGGTGCGCGACGAACTCGAGGACCTGTTCCGCGGCCCGTTGCTGGGTTCGCTCGATCTGGTGCACGAGGCCATCCGGCGCGCCGGTCTCGGCCCGGGCGATCTGGACGGTTTCCTGCTGACCGGCGGCGGCGCGGCCATCCCGCTGATCACCGAACTGCTCTCCACCGAATTCGGCGTCCCGGTCGCCGCGGCCACCGATCCCGCGCACCTGAGCGCACACGGCGCGGCCCTGCTCGCCGCCGATCTGCTCGCCGACACCACCGCGACGGAACCGCATCCGGCCCTGTCCGCGGCGCCCCGCATCCTGCCGCGCCGTATTCCGGGCCTCACCGCCCGTGATGCCGAACTCGGCGCACCGCATCATCTGGAGGACCCGAACGACCCGGTCCCGTACCAGGATTCGGCCGCCGGCCGGAACCGGCTGCGTCGGGAGATCAGCGAACTCGGTCCCGGTGCAATGGAATACAGGCCTGCACCGGAGCGATACGACGAGCAGCCGGACGAGACGATGGCGATCGCCGTCGATCACGGCACCCTGTGCAGCAGCGGTACCGGCACGGACGACACCGACGACGAGCGCCGTATCCCCCTCCTGCCCGCCCTGCCGACGGCCGCCGAACGACCCACCGGCTTCGCGCACTGGAAGCGAGTGGCGATCGTCGGCGCGGCCGCCGCGGCGGTGGCGGCGCTCGCCACCGGCACCCTGGCCATGGGCACCGGCGTGCAGTCCGCCCCCTCGGATCCGACTGCCCCGCAACCGTCTTCGACCGCCGTGGCCGCCCTGGACACCCCCGCCGCGCAATCCGGCGCGACCGGCCGGGCCATTGCCGGACACCCCGCGACGAGCGCGGCGGCCCGCCCCGGCGGCGCGGCCAACCCGGTGGCGACGAC
>NZ_BDCD01000045.1 GCF_001613325.1 Nocardia yamanashiensis NBRC 100130 | reverse complement strand
CCGGCGGATCATGTCCGGGAACTGATCGCGGGACGGGGCACAGTGCTGAGCATCGCGGCCGTGAACGGTCCCGCGGCGACCGTGGTATCCGGAGACGTGGATGCGTGCGCGGAGCTGCTGTCCCGGTGCGAGCGCGAAAAGATTTGGGCACGAGCGATTCCTGTCGACTACGCCTCACACTCACCGCACGTGGAGCAAATTCGCGAATCGGTACTCGACGCTTTGGCGGGGATCGCACCGCGCACCTCACCGGCCGCTGGTCCGGTGTTCATCTCGACGGTGACCGGTGTAGCGATGGATACCGCGGAATTGACCCCGGACTACTGGTTCACGAATCTGCGCGAGCCCGTGCGCTTCGACCGAGCCCTGGTCGCCGCCGCCGAATCGGGGTGCCGGACATTCCTGGAGTCGAGCCCGCACCCGGTACTGACGACCGGCATCCAGGACGCTCTCGCGTATCTGGGCACTTCTGCGGGTTCCGATATCACGGTCGTCGAGTCGCTGCGTCGTGACGACGGCGGCTGGGGCCGGTTTCTCCTGTCTGCGGCCGCCTTGTTCGTCACGGGCGGCGCGGTCGACTGGGACTCCGTGGTCGACGGCCCGGCGGGGCATCGAATATCCCTGCCTCCGTATGCTTTTCAACACCGCCGGTATTGGCTCACCGACCGGTCGCGCAGCGACGCTGCGGACCTCGGACTACAGCCGATGTCCCATCCACTGCTCGGGGTCGCCACCGGCATTCCGGAAAGTGGCCGGGTCATGCTGAGCGGACGATTGTCCGCCGCCGCCACACCGTGGCTGGCCGATCACGTCGTACTCGGCCGGATCCTGTTCCCGGGCACAGGATTCATCGAGCTGGTCACGAGCGCGGCGGACCTCGCCGGGTGTGAGCAGGTGCGGGAACTGGCGATCACCACACCACTGGTGCTGGACGACAACGCTGTTCGACTTCGCGTACTGATCGACGAACCGACGCCGGAGGCCACGCGGGCGGTACGCGTCTACTCCCAGCCCGACAGCGTGGACGATGACGCCGCCGAACTCGGCGGTGCCGCATGGACATTGCACGCGGAGGCGGTGATCGCCCCCGTGCGGCACCGGCCGGACCCGCACCCGGATCTGTCGAACTGGCCACCCGCTGATGCGATCCCGCTGGACGCCGGCGATCTCTACGATCGACTGGCCGAACTCGGGTACGAATACGGTCCGGCCTTCCAAGGGCTGCGTGCCGCCTGGCGGCGCGGCTCGGCCGTCTTCGCGGAGGTCGCGTTGCCCGAGGCCGCCGACCGCAGCGGCTACGGCCTGCACCCCGCACTGCTGGACGCCGCCATGCACGTGTCCCTGCTCACCGGTGAGGAGCTGGTTCTTCCACTGGAGTGGACAGAGGTGTCGCGGTACTCGATCGGCGCGTCCCGGCTGCGGGTGTACGCCGACCGGGTCGGACCGAACAGCATGACCGTACAGCTGGCGGACTCCGCGGGCCTGCCGGTCATGCGGGTGGGTGGCGTGTCGGGGCGGCCGATCACCCCGGCGCAGCTGGGCCGGACCGCATTGCGGGACCGCCTGTTCGGCATCGAATGGCTGCATCGAGCCCTGCCGGTCGGGGCACCGGCAATGGTGACCGCCGACTGGGAAGAGACGCCGGCGGGCGGACCGCCGATCGAGGCCGTGGTGCTGCGTTGTGCGCCCGGCCCCGGCGCACCGCCCGAAGGTGTTCGTGAGACCTTGCACCGCACACTCGGCGCGTTGCAACGGTGGGTGGAGCATCCGGAATTCGCCGCGCTGCCGCTGATCGTCGTCACGGTCGGCGCTGTCGGCTTTCCCGTGGGAACCTGCCCGGACCTGTCGCTGGCGCCGGTGTGGGGTCTGGTCCGCGCCGCACAGGCGGAGAATCCGGGCCGCGTCTTCCTGGTCGATACGGATGGCGCGACCGATGTCGATGTCGCGAGCATCGTGGCTCTGGCCGAGCCCGAGGTGATACTGCGGGACGGCGTCGCCCGGGTGCCGCGGTGGACTCCGCTCGCGGCCCAGGTCGGCGAGACGGCGCCGGACACCGCGGGAACGATCCTGATCACCGGCGGTACCAGCGGGCTGGGTGCGGAGGTCGCCCGGCATCTGGTGCGGACCCATGACGCGCGTCGGCTCATCCTCACCAGCCGCCGCGGTGCGGCGGCTCCCGGGGCGTCCGCTCTCGTCGCGGAACTGGAAGAGTTCGGTGCCCGCGTGCGCGTCGTCGGCTGCGATGTGGCCGATCGTGAATCCCTGCGAGAAGCGCTGTGCGAGAACCCGTTCGATGGGCCGTTGACCGGTGTCGTGCACGCGGCGGGCATCTGGGACAGCGGCACCATCGCGCGTTCGACTCACACGGGTCTGGACGCGGTGTCGCGCGCCAAGGTGACCGGCGCGTGGAACCTGCACGAACTGACCAAGGACATCGAGCTGTCGTTCTTCGTACTGTTCTCCTCGGTCGGCGGCCAGATCATGGCGGGCGGTCAGGCCAACTACGCGGCGGCGAACGTGTTCCTGGACGCTCTGGCGGCCTACCGGCACACGCTGGACCTGCCCGCCACCGCCATGGCCTGGGGGCCCTGGGTGGACGCCCGCATGGGTGTCGAGGCCACGGCCCAGCAGATCGCGCGGATCCGCGAGCGCGGACTGGTGCCCCTGGAGCGAGCCGAAGGTCTCGACCTTTTCGACGCCGCGCTCGCTGCGGGCCGCCCCGTCGTCGCCGCGGCCCGCATCGACCGTTCCTCGATTCGCGCTGCCGGGGATGAGATTCCGGCGTTGTTGCGGGCTCTCGTATCACCGGCGCGTGGGCGTGCGGGTGCCTCGGGAGACGCACCGTCCCGAATCGATCTCGCGGGCATGGATGAGCCCGCCCGGCGGTCCCGTCTCACCGATCTGGTCGTGTCCACGGTCCGCGAAATCCTCGGTTACGACGAATCCATGCCGATCGGACCCGGCACCGCGTTACCGGACCTCGGCTTCGACTCGCTCAGTGCGATGGCGTTCCGCAATCGGCTCCGTGCCACGACCGGTTCGAACCTTCCGGTCACGCTGGTATTCGACTACCCGACGCCCGCGGATATCGCCGTTCGATTGTCGGCCGAGGTGAGTGCCGGTGCGCCAGGCGGAGACTCGGGCCTCGATCGGCCGCTCGAGGACACCGTGAGCGCATTGTTCGCCACCGCCGTGTCCAGCGGAAGGTTCGAAGCGGGAATGGCGCTGCTGGCTACGGCGGCAGCGCTGCGACCGACCTTCTCGACGCGCGGTGAACTCCGGGAACCGATCCGGCCGCTGCGCCTGGCGGACGGGCCGGCCCGCCCCGTGATCGTGTGCCTGAGCACTCCCGCCGCGACCGGCGGCCCACATCAGTACGCTCGTTTCAGCGCCGCCTACAACGGAATTCGCCCCGTTTACGCACTACCGCTACCTGGATTCGCGCCGAATCAGGAGCTGCCCCGCGACGCCGGCGCGGCGGTCGAGGTGCTCGCGGAAGCCGTGCGGCAGGCGGTGGGAGACGACGAGTTCGTACTGCTCGGCTATTCGGCGGGCGGCGTGCTCGCCTGCGCGGTGGCCCGCCGGCTCGAAGCTTCGGGAGCGTGCCCGCGGGGCGTCGTCCTGCTCGATACTTTCCGCCCGGCCGCCGGGGGTATGGGTGTACCGGCCGACCAACTGTTGACCGGTCTGTACGAAAACGATTCCGCTGCGGTAGAACTGGATGGCACGCGATTGACCGGCATGGCCGGCTGGGGACGGGTGCTGAGCGAAATTACCGACCTGCGTACGGCATCGCCCGCATTGATGGTTCGTTGCGAGCGGCCGTTCTTCGATGCCGTCGCCGACAACGGTGACAGGACACCGTTGTCGACCGCTCGACTGACCAGCGAGCAGGAGCTGGTATCGGTCGATTCCGATCATTTCGAACTATTGGGCGCGGACGCCGATGCGACCGCGGCGGCCGTATCCCGATGGATCGACGGTCTGTGCGCACACCAGCCCCCGAAACAAGCGACGACGAAAACACTTTTCGATCAAGGAGAGACCGCATGGGCGGAATAGCCGGTTGGATTGCTTTCGATTCCGACCTGACCCGAAAGCCGGAGACGATCGCGGCGATGACCGCCGCTGTCGCGCATCGCGGCCCCGACGGTTCCGGCACCTATGTGCGCAGGCATGTGGCGCTCGGGCACCGGCGCTTGGCCGTCGTCGACCCGGTTGGCAGCGCGCAGCCGATGCGCGCGGATACGCCGGCGGGGGAGGTCGTCCTGGTCTACAGCGGAGAGATCTACAACTGCCCCGAGTTGCGTACCGAGCTGACGGCACTGGGACACTCCTTCGACAGCTCCGGTGATACCGAGGTGCTGCTGCGCGGGTACCTACAGTGGGGCGACGCCGTCGTCGACCATCTGAACGGAATGTTCGCCTTCGCGATCTGGGACGAGCGGGTCGAGAAATTGGTGATCGCCCGCGACCGGATGGGCGTCAAACCGCTGTACTTCTATCCGACGCCCGACGGAGTGCTCATCGGCTCCGAGCCGAAGGTGATTCTCGCGCACCCCCTGGTACGCAAGGTGATCGACACCGACAGCCTGCGGGAGCTGTTTGCCATCACCAAACCGCCGGGGTGGGCCATCTGGAAGGGCATGGCCGAAGTGCGGCCCGGCACCATGATCACCGTGGATCGGCGGGGTCTGCACTCGCGCACCTACTGGAAACTCACGCCGCAGGTGCACACCGACGATCAGCAGACCACCGTCGCCCGAGTGCGGGAATTGCTGGAGGACATCGTCGATCGGCAGTTGCGCGCCGACGTGCCGGTCTCGGTTCCGCTCTCCGGCGGGCTGGACTCTTCGGTGGTCACCGCGCTGGCGGCGGCCCGTCTCGATGCGCAGGGGCGCAAGCTGCGCACCTTCTCCGCCAACTACCAGCGCCAGGAGTCGATCTTCACACCGGACGAGTTGCGCGATAATCCCGACTCGCCCTTCGTCCGGGAGATGGCCGACCTGCTGCGGACCGTGCACACCGACGTGATGGTGGACGTCGCCGAGCACAGCGCGCCGGACGCGCGCCGGGCGATCGTCGGTGCGGCCGACGTCCCGCTGGCGCTGGCGGACCTGGATTCCTCGCTCTATCTGTTCCTGAAGTCCGTGCGCGCCGAATCCACTGTGGCCCTGGCCGGCACGGTGGCCGACGAACTGTTCGGCGGGTATCGCTGGTTCTTCGACGAGGAATCGGTTCAGGCCGATACCTTCGCCTGGCTGGCGTACCGCAGCGCCTACAGCGGCGATCGGCTGGCCGAGCTGGCGCCGCACATGCGTGCGCGACTCGACGTGCCCGGCTTCATTCACGACCAGTACAAGGCCGCGGTCGGGGAAGTGGAGCAGCTCGGTGACGAGACGCCTGTCGAGCGCCGGATGCGGGAGATGTGTCATATCCACCTGACCCGCCTCGGCCGGATCCACCTGTTCCGGATGAGCCGGGCGTCGATGGCGCTCGGGCTCGAGGTTCGCGAACCGTTCTGTGACCACCGCCTGGTCGAATACGTCTACAACACACCGTGGGCGATGAAGAGCTTCGACGGGCGGGAGAAGAGCATCCTGCGCCACGCGACAGCAGATCTGCTGCCGGAATCGGTGCTGTGGCGGACCAAGAGCCCCTACCCGTCGACCCAGGATCCGCGGTACGCCGAGGCGATGCAGCGGCAATTGCGGGGACTGCTGGCGCAGCCGGACAACGCCGTCTTCGAATTCTTCGACCGGCAGTGGGTGCAGGACGGGGTGGATGTGGCCCCGGATCGGATGCCGGGGAATGTCCGGGCGGGGCTCGATCGCGTGCTGAACCTGAATCAATGGCTGGAGTTGTATCAGCCCGAAATCGTTCTCGACTGAGAGATCTCGATTCGGCGCCGTACACCGGCGCAATGTTATCGGCGATATCGCGTACCGATCCGTTCGGTGGCGGTTCATCGAATTCGATTGACACCCAAGGTGTATCAGTCGTGCCCGAAATATGGGAACCGAACGTTAATCGAATTCCGTTCGGAGAGCGACAAATTCGAATAGTGCGCGTTAGTATCGACGCGTCGTTCCAGTTCAGGTGGAGGTAAAGCAGTGGAAAGTCAGGAAAACAAGGAGTTCGAGCTGCGTGGTTTCAACCATGTCGGATTGATTTGTGACGACATGGAAAGGACCGTCGAATTCTATTCGGGTGTTCTCGGCATGCCCCTGGTGAAGACGATCGAATTGCCGAAGATGCCGGCGGGCGGGCAGCAGTTCGTCTTCGACGTGGGCAACGGGAACGTCCTCACCTTCTTCTGGTTCGTCAACCGGCCCGGCGCGCTGCCGGGATACTTCAATCCGCCGCCGACCGAGGGCGTGGACGAGGAGAAGTGGCAGACGCGGGTGAGTGCGGTGAACCACATCGCGTTCGACGTGGCGCCCGAGAAGTTCGATGAGTACCGGGATCGCTTGATCGCCAAGGGCATCCGGGTCGACGAGATGAACCACGACAACAGTCCCTCGACCGTGGCCCAGGACGTGAACGCAGACGTCTTCCATCGGTCGCTCTACTTCCAGGACCCGGACGGCATTCTGCTCGAATTCGCTTCCTGGATCCGCGATTTCGGTGATGGCGACGTGGCGCACGAACCGCGCCGCGCGTCCGATCGCCCCGCGCAGCCGGTCGGCTGATTCTACGGGCGGGGACTCCGGATCGATCGGAGTCCCCGCCCGCTTCCATTCGCGGCGCCGGCGCGGCGCTCGCCCGGCCCGTTCGTGGGAAGAGTGCGATGAGAACAAAATACGATGTGATCGTGGTGGGCGCGCGCTGCGCGGGATCGACCACGGCAATGTTGCTGGCGCGCAGGGGATATCGCGTCCTCGCGGTCGACCGCGCCACCTTCCCCAGCGATGCCCTGTCGACGCACATGATCAACGCGCCGGGCGTCGCGGCGCTGCGGCGCTTCGGCCTGCTCGATGCAGTGATCGCCACCGGCACGCCCGCGATCGACAAGTTCACCTTCAACTTCGCCCTCACCGACGGCCCGGTGAGCCTGTCCGGACGCCCGTTGCCGAGCGACGGTGTCCGCACCGGATACGCGCCCAGGAGAACGCTGCTGGACAAAATATTGGTCGATGCCGCAGTGGCGGCCGGCGTGGAGATCCGTGAGGGCTGCACGGTCGACGAGTTGATCGTCGAGGACGGCGTGGTGGTCGGCATCAGCGGGCACGATCGGAACGGCCTCGCCGTGCGCGAATACGCACAGCTCGTGATAGGCGCGGATGGACGCTCGTCACGGGTGGCGAAACTCGTCGAGGCCGAGGAGTACCACACCCGACCGAAGCTGCAGTACCAATACTTCACGTACTGGAGCGGACTGCCGACCGACGGCTTCGAAATCTACAGTCTGCCGTCGCGTTGCTGGGCGGCGATCCCGACCAACGACGACCTCACCCTGGTCGTGGTCTGCTGGCCGAATGCCGAGCGGCTCGCCTTCCGTGCGGATATCGAAGGCAATTACCGTGCGACGCTGGAACTCTGGCCCGAGTTCGCGCGCCGGCTGGACAGCGCCACTCGCGTGGAGCCGTTCAGCGGCGCCGCCTGCGCCAACTATTTCCGCAAACCTTACGGCCCCGGCTGGGCGCTCGTCGGCGATGCCGCCTACAACCGGGATCCGATCACCGCGCAGGGCATCAGCGACGCCTTCGAAGGCGCCGAATTGCTGAGCGCGGCCGTCCATTCCCACCTGAACGACGATGTGCCGTTCGAGGCGGCGATGGCCGACTACCAACGAGTCCGGGACCAGCGCCGCCTGCCGCTCTACGAGCACACCGCGCAGCTGGCCCGCCTGGAGGCGCCCTCGCCCGAACTCGAGCGCCTGTTGCTGGCGGCCCGGGAAGAGCAGGCGGCGATGGACGGATTCGTCAGCGTGGGAGCCGGAACCCTCTCACCAACAGAGTATTTCGGCCCCGTCAATGTCACCGAGCTACTGGAACGAGTGGGGCGATGAGCCACGATATGGAATACAGCGGGAAGGTCGCGCTGGTCACCGGAGCAGCCGGGGGAATCGGTTCGGCGATCGTCGCCGAACTCGGTGGCCGAGGCATCTCGGTCGCGGCGGTGGATCGCGACGCCGCCGCACTGACACGGATGGCGGACGCGTGCGCCGAGAACGGAGCCCAGGTGCGCGCCTGCCCGGCCGATGTCGGCTCCGCGGCCCAGGTACAGCGCCTGGTGGACCGGGTCGAGAACGAACTCGGGCCGATCGAATACCTGGTCAACGCTGCCGGGGTGCTGCACCCCGCCCCCGCGCTGGATATCACCGAGGACGAATGGGATCGGACCTTCCAGGTGAATGCCCGCGGGGTATACGTTGTCACCTCCGCGGTCACGCGCGCCATGGTGAGCAGGTCGCGAGGCGCGGTCGTCACCATCGGCTCGAACGCCTCACGCACGCCGCGGGTGGGAATGGCCGTCTACGCCGCCACCAAAGCCGCCGCCACCATGTACGTGAAATGCCTCGGCCTCGAGGTCGCCCGGCACGGAATCCGTTGCAACATAGTATCTCCGGGCTCCACCGATACGCCGATGCTGCGATCGCTCTGGTCGGAGGAGCACGGTGCGGACGGCACCCTGCACGGCGACCCGGACGCGTACCGGGTGGGCATCCCACTCGGGCGGATCGCGAGCCCGTCGGACGTCGCGAACGCGGTCGCCTTCCTGCTGTCCGATCACGCACGGCACATCACGATGCACGATCTGACCGTCGACGGTGGGGCGGGTCTCGGTGTCTAGCAATCAGATCGCGCCGCAGGCGCGCATTCCCGACATCGACTCCTACCGGATGCCGACCGGGTTCGACCTGCCGGTCAACACCGCGTCATGGGAGGCGGATCCGGCGCGGGCGGTACTGCTGATCCACGATATGCAGCGCTTCTTTGTGCGTCCCTTCCCCGCCGACGCCGAGCCTGGCCGCACATTGCTCACGAACGCGGCACTGCTGCGCGAAAACTGCGCGCGCGCGGGTGTCCCCGTGTGCTACACCGCGCAACCCGGCTCGATGACGCCGGTGCAGCGCGGACTCCTGCGCGATTTCTGGGGCCCCGGAATGACGGTGGCGCCCGCCGACCGTGAGGTGGTCGAACCGTTGACGCCGACCGACGCGGACTGGCAACTGACCAAATGGCGTTACAGTGCCTTCCACAAGTCCGATCTGCTCGAGCGGATGCGCGCCGCGGGGCGGGATCAACTGGTGATCTGCGGCGTGTACGCGCACGTCGGTGTGCTGATCACGGCCTGCGATGCGTTCTCTCACGACATCCAGCCGTTCCTGGCAGCCGACGCGATCGCCGATTTCAGCTTGGACGAGCATCGGCTCGCGCTCGATTACGCGGCCCGCCGGTGTGCGGTGGTGGCCACCACGGACAACTTGCTGGGCCAGTTGGCGCGTGAGCGCGAGCCGGGAGAACGACGATGAACAATGATCTGCTGGAAGCGATCCTGGCCGAAGCGCCGCCGCCGTTCGCGCTGCTTCGGCGCGCCCGCTCCCACGGCTCGGACCAGGTCGACGTGCTACTGGGTGAGTTCGCCGAGGCCCGCTCGCTCGCCGACATCGACGCGCTGTGCACGCCGCGGGGAACCGGGGCCCGCCACGACGTGCTGGCACTGGTGCCTTACCGGCAGATCGCCGAGCGCGGTTTCGACTGCGTCGACGATGGGGAACCGCTGCTGCTCATGAAGATCCGGCAGCAGGAACGTGTCTCGGAACACGAGGCGCTGAGCCGGATTCCGGTACAGCCGATTTCGGTCAGCGGCGGTGGATTCGATCTGTGCGACCGTGAATACGGTGAGATGGTGCGCCGGATCCTGGCCGATGAGATCGGCCGGGGCGTCGGCGCCAACTTCGTGGCCAAGCGGTCGTACTGCGCCGATATCACCGACTTTCGTCCACGGCACGCGCTGACCCTGTTCCGTCGCCTGCTCGAGGCCGAATCGGGTTCGTACTGGACCTTTCTCGTCCACACCGGCACCCGCACCTTCGTCGGTGCGACACCCGAACAGCACTTGAGCCTGGATCAGGGCGTACTGGCGATGAATCCGATCAGCGGCACCTACCGGTATCCCGATTCGGGACCCTCCTTGCCCGGAATCCTGGACTTCCTGTCCGACCTGAAGGAGTCGGATGAGCTGTACATGGTGGTGGACGAGGAACTGAAGATGATGGCTGGGCTCTGCGAGTCCGGCGGCCGGCTGGTCGGGCCGTATCTGAAGGAGATGAGCAAACTCGCACATACCGAGTACTTCATCGAAGGCGACACCACCCGTCGTCCGGCGGATCTGCTGCGGCAGACCATGTTCGCACCGACCGTCGTCGGCAGTCCGCTCGAAAGCGCCTGCCGTGTCATCAGCCGTTACGAGCCGACCGGTCGCGGCTACTACAGCGGCGTCATCGCCCTGATCGGTGAGGACGAGCGGGGGCAGGAACAGATGGACTCGGCCATCCTCATCCGCACCGCCGACATCGACATCGCCGGCCGGATGAAGGTCGCGGTGGGGGCCACCATCGTGCGGCACTCCGACCCCGACGCCGAAGCAGCGGAGACCCGGGCGAAGGCTTCGGCCGTGCTGGCAGCGCTCGGCGCGCAGTCCTCGGAACGGTTCGCCGACCATCCCGAGGTCGTGACCCTGCTGAACCAGCGCAACGATCGGGTATCCCGATTCTGGCGTGCGCGAACCGAGACCGGTTCGCCCGGAGCCGGATCCGTCGACTACGGGCGGATCCTGGTGGTGGACGCCGAGGACACCTTCACGGCCATGCTCGGCCACCAATTGCGCACGCTGGGCGCGGACGTGACCATCCGCCGGTTCGACGAGGACTACGACGTGGCGGACTTCGACCTGGTGGTCATGGGGCCCGGCCCGGGCGATCCGCGCGCGGCGTCCGACGACAAGATCGCCGCCTTGCGTCGCACGCTGGATCGGCTGTTGTGTGAGAACCGGCCGTTCCTGGCGGTATGCCTGAGCCATCAAGTGCTCGGCGATCTGCTGGGCATGCGACTGGCCCGGCGGGTCTATCCCAACCAGGGCGTGCAGCGACCGGTGGATTTGTTCGGCACCGAGCACCGGGTCGGCTTCTACAACAGCTTCAGCGTGCACTCCGGAACGGACACCATCTGCCGGCCCGGTCTGAGCGGACAGGTCCAGGTCTCGCGCGACGCGGCGACCGGGGAAGTCCACGCACTGCGCGGACCCGGTTTCTACTCGGTGCAATTCCATCCCGAATCGGTGCTGACCCTCGATGGCGAGCTGATCCTCGCGCGCATGCTCGCCGAACTGCGCACCGGGGCCGAAAACGGCTCCTACGACCGGATTCCTGAACATCGGGACACCGGCAACCCGCTGCTCAACGGATTGATCGGGGAAATCCTGCTGTTGGCGCCCGGCCCGGAATCCATTCCCTACGATCAGCCCCCGACCATGCGGGCACGGCGGTCCGGCTGACGCCGGACCGCCATCGCTCAGTCCAGCTCCACCTCGATATCGTGCTCCGCGACAATCCGGTTGAAGGCGACCAAGCGTTCCAGCACTATCCGCGCACTCCACGGCCCGCCGACACACAGCGTGCCCGGCGCACTGGCGAGCAGTTCACGAA
The DNA here is from genome assembly GCF_001613325.1 of Nocardia yamanashiensis NBRC 100130. Classification (GTDB taxonomy): domain Bacteria; phylum Actinomycetota; class Actinomycetes; order Mycobacteriales; family Mycobacteriaceae; genus Nocardia; species Nocardia yamanashiensis. Next base: position 58,765 of record NZ_BDCD01000045.1, on the reverse strand, counting down.
TATCGCTCTCACGCACCAGTTTCAGGGCCGGGGAGCCCGGCTCGAGGAGCTGTTCGACCTGCCGGCGCAGCGCCTGCTCGTAGGCGACGTCCTGGGTCGACGGGTAGGGCGTCTTGCGGCGCTGGATCACCGACTCGGGCAGCAGATCCGCCACCGCCGCACGCAGCAGACTCTTCTCGTATCCGTCGAACGTCTTCATCGACCAGGGAGTGTTGAAGACGTACTCGACCAGCCGATGATCGGTGAACGGCACCCGGACCTCGAGCCCGACCGCCATGCTCACCCGGTCCTTGCGATCCAGCAGCATGTTCTCCCAGCGGGTGAGGTGCAGATAGGTGATCTCGCGCATCCGTGCCTCGTGCCCGAATTCGCCCGGCAGCCTGGGACATTCGGCGACCGCTTCGGCGTAGCGCTGCTTGAGATGCTCGCCGAGACCGAGGAGATCCCACAGCCCGAGCGAGTGCAGGGCGGCGATTCCGCCCGACTTGGCGGCGGAGGTGAACCACGGGAACGCGTCGGCCGCGACCGCGTCCGGGTCGTGGAACTGGTTGTACCCTCCGAACAGTTCGTCGGCGGCTTCTCCCGACAGCGCCACGGTTGCCGCCGTGCGGATCTCGCGGCACAGCAGGTACAGCGAGTACTCCATATCGCTGATGATCACCGGCAGGTCGAAGGCGTCCAGGACGGCGGTCTGTACCGCCGGATCGACAAGTTCGGCATTGTCCAGTTCGACGATCACATGATCGACGCCGAGGTGCTCGGCCACCTCTATCGCGAAGGGGGTGTCCGGGTCCTTCCACGCGGCGTTGGCCGTGAATCGCTCGGTGTGGCCGGCGAAGTCGACCGAATAGGTGCGCAGGGGAGCGGCATTGCGCCCGGCGAGCACCTTGGCGGCCAGCGCGGTGATCGCACTCGAATCCAGCCCGCCGGACAGCAGCGAGCAGATCGGCACGTCGGCGATCAGCTGGCGGGCGACGATGTCCTCGAGCAGTTCCCGCACGTGCGCGATGGTCGCCGCCAGATCGTCGGTGTGCTCCCGGGCCGCCAGCTGCCAGTAGACGCTCTTCTCGATGCCGTCGGCGCCGACCTTGACCACAGTGCCCGGACGCACCTCGAACATGCCGCGGAAGGGTGCGAGTTCGGGTGTTTTCGTCATGGTAAAAAATTCCCGCAGTCCATTGCGGTCGATCACCGCGTCGACATCGGGATGCGCGAGAATGGCTTTCGGCTCCGAACCGAAAACCACGCCGCCGTCCAGCGGCTGGTAATATAGCGGCTTCACGCCGAAGCGATCACGGACGAGTAGCAACTCCTCGGTCCGGCCGTCCCACAAAGCGAATGCGAATATTCCGTTCAGGTGAGCGGGAAACGTACTGCCCCACTGGAGATATGCCCGCAACACCACCTCGGTGTCGCTTTCCGTTCGAAACGCGTGCCCGAGTCCGCGCAATTCTTCACGCAATTCGATGAAGTTGTAGACCTCGCCGGTGTAACTGATGACGACCTCGGCGCCGGCGGCGTCGGCGACCATCGGCTGCCGACCGCCGGCGAGATCGATGACCGCCAGTCGCCGGTGCCCGAGCAACGCGTGCTCGGAGACCCATATGCCCTCGTCATCGGGGCCACGATTGGCCATTGTCGCAGTCATCGCGGACATTGTGGCGACGCTGGACGCCAAGTTCTTGCGATGGTCGACCCATCCCGTCAGTCCACACATATCTTCCAGTCCTTCACTGTTTCGTCGCCGCTGTCGCACGGGTTCGTGCTGATTGAATTTCGAGAACACCATCGGTTTTCCGGCCGAGGTTCGATCTGCGCGAAAGGCGAATTGCCACATGCGATGTGTTCGCCGACCGTAACCCAGTCAGCTGGCTGCGGCAACGTGTGCGAGGCGCGAAAAACCGTTCTCGACAACAGAACTCGGTTTTGCGAGGATTCGGGAATCCAGTCAGATGCACGTCGAGGAGTTGCGTAATGGTTGATTCGCCTACCAAGAAGCCTGCGGCCATCGCTTTGATGGAGATGATCGGGAACGGCTCGTTCGCCCAGGCGATATATGTGGCAGCGGATCTGGGAATCGCGGATGTGCTGGCAGCGGGCCCGATGACGGCAGCCGATATCGCGGAAAAGATCACCGCGAACGCCGATGCCGTACACCGGCTGCTGCGATTGCTGTCGAGTCGCGGAGTCTTCGCCTACGAGGCCGACGGCCGGTACGCGCTCAACGAGCTGTCGGATCCGTTGCGGTCCGACGCGGAGGTCTCGGTCCGCCCGTGGTCGTTGTTCGTGGGGTCGCCGGAACATCGGGAGCACTGGTCGCATCTGTCCGAGGGCATCCGCACCGGTGAGTCGGTGGTGCCGGCGGTGCGCGGGGTGCCCTTCTTCGAATTCACGCGGACGAACCCCGCGTTCGGGAAGATCTTCAACGACGCCCAGACCAGCGTGTCCGGTATGACCCTGAAGGCGGTACTCGCCTCCTACGACTTCTCCCGCTATTCCACCATCATCGACGTGGGCGGCGGACACGGCCGGCTGCTGAGCGAGATCCTGCGCAGCGCACCCGATTCCACCGGTGTGCTCTACGATCTGCCCGCCGTCGTCGACGGTGCGCGGGTACGGATGGAAAGCCTCGGCCTGGCCGAGCGATGCAACGTCCAGCCCGGATCGTTCTTCGACGGCGTTCCCGCGGGTGGGGACGCCTACATCCTCAAGCACATCATCCACGACTGGAACGACGAGGATTCCGTGCGGATCCTGCGCAACATTCGCGAAGCCATGTCGGCGGAGAGCCGGCTGATCCTCATCGAGATCGTGTTGCCGGAGGGCAATACGCCGCACCTGGGCCTGCTGACCGACCTCAACCTGCTGGCCCTGTTCGGCGGCAAGGAGCGCACCGAGCGGCAGTACCGGGACCTGTTCACCGAAGCGGGCCTGGAAATCGAACGGGTCCTGTCCACCGGCGGTCCGGCCGGAATCATCGAAGCCCGCGTGGCGCGGTCCTGATGAGCGCCCCGACCGACATCCCGGTGTTCCCGATGGCTCGCGACACCGGGTGCCCGTTCGATCCGCCGCCGCAGCTACGGCGAGCGGACCGGATCGCGCGGGTGCGCATCTGGGACGGGAGCGAGCCCTGGCTCATCACCGGATACGACGACGTACGAGCGCTGCTCGCCGACCCGCGCGTGAGTGCGGACGCGACCAAAACCGGCTACCCGATCTCGACGGTCGCCTTGCGTGCCGCCGTTCAGCGCAGCCGCCCGTTCATGTCGATGGACGACCCCGAGCACGCCGACTACCGCCGGCTGCTGACGGGACACTTCTCGGTCAAGCGGATCGAACGGATGCGTCCGTGGATCCAGCAGACCGCCGACCGGTTGCTGGACGAGATGCTGGCACAGGGGAATCGGAGCGCCGACCTGGTTTCGGCCTTCGCCCTCCCGCTGCCCTCGTTGGTCATCTGCGAGCTGCTCGGCGTGCCTTACACCGAGCGCGATCGATTCCACCGGCTCGCCGGAACCTCCATCTCCACGGTGACCTCCGCCGAGGAGGCCGGCGCGGCCGCGGAGGAACTCCTCGGGCTCATCCGCGCGGTGGTCGTCGAGAAGCAGCGAGGCCCCGGTGACGACATTCTCAGCCACCTGGCGGCATCCGGTCGGCTCAGCGTCGAGGAGATCACGGGCATCGGCAAGATTCTGCTGATGGCTGGCCACGAGACCTCGGCCAACATGATCGCGCTGGGCACCGCGTTGCTGCTCGCCAACCCGGAACAGGCTGCGGTACTGCGAGATTGCGATGATCCCGCCATCGTCGAGAGCGCCGTGGAGGAACTGCTCAGATTCCTGACCGTGGTGCACCACGGCCGCCGGCGGGTCGCAGTGGCCGACATCGAAGTCGGCGGGGTGCGCATCGAGGCGGGGGAGGGACTGATCCTGGCGATCGAGACCGCCAACCGCGATTCGCAGGCGTTCCCCGGCGATCCCGATGTCGTCGACGTCCGGCGAAATGCCCGAAACCACCTCGCCTTCGCGTTCGGTCCGCATCAGTGCCTCGGCCAGACCCTGGCGCGAATGGAACTGCAGGTGGCTTACGGCACGCTGTTCCGCAGAGTGCCGACGCTGGCTTTGGCGGCACCGGTCGACGACCTGCCTTTCAAACACGACATGCGGATCTACGGACTCCACGCCTTACCGGTCACCTGGTGATCTTGCCGATCCTCTCACCCACGAGCATTGACGAACAGGAGTACTCCCATGCGCGTTGTAGTCGACCGCGGCAAATGCATCGGTGCGGGCCAGTGTGTCTACGTGGCGCCCGATGTCTTCGATCAGGACGACGACGGACTGGTCATTCTGCTCAAGGAGGACGTCATCGACGACGGCGACACCGCGGATGTGCAGCAGGCAGAGGTCCTCTGCCCGGCCCGGGCCATCGTTCGCGGGGGGAAGTGACCAGATGGCGCAATATATGCTGCTGTACCGCGGTCCGGCGCGTCCGCTGGAGAACTTCCCCGCCGAACAGGTCCAGGCTCAGATGCGGGCCTGGACCCGATGGACCGACCGGCTCAGCAGCGCGCTGCTGTCTCTGGGTGAACCTTTCGGTGCGCGAAGCGCGCTGACGGGCAACGGTTCCGACGCGACAGCCACCGAGCTAAACGGCTATTCGGTCATCGAAGCCGACACCATCGCGCATGCGCGCCTGTTGTGCTCCGAGCATCCCTATCTCGATGGCAAATCCGGCACTTTCGTCATCGAGATCTTCGAACTCACTCCGATGGGTCGATGAATGACCGGCAATCCTATCGTCGTCGTGCGCGTGAAGTCGTGGTTGGGTCGCTATATCTGGGAGGGCCTCATCGGAATCGGCACATGCACAGCACCGATTATTCCGTCCTCAGACGAGCCCGCGACAGTCGGGCGCAGCCTCCGTACGGGCCCTCGTGGGTCGGGTGCATCGGGTTCTGGCGCTACTTGCTCGCGGTGACGGCGCGGGTGGCGACGAACGGGCTGCCCCACCACATGCGCCAGCCGAGCGGGCGGACGGTGACGGCCTGGGCGCCGGCCGCTTCCAGCGCCGGAACGTATTCGCCGACCTTGAAGATGTCGGCGACGACGAGCCGCCCGCCCGGCCGCAGCACCCTGATCGCCTCGCGCACGGCGGCCGCCCGCCCGTCCGGGGTCGGAATATTGTGGATGGCCAGGCTCGACAGCACCAGGTCGAAGGTGTTGTCGCTGAACGGTAGTCGGGTGATGTCGGCGGTGTGCAGCTGGATGCGGTCGGACACGCCCTCGGCCACGGCATTGCGGGTGGTGGCGGTGATGTCGTTGCCGGACTGGTCGATCGAACGCCACAGATCGACGCCGTCGACGCGGCCGCGCGGTAGTCGCCGCGCCGCCGCGATCAGCACCGCGCCCCGCCCGCAGCCGAGGTCCACGGCGCGTTCGTCCCCGCGCAACCGCAGCTCGTCGAGCAGTTCCGCCCACACCGCGAACTTCCCGCGCCGCGAGACATACAGGCACAGACCGCATTGCGCGGCCATGAAGATCCCCAGCGCCAGCAGTCCCCACCCGGCCGAGGATGCGAGCGCGAACGCGACCACGCCCGCACCCAGGAACCCCGCCGCCATCATGGCGAACGCGGTCGCGACCAGGGGTGCGTCGATGCCGTACGACGCGTGCCGGGTCACCTGCGGAACCGAGGTCATCGAATCTCCCGCCCGTGGAATGGCCTGCCGTCCAGCCTAAGCCGCCGTACCCGGGCGGCGGGAGTGTCGCCGTACGCTCGGCCTGCCGGTATCCAGCGTGGATGCCACCCGGTAGCGGCTGGAAATCGACGCGACGATTCACCGGCGGTTTGCGACGATGGGCCGGTGACAGTCACCGCTATCCCGCTCTTCCGAGGCGACTTCGAAGCCCATCTCACCGTGCGAGCAGACGGCACGGAACGGGTGGACGCTCTCGAACGGTACGCGGCCGCACACGGATTGAAGTTCGCGCACATCGTACTGGCGCGCGGACGTATGGTCAGCCAGCCCATGCTGACCGTGCGCGCCTCCGGAACCCTTGCGACAGTCCGGGACTCGATCGCCGAGCTGCACGCCAGGTTGGAAGCGGCCGGATTCCCGGTGGTGCGCGCCAAAATCGAGGCGACACCCTGGAGCGCCGGCGTCCCGTCCACCGATGCGGACGCCCTCGCACTCGGCCCGCGGTACTACTTCGAACACCACGTGAAGCTGCTGCTCGACCCGGATTTCCCCGCCGCGGACCTCGCCGCGCTCGCACAAGCCCACTCCGCACACCTGTCCGCCAACGCCCGCCGCACCCGCCCCGACGGCCGCACCGAACGCTTCGTCACCCAGCGCTGCCGCCTGGTCGGCGATGCGACGGCCATCGCGCGATTCGACGAGCTACTGGCGGCTCTCCGCGCACAGCACCACGAAATACTCTCGGCAGAGCGCGAATTCGTCGTCCACGACACCGACGAATCGATCGACGACGGCTGGATCGCCGAATCGGGGAAACAACAATGAGCACCAAATCCTGGGACAAGATGGGCTCCGGCCCCTGGGATCCCGACGTCATCGTGCCCGCCACGCCACCGTCCGCGGAAACCCGGGAAAAGGCCGGCTTCCCGCCCACTCTCCACCCGGTCGCAGGCGACGGAATCCGCCAGCACCCCGTCTTCGACCCGTCCATACGCGACCACCAAATGGGAATGCGCCTGAGCGAACCGCATTTCGACGATCCGGCTGTCGCGCGCGACTGGTTCGCCACCCGCCGTGCCGCCCTCGACTGCGTACTGGCGGCCGTCACCGATTCCCCATGGTCCGAGCACCTGGTGCTGCGCGGCAGTGTCCTGCTCGCGGCCTGGTGCGGTGCCGCCGCCCGCGAACCCGGCGACGTGGATTTCATTGTGATCCCGCAGGATTGGAAGTTCGGCAGCGAGCGCACCGACACCCTGTTCGCCGACCTCGCCCACCGCGTGGCGGCGGTCACCGATCAGCCCGGCAGCCTCCTGCGCATCCACGCCACGGACGCCATCGACGACGACATCTGGACCTATGATCGCGTCCCCGGTCGCCGCCTGGTCCTGCCGTGGACCCCACTCGATCCCCGAATCCCCTCGGGCACCATCCAATTGGACTTCGTCTTCAACGAGTTCCTGCACCAACCACCGCAATGGACCGAGATCCCCCGCCTCGGCCGTCCCGGACCGCCGGCCCGCCTGCTCGCGGCCACCCCGGAACTCTCACTGGCCTGGAAACTGCTGTGGCTCACCGACGACAAGTACCCGGAAGGCAAGGACCTCTACGACGCCGTCCTGCTCGCCGAGCACTGCACCCCGTCCCTCGACCTGCTACAGGCAGTGAGCCCCATGGCCACCTTCGCGACCCTCTCCCGGTTCCCCCAGGACATCGAATGGGAGGAGTTCGCCAAGGACCGCCCCGATCTCGCCGACCACCTGGACCTGTTCGGCTGGCGCCTGCTGCGCGCCCTCGAACCCGTCTTCACCGCCGACCCCGCCCACTTCGACGACAACAGATTCCCCACCGTGCAATGGGTGATCGACAGCGTGACCAAGGGACGCGAAGGCTCCGACCCCACCATCCCCTTCGAGGACCGCCTCGCCGTCTGGGGCTGGCCGACCACCCTGGACCGCGTCCGCGCCGTCGCCGAGTTCTACGACTGCCCACCCCGCGAAGCGGCCGCCCGAGTCGAAGCAGCCCGCAAACGCCGCACCCCCGACCTACCCGCGTCCGCCCGGGTGGATCCATACGAAGTGGCCGAGGCGATCACCCGCTGGGCCGGCTACGCGATCGGCCGCGGGTAAGGGCTCCGCATAGTCAGGAAACGGATGTCGAGGTCGCGTTCGAGGTAGTCCATGCGCCGCTCCCAGAAGTCGCGCATATGGGGTAGCTCGAGATGGCGGTCCAGGTCGGCCTTGGACCGCCAGACCTCGTAGAACACGAAAGTCGAAGGGTCGTCGGCGTCCTCGTGGAAGTGATATTCGAGGGCGCCGGGCTCTTCGCGGGTCGGAGCGACGAACGAGATCAGGAGTTCCTTCAGCTCGGCGGCGCGTTCGGGCTTCGGGTGGGCGAGGCCCATCAGCGCGAGGGGGACCGTGGGAGTAGGTACGAATTCTGTCATACCTCGGACGGTAAACGAGCCCTTGGGTACGATGCAAGTCGTACCTAGAGGAGGGTTGCGGCATGCCTGGCGACGACGAGCCGGACGTAGCGGACATGGAGCTGGGCGCGGTACTGGCCGCCCTGGCCGACAAGCACCGGTTGGAAGTGGTGCTCGGCTTGCTGGCTGATGCGGAAGGCGCGGAACGGCATTGCAGCTCGTTCGGTCTGCCCGTCTCGAAAGCCACTCGTACGCACCATTTCCGGGTACTCCGGCAAGCGGGGCTGATCCGCCAGGTCAATCGTGGCAACAGCAATATGGCCCAACTTCGCGCTGCCGACCTGAAACACCGCTTTCCCGGGCTGATCGAAATCCTCGCCGGCGAGAACGCACGCCGAAGCCGCTCCGCCGGATAGCGGTCAGGTCGATGAGGTGGACGTGGAGGTCGATGACGAGGATGAGGCCGAAGACGTTGTGCCTGTGCCGGTTCCGGGATGGCTGAAGGTGAAATACAGGTTCAGAGAGCCGTCGATGCGGATGGAGCTGATGCCGTTGATGCCGAGCCACCAGCCCCAATCGTGGGTCAGATAGGCGACCGGGGAGCCGTTCGGGGAGCCGAGGAACGCGTAGTAGGCGGCGGAGCCCAGGAAGTACTCGGCTGGTTCTACATTGCCGTCCTGTTCGGGGTTTATCAGGCGTAGGTAGTCGTAGATCGGTTGTGTGGGTTTGGAATACGCCTGCTGCTGGATGAGCAGGTCGAGACGGGGGAGGGGGTTCTGCTGGGTTCCGGCCGCGCGGTAGTACTGGAGGAAGTACACATCGGAGGGATTCAGTTCCTCGTTGACGCCCAGGCGTTGTTCGTCGGCCGTCGCCCGCTCCAACTGGAACGACACGATCCGGTGATGGCTAGGCTGCGGAGTGTTCTCGTAATACGCGGTGGGCCCGGTCGCCCGCTTCCATTTCGTGCGCAACGCCCATGTCGCGTGAACGATGAGGTCGGTGTGGCTGATGCGGTCGGTCCGGTAGCGATCCTCGAAAACTCCGAGCAGTCTCTCGATTTCCCGATCGCCCGCCCGAATAGCCTCCGCGGTGGGCGCCACCATGAACCGCTGTGCGATCCGCTGCGCCCGCCGTATCCCATCCAACCGCCGCGCATTGAACGCCGCCGCCCACTCGTCGGCGTTGGCCACCGAGTTGGCCCGCTTCGCGAACGGAATATGATCGTCACCCGGATCGGGCGGCGGCGGATCCCCCGGCGGCCCCGAATCCTCTTCTTCCTCATCCACTTCGACGGTATCGAACCCGTACTTCTTCAAACTCAGATCATCGTCCGGTTCACCGCTGGACGTCATCGGGAATCACCACCCTCCGAGGCGGGCGCACCCACCCGCCTCAACCCTCAGTGTGCACCGGAAACCCGAGCAGCCCAGCGTTTCCCGAAACCCTGACACCGATGGTCAGTGCATCGCCCGCCCGGCTTCGGCATCGATAAGGTCGTACCCGAGGACCCGCAAACGGAGGCTGCTTTGACGACCGCACTCATAATCGGCGATATCCAGCACGGAATCACGGACAACTACCCGTTCGCCAAGAACGCCGTACCGCCACTGACGGACTTGCTCCCACGCGCCCGCGCCGCCGGTGTACTGGTTGTCTTCGTCCACTTCGCTCTCCGCCCGAACGCCACCGACCTCCCGCCCGACAACGAACTGTTCCAATCCTTCTTCGAAGGAGGGGACACGTTTCACGAAGGCTCTCCCGCAACCGAAATCGCACTACCGGTGACCGACGCCGACGTCGTCGTGCTGAAGCGCCGTGCCAGCGCTTTCGCCGGCACGGACCTCGATCTGGTCCTGCGCGCCCGCGGCATCACGAACCTCGCCATCGCCGGCGTCGCCACCGGCGCAATGGTCGCCGCGACCTGTTACGACGCCGCGGACCGCGGCTACCGGCTCACGGTGCTGCGGGACGGCTGCGGTGACGGCGATGCCGCCATCCACGACTTCTTCATGGACTCCGTCTTCCCGAGCCGTGGCATCGAGGTGCTGGACTGCGCCGACTGGCTGGATTAGGCGCTGCGGAACGCGTTGTCCCACTGGTCGTCCAGGCGACGGCGGGCTTCGGGGAGTGGTGGGACGGTGAGGGTGCCGTGTTCGTCCTCGGTGAGGAGTCCGAGGTCGGTGAGGGCGGCGAGGCCGGGGGAGATCTGGAAGTCGAAGGTGGTGTTCCAGTGGTGGTGGAACCACTCTTCTATGCGTTTGTCGAGTTCGGGGGCGGTCATGGGGTGGTCGGCGGTGTGGAGGAAGTGGTAGGCGAGGAGGGTTTCCTTGACTTCGGATTCTTCGGCGGCGTCGAGGAGATGGTGGAAGACGCCGGGGCCATTGTCGAGATTGCGGAAGTAGAGGTGCTCGGCAACGGTTTTCATGAGTTTGATCTTGCGGTTCTTGAATTTGGAGAATTGGCGGACGAGGTAGCCGGTGAAGGCGGCTATGCCGGCGCCGAGGGTGACGAGAGCGGTCTGGTCCAGGCGGACGGATTCGTCGCGGAGGCCGAGCCAGAAGGCGGCGAGCAGGATGAGCAGGCCGAGCGAAGCGACGAGTTTGGTTACCAGGACGATGATTCCGGAGATGACGGCGGGAACGCCGATGAGGAGTTTGTCCAGCGGGCGCATGCGGACACGGACGCTGGGATAGAGCATTTCCAGGTCATTGGCTGGGACATTCTGGAAAAGCTTCAGCAGCACATGGTCTTTGAACGCCACATAGACGAGAACCTTCGAATAACTGGTGAATTCGATGGACCGGCGGCGGAGACCATAGAGCCATTTCACCTGTTCGGTGCGCTGGGATACGCCGCGCCGGAAGAACATCACCGTATCGATATCCGTGTCGTCGACCTCCAACCGCACCTTCACCAAGGCATGCTCGGCGAAAGCCTGAGCGATCTCGCTCGCATCGATCCGAGCGAAGTCCGCGGCCTCCGTCAACGCCACCAGCTCCCGCTCCACCGCCTCCCGCGCCGCCGCCTGATTCGCCGCACTCGCCGTACCGATGTTCCGCACATCCTGCGCCGGATCGACCAGCTGATACGCATCCAGCACGGCATCCCCGCGCCGATGAAACCGGTAGTGCACCAACGCCGCCAGCAATCGCGCGAACTCCAGGAACGACTCCCGCTCGGCCTCCGGCACCTCCCCGGCGCACAACGAGATCACCGCACTCTTGCGGAACGGAAGGAAGTGCTCGACGGTCATCGGCCCATGCGATCACGAAAGATTCTCGGCGGCAATGGGTGCGGGTTGTTTGCGACAATGATCGCGTGACCACGATGGACGACCCGCGCCTGGCGCACCGCGAGGCGATCGACCTGGTGCTCGCCGCCGTCGCCGCCTCGGAATGGGCCGATAACCTGGTATTGCGCGGCAGCGTGCTGCTGACCGCCTGGTTCGGTGCGCAGGCGCGTGAACCGCGTGACTTGGATTTCGTGGTGACGCCGGTTGATTGGCGGCTCGAGGACGACGCGGTGCAGCGCATGCTCATGGAGATCCCGGCCAGGGCGGCGGAACTGTCGCAAGCGGCGGGATCCCTGCGCATTCACCCGGTGCCGGTGGATATCGCTGCGGCATACCATGTCTGGACCTACCGCGGCGCACCCGGCCGCAGCGTCACCCTCGCCTGGGAACGCTCGCACGGCGGCACCGGAGACCTGCGAATCGACTTCGCCTTCGGTGAGGAACTCCCGGCCCCAGCAATCCGCACCCCGATTCCCCGCCTCGGCACCCCCGGCCCGCCGCCCCTGCTCTCGGCCGCGAGCCGCCCACTGGCATTGGCGTGGAAACTGCTCTGGCTGGCCGCCGAAGGCAAACACGCCAAAGACCTCTACGACGCCGTCCTGCTGGCCGAAAGTTGCTCCGTACCAACGGAACTGCTCGAAAAGGTATTGAAAACCGGTGACAACGAATTCTACCTGCCCCTGTATGAACCCGGCCGGCTGATCGACCTGTACCGCCAGGCGGAGTGGACAGATGATTGGCGTGACCTGGCCACGGATCGACCCGAACTGACCAAGTCCTTCGACGATTACGTCTGGCGTCTGATCGTCGCCGTGGCCCCGTCGTTCCCGCCCGGCCTGACCGACCTGTATGCCCGCCTGGCGAATTCCTACGCCTGGGCAATCGAAGACCTCCGCCGCGACGATGCAGCCGCTTCCCTCGAAGCAGTCGAGCAATGGTTCCGCGAACTCGAACCACCCGCGGTCGAACAATTCATCGTCCTCCGAGAACTATTGGGCCGCAACACCCCTCCCCACGAAATTGCCGACATCATCACCACCATGCAGACCCGCTACCTACCCGAACGCCCCTACCCATACTTCAGCTCGGGCTACGGCGACCCGCACCGCATAGCCACCGATCTCGGCCCATACCTCCCGTAAGAACTCCAACACCGTAGCGATCAGTTCACCGGAACCACATGATGTCGGATAGCGTCCTCCACCGGATTACAACCGACCGCAGGCGAATTCGGCGGCTCGATCCCATCGAAGATCACATCCAGAATCTCGGCCCGATCGAGCGTAGCCGGGACGATGCACGCCGCCCGCGCACTGAGCAGCACCGCGTGCAGCACGGTCGCGTAGACCCGAGAACGAGGGATGGTCAAGCGCCAGCCGTGGCGTTCCCGTTCGCTCAGACGGCCTTCGACGATGTCGATGACGTCTTGGATGACTTGCAGTTCTATGTCGTCAGGTTCGGTGGGCATACGGCCAGCACATCACCGTAATCCGCTCCAGAACAGCCGATTCGGACGTTCCAGGCGGATCCGTCCGAACCGCGAGGGTAGGGTCCGGGCCCGGCGTACAGTCTGTTCCGCGATGTCGTGAGTTTCTGTTCCGAAATCCTCGAGGAAGCAGACATGACCAGCGATGAGGAACCTTCGACGCTGCCGCGACGGCAGCTCGGGCGATACCTGCGCGAGGCCCGCGAGGGCCGAGGACTATCGATGGATCGCGCGGCCCATTTGGTGGAGCTGAGCAAAACCTGCCTGCACCGGATCGAGACCGGTGGGGTGAAGAAGCTACGCATCCGCGACATCCAGGCACTGTGTGAGCTGTACGAGGTGACGCCCGCCGACACCGACCGTGCCGTCGAACTCGCGAAGCAAGCCCAAATCGCCTCGTGGTACACCGCTTTCGGTGGGCTGTACAGCGATGCGACATTCAACATGTACGTCGGGCTGGCAGCTTCGGCTCGCAAACAGACTGCCTATCACGAGATTGTGCCGGGTCTCGTCCAGACCGCCGAATACGCGCGTTCGCTGATCAGCGCGTTCTACGTCGGCAGCAGCGACGACGAGATAGAACGCCGGGTCGAGCTGCGGATGAAGCGTCAGATCATCGTCACGCGCAAGGCCGAACCGGTGCAACTCGAACTGCTGCTTCATGAATCGGCGTTGCACCGCGCGGTCGGCGGACCTCGCGTGATGGCGGCGCAACTGCACCACCTCGCCGAGGTAGGCAAGCTTCCCAACGTCTCTTTGCGCGTTCAACCGTTCGCAAGCGGATGTGTGCACGGCTTGCTGCACGGCCCGTTCGCCATCCTCGAGTTCGGCACCGACTCGAGGGCTCGCCCGGTTGAGCCCTCGCTCGTCTACTTCGAGGGTGCCGGCAAACCGGACTTCTACATGGAGAAAGAGGACGATGTCCGGCGATACCATGAAATCGCGTCGGCCATAAGGGATGTGGCTCTGACAGAGACGGAAACGAGAGACCTGCTACGGCAGGTGGCGAGGAGTTTCGCGATATGAACACGGAACTAGCCGGAGCGCTGTGGTTCAAGAGCAGCCACAGCAGCGGTCAGACCGAATGCGTCGAAGTGGCCTGGCTCCCGGACGGCGCAGTAGGCGTTCGCGATTCGAAGGACCCGGCCGGCCCGGCACTCGTCTTCACTGCGGATCAGTGGGATGTCTTCACTGCGAGTGTTTTGCCCGGGGATCAGGAGTAGTCGCGGAAGGTCATGACGAAGCCGACGAGGGCGACTGCGAACAACACGATGAAGAGGGTGATGCGCAGCCACGTCACCGTCAGATCGCGGACCCAGAGGCCGGTGATCATGACGGTGAGCAGCATCAGCACGCCGTAGAACGGGGTGCGTTTGGGGTGGCGGCCCATATGCCCTGCATACGCCCTATCGGTGGGTCTCGCCAGGTGTCGGGGTCAGTCGGGTTTGCGGGCTTGGACGGCGAACATGGTTACGGAGAAGTGGTAGTCGCCGGCCGCCATGCCGGCTTCCAGGTCGGCGAGCAGGCGGTCGCGTTGTTGCTCGGTGATGGTGCCTTGGGCGACGGCTTTCTCCGCGCCGATCGGCATCATGGCGCGGATGCCGTCCGGCTCCCACATGACGGCGTCGGCGCTCATGCCCTCCACGGTGAGGCCGGCGTGGGTCAGCCAGCCGCGGAGCATGCGGCCCGAGTGTGGGTGCAGTGATCGGCTCAGGGAGGTCGCGGTCATGGCTGCCACTACCTCGGGGTCGCCGGGGTGGATGATCGTGGTGGACCAGTCGCTGTCGATGACGACGGCGCGTCCGCCCGGTCGCAGGACGCGGGCGATCTCGGCGCTGGCCCGGTCCGGATGGTCGAGGTGCTGGTAGACGCGTTCGCAGCGGACCGCGTCGATGCTGCCGTCCTCGAACGGCAGCGCATACGCGTTGCCTTCGACGAAATCGGCCGAAATACCCTCCGCCGCAGCGCGTTTGCGTGCCACCGTCAGCATTCCGGGGTTCGGGTCCACGCCGTAGGCCGCACCGGTCGGCCCGGCGAGCCGAGCCATCGCGACGACTTCGGAGCCGGTGCCGGAACCGATATCGAGTACCCGATCCCCGGGTTCGATCCGCAGCGCATCGAGCGTCCATTGCCGTAGTCTCCGCACCCCGGGCAGCGCGGCTTGGGAATCGAGAATCTCGACGAGCAGTTCACGCTGCGTGACGTCGTCGACCTGATCGGTGTGGAACGAGGGACCCAACCTGTTCTCGGTCATGCCTTCCGTTGTACTCGGGGTGCGAACGCGGCGGTCGCCGAGGTCACTTGGTGAGCTTGCCGGTCAGTTTCGCGTCGTTGCCGTCGTGCAGCAGGCACTGCACCTTCGAATCCTGCTGCCAGTCGGCCTTCGAGGGCGGATAGTAGTACGCCCAGGTCAGCTCCGGGTGGGCGCGCAGAATCGGGTCGAGTTGCTCGCCGCAGGTGGTCTGGATGTAGTCGTCGACGGATTCCTTGCTGTCCCAGGACGGCAGGTAGATGACCGTCGCGACTTCGGCGTCATGGGGTTTGGTGCAGGCGACGACCGTCATGCCGGTCGCCGATTCGCCCTTCTTCAGGTTGCCGTCCACGCAGTCACCGGTTTGCAGATTGCGGATCAGCGTGAAGCCGGTGGGAGAGCGGTGGGTGGTCAACGGCCAGGTGAACGGCGTGAGCGGGGCCGTCGTGGCCGAGGTGCCGGGGATGGTGACCGGCTGCGGGATGGTGGTGAGCAGCGGCAGGTTCGACGGGATCGAGTACGTCGCCTGTGCCGGGTCGGTTTCGCGCGTGGACGACGTATCGTCCGACAGCGCGATCACCCCGATCGCGAGCGGCGCGCCCACCGCGATCACGGTGATGAACAGCGCCGCCATCCGGAAAGCCGTGCGCCGCTGCGGATTCGATGCGTTCGCCGAACTCGCGGTCCTGATCGACCGCGCGGACGAGTCGTCCGGGTGCACGCTTTCCCCCTCGATGAACTCGGCGCATACCGCTCGCGCCGACGCGCCCTCACCGTATCGGGCGCCATCGTTTCGCACCAATCAGGACGGCTTTCGGGTGTGCACGAAACCCGGGGTCAGTGATCGCGTCCGCCGCCCGGCTCCACCTGCAATGCGGGGCGGTCGGGATGATCCCACGCCACCACGAAATCGGCCGTCTCGAACCGCTCCGACTCGTGCTCCCGCAGCGCTTCGAGGGTGAACCGTTCCGCCTCCGGCGTCTTGCGCCGCAACGCCGCCTCCGACATCCGCAACTCCACGGTCACATCGAATTCCAGCCCCCGCCCCGACAGCATGGGCCCCGCCACGAACACCACCCCTTGCTCCGGCATCTCCCGCACCTTCACCCGCGCCGACCGATCGGCCCGCTCGTCCCACAAAGCTGGCAACCACCGCCCCTGCTCCCGAACCGCCCGCACCACTTCCCGATCCACCGCCGCATAGTCGAACCACGCAGTCCGATAAGACATCTCGTCGTCCCGCCCGAACTCGTACCGCAACGAAGCCGGCCGCACGAAATCATGCAGATCCACCACCCCCGCACTCCACCCGAACCCCACCGCCCGCTCGGCGATCAAGCGCGCCAACCCCACCGGCTCTGCCGCATCCGCCCCCTCCACCGCCACCACCCGCGGCCCGGGCGCGACGAACACCCGCCGCGCGATCCGATCGGCAAGCGCCTGCGGGCTGACAGCAATGAACTCGGGCACCGCCCCATCATGCCCACCACAAGATCACCCGCCCCACGCGGAGCACTATCCAAACGTCGAAACGGAAACGCTCTTTCGACGCGACGGCCAAGGAGAAGACCGTCGAACAGCCATCCACCAACGACGCCCGGAGGCCCTTACTTGCCAGATTTTTCGGTCTTGCCGATAGCGCTCCGTCGGCGGATCTTGATGCCCAGCTTCTCCGCTTCACGTCGGCGTTCTTCACGCTGCTCAGGCGTCAGTTCGACGCGCTCGACACGCATGGTCTCTCGAGTCAAGGCTCCCACTTCACGCCTCCCTCACGAATCCTTGGATGCGCCACATGCTACGCGCCGCGATAGGAACCCTCGATGCCGAATTTCCTCTTCGACCAGCGCGAACGCCGATTCTTCGTCGACGATGTCGAAGTCGAACCGGATCGGATCAGGTCGATGTAGCGGTTCACCAACGGCGACCTTTCACCGCCATCCCACAGCGCAGTGTTGATCTGCTCGAAGAAGTTGCAGGCGTACACACGTATCGCTCCACGCTCCTCCTCGGTAAGCAGGGAGTGGTCCTGACCCACGAGGGCGGTGGTTGTTCGTAATCGATAGTGACGGAATCGGATTCGCTGGCGACGGGGTGGGATCGCTCGCGGCCGACGTCGTCTTGGGGCGGTAGCAGCTGGGGTCGCCGGGGCCGGGGGATGGGAACCCCGGCGACCTGGCATCAACGGTCAGTGATCACCGAACGCTCATGCCCAGCAGTTCATGTGGATCGGTTGGTGGCGGAGGGCGTCGATGACGCCGTCGGCTACTACGCCGTCCAGCGCCGCGCCCTGATGTTCGACGAAGTGGAGGAGGCACTGGTCCTGGACTTTGATGTTTTCGGCGCCGTCGAGTTTGGCGCTGTCGATCGGGACGACTACTTCGTCCCAGTCGGTGCGGATCGTGGAATAGGCGACTGCGCCGGGGGTTTCGTCACCGGTGTTCAGGGCGGTGAGGAAGGTGGAGCCGATGGCCATTTGGTCGCAGGCGACGATGCCTGCGCAGCTGAGGATTTTGGCCAGGTTGGCTCGGTTGGTGCCGTGGTTGGGCGGGACGACTTGGACCAGGGTGTCGACTTTCGCGGTGCCGCCGAGATTCTTCAGGTAATAACGCGCGGTCAGCCCGCCCATGGACAGGCTCACCAGGTCGACCTTGCTCGCCCCGGTCTCGGCGAGCACTTGATCGACCTTGGCGCTCAAATCCGTTGCGCCGTCGGCGATGCTGCCGGTGCCGCTGCTTCGGGAGCCGGCGATGGTGTAGTACTTCGCGTCGGTGGCGGAGTGGATGCGCAGGGCCAAGGGCAGACCGCCGAGGTCGGGGGAGGCGAAGCCGGCGATCACGATGACCGGGTCGGGGGCGGTGTCGGCGGTGGCGGGGGTGGTGAGCGAGGGGGTGAGGGTGGCGCCGAGAGCCAGGAGTCCGACGGCGAATCGTTTGAACATGGGTCCTCCGCATCGAGGGCTGATCGAGAGCACCGGCCGCCGAATCATGTTGCGGCGGTGGCGGTGTGGCGATGACCATAATCAGGCGTGATCGATCGTGAGTGAAATTGGTCGATTTCGATCAGAAACGACAATCCAGGTGTGGGTTCGCAATGATCGTGTGCGGGCGCAGCAGGGCATCGCGCGCGGGCCCCGCATCGATTCGGCAAACCGGCCAGGTCCCGGTGAGCGTGAGCGGCCCGGATTGTTATGTTGAGCCGGACGATCCGGGAAGGGATGTGCATGGCGACCATCGAAGAGGCCCTCGAGATAGAGCGCATCGAGCGTGACATCTTCCGGGGCGCGTCCACCAAGACGCAGTTGCCGCGGACGTTCGGCGGGCAGGTTGCGGGGCAGTCGCTGGTGGCGGCGGTGCGGACGGTGGATGCGCGGTATCAGGTGCATTCGCTGCACGGGTACTTCCTGCGGCCGGGCAATCCCAAGGAGCCGACCGTGTACCTGGTGGACCGGATCCGGGACGGGCGGTCGTTCTGCACGCGGCGGGTGACCGGGGTGCAGAACGGGGAAGCCATATTCACCATGTCGGCCTCGTTCCACGTGGGGGACGAGGGGCCGGAGCATCAGGACGAGATGCCGGTGGTGCCCGCGCCGACCGAGCTGCCCGACGCCCGCACCAGCATGAGCCCGGAACGGTTGTGGGCCATGCGGGAATGGGAGCACTGGGATATCCGCACCGTCCCGCAGGAACAGGTGGGCCGGCGCGACGGGCTGGCGGCGCAGCAGCAGGTGTGGTTCAAATACCGGCACGAACTGCCCGACGATCCGCTGTTCCACGTGTGCACGCTCGCCTACATGAGCGATATGACGCTGCTCGGCTCGTCGAAGGTGATCCACCCGGACGAACCCACCCAGAACGCCTCGCTCGATCACGCCATGTGGTTCCTGCGCCCGTTCCGCGCCGACGATTGGCTGCTGTACGACCAGCAGTCGCCGTCGGCGGGCCTGGGCCGCGCGCTGACCGCGGGCCGGATCTGGAATCAGCGGGGCGAATTGGTCGCGGTCGTGGTGCAGGAGGGCCTGATTCGCAACCTGCGGGAGCCGGGCGAATCCTTCCCGCCCGGCACCGCGTAGTTCAGGCGGTCTGCACGCGCAGGTGGCACACGACCGTGTCCGGCATCCTGCGCAGCACTTTCTCCAGTTCATCGCTGCGATGGCTGGGCAGCACGTGGTTCCAGCCCGCGGGCGGTTCCACCTCGGCGATGACCACGACCTTGCGGCGGCCCGGGAAATTGTCGCGCACATAGCGCGCCACCGGCCCGCCCACGGTCGCGTCCCCGTCCTCGAGCAGGATCAGCCGCACGTCCGGATGCCAGGACTCCCATTCCTTGGTGAAGACCCGGATGTTCTCCCCGGGCAGGCACACGTGCACCGCCACCACGTCGCGGCCCAGGGACATGGCCGCCGACAAGGCTTCCCGGCTCAGTTCCGACACTTCGGAAACCGGCACCACGATGGCGGTATCGGTGGCCCGCGGCGTCGCCGGCAGGCAGCCCGCGCCCCGGCAGCCGTCGATCCGGTGATAGGTCTTGCGGATTCGCTCCATCCCCACCACCAGCAGCGGCAGCACCAGCACGATCAGCCACGCGCCCGCGGTGAACTTCATGGAGGTGGTGACCACGGCCGCGACGAAGGTGAGCGCCGCGCCGAAACCGTTGAGCGCCAACCGCCATCGCCAGCCCGGCTCGCGCGTTGCCAGCCAATGCCGCACCATGCCCACCTGCGCGATGGTGAACCCCACGAACACCCCGATCGCGAACAACGGCACCAGCGCGTTCATGTTCCCGTCGGAGGCGATCAGCAGCACCGCCGCCGAAATGCCCAGGGCCAGCACGCCGAACCGATACACCTGCCGCGGCGAGGAGACCGCGAACCGATGCGGCAGGCAATTGTCGTCGGCCAGGATCTTGGTCAGCGTCGGCAGCCCGCCGTAGGAGGTGTTGGCCGCCAGCGCCAGCAGGATCACCGTCGCGAATTGCACTACGTAATAGGCGATTCCGTGCCCCAGCGCCGCCTCGGTCAGCTGCGAGAGCACCGTGGCGCCCTCGATCGGATGGATCTCGAACTTCTGGATCAGCGTCGCCAGACCCAGCAGCATGACGCCCAGCAGCACCCCCAGCGCCACCTCTGCCCGCTGTGCCCGCCGCACCTTGGGCTGCGCGAAACTCGGCACCGCGTTGGCGATCGCCTCCACGCCGGTCAATGCTGCGCACCCGGAGGAGAATGCCTTGAGCAGCAACAGGATTCCGATGGTGTGCGCATCGGTGGCGACCGCCGCGCCGGTGGTCACACCGGCCGGTTCCGACCGCAACAAGCCACCCGCGATCACCGCGAAAATGCCCAGCACGAACACCACGGTCGGCACCATGAACGCCCGCGCGCTCTCCCGGATCCCGTACAGATTCAGCACCGTGATCCCGGCCAGGATGGCCAGGCAGATCCACACCGTGTACGGCAGCAGCTGCGGGAACGCGGACGTCAGCGCCGCCACTCCCGCCGCGATCGACACCGCCACATTCAGCACGTAGTCCACGATCAGCGACGCCGCCGCAACCAGACTCGTGCGATGCCCGAGCCGTTCCTTCGCCACCGCGTACGCCCCGCCCCCGTTCGGGAAGGCCGCGATCACCTGCCGGTAGGAGGCGATGAGTACCGCGAGCAGCACCACGATGGCCGCGGTGACCGGCAGCGTGAACCCCAGTCCGGCCGCGCCGGCTGCGGCCAGCACCAGCACGATGGCCTCGGGACCATAGGAAACCGATGCCATGGCATCGAGGGAAAGCCCGGCCAAACCGGTCGAAACGGTCAGCCCGTGCCGCGGTGGAGGCGCGGCGACACCACCGCGCGGCCCGGGCGAGGTGTGCGGAAGCAGATCAGTCACAGGCGAGAGTGTTCTCCGGAATCACCTAATGGACACTTGTCCTAACGGAACCCTGACACCCGGGTGAGCAGCGCCACAGCTGCCCGGACGACCGCCCCGCAGCCCGGTGAGCAGTACCGCCGAACGTATGCTCGACGGCGTGAAACCGACTATTGGGGTACTGGCATTGCAGGGTGACGTGCGCGAGCACGTGCACGCGCTGGCGGCTTGCGGCGCCGAGCCGGTGCCGGTGCGGCGCGAATCCGAGCTGGCCGCCGTCGATGGTCTGGTGATCCCGGGCGGCGAATCCACCGCTATCAGCAAGCTCCTGGACGTGTTCGAACTCCTGGAACCGCTGAAGGCGCGCCTGCGCGACGGCCTGCCCGCCTACGGCTCGTGCGCCGGGATGATCCTGCTGGCGTCGGAAGTCCTCGACACCCGCCCGGACATGAAGCCCCTGCACGGCATCGATATGACGGTGCGCCGCAATGCCTTCGGCCGCCAGGTCGATTCCTTCGAAACCGATCTGGAATTCACCGGCCTCGACGACGGCCCGGTGCGCGCGGTCTTCATCCGCGCCCCCTGGGTGGAGCGCGCGGGCGACGGTGTCGAGGTCCTCGCCACGGTCCCGTCCGGTCCCGCGGCCGGTCGCGTCGTGGCCGTGCGCCAGGGCAATGTCATCGCCACCTCCTTCCATCCCGAGGTGACCGGAGACCTGCGCGTGCACAAGCTGTTCGTCGACACCGTGGTGCGCCCGCGCGCCGGAGTGTGACTATCGGTGCGAGAGTCCGAAAAACGGCAGCAGTAAACTGGTGCAGTTGTCCGTCCCCGGGCGGGTAGCGTCGCCAGAGACGTAACCGAGCCCCCTGAAACGAGGAAGTAGGGAATGAGCGGCCACTCCAAATGGGCCACCACCAAGCACAAGAAGGCCGGGATCGACGCGAAGCGCGGCAAGCTCTTCGCCAAGTTGATCAAGAACATCGAGGTGGCGGCCCGCACCGGTGGTAGTGACCCGGACGGCAACCCGACCCTGTACGACGCCATTCAGAAGGCGAAGAAGTCGTCGGTGCCCAACGACAATATCGAGCGCGCGCGCAAGCGTGGCGGCGGTGAAGAGGCGGGCGGCGCCGACTGGCAGACCATCATGTACGAGGGCTACGGCCCGAACGGTGTCGCCGTGCTGATCGAGTGCCTCACCGACAACCGCAATCGCGCGGCCGGTGAAGTGCGCGTGGCCATGACCCGCAACGGCGGCAATATGGCCGACCCGGGTTCGGTGTCGTACCTGTTCCACCGCAAGGGCATCGTGACCCTGGACAAGAACGGCCTGTCCGAGGACGACGTGCTGATGGCCGTCCTGGACGCCGGCGCCGAAGAGGTCACCGACCTGGGCGAGCAGTTCGAGGTCATCTCCGAGCCGGGCGATCTGATCGCCGTGCGCACCGCCCTGCAGAGCGCGGGCATCGACTACGACTCCGCCGAGTCCGGCTTCCAGCCGTCCATGTCGGTGTCGGTGGACGCCGAAACGGCCCGCAAGGTGTTCAAGCTGGTCGACGCCCTCGAGGACAGCGACGACGTGCAGAACGTCTTCACCAATGTCGATATCTCCGACGAGGTACTGGCCGAACTCGACGCCTGAGTTCACGCCTGCGACGGCCGCTCCCGAGAACTCGGGAGCGGCCGTATCGCATTGCGCGCCTGGCGGTTTCGGCTCGCGGAACGGTCAGTAACCGCCCGGGCCGCGCACGACCGGGCCGGGCCCGGCGGCACCGCTGGTCAGGCGCGGCAGCACCGCGCCCAGCACCACCATGGTCACGCCGAGCACGAAGTGCAGCCAGTCGTCGGCGGTATTGAGCGGCACGAAATTGGCGTCGCTCATCTTGTCGATGACCAGCCCGTACAGCCACAGCACCAGGTAGATGACACCGGCCGCGAGCAGGAAGATACGGGCCCCGTTCACCGTGCGGGCCGCCGCCAGACCGGCCACGCCGAAGAGCAGGTGCACGATATTGTGCAGCACCGAAACCTGGAACACGCCGAGCAATTGCGTGGAGGTGTCATGCCCGGCAAAGGTCAGATCGTCGAGGTTGGTGGTGATCCCGGGAATGAAGCCCGCGATCCCCACGATCAGGAACAGCGCTCCCACCACCAGGGACGCCAGCTGTACCGGGGTCCAGCGCGCGGTACTCGTACTGCCGAAAGTGGTCATATCCTTCGCCTTTCCGTGTGCCGGGACCGGGACGCCGGACGCCCGATCCTCGGTATGCCGTTCGCCTACCCGGCCGATACCGGACGAAACGACCGGGAAGCCTGCCGATCCGTGCCGCGCGACCACCGCCCCGCGCACCCGGCCGGATGGAAGAATCCGGGCATGGCCGAATTGCTCGCGGTACGCGGGGACATCACCGAACAGCACGTGGACGCGATCGTGAACGCCGCGAATTCCTCGCTGCTGGGCGGTGGGGGAGTGGACGGGGCGATCCATCGCAAGGGCGGGCCGGAGATCCTGTCGGCGTGCCGGGACCTGCGCGCCTCGCACTACGGGCGCGGCCTGCCGACCGGGCAGGCGGTGGCGACCACGGCCGGGAAGTTGCCCGCGCGCTGGGTGATTCACACCGTCGGGCCGGTGTGGTCCGCTACCGAGGACCGTTCGGAACTGCTCGCCTCCTGCTATCGCGAATCCCTGCGCGTGGCAGACGAACTGGGGGCCGAGACGGTGGCGTTCCCGGCCATCTCCACGGGGATCTACCGCTGGCCCCTCGACGATGGCGCGCGCATCGCCGTCGAAACCGTGCGCGCCGCAGCGACTTCCGTGCGCCAGGTGCGGTTCGTGCTGTTCGGTGACGAAGCCGAGCGCGCGTTCCGGGTGGCACTGGGGGTCTGATCAGGGTAGCTACCGGGGAATCTCGGGGGTCGATCCCGGATGTGCCGAAAACGCCGCTGCGACAGGGTTGATCCCAGGTGGGGATACCTGGAGGAGTGGCGAGCACATGGCACATCGGATGATCATCGGAACGGGCATCGCGGGATTGGTCGCGGCCGCCGCGGTCGTATTGGCCCCGCAGGCCGCCGCGCGTGACCTCGCGCCCGGGCTGTCGTGCGGAGAATCGAGCTGCCGCAATGACAGTGACGAGATCTATCGGGTCGAGGCGACGGCGGTCTGTTCGGCCGGGCGCTACGTGGACGCGACGACCTTCGTCGGCCCGCACCGCCGCGCCGACGTGGTGGCTTCCTGCCCGGCCGACGACTGGGCCCCCGGCTACGTGATCCGGATCGACTACACCCGCGCGGTCGTCGATCACCACGCCTGAACCCGCGACACCTCGTAGGCTGCGGGCAATCGCCGTGTCGATGGCCTGATTCACCGCCGCGGTCCGTTAGACTCTCGAACAGTTGTTCGTCTTCGGTGAGAGGGGTTTCGGTGCGGGTGATGGGCGTCGACCCCGGACTCACCCGGTGCGGGCTCTCCATGGTGGAAAGCACCAATGGCCGCACCGTGCGGATGATCCAGGTGGATGTGGTGCGCACCCCGCCGGAAATGGATCTGGCGCAACGCCTGCTCGGGGTCTCCGACGCGGCCGAGGCGTGGATGGACAACCATCGGCCGGAAGTGGTGGCGGTGGAACGGGTGTTCTCGCAACACAATGTGCGCACCGCCATGGCCACCGCGCAGGCGGGCGGCGTCATCGCCCTCGCGGCGGCGCGGCGCGGCATCCCCGTGCACTTCCACACCCCCAGTCAGGTGAAAGCCGCCGTCACCGGCAATGGTTCGGCGGACAAGGCCCAGGTGACCGCCATGGTCACCCGTATCCTCGGACTCGCCGTCGCACCCAAACCCGCCGATGCCGCCGACGCGCTCGCCCTGGCCATCTGCCATTGTTGGCGCGCGCCCATGCTCGAACGCATGGCCAAGGCCGAAGCCCAGGCGGAACGGATGCGGCGCATGTACGAGGAGAGGCTTGCCCAGCAACGGAAGGCGGTAACGCGGTGATCGCGTCGGTACGCGGCGAGGTGCTCGAGATCGGGCTCGACCATGTGGTGCTGGAGGCGGCGGGAGTCGGCTACCGGCTCAATGCCACCCCCGCCACCTTGGCCGCGCTGACCCGCGGCGAGGACGCCCGCCTCTACACGACCATGATCGTGCGCGAGGATTCCATGACGCTGTTCGGTTTCTCCGATACCGAGGCGCGCGAGCTGTTCGTGCTGCTGCAGACGGTGTCGGGGGTGGGACCGAAGCTGTCCATGGCGATTCTGGCGGTGCTCGAACCGGAGGCGCTGCGCAAGGCGCTCGCCGAAGGCAATGTGGCGGCGCTGACCCGGGTGCCCGGCGTCGGCAAGCGCGGCGCCGAGCGCATGGTGGTGGAATTGCGGGACAAGGTGGATCTGGTTCCGGTGCAATCGGGTCCGCCCGGATCGGGTCCCGCGGCCATGGTCACGCCGATTCGCGATCAGGTGGTCGAGGCGTTGATCGGTCTCGGTTTCCCGGCGCGGCAGGCCGAACCGGCGGTGGACGTGGTGCTGGTCAACGAGCCCGACGCCACCACCTCGGTGGCCCTGCGTGCCGCGCTGGGGCTGCTGGGCAAGAACCGATAGGCGATCATGATCGACGAACCCGATTACGGCGCATCCGGCTTCGGCGCACCCGATTTCGACGAGGCCACGGTCAGCCCCGTCTATCAGCAGTCCGACGGCGAGATCGAGGCCAGTCTGCGGCCGAAGTCCCTGGACGACTTCATCGGCCAGCCGCGGGTGCGCGAACAGCTCGCGCTGGTGCTGCGCGGCGCGAAACAGCGCGGCGGCACCCCGGATCACGTATTGCTGTCCGGCCCACCGGGATTGGGCAAAACCTCGATGGCAATGATCATCGCGGGGGAGCTGGGCACCGCGCTGCGGCTGACCTCCGGTCCGGCGCTGGAACGCGCCGGTGACCTGGCGGCCATGCTGAGCAATCTGGTCGAGGGCGATGTGCTGTTCATCGACGAGATCCATCGCATGGCACGGCCGGCCGAGGAAATGCTGTACCTCGCCATGGAGGACTTCCGGGTCGATGTGGTGGTCGGCAAAGGCCCGGGCGCGACCTCGATTCCGCTAGATATCGCCCCGTTCACGCTGGTCGGCGCGACCACCCGCTCCGGCGCGCTGACCGGTCCGCTGCGCGACCGTTTCGGTTTCACCGGGCATATGGATTTCTACGAACCCGAAGAGCTGCAACGCATTCTGCTGCGTTCGGCCGGCATCCTCGGCGTGCGCATCGACACCGATGCCGCGGCCGAGATCGCCGGGCGCTCGCGCGGGACGCCGCGTATCGCCAACCGGCTGCTGCGCCGGGTGCGCGACTACGCCGAGGTGAAGGCCGACGGCCTGGTCACCAAGGAGATCGCGCACGCGGCGCTGGCGGTGTACGACGTGGACGCGCTCGGCCTGGACCGGCTCGACCGGGCGGTGCTGTCGGCGCTGATCCGCAGCTTCAATGGCGGACCGGTCGGTGTATCCACGCTGGCGGTCGCGGTGGGCGAGGAATCGGCCACCGTCGAGGAAGTGTGCGAACCCTTCCTGGTGCGTGCGGGTTTGATCGCCCGCACCCCGCGCGGCCGGGTCGCCACCGCCGCCGCCTGGGAACATCTCGGCCTGGTGCCGCCGCCGGATCTGGTGTTCGGATCCATCGAGGTTCGGGCGCGCGAATCCCA
Organism: Nocardia yamanashiensis NBRC 100130; assembly: GCF_001613325.1. Classification (GTDB taxonomy): domain Bacteria; phylum Actinomycetota; class Actinomycetes; order Mycobacteriales; family Mycobacteriaceae; genus Nocardia; species Nocardia yamanashiensis. Next base: position 32,071 of record NZ_BDCD01000045.1, on the reverse strand, counting down.
TCCGGGACTGTTCGATTCGCTCTGATCGACCGCTCTCCGGACCCGTTCCGGAGAGCGCTCTCGATGATCAGATCTGTCGCATTCATCCGGTACGCTTCGGCTCGGCGATCCGGTGGAGGGATCGCACCGATCCGAAGAGATGAGATATGCGCAAGATTCTCGGGGCTGCCGCTCTCGCGGCCGCCGCATTGGTCGCCGTCGCCCCGTCGGCCTCGGCCCAATCCCTGTCCGACGCCGAGTTCTTCGGCCTGCTGCAGCAGAAGAACACCAGCTGGGGAGCGCTCCCCAATACCGCCGACATGATCAGCGCCATCGGTGACGGCGCGCGCGACCTGTGCACCTCGCTGGACAGCTCGGCGTCCAAGGGCACGCTCAATGCCTGGATCGGCGGCTTCCAGGGCGAGATGACCGAATACCTCAGCCTGGAGGATGTCGGTTTCTACGCGGGCGCGGCCATCATGAACTACTGCCCGAAGCACGAGAACCTGACTCGCTGATTCCGGCCCGGCGAGGGAGGCGATGCTCACGGGCATCGCCTCCCTCGTTTCGTATCAGTCGACCGTGAGCACCAATTTGCCTACGGTGCGCGAGGTTTGGCCCAAGGCGTGCGCCTTGGCGGCTTCGGCGAGCGGGAAGGTGCCCGCGATGATCGGGCGCAGGGTGCCCGCCTCGGCCAGTGCGGCGAGCTCGGTCATGCCGGTGTGATCGGCTTCGACCAGCATGACTTCGATACGCACGCCGAGCTTTTCGGCCTCGGCCGACAGGTCGGCGGTCATGTTCGCGCGCAAGGACACCACGATGCCGCCGGGGCGCAGGATACGGGCGGAGCGCACCGCGTGCTCGCTGTCGATGGGGTCGATCACCACATCGATATCGCGCACCGTCTCCGCGAAATCGACTGTGCGATAGTCGATCACCTCATCCACGCCCAGGTCGCGCAGCACATCGTGATTGGCGGCGCTGGCGGTGCCGATGACGTACGCTCCGCGCGCCTTGGCGATCTGCACGGCGAAATGCCCGACCCCGCCCGCGGCCGCGTGGATCAGCACCCGTTGTCCCGCTTGCAGATCGGCGGTGTCGACGAGCGCCTGCCAGGCGGTGAGTGCTGCCAGGGGAATCGCCGCCGAGTGAATATGGTCGAGATTGCCCGGCTTGCGGGCGAACGCGCGCGCCGGACCGGTCACGAATTCGGCCGCCGCGCCGTGCCCGTGCGGGTAGGGCAGCATGCCGAACACCTCGTCGCCCGGTTTGAACAGCGTCACCCCGGTCCCGGTCGCGACCACCTCACCCGACACGTCCCAGCCGAGCACGAACGGCGGCGGAGGCAGGAACAGCCCCGCCCGGGCGCGATGCCCCCAATCGGTCGGATTCAACGCGGTGGCGCGCACCCGCACCAGCAGCTCGCTCGGCCCGGGCGCCGGCACCGGCAGCCGGACCTCGTGCAGCACCTCGGGACCGCCCAGCTCGTCCTGGCTGATGGCGCGCATGGTCTCCGGAATCTGATCATCGCTCATGCCATTCAGCCTGCCGTCCGCCCCGCTCCCGGAAAATGGCAAGATAGCCATTATTCGATAGGATCCCGCCATGCCTTCCGAGCCGCACCGCGTGGTCGTCCTGGCGCTCGACGGCGTCTACCCCTTCGAACTCGGCATCCCCAACCGGGTCTTCGGCACCGCGGACGGCCGCTACGACGTCCGCACCTGCTCCCTCGACGGCCGCCCGGTGCGCAGCAATTCCGACTTCGAGATCGCCGTCAGCCACGACAGCACCCTCCTCGACACCGCCGACACCGTCGTCATCCCGCCCTGCGACGTCCTCCCCATCCTCGAAAACGGCCTCCCGCAACAACTCTCGGCCGCTCTGGCCCGCATCCGCCCCGGCGCCCGCCTGGTCTCCATCTGCACCGGCGCCATCGTGGTGGCCGCCGCCGGCCTCCTCGACGACCGCCCCGCCACCACCCACTGGAATTTCTCCGACCGCTTCCGCCGCACCTTCCCCCGCATCCGCCTCGACCCCGACGTCCTCTACGTCGACGACGGCGACATCCTCACCTCGGCCGGCGCCGCCGCCGGCGTCGACCTGTGCCTGCACCTCATCCGCCGCGACCACGGCAGCGAGATCGCCAATATGGTCGCCCGCCGCTGCGTCGTCCCACCCTGGCGCGAAGGCGGCCAAGCCCAGTTCATCGAACAACCCGTTCCCCCAACCGCTTCCACCGGCACCGCCGACGCCCGCCAATGGGCCCTGCAAAACCTGCACCACCCCCTCACCATGGCCGACCTCGCCACCCGAGCCCGCATGAGCGGCCGCACCTTCGCCCGCCGTTTCCGCGACGAAGTCGGCCAGAGCCCGGGCCGCTGGCTGATCCAGCAGCGCGTACTGCGCGCCCGCGAACTCCTCGAATCCACCGATCTGCCGGTGGATCGCATTGCCGCCGAGGTCGGTTTCGCCACCGGGGCTTCGCTGCGTCAGCATTTGCACGAGGCGATCGGGATCAGTCCGCTGGCCTATCGCCGCGCCTTCCGTGCGACGCCTACCGCGAAATCGGGCGATGGTCGGGAAAGATCAGCGGTATGAGCGACTGGAATGCGAGCATCATCGAAGAGTTTCGTGCGAACGAGGGGCGGGTCGGGGGCCCGTTCGAAGGTGCGCCGATGATTCTGGTGCATCACCGGGGGCGGAAGACCGGGCGGGAGCTGGTTACGCCGATGATGTACATGCAGGATGAGCAGGATCCTGGGACCGTGTACATTTTCGCGTCCAAGGCGGGGGCTCCTACCAATCCGGATTGGTATTACAACCTCACCACCGCGGGGAAGGCCGATGCCGAAATCGGTACCGAGACTTTTCCGGTGTCGGTGACCGAGGTGACCGGGGCGGATCGGGATCGGATCTATGCCGCGCAGGCGTCCCGGTATCCGGGGTTCGCGGGGTATGCGGAGAAGACCGCGGGGATTCGGACCATTCCGGTGCTGGCGTTGCATCGGGCCTGATCGGTGGTTGTGGACCGATCCCGGCCTTTGTGGTCGGGGTCGGTATTCCTTGCGGGTCGAATGCGGGGCGGGAAATCGGTCCGTGGGTAGACGTGCGGGGTACGGGGGAATCAATACCGTGCGGGCATGATTCGAAGTCGATTCGGTGTGGTGGTTGCGGCGATTGTGGTTTCGGGGGCGCTCTCGGGATGTGATCCGGCGGCGGGGGATTCACTGCCGGAATGGATGCGGGGGCAGGTGATTACGTGGCGGGACTGCCGGAACGGGGCGGAGGACGAGGTCGGGGCGAAGCTCGCGGCGGACGGGGCGCAGTGCGGAGAATTCCGGGCGCCGTTGAACTATGCCGATCCGGCGGGGAAGACCATCACGATCGCGGTGGCGCGGCGGGCGGCCACGGATCCGGCGCATCGGGTGGGGACGCTGGTGGTGCAGACGGGCGGGCCGGGGCCATCGCGGGACGGGGTGAGCATGGTGCTCGACGGGCCGGAGGGCGGGCATGCGGCGGCCGTGCTCGGGGAACGGTTCGATCTGGTGGGGATGGATCCGCGATTCTTCGGGGCCAGTTCGCCGCTCGAATGTGGTTGGCCGACAGGTGCTTACATCGGGATCGCGCAGGCTGGTCCGCGCGGGCGGGAGGGATTCGACCGGACCGTGACGGTGGCACGGGAGCTCGTCGCGCGATGTGAGCCGTACCGTGAGTTGCTCCCGTATGCGTCCACTCGTGCGGTCGCGCGGGATATGGATCTGCTGCGCGGGCTGCTGGGGGAGTCGGTGGTGTCGTATCTGGGGTGGTCGTGGGGGACGTACCTGGGAGCCGTCTACCTCCAGATGTTCGGTGATCGGGTCGATCGGATGGTCCTCGACAGTGCACTGGATCCGCGCGCGCCCGGACCCGACCTGACCCGGGAGACGGCAGCGGCCGATGCGGCGGCGCTGGCCGACTGGGCGCGGTGGGCGGGAGAGCGGGACGGCGAATTCGGTTTGGGCGCAGGGGCAGAGGAGGTATCGCGGACTGTCGACCGGATGTTCGCGGCGATCTCCGAACGGCCCGTCACGCTCGCCGGAGTGACGATCACCGGCGATCTGGTGCCGGGACTCCTGCTCACCGTGGACGATTCGGAAGAATCGTATGCCGCGCTGGCACACCAGGTGCGCAACCTGGTGGACGCATCCCGCGGAGACACCGTCGAGCCGTCCCCGGAGCTGGCGGCCAAACTCGCGCTGTACACCGATACCTCGGTCGCACCCGAATTCGGTTTCAGCGCAACGGTCGCCAACCAATGCGCCGACCGCCCCTCCCGCCCCGCCGACGCCTACCACGCCGACATCCAGGCGCACCTGGCCACCGAACCGTTCTTCGGCCCACTGGCCAGACACCTCACCCCGTGCGCCGTCTGGCCCATCGCTCCCGCCGAACCCGCCACCGAGATCGGAAACCGCCACCCGGCCTTGCTCATCGGCGCCGCAGGCGACCCGGTCGCGCCACTCACCGGACAGCAGGCCCTCCACAAGGCATTGACCGGCTCGCGCTCGATCACCGTGGCCGGCGCGTTCCGGCACGGCGTCTACCTGTCCGAGCCCTCCCGATGCGTGGATGTGACGGTGGAGCAGTATCTGCTGACAGGCGCGCTGCCCACCACCGATATGACCTGCGCGCGTGAGGAATAGTCGCCGGGGGCTTCGACGCGTTGGGCTGGCCGTGAGCGAAGACTGGCGTGGTGAGTGCAGGCCGGTCCGGGCGAGTGTAGGCCGGTTCAGGTAGGAGGCGGTCCGGGCTAGTGGTGCCTGGGCCGCATCAGACCGGCTTCGTGGGCGAGGATCACCGCTTGTACGCGATCGCGGACCGCGAGTTTGGTGAGGATATGGCGGACATGGGTTTTCACGGTGCCCTCGCCGATCGACAGGGCGGTCGCGACCTCGGAATTGGAGAGGCCGCGCGCCATCTCGCGCAGGACCGTCGTTTCGCGGTCGGTGAGGGTCGATACGAGGTTCTGCGCGGCGGCGTCGATCGGCGGGGCGAGGCGGTCGAGCAGGCGGCGGGTGGTGGAGGCGGCGAGGACGGCGTCACCGGCGTGCACCGAGCGCACGGCGGACAGGAACTGTTCCGGCGGTGCGTCTTTGAGCAGGAAACCGCTCGCGCTCGCCCGGACGGCCGCCAGCGCGTAGTCGTCGAGATCGTAGGTGGTGAGCACCAGCACCCGGGGCGGATCGGCAGCCGCGAGAATACGCCGCGTGGCTTCGAGCCCGTCCAACCCGGGCATGCGTACATCCATCACCACCACATCCGGCGCGAGCCGCGCCGCCTCGGCGACCCCGCCGAGCCCATCGCCCGCCTCCCCGACCACCCGCATATCAGGCTGGGAATCCACCACCATCCGAAAACCCGCGCGCACCAACGCCTGATCCTCGACGAGCAATACCTCGATCACCGGCCACCCCCGCTCCGCATCGGAATCCGAGCGGCCAGCAGATGACCGGATCGGCCCGTGTGACGCCGCAACTCGAGCTCGCCACCGTAAACCTCGACCCGCTCCCGCATACCGATCGAGCCGTAACCACCGCGCGCGTGCAGGGCCCCGCCTTGTTTGTCCACGCGCCCACGACCGCCGCCGTCGCCTCGGTCCGCACGCTCGTGACCGCCATCGCCGCTCCGGTCCACGCTTACGCGCCCGCCGTCATCGCTCACATCGACGTGCAGCCAGTGCTCCACGTGACGAATCGAAACATGTACTTGGGCAGTGACTCCCGCGTGTTTGACGGCGTTCGTCAGGCCTTCTTGAACTATCCGGTAGACCACGAGCCCTACGCCCGGATCGAGGGACTCGTCCGGCATCGCCACGCGCAGCTCCACTGCCAGTCCGGACGCCCTGACATCTGCGACGAGCCGCTCGATGTCGGAAATCCCCACGCGTGGTGCCGGATCCGGATCGCTCTCACCCTCGTCCCGCAATACCCCTATCGCCCTGCGAGTTTCGGTGAGCGCCTGCCGACCCTGTTCCCCGATCGCGCGCAGCGAAGCGACCGCCTGGGCCGGATCCTCCGGTGCCGCATAGCGTCCCCCGTCGGCCTGGGCGACGATCACCGCCAGGGAGTGGGCGAGGATATCGTGGATATCCCGAGCGATACGGGTGCGCTCGGACATCACGGCCAGGCGCGTCTCCTGCTCGCGGGTCTGCTCGAGCAGTGCCGCCCGCTCGGCCAGCGCTGTCAGCTCCCCACGCCGCGCCCGCTGCCACGCCCCGGCGAGCCACGCCGCAAGGACCGTACCGGCCAGAAATCCACCCACGATCACATGCGCTACAACAGGCATCGACAGCTGCGGCCAGCTCCATCCGCCGAGCCCGGCCCCGATCAGCCCTGCCGCCAATCCGATTCGGCTTGCGACCTTGCCACCCCGGTCGGCAAGCGTGTAGATCACGATCGGCACCGCGATATCGGCGATCAGTGCCCCGGTCGTATTGCGCACCATCGCCCATTGCAGCAATGCGACCACAGCTACCGCGACGGTCACCAGTTCCGGTCGACGCCGCCGGAAAGCGAGGGGTGCGATCAAACCCAGCGAGAACCCGAAATACGCCCGGTCGGCCCCCACGAGTAGCCCGATGAGCAGGCACGCCACCAGCAGCATCCCCGCCGCGACGGCATCCACGAGCGCGGTCCGCCGCCCCAACCAGGTCACCACTCGCTCGTCGGCCACCCCCGCCACCCTAGTTCGCCTCGTGCCCCGAATCCTCTCCCGCAAGGAGGACCCGCCACCCCCGATCCCTCCGCCCCGAGAGACACCACCCCACATCGACTTCACGTCGAGTGGCACACCAGCGTGCAGAATTGTCCGATTTCCCCGCACTGGTGTGCCACTCGTGCCACGGGACCGGGAACCGATTCGGCGGGTTGGTGAGGTATCGAGCAAGGCGTGCGCCCTCACCCATCGGCCACGTGAGCGGGTGCGACGGCGGGCAGGTATGACGGTTCGGCCGACGATGGGGCAGGTGCGGGCGGGGGCCAGGCGGTGGCGGGGGTCAGGCGGTGGCGCCGCCGTCGACTACTAGGTCGTGGCCGACTACGAAACTGGAGTCGTCGGAGGCGAGCCAGAGGACGGCGGCGGCTATTTCGGTGGGGTCGCTGACTCGGCCGGCGGGGACGGCGGACTGTACGCGGGCGTCGCGGTCGGAGCGGGATTCGCCGGGGCGGTAGGACATAGGGGTGTCGCTGGCGCCGGGGCTGACGGCGTTGATGCGGATGCCTTCGGCGATGTGGTCGCGGGCGGCCGTTTGGGTGAGGACGCTGACCGCTGCCTTGGACGCGGCGTAGGCGGCTAGGCCGGGGCGGCGGCCGTGGGCGCCGATGTTGGAGGCCATGTTGATGATGACGCCGCCGCCCTGGGTGCGCATGTGGGCGATCTCGTGCTTCATGGCGAGGAAGACGCCGGTGAGGTTGACGTCCAGGACTGTCTGCCAGGTGGATTCGTCGAGGTCGGCGGTGGGGGAGTTCTTGCCGAAGACGCCCGCGCTGTTGAAAGCGATGTGCAGGCCGCCGTGACGGCGCACCACCTCGGCGACGGCGGCGCCGAGCTGGGCGCTGTCGGTGACGTCGGCGCTCACCCAGTCGATCTTGCCGCCGTTGGAGGTGAGGCGGGCCGCGGCGGCGGCGACCTTGTCGGGGTTGCGGTCGGCGAGGACCACGCGCGCGCCGCGGTCGGCGAACGCCTGCGCGGTGACGCCCGCGATCGCGCCCGCGCCGCCGGTGATGAAGACGACCTTGTCATCGAAACGCGCGTTCATGCTTGGGTTCCCTTCGTGCTGTAGCGAATTCGGTTGGTTCGGTAGAGGTCTCGGGTGCCATCGGCGGTGTGGGAGGGCAGGAGTGCCAGCGGTTGTTGCCGGTTGAGGCATGGACTGGTCGGCTTCGCTGGATGCTGTCGCGTATCGGTCAGGTGCGGCGGATGGTGAATGCGGCCAGGGCGGCCAGGGCGGCCAGGGCGGGTGCGGCGGCTATGACCAGGACGCCGGTTCGGTAGCCGAAAGTCTCTGCGAGAGGGGCGGTCAGGGCCAGGACCAGGGGTGGGCCGACCTCCATGGCGGTGTTCGCCAGGCCGCTGAGCAGTCCGCGGTCGGTGTCGGTGGCGGCGGCCATGACCGTCACCATGGCCGCCGCGAGCGACAGTCCGATGCCGAGCGGGAAGATCAGGAGGGCCGGCCACTTGCCGAGCGGGATGGGTGCGGTCGCGCCGAGGAGGAGCAATCCGGTTGCGGCGGTGGCCAATCCGAGGGTGAGGACGAGGCGGGGCGGGCGGTGGGCGAGTAGGCGCGCGGCGATCGGGCCGGCGGCGAGCACCGCTGCGGCCGGTGCGAGGAAGACAAGGGAGATCGCGGCAGGGCTGTGACCGGTGGCGGCGAGGCGGAGGGTCAGCAGGTAGTAGGTGGCGGCGTTCGCGCCCGCCGCGACGAGAATGGCGAGCAGGCCCACCGCCATGGTGGCGGTCAAGCGGGGCCACAGCGGAATCGTCGTGTAGCGCTGGGTGAATGCGAATCCGGCGAGCAGCACTGCGCCGGCCGCCACCACCGGTATCCACGCCGCCGCGAGCCCGCCCAGAAGAGCGGTGAGACCAGCCGTCAAGAGCGCCGCCGGGAATGCGGCAACCCCTGTCCGTGGTCCGGCTCCCGCGGGCGATGGAACGACGTTCGCTCGATGTAGAGCAAACCTCGTCCGTTGTCGAACTGCCCTGGCGCGCTGTGGAGCAACGTGTGCGCGCCGAGCAACGTGCGCGGGCAGTGGAGCATCGTGTGCCGTCCGTGGAGTAACGTGCGCGGGCCGTGAAGCGACCTGCGCCTTCCGCGGAGTAGCGTGCGCGGGCCGTGGAGCATCGTGCGCCGTCGGTGGAGCAACGTGCGCGGGCTGCGGAGAGACGTTCGATTGCTGTGGAGCTACGTTCGCGCTTGCCGGGACCGTGCTTCGAACTGACTGCTCCGGAACCTGATGATCTCTTGGGACGCGCCGGGTGATCACCCAGGCTGCGGCCGTCGCGACAGCCGCCGTGAATACGAAAAGCCAACGCCAGGAGATGAACTCGACGACGAAGCCGGAGGCCACCGTGCCGGTGATCGCGCCGGTGACGGCCAGTACGCCCCAGATCGAGGTCGCTCGTGCGCGCCGGGCGGGATCGTCGAAAACCGCCGGTATCAGGGCCATTGCCGCGGGGATTGCGAAGGCCGCACCGGCTCCTTGGAGGAAGCGGGCCGCCACCAGGACGGCGGGGCTGGTCGCCGCTGCCGCGAGCAGGGATGCCGCGGTGAATACGAGCAGCGCTCCGAGGAGTACTCGCCGATGTCCGAGGCGATCCGCCAGGCGTCCGGCGACCAGGAGCAGCGCGCCGAATGTCACGCTGTAGGCGGTCGAAATCACTACCAGCAGTGTGGAACTCAGGTTCCAGCGGGTTTGCAGGCCGGGTAGCGCGACGGTGAGCATGGTGATCGAGGCGATCGTGACCACCTGTACGGCGGCCAGTGCGGCGAAGCCACCGGCCTTGCGGGTCAACGGCATCGGGGTCGCCGTAACCATCGCGTTCATGCGAACCACTGCTTTCTGGAACGATTAGTCTTGAACTGATGCAAAAGAAAAGCTAGATCGCTGATGGAAGGTGTTCGCGCTCAGCCGAGTATCGACAGCGCGACCTTGGCTGCGTCGCGTAGGCGGACCGCCGCGTCGGGTGCGCGTTCCAGGACGCGCACGCCCTGGAAGAACACCAGCAGGAAGCGGGCCAGTGCGCGCGGGTCGGCGTCCGCGGACAGTTCACCTTGTGCACGGGCGCGCAACAGGGCCGAGGTCAGCGCCGTTTCAAGGTAGGCCCAACTGGATTCGACCAGTCGCGCCACATCCGGATCGTGCCCCGCGAGTTCGACCGCGCTGTTGACCACCATGCAGCCGCGCCGCCGCTCGTCGTCGCTGGCCTCGGAGACATACCGCCCCACCAGTGACTTGACCGCCGGCAGTACCGGGCCCGGCTGGGACAGCTCGTCCATGATCTTCGGATCGGTGATGTCCAGGTACCGCCGCAGCGCCTTGGCGTACAGCTCCTGCTTGTTCCCGAACGTCCCGTAGATGCTGGCCTTGGCAATCCCGAGGTGCTCGACCAGATCCGCCATCGACGTCGCCTCGTACCCGCGCTGCCAGAACAGCTCCAGCGCCCGCTGCAACACCGAGTCCGGATCGAACTCCTTGGTCCTCGCCATGACCGCAACCCTACGCATATCGAGACCGAACGGTCAAGAATTGGTGCTGAGTTCCCGGACCTCGCGCAGGTGCTGTTCCATCGCCACCGCCGCGGCGGCGCCGTCGTGCCGGGCCACCGCCTCGAAAATCGATCGGTGCCCGCGCGCCGAGGCTCGCCGGCCGGTGCGGGTGCGGTGTGACAGCGTGCGGGTACGGCGCGTCCATTCGGTCGTCATCGCGGAAAGCGTGACGAGCAGCGGATTCTGGGCGGCGTGCGCGAGCAGGGCGTGGAATTCGATGTCCAGGCGCAGGGAGTCGGCCGCGGTACAGCCGTCGGTCGAGTGCAGCAGTACTTCCTCGAGCGCCAGCAGGTTGGATTCGACCGCGCGCACGGCGGCCAGGTGCGCGATGCGCGGCTCCACCAGGTCGCGCAGTTCGGTGGCATTGCCGAGTTCGACATCCAGGGCCGACAGGTTCCCGGCCAATTCCATGGCGTCGGGCGGGGTTTCGGTGACCGTGCTGCCGCGCCCCTGCCGGCGTTCGATGAGCTTCTTGGATTCCAGTTCGAACATGGCCTGGCGCAGGGACGAGCGGGAGATGTTCATGGTGGTGGCGAGTTCGCGTTCGGGCGGGAGCTTGTCGCCGGCCCGGAGTTCGCCGCTGATGATGAGGCCCTCCAGGTGGGCCGCGACCTCGGCGCTGACGCTGCGCGGACGGCGGCGCAGCGGGGGAATCGAGGCTGTCATCGCCCCAACTCTAAATCCGTTCGTATGCAGGCTATTTCGGGGTCGTAAACCGTTCGTTACGTTAGGTTACCGGCGCCGACGCTATTCGTTCGCCCGGCTTATGGTCGGTAGATCGGATGGTCCGACCAATGCGGGGCGGGCCGGGTAGAGAAGGTGTTCGATTGATGGCGATCGTGTCGGGGGACGCCCCCGCGTTTCCGGTGCTGCAACAGGGCGACGGAGTCGCGAGCGATGTGCTGTACGTGCCCGCCGAACCGGGCAATGTGTTGTGGGGACGGCTGCCGTGCACGGGGGACACCCCGATCGCGACGGTGGAGCCGGGGCGGTCGCTGATCGTGGACACGGTCAGTCACGAAGGGCTCCTGGACGATCAGGGCTCGAATCCATTGGCCTACTTCGGATCTCATGGGGTGGCCGCGGATCAGGTGCTGGCCGACGCGATCGAGATCAGTACCGTCCGTAAGCGCGATTCGCTGGCCGGACCGCACATCGTGACCGGGCCGATCGCGGTGGCGGGGGCGCGGCCGGGTGATCTGCTGGCGATTCGCATCGACGATCTCGTCATGCGTGCGCCGTACGGGGTGGTGTCGACCCGGCATGCGAAAGGTGTACTGGCGCATCGGCTCGGCTTCGACGGGAACTACGGGCAGTTCTGCTCAGTGCAGGACCGCGACGGGGAATGGTTCGGGACCATGCCGTTGCACGCCGGGCAGGCGCATCGGGCGGCGTTTCCGCTCTCCCCGTTCCTCGGCATCACCGGGGTGGCGACCGATACCGATACGCGGGTGTCGTCAGTGCCGCCGGGGTTGCACGGCGGCAATCTCGATATCCGGCGGCTCACTCCCGGCGCGACGCTCTTTCTGCCGGTGCAGGTTCCGGAAGCGTTGTTCTACATCGGCGACCCGCACTTCGCGCAGGGCAATGGCGAGGTCGCGCTGACCGCGCTGGAAGCGCCACTGCGGGCCCGGCTCACCGTGGATGTGATCCCGGCCGCCGAGGTGGCGGCGGGCCTCGGCCGCAGTGTGGGACCGTTCGCCGCCGCACCCGGTTTCGTACTGCCGACCGGGCTGGACGCCGACCTGAACAAAGCCCTCGAACAATGCGTGCGCAATGCGGTGGAGCTGGTGGTGTCGCTGTTCGACGCCGACCCCCGGCAGGCATACCTGTACCTCAGCGCCGCAAGCGATTTCACCATCTCGCAGGCGGTGGATCAGGTGCGCGGAGTGCACGGGGAGATCCGCGTCGCCGACTTCGCGCACTACGCCGGAAGCGATCTCGCCAAGCGAATCCTGGAGCGGGCCAGGTGAATTCGAGCATCGACGCGGCGGTGTGGCGGGAGTACGGCACACCGCTGGTCGCCGCCACGGGCGCGGGCCCGCTCACCGGCCACACCGTCGCGGTCAAAGACCTCTACGCGGTGGCCGGTTACGCGATCGGCGCCGGTGTGCGGGAATTCCCCCGGCAGCCGGAAACCGCCCACTCGGCAGTCGTCGCGGCACTGCTGGCCGCCGGCGCCGATATCGCGGGAATCGCCCAAACCGACGAATTCGCCTACAGCATCACCGGCGCCAACGGCCGCTACGGCATGCCGCTCAACCCCGCCGCCCCCGACCGGATTCCAGGCGGCTCCTCCAGCGGCTCGGCGGTAGCCGTGGCGCGCGGCGAGGCGACCATCGGCCTCGGCACCGACACGGCAGGCTCCATCCGCGTACCGGCGGCCTACCAGGGCCTCTGGGGCATCCGCACCACCCACGCCCGAATCGACCGCCGCGGACTGCTACCCCTCGCCCCGCCCTTCGACGCCGTCGGCTGGATCGCACGGGACCCGGCGACCCTGCGGGCGGTCGCCGAAGTCCTACTCCCTGGACTCGATTCGGCTGCGTCAACGTCGGTCGAGTTGGTGGTGGACCCCTCCATCTGTGCGGTGGCCGATCCCGAGATCGCGGAGACCGTGCTGACTGCGGCGACCCTGCTCGGAGCGGCGGCCATCGACCTGGGGGCGGAGCTGGATGCCTGGTTCGCGGCGTTCCGGACTGTTCAGGCTTACGAGGCTTGGCGGTGCCACGGCGCTTGGATCACCGATCATCCGGGGGCGCTGGAACCCGAAGTGGCGCAGCGGTTCGCGTATGCCGCCTCGGTTACCGAGGCGGCGGCGGACTCAGCCCGCGTGGTGCTCGTGGATGCGGCTGCCGCGTTGCGCGGCGCGCTCGCCGGGCGGGTGCTGATGCTCCCGACCGTCGCGACCTTTCCGCCCGAGCGCACGGCGAGTGCGGCCGAGTTGGAGGGCGGGCGCGCCCGCACGTTGACGCTGACCTGCCTGGCGTCGCTAGCGGGATTGCCTGCCGTCGCGATTCCCCTGGCGCACAACGCGAGTCCGCCGCTGTCTCTCTGCATGGTCGGAGCCCCTGGCACGGACCATGCGCTGCTGCGGTTCGCCGAAGTCAGCGCGGCTGCGCTGACCGGCGCGGACCAGTCGGCGGCGCGGGTGTAGCGGTCTTCGACGCCCGGCGGGAAGCGGCCGGGGTCGGTATGGGGCGCAACACTACGCGGGGATGACGGCGTGGCGCGGGTATGTAGTGGGCGAACGCGCCGCAGTTCCGAAGGGATTCCGCCGTCCGCGGACACCGCCGGCGTCCCGCCCTCGGTTTCGGAGAACCGTGGGTGCGAATCGCGGCTCGCCGCCACTGCGGATCCTGCTCTGGCGGACGACATCACCGCTCACCGTCGCCTGATCGGATCACAACCGGATCACTTCTCGCTGACATGTCATACGAACGGTGCGGCAATCGGATAGGAACAAACGAACTGATCGGTCGGGGAACAGCGGGCTCGTGGGTGTCGAGGTCGGCGCTTACGAGACCTCCAGGAGGTGAAGTCGCATGTCCACCGTCTGCTCACCCACTTCTGTGCTGATCGCACCACCCACGCTGGGTGCGGTGCTGCGTCGCATGCGTGACGAACGCAAACTGTCGCGGGAACGCCTGGCGTTCAACGCCGGTGTCAGCGCCAGCTATATCAACCAGCTGGAGAAGGGCACCCGAGCGCGCCCGACCCGCGATGTGCTCACCGCGATCGTGCGCGTCCTGGACCGCTCCCGCGCGCTGCCGCTCGCCCAGCAACGCGAACTGCTGACCCTGGCCGGGCACTGCGATACCGAGCCGCCCGAGCTCGAGCAGGTGCGCGCACTGGTCGCACCGGCGATGAACCGGGGGATCGCCTGCCAGCCCTCGACCCTGGCCGCCTATTTCGACGACTACTGGAACGTATTGGCCAGCAACGACCTGCACGCCGGGACCTTTCCCGGCATACGCGAGAACGGCAACGCGCTGCGATGGATGCTCACCGACGCTCGCGCACGCCACGTGCTGCTGGAGTGGGAGCAAGAGGTGACGCTCGCGGTTCGCATGCTGCGCGGCCGGCTCGCGCGCGCTGCCGGTGCCCCGCACACCAGCAAGTTCCTGGCCGAGATGGGCCGGCACCGCCAATTCCGGAAGGTCTGGAACGACGGCGCGGTCGCCTACACCCGCGAGCGACCCCGGCTCTGGCTCCGCGAACCGCGCACCAGCCGCACCCGCTCAGCCATCACCCATCATCTGGGAGTGGTGGGATCCTCACCGACTGAACACATTCAGCTCATCTTGAGTGTTTTCCCTGCCACCGCTTGAAGGACGGGATCGCGGCGGCACGCCGATCGTTGTTCGGCGCGGGTCAGTCGGCGGCGCGGGTGTAGCGGTGTTTGACGCCCGGTGGGAAGTAGGCGGGGTCGGCGTGGGGCAGTAGCACCACGCGGGGGTGACGGCGCGGGGCGGGTACGTAGTGGGCGAATTCGCTGTTGAGGCGGCATAGTTCGGATTGGACCGAGTGTGAGATGTGGTCGGCTAGGTGCTCGGGCGGGGTTGCGGCGGGCGCTAGTTCGACGGTGAGGAGCAGGTAGCGGTCTTCGTCCGCGTCGGCTGCTGCTTCCAGTACGAATTTGCCGGTTACGTGGTCGCTGATGCCTGGCTGCTCCAGGCCGACGGCGATGTTTTCCGGGTAGACGTTCGCTCCGTAGAACGACACGGTGAAATGACTGCGGCCGAAGACGTAGACGAATGGCTGCTCGGGCTGGGCGGTGGTGGGCGTGAAACCGTGGCCGCGCAGGAAATCGAGGAGTTCGGTGTGTGTGAACAAGCCGCCCTCATCGGCGATGTGGTAGCGCACCAGGGGGATTCCGCCGTCTGCGGACACCACCAGCGTCCCGCCCTCGGTTTCGAAGAAGCGGTGGTACGGGTCGTATTGGGCCAGCGTCGGCAGGCGGGATTCACCGAACAGCTCCCGCGCCACGGCCGGCTGCGCGGCCAGGTACCGGCGGATCTCCACTGATAGCGGCGTCTCATTGGCGAGCACGCCGCCGTCGGCCGTGCCGTACAGGGAGGCGATATCGGTGCCGGGGGAGATGTTTCCGGCCCGCCGCGCCACCAGCGTGCGCCATTCCTCGCTGAACACCTCGCCCGCGGTGACCAGTTTGATGCGATAGTCCGCCCACGGGACGCCTTCGGCACGGCCGGTATCGATGACGTCCTTCAGGAACGGCGGATAGCCGAGCAACACCACCTGCTCGAAATACGGTGCCAGGGTGGGCAATACCCGCAGGATCTCCCGCTTGTCATTGCCCGGCGCGACCACCGTCACCGGGTATCCGCGCTCGGCCAGATCGCGCACGCAGCCGATGGTGTACAGGCCGCCCACCCAGGTGCCCAGCGCGAAGCACACCACCGCCAGGGTGGCGCGTTCGCCCGCGTGGAAGGCATCGCGGAAGATCTGCTCGAAGCGGGCGGCGGTGCGGCGTTCGTCGGCGAGCGAACGCGGCCACGGGGTGGGTTCGCCGGTGGAACCGGAGGAGACGGCCACGATATCGCCCAGCCGGCCGTCGCGGCACAGGTCGGCGAGCGGATGCCGGCGCAGGTAGCCGGGTTTGTCCACGAGGGGGAGCTTGGCGAAATCCGCGAACGTGGTGACCGCGGCCGGATCGACGCCGTGTTCGGCGAGGAAGGCGCGATAGGCGGGAACGGTCGCGGCGGTGCGCTCGAACAGGGTGACGACGGCTTCTTCCGGGGTGAGGGACATCGGGGCTCCTGGGGCGAGAAGGTCACTCGACCATAAGGAGTACGCGGGTGCGGCGGTGGTGGTTCGCGGCCGTCAGGCCGGGACGGCGGGCAGCAGTTCGCGGATGCGGGTGGTGCGGGCCACGATCCGGCCGGCTTTGAGGACGTAGCAGCGGTCGGGGCGGTCCAGCAGGACGTCGGAGAGGCGATGGCAGGAGAGCACGACCAGGTCGGCGGGCGCGCCCGGGTGCAGGCCGTAACGGTCCAGGCCGATGACGCGGGCAGCGCCCGTGGTGGCCATGGCGAGCACTCTGCCCAGGTCCTCGGGGCCGGAAAGGTGGCAGGTCTGGGCCAGGAACAGGCCGATGTCGAGGAGGTCCGCATTGCCGTAGGGGGTGAAGGCATTGCGAATGTTGTTGGAGGAATAGGCGGTGGTGATGCCCGCCGCCCACAGTTCCCGTACGGGGGCGATGCCGCGGCGGATATTGGCGGTGTCGGCGCGGCCGCCCAGATGCATATCGGTGGCGGGGAGCGGCACCACGGCGATGCCGGCCGCCGCCAGGCGCGTCAGGGTCGCGGCGCGTCGTGCCGGGTCCTGTCCGGCCAGTGATGTCATGTGACCCAGGGTCACCCGGCCCTGCCGGCCGGTGCGTTCGGTGACCTCGGCGATGTAGTCCGCCATGGCGAAGCGCGGGTCGGTGGCGTCGTCGGCGAAATCGGCGTGGATATCGAGGGGGACATCGAATTCGGCTGCCAGATCGAAGATCTGATCGATATGGCGGCGGCAGTCGGCGACGTCGCGCTCGTTGTAGGAGCAGCCGCCGAGCACGTCCGCCCCGCGCATCAGGCTCTCGCGCAGCAGGTCCAGGGTTCCGGGCGCTTGGATGATGCCCTCCTGCGGGAAGGCCACGATCTGCAGGTCCAGGCGGCCGCGATACTCCTCGCGCAGTTCCAGGAGCGCTTCGACACCGCGCAGGCCGACGATGGGATCCACGTCGGGGTGGGCGCGAATCACGCTGGTGCCGTTGCCGATCGCCAGATCCAGGACCCGGCGGGCGCGGTCGCGGATGGACGCGACGGTGAATCCGCGTTTGAGCTCCGCGGTGACGGAGATGGCCCCGGCCAGCGTCCCGTCGCGGTTCGGGCGCTCGTCGTCCAGCAGCGCCTTGTCCAGGTGCAGGTGCGATTCGATCAACCCGGGGATGACCACCCGTCCCGCGCAGTCGATTTCGTCGATCCCCGGGCTCGGCAGCTCCGGCCCGATCTCGGTGATCACACCGCCCGCGACCGCGATATCCACCGGTGCGGCCGCATCGTCGATGCGCGCGCGCCGCAAGACCAGATCCACCATACCCGCCTCCTGAAACCCCGATCGCTACCCGATTTGTATACGACCCGAATGTTTCCGTGCGGCAGGCGAATTGCTGCGCCGATGTTACGAACGCTCCCGGCGGCGATAGGCGTAGGTGGCGTGCGCGATGTGCTCGGCCACCACCGCCGCCGCCCGATCCGGATCCCCGGCTTCCAGTGCGGCGCAGATCTCCTCGTGCTCGCGCCAGGAATCCCCGGCCCGGCGCGGCAGCTCGACCGCGTACACCCAGGCGATCTTCCAGCTCAGCTGGGTGATGAGCTGCGCCAGCAGGGTGCTGCCGGAGGCTTCGGCCAGCACCTCGTGGAAACGGCTGTTGAGCCGGGTCAATTCGTCGAGCCGGCCCGAGCGCACGGCGTCCTGGCCGAGCGCGGTCAGCTCCTTGAGCCGGCCCAGCTGCTCGGGGGTGCGGCGCACCGCGGCGCGGGAGGCGCACAGCGGTTCCAGTCGGGCCCGGATCTCCAGCAGATCGGCGGCCTCGTCCTCGGTCAGCTCCGCCACGAACACCCCGGCATAGGGGCGTGACGAGGCGAAACCCTCGGCCTCCAAGGTGCGCAGCGCTTCGCGCACCGGCACCCGGGAGACGCCGTAGCTCTCCGCCAGGGACTCCTCGGTCAGGCGCTGACCGGGCGTGAACACACCCCGGACGATGTCGTCGCGAATGGCGCGGCACAGCTGCTGCGGGGTCATGCGGCGGACGGTGTCGCTCATCGCGGGCTCGTCGCAATGCGGGCGGAGGGTTGCATACGATCCATCGTGGGGCCGCCCGGTGCGATGCCGCAAATCGGCTGCGGCGTGCGGGCGGTCACAGTGCGGGCGATCGGAAACCGTTGCGTAACTTGCGGCTCCGAACCGTGCGGGGCTGACCACCGGGTTCCCGCTCGGCTCGCCGGGAGCACCGCGTTTGTATACGATGCGGCCATTCTGTCCGGAAGGATTTCATGGATCCCGCGCATCTTGTGCTGCTGCTCGTCGCCGGTTTCGGGGCGGGCGTCTGCAATGCCATCGCCGGTGGTGGCAGTCTGCTCTCCTTTCCCGCGCTGCTGGCCACCGGATTACCGCCGGTCACCGCGACGGTCACCAATTCGGTCTCGGTGTGGCCGGGCTATCTCGGCGGCGCGGCGGCGCTGCGCAAACGGCTCGACGAACATCGGGCGCTGCTACCGCAATTGGTGCTGACCGGGGTCGCCGGGGCCGGCGGCGGGGTGATCGCGCTGCTGGCCGCGCCGCCCAAGGTGTTCGCGGCGCTGGTGCCCTATCTCGTTCTGTCCGCCACCGCGCTGTTCGCGGCCCAGCCGGTGCTGTCGAGGAAACTGGCGGCGCGGCGCGGTGATTCGCGGACGCTGCTGTTCCTCGGGGTGTTCCTGGGGGCGATGTACGGCGCGTACTTCAACGGCGGCATGGGGATCGTGCTGCTCACCGCGCTGGCGCTGGGCATCGACGCGTCGGTGACCATGCTCAACGGGCTGAAAAGCGTGCTCACCCTGACGGTGTCGACGACGGCCATGATCGCGGTGGCGCTGTTCGGGCCGGTGCAGTGGACGGCCGTGCTGGTGCTCGCGCCCGCCTGCCTGCTCGGCGGGGTCGCCGGGGCCAAGATCGCCGATCGCCTGCGGCCGGGCGCGTTCCGCGCGGTCGTGATCGTGTTCGGCGTCGGGGCCGGAACCGCCATGCTGCTCACCTGATTCGACGTTCTCCCACTACGAAAGGCAATGCTGTGAACGATCTGCTGTTGCGCGGCGGACGGCCCTGGACGCCCGGGGCGCCGGTGGAATCCGCCGATATCCTGATTCGCGACGGGCGCATCGCGGCGGTCGGGGCCGGGCTCACCGCGCCCGCCGCCGACATCGTCGAACTGGCCGGGGCGCTGGTGTTTCCGGGGCTGGTGGACTCGCACTGTCACCTGGACAAGACCATGTACGGCGGGCCGTGGGTGCCGAACTCCGGCGGGCGGACCCTGTCGGGGCGGATCGCCAACGGGGAGGGGCGGCGCGAGGAACTCGGGCTGCCGAACGCCGACTATGCCGCGAACCTGTTGGGGGCCATGGTTTCCGGGGGTACCGCGTATGTGCGCAGCCATATCGACATCGATCCCGAGGTGGGGTTGCGGGGTGTGGATGCGGTGCGCGCGGCGGCGGAACGGCATCGGGACCGGGTGGACGTGCAGTTGGTGGCATTTCCGCAGGGCGGGCTGATGAATCGGCCTGGAACCGGGAAGCTTTTGGAAGCCGCGCTGGCCGACGGGGTGGAGGTGATCGGCGGGCTGGATCCGGCGGGGTACGACCAGGATCCGACCGGGCAGCTCGACCTGATCTTCGGGCTGGCGGAGAAGTACGGGGCGCGGATCGATATCCACCTGCACGATCGGGGTGCGCTCGGGGCCTGGCAGTACGGGCTCATCATCGAGCGCACGCGGGCTACCGGATTGGCGGGGCGGGTGACCATCAGTCACGCCTACGCCATGGGGGAGCTGGCGCCGGACGAGCAGCGGCGGGTCGCGGAAAGCCTTGCCGAGGCCGGGGTTTCGATGGTCACCTGCGCGGTCGGGGACGCGCCCGTGGTGCCGGTGCGCACCATGCACGAGGCGGGCGCGATGCTGGCGCTGGGCAATGACGGGATTCGCGATCTGTGGACGCCGTACGGGGACGGGGACATGCTGCGCCGGATCATGACCGTGGCGTTCCGGGATCGCCTGGTGGCCGATCCGGAGATCGAACTCGCCCTGACCGCCGGAACCTACGGCGGGGCAAAGGTTCTCGGTCTCACGGATTACGGGCTCACGGTGGGTGCGGCGGCCGATCTGTTCACCGTCGATGCCGAAGCGCCGGCCGCGGCGGTGGTGTCCGTGCCGCCGCGCGGCCTGGTGGTCAAGCGCGGGCGGATCGTGGCGCGTGGCGGAATCCTCACTGCCGCTTGATCGTATACGAAACAGGGGTGTAATCGTGCGGACCGCGATCGGCAATGATCCGCCGATAGAACTGTGAGGTATGAGCACCAGCGCTTCAGAACACCGCACCGGCCGGGGCCGGGCCGGAGATACGGATGCCGCCGACGGCAATGTATACACCGGCCCGGCTCTGGCTTTTCAGCAGTTGTCGCTGACCTTCGAGAACGGCACGCAGGCCCTGGACGGGATCGATATCGCCATCGGGGCAGGGGAATTCGTTTCGCTGGTCGGACCGTCGGGGTGCGGGAAGTCGACGCTGCTGCGCCTGGCGGCCGGATTCGAGCAGCCGACGGCCGGGAGCGTGCGGGTCGCGAGCGGGAAACTCGGGTACGTGTTCCAGGAGGCGACCTTGCTGCCGTGGCGGACGCTGCTGCGCAATGTCGAGCTGCCCGCGGAACTCGCGGGGGTGGACAAGGGTGCCCGGCGGGCCGCGGCGCGGGAGGCGCTGGAGCGGGTGGGGCTGGCCGGGTTCGAAAACCACAAGCCCGCACAGCTTTCCGGCGGGATGCGGATGCGGGCCTCGATCGCGCGGGCGCTCACCGGGGCGCCGGAGCTGTTCCTTTTCGATGAGCCGTTCGGTGCGCTGGACGAGATCACGCGGCAGCGGCTCAACGAGGAAGTGAGCGGGTTGTATCGGCGCTCCGGGTTCACCGGGGTGTTCGTCACGCATTCGGTGGCCGAAGCGGTGTTCATGTCCACGCGGGTGGTGGTGCTGACCGGGCGGCCGGGGCGGGTGGCGGCGGATATCACTGTGCCGCTGGATTTTCCGCGCACGCCCGAAGTGCGGTACACGCCGGAGTTCGGGGCGATCGCGGCCGAGGTGTCAGCGGCTCTGCACGAGGCCGAACGCGGTACCGTCGCGGCGGAAGGGCTGGCGGCATGACCTTCGTGGCAATCGGGGCGGCTCGGCGTGGGCGGGACCGGAAAGCGGCGGATGACCTGGCGGGCGGGGGCGCTGCTGTGTCACCCGGTGCTGCCGGCAGTGCGGCGTCCGGGGGAGTGGATTCGGGGAGCGGCCGGCGAATTCCGGCGTGGCCCTTCGCGATCAGTCCCGTCCGGATCTTCGCGCCGATCGCGGTGTTCGTGCTCGTGCTGGCGGCGTGGAGTATCGCCAGCCACTACGTCATCCCGGCCGAATCCCGGTTCCTGCTGCCGCCACCGGAATCGGTGATCTCCAAGGGGCTGCTCGATGCGGCCACCCGCGCCGAGATCTTCACCGCGCTCGGGTCCACCGTGCAGATCGCGCTCACCGGCTTGGCCATTGCCATCGTGCTGGGCGTCGGGTTCGCGGTGATCATGAGTCAGGCGCGCTGGGCGGAATATTCGCTCTACCCGTATGCCGTTGTGCTGCAGACGATCCCGGTGCTGGCGGTGGTGCCGCTGTTCGGGTTCTGGTTCGGCTACGAATTCGGCAGCCGGGTCATCGTCTGCGTCATGGTGTCGCTGTTTCCCGTCATCACCAACACTTTGTTCGGGCTGAAATCGGTGCAGGCGGCCGAACACGACCTGTTCACCCTGCACAAGGCCAGCCGGTGGCAGCGCCTGCTGAAACTGCAACTGCCCGCGGCGCTGCCGGCCATGATCTCCGGTTTCAAGATCTCCGGCGGGATGGCCATCATCGGCTCGATCGTGGCCGACTTCTTCTTCCGCCAGGGCGAACCCGGTATCGGCCGCATGATCGACGTCTACCGGCAGCGGCTGGCCACCGAGGAACTCCTCACCGCCCTGCTGCTGTCCTCCCTGGTCGGCCTGATCCTGTTCTGGCTCTTCGACTTCCTCGCCGCCCGCGTCGACCGCGCCCACGGCAAACGCGCCTGACCACCCCGGTTTCACCCTCGCAAGAACCCAAGGAATGCCCGTGAAGAAACGCGTCCTCGCCGCCGTCGCCCTGGCCGGCAGCACCCTGCTCACCGCCTGCGGAGGCGGCGCCACCGCCCCCAAACCCACCGGCCAAGGCGTGCTCGCCGGTGTCTGCCCCGCCACCGTGGTCATCCAAACCGACTGGTACGCCACCCCCGAGCGCGCCGCGGCCTACCAGCTCGTCGGCCCCAACGGCACCGTGGACGTGAAGAAGGGCGCCTACACCGGCCCGCTCGGTGACACCGGCGTGAATGTCGAAGTGCGCCTGGGCGGCCCGTTCCTCGGTGGCCAGCCCGTCCCCGCCCAGATGTATCAGGACACCTCCATCACCCTCGGCATGGTTCCGACCGACGAACAGGTCCGCGCCAAGGCCAAATTCCCCCTCACCGGCGTCTTCGCCTCCCTGGACATCAACCCGCAGATCGTCATGTGGGACCCCGCCACCTACCCCAATATCAAGACCTGGCAGGACGTCGCCGCTTCCGGAGCCCCCATCCTCTACTCCGAGGGCAAGGTCTACATGGACTACCTCATCGCCTCCGGCGCGGTGAAGAAGGAACAGGCCGACGCCTCCTACGACGGCACCCCCTCCCGCTTCGTAGCCGAACACGGCCGTGTCATGCAGCAGGGCTACGTGTCCAACGAGCCATACCGCTGGGAACACGACGTGAAGGGCTGGCAGAAACCCACCGCCCACCTCCTGGTCCACCAAGCCGGCTACGAGATCTACCCCCACGCCTGGTCCGTCCGCACCGCCGACCTCCCCACCCTCCGCCCCTGCCTCCAGAAACTCGTCCCCCTCCTCCAGCAAGCCGAAATCGACTACGCCACCAACCCCGACCCCACCAACCAGGCCCTCCTCAAAATCTCCCAAACCATCCCCGACGGCCCGCCCATCACCGCCGCCGGCAACACCGACTCCGTCCGAGTCCAACTCGCCGAAAAAATCATCGGCAACGGCCCCGACTCCACCCTCGGCAACTTCGACCCCACCCGAGTAGACCGCGTAATCGCCGCCGTAACCCCCATCCTCCGAGCCAAAGGCCAACAGGTCCCCGACAACCTCACCGCCAACGACATCATCACCAACGAATTCATCGACCCAGCCAAGGGCCTGAAACCCCAGGGCTGACCGCAGGTCGGGCGGCGGGAATCCCGCCGCCCGAAGTGTCGGCTTGTGTCTCCACCTGGGGGAGACAGCAAGGTTGGGGTATGGACGACGACGCGCTCTACACGATCGGGGCATTGGCTGAGCGGACCGGGTTGACGGTCAAGGCTATTCGGTTCTATGCGGATCGGGGGATCGTGCCGCCGACCGGTTACAGCCCTGGTGGGTATCGGCTTTATGACACGGAGGCGCTGGCTCGGCTGGAGTTGGTGCGGACGTTGCGGGAGCTGGACTTGGATTTGGGGACGGTGCGGCAGGTTTTGGGGCGGGAGCGGGCTTTGGGGGAAGTCGCTGCCGCTCATGCCGATGCGCTGGATGTGCAGATTCGGGTTTTGCGATTGCGGCGGGCGGTGTTGCGGGCGGTGGCGCGCCGGGGTTCCGACCCTGAGGAGATGGATTACATGCACAAGCTGGTTCGGATGACGGATGCGGAGCGGGCGCGGCTCGTTCAGGATTTCGTGGATGAGACGTTCGGGGCGGTGGAGGGGAATCCCGCTGTGCTGGACCTGATTCGGAGCACCATGCCGGAATTGCCGGAGGATCCGGGGCCGGAACAGGTGGAGGCCTGGCTGGAATTGTCGGAACTGGTGGGGGATAACGACTTCCGGGACGCGGTGCGGCGGATGGCGGAATATCAGGCCAGGGAACGGGCGGCGGGGGATGACACGGGGTTGCATCATGAATTGACCGAGGCGGTGCGGGGGATGACCGGCCGCGCGCTGGCCGAGGGGGTTTCGCCTGATTCGGCCGCGGCGGCGGAGATTGTCGATACGTTGACGGCGCGATATGCGGAGACGTTCGGCAGGGCCGACGGTCCCGAGCTGCGGGCCTGGATTCTGGAGCGGCTCGAAGTGGCCGATGATCCCCGGGTGGAACGGTATTGGCGGCTCGTGGGCACCATCAACGGGTGGCCGCCGATGCCGGAGCTGGGGCCGGCGTTCGGATGGTTCGCGGCGGCGCTGCGCAACCGCTAGGCGAAGTGGCCGTTCCGGGCCGATTCCAATTGCTGCGCGACGAGGTCGAGGAAGGCGTCGACCTCGTCGCGATGGTAGGCGGGCAGGCCGGGGGAGGCGAGATGGAAAGTGGTGTGGCGGACGTCTTCCGCGGTGAGACCGTTCGGGCCGTGGTGCGCGAGCGTGGCGGCCAGGCGGTCGAGGAACGCGCCCACTTCCTCGGTCAGGTACCCGCGTAGGCCGAAAGGGGGCGCGGAGAACTGGATGCGCAGGACGTCGTCGGGGGTGAGCGGATCGGATTCGCGGCCCAGCGGCAGCCGGGACCGGCCGCGGCGCAGGAACTCGAGATCCACGCAGATCTGATCGAGGAAATCGTCGACCTGCTCGCTGTCGTAACCCATCTGACCGCGCGGCGGAGCATCGAACTCCACCAGGCGGATATCGGCCGCGGTCAGGTGATCACGCCCGGTGAGCGTATCGGCGATCCGCGCGCAGAACGCGTTGACCTGCACCGAGTTATAGGAGTGGCGCCCGATCGGCGCGGTGCCGAATCTCTTGCGGCGAACGTCTTCGGGGGTCACGCCGGTCAGTGTGCCACTGCGCGCATGTCCGAATCGCTACCGGCCCTTGCGGATACGAACGTTTCGGATCAATCTTTGCGAACACCGTCGATGAGCAGCCGGCGAATGGCCTGCGTGAGGGCCGCGACCGCGTCCTGACTGGAATCTCGCAACCCATGCAAGATGGCGGCCAGCAGCATCCCCGTCACCGCCTTGGCGGTGGAAACGGTATCCAGATCCTCGCGCAGATACCCGTGCTCCACGCCGTGCTCGAGATAGCCGGCGGTCAGCGCGTCGGCGGTATCGAGCAGGCCGTACAACCGCATGGTCAATTCCGTGTCGATGCCGGTGGCCTGGAACAACAGCAGCTGCGCCACCCGGCGATCCTCGAGGAAGATCCGGTTCAGCGCATCGCCGATGCGATCGAGCTGCGCGCGATACTCCGGCAGGCTCGCCGCCGCGTCCGGCGCGTTCTCCGTGCCCAGCGCCTCGATGATCCGGGCCGCCAGATCGTCGATCACATGGTCGATGATGTCGCGCTTGTTGGTGAAGTACCGGTAGAACGTCCCGTGCCCGATACCCAGCTCGGTGGCGATATCGGCGATGCCGGTGGCGTGATAGCCCTTCTCGGCGAAACAGGCGAACGCGGTATCGATGATCTCCTGGCGGAGCTCGGCCTTACGGCGTTCGATTCTCGAGGATGGCTTCGTCACAGGTGCGATGATACGGTGTTCCCAAACGGAATGAGATGTCATTCCGTGACAGATGAATCACTCGCAGGGAGGTTCGGCGTGGCACCTCAGTTCGACGCCATCGTGGTCGGGGCCGGTTTCGGCGGTATGGGAGCGGGCATCGAGTTGGATCGGCTCGGCCTGAGCAATTTCGTGATCCTGGAGCGCGAGAACGATCTCGGCGGCACCTGGCACGTCAACCACTACCCGGGCCTGGCCGTGGACATCGCCTCGGTCACCTACTCCTACTCCTTCGAGCCCAACCCGCATTGGACGCGGCTGTTCGCGCCGGGCGCGGAGCTGAAGAAGTATGCCGAGCACGTGGCCGACAAATACGATCTGCGCCGCCGCATGCGCTTCGACACCACGGTCGGCGGCGCCCGCTGGGACGAGGAGCAGCAGCTGTGGGTGGTGGCGATCGAAGGCGGTGAATCGCTCACGGCGCGTTACCTGCTGGCGGCCACGGGCTTCCTATCCCAGCCCTACACCCCGCCGTTCCCGGGGATCGACACGTTCGAAGGCAAGATCATCCACACCACCGCGTGGGAGGACGATTTCGATCTCACCGGGCGCAAGGCCGCCATCATCGGCACCGGCGCGACGGCCGTGCAGCTGATCCCCGAGGTGGCGAAGCAGGCGCAGGCGCTCACCGTCTTCCAGCGCACCCCGATCTGGGTGGTGCCCAAGGTCGATATGCCGATCGCGCCGTCGGTGCAGAAGCTGTTCGAACGGGTTCCGGTGACGCAGAAGGCGGCCCGGCTGGCGAACACCGCCATGCTGGAGGCGCTCATGGTGGTCGGCGTGCTGCACTTCAAGCAGGCCAAGCCGTTGAACAAGGCGGCCGGCATCTTGGCCAAGGCGCATCTGCGGAATCAGGTGAAGGACAAGGAGACCCGCAAGCAGCTGACCCCGGATTACGACTTCGGGTGCAAGCGGCCGACGTTCTCCAACACCTATTTCAAGACGTTCAACGAACCGCATGTGCGCCTGGAGACCAACTCCATCGATCACATCGAAGCGGACGGCATCGTCACCGCCGACGGGCACAAGACCGAGATCGATACGCTGATCCTGGCGACCGGGTTCAACCTGTGGGATGTGAACTTCCCGGCCATCGAGATCATCGGCCGCGAGGGGCGCAATCTCGGGAAGTTCTGGCGCGACAATCGCTTCCAGGCGTACGAGGGGGTGACGGTGCCGAAGTTCCCGAACTTCGTGTGCCTCAACAGCCCGTACTCCTACAGCGGCCTGTCGTACTTCACCACCATCGAAGCCCAGATGAAGCATATGGGCCGGTTGTTCGGTGAGATGTTCCGCCGCGGCGAGCAGGTCTTCGAGGTCACCGAGAAGGCGAACACCGAGTTCCTCGACCGCGTCACCGAGAAGCTCGACTCCTCGGTCTTCTACGGCGGCCAGTGCTCGACGGCCCGCAGCTACTACTTCAACCAGCACGGTGAAGCGGCGCTGCTGCGGCCGACGAGCACCCTCAACGCCCACCGCGAAGCATCCAACTTCCCGCTGGACGACTACACCTATGGTGCGAAGTCGGCTTGAGAACGAAGCGGACCGGGGCCGGTGCGCCCGGCCCGGGTAGCGCGTGGGGGAGGAGAGGTCACCCGCGCACGATCGCGTAACGGGCGCAGGCCAATTCACCGTTCATGGCGAGCTCGAGCGGTTTCAGCTCGAGCCGCCGCGGCAGCACCGGTGCGCCCGCGCCGAGGGTGACCGGCGCGTAGCAGACGATGATCTCGTCGAGCAGTCCGTGATCGGCGAACTGCCCGGCCAGGTCGCCGCCGCCGACCACCCACAGGTTCGCCTCCCCGGCCGCGGCCGTCATATCGGCGTGCAGTTCCGGGATCGGCTTGCTGGTGAACCGGATGTCCTTGCCCGGTTGCGCCGGGAACTCGCGATGCGTGACCACCCACGCCGGCATCTCGTACGGCCACGCCTCGTCGTGATCCAGCAGCCACTGATAGGTGTTGGAGCCCATCACGATCGCCCCGATGCCGGCGATGAACGGGTTGTAGCCCAGCGGTCCGTCGGCATCGTTGTCGCGGGTGAGCAGCCAGTCCAGCGAATGCTTCTCGTCGGCGATGAAGCCGTCCAGGCTGCTGGCGGTGTAGTAGGTGGTGGTTCCCATCTCATCCTCTCCTTCGGAGCCAGGCGATCGGATCGCCGTGGCCGAGTTCTTTTGCGCTGCCCGGTGATTCGGCGGCGAGCCAGTGCAGCGCGAGCAGTCGCCGATGTGCGGCATAGGTCAGCACGTGCGCGATCACGCTGCCGAGCACGAAACTCTCCGGCGGTTCGCACAGCGCGTCGATGAGGGTGTCGTTCCAGCCGCCGCGCCGATCGATCTCGCGTACCACCGCCAGCCAGCGCGGCGCGACCAGCTCGAGTCGCTCCAGCAGTTCGCGCGCGTCGTCCCCGCCGCGCACCGGCGTATCGGTGCCCTCGATGGCGGCCAGCCAGATCTCCTTGGACCAGACCAGGTTCGACAGCACCGCCGCGATCGACTCCTCGACCCCGTCCCACTCGAGCACCGTCAACCCCGGTGACCGCACGCGCCGGTACGCCTCCGGGCTCAACCCCTCCGCCAGCTCCAGCAGCTCCCGCGTCTCCGCGAGATCGTGATGCAGCATGATCGCCGTCGGATCCATCTCCGCTCGTCCTTTCGGTTCGCTCTCCACCCACAGCGACATCGGCGGATGAAAGTGGATGCCATTGGCCGAACTCAGCCACCGCGATCCCGCTTCGCTCCCGGTGCCGCTGGGCGGATGCCCGTAGGCCCGCGAATACGCCCGGCTGAACCCTTCGACCGATTCGTAGCCCGCCGCGAACGCCACCTCGGTGACGCTCTCGCCGCGACTCAGCTCCCACGCCGCCCGTTCCAGCAGCACCCGGCGCTTCAACGCGACCGGAGATTCCCCGGTCCCGCGGCGCAATTGCCGGGAAAAGTGAAACGGCGATACGTAGGCGTCCGACGCCATCTCGCCGAGCGTCGAATTGTCCTCCGCCAGTACCGCGTCCAGCAGCTCTCGCAGTCGATCCCGTCCCATCCGCACTCGACAAGTCTGGCCTGCGCCGACTCCGAATTGCTTGACCGAACTTGCTCAGTCCCCCTCGACGCGCCGGATCTCAGGTCGAGCTGGCAGACTGTCAGGGACACGACCTGACCGACCACTGATTAGGGGTTGACTTCGACGATGGACCTTCTGCTGCCGCTGCTGCTGGTTGCTCTGCTCATCCCGATGTTCCTCGGCGTTCGCCGACAGAAGCGGGAGATGGCGAAGGTGACCGAGATGCGCGACAACCTGAAGGTCGGCGACCGGGTCGTCACCACCTCGGGCATGCTCGGCACGGTCACCGAACTCGACGATTCGACCGTCGATCTGGAGATCGCCGAGGACGTCATCACCACGTGGGAGCGTCGCGCGATCCTCGAGGTCCGCAACGAGGAGACCGCGGAGACCGAGGACGCGGCGGACGACACCGCCGACGCGGCTCCGGCCGACACGGTCACCGAGACCGTCGAGGACGCCCCGAAGCTGACCAAGGACTGACACCTCCCCGCGCCGTCGGGCCACCGCGATCCGGTGACCGGCGGCGCGTTGGTGTGTGCCCGCTGCAACCACATTCCGCCTAGGAGATACGAAACAGTGCCACCTTCCCAGGGATCGGCGCATCCATTGCGCCTGCTCGGTGTTTTCGCCGTGCTGGTGGCCGCGATCTACGCGCTGGTGTTCTTCACCGGTGATCGATCGGCGACCCCGAAACTCGGCATCGACCTGCAGGGCGGCACCCGCGTCACCCTGACGCCGCGCACGCCCGACGGCGGCAAGCCCAGCCAGGACAGCCTGCGCAAGGCCCAGGACATCATCGAGCAGCGCGTCAACGGGCTCGGCGTCTCCGGCTCCGAGGTCGCCATCGACGGCGACAATCTGGTGATCACCGTGCCGGGCGACGACGGCGGACAGGCCCGCACGCTGGCCACCACCGCCAAGCTCTACGTGCGCCCGGTGCTGCAGACCATCCCGGCGCAGAAGCAGGGCGCCCAGCAGCAGCCGCAGCAGCAGCCGAGCGCCACGCCGAGCACCGCCCCGGCCGTGCCGACCGACGGCGCCGAGCCGAGCACCTCGGCCGCGCCGACCACCCCGGCCGCGCCCACCGGCGAGGCTCCGGCCGCGCAGAACCGCGTGTTCCCGGCACAGAACCCGACGCCCACCCCGGGCGCGGACACCCCGGAACAGCAGGCGCAGAAGGAGATCGCGGCCGCCAAGGCGCTGCGGCAGAGCACCGATCAGACCGTGCAGCAGACCGCCATGCTCACCATGGACTGCTCCAAGGTCGATCCGCTCGCGGGCAACGACGACCCGAACCTGCCGCTGGTCACCTGCTCGCAGGACCACACCACCGTCTACCTGCTCGACAAGAGCCGGCTCGACGGCCAGGAGATCAAGGACGCCTCGGCCAGCTTCGACTCCAAGGGTTCGCGCTGGGTGGTCAATGTGTCCTTCAAGTCCGGCGGCGCCGACACCTGGGGCAAGCTGACCACCGAATACCTGCAGAAGCAGCTGGCCTTCGTGCTCGACTCGCAGGTCTTCAGCGCCCCGCAGGTGCAGTCCGGCGGCCAGTACGGCGGCAGCACCGAGATCTCGGGCTCGTTCAACAAGGACACCGCCACCGAGCTGGCCAACACCCTGAAGTACGGCGCGCTGCCGCTGTCGTTCACCACCTCCGAGGCCGAGACGGTCTCGGCGACCCTGGGTCTGTCCTCGCTGAAAGCGGGCCTGATCGCGGGCGCGGTGGCGCTGGTCATCGTGTTGCTGTACTGCCTGCTGTACTATCGCATGCTCGGTCTCATCACCGGTTTCTCCCTGGTCGCATCGGGTATTGCGGTCTATGGATTGATGGTGCTGCTCGGGCGCTGGGTGAACTTCACCCTCGACCTGGCGGGTATCGCCGGTTTGATCATCGGTATCGGCACCACCGCGGACTCGTTCGTGGTGTTCTTCGAACGCATCAAGGACGAGATGCGCGAAGGCCGCAGCTTCCGCTCGGCGGTGCCGCGCGGCTGGACGCGCGCGCGTAAGACGATCCTGTCCGGCAACGCGGTCAGCTTCATCGCCGCCGCTATCCTGTACGGCCTCGCGGTCGGCCAGGTGAAGGGCTTCGCCTTCAC
The DNA here is from genome assembly GCF_001613325.1 of Nocardia yamanashiensis NBRC 100130. Classification (GTDB taxonomy): domain Bacteria; phylum Actinomycetota; class Actinomycetes; order Mycobacteriales; family Mycobacteriaceae; genus Nocardia; species Nocardia yamanashiensis. The sequence continues at coordinate 1,272 of NZ_BDCD01000045.1, read as the reverse complement.
CCTCGGCCTGACCACCGTGCTCGATGTGGTGGTGGTGTTCCTGGTGACCTATCCGCTGGTGCTGCTGGCATCGCGGACGAACTTCTGGCAGAAGCCGTCCGTCAACGGCCTGGGCGCGATCCAGCAGGCGGCGCGCGAACGCAAGGCGGCGGCCGGGGTCCTGGCGGGGAAGGCGTGAACGACATGACCGAACGTATCGACGAAGAGCCGCAGGAGCTTTCGCTCGAGGCCGAGCGGAACCTGCCGAAGCACAGCTTCTTCTACCGGCTCTACACCGGCACCGGCGCGCTGGACGTGATCGGCAATCGCAAGCGCTGGTACGCCATCACCGGCGTGATCGTGGCCATCGCCATCGTCAGCATGGTGGTGCGCGGCTTCACCTTCGGCATCGACTTCGAGGGCGGCTCGCGCATCCAGTTCCCGGCGGACGGGGCCACCACCAGCAAGACCGAAGACGTCTATCGCTCGGCCATCGGCGTCGACCCGGTATCGGTGCAAACCGTTGGCGTGGGCGGCAATTCGACCATTCTGATCCGCTCCGAAGCGCTGGATCAGTCGCAGGTCGGCAAGCTGCAGTCGGCGCTGTTCGAGGCCTTCCACCCGAAGGACAAGAACGGCAATCCGTCCGCGGCGGCGATCAGCTTCTCCGATGTGAGCGAGACCTGGGGCAGCCAGATCACCGAGAAGGCGCTGTGGGCGCTGCTGGCGTTCCTGGTCGTGGTCGCGCTCTACATCACCATTCGGTACGAACGCGATATGGCCATCGCCGCGCTGGCGGCGCTCGGCTTCGACCTCGCGGTCACCGCCGGCGTCTATTCGCTGGTCGGCTTCGAGGTCACCCCCGCGACCGTGATCGGCATGCTGACCATTCTGGGCTTCTCGCTCTACGACTCGGTCATCGTGTTCGACAAGGTCGAGGAGAACACCCACGGCATCCTGCACGTCACCCGGCGCACCTACGCCGAGCAGGCCAACCTGGCGTTGAACCAGACCTTCATGCGCTCGATCAACACCTCGCTGATCGGCATGCTGCCGGTGATCGGGCTGCTGGTCATCGCGGTCTGGATGCTGGGCGTGGGCACGCTCAAGGACCTGGCGCTGGTGCAGCTGGTGGGTCTGGCGGTCGGCACCTACTCCTCGATCTTCTTCGCGACGCCGCTGCTGGTGTCGATCAAGGAACGCTGGGGACCGGTGGCCGCGCACACCCGCAAGGTGCTGGCCAAGCGCGCCAATGCCGGCAATGCCCGGGTCGGGGTGGCGGCGGCGCAGCGC
>NZ_BDCD01000044.1 GCF_001613325.1 Nocardia yamanashiensis NBRC 100130 | reverse complement strand
GTCCCCAGCCGTCGTGACGCCCCGGGCCGCGGCGGCTCGGGCGCGCCGCGATACGCCCTCGTTCTCAGGGCCGTAGCCCACCAGCACCGACTGCCGACCGCTCGGCGTCTCCGCGGAGTTCGCTGTCCCGGCGGCATTTCCGGCCGCCGCGACGACTGAAGCGTCGGCACCGGGTGTGGCGTCCGCCGTGCTCGCCACCCGGATCAGCGGCGCGCCCACGAGCACCGTCTCGCCGGGTTCGGCGAGCAGTTCGGTCACGGTGCCCGCGTACGGGCTGGGCAGGGCCACCTGGGCTTTGGCGGTTTCGACCTCGGCGATGATCTGGTTCAGCTCGATCGTGTCGCCGACCGCCACCGACCAGGACACCAATTCGGCGTCCGCTAAACCCTCGCCGAGATCGGGCAGCCGGAATTCCATGACCTGACGCTGATTGTCCACCGAGCTTCCTCCGTGCGTGACCGATTAGGCGGCGAGCGTGCGATCGACCGCGGCGAGAATGCGGTCGGGGTCGGGCAGGTGGTGCCGTTCGAGTTTAGCGGGGGGATAGGGGATGTCGTGCCCGCCGACCCGCAATACCGGCGATTCCAACTGGTAGAAGCAGCGTTCGGTGATGCGGGCGGCGATTTCCGCGCCGAGCCCGCCGAATACCGGCGCTTCGTGCGTGATCACCAAGCGTCCGGTCTTGCGCACCGAGGTCTCGATGGTGTCGAAGTCGATCGGCGACAGGCTGCGCAGATCGATCACTTCCAGCGAATGTCCTTCCGCCGCCGCGATATCGGCGGCGGTGAGCGCGGTGGCGACGGTGCCGCCGTAGGCCACCACGGTGGCGTCGGTGCCGCTGACGCACACTCGCGCCTGGTCCAGGGCCAATCCGCCGTCGCGGTCCAGCCCCTCGAAATCCACGTCGGCTTTGTCCCAATAACGCCGTTTCGGTTCGAAGAAGATCACCGGATCGTCGAGTGCGACGGCCTGCCGGATCATCAGATACGCGTCGGCGGGATTGCTCGGCGACACCACCCGCAACCCGGCGGTGTGCGTGAAATACGCCTCCGGCGATTCCGAATGATGCTCCACCGACCCGATCCCGCCGCCGAACGGAATGCGAATGGTGATGGGCGCGACCACTTTTCCGCGCGTCCGATAGTGGATTTTCGCGACCTGGCTGACGATCTGGTCGAATGCCGGATACACGAATCCGTCGAACTGAATTTCACAAACCGGTCGCAGCCCGCGCAATGCCATTCCGAAAGCCGTTCCGACGATCCCGGATTCGGCCAGCGGGGTGTCGATGACCCGATTGTTCCCGAAATCCTTCTGCAGCGTGTCGGTGACCCGGAAGACGCCGCCGAGCCGCCCGATGTCCTCGCCCATCAGCACGACCTTGGGATCGTCCTCCAGCGCTCGCCGCAACCCGAAGTTGATCGCGCCCGCGAATGTCGTCTTCATGACTGGGCTCCCTCCAGGTAGGCGGTGTACTCGCGGCGTTCCTCCGCGAGCAGCCGGTGCGGGGTGGCGTAGACGTGGTCGAAGAGGTCGGACACCTGCGGGTCCGGCATGTTCAGGGTGGCGCTGCGCAGCCGCGCGGCCACCTCGTCGGAGCGGACGGCCACTTCCTGTTCGAAATCGCTGTCCCACAGCTCTTCTCGCGCCAGCAGCCGGCGTATCCGGTCTATCGGGTCGCGGCGCTGCCACAGTTCGAGTTCGGCGGCGGTGCGGTAGCGGGTGGGATCGTCGGCGGTGGTGTGCGGGCCCATCCGGTAGGTGATGGCCTCGATGAACGACGGCCCGCCGCCGGACCGGGCACGGATCAGCGCCTGCCGGGTCACCGCCAGCACGGCCAGGGCGTCGTTGCCGTCCACCTGTACGCCCGGAATGCCGTAGCCGACGGCGCGCTGTGCGATCGGCGTGGCGCTCTGCACCCGGACGGGGGCGCTGATCGCCCAGTGATTGTTCTGGCAGAAGAACACCACCGGGGCGCTCCAGCTCGCCGCGAAGCCGAGCGCTTCGGCGATATCGCCCTGACTGGTGGCCCCGTCGCCGAAGTAGGCGATGGTCGCGATCTCCGCGCCTTCCAGATGGGCGGCGAAGGCATAGCCGGTGGCGTGCAAACCCTGTGCGCCCACCACGATCGCCGGATTGGTCATCTTGACCGCGTCGGCGTCCCAGCAGGAGTGCGCGACTCCGCGCCAGAGGGTGGTCATCTGCTCCGGCGGGACCCCGTGGCACCAGGCCACACCCGCCTCGCGGTAACTGCAGAACACGTAATCGTCGGTGCGCAGGGCGTGCGCCGAGCCGATCTGGGCGGCTTCCTGGCCGAGCAGCGGCGGCCACAAGCCGAGCTGGCCCTGCCGTTGCAGAGCGGTCGCCTCGGTATCGATGCGGCGGGCGATCACCATATCGGTGTAGATGGCCCGCAAACGTTCGGCATCGATATCGGCGACGAGCGGGGCGTGGACGCGATCGTGCACGCGGCGGCCGTCGGGCTGGATCAACTGCACCGGATAGGCGTTCTTCTCGGGCATGGGTATCGCCTCCTCGAAACACCGGGTACACCGTCATCGCCGGAGGATTGTGTCCTGTGAGCAACCGGTGTGTGTCCTGTACCACACAGCATCCTCTTTCGAGCGAACTGCGCAAGCAGCGACACGGCAACTGAGCAGAATGCGCGGTTGGGCGCGGGTCGGGGGTGTCATACTGCCTGACATGTCCAGTAGGGAGCCCGCTACCGGAACGATCGACGCCACCGATGCCCGGCTGTTGCTGGAGTTGGTGGCCAATCCCCGTGCGACCGGTGTGGAACTAGCCGCCCGCCTGGGGCTTTCGCGTAATACGGTGCAGGCCAGATTGGCGCGCTGGGAAGCCAACGGGGTGCTCGCCAGCTTCGAGCGCCGGGTCGAACCGCGAGCTCTCGGCTACCCCCTCTCCGCCTTCGTGGCGGTCGTCGTCGACCAGCACCAACTGGATGCCGTGGTCGCCGAACTGGCCGAAATCCCCGAGGTCACCGAGGTCTGCGGCATGACCGGCCCCACCGACCTCACGGTCCGCGTGGTCGCCCAGGACGCCGACGACCTCTACCGCATCACCGGCCACATCCTGAAGATCCCCGGCGTGGAACGCACCAATATGGCCTTGGTCATGCGCTCCCTGGTCGGCCCCCGCGCCACACCCCTGCTGGAACGGCTCGCCACCACCAACAGCATTCCCGCTCGCCCCACCGAAGACCTCGACCTCCGCTGAACCCGCCCGTCATCCCGGCGTGCTTTCGGCCGGGATCTCACGGCCTCGGTGCATTCGCCACTCAATTTCAGTCCAGTTTCACGTGATTGGCCGCTGACCCGCCCCCGACTGGACCGCCACGATAGCTCGATGAGCACGAGCGCAAGCGATATCGCCCCGGCCGTGGAAAACCCTCCCGAAACCGGGCTCGGGCAGCCCATCGGCGCCGGTATCGTCACCGCGCTCGTCGGCTTCACCAGCTCCTTCGCGGTGGTGCTGGCCGGTCTCACCGCCATGGGAGCTACTGCCGGGCAAGCGGCTTCGGGCCTGCTGGCCATCTGCGTCACGCAGGGCGTGGGCATGCTGCTGCTGAGCCGCTACTACCGGATGCCGATCACACTGGCCTGGTCCACGCCCGGCGCGGCGCTGCTGGCGAGCACCGGCATGGTGGCGGGCGGCTGGCCCGCGGTGGTGGGCGCGTTCGTGGTGGCAGGCATTCTCATTGTGCTGACGGGTTTCTGGCAGCGGCTGGGCGCGCTGATCGCCGCGATTCCGGTGGAGATCGCGCAGGCCATGCTCGCGGGCGTGCTGCTGCCGCTGTGCTTGGCGCCCATGAAGGCGCTCACCGTGAGCCCGGCGGTGGTCGTCCCGGTCATCGTGACCTGGCTGCTGCTGCAACGCTTCGCCCCGCGCTGGGCTGTGCTGGCGGCGTTCGCGGTGGCGGCCGTCGGCGCGGCGATCGACATCGTCGTCACGCATCGCAGCCTGGACTTCGCTGCCATGGTCCCGCGCGTGGAATTGACTGTCCCGCACTGGAGTTGGCAGGCGCTCATCGGCGTAGCGGTCCCGCTCTACATTGTCACCATGGCCGCGCAGAACATCCCCGGCACCGCCGTCATGAAGACCTTCGACTACCAGGTCCCCTGGCGAGCCGCGATGAGCGTCACGGGCATCGGCACCGCGCTCGGCGCGTTCGCGGGCGGTCACGCCATCAATCTGGCGGCCATCAGCGCCGCCCTCTCCGCCGCCCCCTCCGCGCACCCCGATCCGAAGCGCCGCTGGATCGCCGCCTTCACCGCGGGCCTGGCCTACCTCGTCCTGGCCCTCGCCTCCGGAGCCCTGGTCACCCTGGTCGCCGCCGCACCCGAGGGCGTCCTGGAAACCGTTGCGGGCCTGGCCCTCATCGCCACTCTCGCCGCCGCCCTGACCGCCGCCCTCACCCCCGCCGCCCACCGCTCCGCCGCCGCCCTCACCTTCCTGGTGGCCGCCTCCGGCGTCACTCTGCTCGGCATCGGCGCGGCCTTCTGGGCCCTGATCGCGGGCCTGCTGGTCCGCTGGCTGCTCCGCCCGGCCGCCGCCTGACCAACGGTCGGTAGCCTCCCTCGCCGTCCGGCGCGCTTCCGGCCGGAATCTCACTGCGGTGGTGCGGCGGCGCCTGCCGAAGATGGCGTGATGACGAAGGTCCGGTCGGGTCCATGGCCTTCCGCTGTGGCGGCGGGTGCGGCTGCGTAGGGTGGGGGCGTCGTCTTCAGGTGCGGATTTCTGCGAAGAGGAGTGGGCTTGAGCGCGGTGCTGATCTCGGCCGGGGAACTTCAGGAGCGGCTGGCGGCCGGGGATTCCCGGACGCGGTTGCTGGATGTGCGGTGGGCGCTGGGGGATCCGGACGGGCCGCAGCATTACCTGGACGGGCACATTCCCGGGGCGGTGTTCGTGGACCTGGAGACCGAGCTGGCCGCGCCGCCGTCGCCCGCCAAGGGCCGGCATCCGATGCCGGAGGTGGCGCATTTGCAGAAGTGCGCGCGGAGTTGGGGTGTGCGCGAAGGGGATTCGGTCGTCGTCTACGACGCCACCGGCGGGATGGCGGCGGCGCGGGCGTGGTGGCTGCTGCGCTGGGCGGGCGTGGCCGAGGTGCGGATTCTCGACGGCGGGCTGCCGGCCTGGGAGCGGGCGGGCGGCAAGGTCGTGTCGGGGGAGGAGCCCGATCCCGAGACCGGGGATGTGGTGCTGAGTTCCGGGAACATGCCGGTGATCGACGCCGACGCGGCCGCGTCCTGGAGCGGACTGCTGCTGGATGCCCGGGCGGGCGAACGCTATCGCGGCGAGGTGGAACCCATCGATCCGCGGGCGGGACACATTCCGGGTGCGGTCAGCGCCCCGACCGCCGAAAACCTCACTGCCGAAGGGCTTTTCAAGCCGATCGACGAATTGCGTTCGCGTTTCCAGGGTTTCGGCTCCGGTCAGGTCGCCGCCTACTGCGGTTCGGGCGTGACGGCGGCACACCAGGTCGCCGCCCTCGCGGTCGCGGGCATCGATGCCGCGCTGTATCCGGGCTCCTGGTCGCAGTGGTCGAACGACCCCAAGCGTCCGGTCGCCACCGGTCCGGAACCGGTGTGATCCCGGTGCGCCCCGGCGGATTCGGGGCGCACCGCGGGCAGGCTCACTCCGGCTTCACGGCCGTCAGGATGCCAACCGGGAAGCGGCTGGTGCGGTATTCGAAGCCGGTGAAGCCGATGTCCGACAACACCTTCCGGTAGCGCTGCACATTCACCGCCGCCAGCGGATCGTTCGCGCCGCCGCCCTCGCGGCCGTGCCCGTGCACTTCGTCGTGCCCGTGGTCGTGCCCGCGCACCTCGTCGTGCGCGTGGTGGCCGTGCGCGGCGCCACCGTGCCGCCGGGCCGACACCCGGGCCATGAAACGTATGGCCGCGCTGCTGAAACCGCTGGTGGGGGTGGCGTCGGCGAGCAGCAGCCGCCCGCCGGGGCGCAGGATGCGGAAGATCTGCCGCAGGGCGCGTTCGCGTTCCGCTTCCGGGATGTGGTGCATGGCGAAGCTGGAGGTGGCGACGTCGAAGGCGGCGTCGGGCAGGGTCAGGGATTGAGCGGGCGCGAGTTCGAAGCGGCAGTTGGCGGGCGAGTGCGCGCTCGCGTAGTCGATCATCGGCGCGGACGGATCGACGCCCACCACCCGGCCGTGCGGGCCGACGCGGGAACTCAGTTCGCGCACCAGCCGGCCGGGACCGCAGCCGATATCGACGGCGTGATCCCCGGAGCGCACGCCGGCGGCATCGGCGAGTTCGGCGATCAACCGGCCGGTGCGGCCGAGGAAGAACACATCGGTGAGCAGGTTGTAGCGGCGCGGCCAGGTGATGAGACCGCCGACCGCGGTGGATTCGGACGTGGAGGCTTGTTCGTTTCGGGCCATGTGTTCATCATCGGAGTATGGAAAAGTCCAGGCCAGAACCAGTTTCGGCGGATCCGTCCGATTCCGCACAGGGTCGGGGAAAGTGTGCGGAAACGCCGCTGCCGGTGGGGGATCGGCGGGTGCGGCGGACCCGGCTGGCCCTGCATCGGGCTTTGATCGAACTCATGAGCGCGGGACCGTACGAGCGGATCACGGTGCAGGACATCATCGATCGCGCGGATGTCGGCCGCTCCACCTTCTACGCGCACTACCGGGACAAGGACGATCTGCTGCTGGTCAGCTGCACCGAGCATGTGCGGGCGATCGTCGCGGAGGGCATGGCGGCGCAGCCGGCGGACCGGTCGCTGCTGGCCCCGGTGGCGATCCTGTTCCGGCTGGCGGGTGAGCATCCGCAGGTGTACAACCCGCTGGTCGGTCCGCGCGCGAACGCCACCGTGCTGCGGGCGGTCCGGCGGATGTACGCCGATCTGCTCACCGAGCACCTGGGCCCGCGACTGGGCCTGCCGCCACGGGAACTGGCCGCCACCGTGACCTTCCTGTCCTGGGGCCTGCTCGGCTTGCAGGAAGCGGTGGTGGATCCGCGCGATCCGCTCACCGCGGCGGAGGCGTTCCGCAGGTTCGGGGAGCTATGGGCAGGTTCGGGCTACGCGGGCGAGCGCGTCCCGGTCGGCGGCGGTGAGCGGTAGCTCGTAGCGGACGGCGACGGTTAGGTACTTCCCGGCGTAGAAGCAGTGCCCGGCCCGGGACGGCGGCAGCCAGTCGCCGGGCGTGCGATCACCCTTGTCCTGGTTGGCCTTTGCGGCCACGGCCAGCAGATTGACCTCCACGTCATTGGCGAACCGTAGGCGTTGCGCCGCGCCCCATCCGGACGCGCCCATATCCCAGGCCGCCGCCAGCGGATACACGTGATCGATCTGAATGTCCTTGGCGTCGGATTTGGTGAAATCGATGCGCTTGCCGGTGTACGGATCGTCGAGCGTCCCCGACACCACCACGCAGTCGCCTTTGCGCACCACGCCCGAAAGCTGTTCGCCCAGTACATTATTGCGGGTGTCGCAGCCGTCGTGCCCGCGCGGCGCGTCCTGATCGTCGCTCCACGCCGGCCCGAAGACACAGCCCTGCCCGGCCTTGCACCCGCGTTCGTAACCGCCGGGATGCCCGCGCGAATCCACGATTCGCACTGTGGTCAGGAGCTTTTCGAGCTCCGCGCGGGCCGGACTGCCGGGCGCGGGCGCGGTTTCCCCGCCGATAGCTGTGCACCCTGTCGCGAGCAGTATCAGCGCGGTGAGCACCGCGAGCGCGGCCGGTATCCGATGCGCGTACGGCCCGGGAAGTGCGGAGGACACCTCACGGGTCTACCCGAAAGCGGCTGTCCTACGCCGCTTTCGGGCAGGTTCGCGCGACCCGCGCGGGTGTGTCTACAACCAGGCGTGCGCCAGCAGGTCGTCCGCCGCGGTCTCGGACAGCTGCGGTGGGTACCGCATGGCCTGAATGGATTCGCTGTGCGCGCCGTCGTGGCCGATCAGCCAGGACCCGCCGCGGTCCTCGCATTCGGCGATCTTGGCGAAGGTGGTGAGCAGGAAGGTGATGGAGTCACGCGGGTCGGCGGTGCGCGCCAGGCGCTGTGATTCTCCCGGCCTGGACAAGTCCAGCCAGACGCCGGACTGCCCGTCCAGGCGCATCCCCACGATCTTGGTCGTGTCCACGAAGGTGAACTTGCGTCGTTCCCACGGCGTTGTCGGCGTGAAGCTCTGCTCGAGCACTTGGAGCAGAATCGTCATCTTCACGGCCTCCCTCGGTATCGAAAGTGCCACGGCTCCGGATTGAGTCGCGGTGGATTATCAGGGTGCGCCCCCGCCGGTCGACGCCGAGACCCGTCAGCGGACGGGCACAAGCGACCTCGCCGTATGCGGTGACCTGCGGATATACCAGTATGTTCCGTGGCGGCGGAAAAGAGAAGACCTGCCGGGGGCGGTGATTTGCCGGATTTCCGCAATGCCCTCGGATGACACCTCGGAAACACGGCATAACGGGTTGATTCCGGGCTGTCGGACCCGGCTGATTTGATGGTCGGATGCTGCACGGACTGTGGTCACCGGGCTCGGGCTTGCTGCTGTGGCGCGACCCGGCGGCCGGCGCCGGTGCCGCAGTGACCCCGGGTGAGCCGCTGACCTCGGCCGATGGTGTGAATCTGCCGGATCCGCTGGGCGGGATCGTGCGCGCGGCCAAGTTCCGGCACAAGGCCGAAGTGCTGGTGAACGGCATGTACGGGCCCGAGCGCGCCAAGGTGCCCGCGCACGCCCTGGCCCCCGAATTCGCCGCCCGGGTGCTGCTGCAAGCACTGCCCAGCGGGGCGGTGGCCGGCGATCTGCGCTTTCTCGCCCATGTTGCCAGGGGGGTGGACCGCTGGGTCCGGGCCGGGCGCATCGTGCCGGAGGTCCGGCGTGACGACGGCGAATGGTGGGCGCGCTGGCGGCTGGTCGGCGGCCAGCGGCAACGGGCCTGGCTGGCCGAGCTCGCGGTGGCCATGCCGGCCGCGCTTCAGGTGGCGGGCCGCCCCACCGAACTGCTGGAGAACCTGATCGGTGAGCTGACCGATCCGATCGTGCGAACGCACCTGGGCGACGATGCGGCCACCCGGCATACCGGGACGCCGGAGGCGCCATCGCATCCGCTGCTGACCGCGCTGCTCACCGGCGAACCGCTGGAGACCGGATCGCATCGGGTGTCGGCGGTACTGGAGGACTGGCGGACCAGCCTGACCGTGGACGAGCCGGTGCTGGTGCTGCGGCTGCTGGAACCCGAGGAGGACGACACCTCCGGCTTGTGGCGGCTGGAAGTGTGCCTGCGCACGGAAGGCGAAGCGCCGCAACCGGTGCTGCTGCCCGGTGATCCGCAGCTGGTGCGGCTGGCGGGGGAGAAGCTGGCCGCCGCCAAACAGGCATATCCGCGATTGCGCGACCTGCCGGGCGATTCGCGCAGCATGGACCTGTTCATGCCCACCGAGGTGGTCATGGACCTGGTCGCGCACGGCGCGTCCGTCCTCCAGGCGGCCGGGGTGCGGCTGCTGCTGCCGCGCGCCTGGCGGGTGGCAGCGCCCACCATGAAATTGCAGGTGCAGAGCCCGCCAGCGACCGAAAGCGCGGTCGGGCTACAGGGTTTGGTGAAATTCCGCTGGGAACTGGCCCTCGGCGACATCGTCCTCACCCCCGCCGAGATGGCGCGGCTGGTGCAGTCCAAATCGGATCTGGTGCAACTGCGCGGCGAATGGGTGCAGGCCGACCACCGCATGCTGGCCGCGGCCGCCGACTACGTCTCGGGCCGCACCGACGGCACCGAGACCACCATGGGCGGCCTGTTTGCCGAGCTCGCGCGGCAACCGGTGATCGGCGTACCCGTCGAAGAGGTCACCGCGACCGGTTGGGCCGCACAGCTTTTCGACGCGGACCACGCCGTCGAACCGGTCCCGGACCCGATCGGCCTGAAGGCGCAGCTGCGCCCCTACCAGCAGCGCGGCCTGACCTGGCTGGCCACCATGAGCCGCCTCGGCTGCGGCGCGGTCCTCGCCGACGATATGGGTCTGGGCAAGACCGTCCAGGTCCTCGCGCTACTCGTCCACGAGCGTGAAAACGTTGCCGCTGTTCAGGTTTCGGCCCGGGCGGATGATGCGCCGACGGCGGCGGAAGCTGCATTGCGCACGGGCGTCGCTCTTTCCGCCAATGATGTGCGGACCACCGCGGACGGTCCCGCGATCGGCCCGACCTTGCTGGTGTGCCCGATGTCGGTGGTGGGCAACTGGCAGCGGGAGGCGGAGCGGTTCGCGCCGGATCTGCGGGTGCTGGTGCATCATGGGGCGGCGCGTCGCTCCGGCGCGGAACTCGATGCGGCGGTGGCGGATTCGGATCTGGTGATCACCACCTATGCGCTGCTGGCGCGAGATGTGGAGGAGTTGAAGCGGCAGCCGTGGCAGCGGGTGACGCTCGATGAGGCGCAGCACGTCAAGAATGCGGGGACGCGGCAGGCGCGGGCGGCGCGGCTGGTGCCGGCGCGGCATCGGCTGGCGCTCACCGGAACTCCGGTGGAGAACCGCCTGGAGGAGCTGCGGTCGATTCTGGATTTCGCCAATCCGCAGCTGCTGGGCAAGCCGAAGGATTTTCACGCCCGGTTCGCGGTGCCGATCGAACGAGAGCACGACGCCAATGCCGTGACGCGGCTCAAAGCCATCACCTCCCCGTTCGTGCTGCGCCGGGTGAAGACCGATCCGGCGGTCATCTCCGACCTCCCGGACAAGATCGAGATGACGGTGCGGGCCAACCTCACCGTGGAGCAGGCCGCGCTGTATCAGGCGGTGCTGGACGATATGTCGGCCAAGCTCAAGTCCGCCAAGGGTATGGAGCGCAAGGGCGCGGTGCTGGCCGCGCTGACCCGGCTCAAGCAGGTGTGCAATCACCCGGCGCACTATCTGAGCGACGGTTCCGCGCTGCTGCGGCGCGGGCATCACCGGTCCGGGAAGCTGGCGCTGGTGGAGGACATTCTGGAGTCCGTCATCGCCGACGGTGAACGAGCGCTGCTGTTCACCCAGTTCGCCGAATTCGGAAACCTGGTGGCCCCGTACCTGACCGAGCGTTTCGGCGCGGAGGTCCCGTTCCTGCACGGCGGCGTCAGCAAACAGCGCCGCGACGCCATGGTCACCGGCTTCCAGTCCGAGAACGGCCCGCCGCTCATGTTGCTCTCGCTCAAAGCCGGCGGCACCGGCCTGAACCTGACCGCCGCCAATCACGTGGTGCACCTGGACCGCTGGTGGAATCCGGCGGTGGAGAACCAGGCCACCGACCGCGCCTTCCGCATCGGCCAGCGCAAGGATGTGCAGGTGCGCAAGCTGGTGTGCGTGGACACCATCGAGGAGCGGGTGGACGACATGCTGCGCGGCAAGAGCAAACTCGCCGACCTGACGGTGAGCGCGGGCGAGAAGTGGATCACCGAACTCGGCGACGACGAACTGCGCGAACTGTTCGCGCTGGGTGCGGAGGCGGTCGGCGAATGAGCCCGTTCGTGGATTACTCGGAGTTCGGCAAGCGCCGCCCGGTCAAGGGCGGCGTCGCGGCGCGCAGTCAGCGCGGGGCGGCCTTCGCCAAAACCTGGTGGGGCCGTTCGTTCCTGGAGGCCGTCGAACAGGTCGCCGATCAAGGCCGATTGACGCGCGGCCGCACCTACGCCCGCGCGGGCCAGGTGATCAGCTATCACCTGGAACCCGGCGCGGTGGGCGCGGAGGTGCAGGGCAGTCAGCCGCGCCCGTTCGTCTGCGTGCTCAGCCTGCGGCAATTGCGGGACGAACGGCTCGACGAATTGGTGGAGCTGGTGCGTTCCACGCCGGGCATGCTCGGCGAGATCGCCGCCGGCACCCTGCCCCGGGCGCTGGGTCCGCTGCTGCTGCCCACCACCGCGTCGGAATTGGATTTCTCCTGCAACTGCCCGGATATGGGCTGGCCCTGCAAGCATGTGGCGGCGGTCTGCTACGTGCTGGCCGAGCGCTTCGACGAGCGGCCGCTGGATCTGCTCACCCTGCGCGGGGTCGAACTGGACGCGCTCATCGGCAGCGTGCAGCAGGCCGGCGCGACGGTGACTTCCACCGATATCTACGGCGACGAGACCGCCCTGCCCGCCCTGCCGAAACCGGATTTCCGCCCGGCCCCGGAGGATCTGGACGCCATCCTGCTGCGGCAGGCGCTGCGCATGACCGCCGAGGACGAGCGCAGCGCCGAATCCGGGCTGCGTCAGCTGCGCGCCGTGTACCGCTCGCTGGACGCGTAGGAATCCGCGGGCACCGTGTCGAATCGGTAGTCGTCCAGGTCGAAATGCCCGGCGCGCCAAGCGGCTTCGACGGTGCTCATGGGCCGCAGCGGCACATCGCCGTTCTTGTCGAAGTAGTAGCTGTTGGCCACCGCGCAGCTGTCCTGCCAGAACACCTGCGTGCCACGGCGATTCAGCATCTCCCGGAAGTACCGGTCGTTGGCCTCGCCGGTCACCTCGACCCGGGTGCACCGCTGCTTGCGCGCTCGGCGCAGCAGCCGCAGGATATGCCGGGTCTGCATCTCGATGAGGGTGAAGTAGGACGAACCGTTGTAGCCGTACGGGCCGATGATGGTGAAGAAGTTCGGGAAGCCCGGCACGCTCACGCCCTCGTAGGCTTGCAGCCGATTCTTGTCCCACCAGTCCTCCAAGCGCACGCCGGCACTGCCGTGCAGATCGAAGGTCGGCATATTGCCCGATTCCATGACCTTGAAGCCGGTGGCCATGATGAGCACGTCCACCTCGTGATCGGTGGCGGCGGTGCGCAATCCGGTCGGCGTGATCTCGGTGATCGGGTCGGTCTCCAGCAGCACATTGTCCCGGTTGAAGGTCTTCAGGTAGTCGTTGGAGAACGACGGGCGCTTGCAGCCCAGCGCATAACGCGGGGTGAGCTTGTCCCGCACCACCGGATCCTGGACTTGATCCCGCAGATGCGCCAGCCCGGTGTGCTCGCCCAGTTTCACGGCGGGCAGCACTTTGTAATAGTGCGCGGACAGCGGGAACGTGAGCTCCACGAAGGCCTGGCTCAGCAGCCGGGTGAGCGATTGCCCGCCCGGCAGCCGCATGACGGTGCGCAGCGCGGGGGACAGCGGGGCGTCGGGCCGGGGCAGGCACCAGATCGGGGTGCGCTGGAAGACCACGAGCTGCGCGACCTCGGGTGCGATCTCCGGAATCACCTGTACCGCCGAGGCTCCGGTGCCGATGATGCCGACGCGCTTACCGCGCAGGTCATGTGCATGATCCCAGCGCGCCGTGTGCATGGTGATGCCCTCGAACCGTTCGGCTCCCGGGATCTCGGGCAGTTTGGGCCGCGTCAGCACGCCGGTCGCACCGATCAGATAGCGTGCGGTGAGCTCGTCCCCGTCGGCCGTGCCGACTCGCCACAGATGCAGCGCGTCATCGAAATCGGCGCGAGTGATGGTGGTGCCGAACCGGATTCGCGGGCGCAGGCCGTACTTGCGAACGCACTTCTCGGCGTAGGCCTTCAGTTCCTTACCGGGCGCGTACACCCGCGACCACGAGTTCTGCTGCTCGAACGAGTACTGGTAGCTGAACGACGGAATATCCACGGCGATACCGGGATAGGTGTTCCAATGCCAGGTCCCGCCCACGCCGTCGGCCTCGTCGAGAATCACGAAATCCTCGAATCCGGCCTTGCGCAGGGCGATTCCCATGCCGATGCCGGAGAAGCCGGCTCCGACGATCAGTATCTCGTGGTCGACGACGGTGCTGTTCACGCCAGTTCCTCCGCGTAGATGATGCAGTCCACCCGATGCTCGATGCCGTCCACGGTGCGAATGCCCAGCGCGGCGAGCCGGGCGATGGGCCAGGTGACGAGCGTGCAGCGGGGGTCTTGCAGGGCTCGGTAGTAGCGGCCGTGCACGCGCACGCCCGCCGTGGTGTCCGGGGTGAGTTGCCGCCGCTGCCACGAATCACGAACTTGCACACGCAGATTCAGCGATGCCGCGCCGTGCAGGATCGACCGTGTCAGGCGGTGCGCCACCCGTCCGCTCGGCGCGGGAGACTCCGGCCCGGGATCGCCGGGCAGTGGCGGGGCCGAATCGGACGGCAGTAGCCCGAGCAGATCCTCGGGCAGCAAGCGCACCAGCTCCCGTACGCCCGGCAGCGGCGGCGTCGGCAGCACCCACACCGGATCACGCTGGAAGACGGTCACTCTGCGCGCCTGCGCGAGGATCGGCGGCAGCACCTGCGCGACCGCCGCGCCGCCGCCGACCACCGCCGCATGCCGTCCACGCAGGTCGAGCTGGTCGCGCCAATGCGCGCAGCGCACCTGCGGCCCCTGATACGCCGCCGCGCCGCGCCCGCGCCGATCACCGCGCCGGATCGGGGCGCTCATTTCGCCACCGGCTCATGGGTCAGCGCCTTGGACCAGGACGGCGTACGCCCCAGCACCCGCACCGGGAAGTGGTCGATGGCCTTGTTCAAGCCGTCGTTCACGGCCTGGACCGGCTGCCAGCGGTTGATGGTGGCCATCCCGTGCATGCGCACCACGTGGAACAGCGGCAGCCGCTTGATCTCCGGGCTGCGCTCACCCGCCTTCTCGTAGCGCCGGACCGCGTTCCAGAGCTTCTCCTCGTCGAGGCCCATGGCCATGATGTTGGCCGACATGCGCGACAGCAGCGGCGTGTACAGCAGTGCGCCCATCAGGAAGGTGGGGCGCAGCGCGTAGCCCGCCGTCTCGATGGCGATGCGCCGCGCGGGCCCCGCGCCGAGCTGCTCGAGCACCTGGAAGCCCACGGCCAGATGCCGGGATTCGTCGCTGTTGATATTGCGGAAAACCTCGTGGCACAGTGGATCTCGCACCTCGTCGAGCAGGAACTTGACCAGCGCGCCGTCCAGGGCGCATTCCAGCGACGGGATGACGGTGCCGAGTACCGGCAGTGTGAGACCGTCCCCGTACCGGTCCAGCCATTGGATGATGAGGCGGATGTTCTTGTTGGGCACCGGCATCCGATCGCCGTCGAGCATGCCCCAGCGCCGCATGAGCGCCAGTTCGGCATTGGCGTGCTTCTGCTCCTCGGCGTGGAAGTGCCGGTAGATCTCCTTGAGCGGTCCTTCGGGGGCGCGTTTGGTGAGGGCCGCGAATCCGCGTGCGCCCACATGCTCGATCCACACCAGATCCGCCATGAACTTGGCGAGATTCGGCCGCTGCTCGTCGGTGATGAGCTCGGCTCCCGGTGCGTCCCAATCGATATCGGCCAGCGCCCACTGCCGGTCCTGGACCGTTGCGAGCATGTCGGAATATGCGAACGCCATTGTTCAGACTCCCTGCGAATCAGCGCACCAGCCGCTCCAGTAATCCGGCGGCGCGGGTGTACGGGTCGGGCAGCAGCCGTTTGGACTGCCAGATCAACTTGGCCTCGAGTTGCGGCACCACGTAGAACTGGCCGCTGTCGACGGCGTCGAGGGTGGTGCGCGCGATGGCGGCGGGCGGTCGCCCGGTCCAGCGCAGCAGGCGATCACCCCAGCGTTCGACGGATTCGTCGCCGATCGAAACGCCTTCCAGGATGTTGGTTTTCACGGCGGTGGGGCACAGCACGGTGACGTGCACGCCGGAACCGGAGAGCTCGGCCGCGAGGGTCTCCGAGAGCGCCAGCACGCCCGCCTTGCTCACGTTGTAGGCGCCCATGCGCGGCGCGGATCCGAAGGCCGCGGCCGAGGCCACGTTCACGATCGCCCCGTGTCCGGCGGCCCGCAGCCGGGGCGCGAACACGTGGCAGCCGTGGATGACGCCCCACAGATTGATGTCCAGGACCTGATGCCATTCGCTCAGCGGCGCATCGCCGATGACGGCCCCGCCCCGGCCGATCCCGGCATTGTTGATCACCACGTCGGCGGGCTTGCCGAACCACTCCTCGGCGGTGTTCGCCAGGGCCGCAACCTGATTCAGGCTGCTCACATCGCACACCACGTCGAAGGCCTTGCCGCCGGCATCGCACACCAGGTCCACGGTGGCCCGCGCTCGCGCCGGATCGATATCGGAGCAGACCACCCGCCCGCCGCGCCGGCCGAGCTCGACCGCGAAGGCCCGCCCGATCCCGCTGCCGGAGCCGGTGACCACCGCGTCCGCGTGCCGGGTGCGGCGAGCGCCGCCGAATGGATTGAGCCGCATGGGAACTCCCGGAGAGTTGGCATCCGGGCGGTCAACTGGTGGCGTCTGCCACCATTGGCCGCACCTGCCACCAATTAGGCGCGCGGTGCGCTATTTTGTCAAGCATGGACGTCCGCGCACCCGCTCGAACCTGGGGCGGCCGCACCCCCGAGGAACGCCGCGCCGAACGCCGCCGCCGGCTCCTCGACGCGGCTCTGGAGATCTGGCTCGAAAACGGCTGGGCCGCAGTCACCATGCGCGGCGTGTGCACGCGCGCCGCGCTCAACGACCGCTACTTCTACGAGCATTTCGCCGACCGTGACGAACTGCTGGGCGCGGTCTGGGACGAGGTCTGCTTCGAGGTCTTCGGCGAGCTCTCCGCCGTTGTCGCCGAGCATCTTTCGGAAGCGCCCCTGGAGATCCTGCACCTGGCGGTGGCGCGCGCCATCGATCTGCAGTCGAACGGGCACGCCCGCATCCTGTTCGACAATCACGCCGGCAGCCGGGTGCTGGAGGAGCGCCGCAAGGCCACCCTCACCGAGGCCACCGATCTGCTCATCGCCACCGGCCGTCCCTACCTGCGCCCCGGCGTGGACGAATCCGCCTTCCGGATGAGCACTCTCATGGGCATCGGCGGGTTCAGCGAGCTGCTCACCGCTTGGCGCACCGGCGCCATCGAGGCCGATACCGCCGCCATCGTCGAACACGTCTGCCGCACCGCCGACCTGCTCGGCACCCAATACCTGGCGCTGCCGGACTGATCCGCCGCGCCGGGAACCGACCGCGATGCGCAATGGCCAAGCCCGTCGATAATGAGGCATGACAGTTGATCGTGAGGTGGGGGCCGCGCTGGCGCGATTGGTCAGTGACGGGGTGCTGACCGGCGACCAGCGTGATGCGGTGCTGGACGCGGTGGCGTGGGAGCGGGCGGCGCGGCATGCGCCGGGGCGGCTGCTGGCCGAGATCGCGGCCTATGCGGGGGCGGGGCTGGTACTGGCCGGGCTGGTGGTGCTGCTGGATTCCTCCTGGGACAACCTCGGCACGGCCGGGAAACTGCTGGCGCTGGCGCTGGTTTCGGCCGGATTGATCGCGGGCGGCGTGGCCTTGGCGGGCGGGCGGCGCGGACTGTTCCAGCCCGATGGTTTCGCCCGCACCGGTCCGGCCCGGCTGGCGGCGACGCTGTTCGCCCTGGCCCCCATCTCCGCCGCCCTGCTGGTCGGGCTGGCTATCGACGAACGCGGCGACGACAACGCGTTCGTCTGGGCCGCGCTGGTCGGCACCGGGCTGGCGGTGCTCGGTTACACGGCACTGCCATCGTTGATGGGGCTGGTGGCCTGTGGCCTGTTCTCCGCCCCGGCGGTGGCGGCGATGCTCACGGTCTGGGCGGATCTGGACGATTTCGGCATGGGCATCGGCCTGCTCGTACTGGCCGGAATCTGGTTCGCGGCCGCCCGATCCGGCCGGGCAGTACCGACCTGGGCCGGCTACGTCATCGCCATGGTGATCGCCGTCGTCGGCGCCGAACTGACCGGCGACCTGCACACCGGCTGGGCCGTCGCCTTCCTGCTGGCGACCGCCGCAACATGTTTCGCCCTCTACTTCACCGACCGCAACCCGGTGCTGGTGCTCGGCGGCGGCGCACTGGTGACCATCGCGGTGGTGCAAGCGGTCTGGGAATGGACCGACCATTCGGTGGGCGCGGCCGTCCTCATCCTGGTGGCCGGTGCGGCGGTGCTGGGCGTGGGCGCGGTCCGGCTGGGACGCGGTTGAGCGCGGTCAGGGTTCCCCGGCCAGGCCGCGCAGCGCGGTCGCGGTGAATTCGTCCAGGGGATAGAAGAATTCGATGGCCAGCTCGGACAGGGTGACATCGGCGGGCGCGCCGAAGGTGGCCATGGTGCTGAACATGGACAGTTCGCCCATCGGCGTCCGGATGCGCAGCGGAACCTGGAACGGCCCGGTCTCGGGAGCATCCGTGCGCTCGCCGGAATCGGCCGCGGGATAGCCGGATATCTCCTCGCGCAGCGCCCGCAGCCGGGCATCGCCGGTCGCATTGACCTGGGCGGCAAGGCGTTCCAGGAACGCTTCGCGAACCTGAGCCGCATTGACCAGGTGCCGGGACAGGCCCTCGGGGTGCAGGACCAGGCGGTACACGTTCGGGCGCGGGGCGAGCAGATGATCGGGAATGCCACGCATCAGCACCCCCATGGCGTGATTGCCGGTCACCACATCCCAATGCCGATCCACCACCACCGCCGGGTACGGCTCATGGGTGGTGAGCATGGTGTCGAGCGCGCTGCGCACGGCGGCCAGTCCGGCGTCGTCGAGACTGCTCTCCCGGTATTCGGGGGCGTATCCGGCGGCGAGCAGGAGCGTATTGCGTTCCCGTAGTGGGATATCCAGGGTTTCGCACAGTCGCAGCACCATGCCGCGACTGGGTTCGGCGCGCCCGGTCTCCACATAGGACAGGTGCCGCGCCGAGGTGCCGGCGGCCAGCGCCAGGTCCAACTGGCTCAATCGGCGCCGTTGCCGCCAATCCCGGAGCAGCACGCCGATTCTGGAGAGCCGCGGTGCGGTCTGCGTCATATGCGCAGCGTAGCCACGCAGGTGCGGGCGTCCCATAACCTCCGAGGTTATTGAGACGCTGCTCGCGGCAGGGGAGCGTCGGAGGCGGAATTCAGCCAGCTACGGGAGGTTTCGCTCATGACCGTCATCACCGCGTCCGCCACATCCGCCGCGCCGGTCGTTCCGCTGCGGACGGCCCTGCGCCTGGACGGTGCGGGCACCGGCGTCTTCGGCATCTTCATGCTGGCCGCCGCCCGGGCGCTGCGGGATCCGCTCGGCCTGCCGACGGCCTGGTCGATTCCGTTCGGCGTCGCCATGCTCGGCGGGGCCATCGCGCTGCTGTTGATCGCCGGCTACCCGGAAATACCCGTGCGCCTGGGCTATTCGGTGGTTGCCGTCAATGCGGCATCGGCGGTCGGGCTGATCGCGCTGACCTGGTCCGGGCTGATCGATCTGACCGGGTGGGGCATCGCGTTCCTGCTCATCGGCGCGGTCTTCGTCGCGGTGTTCGCGGCGCTGGAATGGGCGGGTGCGCGTGCGCTGGGAGCTATTTGAGTGCCCAGACCATGGATTCCGCGCCCGTCAGCGGGACCGTGCGGGCATCGCGGAATCCGGCGTCCGCCAGCCATTCACGCAGATCGGCGCCGGTGTAGTCGAAGCCGCCGGGGGTTTCGATGAGCATGTTGAGGCTCATCAGGAGGGCGGTCAGGTTGGTGCGGCGGTCGTCGTCGATGAGGGTTTCGTAGACGATGATCGCGCCGCCGGCGGGGAGGGCGCGGTACGCCTTTTCCAGGAGCAGGCGTTTGGTGGCGAGGTCCCAGTCGTGCAGGATGTGGCCGAAGACCAGGACGTCGGCGGCGGGGAGTTCGTCGGCGAAGAAGTCGCCGGGGTGGAAGCGGGCGCGATCGCCCAGGGCGGCAACGTATTCGGTGAAGAGGGGTGCGACGGCGGGTAGGTCGAAGCCGGTGCCGGTGAGGTGGGGGTGGTGGTCGAGGACGGTGCGCAGCAGTGCGCCCTGGGCGGTGCCGATATCGGTCATGGTCTGCCATTTCTCCCAGGGGAACGCCTTGGCTATGGCTCGGGCGCTGGGCAGGGACAGACCGGTCATGGCGCGCTGGAAGTCCCGGAGTTTGCGGCCGTCCTGGTACAGGGTGGCGAAGAAGTCGCCGCCGTTCTTGGCCTCGTTCTGCGGTTGGCCGGTGCGAAGGCCCTCGGTCAGGTCGCCCCAGAAGCCGTAGAGGCGGCTCGCGGCCATTTCCAGGAAACCGCCGACGTATTCGTCCCGGGTGCGGTCCAGATGGGCGGCCGTCTCGGGTGTGTTGGCGTAGCGGCCGCCGGTGCGCCGCAGCATCCCCATGGCGACCAGCGCGTCCAGGAAGTCACGAGCCGAGCGCGGGTGCAGGCCGAGTTTGTCGCGCAACTCCTCCAGGGTGAGTTCCCGGTCGCCCAGCACGGTGAACACGCCGAGTTCGACCGCGCTGAGCAAAGTCCTGGACTCCCAGAACGCCATTCCGATCCCGAGAATCCGTTCCATGGCGAGCAACCCTAGTCATGGCAAACCCTTGGCTATGGGTGCGCCACACCTATGGCCGGGATTCGCTCATGAAGGGAACAACTCTCGTAGCTCTCAGGGGCAAGGCCCCGAAACCCGGGTAGCGGCGGTCAGTCCCCGACCCCGTACACCCGCTGCGCGTTGGTGCGGAAGACCTGATCCAGGGCGGCGGCGTCCGCGCCGTGGTCGGTGAGCGCCGTCGCGACCGCCGCGGCGGCATTGGGAATGCTCGTAATCGGTTTGTCCACTGGGAAATTCGAGCCCCACAGCAGCCGGTCCGGGCCGAACACGTCCAGGGCGTGGTGCAGCAGGGGTGAAATGCGGTCGAGCAGTACGGGTACCGGGGTGGGCTCGCCGCGCGGCGGCACCGGGTGGCCGAGGATCGGCATCATCAGCCCGCTCACCTTGGCCACCACGTTCGGATGCGTTGCCAGCGCGGCGATATCGTCGCGCCAGCGCACGAACAGCTCGCGGCGCTCACCCGGATTGCGCCCGGTGTGCTTGCCGACCGGCCCGAAAATCCCGGCGGGCGTACCGAGATGGTTGAGCACGATGGTGGCGTCCGGGTAGTGCCCGGCCAGCGCCGTCACCTCGGGCAGCTGATTCGAGTAGACCCAGGCTTCGAAACCCAGCTTGCGTTCGGCCAGCGCGGCGAAACCGTCCAGGAAACGCGGGGCGGTGAGCGCGCCCGGTTCCTTGTTGTGCGCGCGGACACCGGAATCCGGGTGGTATTCGACCCGGGTGCGAATGCCCCGGAACAGCGGCGAGGCCGCGCGATGGGCGTCGAGGAGTTCGGCGAATCCGGGTCGCGCCGGATCGGCCGCGCCGACGATCGCGCCCAGTAGCGGCGTGTCCACCCCGAACGGCAGGCTCGCCACCCAGCGGGTCTCGTCGACCTGGCGCAGCGGCCCCTTCCCGGTCCATTCCACTTCGATGTGCACGATCGCCTCGACCGGCACCTCGCCCGCATCGGCGCGATAGTCGGCGGGCAGATACGGGGCGACGAAAGGCGCTGGGTCGCCGACGAATTCACGATCCCGGCGCGGCGCCACCCGTTTGGCGACATCGATCGGAACGGGCAGATACCGGAAGAGTTTGGCCACCGGGCTGAACTCGCGCGGGGTGGTCAGCGGATCCCACTGGTGAATGTGCGCATCGACGACTGTCATTCCCGCAAGGTCCATGACGTCCCTTCCGTCCGAATCGGCTGATTCGGATTGTCACACATTCCGGCGGTACTGACCTCCAACCGTGAAGAACGCATCGGTGATCTGCTGCAGCGTGCACACCCGGGCCGCGTTCATCAGCACCTCGAATACATTGGCGTCGCCGGCCGCCGCGGCCGCCAGTTCCGCCAGCGCCGCCGGGGCCTCCCCGCGATGGCGGGCGGTGAACTCGCGCACCCGCTCCAGCTGCGACTGCTTCTCGCTCTCGGTGCCGCGCGCCAATTCCAGCACCCGCTGCTCCTCGCCGTGCGGATTGCGGAAGGTGTTGACGCCGATGATCGGCAGGCTGCCCTCGTGCTTGCGCCGTTCGTACAGCATGGATTCGTCCTGGATGCGCCCGCGCTGATATCCGGTCTCCATGGCCCCGAGCACCCCGCCGCGTTCGCTGATCCGCTCGAATTCGCGCAGTACCGCCTCTTCCACCAGGTCGGTCAGCTCGTCGATGACGAAACTGCCCTGCAGCGGGTTCTCGTTCATGGCGAGCCCCCATTCCCGGTTGATGATGAGCTGAATGGCCAGCGCCCGGCGCACCGATTCCTCGGTGGGCGTGGTCACCGCCTCGTCGTAGGCATTGGTGTGCAGGCTGTTGCAATTGTCGTAGACCGCGATCAGCGCCTGCAGCGTGGTGCGAATGTCGTTGAAGCTCATCTCCTGTGCGTGCAGCGACCGGCCGGAGGTCTGAATGTGGTACTTGAGTTTCTGCGAGCGGTCGTTGGCCCCGTACTTGTCGCGCATGGCGATCGCCCAGATGCGCCGCGCCACCCGGCCGATCACCGAGTATTCCGCGTCCATGCCATTGGAGAAGAAGAAGGACAGGTTCGGCGCGAAATCGTCGATGCGCATACCGCGCGCCAGATACGCCTCCACGTAGGTGAAGCCGTTGGCGAGGGTGAAGGCCAGCTGGCTGATCGGGTTCGCGCCCGCCTCGGCGATGTGATATCCGGAGATGGAGACCGAATAGAAATTGCGAACGCTGTTGCGCACGAACCATTCCTGGATGTCGGCCATCATGCGCAGACTGAATTCGGTGGAGAAGATGCAGGTGTTCTGGCCCTGATCCTCCTTGAGAATGTCGGCCTGCACGGTGCCGCGCACGGTGGCCAGGGTGCGGGCCCGCAATTCCGCGGCTTCCGCGGCGGTCGGTTCGCATCCCTCGGCGGCCGAGAACTGTTCCAGCGCTTGATCCATGGCGGCATTGAGATAGAACGCCAGGATGGTCGGCGCGGGGCCGTTGATGGTCATGGACACCGAGGTGCTGGGCGCGTCCAGGTCGAAACCGTCGTAGAGCGCCTTCATATCGTCGAGGGTGGCGATGGAGACCCCGGAGGTGCCGACCTTGCCGTAGATGTCGGGCCGTTCGGCGGGATCGTGGCCGTAGAGCGTCACCGAGTCGAAGGCGGTCGAAAGCCGTTTGGCGTCGGCGTGTTCGGAGAGCACCTTGAACCGGCGATTGGTGCGGAAGGCATCGCCCTCGCCCGCGAACATGCGGGCCGGATCCTCGCCGTCGCGCTTGAACGGGAACACCCCCGCCGTGTACGGGAAGTGGCCGGGCAGGTGCTCGGCGCGCAGGAAACGCAGCAGCTCACCGTGATCGGTGTAGCGGGGGAGCGCCACCCGGGGAATCGAGCTGCCGGACAGGGTTTCCCGGCGCAGCGGCGTGCGCAGCTCCTTGTCGCGGACCCGCACGATCTGCTCGTCACCCTGATACGACTCGGCGAGGGCGGGCCACCGCGCGATCAGATCCGCGCTCTCCGAGGGCAATTCGCGCCGGGCGCGTTCGAGCAGCTCCGCGACCGATGCCTCCCCGGGCAGTTCGGCCAGCACCTGCTCGAACCGCTGCACCCGCTGCGCCGCCGGCACCTGCCGCGCCGTCTCCGCGTGATACCCGCGCACCGTCTCCGCGATCTCGGCCAGATACCGCACCCGCGCGGGCGGAATGATCTGCGCGAACCGGGTCGAGGCCCGGGTGTCCACCCGCGGCAGCACGCCGGGTTCGAGCGGCAGTCCGTGCTCGGCGAGCCGGGCGCTCAGTTCCTGATAGAGCGCCGTCACCCCGTCGTCGTTGAAAGTGGCCGCGCTGGTGCCGAATACCGGCATGTCCTCCGGTAGGGCGTGGAAGTCCTCGCGATTGCGGACCAGCTGTCGCGACACGTCCCGCAGCGCGTCCTCGGCCCCGCGCCGCTCGAACTTGTTGATGGCCACCACATCCGCGTAATCGAGCATGTCGATCTTCTCGAGCTGGGAGGCCGCGCCGAACTCCGGCGTCATCACATACAGCGATACGTCCACGTGCCCGGTGATCTCGGCATCGCCCTGCCCGATACCGGGGGTCTCCAGCACCACCAGGTCGTAACCCGCTGCCTGGCAGGCGATCACCATCTCGTCGATATTGCGCGGCACCTCGCGCTCGCCCCGGGTGGCGAGGGAACGGAAGAAGACCCGGTCGCCGTCCAGGGCGTTCATCCGGATGCGGTCGCCGAGCAGCGCGCCGCCGCCGCGCCGCCGGGTCGGATCCACCGCGAGCACCGCGACCCGCAGCTTGTCCTGCTGGTCGGTGCGCAGCCGCCGCACCAATTCATCGGTGAGAGAGGACTTTCCGGAACCACCGGTGCCGGTGATGCCCAGCACGGGGACCCGGCGCGCGGCCGCGGCGGAGGTCAGAGTCGCCAGCGCCTCCGCGGGCAGATTGTCCTGCTGCAAACAGGTCAGCGTGCGCGCCAGCGCGGCGCGGTCGCCGGTCAGCACCGCGTCGATATCCGGCGGCGACACCGACAGATCCACATCGCAGCCCGCGATCAGCTGATTGATCATGCCCGGCAGGCCGAGCCGCTGTCCGTCCTCCGGCGAGAAGATCGTCACCCCGGACTCGGCCAGCCGCGCGATCTCCTCCGGAATGATCACCCCACCGCCCCCGCCGAAGATCCGCACATGCCCGGCCCCGGCTTCTTGCAATGCCTTCGCCAGGTACTCGAAGTACTCGATGTGCCCGCCCTGATACGAGCTGACGGCCACGCCCTGCACGTCCTCGGTGACGGCGGCGTCCACCACCTCGCTCACCGCCCGGTTGTGCCCGAGATGGATCACCTCGGCCCCCTGCGATTGCAGGATTCTCCGCATGATGTTGATAGCCGCGTCGTGGCCGTCGAACAGTGCCGCGGCGGTCACGAACCGCACGGGATGGGCCGGGACATGCAGGTCGGCCATGGGTTCTCCAAGTTTCGGGGAGTCATTGCACACCGGTAGCTGCTGTGAATTATCCCACAACCAATACTTGGATGTCCAACTATAGGATCGCCAACGTACCGCGCAATTCGCGCGCAAGCTTCGAGACAGGACTGGCATGGTTCGCGAACTCACCCACTTCATCGGCGGGCAGCACGTCCCGGGAACGTCCGGCAAATTCGGCGACGTCTACAACCCGAGCACCGGGCAGGTGCAGGCGCGGGTGCCCCTGGCGTCCAAGTCCGAGGTGGAAGCCGTCATCGCGAATGCAGCCGCGGCGCAGCGCGAATGGGCCGCGTTCAATCCGCAGAAGCGCGCCCGTGTGCTGATGAAGTTCCTGACCCTGGTGCAGGACGAGATGGATTCGCTGGCCGCGCTGCTCTCCGCCGAGCACGGTAAGACCATCCCCGACGCCAAGGGTGATATCCAGCGCGGGCTCGAGGTCATCGAATTCGCCACCGGCATCCCGCATCTGCTCAAGGGCGAGTACACCGAGAGCGCCGGCACCGGCATCGACGTGTACTCCATGCGGCAGCCGCTCGGCGTGGTCGCGGGCATCACCCCGTTCAACTTCCCGGCCATGATCCCGCTGTGGAAGGCCGGACCGGCGCTGGCCTGCGGTAACGCCTTCGTGCTCAAGCCCTCCGAGCGCGACCCCTCGGTGCCGCTGCGATTGGCCGAGCTGTTCCTCGAGGCCGGGCTGCCGGCCGGTGTGTTCAACGTGGTCAACGGCGACAAGGAAGCCGTCGACACGCTGCTCAACGACGATCGGATCAAGGCCGTCGGCTTCGTCGGCTCCACCCCGATCGCGCAGTACATCTACGAGACCGCGACCGCCAACGGCAAGCGCGCGCAGTGCTTCGGCGGAGCCAAGAACCACGCCATCGTCATGCCGGACGCCGACCTCGACGATGTGGCCGACCAGCTCATCGGCGCGGGCTACGGGTCGGCGGGCGAGCGCTGCATGGCCATCTCGGTGGCGGTGCCGGTGGGCGAGGAGACCGCGGATCGCCTGCGCGACAAGCTGATCGAGCGCGTCGGCAAGCTCAATGTCGGCCTCTCCGACGATCCGGGTGCGGACTTCGGCCCGTTGGTCGGGCGCGACGGCGTGGACCGCGTGAACAACTACGTGCAGATCGGCGTGGACGAAGGCGCGGAGCTGGTCATCGACGGGCGCGGCCTGGTGGTCGAGGGCGGCGAGGAGGGCTTCTTCTCCGGCGCAACGCTTTTCGATCGCGTCACCCCCGAGATGCGGATCTACAAGGAGGAGATCTTCGGTCCGGTGCTGGCCATCGTGCGCGCCAAGGACTACGAGGAGGCCCTCGCGCTGCCCAACGAGCACGAATACGGCAATGGCGTGGCCATCTTCACCCGTGACGGCGACACCGCCCGCGACTTCGCGGCGCGCGTGCAGGTCGGCATGGTCGGCATCAATGTGCCCATCCCGGTGCCGATCGCGTACCACACCTTCGGCGGCTGGAAGCGTTCCGGCTTCGGCGATCTCAACCAGCACGGCCCGGACTCGATCCGCTTCTACACCAAGACCAAGACGGTGACGCAGCGCTGGCCCTCCGGTCTCAAGGAGTCCAACGCCTTCGTCATCCCGACCATGGACTGACCGATGTTCGTACTAGACGAGGAAGAGCAGGCGATCGTCGAGACCGCCCGCTCCTTCGCCGACGAGCTACTGGCGCCGAACGCGCTGGAATGGGACGAGCGCAAACACTTCCCGGTGGATGTGCTGCGCAAGGCCGGATCGCTCGGGCTGGGCGGCATCTACGTGCGTGAGGACGTGGGCGGGTCGGAGCTGCGGCGGCTGGACGCGGTGCGCATCTTCGAACAGCTCGCCACCGGCTGCCCGGCCATCGCCGCCTACATCTCCATCCACAATATGGCGACGTGGATGATCGACACGTACGGCGATGCGGCGCAACGGAATCGGTGGCTGCCGGGGCTCACGTCGATGGACCTGCTGGCCAGTTACGCGCTCACCGAACCGTCGGTGGGCTCGGACGCGGCGGCCTTGAGCACCAGGGCCGTTCGTGACGGCGACGACTATCTGCTCACCGGGGTCAAGCAATTCATCTCCGGGGCGGGCAGCACCGACGTCTACGTGATCATGGCGCGCACCGGAACCGAAGGGGCGCGGGGGATTTCCGCGTTCATCGTGCCCGCCGATACACCGGGACTGTCCTTCGGCGCCAACGAGAAGAAGATGGGCTGGAACGCGCAGCCCACCCGCCAGGTCATTCTCGACAATGCCCGGGTGCCCGCCGCCAACCTGCTCGGCGCCGAGGGCAACGGCTTCCGCATCGCCATGAACGGGCTCAACGGCGGCCGGCTGAATATCGCCGCCTGCTCCCTGGGCGGCGCGCAGGCGGCCCTGGACAAGACCGTGGCCTATCTGGCCGAGCGCAAGGCCTTCGGTTCGCGCCTGCTGGACAACACCGCGCTGCAGTTCGAGCTGGCCGATATGCGCACGTCTTTGGAGGCCGCCCGCACCCTGCTGTGGCGCGCCGCCGGGGCCCTGGACGCCGACGCCCCCGACAAGGTGGAGCTGTGCGCCATGGCCAAGCGGTTCGCCACCGACGCCGGGTTCGATGTGGCCAACAAGGCCCTGCAATTGCACGGTGGCTACGGTTACCTGGCCGAATACGGTATCGAGAAGATCGTTCGCGACCTGCGGGTGCATCAGATTCTCGAGGGGACCAACGAGATCATGCGGGTGGTTGTCGCCCGCTCGGTAGTAGGAGCAGCATGAGCGAGCCTGAGGTTTTGATCGACAAGCGCGACGGGCTCGGACTCATCACGCTGAACCGGCCCAAGGCCATCAACGCGCTGACCCATGCGATGGCGCTGGTCATCCTGGACGCCCTGCGCGCGTGGGAGCACGACTACGAGGTGCGCACCGTGGTGCTCACCGGTGCGGGCGAACGCGGGCTGTGCGCGGGCGGCGACATCGTGGCCATCCACAACGACGCGAAGAGCATCGTCGCGGGGGCGAGTGGCGTTGCCGCCGCGGAATCGGCGACCGGGAAGTTCTGGCGCGACGAGTACATCCTGAATGCCTACATCGGCCGGTACCCGAAGCCGTACGTGGCGGTCATGGACGGCATCGTGATGGGCGGCGGCGTCGGGCTGTCCGGGCACGCCTCGCATCGCGTGGTCACCGAACGCTCGATGGTCGGCATGCCCGAGGTCGGCATCGGCTTCATTCCGGACGTGGGCGGCACCTACCTGCTGTCGCACGCGGCCGGTGAGATCGGCACCCACGTCGGGCTCACCACCGCGCGCATGAACGCCGGGGATGCCATCGCCGCCGGATTCGCGGACTATTTCGTTCCGTCCGAACAGCTTCCGGCGCTGCTGGACGCGCTGCGGGAGAACCCCGCCGATGTGGCGATCGCGAAATTCGCGCAGCCCGCGCCGGTTTCGGAGTTCGTGGCCCAGCGCGACTGGATCGACGCCTGCTACAGCGCGGACACCGTCGAGGAGATCGTGAACCGGCTGCGCAACGACGGCCGCGCCGAGGCCGCCAAGGCCGCGACCGATCTGCTGGCGAAATCGCCTGTCGCGGTGAAGGTCACGCTGCGCTCGCTGCGGTCCGCGCGCACCGCCGCGGACCTGGAGACCGCGCTGAACTCCGAATACCGGGTGTCGATCGCCTCGCTCGCCACCCACGACCTGGTGGAGGGCATTCGCGCCCAGGTCATCGACAAGGATCGCAATCCGCAATGGTCGCCCGCGACCCTGGCGGACGTCACCGACGCCGACGTGGACGCCTACTTCGTCCCGCTCGGCGCGCACGAATTGGGTTTGGCCGCACCGAAGGACGAGCAGTGAGCACAGATGTGAACAAGAAGGTCGCCTTCCTCGGCCTCGGGCACATGGGCGGACCGATGGCCGCCAACCTGGTCAAGGCCGGATACGACGTCCTGGCCTTCGATCCCGTGCCCGCGGCGCAGGAACAGGCGAAGGCAGACGGCGCGACCGTGGTCGGCAGCGCCGGCGAGGCCGTGGCGGCCTCGGACCTCGTCGTCACCATGCTGCCCAACGGGCGCATCGTGCTCGACCTCTACTCCGAGATCCTCGCGGCCGCCAAGCCGGGCACGCTGTTCGTGGACTGCTCGACCATCGACGTGGCCGATGCCAAGCGGGCCGCGGAACTGGCTGTGGCAGCGGGACACCGGGCCCTGGACGCCCCGGTCTCCGGCGGTGTGGCGGGCGCGGCGGCGGGCACCCTCACCTTCATGGTGGGCGGCGCGGACGCCGACTTCGCCGACGCCCTGCCGCTGCTGGAGGTCATGGGCGGCAAGGTCGTGCACTGCGGCGGCGCGGGCGTCGGCCAGGCCGCCAAGATCTGCAACAACATGCTGCTGGGCATTTCGATGATCGGGCTGGGCGAGGCCATCGTGCTGGGGGAGAAGCTGGGGCTCACGCACGACAAGTTCTTCGATGTGGTGTCCACCGCGTCGGGGCAGTCGTGGGCGCTGACGTCCTACTGCCCGGTGCCGGGACCGGTGCCGACCAGCCCCGCGAACAACGACTACCAGCCGGGCTTCGCGACCGCGCTGATGACCAAGGATCTGGGTCTGGCCGCCAGTGCGTTGCAGGCCAACGGGGTCGACGGGCAGATCGGGCAGCTCGCGGCCGAGATCTACCAGCGCTTCAACCAGGACGAAGCGGGCAAGGACTTCTCGGCTATCGTCACCGATATCCGTAAGCGATCTGGAGAGGAACCCGCGTGAGTGAGTTCGAGACCATTCTGTTGGAGCGGAAGGGCCGCGTCGCCCTCATCACGCTCAACCGGCCGAAGGCCCTGAACGCGCTGAATTCGCAAGTCCTCGAAGACATCTCGGCGGCGCTCGACGAACTCGAGCACGACGCCGAGATCGGCGCGGTCGTGCTCACCGGTTCGGACCGGGCCTTCGCGGCCGGCGCCGACATCAAGGAGATGCAGACCAAGTCCTACATGGACATGTTCCTCGCCGACCACTTCGCCGGCTGGGACCGCCTGGTCGCCTTCCGCAAGCCGATCATCGCGGCCGTCGCGGGCTACGCGCTGGGCGGCGGCTGCGAACTGGCCATGATGTGCGACATCCTGATCGCCGCCGACACCGCCAAGTTCGGGCAGCCGGAGATCAAGCTCGGCGTCATCCCCGGCATGGGCGGCTCGCAGCGCCTCACCCGCGCCGTCGGCAAGGCCAAGGCCATGGATCTCGTTCTCACCGGCCGCAATATGGACGCCGAGGAAGCCGAGCGCGCCGGCCTGGTCTCCCGCATCGTCCCGGCCGCCGACCTGGTCTCGACCGCGCTCGAGGTGGCCACCACCATCGCCTCCATGTCGCTGCCCTCGGTCATGATCGCCAAGGAAGCCGTCGACCGCTCCTTCGAAACCACCCTCACCGAGGGCCTGCGTTTCGAACGCCGCGTCTTCCACTCGCTGTTCGCCACCGACGATCAGAAGGAAGGCATGACCGCCTTCGTCGAGAAGCGCGCGCCGAACTTCGGCAACAAGTAGGCTGCGCTCACGCTCCACCGCAACGTCCCGCCCTTCTTTCCGGAAAGGCGGGGCGTTTCGTGTCGGTAGGGCCGAACAGCATTGCGGTGCAGGTCGATCGAGTTGGGGGTTTGCCGATGCGGGCGGAGCTGGTCCACACGGTCGAACAGCTGTGCGCCACCGATTTCGGCGATTGGTCGATGCGGGCGGTGCTGCGCGCGGCGGCCACCACGCCGGGCTGGTGGACGGTGAAGTCCACGCACGCCTGGACCCGGATCGCCACGCCCGCAGGCTATCTCGACTTCCAGCGGGGGAAGGCCGGAGCCCCGGGCCCGGAATACCGGGGCGCACAGCTGTCGCTACCGCCCCATCTGCACGACGCCGCCGACTTCGCCACCCTCGCCGCGGAATTGGCGCGGGCGGGCACACCCGTACCGCATCGTTCGACGACCGTCGCCACCGGATTGCGCTGGCAACTGCCCGATCGCACCCTGCTGTTGCAACGCAGCAGCCGGTTGGCCTGGCTGGAGTTACGCCCGACCCGGCCGGTCACGAATGTGGTGCCGGTACGAGATCTGGAACGCATCGAGCGGGTGGCGCGAACGGTACACGACCTCGGACCTGGGCCGTGGCCGCCGGACGGGCTGGAAATGGCTGCCGCAGAGCAGATTTCGGTTATCACCCTGTGGGAACACCGGAATCGCGCGGCGGTGGCCGAACGCGGGGCGATCTTCGGCGCGGTGCTGGACGCGGTGGTCGGCGTCATCGGCGGGCCCACGCTGTACGGTGGCCGGTCCGATGGCCCGGAAGTGCGCTGGCGCAGCGCGAACCGCACGCTGATCCTGCGCGGCCGGGTCGATGAGATCCGCTTCGAAGGGCACGACACCGACACCGTCGAACGCGACGAGAGTCTCGAATTCGAATGGGGCGGTACGCGATTCGAGTCGGACCCGCACGATTTCGGCGACCTGCCCTATCTCTGGCAGCTCGATCGCAATGGCCCCGGCGACAATCCGGAATGGTTCCCCGGCGGCAGACCGGCGCAGGCCATGAGTCATTGGCACGATGCGCTGACCCTGTTGTTCACCGCCCTGCTCGAACAGCTGATCCCGCAGGTCGGAGCCGAGTCGCTGGAATTCCAGATCCTGCTGCCCGATGAGACGACCCGCATTGCGGTATCGCTCGGGGCGGGTGGCCTGAGCGTGCAGCTCCTGCATTCCGACGCCGGCTACGCCACGGCCCCCGCCACCGTGATGCGAGCGCGCGGCTGGCAGAACCCGACCTGGTACGGATGGGCCACGACGTTCCCGGCCGGTGCGCCGGAGTGTGCCGTCGCGGCCGCGGCGCTGCTGGTCGCGGAAGCGCAGGCGCGCGGGGTGCGGTCGCCGGCCGAACTCCGCCGCACCGACGCGTCCTGTGGTGGGCGCGGTGTGCTGCGGCTGACCGGGCTGGGTATCGGGCGGTGAGGTAGCTCAGCCGTGCTTGGGCGGACCGACCACTTCGACGGTCGGGGGTTTGCCGTCGGTGTGGTCGCCGGTCTGCCGGTCCAGCGCGAGCGCGCCCACGATGGTGCCGCCCAGGGTGGCGGTGACGGCGACCGCGGCCACCAGCTTCTTGCGCGATACCGGCGAATCGGGATTGGCGTGGGCGTGCACCACCGGCGCGGACCGGACGCTGCGCACCCGGCGCGCGGAGGGGCGTTCGGCGGCCAGCAGGACCGCGCCGCGGGTGGAGACGAACTCGGGTTCCGGGTCGTAGATCAGCGGCATGGCCAGCTGGTGTTTCAGCTCGTCGCGGATGCTCTTGTTGCGGGAACAGCCGCCGAGCAGGGCCACCGCCGAGGGGTGCACGCCGGTCTCCTCGACCATGTGCCGGATGAAAGAAGCCGAATGGTGGATGCCGGCTTCGACGAGCTCGGCGAAATCACTGCGGGTGACCACGGTGCGGTGGCCGGAGATCGGATCGCAGACCGTCAATACCCGGTCCGAGGCGAGCGCTTCCTTGTGCCGGCGGGTGACGCCCATATCCACGGTGACGCCGCCCCGCACGAGTAACCAGCGTAGGAGGGCGTCGTGGCCGTCGCCGCTGAGCACGGTGCTGCGCTTGGTGGCGATGATGGCGTCGGTGCGGCAGTCGATCTGGGTCAGGGTGAGACCGGAAGCGCCCAGGTCGTAGAGGACTACCGACCCCTCGGCGGGCAGGCGGCCGGTGAACCGCAGATAGCGCAGCTGCGCGACCGGTTCGTCGATGACGGTGAGGCGATTGCGGCCGGCCGTGGTGCGCAGCGCATCGGCGTGCGAGGTGCAACGGCAGGTGGCGGCGATGCCGGTAATGAATTCGTCGCGCTTGGCGGCGGACTTGCGCATCAGGCGGATGGCCTCGAAAACGCCCTCTTCGATGCCGCCGCCGCTGCGCCTGGGCACCAGGCAGCGGTCGATGGGCGGCAGATGCGGCTGGTCGGAATGGGTGAGCATGGCGCGTGCGCCAGCAGCGCCCGCCGACACCCCGAGGACCAGCACCATGGCCTCCATGGTGAACCTATTCCGGTCCGAATCCAAGACTATGACGCAGGAAATTGGCTACTCGGATGCTGGACGGTTACTGTCCGGCCCAGCGGCTGGCCTCGCTACCGGTGTCGAAGTCGCCCGCGGCTTGCCGGAATTCCGCCAGCAATTGCAGCAACAACTGCAAACGCTCCGGCGGCAGGCCGGCATCGGCGAAGACCTGCCGATTCAATTGACCGGTGGCCTTGTCGACCAATTCCCGCCCGGCATCGGTGATTTCGATCAAGGTGGCCCGGCGGTCGCTGGGATGCGGGACCCGCTTCACAAGCTTCGCAGCCTCGAGCCGGTCCACGGTATTGGTGACGCTGGTCGGATGCACCTGCAGCCGGGCGCTGGCCACCGCCATCGGCAACGCACCCGTTTTGCTGAAGTTCAGCAGCATCAGTAGCTCGTAGCGGGAGAACGTCAGCCCGGAGGGCTTCAACGCCACATCCACCCGCGCCATCACGATCTGCTGCGCCCGCACCAGCGAGGTGACCGCCGCCATCCCGTCGGCGACATCGCCCCAGCCGTGCTCGGACCACTGGCGATGCGCCTCCTCGATGGGATCGAGCGGCAGGGGACGGGGCCGAGACATGCCCCGATCATCGCACGGCGGCCCCGTATCGTCCGACATCGTTGGAATCACCCTGATTTCAACGATGGGCACGGCCGCTCCGGACGGCCAGAATGGACCGGACAAAGCATGCGGGTGTGTCCGAGTGGTTTAGGAGAGGGTCTGCAAAGCCCTTCACGCGGGTTCAATTCCCGCCGCTCGCTCTGTCGGATCGGCCCCGGTGAGATTCTCACCGGGGCCTTTTCGTGCGCCGGCCGCTATTTCCCGTCCGAGGAACAGACCTTCCAGCTGCCGTCCTCCCGGCGGAGGTGCTCATTGCCGGTGGTCTGTTTGCCTTCCGCGCCGGGCAGTGCGACGGTGCCCTTCATTTCGGCGGTGGCCCGGTCGCCGGTGATGGCGATCTTGCCGACCGAATCGATGTTGATCTCGAAGCGGCCCTGTTCGGCGGCTTTCTTCTGGGCGTCCGAAAGTGCTTGGTATTCGGTGCGATCGGGGGCGCAGGCCTTGGTGGAGGCGACGCCCGGCCCCTCCTTGCTGAGGGCCTGATAGAAGTCCCGGACCGCCGATTCGACCTGCTGTTCCTCGGTCTTGGCGGTGCCGGTGGAGCCGGCCGCGGCAGTGCAGCCGCTCAGCAGGGTGGCGCCCAGGGCGAGCGCCCCGATCAGTAGGTGAAGCTTGCTTGAAGATTGCTGAACGTCCTGAACTGCGCTGTACCGTTGTCCGCCGGGCGGGAAGGTCATCGGGTTCCTTGTGCTCGCGCCACCACTGAATGTCCGCAGACTACGGCAAAACCGTTGCGATTCGGTGGGGTGCCGCCTCCGTCCGGTTTCAATGGTTGTACGTTGGTTAGCCAAACCTCAGCGATGAGGATTGGCGTGTCGAAAGGACGGTCATGACGGCGGCTCGATGGAAACTCGTCTCCGGAGCGCTCGCGGCTATCACGCTGCTCGGAGTCACGGCCTGCTCCAACTCGTCCGGCGACGACAACGAGATCCTCGTCTACAACGCCCAGCACGAGTCGCTGACCAAGGAGTGGGCCGCGGCCTTCACCAAGCAGACCGGCATCAAGGTCACCCTGCGCCAGGGCGGCGACACCGATCTCGGTAACCAGCTCGTGGCCGAGGGCAAGAACTCGCCCGCCGACGTCTTCCTCACCGAGAACTCGCCCGCCATGGCGCTGGTCGAGAACGCCGGGCTCTTCGCCGATCTGGACCAGGGCACCGTCGCCAATGTGCCCGCCGAATACCGCCCGTCCACCGGCAAATGGACCGGAATCGCCGCGCGCTCCACGGTTTTCGTCTACAACACCGGCAAGCTGACCGCCGACCAGCTGCCCACGTCGCTGCTGGATCTGCAGCAGCCGCAGTGGAAGGGCAAGTGGAGCGCGGGCGCGTCCGGCGCCGACTTCCAGGCCATCGTGGCCGCCCTGCTGGAGCTGAAGGGCGAGGACGCGACCAGGGCGTGGCTGAAGGGCATGAAGGAGAACGCCATCGTCTCGCAGAACAATGTGACGACCATGAAGGGCGTCAATGCGGGACAGTTCGACGGCGGCGTGATCTACCACTACTACTGGTACCGCGATCAGGCCAAGACCAAGGAGAACAGCGGCAATACCGCGCTGTACTACTTCAAGAACCAGGATCCGGGCGCCTTCGTCTCCATTTCCGGTGGCGGCGTGCTGAAGTCGAGCAAGAAGCAGGAGAACGCGCAGAAGTTCGTCGCCTTCATCACCTCGCAGCAGGGCCAGGAGGTGCTGCGCGACGGTGACTCGA
Source organism: Nocardia yamanashiensis NBRC 100130 (assembly GCF_001613325.1). Lineage (GTDB taxonomy): Bacteria > Actinomycetota > Actinomycetes > Mycobacteriales > Mycobacteriaceae > Nocardia > Nocardia yamanashiensis. The sequence goes on along the minus strand of NZ_BDCD01000044.1, from coordinate 39,773 downwards.
TGGAGTACCCGGTGGCGAGCAATGTGAGCGCCAATCCCGCCCTGCCGCCGCTGAACACGCTCGGCGCGCCCAAGATCGATCCCGCCAAGCTGGACGCCAAGAAGGTCACCCAGCTCATGACCGAGGCGGGTCTGCTCTAACCGTGGCAGTCCGGACCGCTGTAGCCACCCGGGCCACCAGGCCCGGGCTTCTCGTCACGATCGCCGCACTGCTCCTGGTGGCGGCGACTTTCGTGCCCTTGGGCTACATCGTGTCCACCCTGATCTCCAATGGCGTGAGCGAGACCGCGCACCTGGTGTTCCGGGCGCGCGTCGGCGAATTGCTGCAGAACACCGCGAGTCTCGTGGTGCTCACCGTGCCGATCTGCGTGGTGCTGGGCGTCGGCCTGGCCTGGATCGTGGAACGCACCGACGTGCCCGGCACCGCGCTGTGGGGGCCGATCTTCGCCGCTCCCTTGGCCGTTCCCGCCTTCGTCAATTCCTACGGCTGGGTGAGCGCGTTCCCGTCGCTGCACGGCCTGTGGGCGGGCGTGCTCATCGCCACCATGTCGTATTTCCCGCTGGTCTATCTGCCCGCCGCGGCCACCCTGCGGCGGCTGGATCCGGCGGTGGAGGAATCGGCGCGGGCGCTGGGCTCGGGGCCGTTCGAGGTGTTCGTGCGCGTGGTGCTGCCGCAATTGCGGCTCGCGATTCTCGGTGGCGGACTGCTGATCTCGCTGCACCTGCTCGCCGAATACGGCGCGTTCGTCATGGTGCGGTTCTCCACCTTCACCACCGCCATCTTCGAGCAGTACCAGTCGAGCTTCGCCGGATCGGCGGGCAGCACCCTGGCCGGCGTGCTGGTGCTGTGCTGCCTGGTGCTGCTGGCCGGGGAATCGGCCGCCCGCGGGCACGCGCGCTATGCCCGGATCGGCAGCGGCGTGCCGCGTGCGGCGGTGCGGGTCCGGCTCGGCGCCGGTAAGGCCCCGATGTTCCTGCTGCTGGCCGCCGCCCTGGTGGCGGCGCTCGGGGTGCCGCTGTGGACCATCCTGCGCTGGCTGCGCATCGGCGGTGCGGCGGTGTGGGATTGGGCCGATATCGGCGAGGCGCTCGGGCAGACCGTTGGCCTGGCCGCCACCGCCGCGGTGATCACCACGCTGTGCGCCTTCCCGGTGGCCTGGATCGCGGTGCGCTCCACCTCGCGATTCGCCCGCGTCATCGAGGGCTGCAACTACATCACCAGTTCGCTGCCGGGCATCGTGATCGCGCTGGCCATGGTGACGGTGACGCTGAAATGGCTGCCCGCCGTGTACCAGACCGCCGCCATGGTGCTGGCCGCGTACACGCTCATGTTTCTGCCGCGCGCCCTGGTGAGCGTGCGCGCGGGGCTGGCGCAGGTGCCGGTCGGCCTGGAGGAGGTGTCGCAGGCGCTCGGAAAGTCGGGTGCCGTCACCTTCTTCCGCGTCACGCTGCGCCTCACCGCCCCGGCCGCCGCTGCCGCCGCCGCCATGGTCTTCGTGGCGGTGGCCACCGAGCTCACCGCGACACTGCTGTTGGCTCCCAACGGAACTCGCACCCTGGCCATGCGCTTCTGGTCGCTGTCCGGCGAACTGGACTACGCGGCGGCCGCGCCCTACGCGCTGATCATGATCATCGCGGCGGTGCCGGTCACGTATCTGCTGTTCACTCAATCCAGAAAGGCGGCGGGGGTATGAGTCGTCTTGTCGTAGAGAATGTTTCGAAGCACTTCGGGGGCAACCTGGTGCTCGATGGGATCTGCCTCGATGTGCCCGACGGCAGCGCCACCGCCGTGGTCGGGTCCTCCGGGTGCGGTAAGACCACGCTGCTGCGGGTGATCGCCGGATTCGAGCACCCGGACTCCGGATCGGTGTCCGTCGGCGCGGAAACCGTTACCCGCCAAGGGTTCACGCTGCCCGCGCATCGCCGCAATATCGGGTACGTGGCGCAGGACGGGGCGCTGTTCCCGCATCTGACGGTGGGACAGAACATCGCTTACGGCCTGAACGGCGGCCTGGCCGGACGGCGAAAGCACAAGCAGCGCATCGCCGAACTCCTGGACATGGTGTCGCTGGACGCGTCCTACGCCGACCGCCGCCCGCATCAGCTCTCCGGCGGCCAGCAGCAGCGCGTCGCCCTGGCCCGTGCGCTGGCTCGCAAGCCCGAGGTGATGCTGCTCGACGAGCCCTTCAGCGCGCTCGACACCGGGCTGCGCGCCGCCACCCGCCAGGCCGTCGCCGAAACCCTGCGCGCGGCGGGCATGACCAGCATTCTGGTCACCCACGACCAGGAAGAGGCGCTGTCCTTCGCCGATCAGGTCGCGGTCATGTGCACCGGCCGCTTCACCCAGGTGGGCGCGCCCGCCGAGGTCTACGCCGCCCCGGCCGACCTGTTCACCGCCGGATTCCTCGGCGACACCGTGCTGCTCGACGCCACCGTCGGGGCCGGCACCGCCGATACCGCGCTGGGCCGCATCCCGGTCCAGTCCGGCGCCCCGAATTCCGCCGCCACCGTCATGATGCGACCGGAACAGCTTGTCGCCCATGTGGTTTCGAACGGCAGCCGCGGCCGCGCGACGGTCCGCGCCGTCGAGTTCCGGGGCGCGGACGTCATGCTGAGCCTGGACCTGGACGGCCGGGCCGAGCCGATCCAGGTGCGCCGGGTCAGCGTCGGCGCACCCACCGTCGGCGATCGGGTGGATATCGAAGTCCTCGGCGCGGCAGTGGCTTTCACGTCGGAGCAGTGTGCCGCGGCCGCGGCGCGGAACGGTTCGGCCGTCGCGTCGGCGGCGTGAGAGTACGAGCAGCCGCGACGCCATCGGAGAGCACGACGAACGGCACGATCGAGGTGCCGGCCCGGGAGGCGATGGCGGCGAAGCGATTGCCGTCGACGCGCGGCGTCGGCGTCACCGCACGCTGCGATTCGGTCCATAGCGCCCGTGCGCTACCGGCGACGGCGGCGAAGCTACCGGCGACGGCGGCGAATTCGAGCGGACCCGGCGCTGCGGCGGGATCGCCCGGTGTGGGAATGCGACCGGCCCACCGTGGCGAGCACCTATATTGACCGGTGGACCAACTGTCCGGATTGATCCGAGGAGATCCTTTGCGCCGCACGCTGTTCGCCCTGTCCCTTCTCGCCGCCGCCTGCGCCGCGACCCCGCTCGCCGCCGCCGAGCCCGCCGACGCCGCGGTCCAGGTGCGGGCCGTGTGGGGGCCCGAACAGTTCCCGATCGGCGAGGTCGCCGCCGAGGTCGCGCCGTGCGCCGGCGGGGCCCCGGCCACCGTGACCACCGCCGCCGACGGTACCGCGACCTTCCACGGCGGCGCGGGCTGCTACCAGGTCAAGGTGGCCACCCCCACCGGCTGCTCGCTCGACGGCGACGCCACCCAGCAGGTCACGGCCGTCCCGGGCATCACCCCCACCGCCACCTTCCGATTCCGCTGCGCCTGAGTGCTGAAGGCTCCACGAACGGCTTTGCGGCAGGACTACTCTGGCGGCATGGGCGACACATCGCGTTCGGACCCGACCGTCGATCTGGTGGAACGGGCGGTCGCCCAGCTGGGCGACGTCATCGCCGCCGTGCGTCCGGACCAGGCCGGACTTCCCACTCCGTGCCAGGAGTGGCGGGTGGGCCGGTTGCTGGACCATCTCGTCGGGCAGGATCTGCCCGCCTTCACCACCGCCGCGCGCGGCGAGGACGTGGACTGGGCGTCGGTCCCGCACGAGGAGATCGACGCCGACTGGAGCGCGGAATTCGAGGTGCGCTCGGGCCCGCTGCTGGACGCGTGGCGTGCGGGCGACCTGGATCGCCCGGTCCGGGCGATGGGCGGGACCGGTCCGCTGCGCGGGCGCGCAGATCAGCAGATCGCCGAATTCGCCATGCACACTTGGGATCTCGCCCGCGCCACCGGGCAGCAACCGGAACTGGACCCGGAACTCGCCGAACGCGCGCTGGCCTGGTCCAAGCGATTGCTGCGGCCGGAGTATCGCGGTCCCGGCAAGGCCTTCGGCCCGGAAGTACCGATCCCCGCGGACGCGCCCGCCTACGACCGGCTGGCCGCCTGGTTCGGCCGGGATCCGCACTGGCACGCCAGCGCTTCCGCCTGACCCGCCGCAGCACTCTGCGGACTATGAGGAAAGTCACCGCGTCGGCCCTTGTGGTCGCTTGTTGTTAGCCTGTGAGTAAGTTTGCTGATTCTTTTGCTTGCAGCGCGATAGGCGTCGCATCACCGACAGGTAGGTGAGAGATGGGCGCGAAATTCGCGATGGCCCGACCGGCCCCAGTGGCCGCCATGCCCGATTTGCGCAGGTTCGCGGGGCAGCTCGAGGGCATCGCGGCTTTCCTCGGCGCAGTGGTCGCCGGACTGTTGCTGATGGCCCCGCTCGATCTGGCGTGGACCGCCGAGGGTCCGATCCTGCAACTCGACATGCTGGTGCTCAATATGCCCCGCGCCGCCGCCGCGGGCGCCATCTTCGCCGCGGTGGCCGCCGCGCTCGCCGTCGCCCTGGGCCGCCGCACCGCCTGGGTTGCCGCCTTCGGCAGCCTGCTGGTGCTGTTCGCCGGGCATCTGACCGACCGGGACGTGGCCACCACCGGCACCCTCACCACCGTCAACTACATCGACTCCATCTTCGGCGGCATCCTGCTGGGCGCGCTGGCGGTGGCCGCCTTCGGCACACCGCTCACCCGCGCCGCCTTCCTGATCGGCGCGCTGTCGGCCATCCTCATCGGCGATCTCACCGCCCTGCCCGCCGGGCACGCCGGCGACCGCTCGCTCATCGAATGGGCCGCCAGCGGCACACCGCCGCTGTGGCTGCTGCTGCTCACCGTGCCGGCACTGGCCTGCGCCCTGCTGATGCAATGGCTGCGGCCCACCGAGGAGGAGACCTCGGATCTGCCCATCGGCCCCATCCTGGCCGCGCTGCTGCTGGTCGTCACCGTGGCGTTCTCCACCGAATGGTTCGTCCGGCACACCGACAATCTGCCGAATGTCGCGGTGGTGGCGGTGGGCACCGTACTGGCCGGGCTGGTGGCCGCGCTGCTGCTCCCGGGCCGGGACGGGGCGGTGCTGCTGCTCATGATCGCGGTCACCAATGCGGGCAGCGCGATAGTGGCGGTGCCCCGGCCGGATTGGAGCGCGCCCATCCCGATCGCCGCCGTCGCGGCGGGCTATTTCGCCGGCCGGCGCTTCCCCTCGCCGTGGATCGGGCTGGCCGGGATCGCCGCCCTGTCGGTCTTCGCGGGGGCCACCGCGAACCAGGCCCACACCGGTGCAATGCTGCCGGTCCTCGGCATCACCGCGATCGGACTGGTGACGGGTTACTGCTTCGCCGCCACCTTGCCGAGCGGAGCGCCCGGCGTGGCGGTGGGATTGGCCGTACTGCTGGTGCCCTGCCTGGTGATCGCCATGCGCGGCAACAGTTTCGGCCGGGTGGCGTATTCACCGCGCTGGTATCGCGACCCGCAGGGGCTGACCTCGGCGGCCCCCGGCTGGGCGGCGCTGGGCGTCACGGCCGGATGCGCGCTGGCCTTGGCGTTGCTCTATCGCATCCGCCGGCGTCCGGCGGCCGCGAAGCTGCGCCCGGATCAGCGGCCGAATCTGGCGTCGACCCAGGCCAGCGCATCGCGATAGGACGCCTCCAGCACGCCGCGATGGTCGATGCCCGGATAGCCGCGGTACTCCACCGGACGGCCGGACGCGCGCTGCTGGATCACCATGGCATCGGTGGCGACCGCGGGCACGGTGGTATCGGCGCGCCCCTGTAGCACCAGCAGCGGTTGCGTGAAAGGCAATGCGCCGGGGTCGTTTTCGTCGAGCACCCGGGACAATGCGGTGATATCGCCGTTCGGCGTGAACACCTCGGCGGCGTTCAGCCCGCCCCATTCGTCGGCCTGCCGCAACTGCCCGATGCAGCCGGTGTCGGCCAACGCCAGCATGCCGTCGGCGTGCCGGGTCAGGAAGCGGGCCGGATCGACCACGGTGACGGTCTGCGCGCCCCGGATGATCAGGGGCAGAAAGGAAGTCGCGCCGCCGGTGAGCGGCGCCAGCACCGGCGCGGCGCCGGCCGTGGTGGCCAGTTGCGACGCCTGTAGGCCCAGCCCCTGATGCGAGGCGGGGGCCAGCGCGACCGCGCCGAGCAGTTCCAGGTCCGGAGCCCATTGCCGCGCTTGGGAATTGGTGAAGACGGCGGCCTGCCCGCCCTGGGAATGCCCGACCGCCACCCAGCGGGTGCCGATCTCGGCATCGATTTCCCGTGCGGCCCGGGCCATATCGGTGACGGCGCGCTGCTCGGCCGTCCCGATCAGATAGCCGTGCGGTCCGGGCGTGCCCAGGCCCTGGTAATCCGTCTGCGCCACCGCGTAACCGGCGGCCACCCACTGTTCCTGGACCCGGCGCACCAGGGCGGTGTAATCGTGCGCCGGATACTCGGGCGAGGAATCCAGCGAGGGCGCGCACATATCGGCCACGCCGGTGGTGCCGTGCGCCCAGGAGATGAGCGGCCAGCCGCCGGGCGGGGGAGTGCCCTCGGGGATCGCGACGGTGCCGGAGACGGCGACGGTGCGGCCCTGCATATCCATCGACCGGTACAGCACCAGGTAGTTGCGCGCGCCCGCCAAGCCGGGATCGCCGGTGATCGATCGCAATTGGATGACCGAACCGTGCGGCCCCGCCACCAGTTCCGCGGCCGGGGTGTAGAAGGCCAGGGGGTCGGGTTCCCCGGCGGCGGCGGCCGTGCCCGTCGCGGTCACCATTCCGATGCTGGTCAGGGCGGCCGCGAGAGCGGGCGTGAGTCGTCCGGAACGCCGGGCGCGCCGAGCTGCCGGATGTGGCGCGGAGGCGTTTCCGATGTCCGACATGTCCAAAAACATACCGTTCCGTTGATCTCCGTGGTGGCAATGAACCCGCCCGTGTCACACCCGGGCCGGCTGTCCCGTCATCCCTGTGAACCCGGAAACAGAGCGCGGAGAAAAGAGCGGACGATGACCATCGAGAACCAGAACACCAAGGCGCACAACCGGATTGCCGTCGCTGGCGCCACCGGGCGGCTGGGCCGCCACGTGGTGGCGGTGCTGCGCGAGCAGGGTCACGAGGTGGTGGAGATGTCCCGTTCCCAGGGCGTGGACGTGGTCACCGGCGCGGGCTTGGCGGAGGCGCTGACCGGAGTCGACACGATCATCGACGCCTCCAGCACGCCGTCCCCCGACCTGGCGGTCGCCACCGAATTCTTCACCGCCTCGGCCCGCAATCTGCATGCCGCCGGGCAGGCCGCCGGGGTGCGGCGGCTGGTGGTCGTCTCCATCATCGGAATCAATGCCGCCGCAGCCGGATACAACCTGGCCAAGCAGATTCACGAGCGGGAGGTGCTCGCCGGTCCGGTGCCCGCGGTGATCCTGCGCGCCGCCCAGTTCCACGAATTCGTCGAACTGCTGCTGCGCTGGGGCACGCGGGGGGAGACCGCGAACCTGCCGAAGATGCGCACCCAGCTGGTCGCGGCCCGCACCGTGGCCGAGGAACTGGTCCGGCTGGCCTTCGATCCCGAAGCCACTGCCGCGGTTCCCTTCCCGGAGATCGCGGGCCCGCGCGAGGAGCGCCTGGCCGAGGCGGCCGCGCAGCTCGCCGAACACCTCGAACTGCCGGTGACGGTGGACGAGGTTTCCGATCCCGCCAATCCCGACACCCCGCTGAACGAGAACGGCGGCCTGCTTCCCAACGCGCACGCGCGCCTGGCCGGGCCCACCTTCGCCGAATGGCTGGCCGCGCAGCGCGAATCGGTCACCGCCTGAGCCGGCCCCGCGAACGAGTAAGGCCCCGACCGTGGTTCACGGTCGGGGCCTTATCGGTGCCCTCGGCAGGAATCGAACCTGCGGCCTTTTGCTCCGGAGGCAAACGCTCTATCCCCTGAGCTACGAGGGCGGGGATGGTCCCGCTCGGGTTTCCTCGAGCAGGCTGGGAAAGCCTATCGCATTGGGTGCGCTGCGCCAAAAACCGGTGTGGACCGGGCGTTTTGCGGCCCGATCCACCCTCGGATTCAGTTCATCGGCAGCGGCGCGGAGCCGCGGGCCGCGAGCATCTGGGTCATCAGTTCGGCCTCGCTGGTCTGCGTCTTGGCCATGCTCTGCGCCAGCGCGCGCACCACATCGGTGTCGGCGCGCTGCTCGGCGTACTCGATCATGCCCATACCGCCCTGGTGGTGGCGCAGCATGAGTTGCAGGAACTGGATGTCCAGCGCGGTGCCGGTGGCCTTCTTCAGCGCCGCCAGCTCGTCCTGAGATGCCATGCCGGGCATGGTGTTCATCGGCCCGGTGTGCGCCGCGGTGCCGCCGCCGTGATGCGAGGCCCCGGAAGTGCCTGTCATCCAGGACATGTAGCCGTCGGTGGCGAGGAACGGTTCGCCCCAGCCCTGCAACCAGGCCTGCATGCGGCCGATCTGGTTCTGCTGGGTGGTGAGGATGTCGTAGGCGAGCCGCTTCACGTCCGGATCGGTGGAACCGCTCAGCGCCACCGCCGACATCTCCACCGCCTGGGCGTGATGCACCGACATGTCTTGGCTGAAGCCGATATCCACCGGATTCGGATCGGCCTTGCCGGCTTTCTCCAGCGGAATGTGGGCGAACAGGCCGAGCGCCACGCCGATCAGCAGGACGCCGATGACGCCCAGCACCAGCAGCGCGGTGCGCTGACTCCGCTGCGGGGCGGCCGGATCGGCGTCCGGGGCCTGGTCGTGATCGAAGACGTCGTCGCCGGACACGAGGGGCGGCATCACTGGCCCGGCTGCTGCTGACCGGCCTGCGGCTCGGTCTGCGGGGCCTCGGCCGGGTTCGGAATGCTCGGCACGCCCTCGGGCGTCAGGCCGGCGCCGCCGAGGCCGCCGGTCGGGTCGATGCCGGTGAGACCGCCGGGCAGACCGGTCAGGCCGCCGGGCATGCCCGGAATGCTGCCCAGGCCGCCGCTGCCCTCGTTCTGCACCTTGGTCGCGCCCTTACCGTCCATCGGTACCGCGTCCGGGCCCGGGGCCGACGCGTCGAAGGCGGGCGGGTTCTTGGTGTCGAAGGTCGGGTTGGAGCAGCTCGCGCCCACCTCGGGGTAGAACTTCTCGTTCAGGCGCAGATCCTTGATGAAGCGGTCCACGCGCGAATCGCTCACGCTCTGCACCTTCAGCTGATGGCCCCACGACATCAGCGCGACCGGGGCGTCCAGGCCCGGGTACGGCGACATCAGCGAGTAGGGCTTGCCGGCCACCTTCTGCTTCAGGGTGTCGATGCCGGCCGCGTCCACCTTGTCCGGGTTGTAGGCGATCCAGACCGCGCCGTGCTCCAGCGAATGCACCGCGTTCTCGGTGCGGATGGCCTTCTCGTAGACCGTGCCCATGCAATCGGCCCAGGAACCGTCGTGCGGGCCGCCGAAGGGCGGGGCCTGGTCGTAGGCCACGCGCTGGGTGGAGGCCACGTGCAACCCGGCCGGGTAGTCCTTCTTGACGATGCCGTCGATGTACGCGGAAGGGTTCTTGAGCTCTTCCTTGGCGTTGTACTTCGGCACCAGATAGGCCGCGATTCCGCCGATCAGGGCGAGAATCGACACCACGGCCGCGATGGTCAGCCAGGGAATCTGACGCTTGCCGCCGACTTTGCCACCCCCGCCGCGTTTCTTGGACGGGGCGGACTTGCCCGCCGCCTTGATGGCCTTGGCCGACTTGGCGCTGGTCCTGCTCGGCATGGTTTTGGTGCTCTTTTCGACGTATCGGACAATCAAACGGTGCGGCCGCATCGTTTGCTGGGCGCCTGCCCGGTAGGTGCCCGCGCGCGGCGGTTACCTGCTCAGACCATAGGATAGTGACTCGTGACTCCAGCTGACCTTGCAGATCTCCTTCGTGCCACAGCGGCGAAGGTACTTGTCGAACGCGGATCCGACCCAGCGGTCCTGCCCGACGAGGTCAAGGTGGAGCGTCCCCGCAACCCCGAGCACGGTGACTATGCCACGAATGTGGCGCTGCAGGTAGGGAAGAAGGCGGGAATCAACCCCCGTGAATTCGCGAACCTGCTGGCCGAGGCGCTGTCGGACGCCGAGGGCATCGAGGTCGCCGAGGTCGCGGGCCCGGGCTTCCTGAACATCCGGCTGGCCAAGGCCGCGCAGGGCGCCATCGTGGAGAAGATCCTGGCCGCCGGCGCGAAGTACGGCACCGCGGACGCGCTGGCCGGCACGAAGATCAACCTGGAATTCGTGTCCGCCAACCCCACCGGACCCATCCACCTGGGCGGCACCCGCTGGGCCTCGGTCGGCGACGCGCTGGGCCGCATCTTGACCGCGCAGGGCGGCGCGGTGACCCGGGAGTACTACTTCAACGATCACGGCGCGCAGATCGACCGCTACGCCAATTCGCTGGTGGCCGCCGCGCTGGGACAGCCGACCCCCGAGGACGGCTACGCGGGCGCGTACATCAACGAGATCGCCGACACCGTCGTCAAGGCCAATCCGGGCGTGCTGGAACTCCCGGAGACCGAACGGCACGAGCTGTTCCGCCGCGAGGGCGTCGAGCTGATGTTCGCCCACATCAAGCAGACCCTGCACGATTTCGGCACCGACTTCGACGTGTACTTCAACGAGAGCTCGCTGTTCGCCAGCGGCGCGGTGGAGCAGGCCCTGGAAACCCTCAAGGCGTCCGGGAACCTGTACGAGAAGGACGGCGCGTGGTGGATCGCCTCCACCGAGTACGGCGACGACAAGGACCGCGTCGTCATCAAGAGCGACGGCAAGTCCGCCTACATCGGCGGTGACATCGCCTACTTCCAGAACAAGCGCTCGCGCGGGTTCGACCTGTGCATCTACATGCTGGGCGCGGACCATCACGGCTACATCGGCCGGTTGAAGGCCGCCGCGGCCGCGTTCGGCGACAACCCGGACACCGTCGAGGTGCTCATCGGCCAGATGGTGAACCTGGTCAAGGACGGCAAGGCCGTCAAGATGAGCAAGCGCGCGGGAACCGTTGTCACCCTGGACGATCTGGTCGAGATGATCGGCGTCGACGCCGCGCGCTACGCGCTGGTGCGGTCCTCGGTGAACTCCAGCATCGATATCGACCTGGACCTGTGGACCCGGACCGACAACGAGAACCCGGTCTACTACGTGCAGTACGCGCACGCCCGCACCAATTCCATCATCGGCAATGCCGCCGCCTTCGGATTCGAGGCCGTCCCCGCCGATTTCGCGCTCGCGAGCTCGAGCCGGGAAGGCGATCTGATCCGCACCCTGGGCGAGTTCCCGCGCGTGGTGGCCACCGCCGCCGAACTGCGGGAGCCGCATCGCATCGCCCGCTACCTGGAGGATCTGGCCGGCGTCTACCACGCCTTCCAGTCCGACAACGACATGCGGGTCATCCCGCAGGGCGACGATCCCGTCACCCCCTTGAACTCGGCTCGGCTCGAGCTGGTCAAAGCCACCCGTCAGGTTCTCGCCAACGGCCTCGGCCTGCTAGGCGTCAGTGCACCGGAGCGTATGTAGATGAGTGCCCACCCCGCCGGTCCCCGTCACGCGGACATCCCGCACGCCCCGGGTCTGCCGGAGCGTCCCGCCGATCCGAAGCAGATGATCGAGCTGCCCGCGAATGTGTGGCCGCGCAACGCATCCCGCGATCAGGACGGCGTCGTGCTGTTCGCGGGCGTGCCGGTGCACGAGCTGGCCGCCGAATACGGCACCCCGCTGTTCGTCATCGACGAGGACGACTTCCGTTCCCGCTGCCGCGATATGGTGCGCGCCTTCGGCGAGGGCTCGCGAGTCCACTACGCCTCCAAGGCTTTCCTGTGCGGCGAGATCGCCCGCTGGATCCGCGACGAGGGCCTGCACCTGGACGTGTGCTCCGCCGGCGAGCTGTCGGTGGCGCTGCACGCCGGGTTCCCGGCCGAGCGGATCGCCCTGCACGGCAACAACAAATCGGTGCCGGAGCTGGAGCTGGCGGTCGCGCGCGGCGTCGGGCACGTGGTGCTGGACTCCATGATCGAGATCGAGCGCCTGGACACCGTCGCCAAGCGCGCCGGCCGGGTGCAGGACGTGCTGGTCCGGATCACCGTCGGCGTGGAAGCCCATACCCACGAATACATCTCGACCGCGCACGAGGATCAGAAGTTCGGCTTCTCGATCGCCAGCGGCGATGCCATGCAGGCCATCGCCCGGGTCTTCGAGTCCGACAATCTGCGCCTGGTCGGGCTGCACTCGCACATCGGCTCGCAGATCTTCGAGATCGACGGCTTCGAGATCTCCACCCGCCGCATGCTGGGCGTGTTGCGCGAGGTCGCCGACAAGTTCGGCGCCGAACGCGCCGCGCAGGTGCACATTCTGGATCTCGGTGGCGGCCTGGGTATTTCGTACCTGCCGCACGAGGATCCGCCGGCCCTCGACGATTTCGCCGCCAACCTGCGGCGCATCGTCGCAGAGGAGGCCGAGCGCGCGGGGCTGCCGGTCCCGACCATCGCCGTCGAGCCGGGCCGCGCCATCGCGGGGCCGGGCACCGTGACCTTGTACGAGGTCGGCACCATCAAAGATGTTGTGCTCGACGGGGGTAATCGCCGACGCTATGTCAGCGTCGACGGCGGCATGAGCGACAACATTCGCCCTGCCCTGTATCAAGCGGAGTACGACTGCCGATTGGTTTCGCGGAGTAGCGATTCCGGTCCGGTGGTCGCACGAGTCGTCGGAAAGCATTGCGAGAGCGGGGATATCGTCATTCGCGATACCTGGCTCCCCGCCGATGTGGGCCCCGGCGACCTGGTGGCGGTGGCCGCGACCGGCGCGTACTGCTACTCGATGTCGAGCCGCTACAACCTGCTCACCCGGCCCGCCGTGGTCGCTGTGCGGGATGGCAAGGCGCGCTTGATTCTCCGCCGTGAAACGGTGGAGGACCTACTGAGCTTGGAGGTGAACGCATGACCGAGGTCGCTAACAAGACCGGTGTGTGGGGATCGGATCATCCGATCGGCGTGGCGGTCCTCGGCATGGGCACGGTCGGTACCGAGGTGGTTCGCATCATTCGCGATCACGCGGACGATCTGTGCAACCGTGTCGGCGCGCCCGTCGTGCTGCGCGGGGTGGCCGTCCGGGACCTGAAGAAGGATCGCGGCATCGCGGCCGAGCTGCTCACCACCGATGCCGAAACCCTCGTCACCCGTGACGATGTGGATATCGTGGTCGAGCTCATGGGCGGCATCGATCCGGCTCGCGCCCTGATCACCGCCGCGCTGAACGCGGGCAAGTCCGTCGTCACCGCCAACAAGGCGCTGCTGGCCGACTACACCGGCGAACTGGCCAATGCGGCCGAGAACCACCGCGCCGACCTGTATTTCGAGGCCGCGGTCGCGGGCGCGATCCCGGTCGTGCGCCCGCTCATCCAGTCGCTGTCCGGCGACCGGGTGAACCGGGTGGTCGGCATCGTCAACGGCACCACCAACTTCATCCTCTCGGCGATGGCCGAGACCGGCGCGGACTACGACGACGTGCTCGCCGAGGCCACCCGCCTGGGCTACGCGGAGGCCGATCCGACCGCCGATGTCGAGGGCTACGACGCCGCCGCCAAGGCCGCGATCCTGGCCTCGGTGGCCTTCCACACCCGCGTCACCTCCGGCGATGTCTATCGCGAGGGCATCTCCAAGATCACCTCCGAGGATCTGGAGACCGCCGCGGCCGTCGGCTGCACCGTGAAGCTGCTGGCCATGGCCGAGCGCGTGGTGGACGAGGGCGGCAAGGAGCAGATCTCGGCCCGCGTCTACCCGGCGCTCATCCCGCGCAAGCACCCGCTGGCCTCGGTCAGCGGCGCGTTCAACGCCGTGGTGGTGGAGGCCGAGAACGCCGGCCGCCTGATGTTCTACGGTCAGGGCGCCGGCGGCGCGCCCACCGCGTCGGCCGTGATGGGCGACGTGGTGATGGCGGCGCGCAACAAGTTCTACGGTGGCCGCGCGCCGGGCGAATCGGTTTATGCTGAGCTGCCGATCGCGTCGATCGGCGACACCCCGACCCGCTACCACGTGAACCTGCAGGTAGCCGACCGCACCGGTGTGCTGGAAGCGGTCGCCGGTGAGTTCGCCAAGCACGGTGTGAGCATCTCGACGGTCCGCCAGGAAGGCCACGACGAAGGCGCTCGCCTGGTCGTGGTGACCCACCACGCGCAGGAATCGGCCCTGGCCGATACCGTTGCGGCGTTGGCCGAACTGGACTCCGTCACGTCCGTGACCAGTGTTCTGAGATTGGAAGGCACCGAGGAATGAGTGCAACCGCACGAGCTGCAGCCGTGCACACCCCGTGGCCCGGCCTGATCAATGCCTATCGGGATCGTCTCCCGATTCCGGCCGACTGGGAAGCCGTCACCCTTTTCGAGGGCGGTACTCCACTGGTGCCCGCACATCATCTGTCCGAGCTGACCGGCTGTGAGGTGTACCTCAAGGTCGAGGGTGCGAACCCGACCGGTTCGTTCAAGGACCGTGGCATGACCATGGCCATGACCGATGCCAAGTACAACGGCAAGACCGCGGTGCTGTGCGCCTCCACCGGCAACACCTCGGCCTCGGCCGCCGCCTACGCCACCCGCGCGGGCCTGCACTGCGCGGTGCTGATCCCGCAGGGCAAGATCGCCATGGGCAAACTGGCCCAGGCGGTCATGCTGGGCGCGAAGATCATTCAGGTGGACGGCAACTTCGACGACTGCCTGGAGCTGGCCCGCAAGGTGACCGCGGAATTCCCGTCGGTCGGCCTGGTCAACTCGGTCAACCCGGCCCGTATCGAGGGCCAGAAGACCGCGGCCTTCGAAATCGCGGACGCCCTGGGCAAGGCCCCCGACGTGCACGTGCTCCCGGTCGGCAACGCGGGCAATATCACCGCGTACTGGAAGGGCTACAGCGAGTACTACGCCGACGGCGTCACCACCTCGCGCCCGCGCATGCTCGGCGTGCAGGCCGCGGGCGCCGCGCCGCTGGTCAACGGGGCTCCGGTCAAGGATCCCGAGACCATCGCCACCGCCATCCGGATCGGCGCGCCCGCCTCCTGGAACCAGGCCATGGCCGCCAAGGAAGAGTCCGGCGGCGCGTTCCGCGCGGCCACCGACGAGGAGATCCTGGCCGCGTACCGCCTGGTGGCGTCCAAGGAAGGCGTGTTCGTCGAACCCGCTTCGGCCGCTTCGGTCGCCGGTCTGCTGGCCGCCCGCCAGGAAGGCTGGCTCGATTCCGGCCTGACCGTGGTCTGCACCGTCACCGGCAACGGCCTCAAGGATCCGGACAACGCCCTCAAGGGCATGCCCGAGGTCCAGCCCATCGCGGTCGATCCGATCGCCGTCGCACACGCACTCGAGCTGGCCTGACATTGAATTCGCGCGAAGGTCAGCTGATGACCAGGACCCTGCCCGCCGGAATCTCCGTCACCGTGCGGGTTCCGGCGTCCAGTGCCAATCTGGGGCCGGGTTTCGATTCCCTCGGAATCGCTTTGGGGCTGTACGACGAGATCACGGTGTCCACCACGGACTCCGGTCTCACCATCCGCGTCGAGGGTGAAGGGGCCGCCGATGTGCCCTGGGGCCCTTCGCATCTCGTGGTGCGCGCCATCGAGCGCGGCCTGCAGGCCGCGGGCGTCTGGGCCGACGGCCTGGACGTGGTGTGCCACAACGTGATTCCGCATTCGCGGGGGATGGGTTCCTCCGCCTCGGCGGTGGTCGGCGGATTGGCCGCCGGCCGCGGTCTGGCCGCCAAGTTCGACGCCGCGCTGGCCTACGGCGACGACGTGATGGTGCAGCTGGCCTCGGAATTCGAGGGTCATCCCGACAATGCCTCGGCCAGCATCCTGGGCGGCGTGGTGGTGTCCTGGACCGAAACCGACCGTCCCGCAGACGGAAACGGCGCCGGCGACCACAATCCCCGCGTATACCGCGCGGTGCGTTTGGAACCCGAGGCCGGCCTGCGCCCCGTGGTGCTGATTCCCGAGGAGCATTCCTCCACGGCGCACACCCGCGGCCTGCTCCCGGACACGGTTCCGCACGTCGACGCGGCCTTCAATGTGTCGCGCGCGGCACTGGCGGTAGTCGCCTTGACGCAACGACCCGATCTGCTGATGGCCGCCACCGCGGATCGGCTACACCAGGGCTACCGCGCCTCGGCGCTGCCGCTCACCACGAAATGGATCGAACGGCTGCGCGCCGCGGGCATCCCGGCCACCGTTTCCGGCGCCGGTCCGACCGTGCTCGCCTTCGTGACCAGCGAATTTCCCGCGGAACTGCGTGAACTCGCGATCTCCGAAGGGTTGCGTGTGCTGGAACCGGGTATTGCCGACGGCGTCCTGGTGAATTGAGTAAAAGCCGTAATGGTGGATTGACAGCGTGCCTGCCTTGCCGACGATACGGGCGACGGCTATCCTGAGCGAGTCCGTACATCGTGCGCGTCAGACGCCGGTGCTTCATCAGGGCAAATCGCTCCAGAGGCTCCTTACTCGGGCTCGAGGCTTGAGGCTCGAAACTTGGGGGTAGCCGGTCAACTGGAATGATCTCTCCCACCTTGTCTGTCGATGAGCACAGGAATCGATGCGATAGCCCACGCGGTGGTAAGTAATCCACCAACCCGGCGAGACAGGCGATACGGCATCCGAGTCCGGCACGAGACCGGACTGCAGGAGGAACCCTCGAACAGGCACACGGCAGTCGAGGGAAGGAAAGGATTTCCGTGACAGATACGGACCTGCTCGCGACACCCGGGGTGGAAAGTCAAAATTCCTCGGGAAGCCGCGAAAGTGAATCCGGACAGATTTCGAAGATGAGCGAACAAACTGACGTCGCACGATCGGGGCTGACTGGAATGTTGTTGCCGCAGTTGCGTGCGCTTGCGGGAGAACTCGGTATTCGGGGTACTTCCGGGATGCGTAAGGGTGATCTGATCGCCGCCATCAAGGAAAATCAGTCGGGTGGTGGCTCCTCGAAGGCCACCGTGGGCAAGGCGACTCGTGGCGCCAAGGCCACCGCCGAGAGCACGGGGGAGACCGCTCCGGCCAAGGCCGAGTCCGCTCCGGCGCGCAGCGAAGCGCCGAAGACCGAGGCCAAGTCCAAGGCCGAGGTGAAGACCGAGGCTCCGGCCGAGGTTCGCGAAAACGCCAGTGAGGCGCGCGAATCCAAGCGTGACGAGGCCGGGGACAATGCGCGCGCCGAGGGCGGTGACGACAACCGCGAGGGCGGTCAGCGTGGCCGGGGCCGGCAGCGCCGCGGCCGCGAGCAGCGTGCCGCCGCCGCGACCGCCAATGCCGAGGGCAGTGCGGACGCCGGCGAGAAGACCGAGTCCGAGGGCGGCGAGCGTCGCCGCGACCGCGACCGCAACCAGCAGGGCGAGCGCAATCAGGGCGGCCGCGACCAGCAGGGCGATCGCCAGCAGGGTGAGCGCAACCAGAACGGCGGCCAGCAGAACGGCGCCCCGCGGGGCGACCGGGACCGCGATCGTGACCGTGGCGGCGATGACGACGAGCGCGGTGGACGCCGGGGCCGGCGTTTCCGGGAGCGTCGTCGTGGCCGGGACCGTGACGGCGGCGTGGCCGGTGGCGGCGAGAGCCGTGAGCGCGAGCCCGAACTGCGCGAGGACGACGTCCTGCAGCCCGTGGCGGGCATTCTCGACGTGCTCGACAACTACGCCTTCGTGCGCACCTCCGGTTACCTGGCGGGCCCGAACGACGTGTACGTGTCGATGAACCTGGTGCGCAAGAACGGCCTGCGCCGCGGTGACGCCATCACCGGTGCGGTGCGCGCGCCGCGCGACGGCGACCAGAGCAACCAGCGCCAGAAGTTCGATCCGCTGGTGCGCCTGGACACCGTCAATGGCGCGGATGTCGAAAGTGCCAAGCGCCGACCGGAATTCAGCAAGCTCACGCCGCTGTACCCGAACCAGCGCCTGCGCCTGGAGACTCAGCCCAACAAGCTGACCACCCGCATCATCGATCTGATCATGCCGATCGGCAAGGGTCAGCGCGCGCTGATCGTGTCGCCGCCCAAGGCCGGTAAGACCACGATCATGCAGGACATCGCCAACGCGATCTCCGTGAACAACCCCGAGTGCTACCTCATGGTCGTCCTGGTGGACGAGCGTCCCGAGGAAGTGACCGATATGCAGCGCTCGGTGCGCGGCGAGGTCATCGCCTCCACGTTCGACCGGCCGCCGAGCGATCACACCTCGGTCGCCGAACTCGCCATCGAGCGGGCCAAGCGACTGGTGGAAGCGGGTCAGGACGTCGTCGTGCTGCTCGACTCGATCACCCGATTGGGCCGTGCGTACAACAACTCGTCCCCGGCCTCGGGCCGAATCCTTTCCGGTGGTGTGGATTCCACCGCGCTGTACCCGCCCAAGCGGTTCCTCGGCGCGGCCCGCAATATCGAGAACGGCGGCTCGCTGACCATCATCGCCACGGCGATGGTGGAGACCGGTTCCACCGGTGACACGGTCATCTTCGAGGAGTTCAAGGGCACGGGCAACGCCGAGCTCAAGCTCGATCGCAAGATCGCCGAGCGGCGCGTGTTCCCGGCCGTCGACGTCAACCCGTCCGGCACCCGCCGCGACGATCTGCTGATGTCGGCCGACGAGGCGGCGGTGCTGCACAAGCTGCGGCGCGTGCTGTCCGGTCTGGATTCACATCAGGCGATCGACCTGCTGGTCGACCGGTTGAAGAAGACCAAGAGCAATGTCGAGTTCCTGATGACGGTCTCCAAGACCGCCCCGGGCGCCATCGACGAATAACGAGAAGAGGGGCTCCGCCACTGGCGGAGCCCCTCTTTCGTTAGGGCGACAACTGATTTCGTGAGATGCGGGTAACTCGCCGGGTACGTCCAGGATGGATTCGGCACCCAACCGCCGGCACGCATGCGAGACGGTTGACGGCATTTGGCCGGGCGCTGAAGTCGCGGGGAGGCGGGGGAGAAGAAGAACAGTCCGATCAGGGCCGCCCCGGCGATCATGAACGCCAGGATGGAAGCGGTCACGGCGTCGGACGAGCCCGACGCCGTGACCGCCGTGTAGGTGAGGGCGCCGTCCCCGTGCGGTGGGGTAGGGGCCAGGGTCTGGTTCCCCACCGCTTGGCCGGACTCCCCGGGAGCGGACCGCCACCCCACGACCACCATCAGGCTCAACGTGCCCAGGACCGCCCCCGCGACGATTTCCGCGCGCCGCCGGTGTCCTCCCCCGGTCACGGCGTGCACGGCAGCGGGGAGAAGTCCCCCGCCCGTCGCGTCCTTCCCGGTCACGTATCGCCCTTCCGATCGTCGTGGGACTCTCACCTGGACAAACTCTATGAACACGAGTGTTCGCATTCTTGAGTAGCGAACTACTCGACTTTCAGCCTCGCTCGAGCCCCGGAAATATGCGTGCCCGTATTTTCTTGGGGATCGCCGCGCAAAACGGCTACCTGCTCCCACGTAGCAAGGTCAACAGCCCGCAGGCGTCACGCGGCCACCCTGTCGCACAGTGCTTTTGGGGGCATGTGGCGTGGATCGTGCTCGCCGGCGCCGGCCCGGCGGCGGCCGACAGCACCGGGTCGTTCAATCTGCCCAATGTCCCGATCGTCACCGGATCCCTGGAAGCCGGCGGATCCGTCGCGATAGCGGACAACCTGCTGCATCTGCTGATCCGGCTACTGGACCCCTTCGTGCCCCAGTCGCCGTGCGGGGCCGCGCCGAGCTGCCAGGGCTGACCGGGGCCGGGTGGGCGGTGATCGGGCGTGGTGGCGGGGGGCTGGAATAAGTGCGTGCGGGAACCGCTTATACTGGTCCGTCGGCAACCATGCCTCAAGTCGGTTCCGGTTCACGTCTCGCGTAGGCCAGGCGACCCGGAGCCTTTCGAAAGGACACCCATGAAGGCGGGAATTCACCCCACGTATGTGGACACCACGGTCGTTTGCGGCTGTGGCAACACCTTCCAGACCAAGAGCACCAAGGAGTCGGGCCAGATCACGGTCGAGGTCTGCTCCCAGTGCCACCCGTTCTACACGGGCAAGCAGAAGATTCTGGACACCGGCGGCCGCGTGGCCCGCTTCGAGGCCCGCTACGGCAAGCGCACCAAGGCTGCCAACTAGCGACCCTGCCGACGCCCGTCCTGCTGTTCAGCAGGCCGGGCGTCGCGGCGTTTACAGGGCCTCGACATAAACTCCGGGGCGGCCCACCCGGGTACGACTCCCACAGGAGGAATTTCCGCCATGGCCGAGAAGTCCACGGCACCGTCCGCCATCGACGACATTCTGGCCGAGTACGCGGGGCTGGAACTCCAGCTCTCGGATCCGGCGCTGCACAACGACCCGGGCGCGGCCCGCAAGGTCGGGAAGCGGTTCGCCGAACTCGGGCCGATCATGGCTACCTACAACAAGCTCACCAGTGCGCGTGACGATCTGGCCGCGGCCGAGGAGCTGGCGGCCGACGACTCGTCGTTCGCGGCCGAGGTGCCGGCGCTGAAGGAACAGGTGGAGGAGCTGGACAAGCAGCTCACCGATCTGCTCGCGCCGCGCGACCCGCACGATGCCGACGATGTGGTGCTGGAAGTGAAGTCCGGCGAAGGCGGCGAGGAATCGGCGCTGTTCGCGGCCGATCTGGCGCGCATGTACATCCGGTACGCGGAACGGCACGGGTGGAAGGTCGAGGTGCTCGGCGTCACCTACTCCGATCTCGACGGGTACAAGGAAGCCACCTTCTCCATCAAGAGCAAGGAACCCACGCGCGACGGCGTGTGGTCGCGGCTCAAGTTCGAGGGCGGCGTGCACCGCGTGCAGCGCGTGCCGGTCACCGAATCCCAAGGGCGCATTCACACTTCGGCCGCCGGCGTGCTCGTCTACCCCGAGCCCGACGAGGTCGAGGAAGTGCAGATCGACGAGAAGGACCTGCGCGTCGACGTGTACCGGTCCTCCGGCAAGGGCGGTCAGGGCGTCAACACCACCGACTCGGCGGTGCGCCTCACCCACCTGCCCACCGGGCTCGTGGTGACCTGCCAGAACGAGCGCTCGCAGCTGCAGAACAAGATCCGCGCCATGCAGGTGCTGGCGGCCCGGCTCCAGGCTCTGGCCGAAGAGCAGGCCGACGCCGACGCGGCCGCGGGGCGCGCCTCGCAGATCCGCACCGTCGACCGGTCCGAACGCATTCGCACCTACAACTTCCCGGAGAACCGGATCGCCGATCACCGCATCGGGTTCAAGGCGCACAACCTCGACTCCGTCCTCGACGGCAACCTCGACGATTTGCTGGACGCGCTCGGCACCGCCGACCGCGCCTCGCGGCTCGCCGCCGAATAAGCCACGCCCGCACCGCTACCCGGTCCGCACCGAACCGCGACCGGGTAGCGGCGTGCGGGGGAGAATCGAGACCATCAGCCCAGCGCGCAGAAGCGGAGGCCTGTCATGACCAGAGTGCCCTTGCGTCCGGCCATCCGCGAAGCCATCGACATCCTGGCCGCCGCCGGGGTGCACAGCCCGGCCGCCGACGCGGAATACCTGGCCGCGCACGTGCTCGGGGTGGATCGGATGCGGCTGGCGCTCATGCCCATGCTCACCGCCGACCAGCTCGAGGAATTCCGCAAACTCGTCGCGCGGCGGGCGGAACGTGTTCCGCTGCAACACCTTACGGGGACCGCGGCGATGGGGGAGATCGATCTCGCGGTCGGCCCGGGGGTGTTCGTCCCGCGGCCGGAAACCGAACTGATCTTCGCCTGGGCGCTCGGGCAGCTCGAAGCGCTCGGACACGATCACCAGCCGATCGCGGTGGATCTGTGCACCGGGTCGGGGGCGCTGGCGCTCGCCATCGCCCATGCCCGGCCCGACGTCCAGGTGCACGCGGTCGAGCTGGATCCGGAAGCGCACGCCTGGGCCAAACGCAATGCGCTGCAACTCGCGGACGAGGGCGACACACCCATCGATCTGCACGCGGGGGACGTCACCGACCCCACCATTCTCGAGCATTTCAACGGCCGGGTGGACGTGGTGGTGTCCAATCCGCCCTACATTCCCGAGGACGCCGTACTGGATCCCGAAGTGGCGGACCACGATCCGCACCGGGCGCTGTTCGGCGGACCCGACGGGCTGGATGTCATCCGGCCGATGATCGGCACCATCGCCCGGCTGCTGCGCCCGGGCGGGACGGTCGCGGTGGAACACGACGACAGCAATGGTTCCGGCGTCGCGGCGCTCTTCACCATGCACGGCGGCTTCACCGAAGTGGTGGAGCATCCCGATCTGGCGGGTAAACCCCGCTTCGTGGTCGCGCGCCGCCGCGCCGACTGAAACTTTCTCCGATCCCAGCGACGGATTCCGGGCGTGCGGGCGGTCTAGATATGGACCGACCCTCGAGCCCAGGGAGCTTCCGATGTCCGATCCCATCCAGTCCGCAGTCGTCACCGGTGCCGGGCGTGGCTTCGGCCGCGCCATCGCCGCCGCCCTCGTCACCGCCGGCGCCCAGGTCGTCGGCATCGCCCGCGACGAGAACCGGCTGCGCGCCGTACAAGCCGAGCTCGGCGCGAACTTCACCCCCGTCGCCGCCGACGCCACCGCGGAATCGCTCGCCGACAGCACGATTCGCGAGCACCGCCCGACCTTGCTGGTCCTCAATGCCGGGGTGGGCGCGCTCATGCGGCCTATCCAGGAGCAAACCTGGGACAGCTTCAGCCGCAACTGGAACACCGATACCCGGCACGTCTTCACCTGGACCCGGGCCGCCCTGCTGGCGCCCCTCGCACCGGGCAGCGTGGTCGTCTCGCTGTCCAGCGCCGCCGCGCTGCTCGGCTCGCCGTTGAGCGGCGGGTACGCCAGCGCCAAGCAGGCCATTCGCTATCTGCGCGGGTACGCGGCCGAGGAATCCGAGCGTGCCGGTCTCGGTATCCGCTTCGTCACCCTGCTGCCGCAATTGACGCCCGCCACCGACATGGGCGCAATGGCGGTGGCCGCCTATGCCGCCCGCACGGGTGTGGACACCGCCACCTTCGTCGAAGGCCTGACCCCGATCCTCACTCCCGACCAGATCGCCAAGACCGTGCTCGAGATCGCGGCCGATCCCGGCAGCGCCGCCGAGTACCGCGTCACCGGCGCGGGCGCGGAACCGCTCGGCTGAGCCCGGTGCCCGGACTACCGTGAATTCCTGACCAAGGGAGCCCCGCGATGGCATCGCTCGCCGAATTCGACACGCTGGCAGCAGGTTTCCGTCCGGAACTGCTGGCCCACTGTTATCGGCTGCTCGGCTCGATCCACGACGCCGAGGACCTCGTCCAAGAGACCTATCTGCGCGCCTGGCGCGGTTTCGAGAACTTCGAAGGCCGCTCCTCGGTGCGCCGCTGGCTCTACGCGATCGCCACGCGGGCCTGCCTGACCGCCCTGGAATCCCGGGCCCGCCGCCCGCTGCCCTCCGGCCTCGGCGCGCCGTCGGACGACCATCGCATCCGGGTCGGCGCGTGGGACACGACCGTCCCCTGGCTGCAGCCCGCCCCCGATGCCCGCCTGGGCATCCCGGATGCGACGACGGCGGCCGACCCGGCCGCCGTCGTGACCGCTCGCGCCGGCGTCCGCCTGGCCTTCGTGGCCGCTCTCCAACTCCTGCCCGCCCGCCAGCGCGCCGTCCTCACCCTGCGCGACGTACTCGCCTTCCGGACCACCGAGGTGGCCGAGATCCTCGATATGACCGCCGCGGCCGTCGACAGCGCCCTCCGGCGCGCCCGCACCCGCATGGCCGCGGCCGGACCGGTGCAGGATGACCTCGGAGAACCCGACGAGCAAGCGGTACGCGCCCTCCTCGACGACTACGTAGCCGCCTTCGAGACCTCCGACCCCGCCGCCCTCGTCACCCTCCTCCGCGCCGACGTCGAACTCGAAATGCCCCCCATCCCAACCTGGTTCACCGGCCGCCCCGCCGTGATCGGCTTCTTCACCGCCCGAGTCCTCCGCCCCGATACCTGGCGCATGCACCCCACCCGAGCCAACGGCCAACCCGCCCTCACCGTCTACCGCCGCACCCCCACCTCCCACTACACCCCCTACTGCGTCCAAGTCCTCACCCTCATCGGCCCCCACATCTCCCGCATAACCTCCTTCAACGACCCATCCCTCGTCCCAGCCTTCGACCCGCCGTCGATCGCCGAACAGCTGCAAAGTCCGCACTTCCGAGAATTTTGAAGTTCAAAGCCGGATCCCGCGAATCGCGATAGTCGTCCTCCTTTCCGCCCGAGGGGGTTC
Source organism: Nocardia yamanashiensis NBRC 100130 (assembly GCF_001613325.1). Taxonomy (GTDB): domain Bacteria; phylum Actinomycetota; class Actinomycetes; order Mycobacteriales; family Mycobacteriaceae; genus Nocardia; species Nocardia yamanashiensis. The sequence goes on along the minus strand of NZ_BDCD01000044.1, from coordinate 15,589 downwards.
GGGGGCGAAGCCCCTGAGAGCTACGAGAGTTGTCCCCTCTCCACCCGAGGGGGTTCGGGGGCGAAGCCCCTGAGAGCTATGGAGAGTTCATCCGTGCCAAGATGTCTGCCGTGAGTACCGTCTACGACTGTGCCGATCCCGATTCGCGTGCCGCCGGGCTGAATGCGGCGCGGAGTGCGCTGAAGTCCGGGCGGCTGGCTGTCATTCCGACCGACACGCTCTACGGCCTCGCCGCCGACGCCTTCGACAGCCAGGCTGTCAGCGCGCTGCTGGCGGCCAAGCGGCGCGGCCGGGACATGCCGGTGCCGGTGCTGGTCGGTTCGTGGAACACCATCGACGGACTGGTGTTCTCGGTGCGCCCGCAGGCCCGCGAGCTGATCCGGGCATTCTGGCCGGGCGGCCTGAGTCTCGTTGTGCAGCAGGCGCCTTCGCTGGCGTGGGATCTGGGCGACGCGCGCGGGACGGTCATGCTGCGGATGCCGTTGCATCCGGTGGCCCTGGAACTGCTCAAGGAGGTCGGCCCGCTGGCGGTGTCGAGCGCGAACGTCTCGGGCCAGCCGCCCGCGACCACCGCGGACGAGGCCAAGGCGCAGCTGGGCGATCTGGTGAGCGTCTACCTGGACGGCGGGCCCGCCGATCACGCGGTCGCCTCGACCATCGTGGACCTGACTTCGGATTCGCCGCGCATTCTGCGCGAGGGCGCGATCCCGGCGGAGAAGGTCGCGGAGGTCCTCGGCATGTCGCCGGAGGAACTCCGGGAGCCGGGCACGCGGTGACGGCCCGATAGATGCTGCTGAGTCAGGGCGTTTTCAGCCAGGGTGCGGTCGTCCCGCTGCGGGAGCTGCTGCTGGTGCTGCTGGTCGCCTCGGTGATCACCTATCTGGTGGGCGGCGGCGTGCGCTCGCTGGCCATCGGGTTCGGCGCGGTCGCCGTCCCGCGTGAGCGCGACGTGCACGTGAAGCCGATTCCGCGGATGGGCGGTGTGGGCATCTATCTGGGTGTGCTGGCCGCGGTCGCCTTCGCGCACCAATTGCCCGCCCTGCGGCGCGGATTCGAATATCCGAAGGACATTCCGGCCGTGCTGGCGGCCAGCACTCTGATCGTGCTGGTCGGCATCATCGACGACCGCTGGGGCCTGGACGCGCTCACCAAGTTCGTCGGACAGGTCACCGCCGCGGGCGTGATGGCCGTGATGGGCCTGAGTTGGGTGGCGATCTACAACCCCTTTACCAACGAAACCGTGGTGCTCGATCCGCTGCAGGGCGGCCTGGTTACCGTCGGGATCACGGTCACCATGATCAATGCCATGAATTTCGTGGACGGCCTGGACGGCTTGGCCGCGGGCCTGGGATTCATCGCCTCGGTGGCCGTGTTCGTGTTCACGGTCGGCCTGCTCTACGAAGTCGGCGGCGCCACCGACACCTATCCGCCGGCGTTGCTGGCCGCCGCGCTGGCCGGTGGCTGTCTCGGATTTCTGCCGCACAATTTTCAGCCCGCAAAAATATTCATGGGCGATTCCGGCTCGATGCTCATCGGTTTGATGCTCGCCGCGGTCTCCACCGGCGCTTCGGGCCGAATTCCGCTGCAGGGTTACGGCCCGCGCGACATCGTGGGTCTGCTGTCGCCTTTGTTGCTGGTGGGGGCGGTGATGTTCATTCCCGTTCTCGATCTTGTAATGGCCATCGTGCGCCGCGTCCGCGCGGGTGTGAGTTTTTCCACTCCGGACAAAATGCATCTGCATCACCGCCTGCTGCAGATCGGCCATTCCCATCGCCGGGTGGTCTTGTTGATCTACTTGTGGGTGAGCGTGCTGGCATTCGGCGCGGTCGGCACCTCGCTGATGGATCGCACGCTGGTGGTGCTGTTGTTCGCGGCCGGACTGGTTTTCGCGCTGATCGTCACCGCCGTCCCGTCCTGGCGGGAACTGAGCGCGCGCGCCGGGCGTAAACCGCCGCCCGGCCCGGAATCCGCCGCCGGGTAAAGTGGCCGAACGTGAGCACGCCTTCCGATTCCCATCCCGATGCCCCGCTCCGCGCGGCGCTGCGCTATGGCATTGCCGGTTTGGCTGTGCTGGTGGTGATTTCGGCGATTCTGTCGTCGATCTTCGCCGGTCTCCCCGGTCTCTGGGGCGCCCTGATCGGTTCCGCCATCGGCGGCGGTTTCATCCTGACGACCGCGGCTTCGGTGCTGTTCAGCGCCAAGATCGAATCGGGTTTGCAGGGCGTCGTGCTGCTCGGTAGCTGGGTCGGCAAGCTGCTGGTCGCCGTGATCGTGGTCGCGGTGCTGCAGAACTACGACTTCTACAGCCGCCCCGCCCTGTTCCTGACCGTCGTCGGCGCCCTGCTGGTGGTGCTCGGCGCGGAGACGTATGGCCTTCTGCGCCACAAGGTTCCGTACGTTCAGGTCGACCGCGACCTGTAGCCATCGGCCGGCAAACCGAGGCCCTGCGACACAGTTCACCGCGAGTTTCCGCGACCCCCTACACGTTGTCGTAGATAACTTGATAAACTCTTTACCTGTAGCCAACCGAATCAACAGGGGGGGTCACCTGAGACCCGCCTGAGAGCAGGTTATGCTTACAGCCGTACCGGACCCATCGGGTCACGGTTCTGCACCGTCGACGATGTCGCCGACGCGCGTACAGACGCCCCGGGCCATGCCCGAACAGCTGCTGACGAACTTCGAGCCGACCTGAGTCGACCCACCAGATCGTCAATGTCCGATCGAACCGCAGGAGAAAACTATCTTCTGCGGCCCGAACACGGGAGAGAACGCTGAGCGTCACCATTTTGGCGGGCGAGTTCCACGCGCCGTCGCTTAACGACTTCTTCCCTCCAGCTGTGCTGTTCGAGGGGACGCCGTTCGAGCTCGACCGTCTGATGCTCATTCGCATCCTGATGTCGGCCGTGCTGCTGGCTTTCATGTTCCTTGCATTCCGGAGTCCGAAACTGGTTCCCCGGGGTCTGCAGAACGTCGCGGAAACCGGTCTGGTGTTCGTGCGGGAACAGATTTGCGATGAAGTCCTGGGCAAGGAATCCGGAAAGAAGTTCTTCCCGCTCATCGCGTCGATCTTCTTCACGGTCCTGTTCCTGAACATCTCGGGTGTCATTCCGGGCCTGAATATCTCGTCCAACGCGCGAATCGGTATGCCGTTGGTCCTGGCCGTCGTCGCCTACGTCACCTTCAACTACGTGGGTATCAAGAAGTACGGCTTCCTGAAGTACATGCGCTCGAGCATCGTGGTGCCGAATGTGCCGCCTGCCCTGCACGTGCTGCTGATCCCGATCGAGTTCATCTCGACCTTCCTGCTGCGTCCGTTCACGCTCACCGTCCGTCTCATGGCGAACATGCTGGCCGGCCACATCATGTTGGTGCTGTTCTTCAGTGCCACCCAGTTCTTCCTGTTCGATGCCGCCAACTGGATGAAGGTGTTCTCGCCGTTCTCGCTGCTCGCGGGCTTCGGCTTCACCCTCTTCGAGCTGCTGGTGGTCTTCCTGCAGGCGTACGTGTTCGCGCTGCTGACCGCTGTGTACATCGGTCTCGCGCAGCACGCTGACTCTCACTGACCGACCGGTACCAACACCAAATCTGCTACACGCGCCATCGGCGGGTGGGCGACAGAAAGGGAATAAACACAAATGAGCACCCTCGCGTACCTGGCCCAGGAAGCCGTTGAGACCAAGGCCAAGGGCTACGGCGCCATCGGTTACGGCCTCGCTGCGATTGGCCCCGGCATCGGCGTCGGCATCGTCGTCGGCAAGGCCATCGAGGGCATCGCCCGTCAGCCCGAGCTGCAGGGCCAGATCCGGACCACCATGTTCCTGGGTATCGCGTTCACCGAAGCCCTGGCGCTGATCGGTCTCGTCGCCGGCTTCATTTTCTGATTCCGGCTCCCAAGACTAGGAATCGACGATGAACAGCACTTACTTGCTCGCGGCTGAGGGGGCCGAAGAAGTCAACCCCCTCATCCCCGAGGTGTATGACATTTTCTGGTCTGCCGTCGTCTTCATCGTTATCGCTTTCGCTTTCGCCAAGTACGTCGTCCCGCGCCTGACCAAGGTGCTGGACGAGCGCTCGGAGAAGATCGAGGGCGGCATCAAGAAGGCCGAGGCCGTGCAGGCCGAGGCGCAGGCGACCCTGCAGCAGTACCAGGAGCAGCTGGCCGAGGCTCGCCTCGAGGCTGCCCGGATCCGCGAAGAGGCCCGTACGCAGGGCCAGCAGATCCTCGCTCAGATGCGCACCGAGGCTCAGGCCGAGGCCGACCGCATCGTCGCCGCGGGTCACTCCCAGCTGGAGGCTCAGCGCCAGCAGATCGTGACCGAGCTGCGGTCCGAACTGGGCCGTACCGCGGTCGACCTGGCCGAGAAGATCATCGGTCAGTCGGTGGCCGACGAGGCCAAGCAGGCGGCGTCGATCGACCGGTTCCTGGCGGAACTGGATTCGAACGCCGGCATCGGGGTCGGAAGGTAACGAACCGAAAGTGGGAAGCATGTACGCAGCGAGCCGCGAGGCGAGCTCCCGTGCGCGGGAAGCTCTTCGGGCCGCTCTGACCGGAAGCGACACCGTCGCGGCCACGACGGGCTCCGAACTGTTCGCCGTTGTCGCCGTACTCGACGACCAGCGCTCGCTGCGTGTGGCGCTCGCGGATAAGTCGGTGTCGAGCTCGGCCCGTGCCGAGCTCGCCGAACGCGTGTTCGGCGGCAAGATCAGCGGGACCACCCAGGCGGTGCTGACCACCGCGGTGGCCCAGGACTGGTCGCGGGCTCGCGACCTGGTCGACACGCTGGTGCTGCTCGGCCGCGAAGCCCTGCTGCGCGCCGCGGAGGATCGCGGTCGCCTGGGCGCCGTCGAGGACGAGCTGTTCCGGCTGGGCCGGATCGTCGAGGACAACCCCGCGCTGGAGCAGGCGCTGACCGATCACGGCAAGCCGGTCTCGGCCAAGCGTGAACTGGTGCAGCGTCTGCTCGCGGGCAAGGTCGAGGACATCACCCTGGAACTCGTGCAGCAGGCCGTGGCCCGCAGCAAGAAGGGTGATATCGGCGACGCCTTCGACGCCCTGTCCGACCTGGCCGCGTCGCTCCGGGAGCAGATCGTGGCGCACGTGCGCGCCGCGGTGGCCCTGACGCCGCAGCAGCGGGAGCAGCTGGCTGCCTCGTTGCAGCGCATCTACGACAAGCCGATCACGGTGCACGTGCAGGAAGACCCGAGCCTGCTGGCCGGCGTCGTCGTGCGCGTGGGCGACGACCTGATCGACGGCAGCGCCGTCGGCCGGCTGCAGCGCTTGCGCCAGTCTCTCGCTTAAGAGACGCCCGGCCGCTGAAAAGCGCATAAACACACCGACATTCGAGACCACAGCGAGAGCAGGAAGAACATGGCGGAGCTGACGATCTCCCCCGATGAGATCCGTAGCGCGATCGAGAGCTACACCCAGAGCTACACCCCCGAGACCTCCATCGAAGAGATCGGTGTCGTCACCGACACCGGCGACGGTATCGCCCACATCAGTGGCCTGCCGTCCGCGATGGCCAACGAGCTCCTGGAGTTCCCGGGCGGCGTCCTCGGCGTGGCGCTGAACCTGGAGGACACCGAGATCGGTGCCGTCATCCTGGGTGAGTTCGACACCATCGAAGAGGGCCAGCAGGTCCGTCGTACCGGCGACGTGCTCTCGGTCCCGGTCGGCGACAAGTTCCTCGGTCGCGTGATCAACCCGCTGGGCGCCCCCATCGACGGCCTCGGCGAGATCGAGGCCGACGAGCGTCGCGTGCTCGAGCTGCAGGCCGCCACCGTGCTGGAGCGCCAGCCCGTCGGCGAGCCGATGGCCACCGGCATCACCGCCATCGACGCCCTGACCGCGATCGGCCGCGGCCAGCGTCAGCTGGTCATCGGTGACCGCAAGACCGGCAAGACCGCGGTCTGCATCGACGCGATCATCAACCAGAAGGCCAACTGGGCCACCGGCGATCCGTCGAAGCAGGTGCGCTGCATCTACGTCGCGATCGGCCAGAAGGGCTCCACCATCGCGGGCGTGAAGGCCGCGCTGGAGGCCCACGGTGCGATGGAGTACACCACCATCGTCGCGGCCCCCGCGTCCGACTCCGCCGGCTTCAAGTGGCTGGCGCCGTACACCGGTTCGGCCCTGGGCCAGCACTGGATGTACGACGGCAAGCACGTCCTGATCGTGTTCGACGACCTGTCGAAGCAGGCCGAGGCCTACCGCGCCATCTCGCTGCTGCTGCGTCGCCCGCCGGGCCGCGAGGCGTACCCGGGTGACGTCTTCTACCTGCACTCGCGTCTGCTGGAGCGTTGCGCCAAGCTGTCCGACGCGCTGGGCGCGGGCTCGATGACCGGTCTGCCGATCATCGAGACCAAGGCCAACGACGTCTCGGCGTTCATCCCGACCAACGTCATCTCCATCACCGACGGCCAGGTGTTCCTGGAGTCGGACCTCTTCAACAAGGGTGTCCGCCCGGCCATCAACGTCGGTATCTCGGTGTCCCGAGTCGGTGGCGCCGCGCAGACCAAGGCCATGAAGAAGGTCTCGGGCTCGCTGCGTCTGGAGCTGGCCTCCTACCGTGAGCTGGAGGCGTTCTCCGCGTTCGCTTCCGACCTCGATGCCGCGTCGCTGGCGCAGCTGGAGCGCGGCGCGCGCTGGGTCGAGCTGCTCAAGCAGGACCAGTACGCCCCGGTTTCCGTTGAGGACCAGGTCGTTTCGCTGTTCCTGGTCGACGGCGGCTACTACGACTCGGTGCCGGTCGCCGACGTGCGTCGCTTCAACTCGGAGCTGCTGGAGAACCTGCACGCCACCGTGCAGTCCTCCTTCGACGCCCTGCAGGGCGGCGCGAAGGTGCTCGAGGGCGAGGCCGCCGACGCCATCAAGGCCGCGACCGACAAGTTCAAGCAGGGCTTCCTGGCTTCCGACGGCAGCCGTGTCGTCAACGAGGCCGCCGCGGGCCAGCTGGACCACGAAGAGGTCGAGTCCCTTTCCGTCACCCGCAAGCACGTCGAGAAGTAATCGAGACTGCTATGCGACTGACCGAATCGACGAATGAAGGGAGGCTGGACCGCTAATGCCAAGCGTGCGTGAACTTCGCTCCCGAATTCGCTCCGTGAGCTCGATCAAGAAGATCACCAAGGCGCAGGAGCTGATCGCGACTTCGCGAATCAGCAAGGCGCAGGCCCGCGTTGCCGCGGCCAAGCCCTACGCCGAGGAGATCACCAAGGTACTGGCCGAATTGGCCAGTGCCAGCGGCAATCTCTCGCACCCGCTGCTGACCGAGCGTGAGAACCCGCGTCGCGCAGCGATTCTGGTCATCACCTCCGACCGCGGTATGTGCGGTGGTTACAACTCCAACGTGCTCAAGCGCGCCGAGGAGCTCGTCACCACCCTGCGTTCCGAGGGCAAAGAGCCGGTGATCTACGTGATGGGCTCGAAGGGCCTGACCTACTACAACTTCCGTAAGCGTGCCGTGAACGGATCTTGGACCGGGTTCTCCCAGACGCCCAACTACGCGGACGCGTCCGCGGCGTGCAACCACCTGGTGGAGGCCTTCATGGCCGGCGCCGACGGCGAGGTTCCCGCGCCGGACGGCGAGGGCACCATGGCCGGCGTCGACGAACTGCACATCGTCTACACGCGTTTCGTGTCGATGCTGTCGCAGCAGCCGGAGGTTCGCCGGCTGGCCCCGATCCAGGTCAGCTACGTGGACGAGAACTACGAGCTCGGTCCGGACAGCTTCACCGATTCGAACGAGGCTGTGCTGACCGCGCAGTACGAGTTCGAGCCGGATGCGGATCGCCTGCTGGGCGCGCTGCTGCCGAAGTACGTCAACACCCGGATCTACTCGTCGCTGCTCGACGCGGCGGCATCGGAGTCGGCTGCGCGCCGCACCGCCATGAAGGCCGCAACGGATAACGCTACGGATCTGGTGAACAGCCTGACCCGTACCGCGAACTCCTTGCGCCAGGCACAGATTACGCAGGAAATCACGGAAATCGTCGGTGGCGCCAACGCGCTGGCGTCGAGCTCGGACCGCGACTAGGCCCAGGAAGAGAACCAATGACCGCAGCTGTCAGCAACGAAACCCGGGTTGGCGCCGGCACCGGCCGCGTCTCCCGTGTCATCGGCCCCGTCGTGGACGTCGAGTTCCCGCGCGGGTCGATCCCTGATCTGTACAACGCCCTCAACGTGGACATCGCGCTCCCGTCGGTGGCCAAGACCCTGACCCTCGAGGTCGCGCAGCACCTGGGCGACAACATCGTCCGCACCATCTCCATGCAGCCGACCGACGGTCTGGTGCGTGGCGTGGAGGTCCGCGACACCGGCAAGCCGATCTCGGTGCCCGTCGGTGACATCGTCAAGGGCCACGTGTTCAACGCCCTCGGCGACTGCCTGGACACCCCGGGCCTCGGCCGTGACGGCGAGCAGTGGGGCATCCACCGTCAGCCGCCCGCCTTCGATCAGCTCGAGGGCAAGACCGAGATCCTCGAGACCGGCATCAAGGTCATCGACCTGCTGACCCCGTACGTCAAGGGCGGCAAGATCGGTCTGTTCGGTGGCGCCGGCGTCGGCAAGACCGTGCTGATCCAGGAGATGATCACCCGTATCGCTCGCGAGTTCTCCGGCACCTCGGTGTTCGCGGGCGTCGGTGAGCGTACCCGTGAGGGCACCGACCTCCACCTGGAAATGGAAGAGATGGGCGTCCTCCAGGACACCGCCCTCGTCTTCGGCCAGATGGACGAGCCGCCGGGCACCCGTATGCGCGTCGCCCTGTCGGCCCTGACCATGGCGGAGTACTTCCGCGATGTGCAGAACCAGGACGTGTTGCTCTTCATCGACAACATCTTCCGGTTCACCCAGGCCGGCTCCGAGGTCTCGACCCTGCTGGGTCGTATGCCCTCGGCCGTGGGTTACCAGCCCACCCTGGCGGACGAGATGGGTCAGCTCCAGGAGCGCATCACCTCGACCCGTGGCCGTTCGATCACCTCCATGCAGGCGATCTACGTCCCCGCCGACGACTACACCGACCCCGCGCCGGCCACCACCTTCGCGCACTTGGACGCCACCACCGAGCTTTCGCGTCCGATTTCGCAGAAGGGCATCTACCCGGCCGTGGACCCGCTGTCCTCGACCTCTCGTATCCTCGAGGCGTCGATCGTCGGCGAGCGTCACTTCCGGGTGGCCAACGAGGTCAAGCGAATCCTGCAGAAGTACAAGGAACTTCAGGACATCATCGCCATCCTCGGCATGGACGAGCTCTCCGAAGAGGACAAGGTCCTCGTCGGCCGCGCCCGTCGTCTGGAGAAGTTCCTCGGCCAGAACTTCATCGTGGCCGAGAAGTTCACCGGTCAGCCGGGTTCGGTCGTGCCGCTGGAGCAGACCATCGACGACTTCGATCGCGTCTGCAAGGGCGAGTTCGACCACCTGCCGGAGCAGGCGTTCAACTCCTGCGGTGGCCTGGATGACGTCGAGGCTGCTGCGAAGAAGATCCTCGGGAAGTAGTCACCCATGGCAGATATGTCCGTTGATCTGGTCGCCGTCGAGCGACTGCTGTGGTCGGGCCGGGCGAAGTTCGTCTCGGCGCAGACCACGGAAGGTGAGATCGGCATTCTCGCGGGTCACGAGCCGCTGCTCGGCCAGCTGGTCGAGGCCGGGACCGTGACCATCGTGTCGGACAACGACGAGCGCATCGTCGCGGCCGTGCACGGCGGGTTCTTCTCGGTCACCGGCACTTCGGTGCGCGTGCTCGCGGAGTCCGCTGATTTCTCCGACGACATCGACGAGGCCGCGGCCAAGGCCGTGCTCGCCGATGCCGACGCCTCGCCGGCGGCGCTGGCGAAGGCGCAGGGGCAGATCCGTGCCCTCGAGAAGGCGGCTTCGGCCTAGCCTTTCTCGCTAGAGCGAAAAAGCGGCGGCCCCGGGGAATTCCCCGGGGCCGCCGCCTTTTTCGTGCTGCGGGCCGATCAGAAGGTCAGGATCGGCTTGATCGTGGTGCCGTGGTGGGCGTCGTCACAGGCCTGGTTGACGTCTTCGAATTTGTAGGTCTTGCTGATCTTCTCGATGGGGAACTTGCCCTCGCGATGCCATTGCAAGAGCTGGGGGATGAACTTCTGCGGATCCGTGGAGCCCTCGATGCAGCCGCGAATTGCCTTGCCGTTTCCGGTGAGATGTCCGATCTCGACATTCATGGTGGCTTCACCGAGGCCGACGAGCACGAGCGTGCCCATGGGGGCGAGGGCTTCCAGGCCCTTGGCGATGACCGCGTTGAGTGCGGTGGTGTCGAGCGCGAAATTCGCCCCGCCGTTCGTCGCGGCGATCACCTGAGCCACCACATCCTCGGCCGCGCCATCGATGGTGACGTCCGCCCCGAGCTCCTTGGCCACCGCCAGGCGGTCAGCCGAAAGATCCACCGCGACAATCGTTCCGACGCCGATCGCGCGGGCAGCCATGAGCGCCGCCATACCGACGCCACCCACGCCGAAAATGGCGATGGAGTCTTCGGGCCCCGGCTTCATGACATTCGCGACCGCACCCGCACCGGTCTGTACGCCGCACCCGAACGGCGCTGTCGCCACCAGATCCACACTCTCGTCAACCACGACGATGCAACGCGCGGGGACCAAGGCGTGGGTGGCGAAACTCGACTGCCCGAAGAACGAGCCCATCACCCGTTCCCCATTGACGCTCAGCGCGGAAGTGAAATCCGATCGACCGCCCGAAGTGTTCAGAATGACGAAATTCTCGCAGTACGGCGGAAGCCCGTTCGTGCAGCGTGAACACGTACCGCAACTGGCGTACGTCATCAGTACGTGATCGCCGACCGCGATGCCGGTTACCTCCGAGCCAATCGCCTCGACGATGCCCGCGCCTTCATGTCCGACCACGATCGGCAATTCGGCGGGGAACACGCTCTTGGTCACCAGATCGGTGTGACACACCCCGGTCGCGACCAGGCGAACCAGCACTTCACCGGCTCGCGGTTCTTCCATCGTCACGTTCTCCAGCGAGAACGGCGCTGCCGCGCCACGGGCGACCGCTGCGGTAATTTCCACGGAATCTCCTCCAACACATCCGAATTGTCCGGAGCATAAGAACATGTTCCAGTTGTGGGACATGCCCTATCCCACTGAGTGGGCCGGGGACTAGACGTGTGGTTAAATGCTCTCGCCGGTATCCGGATGTGATCTGAAGCATCCGGCAAAGCCATGGCAATTCCAGCGTTTTCAGCTTTGCCTCATGCGATGCACATCTGCACGACGAGCGAGGGGTTGATGAGCGGGCTTCGAATTGGCAAGTGGGGCGTGGCGGTCGTAGCCGCCGTGGCCCTCGGTTTCCTCTCACCGGGCGCGGCGAACGCGGATACGTGGGTCCCGCTGCCGGACGGTCACATCGAGCGCGCGGGCGTCAAGCTCACGAGTGTCGGTGAGCGCGCGATCATTTCGCCGTCGCTCGCGGCCAACGGCGCGGGCCGCACCTCCTGGGTGACCGGCAATGTGATCGCCGAGGTGGACACCCCGGACGGCACGGTCGGCCCCAACAACGGCCCGAAGAATTTCCCGGGCACCAATAATTCGGGCACTCACGGGTCGTCCAACCTCACCACCGGATACATCGTCGGCTGTCAGGTGAACCTGGGCGTGCTGAGCGCGAACTCGTCGTTCGCCCTGAGCCTGACGCCCACCATCGCGGGCGGGTTCAGCTTCCCGATCTCGCCGGGACAGGTGGTCTGGGTGGCGATCAACAACATCGAGCTGGTCAAGAGCGGCACCTACACCATCAACTACCAGGACGTCCCGATGGAGATCCAGGGCTGCGGCGGTTACGCGCAGGCCCGGCAGGTCTCCGTGGTCGAGATCATCGGCACCGATTACGCCAAGGTCAGCCTCTACGGTCAGCCGTTCAGCATCGGCTGACGGATCCACTTCTAGGGAGGGATCGTATGTACGGCAAGGGAATTCGCGTCCGCGGCGGCCGGGTCCTGGGTGTCGCGCTGGCCGCGGCGCTGGCGTTCGGGCTGGGTCCGGCGGACGTGGCGCGGGCGGACACCTTCGTTCCGCTGCCGGGCGCGGCCATCAGCCGGACGCTCGGCGACGGCACCGTCATGACGGTCCGGATCACGGAGGAATCGGCGAACATCAGCGGTTCCATGGGCAGTACGCCGATGCACCGCAATGTGTGGACCTCGGCGCGCGCCACCATCGATCTGGACGGACCGACCGCGTCGTCGGCCACCATCAAGATCAGCCCCGGCTATATCGTCGGCTGCCAGGTGGACATCGGCTCCTTCTCGCCGAGCGAGAACGCCAGCGAGCAGGCGACCATCGGCCAGAGCGGGATCACGCCGGGCCTGCCGACCGAGACCATGGGCGCGGGCATCACGCTCGGGCCCGGGCAGGCCAAGGCGCTGCTGATGCTCGATCTGGAGAAGCCGGACGACTACGGCCAGGAGTCGCACAAGCGCTACAACAAGGTGCCCGGCCCGCACGCCGGGGTCACCTGGGTGGACGAGACCTTCGCCGTGGACGGCTGCGGCGGGTACGCCCAGGCGCGGTCGTTCGTCGCCGCCGAAGTCGACAGCACGTACTACATCGGCAACCTGGTGCTCTACGGCCAGCCGTTCAGCATCGGGTGATCGACCCCGTTCCCTGAACAGGGCATACGTCACATTCGGTGGATGGTCGGGACCTCCGCTCGCGCGGTCGCTAGGATCGAGCGAACGGGTCCCGGCCTACCGGCCGATACGGACCCGACAGCGCGGTAGAAGTGAAGGGACGGACCAGCATTGCGGACCGGGATGGTTGTGCTGATCATTCTGGTGGTGCTGCTTGTCGGTTTGGCCTTGGCCTCGACATATCGCCTCGTCATGCTTCGTCGCGGCGGCACCGCCGCCTTGATGCGCGTCATGCCGGCCCGCGGGCACGGCGGCGGCTGGCGGCACGGCCTGATCCGCTACGACGAGGATCAGCTGGTCTTCTACAAACTCTCGAGCCTGAAACTCGGCCCGGACTCCACCCTGCGCCGCCTGACCGTCGAGGTCGGCAAGCGGCGCTCCCCGGACGGCGACGAGTACGACATCATGACCGACGAGCTCATCATCGAACTGTCCGACGGTGACGGCAGCTTCGAGGTCGCGCTGGATCGCGGCGCCCTGGTCTCCCTGCTCTCCTGGGTGGAATCCCGCCCCTCGGAACGTATCCGCCGCCGCCGCGCGAGCTGACTCCCCAGTGTTCGCGGGCCCGGTTAGTGTGAACCCGTGAGTGTGCATCTGACGAGGATCTATACCCGGACCGGCGATGACGGTACGACGGGATTGAGTGATTTCTCCAGAGTTGCCAAGACCGATCCGCGGCTGATCGCGTACGCGGATTGCGATGAGACCAATGCGGCGCTGGGAGTCGCCATCGCGCTCGGGCAGCCGGACGATCGCATTCTCGGTGTGCTGCGTTCCATACAGAACGACCTCTTCGACGCCGGCGCCGATCTCTCCACGCCCGTCGTCGCGGACCCCAAGTACCCGCCGCTGCGCATCACCCAGCCCTATATCGATCGCCTGGAGAAGTGGTGCGACGAGTTCAATGAGCCTCTGCCGCCGTTGAATTCGTTCATCCTGCCCGGCGGCACCCCGCTCGCCGCCCTCCTGCACACCGCGCGCACCGTCGCGCGACGCGCCGAACGCTCCGCCTGGGCCGCCGTCGCCGAACATCCGGACGACACCAGCGTGCTGCCCGCCAAATACCTCAATCGCCTGTCGGATCTGCTGTTCATCCTCAGCCGTGTCGCCAATCCCGACGGCGACATCCTCTGGCGCCCGGGCGGAGAAGCCACGGGGGAGGGTGAGGGCCATTAGGCTGACTGCCGTGAGTGAACGGTTTCTGGTGACCGGGGGCAGCAGGCTCGTCGGTGAGGTCGCGGTGGGCGGCGCGAAGAACAGCGTCCTCAAGCTGATGGCCGCCGCGCTGCTGGCCGAGGGTACGACCACCATCACCAACTGCCCGGACATCCTCGATGTGCCGTTGATGGCGGACGTGCTGCGCGGTCTCGGCTGCGATGTGACGGTGGCGGGCGCCACGGTCACCATCGTGACGCCGCCGGAACCCAAGTACCACGCGGACTTCCCGGCGGTCACCCAGTTCCGCGCCTCGGTGTGCGTGCTCGGTCCGCTCATGGCGCGGTGCAAGCGCGCGGTCGTCGCGCTGCCCGGCGGCGACGCCATTGGTTCGCGTCCCCTCGATATGCATCAGCAGGGACTGCGGCTGCTCGGCGCGACCAGCGAAATCGAGCACGGCTGCCTGGTGGCGCGTGCCGAGGAGCTGCAGGGCGCGCGCATCCGCCTCGACTTCCCGTCGGTGGGCGCGACCGAGAACATCCTGATGGCCGCGGTGCTCGCCGACGGTGAGACGGTCATCGACAATGCCGCACGCGAGCCGGAGATCGTCGACCTCTGCAACATGCTCGTCCAGATGGGCGCGCAGATCGCCGGCGCGGGCACCTCGGTGCTGACCGTGCAGGGCGTGGACAAGCTCTCGCCCACCACCCACCGCGTGATCGGCGACCGCATCGTCGCCGCCACCTGGGGTATCGCCGCCGCCATGACGCAGGGCGATGTGCGGGTCACCGGTATCAACCCCAAGCACCTGTCCCTGGTGCTGGACAAGCTGCGCTCCGCGGGCGCGCGAATCTCCTTCGAGCCGGACGGTTTCCGGGTGGTGCAGTCGGATCGCCCTCGCGCGGTGAACTTCTCGACCCTGCCGTTCCCGGGTTTCCCCACCGATCTGCAGCCCATGGCCATCGGCCTGGCCGCGATCGCGGACGGCACCTCGATGATCACCGAGAACATTTTCGAAGCGCGCTTCCGCTTCGTGGAAGAGATGATCCGGCTGGGCGCCGATGCGCGCACCGACGGGCATCACGCTGTGGTGCGCGGGATTCCGCGGCTGTCCAGCGCGCCGGTCTGGTCCTCCGACATTCGCGCCGGCGCCGGACTCGTACTCGCCGGTCTGGTCGCCGACGGGGTCACCGAAGTCCACGATGTCTTCCATATCGACCGGGGCTACCCGGATTTCGTGGAGAACCTGCGCTCGCTCGGGGCCGAGATCGAACGGGTCGGAACCGCCGACTGAACAACAGGTGTCGGGACGTGTTCGCGAAAACCCCTCCTGAACAGGCGATTTGACATGCGAACAACCAACACGTAACTTATTCCAGGTCAGAGCGACACGGACACCGACCCGGAGCCGAGAGGCCAGGGACACGAGGTTGGACGGCGAGCGCCTGATGATCACATCAGCTTCACCCGAACAGCGGATTTGGTTCTGCTGAAAGGGTTGAGCTAAGCTTCACCAGCAAGAAACAAGCAGCCTCACCGACTAGCCGGTTCAAACCGGGGATGTTGGTGTGTGCGTGTGTTCTTTGAGAACTCAATAGTGTGTCGATGAATGTCAGTGCCAAATATTTAATTTGGTTCCGGCCTCACACCCCCCGTGTGATGGGGCTGGACATTTAGTCAGCAAATACTTTTTGCTGGCGTTTGATTTTGCCAAGGTTTTCGGACTCTGGTTAATTCTTCCGATTACATCCGCAAGGATGGATTCG
>NZ_BDCD01000043.1 GCF_001613325.1 Nocardia yamanashiensis NBRC 100130 | reverse complement strand
GAACGCAACAGTGACCGCGCTACGAACGGGCCCGCCATCCCGACTCCGACGAAGAGGAAGCCGAACCGAAATGCCACGCGCACCAGCAGATTCGACGATTCGGTGACCGACTGCTCTTCCAGACGCTCCTCTTCGGTCGCCACCGTTGCCACCACGTCTCGGCCCTCATCGTTTCACACAGCAATTCCTTGCGGGCGTGAACGTTATGGCATCGCTCACTGCATTCGACGTCGTCCGATTCCCATTGGTGGGAATGAAACGTCTGTCACGTTGCCGGTGTGAAGGATTTCGCCTGGGCGGTCCTGGTCATGCTCGACGTCGGGGGCGTAGCCAGCCAAGAGTTCGTCAGGAAACCAGGCAGCCGGTAGTGCCGGTGGTTCCCGGCGTGCCGGACCCGGTTGTGAGGCATTTGAGCAGGAATGCGAGACCCTGCGCAGCTCCGCTGCCGGAGTCGGCGACCGCGCCCATCTGGTCGGTAACTGCGACCTGGTCGACGGCCGGTCCGGCCGCGGCCACCGGGGCGAAAACCCCGGCAAGGACGATCCCACCCATCGACAGCAGGCCGATTGTTGTACGCTTCAAGTGCTTTCAACCTTTCCGAAGATCAAATTACCCACTGGACTCTAGGCATCGGCCAACACTATGAAACGCCGCGAATTCTATGGGCAGCTGCTGCGCGGACCGGAGGTGACGACCGCTGCCCGCTTGGGCCGGGCGGCTACCGTCAGGACAAACTTCCACACTGACATCAGAGGCCAGGCGCAGCGAGCGGGTGCCAGCAAGATTGAACCCAGGAGGGAGGCTAGTCACATCATCGTCGGATATTGCGATACTTCCGCTATTTTGCGACCCTTTTCCTGATCCACCTGTTCGAAAACGTGCATACTCCACTCAACCGCCGCTTGAAATCTCTCGGCGATACCGTTGAGGGATTCGATGTCACGGGCCCTCTGCTGAGTAAACCGGTGTAGGCTATTGACGATGCCTCCATAGGACTCCTGCTCACGGTCATGTATGGTGTCATAAAGCGCCTTTCGCATATCGTTCAGCAGCGACGTGGCATGGGAAATCGTATTATTTGAGGCAGCGATCTCAGCCGGATCGAAGTATAGTTTTCTGTCAGTCGGTTTCCCGTCGGTACTGAAGCGTTTTGTATCGTAGTAATTGTCCGCATCGTTCAGTTTTTCCTCCGCAGTGCGGGCTTGTCTGGTCGCGAGATCATCCAGGTATATTCGCTGATCGCAGCCCTTTCGAACCTGCTCCAACAGTTCGGGAAGATCGTCACGTATCGCATCCCCGATCCTTCGATCCAAAGGCATAGTCGAAGCCTTCGCCGCCGCCTCGGATAACAGTGAACGTGCGGCAGAATCTCGCTGTTGGGTCTCGCTCAGCTCGCGGGAGAAATCGCTCACCGGCGAGCTACCTTTTTCCAGCCTTGCGGACGCCAGAAAAATATCTCCGATAAGGGCATCCATTACATACAAGAGGGCGCGCCCCGAACGTCCGTACCATGAAAGTGCAAGCTTTTCGCGAATAGCCACGCATTTAGCCAAGGTGTTATCGATCTCGCGCTTGACATTCAAATATTGATCGGAACAATTATTTATAGCCACCGGGTCGCCAGGTATTGGATCAACCTTATAGATTTCCTGCGCTACCCGGGCAAGAGCCGCGGGAAGGCATGGGTCGCCCGTAGTATCGTCCAAGGTTTTCCGCAGTGATCGCAGAGCTATCCCCCTTGGCGTCGGTTCGCTGTCCTCCTGCGGTGGTACTCGAACGGGCGGCACGAAACATCCTCTGGTCGTTGACAAATCGATGGCCGTAAACACTAGACGCTCATGAATCTCCCGAAACGCCATCAGTGGGAACCTGGTCGTCACGTACGGCTGCGGTTCCGGCTTGCCCCCACAATTGGGAACAGTCGGGAGCCGACCGGTCACGAGTGTTGGCAGACTGGATGTCGTTCCCATCTGCCGCACGGGGACCTCTCACGGTCCGAGTAAGCCGCTGAATAGCGGGCCGTTGAACAGTGAAGCGGTCGGACAGAAATCGGGAGCTGTATGGTCGGCAAGCCGTTCGGGCGGCGAAGCTTCCTGCGTGGTGCCGGTGCGTTGAGTGTCGCGGGCTCGCTGCTGCCCGCTGCGGCGTGCGGCGACGACGACCAGGCGCTGACGTTCTTCTTCCAGGCCAATCCGGAAGAGGCGAAAGGGCGGATGGCGATCATCGACGAATTCCGGCGACGCTGTCCCGAGATCGCCGTACGGACGGTGCTGTCCGGGCCGGACCCCATGCAGCAGATGTCGACCTACTGCGCTGGGGGCAAGTGCCCGGATGTGCTGATGGCGTGGGATCTGACCTTCGCCGGGCTCGCCGACCGGGGCATGCTGCTGGATCTGAACACCATGCTCGCCTCCGATCCGGCGTTCGCCGCGGAGTTGAGGACCGAGAGCGTCGGTGCGTTGTATGAGACGTTCGAGTTCGAGGGCGGACAGTATGCGTTCCCGGAACAGTGGGCGGGAAACTTCCTGTTCTACAACAAGAAACTGTTCTCCGATGCGGGCGTGCCCGCGCCGCCGGCCCGGTGGGATCGGCCATGGAGTTTCGACGAGTTCCTCAGCGCGGCCCGGGCTCTGACCAAACGGAACCGCTCCGGGAAGGTCACCCAGTGGGGTTTCGTCGACACCTGGGTGCCGTACTACTCGGCGGGGCTGTTCGGTATGAACAACGGCGCCGTGTGGTCGGCCCCGCGGATCAATCCGGCGCACATCAATTTCGACGACCCCGCCTTCATCGACGGTGTCCAGTTCTATGCGGACCTGTCCAACAAGCATGCGGTGACACCCACACCGGCCGATCGCCAGAGCATGTCCACCATGGACATGTTCGTGCTCGGCAAGGCCGCGATGGCTATGGGCGGGCACTGGCGCTACGGCACGTTCACCCACGCCGATGATCTGGATCTCGATGTCACCGTGCTCCCCACCGGGCCGAAGTGCCAAGGCGCGCTGTCGAATATCGGAACAACGGGACTCGCCATAGCCGCGAGTAGCCCACGCAGACAACAGGCATGGGAATTCGTGAAGTTCGTGACCGGCCCGGTCGGCCAAGCACTCATCGGTGGATCCGGTCTTTTCGTGCCCGTACTCAAATCCGCGCTCAACTCGCCCGGATTCGCGAAAGCCCATGCCAGAGTCGGCAATCTCGCGGTACTCACCGAAGGTCCGGCACGGTCAGGCTTTCTGCCTGTCACTCCGGTCTGGGCGGAAATCGATGCCTTGATGGACCGCAGCTTCGGGCCCGTACTGCGTGGAACAAAGCCCGCCACGGTGCTGACCGGGCTTTCCCGTGACGTCGATGAGGTGCTGCGAAAACTATGAGTCTGATCGAAAAAGCTCCTGCCACAGCACTATCCGGGCCTGACGAGGCTATCGATCGCCATGAGCCAGCCCGGCGCCGACGCCAGTGGGGACTGGCCTTCATCGCGCCGAACCTGACGGCCATCGCCGTGTTCCTGTTGTTCCCTCTTGCTTTCTCGCTGTACATGAGCGTGCAAAAATGGGATCTGTTCAACCCTCCGCAATTTGTCGGGTTGAGCAACTTCCGCACTTTGCTGGCCGCGGACCCACTCTTTCTCATCGCACTACGCAATACGGTTGTTCTCACCCTCGGGACGGTGGTGCCGACCGTTGCGATCGGTCTCGCCGTGGCGGCGCTACTGAATCGGAAGATCAGAGGGCTCAGCATCTTCCGCACGATTCTGTTTCTACCATTGGCCGTGTCGTCGGTCGTCATGGCTCTGGTGTGGCAGTTCGTCTTCAACACCGACGGCGGCCTGCTCAACATCATGCTCGGCTGGATCGGTCTGGGGCCGGTGCCTTGGCTGATCGACCCGAAATGGGCGATGTTCTCGCTGTGCCTGGTCGGGGTGTGGAAGTCTGTGCCGTTCGCGATAGTCGTCCTACTGGCGGCAATGCGGGGCGTGCCCGAATCACTGTATGAGGCCGCCAGAATCGACGGCGCCGGAGAGCTCCGTCGGCTGTTCTCCATCACCGTGCCGCTGATTCGGGGCGCGCTGTCGTTCGTAGCGGTCATCTCGGTGATCAACGCCCTGCAGGCATTCGATCAGGTGTACGTGCTCACCGGCGGTCACGGCGGTCCGGAATCAGGCACCTATGTTTTCGGCATCATGCTGTTCCAGCACGCTTTCGCGTTTCTGAACTTCGGTTACGCGGCCGCGCTCGCCTGGGTGATGTTCGCGATCCTGCTGATAGCGACGGTGTTGCAGCTGTATTGGGCACGCAAACACTCCCTGGAGGATTGATGGCTGGGACCACCGAACGCGGAATCAGGCGCGGTATCCTTCGCGGGATCGCACTGTACGCGGCCCTGATCGCGGCAGCTTGGTGCGCATTGTTCCCGATTCTGTGGGCGCTATCGGGCTCGCTGAAGAAGGAAGCCGAGGTCAGTGAGCCTGTCCTGATTCCCGCACATCCGCAGTGGTCCAACTACTCCGACGTTTTCACCCTCATGCCGTTCTGGCGGATGCTGGCCAACACCGTGCTGTACGCCGGCGCTGTCACCGCTGGTCAGGTCTTCTTCTGCTCGCTGGCCGGATATGCGTTCGCTCGACTGCAATTCACCGGTCGCGATACGCTCTTCGTCCTCTATCTGGCCACCCTGATGGTCCCACTGACGGTCACGGTCATCCCGCAGTTCATGCTCATGCGCGCCTTCGGCTGGATGGACACACCGTGGGCGATGATCGTTCCGGGACTGTTCGGCAGCGCCTTCGGCACCTACCTCATGCGGCAGTTCTTCCGCACCCTGCCGAAGGATCTCGAAGAAGCAGCGGCCCTCGACGGCTGCTCGCCGTGGCAGATCTATTGGCGCATCCTGCTTCCGAACGCGAAACCAGCCGCGACGGTGCTGGCCGTTCTCACCTGGGTCAACGTCTGGAACGATTTCCTGTGGCCGCTGGTAATGGTGCAGCGCAAAGACATCGGCACCCTGACGCTCGGCCTCGTGTGGATGCAGGGCCAATACGTATCCGACTGGCCGGTGCTCATGGCCGCCGCGATGCTCGTCCTGCTGCCATTGATCCTCGTATATGTGATTGCCCAGCGCGCTTTCCTGCGCGGCATCGCCACCACCGGGCTCGGTGGACGATAGGGCCCGTTCGAGCCGTCCCCGGAAGGTCGGATCGATTCTCCCACCGGATATTTCACGAAGGATGGAAATGTTTCACCCACTGCGCGCTGGACTCAGCATCGCCATTGTCACACCGGCGCTCATCGTGGCCGGCCTGCAGTTCGGAGGTTCGCCCGAATCGGCCGCCAACATCGACCGAGGACCACTCACCTGTCACGCGGGGTTCTGCAACGATGCCACCGGTTCGAGCGACATGTTCTGGCCGTGGATCGTGCATTTGCCGACCGGCAGCGCCGGATCCTCCTAGCCCCGCTGTCGGTTCGGGTTTGCGTATCCGGGCGACGGGCAGCCTGGAGCAGGCCTTTCACCTACGACGACCGGTACGTCCCGATGCTTCCCATTCTTGGGAAGCCGCGGTTTCGTCGATACAGTCGCTCGAGACATCGGCCGAACCGATTGTCTAGGAGAACCTGTGCAACACAAGGCCGTCCATCACAGCATCCTGATTTCCGGCGCCAGTATCGCCGGACTGACGCTTGCCCATTGGCTGCGTCGATACGGGTTCGAGGTGACGGTTGTAGAGCGTGCGTCCGCTCCCCGTCCCGGCGGCCAGGCGGCGGTTTTGCGCGGCGTCGCAAAGGAAGTTGCTGCGCGCATGGATGTGCTGCCGCGCATCGAACAGTCCCGCGTACATGAGCGTGGACTCGCCTACGTCGACGCCTCCGGTTTGCGGAAGGCTAGCGTGCCGGCCGCGCTGTCCATGGCTGCCGCCGTCGAGATCGAGATCCTGCGTGGCGATCTGACTGGAATCCTGCACGAGGCTGCCGGGGAGGGCGTCGAGTACCTATTCGACGACTCGATCACTGAACTGCGGGAAACCGAGGAAGGCCTGTCGGTCACCTTCGACCGCAACGAGTCTCGCGTCTTCCACCTGATTGTCGGCGCCGATGGGCTGCACTCGAATGTACGGAGACTGGCCTTCGGACCGGAGACCGATTTCGTCCATCACTTGGGCGCCTGCCTGGCATCCTTCACTGTCCCGGCCGACGGACTGGAACTCGACGACTGGTTTCTCGTGCACAATGCGCGAGGCGGCCGACTCGTGGCGCTCCGACGGGAGGGGTCCAACAGCGCCACAGCCATGTTCGCGTTCAAAGCGGCCGGTCTTGTCCACGACCACCACGACTTGGCCCGTCAGCAACAAGTCCTAGCCGAGAAGTTCGCCGGAATGGGTTGGCACACTTCACGATTACTGGGTTCGATGAGTCAGGCGCTGGACTTCTTCTTCGACACCGTCAGCCAGACCCGTATGCACCGATGGGCGCGCGGACGAGTGGCGCTGGTCGGCGACGCGGGCTATTGCGGTTCCTCGCTGTCGGGCAACAGCACCGCGATGGCAATGGTCGGGGCTTATATCCTGGCGGGCGAACTGGCCCGTGCCGGCGACGACTACTCGACCGCCTTTGACCGCTGCCACGACCGAATGCGTCCCTACGTAACCGCATGCCAGAAACTGCCGTCGGGCGGCATCGATGGGTTTCTGCCGAACGGGCGTGCGGCAATCACCATGCGTAACCTGTCAGTCCAGGTCAGGACCTCCGCGCTTTTCCGCCGGAGCACGGCGCAGTCGCTGCAGCAAGCTGACGCGATCACGCTGCCAAGCTACCAAGCATTCGAAACAACCGACGCTTCGAGTCATTGAGCACCTACCGGCGGCGGTCACAAGTCGCCAGCGAGCACCACAGCTCCTGCCCACCGGCCGCCACTGCCGCACCGAGCTCATGCGCCGTGACAACGGCCGGCGAGCCGACGAATCCTGGTATCGCCGCTGCCGCTGCACTGAAATCTCTGGCTGCCGAGCCGAGAATTTCCGTCGATTTGCCATCCTCTGCTGATTCCGCACAACATGTGCGAGACGGAATGCGCGTCACTGCACTCTGCTCGTGATGCAATAGTCCGACTTCTGCTCTGCCTCAGATCAGGCGGGACGGCGAAAACCTCCGAGACCCAAGGGAAGGGCAACGCGGCACGCAAGGATCTCGTCTATTAGGTCGGCGTAGCCTTCCTGCACTTGCGCGAAACGCAGAGCTGCGTTGTGTGTTTCGTCCGCGCTGCGGCTGTGCCTAAGGGTCCATTGCACCTGAGCGTACGTATCGGCGACGTGGCTGATCACCTCACCAAGCGAATGCGTATGGCGGCGCGCGGCGGCGGGGCGGGGTAGGTGCAGGGCCGACCAATCATCGATCAGCGTAATAACGACCACGATGCGGTCACGGATCGCTATTTCATCGAAATCGGCAGGTCGACATGTGATCGAAGATGCCGCCGTGAACAGCGTGGAATGGAGATCTGCGAGCTCACGGGCCGATTCGATCAGCGGCGAGCGACCCGTCAGCGCTCCAGAAATGGAAAGCAGCAGCTCCCGCGCATCCAGCAAACCTTCAGCGCGACTGGTGATAGGCACTCGATCAGAGATCTTTCGAACGCAGGCGTTAGGTGACCGTGCTACAACTTTCATAGTATAACCGCCTCGTCGGCGCAGTTGAACCCTGTCGAATACATATCATTGAGAGTTTTGACTAATCGCATATAGATTTCTGGCCTGATGTTGTCGAGTGAATATCTGTACCCGCGTTCGCAAGAGTGCACGGAATGAGGTGTACTTCCGCTTTCGGCGGGCCTTCGGCTGGTCGCACAGCGAGGAGGTATAGGCCATAGTATTCGAGCAGCGGATCGGTGACTGTTGCCACGGCTGGTAAATCGCCTATCGGATGACAATCCTCCAACTCGGCATCGATGATCTTGATTCGGAGTCGATTGTGTCAGCACTTCCAACGGACACATCCGAACCAGAATGGCGGGTCTACGGGGCCTCTCCGGCTCCGACGCGGACGCTCGGCGCTCGCGTTCTCCTAGGCCAGATAACCATCCGCGCTGAACAACTAAGGTCTGTCAGCTCACCGTTCAACCACCAGGGCGCTGCGATTCAGCACCACCCAATATTGGTCGTCGTAACCCAAGTAGCCGCCGTTGGTCTCGTACGCATCGTAGCCTCGTGCCGCAGCAAACCGGCCGAGGTCAGAATTCACCCACCACGCATCCGACAACTTCTGAAGGCGAGCCACAACATCAGGGGTCTGATCAACAGCCTCAAGCCGTTGCCTCTCCGCCGACAACTGTGACACCCACGTAGAATGTTCGGCATAGAGACTGCGTGAGTGAGTGATTCGGGCGTCAGGCCGGAGCGCCATCCGGATAACGCCGGCCGGATTTCCGTCCGCATAGTGCTGCGCCACCTCACGCATCGTAGTCACATAGGTGCCGTTGCCGGAGATGATTCCCTCGGCCGCCAGCCCCGGGAAATAGGGGCCGCTCTTGAATTCCTCAACGAAACGCGGGTCGGTCACGCCGCGGAAGAACTCGCGTCCCCCGGCCGCGACAACCGCATCCACCCCATGGGAGTCGGCTAACGCCGGGAGTCGATCGTAGCCCTGTAGGCGGTAGATCTCTCCAAGCCCAGGATCGCTGATCTCATCCAGAGACCTGCGCAATTTACTGCGAATGTAGGAGACGTTCATGGTCTCGCTGAGATCGCGACCCTTGGAGTAGTTTGAATCTGATACCAGCCGTGCCGATGCGACTGAGTTCACGGACAATCCGACGGAGAATTCGGCGAAGTTCTGTGGCCTGTCGGCGAGTTCGAAGGCGCGCACCGCGACTCTGAGTTTGTCGGTGAAGGGTGGAATCCCACCACGGTGTTCACCGCTCCGGACGATGGCCGTTGCGAGACGCTTCTTAGCCATCATCAAGGCATTTCCGAAGGAGTGGATCAATACCACCTGCTATTTGTGCCCAAAACGACCGACTTGGCTGTCGGCTTCCGGTAGATACCAGACGCATCCGGCGTACGCCAGGCGCGCCCGCCCTACACCCGCTGCCTCAGCAGATGATTATCAGAGTCTCCGGTCTATCGCCGAAGCTCCGACGTCCCAACCACGGGAAGGTGCAGGCGTCCGTCAGGCTCCTTTAACACAAGTCGGAAACTCGTCGCATCGCGGCGAACCGGTTTGGATCAGTCCGGTAGAACGGCCGGTGCCCGGTAGAGGTCGACTGCGCTCGCGAGAGAGCGTCCTGGTAGCGCCTCCAGGCCGATCTCTGCTGCCGATTGATATTCGTTCCCGCCTGTCGATTTGTGCTCGTCGAGTATCGCGACCGCTCTCCTGTTGGGGACGTAGATGTCGTGTTGCACTCCCGATCGATGGAGGGCGGCGGCGAATTGTTCACCGTCAGAGCGGGATCCGCCGGAGAGCAGGACTATCGGGCTGTCGGGTAGGGCGGTGCGGGCGGCGCGGAAGTTCTCGTCCCGCAGCGTGTGGGATGCGAGTGTCGGCGCGTCGACTTTGGCGGTTTTCGCGCCGCCGGGGGTGTTGACGTCGAGGTAGAAGCCTCCTTCGGGATTCGCCGGTGCGACAACGTAGATCACTCCTTCGGGCGCGTCGTGGGCCCAGGGGGCGGGCTCCGGCGGTCCGGCCGGTTCCCAGTGGGGTGAGGTGCCGTCCGTGGGAGTGATACGGCGAACCGGGACGACGTGTTTGTCGGCCAGCCGCTCTGGCATTCGCGCCCATTCGGCGAGCCGCCATTCCTCGGGTCGGCCGTTGGCCAGCCCCGAGGGATAGAAGACCCCGAACACCTTGCCGTGCTGATCGGCGGTCAGCCCGTGGTCGGACGCGATCAGCGGTGTGCTGGTTACTTGGTGGCCGGCGAATCGGATCGAGGTGGCGTGTTCGCCATCGAGCAGCTTGTGTCCACGCCCGCCCGCTACGATGACGCCCCTGTATTTGGTGAACCATCCCGCCAGCCCGCGCGCCTCCGTGCCGACCGCGGTCGCGAGCTTGCCGCACGCTTTGGTCAGCACGACGCCCACGTTCGCAGCACTCATCCGGCACCTCCCGCAGGCAAGTATGCCGAACCGTCGAAAATGGTTGTCCCGCTGTTATTCCCAGTAGCGGCTGCCAGTCATTCACGGTGCTGGTTGCCGGGTTCTGGGAAATTCTCCAGCGTTGCCGCGATTCGTGTCAGCGCTGCGGGGGAGGTCATTTGCCAGTGCGAGGCGGGCAATGGGTGTACGGCGATGGTGCCGTCTATCGCTGTCGACCAGCTGTGCGCGCCCGTTTGATCGATGCCGTTTCTGGCCGCGAAATACACTACGTCGCCGTGGAATCGGCGGCGGGGACGATAGGTCAGGGCGATGGTGGCTGACCGGAGTGCGGAGTGCAGGACGGTCCGGAGGCGGTCCGAGTCGAATGCGGACAGGGGGTGGGGGAGGAGTTCGGGGTGGCGGATGAAGTGATCGAGGTCCAGGTTGCCGTGATAGGGGGCGGAATCGCCACGGAGTTCGTTCAGTACGTCGGTGAGGGTAGGCCGGCTCGGGCGCCGGTGCCTCGGCAGACGAGAGTGCAGGTAGCTGTCCATCATGGCCAGGAGGGCGACTTGTTCGCCCGCGTTTTGCAGTTGGATCGCGATGGCGTGCGCGAGCTGGCCGCCGAGGGACCAGCCCAGCAGGTGGTAGGGGCCGTGGGGTTGTATCGAGCGGATTTCGGTGACGTAGTGCCGGGCCCATTCTTCGATGGAATCCGGGACCGGACGGCCGGTGAGGGCAGGCGACTGCAATCCGTAGACTGGGGCGCCGGAGGCGAGTTGGACGCCGAGACCGGCGTAGGACCATGCCAGGCCGCTGATCGGGTGGATGCAGAACAGCGGTGGCGCAATGGAATCCGGTCGGCCGGGGTGCAGGAGTAGCAGCGGTTCCAGTTCAGTGTCGAACCGCGCCTCGGTCACCGCGTCTGCGGGGTCGGCGGTGGTCAGCCGGGCTGCGATGCCGGCGGGGGTCGGTGTGGTCATTACCCAGACCACCGGCACGTGGGTGTCGGCGACAATGCTCAGGCGGTTGGTGAGTGCCGCGGCCGACAGCGAGGTGCCGCCGAGCGCGAAGAGATCGTCGTCCATGCCGATGCGTTCCACGCCGAGTTCGGCGGCGAAGGCCGCACAGATCATCTCCTCCAATTCGGTGGCAGGAGCGCGGTATTCGCGTTCCTCGACGATCGGGGCGGGCAGTGCCGTGCGGTCGATCTTGCCGGTCGCTGTCAGCGGCAGGTCGTCGAGGACGATGATGGCCGCGGGCACCAGAGGGGCGGGCAGGTGCCGTGCCGCGTGGTCGAGGAGGGTGCGCGGATCCGTGACATGGTTCGCCGCGGGCAGCAGGTAGGAGACCAGAATCTGTGCCCCGGTGGCGGTTTCGCGGGCCAGGGTCGTCACGAACGAGACTTCCGGCCGGGCTCCGAGCACCGCGTCGATCTCGCCGAGCTCGATCCGAAGTCCGTTGATCTTGACCTGGAAATCGCGGCGGCCCAGGTGTTCCAGTTCCCACCTCGGACTCGGTTGGGCGACATCATCTGTGGTCTGCGCTGGTATCCACCGTGCCAGGTCGCCGGTGCGGTACATGCGGGCGCCGGGCGGCCCCCAGGGCGTGGCGACGAATCGGTCTGCGGTCAGTGCGGTTCGATTGTGGTAGCCCCGGGCCAGTCCGGGACCGGCCAGATACAGTTCGCCGGTCACCCCTGGCGGCACCGGGTTCAGGCGAGAATCCAGGACCAGTGCGGTCATTCCCGTGATGGGTGTGCCCAGGGTAGGCCGGTGGCCGGTGGGCACTTCGTGGCTGGTGGCGAGGATGGTGGCCTCGGTGGGGCCGTAGTAGTTGATGCAACGCTTGCCGGGTTGCCACTCGGCGAGTAGTTCGGCGGTCAGCGTGTCGCCTCCGGTGGCTACCATGATCAGGTCGTCGAGGCCGTCGGGTTCGAGGGTGGCCAGAACGCCGGGGGTGAAGATCGCGTGGGTGACCCGCTCGCTGTGGAGCAGTTTGTACAGGTCGGTGCCGCCGATCACGGTGGGCGGGGCGATGATCAGGGTCGCCCCGGCGGACAGCGCGGTCAGCCATTCCAGGACCGAGGGGTCGAAGCTGGGGGAGAAGCCGTGCAGCACACGGTGCGAGGGCTGCACCGGCAGGCGCTCCACGCAATCGCGCACCAGCGGCTCGAGTCCGGCGTGGGTGACGAGAACACCCTTGGGCAGGCCGGTCGATCCCGAGGTGTAGATCAGATAGGCGGGATGGTCCGCGCGCAGTGGTGTGCGGCGCTCGCGGTTGGTGACCGGTGTCGCGGCGGAGGCCGCGCACGCGTCGAGCAGTTCCGCAGAGTCGGTCGCGATCCAGGTCACCGTGCCGGGTAAGGCGCCGAGACCGGCGGTGTCGGTGATACCGAGCGCCACACAGGAATCGGTCACCATGTAGGCGATACGATCCGCCGGATAGGTGATGTCGACGGGCAGGTATGCCCCACCCGCTTTGGCGACGGCCAGGACCGCCACCAGCAGTTCGTAGGAGCGCGGCAGCGCAATGGCGACCAGCGTCTCCGGCCCCACCCCGCGTTCGATCAACACCCGGGCCAGCTGTGAGGAAGCACCGTCGAGCTCTCCGTAGGTCCGCGAACGGCCGGCGCAGCGGATGGCCAGGCGTTCGGCGCCGTGCCGCAGCCCGCGGGTGAGCAGTTCCGGTAGCAGCGTGGTCGATTCGGCGGCGGGCCCGGACATGTGGGTGAGTTGATCGTGTTCGGCCGGGTGGAGCAGGTGTGCACGGGCCACCGGCAGGTCCGGTTCGCGTAGTACGCGGGTCAGCAGCGAGTGCAGGCGTCCGGTCAGCTCGGCGGCGAAGCCGGCGGGCAGACTGTCGCGGCGGCCTTGCACTCGCATACGCAGCGAGGTGTCGAGTTCGGCGATGACGGCGACCGGATAGTGACTGAAGTTGACGCCGTCGATGTCCACCACCGACAGTTCGTTCAGGATCGCCTGCGATTGCCGGAACGAGTCCAGATCGACGGGGTAGGACTCGAAAGCCACGATGGTGTCGAACAATTCGCCGAGGCCGTTGCCGTGCCGGATATCGGCCAGGCCCAAATACTGGTGGTCGACCAGCGCGCCCTGTTCGTTCTGCAAGCGGCCCAACAGCGTGCGCACGCTCCAGTCCGGATCGAAGCGTACCCGCACGGGGATGGTGTTGACGAACATGCCGACCATGTCGCCGATGGCGGACACCTGCGGGGGACGACCTGAGACAACGGCGCCGAAAATGACGTCGCGCCGATCGGTGTAGCCCGCTAGCAGTAGACCCCACACGGCTTGGATGAGAGTGTTCGGGGTGATCCTGACGGCCGCGCACAAGTCGTGCAACGCCGCGGTCTCGGCGGGTGAGAGCTCGAATCCATGCTCGTCGAACCCGCTCCCCGGCTGATCGGGCCGTATGAGGCTCGAGGCGAGCCGGGTCGGCTCGGCACCGTCGAGCGCCGACCGCCAGATCGCCTCGCCCACAGTGCGATCCCGGCGCGCGAGCCACCGATGGTAGGCACGCAGTTCGGGCGCGGCGGGCAACCCCGGCAGTTCGCCATGCACGCTGTAGCCGATCAGCAGTTCTCGCATGAGGAGCGGAATCGACCAGCCGTCGAGCACTAGATGATGGGCGCAGAGCACCAGGTGGATACGTCCGGATTCGGTGCGGTACACGGTGAATCGCAGGAGCGGCGGCGTCGCGGGGTCGAAGCGCCCGGCACGGTCGGCGGCGAGCAGAGCGGGCAGGTCGGCGTCCGCGATCTCGGTGAACTCCTGCCAGGGCAGCGCGACGGTTTCCGCGATCACTTGCAGCGGGGTGCCGTCGACGGTGCGGACGAACGCCGCACGCAACGCCTCGTGGCGGTTCAGCACCGCCGATGCCGCGTGCCGCAATCGATCGGCGTCCAGACGGCCGGACAGTTCCACCGACAGTTGCAGAACGTAGTCGTCGGCCACCACCCCGGAAGCGTCGCTGAGGAACAGCATCCCGGCTTGCAGCGGTGTCACGGGCAGCACCTGCGACAGTCCCGGATAGATCTCACGCCATTGGGTCATGTCGGCGTCATCGACCGTTACGAGGTCGAGGTCGTCGTCGGATTCCAGCTCTTGTTGTCTCGCACGTGGATCCACCACGGCGGCCACTCGGGCCAGTCCCGCCACGGAGCGGTGCTCGAAGACATCGCCCGCGGTGAAGAGCAGCCCGCGCGCGGCGGCCAGTGACACCAGCCGGATCGATCCGATGGAGTCGCCGCCGAGTCCGAAGAAGTCGTCGTCGGCGCCGATCGGGTGCGCGCCCAGCACCTCGGTGAAGATTGCGGCCAGCAGCTGTTCGGACGCGGTGACCGGGTCGCGGAAGGCGGTGCGCTGGAACTCCGGTCGTGGCAACGCGTTTCGATCCAGTTTGCCGTGCGCTGTCGCCGGCAGTTCCGTCAGCATCGTGAATGCCGCGGGCATCATGTAGGACGGCACTTTGGCGGCCAGCGCCGGCCGGACCGTATCGGCTGCGAGCGTGGTGCCAGGTGCGGCCACCAGGTAGGCGACGAGTCTGTCGGCGGCGGTGATCGGATCGCTGTGGACGGTTACGACGGCCTGTGCGACGCCCGGCAGGCTCCGCAGGGCGGTTTCGATCTCGCCGGGCTCGATCCGGAACCCGCGTAGCTTCACCTGGAAATCGCTGCGGCCACGATATTCCAGCGCTCCGGATCGGTTGCGTGCCACCAGATCACCGGTGCGATACATCCGGGCGGACGGCTCGTAGGGGTTGGCGACGAACCGGTCGGCGGTCAGTCCGGCACGACCGAGATAGCCGCGCGCCAGTTGCGCCCCAGCCAGATACAACTCGCCCACCACGCCGGGCAGTACCGGGCGCAGGCGGTCGTCGAGTACATAGACTCGGCAATTCCATTGCGGTGTACCGATCGGCACCGAGGTGACGTCGGTATCGGTCACTCGATGCGCAGTGATCGACACCGCGGCTTCGGTCGGACCGTAGAGGTTGTGTAGTTCGACGCCCGGATTGGCGGCGCGGAACCGTTGCGCCAGTTCCGCTGGCAATGCCTCGCCGATGGACAGTACCCGGCGCAGCGAATCCGGCAGCGTCCCTTCGGCTTCGGTCACCAGCGCGGTCAACATAGCGGGCACGGTGTGTAGGGTGGTCACCCGTTCGCGGGACATCAGTGCGAGCAACCTGGCAGGGTCGCGGTGGTCGTCAGGCCCGGACAGCACCAGCCGTGCGCCCGCGGTGGCGGCCGACCAGAATTCCCACACCGACAGGTCGAAAGTCGCGGCGGTCTTCAACAAGGTGACATCATCCGAACCCAAGTCGAATGCTGTTCTCTTCCAAACCAATTGGTTGACAACAGCGGCGTGGTGGACGGCCACACCCTTGGGTCGGCCGGTCGATCCGGAGGTGAAGATGACGTAAGCGGTGTGCGCGCTGCGCAGGGGCGTTCGGCGTTCCGCGTCGCTGATCGGTCCGGCATCGAGGAAATCCAGGTTCAGCCGGTCCAGGTGCACGAGCGGCGCCAGGTCGGTGGTGAATCCGGTGTCGGTATCGGTGAGGACGCAGACCGGTGCGGCGATATCGAGGATATGGGCGGTGCGTGTTGCGGGCTGGTCGGGGTCGATCGGCACGTACGCGCCGCCCGCGACCGCGACCGCGTACATGGCGACCACCAGGTCCACCGACCGCCGCAGGGCCAGCACCACGCGCCGTTCGGGGCCCACGTCCATCGCAATCAATTGCCGGGCGAGTCGATTCACTCGTGCGCCGAGTTCGGCGTACCTGATCGATCTGCCGTCGGCACCGATCAGCGCCACCGCGTCCGGCGTGGCCGTCATCGTCGCGGCGAGCAGGCCGGGCAGCGTGTCGGGGCCGGGCACCGGGTGCGCGGTGGCGTTCGCATCCACCAGCAGCGTCTGCCGCTCCCGGGGTTCGAGTATTTCCACCGTGCCGATTTCGCGGCCTGGCTCGGCGGCGATTGCGCGCAGCAGTCGCTGGAAGCGCTCGGCGATGGTGGTCACGGTGTCCGCGTCGAACAGGTCGGCGGCGTAGGTGACAACGCCCGTGATGCCCTGTGCCGTGCCGGTCGGGTCGTAGTCGTCGGCGATGATCCAGTGCAGATCGAATTGGGATTGCGCGAAGTCGAGATCCAGTGCGGCGACCGCCAGTTCGGGCAGCTCGAGCCGGGCCGGGGCGAGGTTCTGGAACGAGAGCCCGACTTGGAACAGCGGATGCCGGGCCGTGGAGCGCTCCGGTGCCAGCAGGTCGACCAGCCGTTCGAAGGGGATGTCGGCGTGCGCGAGGGCCGCGATGTCGTCGTCGATCTGCCGGGCCAGCAGCTGGTCGAATGGTTCGCCGGGGTCGACGCGGGTGCGGAAGACCAGGGTGTTGACGAACATGCCGATCAGGTTGTCGAGTTCGGGGTGGTCGCGGCCCGCGGCGGGGGTGCCGATCGCGATGTCGGTACTGCCGGACAGCCGTGACAGCAGCACCGCCAAAGCGGTGTGAACCACCGTGAACAGCGTCGCGTGGTGAATGCGCGCCAGTTCTCGCAGCGCGTGGTGGGTCGCCGCGTCGATGCGTACGGGAACCTGTCCGCCCGCGAATGATTGGATCGCCGGGCGGGGGCGGTCGGTTGGCAGGTCCAGTTGATCGGGCAGGCCCGCCAGGGCTTGGCGCCAGTAGGTGATCTGCTGGTGGGCAAGGGATTCCGGATCGGTTTCCGATCCGAGGATCTGGTGCTGCCACAGCGTGTAGTCGGCGTATTGCACCGGGAGGGGAGTCCAGTCCGGCAGCGAGCCGGCGGTGCGGGCGGCGTAGGCGGTGACCAGGTCGCGGGTCAGCGGTCCGAGCGAAGCGCCGTCGGCAGCGATGTGATGCACGACCACGGCGAGGACATGCTCGGTCGAGCCGGCCGATCCGAACAGCGCGATCCGCAATGGGACTTGCGTGGTCACGTCGAACGTTGTCGATAGGAAGGCCGTGAGCGCCGCTGGGGTATCGGCGGGGAGTACGGTGCGCTGTTCGAGCGCGGCGGGGTACGACTCGGGCGGCAGAATCACCTGCACCGGTCCGGCGGCACTCTGCGGGTAGATGGTGCGCAGGACCTCGTGCCGGGCCATGACATCGCCGATAGCGGCCTGGAGCGCGGAAATATCCAGGGTGCCGGTGAGCCGGATGGCGATCGGCACGTTGTAGGCGGTGGCGGTGGTGTCGAACTGGTTGAGGAACCACATACGCCGCTGTGCCGGCGAGAGCGGGATGTGTTCCGGGCGTGGGCGTGCGGTGAGTGCGGGCCGATCGCCTTGTCCGCGTAGCGGTTCGAGGGCGGCAGCCAGTCCGGCAACGGTGGCGTCGTCAAAGAACAGGCGCGCGGGGATGCGCGCGCCGATCGACGCGCCCAGTTGTGCGGCGGCCTGGGTGGCCAGCAGCGAGTTTCCGCCGCGGATGAAGAAGTCGTCGTCGGCTCCGATCGGGTCCGTGACGCCCAGCACTTCGGCGTACACCGTGGCCACCAACTGCTCCAGCTCGCCTGTGGGAGTGCGGAATTCGATGGTCCGCAGTGTCGGAGCGGGCAGTGCCGCCCGGTCGAGTTTGCCGGCCGGGGTCACCGGGATGGTGTCGAGAACGGTGATGGTGGTGGGCACCATGTGCGCGGGCAGTTGCCGTGCGACGGCGGTACGAAGCTCTTCGACGTCGACCTCTGCATCCCCGGTGGGATGGACGTAGGCGGCCAGCAAAACCGCGCCCGCGGTGGTCTCGTGGACGATCGTGACGGCGAAGTCCACATTGTCGTGGGCCGCCAGGATCGCGTCGATCTCGCCGAGCTCGATTCTGAAGCCCCTGATCTTCGCCTGGAAGTCGTTGCGGCCCAGGTATTCCAGCTGCCCTGACAGTGTTCGCCGGACCAGGTCCCCGGTGCGGTACATCCGTGCTCCGGGCAGTCCGAACGGATCAGCGGGGAAACGGTCTGCGGTGAGCCCCGGCCGGCCGAGGTAACCGCGCGCGACTTGGACGCCTGCCAGGTAGAGTTCGCCGGCCACTCCGGCGGGTACGGGCGCCAAACGCGCATCGAGCACGTAGGCGTGCACGCCCGGCAGGGGCGTCCCGATGGTGACCGGTTCGCCGGGGGTGAGCGCCACGAAGGTGTTGGCGACGGTGGCCTCTGTCGGGCCGTAACCGTTGACGAGTCGGCGGGTGCGGCGGCCCGCGATCGGAGTAACCCAGCGCCGGGCCAGTTCCGGTGGGCAGGCTTCTCCGGCGACGCACACCACCCGCAGCCGGTCCAGGCCCTCGGGGTCCACCGACAACAGCGTGGAGGGGGTCATGATCGCGTGCGTGACCCGTTCGCGGCGCAGCAGTTCGGCCAGTTCGGCGCCGCCGAACACGGTCGGCGCGGCGACGACCAGGGTGCCGGCGCCGGTGAGCGCCAGCAGCGTTTCGGCCATCGACATGTCGAACGACGGTGAGGCGAAACGCAGCACTCGTGGTGTGGCGGCGCCGTGCAGTACTTCTCGCTGTCCGGCAGCGTAATTCGATACTCCGGCCTGGTTCACGACCACGCCTTTGGGGCGCCCGGTGGAACCGGAGGTGTAGATCACCCAGGCGGCGTGGTCGGCGCGCAGCGGGCGTACGCGGTCGGCGTCGGTGATCGGTTCCGCCGAAAGGTTCTCCGAGTCCGCGGTGAGCGCGGCGGCGGAGATCGGCAACCATTCGACGGCGCCGGGGAGGTCGGCCTCGATGGCGTCCACAGTCAAGCCCAGGATCGCGCCGGCGTCGGTGACGGTGTAGTCGATGCGCTCCCGCGGGTAGCGCGGGTCGACCGGTACGAACGCGGCGCCGGTCTTGGCGACGGCCCAGACCGCGAGCACCGATTCGACCGAACGCGGAATCGCCAGTGCCACCACGTCTTCGGGTCCGATGCCGCGTGCGATGAGCAGCCGGGCCAACCGGTTGGACGCCTCGTCGAGTTCGAGGTATTCGAGCTCGGCCAGGGTGGTCTCGGCGTCGGCGAGGACCAGTGCCGTGCCGTCCGGGTTGGCCTCCACCGCCGCATCGATCAGCAACGGCAGCGTCCACAGCGGCGCGGGCGCGACGGCCGGGGCCACCCTGTCGACGGTGCGGATCTGCTGTTCGGCGGGGTCGAGGATGTCGATGTCACCGACCACAGCCGTGGCGTCGGCGGCGACGGCGGTCAGGACGCGTTCGAAGCGGCGGCCGAATCCGCGCACGGTCGCCTCGTCGAACAGTTCGGTGGCGTAGGTGAAGGTGATAGCGAGGTCGCCGGTGTCGCCGTCGGTTCCGGTCAACGGTTCGACCAGTACCGTCAGCTCGAATTTCGCGGGTGCTTCGCCGACGTCGACCAGTTCGGCGCGCAGGCCGGGCAGCTCCAGCTCGGCCGGATCGGCGTTCTCGAACGAGAGTGCCACCTGGAACAGCGGATCGGCGCCGGAGCGGGCCGGGGTCACCGCGTCCACGACCTGATCGAAGGGGACGTCGGCGTGCGCGAACGCGGCCAGATCCGTTTCCCGGGCGGCGGCTAGCACCTGCTGGAACGTCGCGGCGGGCGTCACCGTGGTGCGCAGGGTGAGGGTGTTGACGAACATGCCGACCAGATCGTCGAGCGCGCGGGCGCCGCGCCCGGCGATCGGGGTGCCGATAGCGATGTCGGTGCCGCCGGACAGCCGGGCGAGCAGCACCGCCAAGGCGGCGTGCACCACCATGAACAGGCTCGAATGCTGTTCGCGGGCCATCGTGTCCAAGCTTCGATGCACCGCGGTGGGCACCAGGAATCCGATGGACTTCCCGTGCGGGCTGGGCCGGGCCGAGCGCGGCCGATCGGTGGGCAAGGTGGCCGCGCCGGTGACGCCGTCGAGTTGTGCACGCCAGTAGGCCAATTGGCGGGCGGCGGTCGACTCGGGATCCTCCGGCGTGCCGACCACCGTGCGCTGCCACAGCGCATAGTCGGCGTACTGGACCGGCAGCGGGGTCCAGTGCGGCACGCTGCCGGCGCTGCGGGCGAGGTAAGCGGTGACCAGGTCGCGGGCCAGCGGAGCCATCGACATACCGTCGGCCGAGATGTGGTGTGCGACAACGACGAGCACATGCTCGTCGGCATGATCGGTGAGCAGCGCCAGCCGCACGGGCGGCTGTGCGGTCACATCGAATCCCTCGGTGACGAGGGCGGTGATCTGCGCGGTGATGTCGGCGGCGGTCAGTACGGGCAGTCCGTCGGGCAGCACCTGTGCGACGGTGCGGATCTCCTGCCGAGGCGGCTGTCCCGCGGCGACGGGATAGCGGGTGCGCAGGGCTTCGTGGCGTTGCAGCACGTCGGCCACCGCGAGGCGCAATGCAGGTACGTCCATTCGGCCCGAGAGCCGGATGGCCAGCGGCATGTTGTACTGCGTGCTGTCCGGGTCGAGCTGGTTGAGGACCCACATGCGTTGCTGTGCCAAGGACAGCGGGATGATGTCGGGCCGTTCGACCGCTGTCAGTGCGGGCGTGCCGGTCGTGGTTCGGTGTCCGGCGCGCGCCGCCAGCTCGGCGACGGTGGCTGCCTCGAACAGGTCGCGGACGCCGATCCCGGGTCCCAGCGATTCGGCGAGCCGGGTCACCACGCGCAGCGCCGACAGGGAATTGCCGCCGAGGGTGAAGAAGTCGTCGTCCGAGCCGACCGCAGCGACGCCGAGGACCTCGGCGAAGATCTCCGCGACGGCCGCTTCGGTCGCGGTCGCGGGCGGGCGGTGGGCGCGGGGCTGGAAGTCCGGTGCGGGCAGCGCCCGCCGGTCGAGTTTGCCGGTGGCGGTCAGCGGCAATTCGTCGAGAATCACGAAGTGGGCGGGGACCATATGGGCCGGCAGGGCGGCGGTGAGCCGCGCGCGCAGCTCGCGCGGCTCCGGCCGTGCGCCGGCGGCCACCAGGTAGGAGACGAGTGTGGTTGTCCCGGAGGGTGTTTCCCGTCCGACGGTGACGGCCGCGGCGACCCGCTCGTGGGTGGTCAGCACGGCGTCGATCTCGCCGAGTTCGATCCGGAAGCCGCGGATCTTGACCTGGAAGTCGGTGCGGCCCAGGTACTCCAGCGCCGGTCCGGTGTCCGTGCCCGCCGGATCGACCCAGCGCACCAGATCTCCGGTGCGGTACATCCGCTCCCCGGGCGCGCCCCATGGATGGGCCACGAACCGCTGGGCCGTCAGCGCCGTCCGGGCGTGGTATCCGCGCGCCAGCGCAGGACCGGCCAGATACAGTTCGCCCGCGATGCCGGGCGGAGTGGGCTGCAGCCGGGTGTCGAGCACCAGCGCCCGCATGCTCGCCGTCGGGCCGCCGAGCGTCATGGGCTGCCCGGCTTCCAGTTCGGCGAAGGACGCGCTGATGGTCGTCTCGGTCGGGCCATAGCTGTTGATGTAGCGGCGGCCGGGCTGCCAGGCGGCGAGCAGGCCGGCGGTCGCGGCGTCGCCGCCGGTGGCGACGACCGCGAGCTCGTCCAGTCCGGCGGGGTCCACGGTGCCCAGCATGGGCGGGGTGATCATGATGTGGGTGACGCGTTCGGTGCGCAGCAATTCGTGCAGCGGCTCGCCGCCGAGCAGGTCCGGATCGGCGATCACCAGGGTCGCACCGGAATAGAAGGTGTAGAGCCATTCCTCGATCGACTGATCGAAGCTGGGGGAGCACACGTGCAGGAAGCGGTGCGCGGGTTCGATACCCAGCAGGTCCACGCCGGTTCCGGTCAGGTTCGCCAGCCCGGTGTGCGTGACCAGCACGCCCTTGGGCAGGCCCGTCGACCCCGAGGTGTAGATGAGATAGGCGGGGTGTTCCGGGCGCAGCGGCCGCCGACGCTCGGCGTCACCGATCGGCGCGGGCGAGCGCCGGGCGAGTTCGGCACGGGTATCCGGGTCGTCCAGGCACAGCCAACGCACCTCGCCGGACAGCCCGGCGGCGAAGCCCTCGAGCGAAACGCCCGTGACGGCGCCCGAGTCGGTGATCATGTGGCGGATTCGGTCGGCCGGATGGGTGGGGTCGATCGGGAGGAAGGCGGCGCCGGTCTTGGCGACCGCCCACACTGCGGCGACCATGTCGTAGCCGCGCCGCAGCGCCAGGGCGACAACGGTTTCCGGACCGGCTCCACGCTCGATCAGGAGCCGGGCCAGGCGGGAGGAATGGTCGTCGAGGTCGCCGTAGGTGATCGAGTAGCCCGCGGCCCGTACCGCGACGCGGTCCCGCCCCGAACGCAGCCCGTGGGTGAACAGCTCGGGTAGCAGCATGCCCGGCAGGGTGGGGGCGGGGCCGCTGATGCGGGTCAGCGTCCGGTATTCGTCGTCGTCGAGCAGGTGTAGTGCACCCACGGAGGAGTCGGGTGTGGTGTGCAACCGGTCGATCATTCGCACCAGCCGTTGCCCGAGGGCGGCTGCGGTGGCGTCGTCCACGGCGGCGCGGTGATGGAAGATCCGCACGCGCAGTTCGGTTTCCAGTTCTACTACCACCGACACCGCGTAGTGGCTGTTGGACACCGATCCGACGCCGTCGACGAGCAGGCCGTCCAGCGCGCCGCCGGCCGCACGCAGCCCTTCGGCGTCGATCGGATACGACTCGAACGCGAGCAGGGTGTCGAACAGCTCGCCGGCCCCGGCCGCCGACTGGATCTCGCCCAGTCCCAGATAGTGGTGTTCGAGCAGGGCGGTCTGCTCGGTCTGCAAGCGGCGCAGCACATCCCGCGCGGAGTCGGCGGGTGAGAATCGCACGCGCACCGGGATGGTGCCGGCGAAGAGCCCGACGATGTCCTCGACGCCGTCGAGCTGCGGCGGTCGTCCGGAGACCACCGCGCCGAACACCACATCGGTGCGATCGAGTGATCCGGCCAGGACCAGGGCCCAGGCGGTCTGCACGATCGTGTTGACGGTGACGCCGGTGGCCGCGGCGAAGGAGGTCACTCCCGCGGTGTGCGCGGCGTCCAATTCCAGGACGTGCGAGCCGATTTCGTGGTCGGTCGCGGCGGCGGGCGGCAACACCGGGACC
Source organism: Nocardia yamanashiensis NBRC 100130 (assembly GCF_001613325.1). GTDB lineage: Bacteria > Actinomycetota > Actinomycetes > Mycobacteriales > Mycobacteriaceae > Nocardia > Nocardia yamanashiensis. The sequence continues at coordinate 55,723 of NZ_BDCD01000043.1, read as the reverse complement.
AGCGCTGTCGGTTCGGCTCCGGCCAGGGCCGCACGCCAGGTATCCGCCGAGACGGCGTGGTCGCGGCGGGCGAGCCAGTGCAGATAGCCGCGGTACGGGCGGGGAGCGGGCAGCGCGGAGGCGTCGCCGCCGGTGGCGTAGAGAACCAGCAGATCCTTCACCAGCAGGGGGGAGGACCAGCCGTCGAACAGCAGGTGGTGGGTGGTCAGCACCAGCCGCGTCTGCCCGGATTCGGTGTGGTACACGGTGAATCGCAGCATCGGCGGGACTGCGGGGTCGAAACCCGCGCGCTGATCGGCGGCCAGTAGGGCGTCGACCTCGGCATCCGGGACGGCTTCGAGCACTCGCCACGGCACCGCGACGTCGTCGAGCACCAGCGCCACCGGCGACCCGTCGGTGGTGGCGGCGAAAACCGTGCGCAGAACGGCATGACGGCGTACGAGCGCCTGCGCGGCACGCCGCAACCGGTCGTGATCGACAACGCCGGACAGACGCAGCGCGAACTGGGTGACGTACGTGTCCGGTGCGCCGTCGGACAGTCGCAGATGGAACAACAGACCGGCTTGCAGCGGTGAGAGCGGAAGCACCTCCGCCACACTGGGATAGGTGTGCCGCCAGCCATCCAGTTCGGCCTGCGACACTCGCACCAGCGGGACGTCGGACGGTGTCAGGCCGCCTGCAGCCGGATCGGTGAGGTGTTCGGCCAGTGCGGTCAGGGCGGCGAGCCAATCCTGCGCCAGCTCACGGGCTTCCGGCTCGCCGAGCACTCCGGTGGCGTATTGGAAGGTGGCGCCCAGCCGTGGTCCGGCCGCGGTGTCGGTGACGATCGCGTTGATGTCGAGCACCAGGTCCAAGGGCATGGCCGGATCCTGATCAGGGGCCAGTTCGATGACCTCGTCGGTGGGCAGCCAGCTCGTTTCCACGCTGCCGCCGGTCAGCGCGGCCGACGCGACCCGGCCCAGATAGTTGAAGCCGATCTGGGCGAGGGGTGCGTCGAGCTCGGTGGCGGTGGCGGGGTTGAGATGGCGCAGCAGTCCGAACCCGATGCCTTTCGCGGGCACCGCGAGCAGTTGTTCCTTCACCGACTTCAGGAGTGCGGCAGCGGTTTCCGGCTGTTGAACGGCGGTGTCGACGCCGGTCAGGTCGAGCGCTACGGGGTAGACGGTGGTGAACCAGCCGACGGTCCGGGTCAGGTCGGCTCCCGGCACCGTGTCCTGTTCGCGCCCGTGGCCTTCCAGCCGTAGCCGGGTCACCGGAGCCTCGATGCCGCGGCGCGCGCGCCAGGCCCGGACCGCCACGGCCAGGGCTGCCAGCAGCCCGTCGGGGGCGCTCGTGCGATACAACGCCGGCAGGGCGGTCAGGAGTGGTTCTGTGATTTCGACGGGCACTTCGATGCTGAAGCGCCGGGCGGTCGCGGTGCGGTCGTGGTCCGGATCGAGCGGACGCGCGCCCAGCAGCGGATCCGGTGTCGCGAGCACCCGCCGCCAGTGATCCAATTCCCGCTGCCGGCCCGAATCGGTTGCGGCGGCGGACAATCCGTGAGCCCAGCGGCGGAACGAAGTGCCCACGGGCGGCAGCACGACCGGGCGATTGCCGACGTGTGCCGCCCAGGCCGCCATCAGGTCCGGGATCAGAATGCGCCAGGAGACACCGTCGATCGCGAAATGGTGGGCGACGATCAGCAGCAGATCCCCGGCTTCGGGCCGGCGCAGCCAGCCGAACGCGATCATCCGCCCGTCGATCGGATCCACCATGGCGGCGGTGGCGGCCGAGGCGGTGGCGGTGATCCGGTCCATCAGAGCCGGTGTGGTCGCGACCGGGACCTTCCATTCACCGATCAGGTCGTCGATCTCGGGTCCGTGCTCGACGACCTCGACACGCCAGCCGGCGTCGGTGTAGCGGACCGCCGCCCGCAGCATGTCGTGGTGGGCCAGGACGGCGGACAGGGTGCGGTGCAGGCCCACCCGGTCGATGCCGGCGGGCAGCGCCAGCACCATGCTCTGGGTGAAGGCGTGGACACCGCGTTCCAGCTGTGCGGCCAGCACCGGTGTCGGCGGGAGTTCGCCGATGCCGCCGCCGGGCAGTTCGTCCAGTGCCGGAACGGGATTCGCCGCGGCGGCGCGGGCGATCTCGGCCAGGCGCGCGACGCTGCGATGCTCGAACACCTCTTGCACCGACACGTCGATGCCGGCACTGCGGGCGCGTGATACCAGCTGGATGGACACGATGCTGTCGCCGCCGAGCGCGAAGAACGAGTCGTCCACCCCGACCCGCTCGAGCCCGAGAACCTCGGCGAACAACGCCGCCAGCCGGGCCTCCATCCCGTCGCGGGGGGCGCGGGACTCGATGGTCGCGAAGATCGGCGCGGGCAGCGCCGTCCGATCGATCTTGCCGTTGGCGGTCAACGGGAGCGCGTCGAGCACCTGCACGGTGGCGGGCACCATGTGGTCGGGCAGGATGCGCCGGGCGTGCGTGAGCACCTGTGCGGTGTCGAGGGTGCGCCCGGGAGCGGGCAGCAGGTAGGACGCCAGCCCCGTCGAGCCCGAGGGCAGCGTGACGCCCACGGTGATCGCGGTGTCCAGATCGGGGTGCCCAGCCAGCGCGGCGTCGACCTCCCCGAGTTCGATCCGATAGCCGCGCACCTTCACCTGGGAATCGGTGCGGCCCAGGAACTCCAGCGCGCCGTCGACGCGCTGGCGCACCAGGTCGCCGGTGCGGTACATCCGCTCGCCGGGTCGGAACGGATTGGCCACGAACCGCCCGGCGGTCAGGCCGGGGCGCCGCAGATAGCTTTCCGCCAGGCCGGCTCCGGCCAGGTACAGTTCGCCGGCCACTCCGTGCGGGCACAGGCGCAGGCTCGCGTCCAGGACGTATCCGGCCATGCCCGGGATGATCGAGCCAATGGTGATCGGGGCGTCCGGTTCGACTGCGCCGCTGGTGACCACGACTGTCGCCTCGGTCGGGCCGTAGGAGTGGAACAGTGCGCGCCCTGGTCGCGTCCAGCGCGTGACGAGTTCGGGTCCGAGTTTGTCCGCCCCGGTGACGACCACTCGCAGCTCGGGCAGCGCGGCGGGATCCAGGGTGCTCAGAAGTCCTGGCGTGCCCAGCAGATGGGTGACGCTCTCGCGACGCAGTAGTTCGGTCAGTTCAGGTCCGCTGCGCACTCCGGCGGGAGCCACCACCAGGGTCGCCCCGGCGGCGAAGGTGAAAAGTATTTCCTCCAAGGCGAAGTCGAAACTCGGGTTGATGTTGTGGGCCACCCGGGCGGGCGCTGTGACCTGGTATTCCTCGCGCCCCAGCGTGACCATCTGGTCGATGCCGGCATGCGTGACGACAACGCCCTTCGGCAGGCCGGTGGAACCTGAGGTGTAGATGATGTACGCCGGATGGGCCGCAGCGAGCGGGGCGGAACGGTCGAGGTAGGACGGCGTGTGCGCGGGCCTGCCGGCAAGCTGTTCCCGTACTGCGGGATCATCGATGACCAGCCAGTCCAGCGAGCCCCCGAGCGCTTCGCTGCCGGCGGCCACCGTAATGCCCAGCCGTGCCTGAGAATCCGCGAGCTGGTAGGCGATGCGGTCGGCGGGATGGCTCGGGTCGATCGGCAGGAAGGCGGCTCCCGATTTCGCGACCGCCCACAAGGCCAGCACCGATTCCGCCGAGCGCGCGATCCCGACGGCTACCACCGTTCCCGGTCCCGCGCCGCGTGCCAGCAGTTCATGCGCCAACCGCGAGGACCCCTCGTCTACTTCGCGGTAGGTGAGCGTGCGCTGATCGGCGGGCTTGCCGGTGGGGTTGTAGCGGATGGCCACCGCGTCGGGCGCGGCGGTCACCGCGCGAGTCAGGATCTGCCACAGTCGTGCGGCTCCCGGCCGTCGTCTGGAATTAGCGGCCCGACGACCCGACTGCATTGGTCTCCTCGAGGATTGAGCAAACGATTGTCACCAGTGCGTTCGGTTTCGCGGACGGCCGCTGGGACGAGAGCCTTAGCGGCTCGGTTGCTCGAACTCTAATCACCGGTCCGAACACTCGATTTCCCAGCAGTGGGAAGGGCTTTCGCCGCATTCTCGGCGGGTCGATACTCTGCCTGCCGGACAAAATCGTGCTCATAATCCGGAGAATGTTCATGTATCTCGAACTGCTGAACCAGGTGAATTCCTCCGATCCTCAGACGTGGGCTAAACCGGAAACCTGGAGCGCCGCTGTCGAATACACGAGCAAGCAGAAACTCAGGAGCGGCAGCGCCGTCTGGATTCTCGGCGCGCCGTGCCTTATCGGCGCTCTCGTCATGGCTGTCGGGTTCTACTTCTTGGTGAACAAGGACAAAAAGAACTGAACTGTAGCGCCCTGAACAGCGCTTACCGGTTTGGCCACGAGAAGTCCGGCAGTCGGCTTTCACGCCTGATCACCAAGGTGATTCGGCGTCAATTCGACTGTGACAATGTCGTTCTCGGCATCGAACGTCGTTCTCGTTCGAAGTCCGTTCAGCTCCGGGTCGGGTTGTGGATGGTCGGCACGGAAGAAGAAGCCGCGGCTTTCCCGGCGCGCCAAGGCGCTGAGTGCGTAAGACTCGGCGAGTATCAGCAACCCGGTATCGCTGCTGTGCGTGGCGGGGATCACTCGTCTGGTGTCCCGGCACCAATCGATGAATTCCATTGCGGCCCGTGCCGAGAAGCGATGGTCCTCGAATTCGTACAGCCGGCGACGGATGCTCGTGCGGAGGCCGCGGTCGCTCGCGGCGTTCCGTGCCGAGGGCACGTACAGCGGGTGATCGGGGTTCGGCGGCAGGTCCTTCAAAAGCTGTGCCAGTCGGCCGGAGCCGGCCAGGGCGATCGCCCAGGGGCGGCCGAGGATGGCGTCGGAGGCGAGGTCGTGGCGAGCCTCGCCGGTGACGTAGACGCCTTCGATCGTGGTGGCACCGTCGGTGTGTTCTACGCCGCCCATGGACAATCCGTAGATCGGTCCCAGCAGGTGGCGTTCCTCGCCGCGTGCATACGTATGCGGCACATGACCGTTGAATCGCCAGTACCGCTGGAAGATATCGAGATCGCGGCGCCGGTCGTCGAAGGTCGCGGAGGCGTCGGTGAGCCAGTCGGCGCGGTCGTCGCCCCGATAGAGGGTCGCGCCGTCCAGGTCCGGGGGATACAGGATGCGCCCAGCGGTCAGATCGCCGAGCGCGTGGCGCTGGGAGAATTCCAGATTGGTGAGCTCTCCACCAGCGGCGGCGAACACCCCGAGCATGGCCGCGGAGTTGGAGGTGTGAGAGTGGGGGAGCAGGCCGGAGTGACCGCCCGTCGCCAGCACCACCGCGGTGGCCTGGATCACCGCCGGGCCATGCGCTCCTACATAGGCCACACCGTGGCAACTCGATTGCGTCACAAGCAGATCGGTGACGCGGCCCTCGAGGATCCGGCCTCCGGCCGTGGTGATGTGCTTGTGCAGCAGGGTGATCGCGTGGTCACCGGCGCCCAGTCGCGGGAAAGGGCTGGGGTGCTGGGGGATCAGTATCGGACCGGCGACCTGGAGGGGGACCAGGCGTTCGAGTTCGGCGAGTTCGGTGGTCAGGTGGGCGCGCAGCAGCGACCCCAGCCGCGGGTGTCGCGTCGCGGTCTCGTCGGCCAGGACCGCTGACGGGTCGCCGGATCGCGTGGCCTCGATGAGTCCACGATCGAAAACCATTGCCGCCAAACGGGATACATTCGGCGTGTCTTCGTCTTGCGCGGAGATCAGAATGACGTCGACGCCGAGCTGGGTCAGCCGGTAGGCCAGCCAGGAGCCGGCGATCCCGGCCCCGATCACGACGGTGTGGGTGTGCAGCGGTTCGGAATGCGACATCGTTCAGTGCCGCTGGGTCTCGGTGTCGACGAGGGTGTCGAGCAGCGCCGCAGCGGCGCGGACGTCGCTGTCGAGCGGGCGATCCGGGTCGATGGGAGTGATGGTCTCGATCAGCTGGTCGATGATGGCCGCGCAGGCGGGGGCGGTCGGGCGGCGAGCGCCGACGTACACGGCTTGACGCAGGGCCACCGCCAGCGAACCGTGCAGCCAGCGCAGCGAGGTCGCGGTATCGAGCGCATTGAGCGCGGCCTGCGTGCCGAAGGGGATCACGTCCTGGTTGTGCCCGTTGGTCGGAATGCTCTGGATGGACGCGGGCATGGCAGTGCGGCGCATGTTCGCGAGGGTGGCGGTGGCGGCGAGTTGAACGCCTTGCACGCCATGCTGTTTGCCGGGTTCGGTGGCGAGCATGGGCGGCAGGCCGCCGTTGCGGTGCGGATCGACGAGCAGATCGAGCTGGCGTTCGGCGAGGTTGCCCATCTGCACCGCGCCCATGGTGAGCAGGTCGGCGACGAAGGCGACGGGTTGGCCGAAGAAGTTGCCGCCGTGCACGACGGTGTCCGTCTCGGGGAAGAACAGCGGGTTGTCGCTGACCCCGTTCAGATCGTCGGAGATCACGCGGCCCGAATGCAGCAGGCTGTTGCCGACCGCGCCCAGCAGGTGCGGGGCGCATCGAATGCTGTAGGGCTCCTGCAGAGATCGCGTACCGGTGGGAGTCGTTCCCGTCAACCGGGTACGCAGCCGTGCCGAGACCTCCGCGGCTTCGGCGTGCCCGAAGGCTTCGAGCAGCTCCGCCGACAGGAAGCCGGGATCGCAGCCGAGCAGGTCGACGAGCAGGGCGGTGAGGGCGATGGCGACCGAATGCGATCGGCGGATCGACGCCAGGGCCAGGCCCGCGGTCGCGGCGGTCACCGAGGTGCCGTTGACCATCGCAAGTCCGTCGCGGCCATCGAGGGCCAGCGGTGCCAGGCCGGCGACCGCGAGCGCCTCGTCCGCCGGGAGCCGCCGGCCGGAGACATAGGCGTGACCCTGGCCGCGCAGCGCCCCCGCCAGGTGGGCGAGCGGTATGAGATCGCCGCTGGCGCCCAATGATCCGAGGCGCGGCACGGCGGGGGCGAAATCGGTGCGCAGCATGGCGATCAGGGCCGCGGGTACCGCCTGTGAGACTCCCGATCGCCCTTGGGCCAGTGACCACAACCGTGCCAGTGCGGCCGCGCGCACCACGCGCTCGGGCAGATCTTCGCCTTGGCCCGCGGTCAGGTGGTACAGGATGTTGTCGCACTGATCGACAGGCAGATCACGGCCCGCGAATTCCACGAGCGGTCCGAAACCGGTGGTGCTGCCGTAGATCGGGGTGCCGTCCTGCAGTCTCTGTGAGACGAACTCGCGGCACAGATCGATCCGCTCCCACACCACGGGGGCGAGCTCGATCTCGGCAGGTTTCGCGACTCTTTCCAATAATTCCGGAGTCAGGCGCGCGGGGAGCCGGATATCGGCTCGCAGTTCGTTCATCGAGGCGGTTCGGGTGTTCACATTTTCTCCAGAACGGGGGTTGTGTAATGGATTTCAGAGAGTCGTGAATTCTGGTGAGAACCCCCCGCGGAGTCGGCCCTCGGTCCATCGGACGGGATCATCGAGCACGACGTAGGCGACGCCGCCCGGCCGGATCCGGGCCCGCTGCCAAGGCCGTGATCCTCGGCCACGACGCTGCCGGATCCGGTATGTCGTTCGGGGGACGGTCTCATCACGGGTAGTCCTTCGCTGGTGGAACGAGCCGCGGCCTCGACGGTGGCGGCCCAGTGGAACCGTGGCGCGGGACGAGCCGTGGTTTCGCCGGAAGGCTCACATATCCGTTGCGCTGCCTCAAACATCTATTCCCATGAGTGGGAATAGCTGGGCTGGGTCCTCGAATGTAGCTTTGGCCCCGCAGCCGTTCTTCCGAGGAATCAGGACCGGATCATGTCAGTCACCGGCACCATCGACCCCGTACTCCTCTCCGTGGCGGCGGTATTACCGACGCCGGAATATTCGACGGAAGAATTGCTCACCGCGGGTCGGGGACGTTTATCCGACAAGCTGGTGGATATGCTGGGCGGACTCGGTGTGCGCAAACGCCATTCCGTGCTGTCGAATTATCCCGACGTGCTCTTCGGCGCCGCCGACCCGGTGCTCGAGATAGAAACAGCCGATCTCGCCGTCGCGGCCGCGCGGCAGTGCTTCGAGAAGTCTGCGGTGTCACCGGATTCGATCGGATTGGTGCTCGGGGTGACCAGCGCTCCCGGCCGGTTGCTCCCCAGCCTGGTGTGCGACGTGATCGCTCGAATGCCCGAAATCCCCAGGACGGTCTCGAATCTCAGCATCGAGTACATGGGGTGTTCGGCGATGGCGAAAGTCGTCGAAACGGCCCGCTGGTATCTGAGCTGCAATCCCGGCAAGAACGTCCTGGTCTGCTTCGCCGAGGCCATCACCCCGATGTCGCCTCCGCTCCCGGGCTTCTACTCCCACTTCTCCGAAGTGCCCGCCGCCCAACGCCAGTCGAGCGTGGACGCACTGCACGGGTTCCTGTTCGCCGACGCCTCGGTAGCCATGATCCTCGGCGCCGAAGGGGAGGGACCCAGTTTCGGTCCGGTGATCAACCTGACGAACGAACTGCCCTCCGACGCCGAACTGGGCACCGTCCCCGACGGCGGCTCCGATATCCCGGTCGTTCACGGACGCCGGATCTACACCCTCAGCGCCGATGTCACGCCGCGCGGGTCGTACTACGCCGAGCAGACCGTACGCCGGCTCCTCGACGAGGATGCCTGCACACTCGAAACCCCGGCCGCGGCCTCGGCTTTGCTGTTGCACACGGGCAGCATCCGGATTCTCGATGCGTTGTGCGACCGGTTCGGCGTCGCGCGCGACGCCGAGAGCATCGCCTCGTCGTACCGGGTGCTACAGGAGTACGGGAACACCCTGGGCTGTTCGGTGCCGTTGATGGTCGCCGAGCCGACCCATCGCACCGCCGGTCAAGCGATTCTCGTCACCTTCGGACTCAGCTTCAGCTGTGGCGCGTTCACCATGACCGTGCCCGAGGGCGGCTGGAGTGCGTGAACGCCGGGGTTGTATCGCCTCGGCCTCGATGCGCTCGAAGCTGCTCGCGGGCAACGGATCCGAGCCCGGATTCGGCGAATGACCGCCCCCTTGAACCCAGTCCTGGGGCTGTCACCGTGTGCCGGCGGGGCCATCGGGGTTCATGAAGCATCGTGACGGGTAGCTACCGTGCCACCAGATTTCGGGGCATCATTTCGCGATCCTTCATTTTGAGAGTTTCACTATGCTTCTTCCGATGATCGACGGCACCATCCCTCTACGAACCGCAGTCATGCTGCGGGATACAGCTATCAAGGTCGGCGCGACGCCGTGGAATCTCGCGAGCTTCCCGGAGGTGGATCCGAGCGCACTCGGGGACGAGCGCTTGCGCGTCCCGATCGAAACGGCGTGGCGGATGTGGGAATTGATCGGGGCCACCGGGGGGCTGTCGGCCGGATTGTGCGCCTCCGAGGCGGCCGCGCCGGGAGTCCTGGGGGTATGGGATTACCTGTTCTCGAGCCGCGCGACTCTGGGGGAGAGTCTGCGCGCGGTCATGGAATTCCGCTCGGCGGTAACCGACCCGGTAGTGGAATGGGAGGTCATCGAGGACGGGGGACTACTGACTGTCCGAGTGGGCGTCGCGGTAGAGGCGGATCCGGTGTTCGTGCCCGTCGAGGAGTTCGTGCTGACGCTGATTCTGCGCAGGATCCGCGAAGCGACCGGTCAGCTGGTTGTCCCGGTACGGGTTGCCTTCACTCATCGGGTCAGTCAGCGCAGGAATGCGTTGATCGATGAATTCGGTACGGGAAGAATCGATTTCGGCGCACCGTACTCCGAGATCACCTTTATCGACGCGAGCACGCTGCCCACCGGCGGCGATCCGGGGCTGGGGAACGTGCTCTGCCGGTACGCCGCGCTGTTGCACACCACGGCCAAGCAGATGCCGGTCTGGAGCGAGCAACTGCATACCGCGATCTCGGAGGCGCTGCTGTGCGGCGAACCCGGGCTGGAGAGCGTCGCGCGGCGCCTGTCGATAAGCCAGCGCACCCTGCAGCGTCGGTTGGCCGAGGCAGGCACCACCTGGAGCGCCGAAATCGAGCAGGTGCGGCATCAGCAGGCACGAGAGTTGCTGCGTGACACCGAACTTCCAGTCCAGTCGATCGCGACCCGAATCGGGTACACCGATGCCCGCACCCTGCGCCGGGCGTTCCATCGCTGGTCCGGCCAGACCCCGGATTCCTTTCGGAAACAAGCGGCCCGGCGGTCGGCGAGCTGAGCTTGCCTTACAGCGGAACACGTTCGGATCCATGGTCGTGACAGTCAGCGCATTCACCAGGCTTTGCCCAGAACACCGGAGTACCGCTGATATTCGTGTGGCGCTGGGGCGGGATCGTCGTCGCGGTGCAGATCGGCCAGCCGATCATTCAGCCACGCTCGCACGAGTGGGTCCTCATCCAGCAGACCGCGGTCGCCCAGAGCCTCTGCCGCGGAGATCGACTGCGGGTCGGTGGTCAGTGAGTGCAGATAGCACAGTCGGGCCGTATCGGGCTGTTCCAGTGCCTCCAGGCATTGGCCGAGCATGAAGTAGGCGTTCGCGCTGACCTGCGGGCCGAGCATAACGGCTTCCTCGTACGCGGTCGCCGCCTGGCGGATCCGCCCGCGCTCGATGAGGACCTGTCCCAGGGTGAGTCGCGCGCGTGGATCCGCGGGCACGTGTTCGACGAAGAGCCGGGCGTAGTCCTCGGCTTGCTGGAGGTCGCCGCGCAGGAGGTACTCCTTGACCCGGCTTTCCAGGAGTGCGTACTGCAGGACTTCCCATTCGGCCCTGTCGTTCGGATCGCTGCGTTCCATGCGGCCGCAGTGCTGTGCGGCGCGGTCCATCTCGCGCGACATGGCCGCGTGTTTGCCTTCCAGCTGGGGCAGCATGGCCGCTATTCGGTGATACCTGCTGGCGAGCCGATGGTAGCGGTTTCCGGTGGCCCCGGATGCTTCGATCGAAGCGAGATGCCGATCCAGATGCGTGCGGAAATCGTCGATATTGCCGAGGTATTTGACGTTCGCGTTGGCGAGGAAATACGTGGCTTCGATATGCGCCCAACTGCCGGGTTGCGCCATGTTTTCGACCTGACGCAGCTCGTCGAGAGTCCGGGCCTCCCCGACACCGTCGATCATCAGATGGAACCGGGAGAGTCCTCGCATGAAAAGTCGTGCGGCCGACTGGTCATCGAGGTCACCGTATATCGGATAATTCTCGTGCTGAAGAATGGCCTCGTGAAAACTTGCGCGGTGCAGGAGCCACAGCGTCCTCAGCTTCGCTTGTTCATCGAGATCTCGGTAGGCATCGAGGTGGTCGCAAAGCTTTTGCCACAAGGGAGTGCGCAGTTCCACACGCAGCTCACCGGGGTGGCCGATATCGTATTGGGGGAGCCGTGCCTGCTTCGTCAGCTCGTGCCGGATCGACGCGGGGGCCGAGATTTGAGGCCGAGCGTAGTCGTCGCTGCCTTCGTCGAATGCTCTGGCAGCGAGCACGAGACCGCTGACCAGCAGATTTCCCGAGCCGTTCCAGGCGCCCAGGTCGAAGAACGGCCGATACAGCCATCCGGTCAGGGTTGCATCGATTTCGGTGCGGCTAGACGACATCCTGCCTCTGTTCGGTAGAGATTTCGGGCGTGTGGGCGCGCCGTGCCCACGTGAAATGGCGCGCCCACAAACTGCCGCCGCCTAGACGACCGAACGACCGGCGGCGGTCGAACCCAGGGTGCGGAAAGGCTTGATCTTCATAGATTCTCCTTGAAATCGGGTGTCGAGAATCGACACCGTATCTCTTGCGTGGCCGCCGCCCAGTCGCACCAGCTGGTGCGCTCGGAAGGCGGTGCCAGCAACACGATATGCGATCCGCAATGCACACTATTCCCGGCAACGGGAACGAGAATCTGGAGTGGATTCATTGCGCCGCAACGAACCTGGCACCATCCGATATCCCCACCGAGGGTAGCCACATGCGTTATCGGCCGGGGGCGGGGCAGCTGCCGCTGCGCCTTGGCAACGATATCCATCGCGAATTCGGTGGCAGTGGGATGCCGTGACGCGAATCGATCTCCAGCGAACGCATCCCTGGCTGCGGGCCGCGGCCGACACGAGCTGCCGATCGGCGGTTCCTGCGGCTCACTGCCGCAACGACACCAGCTTGCGCACCCAGGATCGTTTCGCACCGGGCTCCGGCTGTTCGGTGGCCGCGCCCGCCATCGGGCATCGGGGCTCGGCCGGGGCTGACCCCGGCAGCGGCGTCGCGCGCCGGACGAAGGCGGGCCGCAGCCGCGGGTCCGGCGGCTCATAGTAGCGGTGGAAGGTTGGAGTCAGGCTCGCCGAGAGCGGGGGATTGATCCAGCTCCAATCGGCGGGGCAGACGCGACCCTCGATGCGCTCGCGTTCGACATGATCGATGAACTGTTTGGCGACGGTGTGATGGTCGACCAGATGGACGCGAGACTGCTTGTAGCTGTGCAGGATCGCGCGACTCAATTCGATCAGCGCGCTGTCGCGCCACAGCGTCCGCTCGGTCGAGCAATCCAGCCCGGCGCGTGCGGCGATCTCCGGCAGCAGATCGTAACGGTCGTGATCGCCGAGATTGCGGCCTATCTCGGAGGAGACGTACCAGCCGTTGAACGGCGCGCACGGGTAGCTGAGGCCGCCGATCTCCAGATCCATATTCGAAACAGCCGGCACCGCATGCCATTTCAGCCCGAGGTCGCCGAACCAGGCGTGATCGGGATGGGTGAGCGGCACCTCGAGCACGAGGTCGGCGGGCACTGGAAACAGGTGTATCTGCCCGTTGGGCGATTGGATCAGCAAGGGGAGTACATCGAATCGGCCGCGGGTGCGGGGGCGCCAGCCCCGGTCCATCGCAAGCTCGGTGAGCTCGACATTGGCCGGATCGCCCAGCACGCCGCCCGGAACCCGATACCCCGCGTATCGAATGAGCTGGGAGTTGAGGATTCGGAAGGCGCGCCCCTCGGCATCAGCAGGCGGGGCGACGGTGATGAAGCAGCGGACCGCACCGCCATTGGTGGCGCGGCGCAGATGTTCCCAGCACGCCTGCGCTATGCCGACCGCGCTGCGAGCGGCGCGAGCGTCGAGGACATCCAGTGCTCGCCAGTGCTTGCGGCCGACACAGCGACCGTGATTGCGCCAGGCCAGCCGGGCGCCGATGCGGAGTTCCTCCACGGTGTGGCAATAGGTTCCGGTACGCCTGAACTCACGCAATGCGGTCTTCACTCGCTCCGATGGCAGGTGCGCCAGTTCGGACCGGGCGAAGAACTCCGCGCATTCGCGCAGGCGCTCATCTGAGCCGGGAACGGGCGGTGAGTCCAGGCGGCCGGGAGCGGCGTCAGGCTGCTGTCCGGTCGCGGGCGTCGCGCATCGTCCGGTTCCAGGTACTGCGGTGGAGATCGTCATGAAGTTGTCGCCTTCGTAATCGAGTCAATCTCGCCTGATATCCAGCGCGGCCCCTTCCTGAATTCCTTTCCCGGCGCTGAATATCGCACACTTCGCTCGAGATTTGCCTCGATTCGCCGGCTCCGCTGCCAGGCATGCCCGGTTCATGTCGCGCCAGCCCTCGGGCCCTGGCCGCGCGTTGGCCGGAACGGGATGGTGGTGCCCGGGACGCCCGGAGGAGCGCGAACGCCGCTCTGGCGCAACATGTTCGTGGTGGGGGCTGGCATGGAGCAGGTATCAGCTACAGAAGATCCTTCCCAGCGGTGGAAAGTCCGCAACCTGCGGCTCACGTGAGCGCCGATAGTCTCGCTCCCTGAAAAGACCTGAACACCCGGAGGACTGAACATGTATCTGGATATGCTGACCCAGGCAAATCTGCTCGACCATGAGGTCTGGACGAATCCCGACACATGGAATGTGGCTATGGAGTACACGGCCAAGAAGAAGTCCAAGAAGGGGAGCGGCTTCTGGATTTTCGGCTCGGTCTGCCTCATCGCGGTTGTCGTACTGATCCTCGGCGTCGTCTACATGGTCAACAAGAAGAAGTGACACACCAGGCCCCTCTTCGGGTCCTGACTGATCAGCCCTCGGATGCCACGTCGGGTAAACCCAGCTCGGCCTCGTGGTAGTTGGTGAGGCAGGTTCCGTACGGGCCCATCCGGTAGAGCGCGAGAGTGGTGAGAGTGCCGGTAATGCTCTCGGGGGCGGGCAAGGTATCGAACGGGACACGATACGCGGGGTCGGTGGGCGCGCTCTCGGTGACATGGGGGCGGAAGCGGTCGCCGATTTCGTCGAATCCGGTGTCCCGCAGTTGTTTCAGGCGTTCCGGATCGGCGGGTACAGTTCCGGCGAGCATGGCAGGCAGAGGCTCGCCGAACGGTCCTTCCTGGCGGAGCCGGCCCTGACGAAGCGGCTCGAACGCCTCGACCACGGTCCGCTGCAGAGTCCGCCACTGCGATGTGGCATGGAAGAAGAGTTCAGGGGCGCCGAATGGGTTGTGTCCGTAGTGCTTTCCGAGCGCTTCCACCGGCGGGGTGTGCGCGGCGACGCGGTCGACTGCATCGGCGAGCAGTGGGAGCATCTCACGCGGGGCGGTCAGCATGAAGATCGAGATATGGGGTTCCGCGGGTTCGCTGCCCCAGGGCACGATCTCACCGAGAACGAAGCGCGCGTCCAGACGCTGCCGGCGCATGAGATGACTGAACTGCCGACTGCGACTCGATGATTCATCGCGCATGGGCTGGGGCAGCCGAAGCACGACATCGAGGGTGAGTAGTTCGGCTGGATCGCCGTCCAGCCATAGGGCGGGGATCGAGGGGGATTCCGGCATCCGAGCACTCCTGACAGACGACGAAGTACCGGAACCCTATCGGCAATACAGCACGCTCCCCAACGCTGGTTATACCCGATTGAGCGAGCCGCTGAACAACGGTACGTTGCGCACGTTATGACTGTGGGGTCGACGAGGGCTTGACCAGACGCGACTTCGCCGGGTCGATCCGACCCGGCGATGGCGTGCACGTGGCCACACAGTCCGGTCCGATCGAAAGTCGTTCAGCTGATGGCCGCTGTCACGTTCGGTTTCGTATTCCTGTTCATCGTTGTGGCCGGCGGGCTCAGATCCGTCGAAGTCGGCTGCCAGAACACTCAGAAGATCCATGTCAAGAATGTGTGGCTGTGCGCCGTGCTGTCGTATGCCGTTGCACTGAGCGGGTTTTCGATATTCCTGGTGGTCTCCACGCTGGTCGCGCATTCCCCCTGGCCGAGCTGGGCCGACCTACGTCAGATGCCGTGGTGGGCACCGTTCGGCGGTCTCATCGGCGGCGTCGCGGTAGTCGGCATGATCACTGTTGCCAAGTACGTCGGTATCGCGACCTTCAACGCAGTAGTGATCACAAGTGAAATGCTGGTCGCTCTGGTCATGGATGATCTCGGGCTGATGGGTTTCGCGGAACGGCACCTGAACCCGCCGCGGTTGGTGGCCGCCGCACTGATCACCGTCGCGGTCTTCCTCATGGCTCGTGACACCACACAACGGGCCGTCGAACCACGGCGTGACGTGATCCTGGAAGGGGTTGCCCGATGACCGCTCCCACCACGGTCCGCCCCACACTGTCACGTTCCGCTCTCAGCCTGGTCTTCGTGTTTCTCCTGATCGGCGGCGCGTTGCGGTCAGTGGAGGCGGGCTGCCAGAACTCACTCAAGCTCGCACTGAAGAACGTGTTCCTTTGCGGGGTGATCTCCTATGCCGTCGCACTCGCCGGAGTAGGAACCATTCTCGTTGCGACACTGTGGGTTTCGAAGAAGCGAAACTGGCCGACATGGACAGACGTGCGAACCATGCCCGCATGGGCCCCGTTCGGCGGGCTCACCGGAGGGGCCGCGATCTTCGCCATGATCACCGTCGCCTCCAGCGTCGGAGTCAGCACCTTCAATGCGCTCATCATCGCCGGGCAAATGTTCCTGGCCGCGCTCATGGACCACTACGGGGTCATGGGTTTCCCGCGCCGCCGTATGGATGCCACCCGGGTAGCTGCCTGCGCGATGATCATCATCGGCTCATACCTGCTGGCTAAATACTGAATGAGTGACGCGTCCGGTCCAAGTGCTCAACGACCGATCGGTGGAGCCGGCGGTTTCGGGTAAAGCCAGCCACGCAGAGCTTTCGACACAATGGGCATCGCCACATAGGTCATGAGGACACTGAACAACGCCGCGATCACCAGGGTGCGCACCGGGGTCGGAATCGTGGTCAGGTGCGGTAGGAGCAGCAGGTTGGCTGTCAGCGTAATGGGCAGAATGGCGAGGAACGATCCGATGGCCATCTTCCACCTCGGCGGCGCGAGCGGAGCCGGCGCGAACCATCCCTCGGTGCCGTGCAACACACGGTGGGTGCTCAGACGATGGTGATCGGTATCTATCGCTGCGAGCCAATGAGCACGCTCCGGTGAGTCCAGCCAAGCAAGGTAGGCTTCCTCGTCCGAAAAACGATGCAGGACATGCCATTTATCTCCACCGTGCGCCGGGCGCAGTAATCCCGATCCCAGGTGACCAGGACTCCGCTCGGCCGCCGCCCGCAATCCCGCAAACCACGCTTGGAACTCGGCTTCAAATCCGGGAGCGACCTGCTGTTCGAGCAAGACCGTGACGACATCCGCATCCGGGTCGGCAGACTGTCGCGCCATCATGTCACTCCTCGAGAATCCAATGGGCGCCTGCCTGTATCGCGTAGAGCAGGCGGACGCCGTTGTCGGCCATGCGGACAAACTTGTCGCGGTCGGCCTCGCATCAGCACAGTTGTAGTCGGCTTTGTGAGTCGGTGTCGAGAAATGTTCTTCCAGAGCGAACTTCCGGCCGCCAGTGCGCCACAATCCGTCACCGTGATGAAAGCAGGGCAGGGTGTAAATCCCGCGGACTGAGTCTCAGACGGTCAGGCCGGCGCACCTTGACATAACTAAACAATATCGGCGAAAGTTTCTATACCACAACGCATTTCCATCGGCTGGATGTAGCGCCAGATCGCACACCAGCGTGAGGCTGTTCCAGCCGAGGATGCACCGCGCTCGCGCGTCCGACACCAACTCCGCCGTTGCAGAGCTCGCACCGATTCCCGCACGGTGAAGGTTGTGCGGCACAGTGTGATTCAGGCGCCGATAAGCTACCTTATGTCAGGCTGGGAGTTTGGGGTGTCCCCTACGTCCGCGGCGGCGCTATTGCGGCAGCATGACGCGCGTTGGAATGGTGAATTCTTCCACGGGTTGTGTCAGCGGCAGCGCTTCGATTCTTCCGTCGATGAACTGCCTCTTGGTGATGAATGTGGTGTATCCGTACGGGTTGTAGACCTGAAAGAGACCTTGGTCAATGCCGACTATCACCATCTGATGACCCAGGTCGTGGTCTTCACGAGCGCCCGGTCGGTAGGCCAGGATCGGGACCGGCTTGCCGGCGGCCACCGCAGCCTCGACTTGGGGCAGCACGGATGCGCGAGCATCAGCGTCACTTACCTGGATGGTGCTGTATTTGCTGCCCGTAATCGGTTCCAGCAAGCGGAGGGTGTCCGATTGAGTGGCGGAACCGTTTGCCCAGCCCGAGTATTCGTCGAGGTAGGCGTTCTGAAGTCGGGCCGCGAACTGGGGGGTGCTGTCGCCGGGGCGACTGCCTTCGATGGCGGCGGGTCCCTGCCCCGTCGTCAGTCCGAGCATGTAGACAGGATCGTTCTTGGCGCGCGCCACGATGGCCCCGGCTGCTACACAGTCGGGCGTGATGTCTCCCTGGCTGTAGATCGATACCGCTTGGCCGGTGACCGGGTCGGTGTAGTTCTCCTCGGATCGATAGCGAGCCAGGTGCTGCCCCCGCGACGTCGATCTCGCACCCCCGTCGGTTCCGATCATTGGCTCCAGATGGTCGGACAGCCATACGGGGTCGTCGCCGTGTGCATGGATCAATGCGCTGAAGGAGTCGATATCGGCTCGGGAGTACCCGGCTGCCAATGCTTTCCACAAGTAGGCGCGCTCGGTATTCGATTTCGCGTCCTGGAGTTTCCGCTCGAACTCCATTCGCTCCTCGGAGCTCATGCCGGTCAGGCGCTCCGAGGCACGCTGCAACGCCGTGGGGGTCAGAATCGGATTCTTGCCTGCGGCGTACACGGCACCGCCGACGCCGCTGTAAGCCAATCCGACCGCTTCCAGGGAACCGAGGCCGGGGACGTCCACAAACCGGGCACGGAACTGCTCGATGAGTTGGCGCAGAGCACTCTTCATGTCGTTCCGCATCGCATCGCAAAACAGCGCGGTCTTCTCGCGCACAGTGCAGGCGTCCACTGCCAGTTGCTTGATCCGAAACCGGTCCCCAACGTTCGAGCTGACGTTCGCGCTTATCATCGACGCGACTTCCCTCAGTTGTCGCCGAGCCGATTCGTCGTCGCTTTGAGCTTCTCGCAACGCCCATCCATAGTTCTGTGCGAGTTCAGAACTTGCTTTGAAGGTGGAGTGCATTGCGGTCAGCTGTGATTGCATCCCCATCATGTCCTTCAGCGCGGCGTCTGCCGCACGGCCTCTCCAGTGAGCATCCACCGTAGAGCTGGTTCCGGCCATATCGTGTCCGCACTCGTCAGTTACGGTCGATGCTGTCCCGAAGAGTTCAGCTTCTTTGGCTATCAAGGTGGGTGAGCCTGGCGGTCCTTGCACTTCGATGGCCTGGTTTACGGCGGGGAGCAGGAATTCACGCACCATACTCCCGGAGTCGGCCGAAATAGCTTGCATCCCTTCCCTGAGCTCCGTGAGTATCGCGGAGGGTTGTGGAGGGATGCCTTCATCCGATGGTTTCTCGCGGCTCATGTTTTGTCGCTGAGGACGGTCGAGTAGATCTCGCGGGCGCCGTTATCGTCATGCGCCTCGTATGCGTCGACAGCCGTCGAGAGCAATGACCCGAATTCCTTTGCTGCGCTGTCAGATACGGATACCTCGGCGGTACCCGCACGCCGCAGCTCCGACCACAGGGAGGCGAGGTCCGATTCATCGAAAATCGAGTTCGGCGTTGCGTCGGATCCGTCGCCGGACAGCTTGCCCGCCAGCTGTGCCAGGCGATCGGCGATGTCGCTGATGCTCGCGCGAGCCGCGCGCACCGCGCCCGGATCGAGCCGTAATGTCGATGGTTCGATGCCGGCATTACCGTCTGTGAGTCCACTCATGATGGCTCGGCGGGATCGCGCCGAAGGCTGGCGCGCGGTTCCGTTCCCGGGCGCTCAGCACAGTGGCGACCGCGTCGAGCCACCGAGCGAATCGGTCGTCGAAGGCGACGCCG
Organism: Nocardia yamanashiensis NBRC 100130; assembly: GCF_001613325.1. GTDB lineage: Bacteria > Actinomycetota > Actinomycetes > Mycobacteriales > Mycobacteriaceae > Nocardia > Nocardia yamanashiensis. The sequence goes on along the minus strand of NZ_BDCD01000043.1, from coordinate 36,523 downwards.
ACAGGCTGCGGGCCCGACATCGCCGCTGCGATCCAGCCACGAACCAGTTGCTCCCGCGCGTGGCCGGTGAACAATTCCGGCATCGAGGACACGGTGGCCAGCCCCGAGGCCCGAACGTATCCGGCCAGGAAGGCCAATCCGGACGAGTCGATGGCCACCTCCTCCGCGCGCAGCGCCGCCGCGATGATCGCGGTGGTGTACCAACCGCCGCAGTCCGCGCCAGCGGGCCGCATTCCCGATGCCAGGGCCGATTCCACATCGAATTCCAACAATTGCCTGTCGATCCGGTACTCGACCGCGCTCATCACGAGCCTCCGCTGTTCGTCACGCACCCGAGCGGCACATCTTCTCTTCATTACCCGGCAACGAATCAACGCTACACAGCGCAGCTCGAAACATATTCCCGCTCATGGCAACAGCACGGGCAACCCTGATTCGAGGCAATAGGCTGCGCAACCACGCCGGGCGCTTCCCACCGGTGGCTACATGAGCGAACCCGGTCGGCACCGTGGGCGCATAGAATCCGGCGGCGAACGATATTTCGCCGAAATATGTTCCAGTAGAAGGGGATTCCATGATCTCGCGAACACCGGCAAGCGTCTCGCGGGTGCTGGCCCGTAGCGTCGCAACCATCGCCTTGGCCGTTGCCGCTCTGGCATCGTTCGGCGCCCAGGCCTCCGCCGAAATCGTCGACCAGGGTTCGGAGGTTCGTTTCGAACAGACGCATCCGCGGCCGCATGATCCGTACGGGATGGGCGGCGGGTACGGCTCGCGTAACTATCCCGGTCCGCCCATCGACTTCTGGCCCTCGCCCTGGAGCATGTTCGATCCGGGACCCTGGCGGCCGGGATTCGATGGCTGGGCGCCCCGTTCGTACCGTTGCTCGGGTTCCTTCGGCAGCTGCTGAGCCACGGTTACGCGGTGGGAGGCTTCCGCTGCGGAGGAGCCTCCCACCACCCTTTCGGTGGCCACGTAAATCAACCCTTCGATGTTGCGGAGAACAATCGAATGTCCTTGTCACGTCGAGGATTCTTGGCGGCGACGGCACTGGGCGCGACGGTAGGGGCGTTCAACGGGTTCGACGCTCGGGCCGCGCCGCCCGCCATCACTCGCGATGAGCCGGCCTACTCGTCACTGGTCCGGCGTGGCTACAATCGGCGCTTCATCGCTCAACCCGATCGAATCCATACCCCTTCCAGCACAGCCGAATTGCTGGAAGCTGTACAGCGATCTGTGCGCGATGATCTCCGCATCGCAGTCCGATCCGGCGGGCACGGTTTCGACGACTTCGTCGACGGCGCGGACACCAAGGCCCTGATCGACTTGCAGCGGTTGAACACAGTGGACTGGGATCCCGAGCTGCGGGCCTTCTCGATCGGCGCGGGCACCGACCTCGATACCGTCTACCGCGAGTTGGCCCGCTGGGGGGTGACCGTTCCGGGCGGCCTGTGCCTCGGGGTCGGGGTGGGCGGGCATATCAGCGGGGGCGGTTTCGGTCCGCTGTCACGGCAATTCGGCTTGGTCGCCGATCACCTCTACGGTGTAGAGGTCATCACTGTCGACGCAACCGGCAAAGCTACGCTGGCCTTGGCCACTCGTGACGGCCCGAACCGCGATCTTTGGTGGGCCCACACCGGCGGTGGCGGCGGCAATTTCGGGATCGTCACCCGATTCCTGTTGCGTTCGCCCGCCTCCGACGGCACCGATCCGACGCTAGCGCTCCCCCGCGTGCCCGAGACCGTGCTCATCGGCCAGCTGGACCTCCCCATGCCGATGGTGACCGAGGACTCCTTCTTACGACTGCTGCGCAACTATCTCGATTTCCACGACCAGCACCGTGATCCGGGTGATCCGTTCACGAATGTGTTCGCCCGGTTGGCGGTTCGCCCGCTTATCGAGAGCTTCACCGATCTGCTGGTCTTCTCCTACGGCGAACCGGCCGAAACGCAATCTCGCCTCGATGAATTCCTGACCGCCGTCAGCGCCGGCGTCACCCCCTCCCCCATCGTGCTGCCACCGGTCCGACTCGGCTACCTCGACAGCATCGGCAGCTATTATGCCCCGCCGCCACCGATTCCCGGCCGGATCAAGATCAAAGCCGCTCTGCTGCGGCAGCCCTACACCGACAGCCAGCTTCGCGTCCTGTACCGGGCGCTCACCGATCCTGCCCTGAAACGCGAAACCTTTCTGGAGTTCTCGCCTTTAGGCGGCGCGATCAACGCTGTTGCTCCCGACGCAACCGCCATGCCTGCCCGGGACACGATGATGAAGATGCTTCTGCACGCCGCATGGAACGATCCCGCCGACGACGACCGCTTCATATCTTGGGTCCGAAAGACCTATGCAGAGGTCTATGCCGAGACGAGCTCGGTCCCGGTCCCCGGGCAGCGTGACGGTGGCAGCTACATCAATTATCCGGACCCGGACCTGGCCGATCCCCTCTGGAACACCTCCGCCACACCCTGGCATGAGCTTTATTACGCGGGCAACTATCCCCGGCTACAACGCGTCAAGTCCGTCTGGGACCCGAAAAACAACTTCCGCCATCAACTCTCGGTGCAACCGGGGTGATTACATGGCCTCGGGCCGTTTGAAAGTGTAGCGGCACTTATCTTCTCGTGGATACAAACTCCCAGCACTGGTGGGTCCGGGTTCCGCTCCGATGTTAGTTTCGCCTTTTGCCACTAATGACCTACCCAGGGGAGCTCATGGCGATCGATCGGATCGAACCAACCGGAAATCAGGTGTTGTTCAACCCGGATAGGTTCGGGAAAGCCGTCGCGGGAATCGCCGAGGCCGCCAACGAGATGTCCGGCGTGGCGATCGCGAATCCCGACATCATGAGTATCGAACCGAAGATGTTCGGTGAGCTCGGGCCGGCCGTAGCGAGATTCCACAGATCCTGTTCGAGCGACGCGGAGTCCGCTACGCGTACCTTGCGGAAAGTCGCGTCGTCCTGCAGCGACGCGGGAACAGCCTTCGAGCAGGTCGATGCGGCGGGGCACGCGCTCGTGACCTCGGCCATGACCGGTGACCCCGGCTCGACGGACATTCTCTCGCGGCTGACACATACCCACGCCATCGACCAAACTCAGCCGATAAGCGTCGACCCGTCCGGGCTGGAGAGTCTGACTCAGAAGCTCGACAAGATCGAGCAGATGGATCGAGACCTGGTCGAATTGATGCACAGGGGTGAGCAGATGCCGCCGATACCCGAGGTGCCCCCAAAGGTCTTGGGTGCTGAGGTGCTAGGCGAATCAAGGGTGGAAGGGCGGCAGGGATGAGCGAGGGTGATGTGCGGCAGCTGCGAAGTCTGTGGGAATCGCTCAAGGCCCTGAATTTCAGATATGGCCGACCCGAGGCGGAGGCCTTGGCGGTCACGATCAAGTCGGCGATGTCGCCGAAGCTCGCACCGAAGGGTGATCCGGCCGCAGTTTTCGCGCAGGCAGAGATTTACCGCATCGCGGCGGATGCATCGAAAAAGGCCAACGCCGCGCTGCACACCGTGACCTCGTCCGACCTCCCGGAAGCATGGCGCGGTAGAGCGGCCGATACGCATACCGAGGTGTTGGATGCGTCGACCGTTCAAGCACAGGGCATCACCGCTAGTTATGAAACCGGCCATGCCACGCTGAACGACTTCCACGACGACCTCCGCCAAGCGCACGATCGTGATCGAAACGGCTGTGCGCTACTGCAAGACGCCGCCGAGCGCATCGATGCGATCCTTGCGCAATCCCCGCCGAGAGGGGCAGATTACGAACTGGCCTTGTCCCCGATCCGGGAAATCGCGTTACAGGGGTGTACAGACCGGCTCACAGCCGCGAAGACCGCGACGGAAAACGTGCAGGCTTACATCGACCGGCTCGAATCGGCGATTCGGGACTCACCCGGAGCACGGTTCCTGAAGGATCCTGACGGTGCCCTCGCCTCTGCCTATCTCGCCGATCTGTTGACCCCGACCGAGATGGCTACGGCAAATCAACGCCGCAGGGATATGACCCCAGCCGAGTACAACTCCTTCACCGGGCTGCTGGCACAGGCAACCTCGGCCAGCGAGGTCGCCGCCCTCTGGAAAGCGCTGGGGTCGAGCCGGCCTTACAGTCCCGCCGAACTCGCTGCTCTAGGCCAGGCGCTGCGCTCGAACATACCTCCAGGCGCGAGCGCGGGGCACGCGTCAACCCCTGACAAGGGTGGCGTAGTAGTACCACCTAGTTCCGATGTCGATCTATCGAAGCCACACACACCGAATCTCCGAGAGATAGAAATGACTCCACCTCTCGATGTACCACTGGCCGTGGGACAGGACCCGGTCCCGCTCCAAGGCGACGTCTCGAAGTCGCTGCCCGTACCGCCGCCTGGGCCAGCACCGGTACCTCCGGACAAGCGATAAATCCATCGCGTGCGGCCGTCGGCGCGCGGTCGCACGCGATGCAGCTTTCGTCTGTGACGTGGCGGTGATTGGCGCGCGCCGGGAGAGCTGTCAGACGACCGCCATCACCATGATCGCCACCGCCGCGAGGACGAGGTAGATGCCGGCTGCCACGCGTAACCCGAAGCGCAGCAGCACATGTTCGGAGACACCCGCGTTCGTGGCGCGATCACCGGCCACCGCCAGGATGAGCATGATCATCGGCAGCGAGGTGAATACGGTGTGGCCGGCGGCGCTGTTCTGCAACGCGGCGAACCAGGTGCCGAGGCCGGTGGGCGCGAGGTCTTGTTGCAGTGACATCATCAGCACGTCGCCGCCGACGTTCGAGCCGGTGACGAAGCCGCTGAGCATGCCGAGTGCGGGTGCGGCGCAGGCGATTACCATGGTCGGAGCGTTGGCGAGCGCATCCCCCAGAGCGCTGATCATTCCGCTGTCGGCCATCAGGCGGCCCAGGATCACGAAGCCGGTCAGGGCGAGCAGGGGCCGGGTGACGCGGTTCATGGCGGCGCGGGCATCGAGTAGATGTGGACGTCCGCGGTCCAGCAGCAGGGCGGCGGCCAGCAGCGGGAGACCGGGCGAGGACAGGAGTGCGAAGCTCGCGCCGCCGGTGTGCAGCGCTAAGGGAGCGACACCGGCGGCGGTGGCGATGCGCAGCACGGCGATTCCGCCCAGGACCAGTCCGTAGGCGTGCAGGACCGGGCGCGGCGGGATCAGTCCGCCCGTGGCGCCGTGCCGGTCCTCCCGGTTGATCTCGTGGTGACGCTCGACGTTTCCGGTAGCCGCAGCGGTATGAGCGAGTACCTCGGAGGGCTCGGACGCCCGGGGTCGCCGTAGCGCGCACAGGGCCAATCCCATTGCGGAGGTGAATAATCCGGCCAATACACCCGCCGGAGGAACCACTCCCAGTCGATTGCTGATCAACAGGCCCGACGCGAGCACTCCCCCGGCTCCGGCGGCCAGGACCGCGGTGCGGAGGCGTCGTTCCGGGCGGGACAACAGCGCGGCCCAGACGGTCAGCAGGGGGAAGATCAGGGCGCTGGTGACAGCGGTGGCGGTTCCCAATGTGGTCACCGAGACACCGGCGAGCGCGGCCCCGATGACGGTAGCCAGCCCCAGGGTCCCCCACGGCATGATGTTCATTCCGAGCATCGCCTGTCGCAGCGCGGTCGCGGGCGGGGCGAGGGCCAGCAGCACCGGGACGGTGACCAGCAGCGATACTCCGAATCCGGTGAGCGCCTCCACGGTCGGCGCGATGCCGGCCACGACGAGTGCGATCTTCGCCGGGCCGGACAGCGGTAGCGCGCGTACCCATTCCTGCAAGGATTCGTGTACGCCGCGGCGGGTGAGCACCTGGCTGAGGTAGACGCCGGGCAGCATGACCGCGGCGGCATTGAGCACCAGCAGGCCCGCCGCGCCTGCTCCCGCGCCGAGCCGCTCACCCGGTACCGCGAATTCCGGCCGCCACCAGACGATTATCACCGCGGCGAGCGCACCGGCCGCGGCGGCCCAGTGCGCGGGCCGCCGCAGGCCGGTGATCATCGCCAGCACCACGATCAGCGGGAGTACCGCCAGTACCCACATCATTTGCTTCTCGAAACCTCTCGTCGTGTCGGAACAATCGCTATCCAGCGTGGCGGGGCGGGTGTGTCGCGGTCTTGAACAAAAATCTCACGCCTGGAGATGCCCGGACCGAAGCTCGCCTTCCCATCGGCGGGATGCCGGGATCGGCGAATCCCCCACCGGCAGCGATAGATTCCGGGAATGAGGCGCCTGCCATCCCGTACCGCACCGGCACTCGACGTCCACGCGTCATCCCGGCACGCCCCCTCGTCACCGCCGTACGCGGTCAAGTCGTTCCGACGTGCCTTCAGCCGCGATGCACACCGTAAGGTCCGGCGCGAGAGCGAAGGGTTCAGTCTGAGCATGCGTCTGAAGAACTGGAACACCGTTGCAGTAGCACGTGATTCAAACGAACCACACCTGAGCGCAACTGCCGGACTCCCCGCCGGCGTACACCGGACCGGGCGGGAGCGTCGAAGCGGCGCCGGACGGTTGAGCTGCGTTGTCGCCGCCGCGCTGTTGTTCGGTTCGATCACCGCTTGCTCACCGGGGGCCGGTACCGGACCGGAGAATTGTGTCGCGGCGTCGAACGGGGTACCGGTGTCGGCCGCAGCCCGGGACGGACAGTCTACGACGGATCTGAGTCGGCACCCCGAGATCAGCAGCGGCTACCGCTCCGGTATGACGCCGGTGCGAACGCGGTCCTTCGCGGTATCCACCGCGAATCCGATCGCGACCGAGGCCGCGTGCCGTGTGCTGTTGGACGGTGGAACGGCGGCGGACGCCCTGGTCGTCGCCCAGACCGTGCTGGGCCTGGTCGAACCTCAGGCTTCGGGGCTGGGCGGCGGCGGGTTCGTGCTCTACTACGACGGCACGGCCAAGACCCTCGACGCCTATGACGGTCGTGAGACCGCGCCGGCCGCCGCGAACGGCGACTATTTGCGCTGGGTCAGCGAAACCGATCACGCCGCACCGCAACCGAACACCCGTGAGTCCGGCCGGTCTGTCGGCGTCCCGGGCATACCGCGTCTACTGGAGCTGGTGCATCGCGAACACGGAAAGCAAGCCTGGCGTGAGCTGTTCGATCCCGCGATCTCCTTGGCCGACAACGGGTTTCGGGTAAGTCCGCGACTGGCCGGGCAGATCGCGGACTCCGCCGCCGGGCTGGCCCGCGATGACAACGCCAAGCAGTACTTCCTGCGCGCGGACGGCACCGCCAAGCCCGCGGGGTCGACGTTGACCAACCCTGCTATGGCCAAGGCGCTCTCGGCGCTGGCGAGCGAGGGGGCCGACGCCTTCTACACCGGGGCGATCGCCGCCGATATCGTGGCTGCCGTGGAGTCCGCGGCGAACGGGCGCACCCCGGGCCGGATGTCGGCGGCCGACCTCGCGTCGTACCGGGCGAAGAAGCGGACCGCGGTATGCGCGCCGTATCGCACCCGCGAGGTATGCGGTATGCCCGCCCCCTCATCGGGCGGCATCACCGTGGCGGCGACGCTGGGCATCCTCGCCAACTTCCACCTCCCCTCGATGAAACCGAGTGGGACCGAGGGCGATACGGATGCCGCCCGCAATGGCGGCGTTCCCGCGGCCGCGGCCGTCCATCTGATCGCCGAGGCGGAACGTCTCGCCTACGCCGATCGTGACAAGTACGTCGCGGATCCCGATTTCGTTGCGTTGCCGGGTGGTTCGCCCCAGACTCTGCTGAATCAGGACTACCTGAAGCAGCGTGCGAGGCTGATCGACCCCAATCGCAGCATGGGCACCGCCAAGCCGGGCGATTTCGGCGCGGTTCCCGTCGGCGTCGGACCGCAGCCGCCCGAGCACGGCACCAGTCATATTTCCGTCGTCGACCGCTACGGCAATGCCGCCACCATGACCACTTCCGTCGAATCCGCCTTCGGCTCTTTCCATCTGGTCGACGGCATCGTGCTCAACAATCAGCTCACCGATTTCGCGGCCGAGCCGATCGGCGCCGACGGCGTGCCGGTGGCCAATCGCATCGAGGCCGGAAAACGCCCTCGCAGTTCGATGGCTCCCACCCTGGTTTTCGAGCGGAATCTCGACGGTACCCGCGGCCCGCTGACCTACGTCACGGGTTCACCCGGCGGTGCGGTGATCATCCAGTACGTGGTGAAAACCCTGGTGGCGCTTCTTGATTGGGGGTTGAATCCGCAGCAGGCGGTATCCCTGGTGACCTTCGGCGCTACCAACTCACCGGTCACCGGTCTCGGCGGGGAAAACCCGGCGATCGACGCCACCGACAATGGCGTCCACGATCCGCTGGCATCGAAACTGCGGCAGCTGGGTCATCAGGTCTCGACGACGCCGCAGATCAGCGGCGCTTCGGCGCTCGTGCGTGAAGCCGACGGCTGGGTGGGTGGCGCCGATCCCCGCCGGGAAGGCGTCGTGCTGGGAGATCTGCTCAACCGCTGAGGGAGCGCCGGGTTTTCACTCCTGCCGTTGCGCGGCGCGGGCCTGCTCCGGATCGGTCGGCAGGGTTCCGATGCGATGCCGCAGGGTCGGGGTGTCGACGGCGGGCCGGTGCACCACTCGCATCGCCTCGTCGCCCCGGCCGGCGGCGATGAGCGCGATGCTGTGCAGTGCTTCGGTGGGTTGCCTGGTCTGTGTGTCGGCGAAGGCGTTGTATCCCGTGTGGATTCGCTTGGGATTGTCGAACGGCGGGGTGCTGGGCGGTTCTGCGGCGACGCGGACGGCATGGAAACGCTCGTTCGCGGGGTCGGGACCGTGGCCGGTGTTGAGGAACCGGCCCTGTCCGGCGGCAGTGTCCGCGCCGACCACGGTGACCGGGTCGCGGTGGGAGGCGAGCACGTAGACGTTCTGTTTGCCGATGCCGAAATCGGCGGCGCGGGTGAGCGGTCCGGCACCGGGAGCCCCGGACAGGATGATCTGGTCGATCTCACCGGCCAGTCGACCGCCCTGGCCGGCGTGACAGATCGTGGTCGAGCCGAAACTGTGCCCGAGGAGGGTGTGCAGGCGCGGCTCTGTCGCGCCGCCGGGCAGACCCGCCCAAGCATCCCGGGTCGCGTTGTAGCTCACCAGGTCCCGCGTCACCACGTAACCGCCGACTTCGGCGAAGATCGGTTTGGCCGGTTCGGGCGGCAGCATCGCGATCGGATGGCGGTAGCCGATGTCGATGATCGAGGCAATACGGTTGTGGCCGGCGTAGCGGGTGGTCATCTCCCACTCGTTGCCGACCAGCCTCGCACGGTTCTCCAGTTTGCGTGCCGTGGTGCCCACGCCGCCGATGTGCCGGGTGACGATCTCGGCGCGGTCGGCGTCGCCGATCGAGACCACGATTCGGCCGTTGCCTTTATAGGCACGCGGGTTGTAGGCGAGCACCTGCACTTCGCGAGCGCCGAGTGTGTGAGCGCGCCGTTCGAGGTCCGCGAGATGATCACGAATCCGAACGATATTGCGTAACGTCATCAACTCGGCTTTCGGCAGCCCGCTGCGGCGGCCGGTCGGCCGCCAGACCAGATGTGCTTCCAGATCCTGGGTGATGGCAAGGCGATTCGCGCGGTCCCGGTAGGCATAGGGGATGCCGTCGGTATTGCCGATGAGATGTGGCCGCACCCGGACCATCGCCGATCGCTGTTCCTCGGACAATCCATGCCACCAGTGGGCATTGCGGGTGGCACGGCGCCGGGCCGCGGCGACGACGTCACCCGGTTCGATCGGGGTTACCAGTGATTCCAGATCCGCGGCCGGACCGAAGTGTTTCTTCAGATCGGCGATCGCTTCGGCGGCGAATTGGCGCTCCGCCGCGGAGATAGGCGTATTGGCCGGGAGCGAGGAACCGAGATGGCGTGCCGCGGAGGCATTCTGCGGGGACGGGAGGTCGCGGCCGGACGCTTTGGTCAGCCTGACCGGCCCCGGTCGGCCGCTCGCCTCGATCTCGCGCCCGAGGCGGTCGTCGAGGCGCAGCTTCGCCTCGACGTCCTGCCGTGCGACTCGCGCCGGGCGCTCGCCGACGTCGTGCAGCACCCGGCCGTGACGCCGCGTTATGCGCTGCAAGTCCTGTGTGATCCGGGTGAGCGCCATGCGCAGTCCGGGGGCGGCGGTGCCCTTCTTCGGGATCACGCGGCACTGGCGGCAGGCTGCCGGCTTCGCGGCCGGGCGTTTCCGGTCGTGCCGATGCTGTTGTCTACCAAGACCTCTCGCTGGGTAGATGCTCCGATTCGGTAGGTCCGGCGATGTCCTCGAGCGAGCGGCCTTCGGCGTCGACAGCGAGGGCGCGGGCGATCAGCCCGCCGCCGATCATGATGGTCGCGCCGAGCAGATATCCCAGTAACAGCCGGTCCGGCCGGGTGCCGTCACCGATGAGCGCACCGTAGACGACCGGGCCGAGCGCGCCGACGAGCTGCGCGATGGCGAAGAACACCGCGATCGCCTTGGCGCGCACCTCGAGCGGGAAGATCTCACTGACGGTGAGATAGGCGGAACTGGCTCCGGCGGAGGCGACGAAGAAGATCGCGCACCAGCACAAGGTCTGAGTGATGGCATTCAGCAAGCCGCCGTAGAACAGCGCGGCGGAGACGGCCAGCAGGACGCCCGAGAGAATGTAGGTGCCCGCGATCATGACCCGGCGACCGACGGTGTCGAAGTAGCGGCCGAGCGCCAAGGGGCCGATCAGGTTTCCGATCGCGAAGGCTGCGAGGTAGAGCGGCGTGCTGGTCGCAGGGACGTCGTAGAACGCGCCGAGCACCAGCGTGTAGGTGAAGAAGATAGCGTTGTAGAGGAACGACTGGCTGATCATCAGTGCCGCGCCCAGTAGCGCGCGAGAAGGGTACTCGCGGAACAGGACTCGGGTCAGCGCGAGGTAGCCGATCCGGTTGGCGGGTGTGACGCGCACGGCTCGTGCCTCATCGACCGGGAGCAGTTCGACGCCGCTGGCCGCCACTTCACGCTCGATCTCGGCGATGGATTCCTCGGCCTGGGGTTCGCGGCCGTGCATGATCTGCCAGCGTGGGCTTTCGGGAAGGTTGCGCCGCACGAGCACGATCGCCACCCCGAGGATGGGTCCCAGCAGGAATCCGAGCCGCCAGCCCAGATCCGGGGTGAGCCGGTCGAGCAGAATGTAGGTGCCCAGCGTCCCGATCAGCGCACCGGCCCAATAGGTTCCGTTCACCGCGATATCGACCCGGCCGCGGTAGCGGGCCGGGATCAGTTCGTCCACGGCGGAATTGATGGCCGCGTACTCGCCGCCGATGCCGACCCCGGCGATGAATCTGGTCAGATACAGGAACACCAGCCACCCGCCGCTGTTGCCGAGGGTGAGCGCGGTCAAGCCGCTGCCGAACAGATAGATGGCCAAAGTGACCAGGAAGAGTTTGCGCCGACCGAGCCGATCGGACAGGTCGCCGAAGACCAAGGCGCCGACGACTTCTCCTACCAGATAGACCGTCGCCATCAGGCCGACCGCGGTGGTGGACAGATGCAATGTCCCGGGTTCGGTGAGCAGGTCGGCGACCGCGCCCGCCACGGTGATCTCGAGACCGTCGAGCACCCACGCCACCCCGAGCGCGATCACGAGGCGGGTATGAAATCCGGACCACGGCAGGCGATCTATTCGTGCCGGTATCAATGTTGTAGGGGCACCGTTGTTTTCGGCCGCTTCCGCCATCACAACTCCTGAATCCACCCTGCAGGCCTCGAGCGCGCAGGCCGGTTCGGAGCCGGTGATCCCGTCATGCGCGGCTCCGATCCCCTGCCGCACAGATCACACTATGGCGTCCCCAGCGCTGGGAGTTGCGGTCAGCGCCGGATGGCGCCGGGCGTTATTCCGAAGTAGCGCTTGCATATTCGAGTGAGATGCGCCTGATCGGCGAACCCTGTCGCCACCGCTACTTCGGCGGGCTGCCCACCAGCCAGCAACAGTCGGCGGGCCCGATTGGCCCGCAGGCGCAACAGGTACGCGTGCGGTGGCAGTCCGTACGCCGCTTTGAACGCGGAGATCAGCCTGCTGCGTGGAATACCTGACGCCGCACTGAGTTCCGCTACAGTGACCGTCTCGTTCCAGCGATCGTGCAGGAGTGCGCGCGCCGAGTCCAGGCCCGCACGGGGCTGGGTGGCGGATAGGGAAACTCGTCCGGTGCGGCCATGCCGCCGCAGCACCGTACCCAAGCCATTGAGCAGCAGTGATTCCGCAGTGAGAGGATCCCCGGTTTGCTCTTGTTCCCGGTGAACCGCGCGCAACGCCGTGAACAACGCGTCATCCCGCACAGCTGTCTCGGGAAACCACACGTCCCCGCCGCCCAGTTCCTCGACCAGCGCGGTGTCGAAATAGAACATCCGATATCGCCAACCGGATTCGGCCGCAGCAAACCCCGTGTGCACCTGCCCCGGATTGATGATCACCAACTGCCCGGCCGGGATCACCACCGTGCCGCCGGCCAGATGCAGGCCCTCGGCGCCCTGTTCTATCACCCCGACCGAGAGCTGTTCGTGGCTGTGCCGATCGAAGGCGAAGGATTCGAATCGGGCTGCCAGCAGATCCACCTGCGGACTCGCCGGGGCCGTCCACAGCCGGGCATGCTCACCTGCTGTATCGGATCTCGCCTTGATGTCGACCTCCGAAATGCCGCGCCACCGCTTTGGCGGCCCGGCCGACCGCCAGTATCGCCCGGAAGTCCAATTCGCTTTCCGCGTAGGGTCCTTCGTCGATCGCTCGAACGTACCAGTCGCCGTACAGATCCATCGAGACGGTTATTTCCGTCAGACCGAACGCGCTCAGGGAGTTCGCCATCCGACGCGCGGATTCCCCATCGACGGCGCCGAAGAAATGCGCCACCGAGATCGGTGCAGTAGAGGTCACCGCAACAGTTTGCGTCGGTCGGGCAGGCCGCTATTCCCAAGAGCAAGAAGACATCACAGGTTTCGGTCGCGCGTCCGCTACGCGATCGCCTCGCGGGCCGCGGCGAGGGTATCGAGCGCTTGCGGGTCGCTGACCTCGAGATCTGCCCAGACCAGGTGGTGGTCGGTATCGGTGGTCTCTACTCCTTGGTTCACGGTCTGGAAATCTCGTGAGGAGTAAATTTGGTCCGGCGCGCCGTCCCAGCCTGGAACGGTTCTGGCGTCGGGCTCCAGTGCCGCACTCATGCCGAGATCCTCGAATGTGCTCCCGTACACCAGCCCCGGGCGATCGGTATTCAGATCGGCCGCGACCACCGCAGGGCCTTCGACCATCCCGCGTACAGCCGTACCGATCTCTCTGGCGTGCTCTGCGCCGGCGCCTTCCTCATAGCTGTGCCCGAAGAACCCCAGCGGCGTCGGATGTAGATTCACCACATTGATTCCGGCGACGTTCACCCGCTGTGCGTATCGGTCGTATGGTTCTACGGATACGCCACGAACCTTGAGGTCGAGCCGGGTGGTCGGCAACCGTTGCGCTTGTGCGCCTTCGATCGGCAATCGGCTCAGCACGGCCAGGCCTAAGTCCTTACCTTCACTGATATGTGATGGGCACATCTTGGTCTCGTAGACGTGTGAATAGCCGAGCAACTCAGCCAGCGTCCGAGCCGTGGAGCCATCCGGACCGATCTCGGACTCCTGCACGTTGATGACGTCGGGGTTGAGGCGTCGCAATTTCTCGGCGAAGTACGGCAAATCCACTTCGCTGTAGTCGAACGCACCCGTCGACAGGGATCGACGACCACCGGCAATGTTCCATGTGACCACACGGAACGGTCGCCGAGGATCACCTCCTGCGGTCTCGCTGGACAACTGCTTACCCAGCGTGATGTCCGGTGGCGACGAGTGCGCCGGGTCGCGGGCCACTACTGAATCGAGGTGAAAGCTCTTGTCGACCTTCCGGAATCTTTCGGCCGCATCCTTTGACGCGGTAGCGAACGACCCGGTGCCGGGCCCGGCGGCAGCCCGTGCTCCGCTCGCGATTCCATGTGTCAACCGCTGGGTGAATCGGATACAGGTCAGCGCGACATCCCGCCCGATCAAGAAGACCTCACCTTCAACCCGATCCCTAGAGCGAAATCCGTCGCCTGAGCCACCGCCGGAAGCTACACCGCGCACCACCCTCGCTCAAACAGGCGTTCACCACTCCTGAGACGATCTGGAGCGAGATCCCCGAGCCAGGGATGAACGGTTATGTCGTTCCAGCACGCCCCAAGATCCTTCCCAAGGATGAGAAGGAGGGTGCTTCACGTTCGAGTAGAGTCGAATTCACCCGCGGAGGTCGGCCTCTCCAGCGCCTCCCCGGGACACGACCAATGCATCGAACACTGCCGTGGAACCTTTCCCCCTCGGATTCTCACTCACGGTCAGTTATCGAGATCTAGCGCATTCTCGCCTGTTCCTTGCCGGTCGCGAACAGCCGCTTTCGGACTCTCGAAATCCATGCCGTCGAGCAGAGTCCGAAAGCGGCATTTCGCGTTTGCGCTCTCTTTCCGCCTTCTAGGCTCTTGATCTGCACGCTCATGCCGTGCTTTGCCGCCTCCGGTGACGCGTGCACCGCGCTCCACTCGACGCCTGAGACTCGCCCCCTGCCAGTCGGGAAAGACTGCGCGCGCAAGACTTCGCGGCCGGCGGTCAGCGCGGCCGCCGGCCGGGCGAATCCGATCGAGACGCCAGTCAGGTCGACCTTCTCATCGCCGGGAACAGAACATCTGAACAAGGATGGAACACTGATTAATGTACCGCTGCTTGACGGCACATAATGCCCGGCGCGTACCGGTCCACTACCGCCAGCGTGTGAGGAACACACCGATGCACTCATCCACCATTTTGCGCAGGCTCGGCACCGCAGCCTTGCTCACCTGCACTCTTCTCGGCGCATCCGCGATCGACATCGCCTCGGCCGCAGCCGGTCCGACAATCCTGCACGCGGCTCCTGGAGGGGGTTCGCACGGCCGCGGCGGAGACCACACGGGTGACCACGGGAGTGGCGGTAGCACCGGCCGGAGCGGCCGCGATGCGCGCGCCGAGGGGACCGGATCGGGTACCGGCCGGAGTGGTTTCGGACCGTCGGGCCGTATCGAGAGCGGAATGAAGCCCGATCCCAATCGGGAACGTTCCGGGCCGGCATTCGAGGCTCATCTGCCCGTTACGGACGAGAGCCGGCGAGGGGAAGACAAGCAGCCGGTCGGCGATGGGGCTTCCGACGCCGCGACGACCGAGAGCAGGGACGCAACCTGCTCCGCGCGCGCGACCCACTGCGACAACTGAACATCTCGCGGAACCGAACGAAGTGGTGCCGGGGCGAAAGCCCCGGCACCACTTCGTTTTACGACAACACGCCGTCGATACACAGGCTCGACGACCGCCAGGTGGGGCCGTGCTGCACCGACATGCCGTCGAATACCCACCGCGAGATCGGGCCGGCCGCTCGCCAGTAGCCGCTGGTGGAGACCTCGTAGACGTCCTCGCTGCCGTCGATGAGCTGGCTGCCCACGCAATAGTCGTTGTAGGAACTGCCGGGCTGCCGGGCGCCCGGGCTGAACAGGCCCCTCGGGTTCTGCACCGCGCCTGGACTATGGACCGTACTGCGGCGTGAGGTCTGCCCCGTTCGCGTCCATGACGGTGCGCCGAAGTGTTCGGTCCCGCAGTTGAAGGCCCAACCCCCCGCGTAGACGGTGTCGCCGGGTTCATAGCCGGTGCCAGCCCACAAACACATCGGTGCACTTGCCTGGGCGGTGGCGGGAACAACCGTTGTGACCAGGCCGAATGCGGCTGCGACGGTCATCAAGGCGGCCGCCGTACGGCGGTGTCGGCGAGTTCGATGGCCGTGAGTGCGGGCATGGGTGCGAGAGGTGGTTGTGGTCATCGACGGCTCCATTCACCGTAGGTCGTTCCGCGCCTGGGCCGATCCGGGCGAGACGCTTTTAACGACACTGAATGTACCGACAAGTAACGGCACGTTGACTGGAGGGCACCTGCCAGGTGTGGGAAGTTCGGCAGGTGCGGCTCCAATTCCCAGCGATGGGAATGCTATTCGCGGGCTCGGAAAGTTCGGAGCCATGATGGGCTGGTGGTGCCACCGGTTGGACCCGACGCCGGTGGTACCACGCCTCACTTGGTTATCCGGATCCGCCGCGCGCGGACCTCAGCTCCCCCACACCGCGGATCAATCACCAAAAGTGATCGGAGGCATGACCTTTTCGGCGTTGTTCCCGGGCGCGTGCTCGCGCAGGCTTGCGGAGCAAGCTTGGGATGAACCGAAGGAATCGCCTTGTCCAAGATCACCCCCTTTCGTATCGACATACCGCAGGACGAGCTGGACGATCTGAACCATCGTCTGGCCCGTACCAGGCTTGTCAGCGAGCTGCCGGTCGCCGAGGTCGCGGGCAAGGTGAATGTCGGCATACCGGTGCGGCCTGGCTGGGAATACGGGGTGCCGCTGTCATATGTGCGTCCGTTGCTCGAATACTGGCGTGACGGGTTCGATTGGCGGGCCCAGGAGCAGCGGTTGAATACCTTTCCCCAGTTCACCACCCAGATCGACGGGCAGCGTATTCATTTCGTCCACGTGCGTTCCCCGGAACCCGACGCGACGCCGTTGCTGCTCGCGCACGGCTGGCCCAGTTCGTTCACCGAATTCCTCGGCCTGGTAGGCGAACTCACCGACCCGCGCGCACACGGCGGTGATCCCGCCGACGCGTTTCACGTGGTGATCCCGTCGTACCCGGGATACGCGTTCTCCGGACCCACCAGGGAAGCCGGCTGGCATCCGGTTCGGATGGCCACGGCCTTCAACGAGTTGATGGATCGGCTCGGCTATGACCGCTACGGCGTGCACGGCAACGACGGGGGCGCGATTGTGGCGCCCGAAATGGGGCGGATCGCGCCGGACCGGGTGATCGGTGTTCATGTCACCCAGATCTTCTCCTTCGCCAAAGGGGATCCGGACGAGCTGATCGGGCTCACCGAAGCGGAGCTGAACCTGGTGCGGTTCGGGCAGAAATTCCTCGAGCACGCCATTCACGACGTCACTCAGAGCGCGCAGCCGCAGACCCTCGGGCACGCGCTGTCGGATTCCCCGGCCGGACAGCTGGCCTGGAGCGGGCAATTGCTCACCGACGCGCTGACCCCGGACGAGATTCTGACCAATGTGTCGATCTACTGGTTCACCAATACCTCGGCGCCGGCCGGGCGATTCTATTTCGAGAACAAGAAGTCGGTGCCGCCTCCGGAGCCGACCACCGTGCCGATCGGGTTGGCGTCCTTCGGGTTCGACTTCAAACCGCCGCGCAAGTTCGCCGAGCGCGACCACAAGAACATCGCGCAGTGGAACGAATACAAGGTCGGCGGCCACTGGTCGGCGCACGAGGCACCCGATCTGCTGCTCGACGATATCCGCGGCTTCTTCGCCAGAGTGATCTGAGGCTCGGGCGGACACGCAGAGATCCGCTGCGCGACAACGCCGTTCATCTCTTCCAATTCACTCCCCGATAGGGGACAACGCGAGTCCTGTCATGTCAGGACACTCAGGGAGAAACAGTGTCACGCTCCACCTTGATTTCACAAAGCCTCGCCGCCGTCGTATCGGCCGGTACCGCCCTGGCGGGCTCGGTCTTCGCCGCTCCCCCGGCCGCGGCCGATACCTTCCCAAATCTGATCGGGCCGGCCGTTCCGGCGGTCGCCGACCTCGATCACAATGGCTATCCGGACGTCGTGTTCAGCGATTTCGTACTCGGCGCGGGAGTCTCGGTGCTGCTCGGAGCGCCCGGCGGCTTCCGGCCCGCGGTGCGCTACGCCACCGGGGCCCAAGCCGACTATGTCGCGATCGCCGATTTCGACCACGACGGTGAATTCGATATGGCCGTCACCAATTTCTCCTCACACGACGTCTCCATCCTCGAGGGCCATGGGGACGGAACCTTCGCGCCCGCAGTCGGTTACGCGACCGACCTGGCTCCCGGAGCCGTGGTAACCGGCGACTACAACCACGATGGAAATCTGGATCTGGCCACCTCCAACCAAGCCCCGTCGTGGTCGATCCTGCTCGGCAACGGCGACGGCACCTTCGCGCCCGCGACGATGATCTCGACCGAGCTGGGGCTGGGTTCGGGTTCGGCCGACGCCGCCGATTTCGACGGGGACGGCAATCTGGATCTGCTACGCGGGAACTACGTCAACAGCACCATCCAGATCTACCGCGGACACGGTGACGGAACATTCGCCGCGCCAACCACTTTCAGCAAGGGTGCGGTGACGGCGTGGTACGGCATGGCCCGTGACCTCAATGCCGACGGCAAACCCGACATCTTGTTCTCGAACCTGGTCACCAGCACGGTTTCCACCCTGTTCAACAACGGAGACGGCACCTTCGGCGCACCCATCGAATACAGCACCGGCGGGCTGCTCCCTCAGTGTTTCGATGTCGCCGATCTCGACGGTGACGGGCTGCTGGATCTGGTGGTCGCCAACGGTGGCACCGCGACCGTCAACGTGCTGCGCGGAACCGCCCCAGGGGTTTTCGCGTCCGCTCCACACAGCTATCCTTCCGGCGGGCTGGTCCCCCTGTCGACGCCGATCCTGGCCGACTTCAACCGCGATGGAAAGCTCGATTTCGTGGTCGGCAATACCATGTCCGGCCAGGTCACATTGCGCTACGGCAATGGCGACGGCACCTTCGGCTCCGCTTTCGATTATTCAGCATGACCCTGCCCTTCGCGGAAACGTCGATACGTATTCTCGACGTTTCCGCGAAGCTGGTGGGTGGCTGTTATACGGAACTGGCGGTCATAGCCGCCGCGACGCTGTTCGCATTCGCGATGCGTTGACCGCGAGCTTCACCCGAGCTGCGTTCGTAGTACTGATCGAACGCGCTGGCGGCTGCGCCGGCAGTCTCCGTTGCTTTGAGACGCGCGTATGCTGCCGACTCGCTACCTTGAAGCTCGCTCATCATGTAATCAACCTGAACCTGCCAATCAGTCACAGGCTTTCCCTGCGCCGCGGCGAACTGCTCGAGCATGTGGCGGCGCCCGCCCTCCCACTGGCACAACCCGATCGCGCCTTCATTCGGGTTGTATGCGCCGGTGTCGAATCCTGATTCGACCTGCATGTTCCCAAGAATTCCGGCGGCTTGAGCGGGAGTGAATCCATAGTGTGTGATGAGGTATCGGTAGATCTCGTCGACTCGCGCGCGCCTTCCAGCCGAGATCGGCTGCGCTGCGGCCGATCTCGCCTCTCCCCCACGCATGGAGTCCCGCGCCCTGCTTGAACCATCCCGTGCGCCGGCATCGCGCTGCCCCACCAGACTGCGCTGCCCCGCCTGGTTGCCCAGATACGGGGACATCCCTGAGGACGCGGGATAGCCGGTTTGCGACGCAGTATGGCCACCTTGCGTGCCGGCCATCGAATCGGCATGTGTTTGAAGTTGTTGCTGGGCCTGTGAGAATTTCTCCCCTGCGGCATGCGTCATACCAAGGATTGTGTTCCCGGCGCGGATTTGTGCCTGCACGCTCGGCTTCGGTTCTATCCCGCGCAGGTAGCCGTCGATGTTGCCTGCCAGGGCCTTCACTTCCTTGTAGGCGTCGCCGGCGATCTGGGTGGATTTCGACGCCAGTTCGGCGATCTCGACGTCTATCGCGCTGAGATTTTTTCGATGTTCTTCGATCTGCGCTTGCTCGACATGATATTTATCTTGCATCTCGCCGGAGCCGATCTGATTTTCGCCCAGCCCGCTGAGGCTCGCACTGGTGATGTTGGCCGCCGAGCCCTTTCCGAGATTATCGAGAAGCAGGTTGAGCACTGTCTCGGAATGCCTGACAAAGGAATTCAGGATGGGCGCGTCAGGCGGCTGCCACAGTGTCACCTTGTCGTTGGCCATCCTTTTCCTTCCGATGCGCACCACGAACGCCGCGACGGCCCCTCACAGGCATCTTCGTATCGTAGTCACCGCGCGCCCGACTTCGTTCCCTGTGCTGGGAACACGGTTCCCTCAACCCGAAACGCGTTCCCAGACCTGGGAACCGCGTTCGACCCTGGGACCCGCGCGGACCACTAGAGTCGAGATTGCTCGAGGATCGCCGCTATCGAACTCCTCGAGCCGGACAACGATGTGCCCGAACACAGTCCTTCGCCCATGAGCGCGGAACATCCTTCCCTCCCATTGGTTTCAACCTCATGGGCAGGCGTGTGCGGACCGGTAACCTCGCGATGCCGGACATTCGTCGTCGACACCGTCGCTTCCGGCCCCGATCGGGGACGGGGCCGGAAGCGACTCGGCACGTGGGTGCGAATCAGAGTTCCGTGCAACCGATCAGTGGGCGCTGCCGGATGTCAGCAGGCCGAAGAGCAGGGCCAGCATGTACTGAAGCTGGGCCGCAGGGGTTTGGGGCTGGTCCATGGTCGAATATCCCTTTCGCACAACGATATCGCGGTCGACTCTGGCAACGCTCGCGGCACCGAGCAACCCCAAACTTTTTAGGGCCACTTATCTTTCCGGAGCGACAGCGGCACTTCTCGCCCCGTCGAAGACACTCACCGAACATTGCCCATGGAGATTGGGGCAGTGGAAACTATGTCGGTTGATTGGATCGGCCTGCGGCTATCGTTTACCCAGCTCGGTTCCGGCGGTTCGAGGGAATCGGAGCGGCCAGGGTGTACCGGCCGATGGTGACCGATGGAAAGGGCTTGTGGATAGTGCGAGTTTTTGTGAACGCTGCTGTGCTTGCCGCCATTTCGGCGGGCGTATTGCTGGGAGCGGGCCAGGCCGGTGCCGCACCGGTGGCGGACTCGACCGGGTCGAGTTCGGGTTCCTCGGGGAGCCTGATCGGCGCGCTGGTGTGCGCGCTGCAGGGCGGCGTTTCGGCGTCGACCGAGACGACTCCGCAGCATTGCGCACTGCCGACCACCTGACGTCGGTCCGCTAGCGGCCGACGGGCGCGGCGTGGACCGTCAGGAGTTCAGCACCTCGGCGAGGTCGGGGTCCTGCTTCAAACGTTGTTCGACAAGGCGGTTCACCAGCGTGGCCGTGGTGGGGCCGAGCAGGGAGGAGACGGCGGACACCCGGTCGGCGAAACGGGCCAGGTCGGCGGCGGTGCGTTCGGAGTCGGTATAGGGCTCGAAGGCGAACTGCTGCAACAGGTCCACGCTGCGGCGGGCGATGCGGTCACAGTCGGCGTGCAGGCGTTCGAGCTCACGCAAGATGTCGGTGTTGGGGACACCAGCGGCGGCGAGGCGGTCGAGGAAGTGGGCGAGTTCCGGGTCGGCGATGCGATAGTTGGCGGCGTCGACCGGCTGGAAGACGCCGGCGGTCACGACCCGGGCCAGCCCGTCGGGGACATCGGCGAAACGTTCCTGAAGTTCGGTCGCCGGGATCAGTTCGGTGGCGTCGGCGATGACAGGCTGGATGTCGGAGTCGCTCACGCCCAGCACGCGGCCCAGGTCCTCGCCGCGATCCCAGGCGGCGAGCAGTTCCTTGATGCCGTTGAGTTTGATGCCGCGCTCGAGCAACCGCGTGATGGTGCGGACGCGATTGAGATGCTCTTCGCCGTAATAGCCGGTCCGGCCGCGGACGGCGGGCGGTTGCAGGACGCCTCGTTCGTGATACACGCGCACACTGCGCACCGTCGTCCCGGCGGCGCGCGCGAGGTCGTCGATCGTGTATTCGGCGGCTCCCATATCTCAAGGAAACCACATCGCGCCGCCGAGTGAACCAAACCCATGTCTCATTGCCCGTCGAGCCATCGCCGGACGGGTAGTTCCCGGTCGGGTGATCACGAGCTGGGTGGTGTCACGCCGGGTGTCAGGTGCCACGGTAACCTCTTCCCGCCCTTGGTAATTCACGGCGGTTCCGACCGCATGGCGGGTTCTATCCTGGCGCGATGAGCGAATCGTCGCATGCGCGCGTGAGCCCCGTCGAACGGGAACGGGCGCTCACGGAGCTGTCGTGGCATTTCAGCACCGGCACGTTGTCGGTGACGGAGTTCGATCAGCGCAGCGCCCAGGCCCTCGATGCCGGCAGCCGTGACGAACTCGCGGTGTTGTTCCTCGATCTGCCGCGCGTACCGGCCGAAGCGCCGGAGCCACTGGATGCCACGATGTCGCGGCTGGTCATGCGCACGGCGGCGATCAGCACGCTGGCGATCGTATTGTGGCTGACCTTCGGCAGCACCTTGTGGTTGTTGCTGCTCGTCGCGACACCGGTGGTCGTGCTGGCCGGAATGCGTGGGCGCTACCAGCGGCTATGGGGACGGATGTAATTGGCGAGGTCCACCAGGCGGTATCGGTGCAGGCGGTCGGGGGCGTGGTGAGCCAGATCCCGCAGCGTCGATTCCAGTCCTTTTCGTAGTCCTTTCACCGTCACCGGGAAGCCCAGGACGGTGTCGCCGGGACGTTCGGGGCGGCCGTCGCCGCGCAGGCATTCCAGCGCCGCGCCCAGCAACAGCACCCGCAATTGAATGGCGCGCGGATCTTCACTGAGTTCTTCCAGACGCTCGGCCGCGGCATCGAGGTCGGCATCGCCGATCTCGGTGACCGGGCGGGACAGCAGCAGCAGGCATCCGGTGAGGCGGGTGAGCGCGAAGTGCCGTGAGGTCGGCGGCACCTGGTCGAGTACCTCGACAGCGGCGGTCAACGCGCCGTCGGCCACCAACCGGCGCGCCAATCCGACCGCGGCACTGACCACACCGTGATTGACCTGCCATACCGTCCGATAGCCCGTCAGCGCCGCCTCCTGCCAGCGGGCCTTGTCACGTGCGGCTTCACCGCCGCTTTCGAGGATCAGCTCCGCGGTGGCGGCCTGGGCCAGGAGCGGGGCGATTTCGCCGGGGAGCGCGGCGCTCACCGTCGCGAAGTGCCGGTGGGCGGGCTCGTAATGTCCGTCGAGCAGGGCGGCCACCCCGACATACCAGTCGATGCGCCAGTCCACGCCGTAGCGCGGGTGCAACTCGGCCAGCAGCCGGCAGGCGGGGACGGTCTCGCCGAGATCGAGGTGTGCCCGCACCGCGGTGAGCGCGCCCTCGAGTTCATAGGATTCCGGAGCGGCCAGGACGCCGGCGACGATCCGGGAATTGGTGCGCTGCAACGCATCCAGGGAGTGGCGGGGCTCGCCGTGCAGCAGACTCGACAGCAGCGGCGCGGCGGGATCCTCACTGTCGATCAGGGGCACCGGCAGCGCGGCCACCACGTCGTCGGCGGTGAAGCCGGATTCGCGGCGGACTCCGGTGACGATGCCGTCCGTGCGGGAAATGAGTGCATCGATTCCGAAATCGCCTCGCAGGGAACCGAATTCGACCGAGGGCTGGGGATGCTCGATCCCGGTGTCGACGGCCAGTGCCATGCGGAGCACGCCCGCGAGCTGGCAGTACATCGAGTACGCCGACGGGAAGCGATGTTCGGGGCGCGGATGAGTGGCCCGGCGCAGCAGCCGGTACAGCGGTTCGTAGCGGTGCAGCTGGGGTTGGGTGTCGAGGGCGGGCAGTTCCGGGAGGTAGTTGCCGTTGCCGTCGCGCGGCAGGTCGCATACCAGCGCGGCCAGGGTGCGGCCGACGGTGTGGATGTCGGAGGCGACGGTGGGTCCGGTCTCGGTGAGTTCGGGTGCTTGGTAGCCGGGGGTGCCGTAGATGCTGCCGAAGGAGTCCACGGCCGCGACCGCACCCAGATCGATCAGTTTGACCTCCTCGGCGCTGACCATGATGTTGTCGGGTTTGAGGTCGTTGTAGGCCAGCCCGAAGGAGTGCAGATAGTCCAGTGCGGGAAGGACTTCCATCACATACGCGATCGCCTCGGCGACCGGCAGCCGGTCCGGGCCGCGTTCGTCGACCATGGTCTTGAGCGATCGTCCGCTCACGTACTCCATGACGATGTAGCCCTCGGCGGTCTCCCCGCGCTCGCCGTGCTTGACGAAGTTGTAGATCTTGACGATGCCGGGATGCGCTACCTCGGAAAGGAATTGGCGTTCGGCGACCGCCACGATGTGGGCTTCGAAGTCGAGCGGGTTCTGCAGGCCCTTGAGCACTACCCAGCGGTCGCTGACATTGCGGTCCACGGCCAGGTAGATCCAGCCCAGTCCGCCGTGCGCCAGACAGCCCTGGACCTCGTATTGCCCGGCGACCAGATCGCCGGGCTGCAGGGAGGGCCGGAAGCAGAACGGTGATCCGCAGTGCGGGCAATTGCCCGCGATGACCGCCGGACGATCCTGATGGCGGCGGCCGACCGGTCGCTCACACTTCCAGCAGAACCTTTTGGGCTCTGGCACTTCGGGATTCGACAGCACCACGGTCAGCGGATCGACCGAGGTGAGGCGAGGTAATTCCACCAAACCGCCACCGAGGCGGCGCACGCTCGGACGAGACATCCGGCCGGAGGACACCAGAGCGGGCATGGCGGCTCCGGCCAGCGCGACGGTGGTCCAATCGCTCATGGCCGGAGAACCGACGGTAGGCGAACCACCTTGGGGTGCGGGGACATCGGCCGGACCGGGTGCGGCGGTCACGCGCGGGCCGGGCCCCCCGCGCCGGGTGGCCCAGGGATGGGGCACCCGGCGTGGCACTTCCGTGCCTCGCATCCGCCGATTCGCCCACGGGTGTGCTTGAGATCGGTCGGATGGGCCCGGTTGGTCCGGCATGAAACCCTCTCGCACACGCCATGACATGGAGGTCCCATTGTGGGTGGCCGAGAGATATCGCGCGGATCACTGTTCCCAATGCCGGGAATGCCGGTGTTCCGGGTGACGGGTCACCCGGAACACCGGCAGGGTATTGCCGTCAGTCGCCGGAACCGGGCTCGGCGTCGATGACCGTCGCATCGTGCAGGCGGGGACGGCGTTCGGCGATGACCGGATATTGACCGGTGAATCCCGAACGCTCGGCCGCGATCCGGGCGACGCGATTACGGGCCAGGAACCAGCCCAGAACCATCGTCGGGAGCACGATCAGGAACATGGCGCCCACCGCGCCGCGTTGGACCGGGTCGCCGCTGAAGAGCATCAGCAGAATGATTCCGACCAGGAAGACCAGGGTCGCGTAGCTGGTGTACGGGGCCCCCATCAGGCGGAAGGCGGGACGTTCGGCCCGGCCTTCACGCCACCAGCTCCACAGCTTGAGCTGACACAGGACGATCGCGCCCCAGGCGGCGATGGTGCCCAGCGCGGAGATGTTCAGCACGATCTCGAACGCCTGCTCGGGCACCACGGCATTGAGTCCGACGCCGATCAGCGCGATCGATCCCGTCGCCAGAATCCCGACATAGGGCACGCCGGTGCGCGACATCCGGGACGCGATCGCCGGGGCGCTGCCGCTGATCGACATCGAGCGCAGGATGCGGCCGGTGGAGTACAGCCCGGCGTTGAGGCTCGAGAATGCGGCGGTCAGCACCACCAGGTTCATCACTGATCCGGCCGCGGGCACACCGAGTTTCTCGAAGAAGGTGACGAAGGGGCTCACTCCGGCCTTGAACGCCGAGGTCGGCAGCAGCAGTGTCAGCAGCACCAGCGAGCCGACGTAGAAGAGGGCGATGCGCGCGATCACGGAGTTGATGGCCCGCGGCATGATCTTCTCGGGCTCGGCGGTCTCGCCGGCCGCCGTGCCGACCAATTCCACTGCGGCATAGGCGAAGATGACGCCGGTGGTGACCAAGACCAAGGGCAGGAAGCCGGTGGGGAACAGGCCGCCGTGATTGGCGATCACCCCGATTCCGGTGGGCTGGCCGTCGATTTCGAACCGGCCGCCCAGCACGACCACGCCGATGACGAGGAAGGCGAGCAGAGCGACCACCTTGATGAGCGCGGCCCAGAACTCCAGCTCGCCGAACCACTTCACCGAGATCAGGTTGATGCTCACCACCAGGGCCAGCGCGACCAGGGCGATCAGCCATTGTGGCAACACTTGGAAGACCGACCAGTAGTGCAGGTAGGTGGCGACCGCGGTGATGTCCACGATGCCGACCATCGCCCAGTGGAAGAAGTACATCCAGCCGACCGCGAAAGCCAGCTTCTCGCCGTAGAACTCGCGTGCGTAGGAGACGAAGGAACCCGAGGACGGACGGTGCAGCACCAGCTCGCCGAGGGCTCGCAGAATGAAGAAGACGAAGATGCCGCAGACGGCGTACACGAGGAACAGACCCGGACCGGCGCTGGCCAGGCGTCCGCCCGCGCCCAGGAACAAGCCGGTACCGATGGCACCGCCGATGGCGATCATCTGCAGCTGACGGGGGCTCAGGGATTTGTGGTAGCCGGCATCCTCAGCGGACAGCGCATCCGTCGGCAGGTCGGGCGGTCGGACGGTGGTCATGATGGGGACCTTTCGAGGTGACGCGGGTCATATCCATCTGCAATGTACCGTTGTTTAACGGTTCATTCAACAGGTAACAAGAGACGTAACGACGCCGAAACCTCGCCTCCGCCAACGGTTTCAGCGATCGACCCGGCATGACCAGCCTTGATTGATCATGCCGCTGAATAGCGGTACATTTATCGGCGCACCTGAACGATGGAGCTGCACATGGCGTGGTTCGAACGGGAATTCATCGCGGTCCCCGAGGAACATAAGAACCAGTTGGTCTACAAGTGGCCGGACCGCAATATTCGCCGCTATTCGCGAGCGATCGTCGACGCGGACCAGACCGCCCTGTTCATGAAATCGGGGCGGGTCATCGCGAATCTGGGTCCGGGCCGCCATCGCATCGATGCCGACGAGTTGCCGGTCCTGGGCGCGCTCGTGGACACCCTCACCGGCGGGAACCACTATCGCGCCGAGCTGTATTTCGTCTCGACCCGCGAGTTCCCGGGCAACAAGTTCGGCGGCCGTCTCACCGATATCACCGACCCGGTCAGCGAGCAGGTGCTCTCGCTGCGCGCGTTCGGCGAGTTCGGTTTGGCGGTACGTGATCCCGCGGCGCTGATCACCGGGTTCAACGGCACCGCCGATCCCGCCGATCGGGGCGTCACCCCGGCCTGGTGCGCCGAGCTGCTGCTCAAATCCATGAAAATCTGTGTGACCCAGGGTATTTCGCGAGGAACGTGGCCGGTCATCGGATTGCCGGGCGTGCTGCCCGCGATCGAGTCCGCTGTTCTGCGGCACGCGAACACCGCGCTCTACGAGTACGGGCTGCGGATCCCCCGGCTGGGCAATTTCGATATCACCCTGGCACCCGAAGACGCCGATCGGCTCAAGCGACTGGCCAAGGACTCCACCTACATTCGCATGACCGGGGACTTCCAGCGCTACGCCTTGGGCGAGCTGGCCTTGGGCGCGGGGCAGGGCATGACACGCGGGAGTGACGGCAGTGGGCTGCTGGGCGCGGCGTTCGGGCTGAACGCGCTGCAGCAGCATCCCTGGAGCGCCCCGGCCGCGCCACCGCCGGACTCGGGAACACGGTGCCCGGATTGCGGTGCGGCCAATCCGGGGGTGGCGCGGTTCTGCATGAGCTGCGGGGCGGGCCTCGCAGCCGGGCGGACCGCACACTGCACCCGGTGTGCCGCCGAGTTGCCGGCCGATGCTCGCTTCTGCGGCAACTGCGGCACACCGGTGCCCTGACCGGAAGGTGGGAGCGAGCCCGGTTATCGCTCCCACCTGCCTCGCGGCGCGTCCGTTTCCGGTCAGGACACCTCGCCGCCGCTCACCAGGCCACGCACCTGCCGCGCCGCTACCGACAGGGTGGCCATGTCGAACGTGGCGGCGGTGAAGATCTCTTCGAGCGTGGCGCGGGCCCGGGATAGCCGGTGCTGGTTCAGCGATTCCCAGTGTGCGACTTTGCCTTCCGGCGTGTCCTCGGGGCTGGTGGCGTTGAGGACGTCGCTGGTCAGCGTGCGCAGCGAGTCGTAGAGATCGTCGCGGACGGCGAGCCGGGCCAGGGTCCGCCAGCGATCGGTGCGTTCGAGGCCCACCACGGCGTCGAGCAACCGCTGAATGGCGAAGTGCTGGTCGAGGGCGTAGTAGAGGTCGGCCACCTCCTTCGGGTCGCGTTCGGTGAGTTCGGCGACGTCGATGATGTCGAGTGCCGGGAAACGATGGATCAGCAGGTACACCTCTTCGGCCAATTCGCGGGGCGCGCCGCGGTCGATGGCCGATTGCGAACGGGCGGTCAGGCTGTCGGCGATGGCGCCGGGCTTCCAGGCGGGCACGTGCGCGCCCAATACCCGCACGCCGCCGCGATATCGGGTGATGTCGGCGCCGACGGCGAGGGGTTGCGGCCGGTTGCTGAGCAGCCAGCGCGAGGCGCGATCCAGGGTGCGCTTGGTCTCGAGTTCCAATTCGTCGCGCACGGCGGTGGGCATCGGCGTGGTGCGGATGCGCTGCCACAGCTCGGGCAGGCCGAAGATCTCGGTGACCGCGGTGAACGCGCGGACCGCGTCATCGGTGGTGACACCCATTTCCTCGACCAAGCGGAAGACGTAGCTGATGCCGCCGTCGTCCACGACGCGGTTCACCGCGGCGGTGGCGATGATCTCGCGGCGCAGCGGATGCCGGTGCAGCGCACCGGCATAGTGCGACCGCAATGGTTCCGGGAAGTAGGCCGGCAGCAGCGCCGACATGGCGGGATTGTCGGGGAGTTCACCGGCGAGCAGCTCGGCGGTGAGCGCGAGTTTGACGTGGGCCAGCAGGCAGGCGAGTTCCGGTGAGGTCAGGCCCGTGCCGGCGGTGACGCGTCGCTGCATCTCGGCGTCGGAAGGCAGCGCCTCGAGTTCGCGGTCCAGCGCGCGGCGGGTTTCGAGGTCCAGCAGCATGCGCCGGTGCACCGCTGCCATGGGGTCGGCCTGGGCGCGGGAGATGCCGAGCTGGAAGTTCTGCGAGATGTTGTCGCGCAGCACCAATTCGGCGACTTCGTCGGTCATCGACGCCAGCAGCGGATTGCGGTCCGCCTGGGCCAGTTCGCCGCTGGAGACGAGCCCGTCGAGCAGGATCTTGATATTGACTTCGTGGTCGGAGCAGTCCACGCCGGCGGAATTGTCGATGGCGTCGGTGTTCATCTTCCCGCCATTGCGGCAGAACTCGATGCGCCCGAGCGCGGTGGCGCCCAGGTTGCCGCCCTCGCCGATCACCTTGACCCGCAACTCGTTCGCGTTCACCCGCACCGCGTCATTGGACTTGTCGCCGACCTCGGCATTCGTTTCGGTGGCGGCCTTGATGTAGGTGCCGATGCCGCCGTTCCACAGCAGGTCCGCCGGCGCTTTCAGGATGGCGGTGACCAGTTCCGGCGGGGCCAGCGTCGTGGTGCCGGGGGGCAATCCCAGTGCTTTGCGGGCTTGTTCGCTGATCGGAATCGATTTCACGGTGCGGTCGAACACCCCACCGCCCTCGCTGATCAGCGACCGGTCGTAATCGGCCCACGAGGAACGCGGCAACGCGAACATCCGCTCACGCTCGGCGAACGACGTGGCCGCGTCCGGGTTCGGGTCCAGGAAGATATGCCGATGATCGAACGCGGCCACCAGACGAATGTGCCGTGAGAGCAGCATGCCGTTGCCGAACACGTCACCGGACATGTCACCCACACCCACCACCGTGAAGTCCTGAGTTTGGGTGTCGATGTCCATCTCGGCGAAATGCCGCTTCACCGACTCCCACGCACCACGGGCGGTGATACCCATCGCCTTGTGGTCATAGCCGGCCGAACCACCCGAGGCGAACGCATCCCCGAGCCAGAAACCATAGGACTGGGCAACGTCATTGGCGATATCGGAGAAGGTCGCGGTGCCCTTGTCCGCGGCCACCACCAGGTAGGTGTCATCACTGTCGCGACGCAA
This sequence comes from Nocardia yamanashiensis NBRC 100130, assembly GCF_001613325.1. GTDB lineage: Bacteria > Actinomycetota > Actinomycetes > Mycobacteriales > Mycobacteriaceae > Nocardia > Nocardia yamanashiensis. The sequence goes on along the minus strand of NZ_BDCD01000043.1, from coordinate 6,860 downwards.
CACCCGCGGAGGCGGCACCACAGCACCGGTCGCGCGATCGACATTGTCGGTGACATCCAGCAGACCGGAGATGAACGTGCGATAGCAGGCGATGCCTTCGGCTTGCAGTGCCTGCCGATCCGCCACCGGGTCGGCGCTCGCGGCCGGCGGCTGTTTGACCACGAACCCGCCCTTCGCGCCGACCGGCACGATGACGGCGTTCTTGACGGCTTGGGCCTTGACCAGGCCCAGGATCTCCGTGCGGAAGTCCTCCACCCGGTCCGACCAGCGCAGGCCGCCGCGTGCGACCGTACCGAACCGCAGATGCACACCCTCCACCCGCGGCGAGTACACGAAGATCTCGAATTGCGGCCTCGGCTTGGGCAACTCGGCGATCCGTTGCGGATCGAGCTTGAACGACAGGTAGTCACGCGGTAGCCCCGCGTCGTCGGTGACGTAGTAGTTGGTGCGCAAGGTGGCTTCGACGAGGCTCAGCAGTGCGCGCAGGATTCGGTCCTCGTCCAGGCTGACCACGTCATCGATGGCGAACCGCAGCCGGTCCACCAGGTAGCGCGCATCGGGCCCGAATTCCTTGGCATCGACATCGAAGCTGACTTCGAACAATTCGACCAGGTTGCGCGCGGTCATGGTGTGTGCCAGCAGGACTCGGGCGATCTTGCCGAAGGTGTAGGGGAATCCGGTCTGCCGCAGGTATTTCGAGTATCCCCGCAGTACTGCGATCTGACGCCACCGCAGCCCCGACCGCAGTACCAGTTCGTTGAGCGCGTCGATTTCGGCGTGGCCGAACCACATGGCGGCCACCGCGTCGGCGAAGCGGCGCCGCAGGCCGTTGTCCGCGTCGCTCGCGGCGGCAGCGGCGAGCTCGGTATCCAGATCGATGCCGGCGGCGGGTACGCGCAGCCCGAAATCGTAGATCCAGCGGCTTTCCCCGCCGGGCAGGTCGAGCCGGTACGGCCGTTCGTCGACGACCTCTACTCCGAGGCTGTGCAGGATGGGTAGCACGCGGCTGAGCGAGACGCCTTCGCCGTGCACGTACAGGGTGAAGCGCCATTCCCCGGCCGCGGCGTCGGAATGGCGGTACAGGTGGGTGTCGATGTCGCCCGCGGTGAGCCGCCGCAATCGATCGAGGTCTGCCAGTGCCCGTGTGGGCGTGAATTCCTGCTGATAGGACACCGGGTAAGCCGCCGCGTATTGTTTGGCGATCTCCGGCGAGACCTCCGACATGGCGGCGGTCTCGGCCACCAGGAGATCGCCCCAGGTCCGCGTGGTGGCGAACAGCAGCTCTTGCACTCGTTCGCGCTGGGCTTCGGTGACTTGGACCGACTGTGCCGCTTCTCGCCGGTGCACGGTGAAATAGACGACGGCGAGCTCGGATTCGGTGGCGCGGGCCGAGTAGGCGATCTGCTCGGCGTCGAATTCCGCGCGCAGGATGTCCTGCATACGCAGGCGCACCTCGGTGCTGTAGCGGTCACGCGGCAAATAGACCAGGCAGTAGAGCGCGGCGCTGCGCGGATCGGTGCGAACGAACAGCCGGACCTGCCGTCGAAGGCTGAGATCCATGACGGCGGACACGGTTTCGAACAGGCGTCGGGCATCGGTGGAGAACAGTTCGGTGCGCGGGAAGCTCTGCAGCATTTCGAGCAGTTCCTGACCGGAGTACGAGTCCGGCCCGAAGTCTGCCCAGTCGATGACCTTGCGCACCCGTCGCGAGATCACCGGAATGTCGAGGATGTTCTCGTGCTGTGCGATGACGGTGAAGGTGCCGACGAAGTGATGGGTGCCCCGTAGCCCGGCGCGCTCGCCGGCGAAGTCGTCGATACTCACCAGATACCCGCCCGCCGATCCCGGCAGTACCGCGTCCAGTGACAAGGTGGCCAGCCGCAGGACCGGGCCGTCGGGGAGATGGACGGGCAGTTCCGGGCGGATGTCGAATCGCTCATGGCAGATGCCGAGCGGAGCGGAGCGTTCCGGAACTTCTTCGCCCGCACCGGGTTTCGCGGGTTCATAGCGATAGCCCAGGACCGTGAAGCGGCCGTCGGCGAACCAGCGCAGCAGATCGGGGTAGTCCGTGCTCTCGCCGTCGGCGGCGATCGTCGGCGCGTTCGCCAGATCGCGGGCGGCGTCGTGCATCAGCGCTGACATGTCGGCGGCATCGGCGGCGATCTGTCGAACGGCGGCCAGCAGCGGGGGCAGGTCCGCCTCGATCTGGTCGAGGATGTCATCGGCGACGTCGGTCCCGAGCTGCACGTGGATCCAGGATTCGTCCACGGCCAGATCGTGTTCGCCGGCTCGGGTCAGTGCGGCGTGCGAGATGGCGCGCACCTGCCCGTGCTTGTCGCGCAGCACATGGAAGACCGGATGCACGATCTGGGTGACGGTTGCCCCCAGGCGGTGCAGCATTGAGGACACCGAGTCGACGAGCAGCGGCATGTCGTCGTTGACGATCTGGATGGCGGCGCCCAAGCCGGCGTCGTCCTGCGGTCGGTACACCCGCATGGTGGCGATGCCGGGCCGCCGGGTCGCGGCCACCGAACGGTGTGCCCGCAGGATGTGTTCAGCGCGGGCGGCTACCGTGGCCGCCGGGGTACTCGGGGCCAGCCAGCGAAAATAGACCTCGTTCAGGTCGAGTGGTTCCACGGGGATCTTGCGGAGCGAGACCCGTTGCTGCTGGGTAATTGTCACCATCGACCGCACCTTTCGGAGATCTGATCCGCACCCTGCGGTTACGGAACTCGTATGTTGTGCCGTTATTTAACGGTACATTATTTATCGTCTTAATATGGTCGGTCGCGGTCCATACCCGACCGGTCTCACCGCGACAGCGCGCCTCGCGAGACGAAGGCCCGCGCGGCGGACTGATCGGTGAAGGCATCGGTTTCGACCCGCACCCCCGACTGGGTATCGGCGAACCACAGCCGCGTGGACGGCCCGATCGCGATGAACACCGTGCCGTCCTTGATCACCGCGGTCGCGGTCGAACGCCAGCGGCGCAATTCCTCAGCGAGCTCGCCGGAGCCGAGCGTCCGGACCGAGAACTGCAGGTCACGCCCACCGGCCAAGCGGCCTGCCAGCAGCGGGTCCGACGCCGCCACCGTGCACTGCTCCCCGCCGGACAACGTGGGCGCGCAGTGCGCGGCCGTGCGCAGCGCGACGGGCAACGATTCCGACGGTGTGGCCCAGCCGAGCAGAGGGGTTTGCGGCCTGCTCCACCACACCAGGGCCGATGCGCACACGATCAGCAGCACCACGGCCCCGGACGCGGCCCGCCACTGCCATCGCGTCGGCAGCTGGGATGCGAAACGGGCCACCGCCGATCCGGTGGCGACGACGCCGCGGCCTACCTCCTCGGCGACATGCTCGGCCTCACGCGCCCGCGCCCACGTCATCGCCGGCGGTGTAGGCGTTGGAGTGAGGGCTGGTTCCCGGACCGAGATGCGTACCGGCCCACCACAATTGAGGCATTGCGTGGTTGCCGTCGGCATCGCAGATCCGCAGTATTCACAGACCGCGGCCCCATGGGATCGGTGATCGAGTTCGCTCAATGTCCGGTGATCACAATCGATGAGAGGGCGGTGACGTTCACCCCGGTGGCGCCCTGCGACTCCAGCACCGTCAAAACGATTTTGGAGGCGGTCACCGCCGGGCTGAATTTCGTGGTCACCAGGGTGCGCTGGTCCAAGGTGCGCTGGGTGTAGGTGGTGCCGTCGTCGAAGTGGTAGGAGACTCGGCTCGCCGTTCGGTATTTCGGCCATTGGTCGGTGCCGTCGGCGGCGACGGAATCCCAGCCGGGCACGAGCCCGATCGACTCGACTTGGTAGGAGCGTCCGAGGTCGATGGTGAGCACTTGGCCGTCGGCCCGGTAGGCGCGTGCACACGACCAAGCCTTGCCCGGTCCGGCGAAGGCGTCCATGGCCGGGGTGCCGCCGGGCGGGCAGTGGGACTGGGCCGAACGTACTTGAATCGCGGCGGCCGCCGCGGTCGTGGTGACGGGTGCGCCGGCCGTCGTCGCCGCGGTGGGATTGGCGGACGTCACGGTGGCGTAGACGGTGCTCGCCGGCGGATCCGAACCGCCGGAAAGCACGAACACCATGATCAGCAACAGCGCCAGCGTCGCGCCCAGTGCCAGCGCCACTTTGGGATTGCGGAGCCGCATGAGCAGCTCGGCGCCGTTGAAACCGCCGCGTGCCCGCCGGGTGTGCCGGGGCTGTTCGGCCGGCGCGGATTCGGGCGCGCTGTCGCGATCCTCGGGCAGATGTGCGGCGAAACCGAAATCTGGTGTTTCCGTGGGTGTTTCACCGCTGAGCAGGGCCAGAATCCGATCGCTGGCCTTCGGTCCGGCGTCGCGTTCTCGTGCGACGGACACCGGATCGGGCAGCGGATCCGGTGATTCGAACTCCCCGAGAATGCCGGGATCGAAACCCGGGATTCCCGGCTCGCTCAATTCCGGGTCGGACAGCAGCGCGTCGAGGACCGCATCACGGTGACGGAGAAAGACATCCCCGGTTTCCTCGTCGGACATGCACGAAAGGGTATCCACCCGTTGATATTTCGGGCTTCCGCTGTTCCCGCTGCCGAGAAGGCGCCGACGTGCGCCACGCCGGCGTTTCGGTCATTCCGGCCCGAGCCCTTCAGCGCCGGCGAGGGCCCGCTCGCTACGGCGGACCGCCCGCGGGCGTGCGAATCCGTTCAGCGGCTTTTGGTCTCGGTGACGAAGTACTCCGGGGGCACATCGAACACACGGGCCAGTGCGATGATCAAATCCAGACGGGGGATCGCGTCACCGTGAATGAGGCGATACAGGCCCGACTGCGATACCGGAACATCCGGATACGCCAATTCCAAATGCTGGGCGAGTGAATAGAGGGTCAGCGATCGAGTCGCCCCCGCCTCGGTCGACACCAGCGATTCCGAGATCAGCTCCGAGAGACGGCTGGAGAATATCGCCGCGGCCGCTTGGCGCGGACTCTGAGCGTCCTCGTTTCCCGCTTGCCGATCATCGCCCTCGGTAGGCTCGGAATCCGTTACCACGCCGACAGACATTACCGTCGCACCTCCGCTCATTCATCCCAGGCATTCGCGGCGGCGGCCGACGCCGATGCGCTGTCATCGTATTCGGGTCGTTCGGAGTCGGCGGCCGGCTCGAAATAGCGGGTCTCGCCGTGCGGTTCGATCAATTCCACCGTCACCGTGCGCATCGGGATGGCGACCGCGACGGTCGTGGCATCGATCTGATCGATCACCAGGTCCGCGTCGCGGTGGCGGCCGATTCCGGGTTCGGTGAGCGCGACGACGGTCGGGGCCGCGGCGGCGCGGGGAGCGAGATGATCGAACACGGCGATCCCGCCGGCTGTCGACTCGGCCGCGTCGGCCTCGGCGGCGGTCGCCAGCCGCAGCGCCTGCGGGTCGCCGACCGCAGCGATCAACTGCCACCAGCGTTGCGGGTGTACCGAGTACACCACCACTTCGGCGCCCACGACGACCGCGCGCAGCACCAGCTGCTGTGCGACCGCCAGTTCGGCGTGGACGTCGATCGTTCGCCGGCGCGGCTCGTGTCGGGTGGGATCGAACAGCGGCAGCGCCAGCAGGTGCCGGTCGGGTCCGCCGAGCGCGCCGATGATCTGCCCGCTCGGGCCGATCGCCACCCGGAGTTCCCGCGTGCGGGCCGCGGGCAGACCGGGTCCGAATTCCTTACCGCGCAACGCCGACGGAGAACCGGCCCCGGGCAGTGTGGCCCGGAAGGCGGTGGTCTGGCGGCCGGAGAGCAGCCGCAGGTAGGCGGGCGGGGGATCCTCCGGGCTCGGCCCGACGTATCGGACCAGGGCTCGGGTTCCGGTGCTGGAGAGCGCGATCGCGATCGTCGTCCAGCCGCGATGCCAGCGCCAGCAGTCTTCGAGGCCGGGCGTTTCCACTCGCGTCCAGTCGACGGCGAAGGTGGTCACCGTCCGGCCCGCGTGCGCGGTGTCCAACTGTCCCCAGCGTTCTCGCAATTCGCTCGGTTCGACACCGGCGTGCAGCCACTGGGTCATCTCCCCCAGTGCGTCGGCGGGCAGGACGTGCGCGGCTACCTCGCGTTCGCGCAACCGGGCGGCGATGCGGTGAGCCGCCGCCGCCAGCGCGCGGGGGCCGGATTCGGCGCAGGGGCCGCGCCGGGTGAGGACTTGCAGGTTGCGTCGCTGATCCAGGCGGATCACCAGCCAGGTCGAGCGCTGCCCGATCACCGGCCGGGATCCGATCAGCTGGTCGTAGACCTTGCTGTAATCCAGGTCGGCGCGCGTGCGCCGGCCGTGGGTGACGATGTCGATGTCGACCGTGATGCCGTATTGGTCGAGCATCCGCAGCAGCAGGTCGACCGGCACCGTGTCTTCGGTGTACACGGTGCGGTCGGCGATGACGGTGGGCAGGTCCAGGTCGGGTGCGAGCCGGATCACCGCCACGAGTACGTCTCCGTCACAAAGGATTCCGCATATCCCCGCCGCCACCTCTACATCCCCCAGCGGCGGCTCCTCGTGCAATGTCCGCAGGCGGGCCGCTCGGCCGAAACGGAAGGCGCACCGGTCCGACAACCATCGGATCGGGCTGCGCTGCCGGATGGGCGTGCCTGCCAGGACGAGCACGGCCGCCGCCGACGCCACCGCCCACCAGGGGGCGTGCGCGGATAGCAGGAACAGTGGCGGCAGACCACCGATCAGCAGTATCGCGACCGGGCCGCGGTCGATGCCCAGGTCAGCCACGGCGCCGCCGACTCATATTGTTTGCCCAGGTCAGCGCCGCACCGGTCAGCGTGAAGCCGAGCGCGACGAGGACGGCGGTGATGCCCGGCCGGCGATCCGCGGCCGGCGGTGGCGGGGGCACGGCCAGGG
>NZ_BDCD01000042.1 GCF_001613325.1 Nocardia yamanashiensis NBRC 100130 | reverse complement strand
CGGCGGTACCCGCGGCCCGCCCTGCGGAGCCCGCGGCTCCGGCTGTGCCCACCGGAACCCGCGCATCCCGGCGCGCGGTTCGAAATGCGGTGTCCGCGCACCGGACCCCGAGGGGCGAGGTCCGGTGCGCGGCGTCCCCGCCTGCGGCCGCATGGGCCGCGGCGGTGGGCCTGCGGGGGAATCGGGACCGAGGGGAGCCGACCCCCGGGGATCGGACTGTGGTGATGCGTGTTGTGCATCGGGCCGGGCGGGAGGCTGGGGCGATCGGGATTCCGCGGACCGGGGTTGGTGGGCGGAATGCGGACGGAGTTCGGGTTGGGTGTCGCGGCGTTCCGGCTGCTGGGTCCGGAGTGCGGGCGGTGGGGTGAGAGATCGTTTGTCGTCGAGGACCAGCCAGGTGACGGCGTCGGGCAGGGCTGCGCGGTGGGCGCTGACGGTCAGGCCCAGCAGCGCGCCGGAGTCGGAGAGCATGTGTTCGATGCGATCCTGCGGGTAACGGGGATCGACGGGTACGAAGGCGGCGCCGACCTTGGCGGTCGCCCAGATCGCGGTGATCAGTTCCACGCTGCGGGAGAGAGCCAGGGCGACAACGGTTTCCGGGCCTGCTCCGGCGGCGGTGAGATGGCGTGCGAGGCGGGCGGAGTCGGCGTCCAGGCGGCGGTAGGACAGGCTGCGGCCCGCGGCGATGACGGCCGTATGGTCCGGGCGGGTCGCGGCGGCTTCCTGCAGGACGTCCGCGAGGGTGCGGGTGCCGGTGCTGCGCGGGCCGCGGCGCGGGACCAGGGCGGCGCGTTCGGAGTCCTCGAGGAGGTCGATATCGGAGATCCGGATGTTCGGGTTCGCCGTGATCGCGGTGAGGATCCGCCGCCACCTGGTGAGCAGCAGGGCGGCGGTGGATTCGTCGAACAGATCCACCGCGTAGGTGAGGGTGCCGTCCAGGCCGGTCGTCTCGCCGGGGGCGGGTTCGCGCAGGTCGAAGGTCAGGTCGAATTGTGAGGCGTCGCGCACGATCGGCTCGACTTCCACCCGCAGGCCGGGGAATTCGAGCACCGGCGCGGTGAAGTTCTGCAGCGACAGCGACACCTGGAACAGCGGATGGTGCGCGGTCGAGCGCGGCGGATCCAGCACCTGCACCAGCCGCTCGAACGGCACGTCCGCATTGGCGAACGCGTCGAGATCGGTGGTGCGCACGCCGGCCAGGAACTCCCGGAAGCCCAGACTCGGGTCCACGGTCGTGCGCAGCGCCAGGGTGTTGACGAACATGCCGACCATATCGTCCAGCGCGGCGTCCCCGCGCCCGGACATGGCGGTGCCCACCAGCACATCCGGCGATCCGGACAGCCGAGCCAGCAGTACGGCGAGCGCGGCGTGCACGACCATGAACAAACTGCTCTCGGTCCGCGCCGCCAATGCGCCGAGCGCCCCGTGCATTTCCGCGTCGATGCCGAACGCGAGATCCGCGCTCCGCATGCTCTGCACCGCCGGCCGCGGCCGATCGGCAGGCAGCTCCAACGCGTCCGGGGCACCCGCCAGCCGCTCGGACCAATACCGAACCTGCTGCGCAGCAACCGACTCCGCATCCCGATCGTCACCGAGCAGCTCCCGCTGCCACAGCGAGTAATCGGCATACTGCACCCGCAACTCCGGCCGCACCGACTCCACCCCCGCGGTCCGCGCCAGATACGCCCCCACCAGATCGGCAGCCAACGGTGCCATGGACGCCCCGTCCGCACTGATGTGATGCACCACCAGCACAACGACGTGCACGTCGTCCCCACCCGAATCCGGCTCGGCCGCAACCGAACTCAGTCCCCGCTCGAACTCGCTCGTGGCCGGAGTGCCGGAGTGGTGACCGGTTGCGCCGTCTACCCGCCCGGAGTTGCGCGGCTCACCGGCAGTGCGACCGCCCGCACGAGACGCATTCGCGCCACGACCCGATGTACGCCGCGACCCGAAATCGACTGTGGGATCCGCTGTGCTGTCTCCCCTGTCGCGAACGGAACCGGACGCGGCTCCGCTGGAATCGGACGCGTCATCGGCGGGTTGCGGCCATACCCGGCCCGGTCCGCGCCGCGATCCGAAGTGGACGGTGGGCTCCTCCGTGCTGTCGGCCGTATCGCGCGTCGTGCGCTTGCCGGGCCGGCGCGTGGCCGCCGCGCGTTCCATCTCGGTGCGGGCGAACGACGCCGTGGCGGCGGCCCGATCCGCCTCGCTGAGAGCGAGTTTCACGGTGGACGACTCGTTGACGACCTTGCCGCCGGGCGGCGGCGGGGGCGGCAGCATGTCGATGAAGGTGCCCGGTTGTAGCGTCGCATCCGGATCGTCGGTCGAAATGTCCTGGGAGACAGCCGGTTCAGTGGCTTCGACGATGCGCAGCAGACCCACCCGGAGGGGGGATTCGCGGGTGAGGTCGAAGCCGGTGCCGGTGAGTTCCTCGATGCGTTCGCGCAGCGGGGCGCCGTCTTCGGTGTCCAGGACCCGCAGGTCGGGGATCGCCGCTTCGGCGTTGAGCACGACCTGGCGCGGGCCTTCGGCATCGGCCGGGTAGATGGTGCGCAGGGTTTCGTGGCGGGCCACCACATCGGCGATGGCGAGGCGGAGAGCTTCGAGATCCAGTGTGCCGGTGAGGCGCAGGGCCGCGGTGATGTTGTACGCCGCCGAGCCGGGGTCCATGCGGTTGAGGACCCACATGCGCTGCTGGGCGGGGGAGAGGGGGACGCGATCCGGCCGGATACGCGGGGCCAGCGCCGGGCGGCCGGGCCGGTCGCCGGGCAGTTCACCGGCGGGCGTGACGCGTGCCGAGAGCTGTGCGACGGTGGGGGCGTCGAACAGATCGCGCAGGGCGACGGTGGCCCCGAGCGCCGCGTTCACGCGGGCGATCACCTTGGTGGCGCTGAGCGAGTTGCCGCCGAGTTCGAAGAAGGAGCGGTCGATACTGACCTGGTCGGTGCCGAGGATTTCGGCGAACACCTTCGCGACCGCTGTCTCGACCGCGCTGCGCGGGGCCAGATAGCGCTCTTGCAGACTGCTGAAATCCGGTGGGGTGAGGGCATTCCGGTCGAGTTTGCCGACCGGGGTGAGCGGGACATCGTCGAGTTCGATGATGTAGCTGGGCACCATGTAGCCGGGCAGCGCGCCGGCCACCCGGGTGCGCAGCAGTTCGGTATCCAGGCGCTCGCCTTCGACCGGCACCACGTACGACACCAGCACGGTCTGTCCGCCGGGTCCCGGGCAGCCCAGGGTGGCGGCGTATTCGACCTGTTCGTCGGCGGCCAGCACCGCGTCGATCTCCCCGAGCTCGATGCGCAACCCGCGGATCTTCACCTGGAAGTCGCTGCGCCCCTGGTATTCCAGCTCCAGCCGGGTCTCGTCACCGCTCTTGGCCTCGACCCAGCGCACCATATCGCCGGTGCGATACATGCGAGTCCCGGGCGCCCCGTACGGATTGGTCACGAAACGTGTCGCGGTGAGCGCGAATCGGTTGAAGTAGCCGCGCGCCAACGCCGGCCCCGCCAGATACAGCTCACCCGTGATACCCACCGGCACCGGCCGCAGCCAGGTGTCGAGCACCATGGCCTGCGCACCGCGAATCGGCGCGCCGATGGTGATCGGTTCCCCGGATCGCAGTTCGCCCGGCCCGGTCGCCCAGATGCTGAATTCGGTTGGCCCGTACAGGTTCACCATGCGCCGGTCCGGCGACCACGCCGCTACCAGCTCCGGTCCGGCCGCTTCGCCCGCGACCGCCAGATTGCGCAGATACGGCAGCCCGGCCGGGTTCATGGTGGCCAGCACCGACGGCGTGATCACCGCGTGCGTGACCCGCTGTTCGCGCAGCAGCGCTTCGAGTTCGCTGCCGCCGTACACATCCGGCGGCGAGATGACCAGCCGCCCGCCCATCGCGTGCGCCATCAGCAGCTCGTGCACCGAGGCGTCGAAACTGGGCGAGGCCACCTGCAGGGGGCTGGAGGTCTCGTTCAGATCGAGCGCGGTCTCCTGCGAGGAGATCAGGTTCGCGATCCCGCGATGACTGAGCAGCACCGCCTTCGGTTTGCCGGTCGAACCCGAGGTGTAGATGAGGTACGCGGTCTGGCTCAGATCGATCGGCCCGCCGCGTTCGGCATCGGTGATCGGCGCGTCCGACACCGTCATGACCCGCCGGATGGTGTTCAGATCGTCCAGCAGCAGCCAGTCGATGGTGCCCGGCAGCGATTCGCCGACCGCGCACACCGTCACCCCGATCGGCGCCTGCGAATCGGTGAGAATGTGCTCGATGCGCTCCACCGGATAGTTCGGATCCAGCGGCAGGAACGCCGCACCGGTCTTGGCCAGCGCCCACACCGCCACCACCGATTCCACCGACCGGGTCAGCGCCAGCACCACGAACACCTCGCGGCCGACGCCACGGCTCAGCAGCAGTCGCGCGAACCGGTTGGACCAGGCGTCGAGGTCGCGGTAGCTCATGCTGAGCGCACCGGAGCTGATGGCGATGGCGTCCGGGTTCACGCTCGCCCCGGCGGCCAGGATCTGCGGCAGGGTGCGCATGGGCACCGGATCGCCGCCGCGCACCGGCAGCAGCGAACGCCGCTCGGACGGTTCGCAATGCTGCAGTGCCGCCACCCGGCGGTTCGGGTGTTCGGCGATCTGGTCGAGCAGGAACACGAACCGTTCCAGCAGCCGCCGCGCCGCCGCCTCGGGCAGTTGATCGGCCATGAATTTCACGCTGATCTGCAAGCTTTCGGCGCCGTCGGCGTCGCGCTGCGGGATCACCATGAGGTTGAGCGGGTACGGGGTGGCGTCGGTGCCGCTCACATCCAGGATCCGCATGCCGGCGATATCCATTGCCCGCGACAGGGTTTCGCGGTCGATGGGATAGGACTCGAACACGGTGAGGGTGTCGAAGAGCTCCGGCAAGCCGACCGCCTGGTGAATGGCGGCCAGCCCGACATGCTGATGGTCCAGCAAGCGCGCCTGCTCGCCCTGCACCCGGGCCAGCAGTTCGGACACGCGCTCACCGGGATCCAGCCGCACCCGCACCGGCAGGGTGTTGATGAACAGGCCCACCATTTCCTCGACGCCGGTCAGCTGCGGCGGGCGGCCGGAGACGGTGCCGCCGAACACCACGTCGGTGCGGCCGGTGAGCATGGTGAGCAGCAGCGCCCACGCGGCCTGCACGCCGGTATTGACGGTCGCGCCCGCCGCGCGCACGGCCGCTTCGAGGCGGGTCAGGTGCGCGGTGCTGAAATCGGCTGTCACCATGCCGGATTCGGTGGAGGTGAGACCGGCGAGCGTGGGGATCGCGCGGGTGGGCGAGTCCACTCCGGCGAGGGCTGCGGTCCAGGCGGCGATCGATGCCGCATCGTCCTGTTCACCCAGCCAGGCCAGGAATTCCCGATAGGAATGCGCCGGCGCGGAACCGATCTCGTGCCCGGTGACGGCGGCGAGATACCCGGACAGCAGTTCGCGCACCACCAGCGGCGTGGACCAGCCGTCCAGCACCAGATGGTGATTGGTCATGAGCAGCGTGTAGGTGTCCTCGCCGGAGCGGATGAGCGTGAACCGCAACAGCGGCGGACGGGCCAGATCGAAGCGGGTGCCGCCGTCGACCGCGACCAGGCGCTCCAGTTCCCGCTGCCGTTCCGCGGCCTCCGGGATATGGCTCAGGTCGAGCTCCTGCCAGGGGATCTCGGCTGCTCCGAGCACCAATTGCCGTGGCCCGTCCGAGGTTTCGGTGAACGCGACCCGCAGCACCTCGTGCCGGTCCAGCAGGGCTTGGGCGGCGGCCCGCAGCCGGGGCGCGTCCACCCGGCCGGCCAGTGACAGGCGGGTCTGCACCGTGTAGCCGTCGGCGGTGTCGTTGTCGTAGCGGGCATGGAACAGCAGCCCGTACTGCAGGGGTGACAGCGGCCAGATGTCGGCGAGCGACGGGTAATCCCGCTCCCAGCCGTCGATCTGCGCCTGCCGCACCGGGACCAGCGCGAAATCGGACGGGGTATGCCCGCCCGCCTCGGCCGACCGGGCGTGGGTGACGAGCGCGGTCAGCGCCTCCGCCCAGAGCGCGGCGAATTCCCGCACCCGATCCTCGGTGAACAGCCGCGAGGCGTACGCCCAGGTGACCTCGAGGCCGGCATCGGTGAGGAAGGCGTTGATGTCGACGGCCGCGGCCAGGGGTGCGCGATCGTCATTGGTGGCGGTGAACCGCGTCGGCAGCCACGGTGTTTCGCTGCCCTCGCCGCCGGTTCCGGTGCGCCCCAGATAGTTGAAGCTGAGCTGCGGGGTGGGCGTATGACCCAGCCCCGATTCGGCGTCGAGATACCGCAGCATCCCGTACCCGACACCCTTGTCCGGGATCTCGCGCAGCTGTTCCTTCACGGCCTTCAGCGCCGCTCCGGCTGCCGCGCCGCCCCGGAAAGCGTCCTCGATATCGATGCCGCTGAGGTCCAGCGCCACCGGATACACGCTGGTGAACCAGCCCGCCGTGCGCGAAACATCGGCCCCCGGCAGCAGCGCTTCCTCGCGCCCGTGTCCCTCCAAGGTGAGCAACGTGCGCGTCGTGCCCCGCATCCGTGTCGTGGCCATGGCCAGCGCGGTCAGCAACGCGTCGTCCACACCGCAATGGAATCGCTCCGGAACGAGTTCCAGTGCCGCCGAGGCGATTTCGGCATCGACAACGGTCCGGGTCTGCCCCATGGTGGCGACGGTGTCCCGCCGCGGATCCAGTGGATAGGTATCCAACGGCGGATCTGGCGTAGCCGAAATCCGCTGCCACAAAGCGAGTTCGCCCCGCCGCTCCGCAACCTGCTCCACCTGCCCATGCGCCCACCGCCGGAACGAGGTCCCCACCGGCGGCAACTCACCTCCCGCCCAAGCGGTAGCCAGATCCGGCAACAGAATCCGCCACGTGATTCCGTCGGTCACCAGGTGATGCAGCACCACCCACAGCAACGGCCCCGCCCCATCCCGCTCCACCAGCATGAACCGCGCCATCACCCGCCCCGCCGGATCCAGCCGATCCGCCGCCCACTGCAACTCCGCCTCCACATCGGAATCGCCCGCCGTGCGCACGATCTCGACCAAATCCTCCGCCCGCGCCGAGCCCACCGCTCCGACGGTCCACTCCCAGCCGCGATCCGGGTCGAAACCCGCCGCCGCCGCGGCCGGGCCGGAATCCATACCCTGCGCACCGCGAACCAGCTTGCTGCGCAGAACATCGTGCCGGTCCAGTAGCGCCTGTACTGCGGGAACCAACCGGTCGCGATCCACATCGGCGGGCAGCGGAATCAAGGCCGCCTGCGCATACCGCCGCCAGGTGGGCCCGTGTTCGAGCATGGCGTGCACCACCGGGGTGAGCGGAATCGGCCCGATTCCGCCGCCCGGCAACTCGTACACCTGCGGCTCGGTCGCATCCGTGGCCACCGCCGCCAGCGCGGCAACGGTCTTGTGCTCGAACACATCCCGGGCCCGCAAGCACAGGCCCGCCGTTTTGGCGCGCGCCACCAGTTGAATGGCGACGATGCTGTCTCCGCCCAGGGCGAAGAAATTGTCATCCGCGCCGACCGCTTCCACACCCAGCACTTCGGCGAACACGCCCGCCAGGAGCTGCTCCCGCTCGGTCACCGGCATCCGCCCGGTCGTGGCACGGGCGGTGAAATCCGGCTCCGGCAGCGCCCGCCGATCCACCTTCCCCGCCGGCGTCAGCGGCAGCGAATCCAGCACCATGACGACACTCGGCACCATATGCGCCGGAAGCTGCCGCGCGACAGTGGCTTTCACCGCTTCGGGGTCGATGTACGCCGACGGGGCCGATCGGGTTTCGGAATCGTCGGATGCAGTGGGTGGTTCCAGCGCATCGGATTCGATCGCGTCCGGTCCGGCGAGTACGTAGGTCACCAGCGCCGTCGCGCCGCCCGGGGTGGTCGCGCCGACGGTGATGGCGACCTGGACGCCGGGGTGGCGGGCGACCGCGGCGTCGACTTCGCCGAGTTCGATGCGGAAGCCGCGGACCTTGACCTGGGTGTCGCTGCGGCCGCCGAATTCCAGTTCCCACTGGCTGTTGCGGCGCACCCAGCGGACGAGATCGCCGGTGCGGTAGAGCCTTTCGCCCGCCGCGAAGGGGTTCGCGACGAAGCGTTCGGCGGTGAAGCCGATGCGCTGGTGGTAGCCGCGCGCCAGGCCGTCGCCGCCGAGATAGAGTTCGCCGGTCACGCCCGGCGGCACCGGGCGGAGCCAGGGATCGAGGACCACGGCGCGCGCGCCGCGGGACGGGCCGCCGATGGTGATCCGGTCACCGGGTGCGAGCGGAGCGCTCAGCGTGGCGGTGACGGTGGTTTCGGTGGGGCCGTAACCGTTGAGTACGGTGCGGCCGGCCCAGCGGATGGGGAGTTCGGGCGGGCAGGCGTCGCCGCCGACCACGACCGTGCCGAGGCGGGGGAGGGTGTCGGGGTCCAGGGAGCCCGCGACGGCGGGGGTCACGTTCAGGTGGGTGACTTCGAGGGTGCGCAATACCCGGGCCAGTTCGTCGCCCGCGTAGGCGGCGGGCGGCACCACCGCGACCGTCGCGCCGACCGCGAACGCGATCAGCAATTCCTCCACCGAGATGTCGAAACTCGGCGAAACGGCGTGCGCGACGACGGCATCGGAGCCGACGCCGAACGCCGCCCCGGAGCCGGTCGCGAGGTTGGCCAGGCCGCGGTGGGTCACGCCGACGCCCTTGGGCAGGCCGGTGGAACCCGAGGTGTAGATCAGATAGGCGAGCTGGCCGAGATGGACCGGTGTGATCCGGTCGGCGTCGGTGACCGGCGCGGGGCTCGCAGCGTCGAGCCACCGCTGGGTATCCGGATCGTCGAGCACCAGCCATTGCACCCGGTCCGGCAGCGCCGCCCGGGACCCGGCGACCGTCACGCCCGCGACCACGCCGCTGTCGGCGATCATGTGCTCGATCCGGTCCGTCGGATAGCCGGGATCGATCGGCACGAACGCCGCACCGGTCTGCGCCACGGCCCAGGTCGCCAGCACCGACTCGGCGGAGCGTGGAATCGAAATCGCCACCGGCCGTTCGGGTCCCGCGCCGGCGGCGATCAACACCCGGGCGAGCCGATGGCAGTATTCGCTCAGTTCCTTATAGGTGTACGCCGCCCCGTCCGCACGCAAGGCAATGGCCGAGGGCGCGTGCAGCGCTCCGGCCGTGAGGATTTCGGGCAGCGTACGAGGCTGCGCCGGACTTCGCCCATAGGCGGGCACCAGTTCGGCCCGTTCACCTTCCGACACCGCCGCCACCCCGGTCAGCGGCCCGTCCAGACCGGCCGCCAGGAATCGGTGCAGGAAGTCCAGGAACCGCGCGTGCAATGCCGTCAGCTCGGCGTCGCCGTAACGGTTCGGGTTGGCCTGGAAATCGATGTGGGTGCGTTCGCCGCCGGCGCCGGGATACACATTGACGAACAGATCGTCGATCAATCCCGAGGTCAGCACGTTCAGCCGCCCGGTCACCTCGCCCAGGCGAATGCGGGTGTCGGCCAGCATGAGGTTGACGGTCGGCCCGAACCCGGCCATCTCGTCCATCGCCCAGCCGAGATCGCGGACGATGTCCTCCTGCCGGTACCGCTGCCGCCGCAGCGCCGCGGTCAGCTCGTTCTGGGTGGCCCGGATCAGCATGCCGACCGTGGCGGTGGGCATGGGGTGCAGGCGCAGCGGCACCACATTGGCCACCATGCCGCCCGAACGGCGCAGGGTGGCGGTGGTGCGGCCGGACACCGGCAGGCTCAGCACGATCTCGCCGCTGCCGGTCATGGCGCCGACGAACGCGCCGAACGCGGCCACGATGATCGGCGCGGCGCTGGTGGACAGTTCGGCGGCCACCGCGTCCAGCAGGGCGGCCGTCTCGTCGGGCAGCGCCCCGGAGAGCAGCCGCGGATGCGCGTCCACCGCACCGGTGCGCCGGCCCAGGAACGCCGGCTCGGCCATCCCCTGCAGATGCTCGCGCCAGTACTGCCGGTCCGCCGCCAGCTTGTCCGAATCCCGGTATGCCGCATCGGCTTCCACGATGTGCTCGAGCGGCTGCGCCTTGCCTTCCGGGATCTGCTCGCCGCGCACGGCCGCGTTGTAGATCTCCCCGGTGCGCTGCAGCATGGTCAGCGCGCCCACGCCATCGAGCAGGATGTGGTGGAACCGCGAATACCACCACCAGCGGTCGGCCCCGAGCCGCAGCATGGCGACCTTGCACAACCGGTCCCGCGTCATATCCAGCGGTGCGGTGTACTCGGTGCGCATCCAGGCCCGCGCCGCCGCCTCCGGATCGGCCTCGGACCGGAAGTCCACGGTGTCGATGCGATCGTCGAGGCTGGTGTCCACGAGTTGCCAAGGCAGCTCGTCGATTTCGAGCAGGCGCAGATAGCCGGTGCCGAACTCGCGCCCGGCCCGGCGCGCGGCGTCGGCGAGCAGTTCGATGTCCACCGCCCCGTCGAACTCGACGTACTGGGCGATGGAAATCGGGGTCTCACCGGCCAGATGCTGCGCGAACCAGATGCCGCGTTGCGCCGCGGACAGGGCGAAGGCCGACGTGGGGGAGCTGGAAGCCATGTAACGTCCTGCGTGCTGGGGATATCGGGCGGGTCAGGAAGCCATCCGCGCCGTATGGAGCTCCGCGTCGGTGAGCGGTGCGTCGGAGCCGGTGAGGTACTGCAGCAGGGTGGAGCGCTCGTCCAGCACCAGCCAGTGGCTCGCATCGGTCAACCGGTCGCGGCCCGCCTTGGTGGTGATGCCGAAATCGACTCGCGCGGAGGTGGTTTCGGACAGCAGCGGCACGGGGGTGGCGCCGGTTTTGGTGATCGCCAGCCGGGAGACGACGGCCTCCAGTTGCGGCGTGTCGGCGATCGCGACCCGGGTGCCGGGGCGGGCTCCGAGCACCAGCAGCATGCGGGCCAGGCGATTGCTCCAGCGGTCGAGCTCGGCGTAGGTGAGGGCGCAGTCGGGAGCGGTGGCGGCCACGTCGGCCGGTCCGGTCTGATGTGCAGCAGGTGACGCGCTGCCCCGCAGCGGAACGAGGGTGGCGGCGGTGGAGGTAACCGGCTTGCACATCGAACATCATCCTCTCGGAAGTGCGGCTTTGTGGTGCTGTTCGGGATGTATTCCACTGTCGCCGCATTCGGTTCACCTCGACAGCGACCTCAGTGCTGCCGATCTCCGATCCGAGGGTGAGGGTTTGCCCACCTAGGGTGGGTGGATGATCATTTGTCCAGTTCGATCATGGTGGCGTCGATCATCTCCAGGGAGTCGCGGGGGCTGAGCGCCATGGCGCGGAGCTGGTCGAACATGACGCCGTAGCGGCGGACCTCGGGGTGGCCCTCGATCAGCTCGTCATTGGCGATGCCCTCGACGTAGACCAGTTCCGGGTCGGCCGGATCGGGGAAGTCGAGCAGGGTGAAGGAGCCCAGCATGCCCGGGTGCGCGCCGGCGTCGAAGGGCAGGATCTGCAGGATCACGTTCCGCTTCTCGGTCTCGTCGCGTAAGCGCTGCAACTGTTCCCGCATGATCTCGCGGCCGCCCACGTTGCGGCGGATGACGGCTTCGTCCAGCACCACCCACAGTTCCAGGGCGTCCTCCTTGGTGAGCACTTTGGAGCGCTGCACGCGGGCCTGAATCCGTTGCTCGCGAACCTGTTCCGAGATTTTCGGCATGGTGGTCTCGTAGACGGCGTTGGCGTACGGCTCGGTCTGCAGCAGGCCGGGGATGAAGGTGGACTGGAAGAACCGGGCCGAGAGCGCCTCGGCTTCGAAGTTGATGTACGCGCCGTAGACCTCCGACACGGCGTCCTCGAAGGAGCGCGCCATGCCGGGGCGGAGCGCATCCACCAGCAACTGCAAGGCATCTGAACGTTGCGGCTCGCCGATGCCGTAGAGATCCAGCATGGCCGTGAGGGTTCGGCGCTGTGGCCTGGCCTGGGCCGTCTCGATCCGGTACAGGGTGGTGACATTGATCCCGGTTTTGGCGCTGACCACCTCTTTGCTGAGGTTGGCGCTCTCCCGCATCTCGTGCAGCATCGCCGCGAGGCGGCGCAAACGGACGGTGAGCACAGTGCGCTTGCCTGCCATGACATCCCTTTCGCTTGGCGCACTTGCTAGAACGCAGTATTGCGTTCTTGCATTTGTAAGAGCATGATCCAGCTAGCCTATTCGTGTTGAACCGATCCGTAGACCGGTATAGCTGAATCCGGAGACCAATCATGTTGGTGCGATTAGTGATGCTGTCTGTTGCGTTTGGGGAGTCGCGATGACCATGTCGATAGCCGGCGTGCTGCCGACAGCTCCGCAATTGCTCTGCGCCTTCCAGGGCCGCCGATTTCAAGATCGAGTTTTACTGCGATCGGCACATGCGCTCGCGGAGTTGCACGAACGCCGGGGGCAGGTCCGCGATCCGATGTTGATCACCGAGATCGATTGCCGCCGCGATGAACTCGTTGACGATATCAATGATTGGGTGGAGCAGGAACTCCCGCAACACCGCAACGGAGCTGCGCTACACACCGAAAGTCTGGGGGCCGTCGTCGACCGCATGGCCCGGAGCTGGGTGGAAGCGAATCAAGTGATAGACCACGAGGGCGCGGCCAGCGATAACACCCATAAACACTGGTACCATCTCGCCGAACTCGTTGACGGTTACACTGATCTCGTAATCGACGTGGCCGGAGGCCGTCGCCGTTTACCAGAACAATGATTCGAAATGCATTGACACAATTGATGCATTGCTACAGTGTCATTGTCGCCAGCGGTGACGTCATTCGATGCGCGGCTATCCGACCAGTAGCCCGCACGAACCCTAGGACGTCGCCCGCCACAAGACGGCGGGCGCAACGGGGCGCCCCGCCCGGCGTGCCGCGTGGTCGACTGGCGCGGCACGCCCGCCCCTGATCTCCCACGGCGGGACGCCCGATCCCACTTTCGCGAAATTGCAGGCGTAAAAAAGCATTTCACAATCCACCTTGGAGTGCGTCCATGACCACGCCCAACCCCCCGGCCCCGCACCTCTACACCCAAGCGGCCGCCGGCACCTTCCACATGGACCCCGCGGCCGCCCGCAAGTGCGCCGCAACCTACCTGCGCTTCGCCGACTCCCTAACCCCCCAAATCCACCACACCACAACAACTCACGCCTTATCCGGCTTCGGCGGCTTCGACTCGGCCCACCAACTCCAGTCAGGCTTCGAACGCAAAGGCCACCACCTAACAGCCACCCTCAGGGCCCTCCATCAATCAGCCCTACACCTGGCAGCCGCCCACCTCCTGGCCGCCGGCCTGATAGAGGCCACCGACACCCACACCGCAGGCCTCCTAGCCGCCGCCACCCAAAACTCTCCGAGCTGATCCCTCCTCGGAGAAACCAGTTGGGCCGCTACCCACCCGGGTACCGGCCCAACTGTCATGTGGTCGTGCGGATTTCAGCGGAGGGCGGCGCGGCCCTTGAGGCGGCCGAGGATTACCAGGGCTAGGAGGGTTACCAGGACCAGGAGGGTGGTGCTGGCGGCGGCGTCGAAGACTTCGCCTCGGTCGGTGGCGGCGAAGATGCTGACGGGGAGGGTTTTCCAGGTGGCGGGGTAGACCATGATGGTGGCGCCCAGTTCGCCCATGGAGAGGGCTATGGCCAGGCCGGCGGCTGCGCCTAGGGCGGGGAGGAGGAGGGGGAGGGTGATTCGGGTGAGGACTCGGAAGGGGGAGGCGCCCAGGGATTCGGCGGCTTGCTGGTAGCCGGGGTCCAGGCGGTCCAGGGCGGCTGAGACGCCGGAGAAGGCGTAGGCGAGGACCAGGACGGTGTGGGCCAGGATGACTATCCACTTGGTGCCGCCGAGGAGGAGGGGGCGCTCGTTGAAGGTGATGAGGACGCCGAGGCCGATGGCTACCGAGGGGACGGCTACCGGGACGTGGAAGACGGCGTCGGTGGTGCGGCGCAGCCAGGCGGGGGTTTCGCGGGAGGCGAGGGCGGCCCAGGTGCCGAGGACGAGGGCGATGAGGCTGGCCAGGAGGGCGGTTTGCAGGCTCACCGAGAGGCTGGCGGATTGTTCGCCGGAGAGGGCGCGATCGAAATTGGCGAAGCCGAGATCGGAAGGGAGGGGGCCGGTCCAGCTGCCGGCCAGGGCGGCGGCGATGACCGTGGCGATGGGGGCCACGAAGACGATCGCCACCACCAAGGCGAAAACGGCCAGGACGGTGAGCCGGCCGCGGCGGGTCCAGACGAGCATGGTCAGGCCTCCTTGCGGGTGCCGGTGAGGCGGGAGAACAGCAGGCGGTAGCCGAGGTAGAGGCTCAGGGACAGCAGGACCTGGATGGAGGCCAGGACCGCGGCGCCGGGCAGGTCGAAGGTGACGATGCCGCGCGTGTAGATCAGCGCGGGCAGGGTGATCACGCCCTTGGCGCCGGTGAACAGGACGATGCCGAACTCGTTGAGGGTCAGCAGGAGTACGAGGCTGCCGCCGGCCGCGAGGGCGGGCCAGGCCTCGGGAAGCACCACCTGCCGGAAGACACGCCAGGGCGACGCGCCGAGGCTGGAGGCGACGTCGAGTTGTTCGCGGGGCAGCTGCGCGAAGGCGGCCAGCAGCGGCCGCACCACGAAGGGCGTGAAGAAGGTGATCTCGGCGAGGATCACGCCCCAGGGGGTGGACAGGAAGTTCAGCGCCGGTTCCTTGTCACCGGTCAGCTGCGTGATGAAAGCGTTGACGGCGCCGGCGGTTCCGTAGAGGAAGGTGAAGGCGAGCGTCACCAGGAACGACGGCAGCGTCAGCACCGTGTCGATGAGCCGCCCGACCAGCTGCGAGCCGGGGAACGGGATGAAAGCCAGCACCACCGCCAGGAAAGTCCCGAGGATCAAGCAGCCGAGCGTGGAGCTGACCGCGATGGAGACGGTGCGCCACAAGGCATTCCGGAACGATTCCTCGCCCAGCACCTTGCTCCAGGTGTCCGTCCCGCGCCCGGATTTCGTCTTGGTGGACTCCAGCAGCACCCGCACGATCGGATACACGGCGATGAGCAGCACCACCAGCACCGGCGGCAACGTCCACAGCACGGGCCGCAGACCGCTCCGGGTTGACGGCGGCTCGGCGGCCGGTTCCGCGGGCGATTCGAGCAGGGCGGTCATGCGCGCACCCCGGAATCCCCTGCGGCGGAATCGGTTCCGGGCGCGGGCGGAATCAGCACGCCCGCCGGATCGGGGAACCGCACACCGACGTGATCGCCCGCCACGAGCTCGCTGTGCCCGGGCACATCGGCGGTGAACTCGCCGGGAATCCCCGGCACGGTCAAATGCAGGCGCGTCGAAGCACCCTTCCACACGGCGGTGATCACGGTGCCGCGCAACACATCTCGCTCGGTGAGCGCCGCGATCGCGATGGTGTGCGGCCGGACCACCAGCTGCGCTTCGGCATTCACCGCCCACTCCGGCCGCCCGACCCCCGGCCGCGGCGCCTCCGCCCGCAAGGTGTGCTCACCCACGCTCACCAGCGCCGTCGTACCGGAAACCCGATTCACCGTGCAGGGCAGCAGATTCGCCCCACCCAGGAACGACGCCGTGAAATCGGTCGACGGCTGCTGCCACAACTGCTTGGCGGTATCGATATCGACCAGCCGCGCATCCTGCATCACCGCGATCCGGTCCGCCAGCGCCAGCGCCTCGGACTGATCGTGCGTCACATACAGCATCGCCGTGTCCGGCAACGCTTTTCGCAGCTGCTGCAATTCCCCGAGCATGTTCTGCCGCAACTGCGCGTCCAGCGCCGCCAGCGGCTCGTCGAGCAACAGCACCTTCGGCCGGATGGCCAGCGCCCGCGCGATCGCGACCCGCTGCTGCTGCCCGCCGGACAGCTCGCGCGGCAGCCGCTTGGCGTACGCCCCCATCCCGACCATCTCGAGCGCTTCGGCGACCCGATCGCCGATCTCGTTGCGCGGCACCCGATGCGCCTTCAACCCGAACGCCACATTGTCGTGCACCCGCATGTGCGGGAACAGCGCGTACGACTGCACCACCACCCCGATCCCGCGCTTGGCGGGCGAGAGATGAGTGACGTCACGCCCGGCCAGCCGCACCGTGCCCGAGGTCGGCTGGACGAATCCGGCCAGGGCCTTGAGCGCGGTGGATTTGCCGGACCCGCTGGGGCCCAGGAGCGCGACCGTTTCCCCCGCGGCGACCCGCAGGTTGAAATCGGCCAGGGCGACGGTGGTTCTGCGGCCGCGGCCGTAGGTGACACCCACCCGGTCGAACACGATGGCCGGTTCGGTGGTGGCGTGGTCGGCCACCGTGTTCGTCGTCAACGCGGAAGACATGGTTGCTGCTCCTGGGCTCGATGCGAAAGGGCGACTAGCTACCGGTGGCCTTGTTGTAGGCGGCCACGTCGGCATCCAGCTCGTCGAGCACCTTGTTCCAATCGGGATGCACGATCTCGACGTTCTTGATCAGCGAGGCCGGCGACACCGCACCGGCCGGGGCGGGCGTGCCCGCGAGGTCGGTGCGGGCCGGGACGGCATTGGCGTCGGGCAGGGTCTTCTGCGCCTCGGCGGACAGCAGGAAGGTCATCAGCTTCTTACCGGCGTCGGAGTGCGGCGCGCCCTTGGCCAGGCCCATCAGGTACGGCAGGGCGACGGTGGACTGCTTGCCGTCGGCGGCGGCCGGGAAGAACAGGCTGAACTTGGAGCCCTTCTCCTTGATGGTGGCCAGGTTCATCTGGATGTCGCCGTTGGCGACGACGATCTCGCCCTTGTCGACCTTGGCCTGCAGCTTGCCGGTGGAGGAGGACGGGCCGACATTGTTGGCCTGCAGTTTGGCCAGGTAGTCCAGCGCGCCCTGCTTGCCGTAGAGCGACTGCAGCAGGATCAGCACCGCGGTGCCGTCACCGGCCTGGCCGGGGGTGGAGTACTGCAGCTTGCCCTTGTACTCCGGCTTCAGCAGGTCGTCCCAGGTCAGCTTGGCGGCATCGACCGACGGGTTGGCGATGAAGCACAGGTAGTTGCCGGCCAGCGTGACCCAGTTGCCCTTGGCGTCCTTGTCGGCGGCGGCGACGGCGCTGAAGTCGACGCCGCTGGACTGCAGCAGCCCCTGCTTGTCGGCCTTCTGCATGAACGGCGGCAGCGTGACGATGACGTCGGCCTGCGCGTTGGACTGTTCCTTGTCGACGCGGTTGACGACCTCGGCGGAGCCGGCCTCGACCAGGTTGACCGAAATGCCGGTCTGGTCCTTGAATTTCGCGAACTGGGTCTTGTACCAGTCGCCGACGCCGTCGGCGGAGTAGACGGTGACCGTCTTGCCGTCGGCGGAATCGCTGCCGGTACCGCCGCACGCGGTCAGGCTGAACGCGACCGCGGTGGCGGAGGTGAGGATCAATGCGGTGCGGGCGATGGTGCGTGCGAGGCGGTTGTTCGGATTACGCACGGTGCAAGCAACTTTCAGCTCGTGGGACGAGAAACTCGAAGGGATGGGGGGATATCCGCCGGTCCGGCCGCGGGCCGCGCCGGCGGAATTCTCTAGGCGCGTTCGGCCAGCAGCAGTTGCGCGAACTCGGTGACGGTGGGCACCACGTGGGTGGCGCCGGCGGCGCGCAGCTGGTCCTCGTTGTGCGCACCGGTCAGCGTGCCCGCTACGATGCGCGCTCCGGCGGAGAGCCCGGTGCCGATATCGCTGGCGGTATCGCCCAGCACGGCAACGCGATCCACCGCGTCGATGCCCAGCCGCAGCACGGCCGCGAGGACCATGTCCGGGTAGGGACGCCCGCGGCCGGCGTCGGAGGGTGCGAGGGTGAGGTCGGCGATCTCGTTCCAGCCCAGCGCGTTCAGCAGCTTGTCCTGGGTCTCGCGGCTGAACCCGGTGGTCAGCGCCACCTTGATACCCGCCGCGCGCAATGCCGAAATGGCCTCGGCGGCACCGGGAATCGGGGTCACGCCGGCGTCGGCGAACTCGGCGTAGGCGGCCTCGAACGCGGCGTTCCCGGCCTGGGCCCGCTCCTCGTCGCCGCCGGTCAGCGCCCGGAAGACGACGATCTTGGACTGGCCCATGGTGTCGATGACGTACTGCCGCGCGGCTTCCCGCTCCGGACCCTCGGCCGGGATCCCGGCGGCGGTGGCGGCCACTTCGAACGCCTTCAGCACGAGCCCGTCGTCGGCGACGGTGGTACCGGCCATATCGAGGACGGCGAGGTCGATCTGCTTGTCGGACACAGCGTTTCCTTCTCGATCGGTGGTCGGTCAGAGGTTGAGCAGGTCGGCGGTCTCCGCGCCGATGGCGGGGCCCAGGGTCATGCCGCGCCCACCCGGCCCGGTGATCACCCAGACGTTGTCGGAGGCCTGCGCGCGGGTCACGATGGTGCCCGGATCGATGCTCTGGCTGTACACGCCCGCCCAGCGCCGCACCACTTGCGGCAGCTTGCGCCCGAGCAGTTCCTCCATCACGCCGATGAGGTGCTCGTACGGGGCCTCGTCCACGTCGAAGTTGAACGGTTCGTCGTATTCGTGGGTGTCGCCGATGGTCAGCCCGCCGTGCAGGCGCTGCACCGCGAGGAGCTGCATCTTGTGCTGGGCGGCGGTGAACGGCTGGGCCTCTTCGGCATTGAGCTTGTCCAGTTCCGGCCCCGCGAAGAACGGGTAGTAGCGGAAGCTGTCGCCGTCGGCGATGGCGGTGGTGAGCGCCTCGCCCAGCGGCGCGGTCTGCATCATCTGCAGCCGCACCCGGCGCACCGGGATATCGCCGACGAGTTCGCGGGTCAGGCCGGAGTGCGCGGCACCCGGGCAGACCAGCACCAGATCGCCTTCGTGGCGGCGGCCGCGGTCGTCGACGACGGTCGAACCGGTGATGGTGCGCGCCTCGGTGCCGCTGAAGAACGAGTAGCGCCCGCTGGCCTCCATGTACCGGCGCAGCGCGGGCAGCGCCTGCCGCGATTCCACCGCGGCGTCGGCCGAACAGTGCAGTCCGGCAAGGAATTTGCCGCGCAGCGCCGGGTTGAGCGCGCGTACCCGGTCGGGATCGAGGAGTTCGAAACCGCGTTCCGGATCGGCGCTGCGGGCGGCGGCTTCGGCCACCGCGAGCTCGTTCTCGGTGCGCACCAGGGTGATCGAGCCGGCGGGCCGGAAGCCGACGCCCGGCACCTTGCCGCCGATCTCTTCCCACAGCTGCCGCGACTTCAGGGTGAGGTCGAGTTCATTGGCGCTGCGCCCGGAAACCCACACCAGCCCGAAGTTGCGGACGGTCGCGCCGCGCGCTTCCACCTCGCGTTCGAGATGGACCACCTCGTGTCCGCGTCCGATGGCGGCCAGGGCGTGGGCGGTGCCAAGGATGCCGCCTCCAATGATGACCAATCGCATGCCCAACATGGTGGCCAATGGTCTAGACCTACGAGTGTTTCGTACGCTAACGCTAGGTTAACAATTGGTATAGACCAATCTTGTGTACATTGGGGGCATGGACACAACGGACGTTGCCGGGGTGGGAACCCGGCGCGCGGGGGATGGCGTGGCGGACGAAATGTCCGGTGTGGGAACCGATCCCGCCCGGATGCCCAAGTCTTACCGGGTGCGCGCGGAACTGGAATCGCTGCTCCGCGAACTCTCCGAGGGTGATCCGCTGCCCTCGGAACGCGATCTGGCGGTGCGGTGCGGGGTGGCGCGCGAGACCGTGCGGCAGGCGATGCGGGAGCTGCTGGTGGAGGGCCGCATCCGGCGGCAGGGGCGCGGGACCGTGGTGTCGCGGCCGAAGATGGTGCAGCCCATGACTCTACGGTCCTACACCGAGGGGGCGATCCGATTCGGGCGGGTGCCGGGGCGTTTGCTGGTGCGCTGGCCCGACGAGCCCGCCGATCCGGATACGGCGCGCGATCTCGGCATCGAACCGGGCACGCTCGTCATGCATCTGGAACGAATCCTGCTGGCGGACGGCGAGAGAATCGGCCTGGAAAGCACTTTCATGCCGCTGCCGCGGTTCGCCACGCTGCGCGACACGTACAACCCGGAGACGTCGCTGTACGCGGCGACCCGGGCGATGGGTGTGGTGTACGCGAACGCCACCGAGCGCGTGGAGACCGTGCTGGCCTCGCCACGCGAGGCGGCGTTGCTGGAATGCACGACGGCGCTG
Source organism: Nocardia yamanashiensis NBRC 100130 (assembly GCF_001613325.1). Classification (GTDB taxonomy): domain Bacteria; phylum Actinomycetota; class Actinomycetes; order Mycobacteriales; family Mycobacteriaceae; genus Nocardia; species Nocardia yamanashiensis. The sequence continues at coordinate 62,806 of NZ_BDCD01000042.1, read as the reverse complement.
CCCATGCTGCTATTGCATCGCCGCAGTGTGGGGCCGGACGGTGTGCCGATCGAACGCGTGCGATCTCTCTATCGAGGCGATCGCATTGCGTTCCAAGCGAATCTGCACGACTGATCTGCAGAAGCGCGCCGCGATGACGGCGCGCTTCTGGTCGGAGCGGTGGGGTGTCAGCGCACCTGCGGGGCGACCTTCTCGCCGAGCAGTTCGATATTGCGCAGCACCTTCTCGTGCGGCAGCGTGCCCACGCTGGTGTGCAGCATGAAGCGGTCCAGGCCGAGCGTGTCGCGAATGTCGGCGATCTTGCCTGCCACATAGTCGGGCGTGCCGACGAACAGCGATCCGCTCTGCGAGCGCAGGGCGTCGAACTGCTCGCGCGTCATCGGACCCCAGCCGCGTTCGCGCCCGATGCCGGACATGGCCGCCGCGTACGGCTTGTAGAAGTCGTTCACGGCCTGCGAATCCGTTTCGGCCACATAGCCGTGCGCGTGCACCGCGACCGGCTGCGGTTCGTGCCCGCCCTGTTCGAGCGCGCGGTGATACAGGTCCACCAGCGGCTTGAACCGCGCCGGCTGCCCGCCGATGATGGCGATGGCCAGCGGCAGGCCCAGCAGGCCCGCACGCACCACGGACTCGGGCGATCCGCCCACCGCGATCCACACCGGCAGCGGCCGGTTCTCGGTGCGCGGGTACACGATCGCATTGTCGAGGGGCGCCCGGAACTTCCCGGACCAGGTGACCGGTTCGTCCTCGCGCAGCTTCAGCAGCAGCGCCAGTTTCTCCTCGAACAGCTCGTCGTAATCGGCCAGGTCGTAGCCGAACAGCGGGAACGATTCGATGAACGAACCGCGCCCGGCCATCAGTTCGGCACGGCCACCGGACAACCCGTCCAGCGTCGCGAAGTCCTGATACGCCCGCACCGGATCGACCGAGCTCAGCACGGTGACCGCGCTGGTCAGCTGAATCCGCTCGGTCCGCGAGGCGATGGCCGCCAGCACCACGGCCGGCGAGGAGGCGGCGAAGTCCTTGCGGTGATGTTCGCCCACGCCGTACACGTCCAGCCCGGCCTGCTCGGTCACCACGGCTTCCTCGACCACCTGCCGCAGGCGTTCACCAGCGGTCGGCACCGGTCCGTCGCCACCGACCGGGTGTGTCTCGGCGAATGTCGTCAGTCCCAATTCCACGGCTCGCGCCCTTCTCTCACGTTGTTTCCAAGTCAACTACAAGGCTAAACGGACCACGGTCCGGAAAGATTCCCGGCGGATGGAGACCCTGGTCCGGGGCGGATCGGGGGCGAGGCCCCCGAGACTGCGAAGCGCGCCGCGCGGGCGGATAGTCTTGTTCGCATGTCAGTGCGCACCCGCAAACCCCTCGTTCCCGGCACCCAGTCGCCCATTCGTGAGGTGCCGAAATCGATCGAGCGACCCGAATACGCGTGGAAGAAGACCGCCAACGAGGGGCATGAGCCGTGGGTGCAGACCCCGGAGACCATCGAGAAGATGCGGCTGGCCAGCAAGCTGGCCGCGCAGGCGATGGAGGAAGCGGGCAAGGCGGTCGTGCCCGGTAATACGACCGATCAGCTCGACGCCATCGTGCACGAGTACCTGATCGACCACGGGGCCTACCCGTCGACCCTGGGCTACAAGGGTTTCCCCAAGTCCTGCTGCACCTCCATGAACGAGGTCATCTGCCACGGCATCCCGGACTCGACGGTCATCGAGGACGGCGACATCGTGAACATCGATGTGACGGCCTATATCAACGGCGTGCACGGCGACACCAACAAGACGTATCTCGCGGGCGAGGTGGACGAAGAGGTGAAGCTGCTCGTCGAGCGCACCCACGAAGCCACCATGCGGTCGATCAAGGCCGTGAAGCCGGGCCGGGCGCTCAATGTCATCGGCCGCGTGATCGAGTCCTATGCCAATCGCTTCGGTTACGGCGTGGTCCGTGACTTCACCGGGCACGGCGTCGGCCCGACCTTCCACAGCGGACTGGTCATCTTGCATTACGACAACCCGGCCGTGGAGTCGGTGATCGAGCCCGGCATGACCTTCACCATCGAGCCCATGATCAACCTCGGCGGCATCGACTACGAGATCTGGGACGACGGCTGGACCGTGGTCACCAAGGACAAGAAGTGGACCGCCCAGTTCGAGCACACGCTGGTGGTCACGGAGGACGGCGCAGAGATCCTCACGCTGCCGTGAGCCGGGGAGAAAGTGGGGGCTACGCCCCCACGCCCCCGATGGGCGAGCTGTGAAAGGCGCGCTGCTCATTGCCGGAACTACGTCCGACGCGGGCAAAAGCGTTGTCGTAGCCGGGCTCTGCCGCCTGCTGGCGCGACGCGGGGTCCGCGTCGCGCCGTTCAAGGCGCAGAACATGTCCAACAACTCCGTCGTCACTCTCGATGGCGGAGAGATCGGGCGTGCCCAGGCCTTGCAGGCGCGCGCCGCGGGCCTCGAGCCGAGCGTGCGATTCAATCCCATCCTGCTCAAGCCGGGCAGTGACCGCCGCTCGCAACTGGTGGTCCGGGGCAAGGCCGTCGACACGGTCGGGGCCAAGGACTACTTCCGGCACCGCCAAGCCCTGCGCGCTGTCGTCGCCGAGGAATTGGCCGCGCTGCGTGCGGAATTCGATGTCGTCATCTGCGAGGGCGCCGGATCGCCCGCCGAAATCAACCTCCGGGCAACCGATCTGGCCAATATGGGCCTCGCTCGCGCCGCGAACCTGCCCGTGCTCGTGGTCGGCGATATCGATCGCGGGGGCGTGCTGGCCCACCTGTTCGGCACCGTCGCCATCCTGGAACCCGAAGACCAGCAACTCATCTCGGGCTTCATCGTCAACAAATTCCGCGGCGACGTGGACCTGCTGAAACCCGGCATCGATCAGCTGACCGCGCTCACCGGCCGCCCCACCCTCGGCGTCATCCCCTTCGCCGAGGAGCTCTGGATCGATGCCGAGGACTCGCTCGGCACCGTCGCCGACGCCCCCGTCGGCCGCCCGCAACCCCCGCGCGGGACCGAATGGCTGACCGTCGCCGCCGTCCGCCTGCCGCGCATCTCCAACTCCACCGATGTCGAAGCCCTCGCCTGCGAACCGGGCGTCGCGGTGCGCTGGGTTAGCGATCCGTCCCGCCTCACCGGCGCGGACCTGGTCGTCGTCCCCGGCAGCAAATCCACCGTGAGCGATCTGGAATGGCTGCGCCGCACCGGAATCGCCGACGCCCTGACCGCCCGCGCGGCCGCCGGCGGACCCATCCTGGGCATCTGTGGCGGCTACCAGATGCTCGCCCGCACCATCACCGATCGCGTGGAATCGGGCGCGGGCACCGTCCCCGGTCTCGGCCTGCTCGACCTCGACATCGAATTCGGCGAGCCGAAGGTGCTGCGCCGCAATGCCGGTCACGCGGGCTCGATTCCCGTGCACGGCTACGAGATCCACCACGGCCGCGTCACCCGCACCGGCGACGCACCCTGGCTGGAGCTCGACGGCGTGCCGGAAGGCAGTGTGCGCGACGCCGTCTGGGGCACCCACCTGCACGGCGCGCTGGAATCCGACGCCTTCCGCCGCGCCTGGCTGCGCGAGGTCGCCGCACGCACCGGCCGCACCGGTTTCCGTGTCGCCGAGGACGTTTCGGTCGCCGAGATCCGCACCGCCCAGCTCGACCTGCTCGCCGACCTGCTGGACAAGCATCTCGACGCCGAAGCCCTGGACCGCCTCGTCACCACGGGCGCCCCGGGAAATCTGCCCGTCCTCACCGTGAACGCCCGATGAACAGTGAACGCCGGGTGAACAAGTGACCCTTGTCACAGCAATCTGACCGAGACCCAGTCGGCGGTTTCTAGCGCCCTGTAGCGTGATCGCTATGGAATCTCGGCGGATCACGGTCGGTGACCGCGTGTGGACCGTGCGAGTCGGAGGACCCGAATCGCGACACCACGTGCTCCTACTCCCAGATGTGGGCGATCCGGCCGACGTATACGACCAGGTCTGCGCGCGTTTGCAGACCTCGGACCTGCACACCATCGTCATCGAACCCGGCGCTGGGCTCGACAGCGCCACGGTGCTGGCCATCCTCGACGAGCTGAAAGTGCCGTGGGCCAATCTGGTCGGCTGCGGCAGCGGCGCGCAACTGGCCTGGCAGCTGGCCGCGCGCGGCTTCGGCCGTTTCATGAGCCTGATCGCCGCGGGCCACGGCCACCCGGCCGCCGCGGGCGCGGACGGCCAGGTCGCCGACCCGGGCTGCCCGCCGGTGGAGATCCCCACCACGCTGCTGGCCACCAAGAGCCTGCCGCGCGCCGTCGCCGAGGCCTCCGGACGCTTCGTCTACGGCGAATTCCGGCTCGTCCCGGTGGATGTGGCGGATGTGGCCGGGGAAGCCGGCCACGAACTCGCCACCGAGGTAGTGCTACGCACCAGCTTCTGGTGAACCGGTGGCCGCGAGCCACGCCAGCCAGGAATCGAGCTCGGAGAACGCCTGTGCGCGAGGCTTTTCCGAGGACAGGAAGACATCGTGGCGGGCGCCTGAGATGGGCACGATATTGGTGCGATCGCCCAGGCAGCCCGCCCATTTCTGAATCTGCCGCACATCCAGCACCAGGTCCGCCACATCGGCGGCCGGGCCGTACTCGCGCATGAACTTGGTCACCTTGGATCGCAGGATCAGCGCGGGCACGCCGATGTCCAGGCCCCGGTGCAGCCGGAAATGCCCGCGCCGGATGGCCCGGATCCAGCCCGCGTGCACCGGGAAACCGGTCAGCGGCTTCCAATCCAGGTTGTAGTCCCATTCGCCGGACACGGTGCGGTGCAGGCTGTCTCCGTAGGCGGTGGACACCCCCAGCGGCAGCTTCGTGAACGCGCTCAGCCGGCCCAGGCCCTCGAGCAGCGGGGTGCCGATCGACCGGAAGTAGGCGGGGCCCTGCAGGTCGAACCACGGGCTGTTGAGCACCAGGCCCGTAATGCCCTGTGCGCCGCTGCCCTCGGCGGCATTGAGCCGGTGCAGCCACAGCGCGGTCACCAGGCCGCCGGTGGAATGCGCCATGACCAGGACGGGCAGCCCGGTCTCCTGGCGGATGATCTCCAGCGAGCGATTCAGTTCCGCGTCGTAGAGCGCCAGATCGCTCACGTAGTGCGGGGTCTGCCCGGCGCGTGTGGAGCGCCCGCACTTGCGCAGGTCCAGCGCGTAGAAGGCATTGCCCTGCGTGGCCAGGTGCTCGGCCAGGTGTTCCTGGAAGAAGTAGTCGGTGAAGCCGTGCACGTACAGCACGGCCTGGGTGGCCGCGGGCGCGGCGGCGGGCTGATAGCGGACCAGCGTGCCCACCACCTCGCCCTCGCCGTCCGGATCCGGCCCGAGCGGGATGGTGAGCTGCTGATAGTCGGCCCCGAGGACATCGGGTTGCCAGTCCCCGGCGGCCGGGTTCGAGGTGGGCGAGACGGCTGCGGATGACGTATCAGAGGTCACATGCTCAATCTAAACGCCACCACTCCGCTTGAAAACCGCGAGGCATCTCTCACATTCGGGCTTTTCGTTGCGGGAAATCGTCGTGTCCAGGGGCACAATCGGACATAGGTGAACGACGGGTAACCTAACCGCTGCTGGGTTGCCCTACACAGACAAGGAAGTCGATCAACGCCGTGTCGAATGCTGCCACGATTGAAAAGACCGATGTAGTCCTCATCGGAGCCGGCATCATGAGCGCCACGCTCGGTGCCCTGCTGCGTCAGGTGCAGCCGGATTGGTCGATCACTGTTTTCGAGCGGCTCGAGGCCGCCGCCGCCGAGTCCTCGGACCCGTGGAACAACGCCGGCACCGGCCACTCCGCGCTCTGCGAGCTGAACTACACGCCGCAGAACGCCGCCGGTGAGGTGGAGATCTCCAAGGCCGTCGACATCAACGAGCGTTTCCAGGTGTCGCGCCAGTTCTGGTCGTACGCGGTCGAGAACGGCGTGCTGGCCGCGCCCTCACACTTCATCAACCCCATTCCGCACGTGAGCTTCACGCACGGCGCCAATGGCGTCGAGTACCTGCGCAAGCGGCACGCGGCGCTCTCGCGGCACCCGCTCTTCGAGGGCATGGAGTTCATCGACGATTCGGCCGAGTTCGCCTCGCGACTACCGCTGATGGCCAAGGGCCGTGACTTCTCCGATCCGGTCGCCCTGAACTGGACCGACTACGGCACCGATATCGACTTCGGTGAGCTGACCAAGGAGCTGCTGGCCTACCTCGGCGCGTCCGGCGCGGATATCGCCTTCGGGCACCAGGTGCTGAACCTGACCAAGCAGTCCGATGGTTCGTGGCTGGTGAAGGTCCGCAACGAGCGCACCGGCAAAGTGCGCGTCGTGAACGCCAAGTTCGTGTTCGTCGGCGCGGGCGGCGGTGCGCTGCCGCTGCTGCAGAAGTCGGGCATCAAGGAGATCGCCGGCTTCGGCGGCTTCCCGGTGTCGGGTCTGTTCCTGCGCGCCACCAACCCGGAGCTGGTCGCCCAGCACGAGGCCAAGGTGTACGGCCAGGCGTCGGTCGGCGCGCCGCCGATGTCGGTGCCGCACTTGGACACTCGCGTCATCAACGGTGAGCGCGGCCTGCTGTTCGGCCCGTACGCCGGCTGGACGCCGAAGTTCCTCAAGGACGGCAAGTACACCGATCTGATCAAGTCGGTGAAGCCCAACAACCTGTTCTCCATGCTGGGCGTCGGCGTCACCGAGATGGGTCTGGTCAAGTACCTGGTCGAGGAGCTGCTCAAGTCGCAGGCCGGTCGCGTGGACTCCATGGAGGAGTTCATTCCGCGCGCCGACGGCAAGGACTGGGAGCTGATCATCGCCGGTCAGCGGGTGCAGATCATTCGCCGCAAGGGTGCGGGCGGTGTGCTGGAACTGGGCACCGCGGTCATCGCGGCCGAGGACGGCTCCATCGCCGGTCTGCTCGGCGCCTCCCCGGGCGCGTCGACCTGCGTGAGCGCCATGCTCGACGTCATGCAGAAGTGCTTCCCGCGCGAATTCGGTTCCTGGGAGCCGAAACTCAAGGAGATGGTGCCCTCGCTCGGCGTCAAGCTCTCGGAGAACCAGGCCCTGTTCAAGGAGGTCTGGGACTGGTCGCAGCAGGCGCTGCGGCTGGACGGCAACAACACGCCGAAGCACTCGGGGGTCGCTTCTCACGCGTAGTTGTGATAGCAAGACTCGATGATGTCAACGGTTGCTCTCAAACGGTCGTGGGCCGAGGATCTCGATACCGCGACGCTGTACAAGCTGTTGAAACTTCGTGTCGAGGTGTTCGTCGTCGAACAGAAGTGCGCGTACCCCGAGCTCGATGGTCTCGATCTGCTCCCGGAAACCCGGCACTTCTGGCTCGACGACGAGGGTGACGTGATCTGCACCCTGCGCCTGCTGGAAGAACACAACGACGGCGTGAAGTCGTTCCGCATCGGCCGCCTGTGCACCGCCCCCGAGGCACGCGGCCACGGCTACACCACCCGCCTGCTCCAGGCGGCCCTGGCCGAAGCCGGTTCCGCGACAGTGCGTTTGAACGCCCAGACCTACCTGGTCGACATGTACACCAAGCACGGCTTCAAGCTCGACGGGCCGGAGTACATCGAGGACGGGATCCCGCACATCCCGATGCGTCGCGGCTGATAACTGTTGTCCCGCAGCCCCTGGCCGATTGCCAGGGGCTGTGTTGTTTCCGGCGCCGGTCGCCGCGCGCGCAGGCTCCGTTGATCATGGGGCCGGGCGGAGCGCCGGGGTGCTGGTTCGGGGTGGATCTTCGGGGCGAGGAGGGCGGGCCTAGAGTTGGGGCGTGTCCGTTTCCTCTGCGACCGCGCATTTCGAATCCGCACAGCTGACCGGTTCCTCGGGTGAGGAGGCGGGGTTTCCGTTCTCGGCGGTGGTCGGGCAGGAGCGATTGCAGCTGGCGCTGGTGCTGAGCGCCGTGCACCCCGGTATCGGGGGCGTGCTGGTGCGGGGCGAGAAGGGGACGGCGAAATCCACGGTGGTGCGCGCGCTCGCGCAGCTGCTGCCGCCGGTGGTGGACGAGAGCGGCGCGCGCCCGGCGCGGCTGGTGGAGCTGCCGGTCGGCGCGACCGAGGACCGGGTGGTCGGGTCGCTGGATCTCGAACGCGTGCTGCGCGACGGCGAGCAGGCGTTCAAACCGGGCTTGCTGGCGGCCGCCCATCACGGCGTGCTGTACGTGGACGAAGTGAACCTGCTGCACGATCATCTGGTGGACGTGCTGCTCGATGCCGCGGCCATGGGGCGCGTGCACATCGAGCGCGACGGCGTATCCCACACCCACCCGGCGCGATTCGTGCTCGTGGGCACCATGAACCCGGAGGAAGGCGAGCTGCGCCCGCAGCTGCTGGACCGGTTCGGCCTGACCGTGGACGTGGTGGCTTCGCGGAATGTGGACGTGCGCATGGCCGTGGTGCGGCGGCGGCTCGATTACGAGGCCGATCCCGCGGCCTTCGCCGACCGCTACGCCGCCGCGGATCGTGAAGTGGCCGAACGGATTCTGACCGCGCGCGACCGGCTCGCCGAGGTTGCCCTCGACAATGTGGAGCTGCGGCGGATCGCCGCCCTGTGCGCGGCCTTCGACGTGGACGGCATGCGCGCGGACCTGGTGGTGGCGCGCACCGCGACCGCGCACGCGGCCTGGCGGGGAGCGGCCGAGGTGACCGAAGCCGATGTGCGGATCGCCGCGGAACTCGCGCTGCCGCATCGGCGTCGGCGAGACCCGTTCGATGAACCGGGCATCAGTCCGGAACAACTCGACGAGGCGATGCGGCAGGCCGACGAGCAGGCGCGTCAGGGTGGTGACGACTCGGGAAAAGGTGATGCGGTCCCGCAGGACGAGACTGCGGGACCGCTGAACGAGACCGGGGACGGATCGGACGACGATCCGGACGGTGGGCCGGATTCGCCCGGGGGCGGGCAGGATTCGCCGCAAGGCGCGGACGGCGGCCCGGGACCGGGCGAACAAGCGAACGCGCCGGAGGTCTCCGGATCCGATGGTTCCGGGCCGGACCCGGCCGTGGAAAACTCGGCCGACGCCTCGGATCCCGCCGATGCGCCGGACCCCCGCGCCGATTTCCTCGATCCGCGACGAGACGAGGATCTGCTGCGCGGATTGCGTTCGGAGTCAACCGGTTCCGAGGACGGCCGGGGCGGGGCGGCTGCCCGCGAGGGCCAGGTCGCGGCTCCCGCCGGAGTCCTGCCCAAACCGCCGCGCTGGGAAGTCCCCGGAGTCGGCGAGGGCGCGCCCGGCCGCCGCTCCCGTGCGCGTACCCGGCAAGGGCGGGTGGTGCGCGCGACCGAGGATCACGGCGCCGGCCTGCATCTGCTCGGCACCATCTTCGCCGCCGCCCCGCACCAGTTCGCGCGCGGCCGCCTCGCCGGGCCGCTCGCCTTCGAAGCCGACGATCTGCGCGGCGCGTATCGCGAAGGGCGCGAAGGGAACCTGATCGTCTTCGTCGTGGACGCCTCCGGTTCGATGGCCGCCCGCGATCGCCTCTCCGCCGTCACCGGCGCCATCGTCGCCCTGCTCCGCGACGCCTACCAGCGCCGCGACAAGGTCGCCGTCATCACCATGCGCGGCGCGGAAGCCACCCTGGTGCTGCCGCCCACCAACTCCATCGACATCGCCGTCCGCCGTCTCACCGATATGCGCACCGGCGGCAAAACCCCGCTCGCCCAAGGACTGCTGAAGGCCCGCGAGATCATCCACCGCGAACACGTCCGCGACCCGCACCGCCGCCCCATGGTCGTCCTCCTCACCGACGGCCGCGCCACCGGCGGCACCGACCCCGTCCCGCGCGCCCGCGCCGCCGCCCGCCTGCTGGCCCGCGACTCGGTCACCTCGATGGTCGTCGACTGCGAACGCGGCATGATCCGCCTCGGCCTGGCCCGCGACATCGCCCGCGAACTCCGCGGCGGCTACCTGCAACTCGGTGAACTCACCGGCGAAACCGTCGCGGGCGTCGTGCGCGCGGGCGTGCGTGCGGCCTGAGGTCGGGCGCGGAACCGGCGCGGCGGCGGCGCCGTTGATCCGGCATGGGGATATTCCGTCGTAAGAAGAACAAGCAGCGCGCGAACAACGAGCCGAGCTTGGCCGCCGAGGCCGGAATGGAAGTGGCCGGTGAGGGGGCGTTCTGGTTGATCGCCGCAGGCGTCCGCAAGCTGCTGTCCGCCGTGGCGCACGCGCTGCCGTGACGACGCGCTGTTGATCCGTGCCCGGCTTCGAGGCCGGTGGGGGCATATGGCACCGTGAGTCGGACGGCCGATCGGCCGGGCGCGAAAGGAGCTCATCGATGCCTCAGGGTGTTCCGCTGCCGGAGAGCATTCCGGACGACGGATTGACGACTCGGCAGCGGCGGAATCAGCCGGTGCTGGCCGTGCACACCGGACCGGGCAAGGGGAAGTCGACCGCGGCGTTCGGGATGGCGTTGCGGGCCTGGAACCAGGGCTTCGATGTGGCGGTGTTCCAGTTCGTGAAGAGCGCCAAGTGGAAGGTGGGGGAGGAGGCCGCTTTCCGTACCCTCGGTGCGCTGCACGAGGAGAAGGGGCTCGGGGGAGCGGTGGAATGGCACAAGATGGGGGAAGGGTGGTCGTGGACTCGTAAGCAGGGGAGCGACGAGGATCATGCGGCCGCCGCGCTCGCCGGTTGGCAGGAGATCGCGCGCCGCCTGGCCGCCGAGCAGCACCGCTTCTACGTGCTCGACGAATTCACCTACCCCTTGAAGTGGGGCTGGGTGGACGTCGACGAGGTCGTCGAGACCCTGCGCAACCGGCCCGGCAACCAGCATGTGGTCATCACCGGCCGGGACGCGCCGCAGGCCCTGATCGACGCCGCCGACCTGGTCACCGAGATGACCAAGGTCAAGCACCCGATGGACGCGGGCCGCAAGGGCCAGCGCGGCATCGAATGGTGACCACCCCCGCCGTGGTCATCGCCGCGCCCGCCTCGGGCAGCGGAAAGACCACCGTCGCAACCGGTTTGATCGGCGCGCTCCGCCGCGCCGGTCACCGCGTGGCTCCCTTCAAGGTCGGTCCCGACTACATCGACCCCGGCTACCACGGCCTCGCCGCGGGCCGTCCCGGGCGCAATCTGGACCCCGTCCTGGTGGGCGCGGACCGCGTGGTGCCGCTGTTCCACCACGGCAGCCGCGGCTGCGACCTCGCCGTGGTCGAAGGCGTCATGGGCCTGTTCGACGGCCGCATCGACGAAAACAACACGGCCCCCGTGGCCGAAGGCTCCACCGCCCAAATAGCCGCCATGCTCGGCGCCCCGGTCATCCTGGTCGTGGACGCCCGCGGTCACAGCCAATCCCTGGCCGCCCTCCTGCACGGTTTCGCCACCTTCGACACCGGAATCCGTTTGGGCGGAGTCATTCTCAACCGCGTCGGCAGCGAACGCCACGAACAGGTCCTGCGCGCCGCCTGCACCCGGGTCGGCCTCCCGGTCCTCGGCGCACTCCCGCGCCTGGCCGAACTGGAGGTTCCCTCCCGCCACCTCGGCCTCATCCCCGCCGTCGAACACGGAGCAGCCGCCCGCTCGGCCGTCGACGCCATGACCGACCTGGTCGCCGCGCACATCGACCTCGCGGCAATAGCGGCGTTGGCCGCACCGAGTGCCGCCGGTGCAGCGTGGGACCCGGTTGCCGAAATCCACGCGGGTATGGGCCTGCCGGATGGTGCGTCGGCGACCGTGCTCGCTGGATCCGGCCCGGTGATAGCCGTGGCGGGCGGCGCGGCGTTCACCTTCGGGTACGCCGAGCACCGCGAACTGCTCGAAGCGGCGGGCGCCCGCGTTGCGATCTTCGACCCGCTGCGTGACGTACTGCCTTCCGGCACTGCAGGTTTGGTCCTTCCCGGTGGCTTCCCCGAAGAGCACGCCGCCGGATTGGCCGCCAACACGGCCCTCCTCGAGGCGATCGCCGAAGGCGCGGCGCGGGGTCTGCCCATCCACGCCGAATGCGCGGGCCTGCTTTACCTCACCCGCTCCCTCGACGGCCACCGCATGGCCGGGGTCATCGACGCCGAAGCCGAATTCGGCCCCCGCCTCACCCTCGGCTACCGAGACGCGGTGGCCCTCACCGACTCTCCGCTCTGGTCGGCAGGCGAACGCGTACGCGGCCACGAATTCCACCGCACCCGCCTGACCGCGGTCGGCACGGACCCGCTCGCCTGGGGCTGGCGCGCACCGTCCGGCGAAACCGTCCGCGAAGGCGCGATCCGCAACCGGGTCCACGCCTCCTACCTCCACACCCACCCCGCCGGCAACCCGGCCGCCATCGCGCGCTTCGTCACCGCCGCAGCCGATTTCGCCCGCGGCCACGTCCCGGCATGAATCGCGATCCGGAGCTCGACAGCGACGGCGCTACACGCGAATGGGAATTGAGTCGCGGCGCTCCGGCCGTCACCTTGCCCCCCGGTGAGTATGCCGTCGGGGTGGGACTGCGCCCGGGCGTCGCTGCCGATTCGGTGCTGGCGGCGATTCTGGAAGTGCTGGGGGACAGCAAGGTTCGTGTTCTGGCGACGGTTGATCGGCGGGCCGGGGAACCTGGGTTGACGGCTGCCGCCGCTCGGCTGGCGGTGTCGATCGTCGCGTTCACGCCGGCGGAGCTGGCCGGGGTGGTGGTGCCCAACCCCTCGATGCGCACCACCGCCGCCGTGGGTACCGCGAGTGTCGCGGAGGCTGCCGCCCTGCTGGCGGCGGAGGGCGGATCGCTGGTGGTTCCCAAGCGGGTGGTCGGCGGAATGACCATTGCCGCAGCGATTTTCACGAAGACGCAGGGTCCGTAGCGGGCCAGGTCCGGAAACGAGGACGCCGCACCCGCCCACTGGTTGGGTTGTGGGCGGATGCGGCGGGGCGGGCCTCCTGCGCGTGGGTTGGAGGCCCGCTGATCGGGGGTTACGGCGCTACGGAGCCCCAGTCGGCGAAGCCGGTGGGATCGTGGCGGCCCAGGGAGCCGTGTTCGAACAGGCCGTAGCCGATGTCGTCGCCGCAGCGGGCCTTGCCGACGTGGTCGATGACGCCGAACGGGATGCGGCCGGCGATGGCGGGGTCGGTGAGGTCGTAGAGCTTGGACTCGGACCAGTTGCGGCCCTTCCATTGCCCGTGCAGCCAGTCGGGATCGCCGCCGTAGCCGCAGCCGACATTGAGGGCGATGAAGGTGCCGGCTTCCACCTCGAGCTCGAGCGGCTTGCCGTCGGCGGCGGTGAGGTCGACACGGACGCCGGTGGGGATGCGGGTGCCCGACTTGTAGGTGAAATGGGTTCGGGGCCAGCCCAATTGCTCCACGCGGCCGTCGTTCCAGACCCGGGTGGCGTCGTTGAGGGTGCGGAAGCCGTTGGGTTCTTCCTGCAGGATCACGATGATCGAGTAGTCGTCGAAACGCAGCGGCAGATACAGCCACCAGAAGCCTTCGGACGGCTCGTCTGCCACCCGCCCGGCGGGGTCGGAGTCGCCGACGGGACGGATGCCCCAGGAGCGGTCGCGGGTGCCCATCCAGCTGGCGGGATCGACGGTGAAATCGGTGCCGTCGACCTGCAAAGTGCCCGCCCAGGAACCGGTCTGCGCGAAGCGCTGCGCGTCGATCAGCGCCTTCTTCATCCCGGTGATGATGGTGTGCGGTTCCTCCTGGATGGCGGGGCCGGAACCCTCCCAGGTCAGGTCGAACGACAGGTCGTCGTGTTCGCAGACGACGCGCAGCTTCCGCAGCGGTTCGATGACCTCGATGCGGTAGCCGCCGACCGCCAGGTTCAGCGAACGCTGTTCGAGCGCGTCCGAGAACCGCACGGCGCGTTGGGTATCGCCCTTGCGCACGGTGGCGAAGGCATCGATCACACCCAGGTTCGGGTACACGCCGAATCCGGTGATGAGCATGGTCTCACCGGTGGTGTCGATGGCGTTGAAGTAGCTGCGGTCGTAGAAGTTCTTGTCGCTGTGCACGACCCGGTTCACCGGCAGCGGGGCCTGGTGGATGGGGTATTCGTCCAGCGGTCCGATCAGGGAGTTCATCTCTCTCAATCCCAAGCGTAGGTGCCGTCGAGCAGAGCCTCGAGGAGCTTGCGGTGCATCACGTAGTCGTCGCGGTCGTCGGTGTCGGTGGCCTCGCCGAAGTGGATCATGCGGCGGCGGATGCGGGCCATCACGATGCCGTGGCGCAGCGCCGCGTAGATCAGGTACCAGTCCAGGTCGCGCACGGCGTGCCCGGTGGCTTCCTCGTACAGCTTCTCGACGTCGCTGCGCCGCAGGAAGTCCGGCAGCCCGGCCTGATCGAAGGTGGTGGCGATGTCCTGGAAGAACCGGTGGATCAGGATCGGCCAGGCCACATCCATCTCCCGCGGGCCGAGCGCGGCCATCTCCCAGTCGAGCACGGCCGAGGGCTTCCCGTCCTCGAACATGATGTTGCCGGGGCGGGCGTCGCCCCAGTTCAGCACATCCGGTTCGGTGTCGTCCGGCCAGTTCGCCTCGAGATGCTCGAAGGCCCGCTCCAGCACGGGAATCCGGAATCCGTCGCGCGCCAGCGCCCAGTCGTACCAGTCCTTCTGCGCCTGGAAATGCCGCCGCAGCGCCGAACCCTCACCGTCGAGCATCGGGAATCGCTCGGCGGGCTTGTCGATCCCGTGCACCTTGGCGATGGCGTCCACCGTGTGCCGGGTGATCGCCAGCCGCTGCTCCGGCGTGGCGTCGAACACCCACCCGAAGAACACGTACGGCGGATTGTCCTCGCACACGATGCCGTTCACCCGCCGCATGACGATGAACGGCGCGCCCAGCACGGACGCGTCCTCCTCCAGCCAGCACAGCGGCGGGATCGGCAGGTCGGTGTGCTCGGCGACCCCGGCCATGATCGCGTATTGCGTTGCCAGGTCGTACTTCTCGAAGACCGGGAAGGAGCTCTCGGTCGGTGGCATCCGGGCCACGAACGAACCGCCCGCGGGTTCCCCGTGCTCGGTCCATTCGGCATCGAAGAGCAGGGTGGTGCTGGACATGCCGCCGGTGGACGGTTTGGTCAGCGAGGTGACCCGCGGCGGTTCGTCGGCATCGACCCGGGTCGCCAGCCATTGGGCGAGTTTGCTCGCCAGCTCGGCGTCGTCGCCGTCGGAGACGGTGAGTTCCCATCTCTGGTTGGGGTCGTCGGCCGACATTCGGTTGCCTCCTGCGCACTCATGAGTCGAGCGTGTAGCGGCGGGTCGCAGCTGTATCGGGCCTGGTCCAGCCCGCTGTGACCCCGGTTACACGGGTGTGAGAAATGTAACTTGTTGCAATTCGAATGTGCAGGGATTCGGACTTTCAGTACCGGTCACCGAGACGTGGTTTTTTCCGGGGTATTTCGACTAGGCACAGGACCGTGGTAGGGCTGGCACGTAGTCCTTGCGAGGTATGCGCGCCCGGAAAAACCAGGGCTGCGGCCTGATGTGCCGCGCGGCGCCGCTTTCTACCGTCGAGTCAGTGCAACGGTGAGGGAGAGGACGGGATGAGTACACAGGTGATCGCCGATCCGGGCGACGATCTCGGCGCGCCGGAGCAGGATCCGAAACCGGTTTGGAATCCCTTCGCGCGCATCGGATTCCGCTTCGTGGTCAGCTATCTGACCTTGTTCTGCGTCATCTACCCGCAGCCCATCTTCGCCTTTCTCGGCATTATCGCCAGATGGTTGCCCGACGACGCGCAACTGAAAATGGTGACCTGGCCGGAAAGCCCGGTGCACTGGGTGGGCCGCACCGTCTTCGATGTGGACGCGACCTTGCGATGGGATTCCGGCAGCGGCGATCAGACCTATCTGTGGGTGCTGTGCTTCTGCATTCTGATCACCGCCGTCCTGGTGACCGCGGTGTGGAGCGTGCTGGATCGCAAGCGCACCGAATACCGGCGGGTGGCCGCCTGGTTCCTGCTGTTCCTCCGCTTCGTCCTGGCCGGGCAGATGCTGGGTTACGGCTTCGCCAAACTGGTTCCGCTGCAAATGGGCGAACCCACGCTGACCACCCTGCTCACCCCGTACGGGGACCTGACCCATATGGCGGTGCTGTGGAACCAGGTCGGCGCCTCGCCGGTCTACGAAATGCTGCTCGGCGCCGCGGAAGTGCTGGGCGGCCTGCTGCTCCTGCTGCCGCGCACCGCGCTTGCCGGGGTATTGCTGAGCCTGGTGAGCATGGCCCAGGTGTGGGTGCTGAACATGACCTTCGACGTGCCGGTGAAGCTGCTGTCCTTCCACCTGCTGCTGATCAGCCTGGTGCTGCTGGCCCCGGACGCGCGCCGGTTGTTCACGGTGCTGAGCGGGCACGCGACCGGGCCGTCGACCACGCCGGAGGTGGGACGCACCCCGCGCGGCAAGCGCATCGTGGCGATCACGGGTGCGGTGCTGGCGGTCTGGTTCGTCATCGCGAATGTGGCCGAATGCTGGGAAGGCTGGCACAAGTGGGGTCCGGGGCAGCCGAAGTCGGAGCTGTACGGGATCTGGGTGGTCGGTGAATTCACGCGCGACGGGCAGCCGGTACCGCCGTTGCTCACCGATGAGACCCGTTGGCAGCGGGTGGTTTTCGAGCGGCCGGAGATGGCGTTCTATCAGCGCATGGATGGCGCGCTGGTGCCGATGCTCAGCGATCTGGACGCGGGCGCGCACCGGATCACGCTGAAGGCGCCGCCCGAAGGCACGGAAACCCTGGGCTCGTTCACCTTCGAACGGCCGTCGGAGGATCGCCTGATTCTCACCGGCGAGCTGGACGGGCATCCGGTGGTCCTCACCCTGACGGCGACGGATCTGAGCAAGGTGCCGGTGCGGCAGGGCGGTCTGCATCTGGTGCAGGACTACCCGAGGGGCGTGAGCTAGCGTCCGGGCCGCGGTGGGTCAGCCGATCGATCCGATCTGGTTGGCCCACTGCGGATTCGGCGCATAGAACTCGCCGCCGGGTACGAAGGCGCGCCGCGCGTCGGCATCGCCGAGCAGGTGGCCCGCCAGCCAAGCGGTCGGGTAGCCGAGGAAGCCGTAGACCCCGGTCGTGCAGGGCCAGGACGCGGCGGCGCAATCCGGCTGGCCTTGGACGTCATTGTGATTCGGGCCAACCAGGGTGCCCCAGACCTTCGGTATTCCGGCGGGGATCGCCTCGTAATACGCCCGCACCGACTGCAATCCGGCGATTTGCACGGGGAGCGCCTGTTCGGAGGGTGAGATGAACACATCCTGCGAGCCGTTGACCAGGAACACCGATCCCGAGGTGAGGCGGCCGGTGTCCGGGCACCACGATCCGGTCGCGCACAGCGCCTGGATGGGCAATTCGATCGGCACCGCGGTCTTGATGCCGCCCCCGGACCGCGCCATGGCATTGAGCGCCCCGGTCGCGCCCTGCGAATGCCCGATCGCGCCGACCATTTCCGTATCCAGCTTGCCGTGGAACACGCTGCCCGGATCGGCGGCCAGCGCGATCAGCTCGTCCACCGACCCGCCGATGTCCACCCCGGATCCGGTCTGCGCGTTCTCGGTGGCGATCACCACGAAACCCCAGGATGCCAGGTGCCGGAGCAGGTAGTCGTATTGATTCGGATGTGCCCAGGTGCCGTCGCCCCAGGTGAGGATCGGATGCCGGAACCCGCCCGCGCCCAGGTCGGCCGGATACCAGATGTCGTAGGCCGCGCCCGTCGAATCGCAGCAGGTGAAGGCCTGTTCCGCGATGACGCTCCACGGGCCCGGTCGCGAGTACTTCGACTCGGTCCCGGCGGCGGCGCGATAGGACTCGGCGTGCGCCGGCGGAGTCACGGTGATCGAGAGCAGCAGCGCGAAGAGGGCCGCGAGCAGGACGAGAATGCGACGAGCCATAGCGGAAAAGCATAAGTACGTCCGGTTGGTATGTCCGGTAACCGCGCGCGCACGGCGAGAACCCGCGCGCTGCGGCCACTTCCGTGTTTCCGGTCGTGCGCACCCGGGCGCCGGCCGTCGTGAGCTCGATATCAGTTGCTGAACGGACGCCGGTCGATTGCGGCGCGCCCGACGCCACGCCGTAGTCTCGAACCTTGTGCAGCACACGTCAGTCCCCTCCGAGGAACAGCCCGCCGGCGACCCGAACTACCTGGTCGGCCTGGATCTGAACGGCCGCCGCGTCGTCGTGGTGGGCGGCGGTACCGTCGCCCAGCGGCGGCTCGGACTGCTCATCGCCTCCGGTGCGGACGTCCACGTGATCAGCCGCGAGGTCACCCCGGCCGTCGAGGGCATGGCCACCTCTGGGCAGCTCACCCTGGAACTTCGCGAGTACGCCGACGGCGATCTGGACGGCGCCTGGTACGCCATGGCCTGCACCGACGAGACCGCCACCAACGAGGCCGTGGTCGCCGAGGCCACCCGCCGCCGCGTGTTCTGCGTGCGCGCCGATATCGCCCGCCTCGGCACCGCCGTCACCCCCGCCACCGCGCGCTACGACGGCATGAGCCTGGGCGTGCTGGCGGGCGGGCAGCACCGCCGGTCGGCCGCGGTGCGCAATGCGCTGCTCGAGGCGCTGCAATCCGGTGTGGTGACCGATGATTCGGCCCCGGTGGTTCCCGGCGTCGCGCTCATCGGCGGCGGCCCGGGCGATCCGGATCTGATCACCGTGCGCGGCCGCCGGCTGCTGGCGCGTGCGAATCTCGTTGTGGCGGACCGGCTCGCGCCGCCCGAACTGCTCGCCGAACTCGGCCCCGACGTCGAGGTGGTGGACGCCGCCAAGATCCCCTATGGGCGGGCGATGGCGCAGGAGCACATCAACGCCGCGCTCATCGAAGGGGCGAAGGCGGGCAAGTTCGTGGTCCGGCTCAAGGGCGGCGACAACTACGTATTCGGCCGCGGCTACGAGGAATTGGAAGCCTGCGTGGACGCCGGTATCCCCGTGACCGTGGTCCCCGGCGTCACCAGCGCCATCTCGGTGCCCGCGCTGGCGGGCATCCCGGTCACCCACCGCGGCGTCACCCACGAATTCGTGGTGGTCAGCGGCCATGTCGCCCCCGACCACCCGGACTCCCTCGTCGACTGGCCCGCGCTGGCCAAGCTGCGCGGCACCATCGTCCTGCTGATGGCGGTCGAGCGCATCGAGAAGTTCGCCGACGCCCTGATGGCGGGCGGGCGCGCCGCCGACACCCCGGCCACCGTCATCCAGGAAGGCAGCCTGCGCACCCAGCGCATCCTGCGCGCCGATCTGGCCACCATTGCCGAGCAGGTGCGCGCCGAGGGTATCCGCCCGCCCGCGATCATCGTGATCGGCCCGACCGCCGGATTCACGGCGGGCGCACCGGATCTGGCCTGACCTGGTCCGGTTGCCCGGCACGCTGGGATGATGGTCCGGGGCGATTCGGTGGGAGGGGGTTCGGTGAGACCATCCATTACAGTGGCTGGGTGCTCGAGAACCCCGCTGCGACGATGCAGTATCCGGTGACCAAGCGGGCGTTCGGGCTCGCGATTCTCGTTTTGAGCGGGTTGCAGCTGATGGTGGTGCTGGACGGCACCGTCATGATTCTGGCGCTGCCGCGGCTTCAGGAGCAGCTGGGCCTGTCCAGTGCGGGCAGTGCGTGGACGGTGACCGCCTACGGGCTGCCGTTCGCGGGGCTCATGCTGCTGGGCGGGCGGCTCGGCGACTCGTTCGGGCGGAAGAAGATGCTGATCTACGGCGTCGCCCTGTTCACGCTGGCGTCGGCGCTGTGCGGCACCGCCCAGAACGAAGCCTGGCTGATCGCGGCGCGCGCCCTGCAGGGCACCGGCGCCGCCATCGCCGCGCCTACCGCATTCGCTTTGGTGGCAAGCACTTACGCGCCGGGACCCGCGCGCAATCAAGCCGTCGCGATCTTCGGGTCGATGGTGGGCGTGGGCTCGGTCGGCGGCCTGGTGGTCGGCGGCGCGCTGACCGAAGTGGATTGGCGCTGGATCTTCTGGATCAACGTCCCGATCGGCATTCTCATCGTGCTCGGGGCCATCTATCAGCTGCGCGATACCGAACACCACCGCATCAGCCTGGACATCCGGGGCGCGGTGCTGGGCACGCTCGCCTGCGTGGCCATCGTGTTCGGTGCGACCGAAGGCCCCGAACTGGGCTGGGACAACCCGATCATCCTCGGTTCGGTGATCGGCGGCCTGCTGCTGCTGGTGGTCTTCGTCTTCGCCGAACGCGATGTGGAGAATCCGCTGCTGCCGTGGTCGCTGTTCGACAGCCGCGACCGGGTGATCACCTTCGCGGCGATCTTCCTGCTATCGGGCGTGCTCGGCGCGACCACCTTCTTCGTCGCGCAGTTCCTGCAGAACGTGCTGGGCTACAGCCCGCTCATGGCCGGTCTGGCCAGTATTCCGTTCACCCTCGGCGCGGGCGTCGGCACCGCGGTCGCCTCCAAGGCGGCCATGGTGGTGCGGGCCCGCTGGCTGCTGTTCGGCGCCGCCCTGCTGCTGGCCGCCGGCCTGTTCTTCGGCTCCACTTTGGATCGTTCGGCCGAATACTTCCCGACCCTGCTGATCCTGCTGTCCGTGGTCGGCTTCGCGGTCGGCATCGGCATCTGCGTGCTGCCGCTGTGCGTGCTGGTCGGCGTGGACATGGCGCATATCGGCCCGCTCTCGGCGGTCGGGCAGATGTTCATGAGCATGGGCACGCCGTTCGCGGTCGGCCTGCTGAGCCCCGTCGCGGCCTCGCGGACGCTCGCGGTCGGCGGCAGCACCAAGATCACCGATATGTCGCCGCTCCAGATCGACGCGCTGAGCAACGGGTACACGCTGGTGCTGTTCGTCTGCGCGATCGGCACCGCGGTGATGGGGTTGATCGCGCTCACCCTGCGGTACACGCCCGCGCAGCTGGCGCAGGCGCAGCACGCGCAGGACGAGGCGCAGAAGTCCTGACTTCGCTGCGACGACGCCCCCTTCCCGAAACGGAAGGGGGCGTTCGCTTTATCGGGGCAGGTGCGTGACCGCGATGGCCGATTCGCTGAGGCTGCCGAGATACAGCATCCCGTCGTGTTCGGCGACGGAGGTGACCATGGCGTAGTCGATGCCCTCGCGCTGCAGGTCGTGCACCGGCGTGCCGTCCAGGCCGAACGCCATCGCCCAGACGGTGCGCTCCGGCTTCGGTTGCAGCGCTTCGGGAATCGTCCAGGTCAGCTGCCGCAGTAGGCCCGGCAGCGGAAGCAGCAGGTCCAGCAACGGTTTACGCGGTGAGGTGATCGAAACCCACACCAGCCCATCGCTGCCGAGCAGCATATTGTCCGGGAAGCCGGGCAGGTTCTCCACCAGTGGTTCGGCGGTTCCGGCGCGCGGTCCGGTCAGCCAGTACCGGGTGATGCGGTAGGCCCCGGTCTCGGCGACCAGCACGCTCGCGCCATCGGGTGCGACGACCAGCCCGTTCGCGAAATTCAAGCCGTCCAACAGGATTTCGACCCGCCCGTCGGCGGTGCGCCGCAGCAGCCGCCCGGTGCCGGAGTGCTCGAGGATGTCGCCCATCCACTGTTCGAGCGGCCAGCGGCGCGAGGACTGCGTGAAATAGACGACCCCGTCGGCGGTCTCGACCACATTGCTCGGGAATTCCAGCGGCTCGCCCTCGATCTTGTTCACCAGGGTTTCGAGCTTGCCGCCCGGCTTCTCCAGCCGCATCAGCCCGCCGACCGTATCGCAAATCAGCACGGACCCATCCGGATTCGCGTGCAGCCCGAGCGGCCGTCCGGGCGTCCGCGCGAGCTGCTCGATGGTGCCCAGCGCCGGATCCACCGCCAGTATCCCGCCGTCGTCGATACCGGTCAGCACCCGCCCGTCCGCCGCGATCACCACATCCTCCGGCCCACGTCCGGGCAGTTCGATCCGCCGCAATTCCGGCATGGCCGGCACACTGCGCTTTTCCCGGGTGCGTGACGTGGCGCGCGGGGGCGTCCATCGGCGTGGCTGCATAAACATGCCTCACCGTAGCGCCGGTGTCGAATCACACGCCCCCGAAAGCCTGTTGTCCGCGACCGGGATTCGGCACACTGCCTGGATGGGGAGAAACACCGCCGCGGAACTGCTGGAGCGCTGGATCGAACTGGCCGGTCCCGCCGCCCGCGAAATCGGGGAGGACCTGATCCACCGCTATCAGGAACCGCACCGCCGCTATCACACGGTCGACCACCTGGCCTACATGCTCACCGTCATCGACGATCTGGCCGCCGATGCCGAGGACCCCGACGCGGTGCGCTATGCGGCGTTCTTCCACGACGCCGTCTACGCGGTGGATCGCGGCGAAAACGAAGAGCGCAGTGCGCGATTGGCCGAAGCGGTGCTGCCCGGCCTGGGCGTGGATCCGGCGACGGTGGCCGAGGTGGGCCGTCTGGTGCGGCTCACGGCGGGCCATCATCCCGACCCCGCCGATGCCAACGGCGCGGTGCTCTGCGATGCCGATCTGGCCATCCTCGCCGCCGACGAACCCACCTACGCCGCCTACGCCGCGGCCGTCCGCGCCGAATACGCCCATGTCCCGGACGAATTCTTCCGGCCCGGCCGCGCCGCGGTGCTGGAGGGACTGGCCGGGCAGGAATTCCTCTTCCGTACACCCACCGCCCGCGCCCGCTACGAATCCGCGGCCCGCGAAAATCTCGCCCAAGAACTCGCCGAACTAGGACATGATCTGACCTAGTCCCCGGAAATACTCATCTCATGAGCGAAACGGAATTCACCGCGGCACAGTCGAATCGGACCGATATCACCAGCTACGACGACCCGGAAGCGCCCTGGAACCAGGCGTGGGACGAAGCGGGCAGCATCAACGGCTGGAACGACGGCGTGATCAAGGAGTTCCGCGAGAACGCGGGGCAGGTCGGCGGCGCGTACGCCGGCGGCGATCTCATCCTGCTGACCACGACCGGCGCCAAGAGCGGCAAACAGCACACGACCCCGCTCGGTCCGCTCTACCGGGGCGACACCCTCTACGTGAGCTCCTTCATCGAGGACAAGTACCCGGCCTGGGTCTACAACATCAAAGCTCACCCGCAGGTCACCATCGAACTGCGCGACAAGACCTACCAGGCCACCGGCAAGGTCCTCGAAGGCGCCGCCTACGACGAGTTCGCCGCCTGGGTCCTGGCCGACAATCCCCTGCTCGCCGATTACCAGTCCAAGGTCGACCGCCCGCTGCCGCTGGTCACGCTCACCCTCGATCGCGAAGCCTGATCGCACCCGGCGCCTGGGTGATGTCAGTAACGAACTGGCTAACCCAGGTGTCGAGTGGGTACCAGTACCGATGTGCACGCCTAAGGTCGGACGGGTCGAGCGAAGGGGCTGGTGATGTTCGAGAAGATGCTGCAGAAATCCGTCGAGGTCGTACTGCGGGGCGGAACGAGCGTGCAGGTGCCGCTCGCCACCCGGTACGTCGGCCGCCTGCGCCGGTTGCATCCCGACCGCAGTCCCGCCGATATCGCCGGGGGATTGGAAACTCGCTATCTGACAGTCGTGACTATCAGCGGCGCGCTGGCCGGACTGAGCGCTGCCGTCCCCGGTGTGGGAACCCTGATCGGCCTGGTGGTCAGCGGCTTCGAATCGGTCTTCTTCCTCGAGGCCTCCGCGATGTACGCGGTATCGGCGGGCACCGTGCACGGCATCGAGAACCTGCCGCCCAAACAACGCCGGGCCATGGTGGTGACGGTCGTTCTCGGTGAGGCTGGCGCCGAAATGCTCGGCAAGAACGCCAGCCAATCCGCGCGCGACTGGGCGAGCGTCGTCGCCGACCACCTCCCGGTGATCCGCAATATCGACAATGCGCTGGCCCGCAAGTTCATCGTGTCGTTCCTGGCCAAACGCGCCGTGCTGCTCTTCGGCAAGACCCTGCCCGCCGGTATCGGCGCGGTGATCGGCGGCGTCGGCAACCGGGCCATGGCCAAGACCGTTGTCACCAACGCCCGCAACAGCTTCGGGCCGCCGCCCGCGCAGTGGGGGCAAGCCGGCGATCAGGCCGCCGTGCTCACCGCCGGGCGCTGAAACTCAGCGGGTGCCCCACTTGTAGGTCTGCTTGCGGAGTTTCAGGTAGACCATGATCTCGGCGTGCCGGACGCCCGCCAGGGCGCGGATGCGGGTGGAGACCAGGTCCAGCAGGGCTTCGTCGTCGGGGCAGACGGCTTCGCAGAGTATGTCGTAGCGGCCGGCCGCCACCACCACGTAGTTGATCTCGTCGATGGCGGCCAGCGCGTCCGCGACCGGTTGCACGGGACCGTCGACGGTGATGGCGATCATGGCCTGACGGAAGAGCCCGACCTGGAGAGGGTCGGTGACGGCGACGATCTGGATCACGCCGGCGTCGGAGAGTTTCT
Source organism: Nocardia yamanashiensis NBRC 100130 (assembly GCF_001613325.1). Taxonomy (GTDB): domain Bacteria; phylum Actinomycetota; class Actinomycetes; order Mycobacteriales; family Mycobacteriaceae; genus Nocardia; species Nocardia yamanashiensis. Next base: position 38,550 of record NZ_BDCD01000042.1, on the reverse strand, counting down.
GGACGCGTTGCCGGACCGCGGCTTCCGACAGGCCCACCGCCTTGCCGATGGTGGCGTAGGCGCGGCGTCCGTCTTCCTGCAACTGCGCGATGATGCGCTTGGAGATGTCGTCGAGCAGCGGGCCGCCCCGGCCGGAAGTCACGTCGGTCACGCTGGCCATCCTCGCATCCGGATCGGGGGTTCGCCGGTTCGCCCACAGCGAGACGGGCGGCCGGGCGCGCCGGGAATCCCTAGGATGATCTGGTGAAGCATGTTCCACGGGCGGTATTCGTTCTCGCGATTCCGGCCCTGCTGTTCCTGGCCCCCTGGTTCGTACTCGTCGCGGGACCCCTGCACGGGGCGGCGTTCTGGGCGGGAACCGCCTTGTTCGTGGCCGGCTACCTGGCGCTGCCCGCGGGCATGCTGCTCGGGCACGGGCCGCGCCAGTCCGATGCGGCGTCGATCTTCGGCGACACCTTGCTCGGCGTGATGTGGGTGCTGTTCAGCTGGTCGGTGCTCGGCGCGGTGGCGCGGGGCGTGCTGCGGCTGGCGGGTGTGCCCGGTCCCGACGCGGCGCGGATCGCCGCGCTCGGCGTACTCGGTATCTCGACGGTCCTGGTGGCCTGGGCGATCTACGAAGCCCGGCGTATTCCCCGGGTGAAGACCGTCGAGGTCACCATTCCCGGACTGGGTCAGGGTCTGGACGGACTGCGCATGGTGGTCGTCACCGATACCCATTACGCGGCGCTGGACCGCCTGCGCTGGTCGGAGCGCGTGGTCGATATCGTGAACGATCTGAACCCCGATATCGCTTGCCACGCAGGCGATCTCGCGGACGGTTCGGTGGCCGCCCGCCGCGCCCAGGTCGATCCGCTGGGCAAGGTGAACGCCGAATACGGCCGCTTCTACATCACCGGCAACCACGAGTACTTCGGCGATGCCCCCGGCTGGATCGAGCACATGTCCGGCCTCGGCTGGAAGCCCCTGCACAATGAGCACCAGGTGATCTCCCGCAACGGCGACAGCCTGATCATGGCCGGCGTCGACGACCCCACCGGCCGCGCCCTCCCCGGCCACGGCCCCGACCTCCCGGCCGCCCTGTCCGGCGCGGACCCGTCCCTCCCGGTGATCCTGCTCGCCCATCAACCCAAGCAGATTCCGGATGCGGTGAAAGCCGGTGTAGCCCTCCAGATCTCGGGCCACACCCACGGCGGCCAGATCTGGCCCTTCCACTACCTCGTCCGCCTGGATCAACCGGTAGTAGCCGGCCTGAGCCGCCACGGCGACCACACCCAGCTCTACACCAGCCGCGGCACCGGCTTCTGGGGCCCCCAACTACGCCTCTTCGCCCCGAGTGAGATCACCGTCCTGGTATTGCGCAGCCCCGCCTGACAATTCGATGGATTGTGATGGCCGCCGACCTCACAGCCCGGCGGCCCGCGCCCAGGAGGCCCGCAGCACCGTCTCGGCGATCCGCAGTTCGGCAGCATCGCGCGGCGCGTAGAACATGACGATGCCGTCCGGCCACTCCGGTCGCCTGCTGATCGGATGCGGTTCGGCCCAGCCCGATTCGAGCAATGGCGCGACATAAGCGTCGGGCACGGTCAAATGCATGAACCCACCACGATGAATATGCCCGAACTCATCCGGACTCGGATGCAGGAACGCCGCCCACGGCCCCCGCGGCTCCCGCAATCGCAAGGCCAGCGAAGCCGGCTCCGACACCTGACTGGGCCCGGTGAACACCCCCGGCAGTCCCTGCGCGAATTTCACCAGCGCACCCCGGATCTCCGGCGGCGAGAACTGATCGAGCTGGTCGTGCGGAATCGCCCGCCCGGTGGTCAACGGCCGCATCCCCGTCCGAGCCGGGAAGGTGAGCGTCTCGACTTCCATTGCTACACCGCACTTTCTGTTCGTTAGGTACTTCTTGTGCGTGTACCGAGTGTCGATCACCATGGACCCATGACGGAAGAAGGCACTTTGCCCCGCCTACCGAACACCGATGTGCGTCCCCAGGTCGGCGCGGATCACACCGTGTGCCAATTGCGCGACGTCCTCGACCGGGTCGGCGACAAATGGAGCGTCCTGGTCATGTCCCTGCTGACCGATGGCTCCCAGCGCTATTCGGAACTCCAGCGCGCCATCGACGGCATCTCCCAGCGCATGCTCACCCTCACCCTGCGCAGCCTGGAACGCGACGGCCTCATCGAACGTACTGTCACCCCGACGTCCCCGCCCCGCGTCGACTATCGCCTGACCCCGGTCGGCGCGACCCTGTCCGGTCAGGTGAACGCACTTATCGATTGGGCCGAGGGGCATCGGGAATACATCGCGGGTGCGCGGCGCCGTTACGACGCCGCGCGATCCGAAGGCTGAAGCGCCCGCGCGCATTTCGATGCGCGCGGGCGCGCCGGTCAGCTGTCGAAGCCGAGGCCGGTGGCGTCCATTGCCTTCAGCCAGAGGTTGCGCCGGCCCTGGTGACTGTCGGCGCGGGCCAGGGACCAGCGCGTCAGGTTGATGCCTGCGGAGCGGAGGGGCTCCGGGGGCAGGGGGAGGGGGCGGGAGCGGACCATGCGGAGGCGGGTGCGTTCGGTGTCGAGGCCGTAGAGCTGGTCGAGCATTACTTCGGCGCCGAAACGTGTTGCGCCTACGCCTAAGCCGGTGTAGCCGGCGGCGTAGACCAGGCGGCCTTTGTAGGCCGAGCCGAAGAAGGCGCAGAAGCGGCCGCAGGTGTCGATGATGCCGCCCCAGCGGTGGGTGAAGCGCAGGCCGTCCAATTGCGGGAAGGTCTGGAAGAAGTGCTGGGAGAGGGTTTCGAAGGTGGCTTCGTTGTACTCCAGACTCGGGGAGACGCGTCCGCCGAAATGGTAGATGGCGTCGTAACCGCCGAAGAGGATGCGGTTGTCGCCGGTCAACCGGTAGTAGTGGAACCGGTAGGAGGCGTCGCCCAGGCCCATGCGATGGCGGCCCCAGCCGATGGAATCGAGCTGCTCGGGGGTGAGCGGCTCGGTCATCAGGGCATAGTCGTAGACGGGGACCACGTGCCGCGACACCTTGGCGAGAGGGCCTTGGAAAGCGCTGGTGCACAAGGCGACCCGGGGGGCGCGGACTTCACCGTGCGGGGTGTGTAGGGTCAGCGCGCCGCCGTGCGACTTCGAGATGCGCTGCACCGGAGTGCCTTCATAGATGCGCACGCCGGCCTCCAGGCAGGCCCGCCGCAATCCCCACGCCAGCCGCGCCGGATCGAGCATGGCGACGCCGTCGCGATCCCACCAGCCGCCGAGATAGGTGGGCGAGTGCACCATGTTCTGCACCTGCCCGGCATCGAACAGCTCACTGCGATAACCGAGTTCGACCGCCCCCTCGTGGCTTTCCTGCAGCCATTCGAGTTCGTGCGGCGCGGTGGCGACTTCCATTTCCCCGGTGCGCTCGAAATCGCAGTCGATGCCGTAGCGGCGGATCGCGTCCTCGATATCGTCGAGGTTGTCCCGGCCCATGCGTTCCAGCTGGGCGATCTCGTCCGGAAACCGTTCCATGCCATTGGCCAGCCCGTGGGTGAGGCTGGCGGCGCAGAATCCGCCGTTGCGGCCCGAGGCCGCGTGCCCGCACAGGGCGGACTCGACCAGCACCACATCGGTGCCGGGATCGCGTTCCTTGGCCAAGAGCGCCGTCCACAGTCCGCTGTAACCGCCGCCGATGACGGCCAGATCGGCCTGGGTCGCGGTGGTCAAGGGGTCCGTGGGGGTCGGCCGCTCGGGCCGGTCGGTCCAAAACGGCGTCGGCGCTGCATCGTTCAGGGCCGACGCCCACAGTTTGCTTCCTTTAGCCTGCATGGCCGATCTCCTCCTTCTCTCTTGCCGGACGGTCCAGCCGATCCGGCCCAACTACTGACGTGTTGGTCTGTGATGTTCCCGGCCGGGCGGCCGGTGCGCGGATACGCGAAAGCCCCGAGTGGGTATGGCGAAAAACCGCCGGTCGATCCGCGCATGGGGCGACGACCGGCGGCTGCCGGGGGAATCAGCTGGTGGCGGCGCGGTCGTCGGAGCGGCGGCGCATGCGCAGCTGCCCGGCGATGACGAAGACCAGCGAGATCAGGAAGGTCGCGGAGGCGACCGCGTTCACCTGCGGCGGGATACCGCGCAGATTGATGCCCCAGACGTACATGGGGAAGGTCTGCGCCTGTCCGGCGGTGAAATTGGTGACGACGAAATCGTCGAAGGACAGCGAGAACGCGAGCAGCGCCGCCGCCATGATGCCGGGCCAGACCAGGGGGAGCACGACGGACCGGAACGCCTGGAAGGGCGTCGCGTAGAGGTCCATCGCGGCCTCCTGCAGCCGGGGGTCGAGTCCTGCCAGCCGGGCCTTGACGGTCACGACCACGAACGACAGGCAGAACATCACGTGTGCGATGAGGATAGCCCAGAAACCCAGCGGGATCCCGAACCCGATGAACAGTGTCAGCAGGGACGAGCCCATCACGATCTCGGGCGTGGCCATCGGCAGGAAGATCAGCGCCTGCACCGTGGAGCGCCCGCGGAACCGATACCGCGCCAGCGCGAAGGCGATTCCGGTGCCCAGCACGGTGGCCACCAGCGCGGACAGCGCGCCGATGAGCAGGCTCATGCCGAGCGCGTCGCGCAGCCCCGCCGGGCCGAACATATCGGTCCAGTTGTGCCAGGTGAAATGGAAGTCGTCGAAATCCAGGATGTAGGTGGTGTTGCGGCTGCCGGGCTGATTGAACGACAGCAGCAGGATGACGGCGATGGGCGCGAGCATGTAGGCCAGCACCAGATAGCCGAGCAACAGCACCCAGTTGGTGCGCAGCCACCGGAATCTTTGCGGCTTCTGGGGTTTCAGGGGCGAAGCCCCTGAGAGTTCCGAGAGTTGGTCCACTTCACACCACCTCGTCGGTATCGGTCTTACGCAGGTACAGGATGACGAGCACCAGGATGGCCACCATCAGCACCACGGACAATGCGGAACCGGTCGGGATGTCCTTCACGACCAGCAACCGCGATTGAATCACATTGCCGATCATGGTCGTATTGGTGTTTCCCAGTAGCTGGGCATTGACGTAATCACCGGTCGCCGGCACGAAGGTGAGCAGCGTGCCCGCCACGATCCCGGGCATGGTGAGCGGCAGCGTGACCCGCCAGAACGTCCGCACCGGCCCGTGCGCGAGATCGGCCGACGCCTCCAGCAGTTTCGGATCCAGTTTGTCGAGACTGGTGAACAACGGCAGCACCATGAACGGCAGGAAGTTGTAGACCAGCCCCGCGATCACCGCGAAAGGCGTTGCCAGCAACCGCCCGTCCGGCCCGAGCAGATGAATGGCGCGCAAGAACCCCACCAGCTCACCGGTATCGGCCAGAATCGCCTTCCACGCGAAGGTGCGCACCAGGAAACTGGTGAAGAACGGCGCGATCACCGCCACCAGCATGAGGTTCTTCCACCGCCCGCCCTTCAAAGCGATCGCATAGGCGAGCGGATACCCGATCACCACGCACAGCACGGTGCAGATCAGCGAATACCCCAGCGACCGCAGAATCTGCGGATGATAGGTCTCCCAGGCGTAGCTGAAGTTGTCCAGCGAAAACGTCTGCGCGTACCCGGTTTCGATCGATCCGGACCGGTCGTACATGCTCGCCGCCAGCAATTGCACCGTCGGCACCGCGAAGAACACCAGCAGGAACAGCATGCCCGGCGCGAGCAGCAGATACGGTGCGAGACCGCGTTTGCGGCCGGGTTCGGTGACCGGCGCGCCGGTGGCGGCGGCCGGTAGCAGCGCGGGCATCACGACCTCCCGAGCAGGAAGGCGTGATCCGGGTTCCAGTGCAGCGCCACTTGCGTTCCGGGGCTGATGATTTCGCCGTGACCCGCATTGGGCACGTGCGCGGTCAGCTCCTGTCCCCAGCCGGCCTGCACCAGGTACTGGGTGGACACGCCCAGGAAGATGGCGTCGGTGACCACGCCGGACACGCTCGCCCGCCCGTCCGGCACCTGCTCGGGATCGGTTGCGATGCCGAGTTTTTCGGGCCGGATGCCGAGCAGCGCCGCGCCGCCGGCGACCCGGCAGCGCGCCGCGGGCAAGGCCAGCCGATGCCCCTGCGCCTCGAGGCTCACCTGATCCCCGCTGCCGGTGACCGTGGCCTCGATCAGATTCGACTGCCCGAGGAAATTCGCCACGAACGCGCTGGCCGGGAAATCGTAGATGTCCTGCGGCGCACCGAATTGCTCCAGCTTGCCCCCGTTCATCACCGCCACGGTATCGGCCATGCTCATGGCTTCTTCCTGATCGTGCGTGATGTGCACGAAGGTGATCCCGACCTCGGTCTGCAACCGCTTGAGCTCCAGCTGCATCTGCCGCCGCAGCTTGAGATCCAATGCGCCCAAAGGCTCGTCGAGCAACAGCACCTCGGGATGGTTGACCAGCGCGCGAGCCAGGGCGACACGCTGCTGCTGCCCGCCGGAGAGCTGGGCGGGCTTGCGGCTCGCGAAACCCTCCAGCTGCACCAGTTTCAGCATCTGCGCGGCCTGCTGCCGCGCCTGCGTCTTGCCGATGCCCTTGCGCCGCAACCCGTATCCGACATTGTCCTCGACGGTCAGATGCGGGAACAGCGCGTAACTCTGGAACACCGTATTGATCGGCCGCCGATACGGCCGCAGATGCGTGATGTCCTTGTCGCCCAGCATGATCCGGCCCGAACTGGGTTCGTCCAGCCCGGCGATCATGCGCAGCGTGGTGGTCTTCCCACAGCCCGACGCGCCGAGCACGGCGAAGAACGAGCCGTCGGGAATGGTCAATTCGAGGTTGTCGACCGCGGTGAACGCACCGAAACTCTTGGTCACACCCTCCAGGCGCAGGTCCTGCGTGGTCATATCACGCTCCCGTCAGGGCCTGGAACTTGCTCTGGTAATCCTTCTCCTGGGCCTCGGTGAGCGACATGAAGATCTCGAGCTTCTTCTGCATCTCGAGGCTCGGGAAGATGAGCGGGTTCTGGGCGAGTTCGGGATTGAACTTGGCCATTTCCTCCTGCGCGCCGGCGACCGGGCACACATAGTTCACGAAGGCGGCCAGTTTCGCGGCGACGGCGGGATCGTAGTAATAGTCCAGCAGTGCCATGGCATTGGTGGCCTTCGAGGAGGTCACCGGCAGCAGGGCATTGTCGGAGAACAGCATCGGGCCTTCGGCCGGGCTGATGAACTTGATCTTCGGATTCTCGTTCTGCAACTGGATGACGTCACCGGACCACGCCATACAGGCGGCGATATCGCCCTTGGCCAGATCCTGGACGTATTCGTTGCCGGTGAATTTGCGAACGTGCCCGGAGGACACCGCCTTCTGCAACCGGTCCAGGGCATTGGCGTAATCGTCGTCGCTGAACTTGGCGGCGCTCTTGCCGATGGCGTGCAGCATCAGGCCCATGGTGTCGGGCATCTCGGTCAGGGCGGTGACCTTGCCCTTGAGATCGGCCCGGGTGAGCAATTCCTCGACGCTGCGGACCTCGCCGGTCACCTCGGTGTTCACGCCGATGCCGACCAGCCCGGACTGCCACGGCACCATGCGGTCGTTGGCCGGATCGATATCGTGCCCGCGCAGCATGGGATGCAGATTCTTGACGAAGTTCGGCATCTTGGACACGTCCAGCTTCTGGAAGTAGCCCTGCCGCACGATGCGCACCGCGGTGGAATCGGAGAACACCGTGATATCGCGGTCGATGCTCTTGCAGGAGCTCAGCTGCGCGCCGACCTTGCCCCAGAATTCGTTGTTGTCATTGATATCCGCGACATAGTCGACCTTGATGCCGGTCTTGGCGGTGAATTCGGCCATGGTGGGATGCACTTCGGCATTCCCGGCGGCTTCGTCCATATAGCCGGGCCAGTTGGAGAAGTTCAGCGTCTTGTCGGTCGCCGAGGTGTCGGCGGGGACGCTGCAGGCCAGGTCGCCGGTCTTGGTGGAGCCCTTGGTGCCGCAAGCGGCGAGGGCACCGCCTACCGCGAGCATTGCGCCGGCCTTGAGGAAGCCGCGACGGCTGGAGCGCAGGCCGCGCATTTCGGGGGGTGGCATGTTCATGGGGGTTCGCACCTTCACCAGACTGAGACGGGGAGCGCGGCGGGCGGTGCCGCGGCGTCAAGAAGATATTCCCACAAAGTTCTTTTCCGGCAAGGGATTCCATTGAAAAATTCGTGTTATGCGACGGATTTAGTTGTTTCACTTGTGAATTGCTGCGGGCATGCCAATGAGGGCGGATGCCGGATGGCATCCGCCCTCGCGGGTGCGGAACGCTACTGAGCTCGGAAGATCACGTCGTGCCACGGTTTGTGCGCGGCGGCGGTGATATCGAACATCACGTGCTTGATATTGGTGTACTCGTCGAATGCGTAGGTGGACATGTCCTTTCCGAATCCCGAGGCTTTGTAGCCGCCGTGCGGCATTTCGCTGATGATCGGAATGTGATCGTTGATCCACACGCAACCGGCCTGGATTTCGCGGGACGCGCGGCCGGTCCGGTACACATCACGGGACCAGGCCGAGGCGGCCAGTCCGTAGGCGGTGTCATTGGCCAGGGCGATGGCCTCGTTATCGGTGTCGAAGGGCAGCACGACCAGTACCGGGCCGAAGACCTCCTGCTGCACGATCTCCGAATCCTGGGCGGCGCCGGTGATGAGCGTCGGCTCGTAGTACGCGCCGCCCGGATCGGTGTGCTCCGGAATCCGCCCGCCGCGTACGACTTTCGCCCCGGCGTCGCGGGCCCGGTCCACCATGCCGCGCACCTTGTCGCGATGCGGTAGCGAGATGAGCGGGCCCAGATCGGTGTCCGGATCCTCCACCGGTCCCAGCGTGACCTGGTCCATGAGATCCGCTACCCGGCCCACGAATTCGTCGAAGAGCGGACGCTGCACGTAGGCGCGGGTGGCGGCGGTGCAGTCCTGGCCGCTATTGATCAGCGCACCGGCCACCGCACCGCGCGCGGCGGCTTCGAGGTCGGCGTCGTCGAAGACCACGAACGGGGCCTTGCCGCCCAATTCGAGATGCACCCGCTTCACCGAACCCGCCGCGGTGGCGGCGACCCGGCGGCCCACGAGCGTGGAACCGGTGAACGACACCATGGCCACGTCCGGGTGCTCCACCAGCGCCTGGCCCGCGGTCGCGCCGAGCCCGGTGAGCACATTGATCACGCCCGCCGGGACGCCGGCCGCGGTGGCGGTCTCGGCGAACAGCAGTGAACTGAGCGGCGTGAGCTCGGAAGGCTTGAGCACCACCGTGTTTCCGGCGGCGATGGCGGGCAGGATCTTCCAGGCCGCCATCTGGAGGGGATAGTTCCACGGCGAGATGGACCCGATCACGCCGAGCGGCTCCCGGCGGATCGAGGAGGTGTGGTCGCCGGAGTACTCCGCCGCCGCCTTGCCCTCCAGATTCCGGGCCGCCCCGGCGAAGAACGCCGTGTTGTCGATGGTGCCCGGCACGTCGAATTCACTGGCCAGCCGAATCGGCTTGCCCGCGTTCAGGCTTTCGACCGCCGCGAACTCCTCGGCGCGCTCGCGCAGCAGCTGCGCCCAGCGGTGCATGATGTCGGATCGGGCGCCGGGCGTCGCGCCCGCCCATCCCGGGAAGGCCGCGCGCGCGACGGCCACGGCGGCCGCCACATCGCCGGCGTTCGCACCCGCGCCGGCGGCGATGACCGCGCCGGTCGCGGGGGCGGTGATCTCCAGCGGGTCACCCGACCCGGCGCGGCGCTCACCCCCGATGAATTGCAGATCTTGGGGACTCACTGCGCTCCTCGTGTTGTGTCGTGTTCACCGGCTGTGCATGAGACGTTCGCATCCTTTCCGCTACCGCGCATCCCGAGGAGTGTCCGGTGAGCGGGAAGGATGCGGATCTCATTCAGGCCAGATGGCTATCGGCCACGGTCAGCGCCTGATCCAGGATGGCCAGGCCTTCCTTGGCCTCGGCCTCGGAGACGGTGCACGGCGGCACCACGTGCAGGCGATTGAAATTGACGAACAGCAACAACCCGGCAGCCTTGGCGGCCGCGACCGTCTCGGCCATGGCCGGGCTGGTGCCGCCGTACGGGGCGAGCGGTTCGCGGGTGCCGCGATCCTTCACCAGTTCGACCGCCCAGAACACCCCGAGCCCGCGCACCTCGCCGATGCTCGGATGCTGTTCGGCCAGTTCACGCAGGCCGGGACCGATCACCTCGGCGCCGATCGCGGCCGCGTTCTCGACGATGCCCTCCTCGGCCATCGCAGTGATGGTCGCCACCGCCGCGGCCGTGGCCAGGGGATGCCCGGAGTAGGTGAGCCCGCCCGGATAGACGCGATCGTCGAAGGTGGCGGCGATATGCGGCGCGATAGCCACACCGCCCAGCGGGACGTAACCGGAGTTGACGCCCTTGGCGAAGGTGATGAGGTCCGGCACCACGCCGAAATTGTCGATGGCGAACCACTTTCCGGTCCGCCCGAACCCGGCCATCACCTCGTCGGCGATGAACACGATCCCGTACTTGTCGCACAGTTCGCGCACCCCGGCCAGGTAACCCGGCGGCGGAACCATGATTCCGGCCGTGCCCGGCACCGATTCCAGAATGATGGCGGCGATGGTGCTCGGCCCCTCGAACTGGATGGTCTGCTCGAGATGTTCGAGGGCGCGCTGCGATTCCTGCTCCTCGTTCTCGGCATAGAACCGGGAGCGGTACAGGAACGGCCCGAAGAAGTGCACGATTCCGGCATTGCCGTGATCGTTCGGCCAGCGCCGCGGATCACCGGTCAGATTGACCGCGGTCTCGGTGCCGCCGTGATACGAGCGGTAGCGCGAGAGCACCTTGTACCGCCCGGTGTGCAGCCGCGCCATCCGCACGGCGTGCTCGACGGCGTCCGCGCCGCCATTGGTGAAGAAGATCTTGTCCAGCTCGCCGGGCGTGCGCTCGGCGATCAACCGGGCCGCCTCCGACCGCGCGTCATTGGCGTGCGGGGGCGCGATGGTGCACAGCTTGGCCGCCTGCGCCTGAATGGCGGCCACCACCTTCGGATGCTGGTGCCCGATATTGGTGTTCACCATCTGCGAGGAGAAGTCCAGCAGCCGGTTGCCGTCCCCGTCCCACAGGTAGGAGCCCTGCGCGGCGGTCACCACCATCGGCTTCAGCGTCGCCTGGGCCGACCAGGAGTGGAAGACGTGCTTGCGATCCAGTTCGTAGGCGCGGGCCGCTTCGTCGCGCGCCACCTCGGGGGTCAATCCATTGGGCAGGGTCATCGCAGGTCCAATCAGTTGTTCTGCGGGAAGCCGAGATTCAGGCCGCCGTGGCTGGGGTCGAGCCAGCGGGTGGTGACGGCCTTGGTGCGGGTGAAGAAGTGCACGCCGTCGATGCCGTGCGCATGCGAGTCGCCGAAGAGCGAGTTCTTCCAGCCGCCGAAACTGTAGTAGGCCATGGGCACCGGGATCGGGACATTGATGCCGACCATGCCGACCTCGACCTCGTTGTGGAAGCGCCGGGCCGCGCCGCCGTCGTTGGTGAAGATGGCGGTGCCGTTGCCGTACTGATTGGCGTTGATCAGCGCGAGGGCGTCGTCGTAGCTCTCCACGCGCACCACCGACAGCACCGGGCCGAAGATCTCGTCGGTGTAGACGGTCATCTCGGGGGTGACATTGTCGAGAATGGTGGGGCCGAGCCAGAACCCGTCCGCCGCGCCGTCGGCGTCCACGGTGCGGCCGTCGAGCACGACCTTCGCGCCGGCCGACTCGCCCGCGTCGATGTAGGACGCCACCTTGTCGCGATGCTGCCGGGTGACCAGCGGACCCATATCGGTGCCCTTGGTGCCGTCGCCGGTGCGAATCGTCCTGGCGCGCTCCGCGATCCGGGCGACCAGATCGTCGGCGATATCGCCCACCGCGACCAGCGCGCTGATCGCCATGCAGCGTTCGCCCGCCGAACCGAAGCCCGCGTTCACCGCCGCGTCGGCGGCCAGATCCAGATCCGCGTCCGGCAGCACCACCATGTGGTTCTTGGCCCCGCCGAGGGCCTGTACGCGCTTGCCGTGCGCGGTGCCGCGCTCGTACACGTACTTGGCGATCGGCGTGGAACCCACGAACGAGACCGACTTGATGGCCGGATTCTCCAGCAGCTCGTCGACGGCGACCTTGTCGCCCTGCACCACGTTGAACACGCCGTCCGGCAGCCCGGCCTCGGCCCACAGTTCCGCGATCCACAGCGCGGCCGACGGATCCTTCTCACTCGGCTTGAGCACCACGGTGTTTCCGGCGGCGATGGCCAGCGGGAAGAACCACATGGGCACCATGGCCGGGAAATTGAACGGCGAAATGATCGCCACCGGTCCCAGCGGCTGCCGCACCGAGAAGATGTCCACCTTGGTGGAGGCGTTCTCGGTGTACCCGCCCTTGAGCAGATGCGGGACGCCACAGGCGAATTCGACGACCTCCAGGCCGCGCGTCACCTCGCCCAGCGCATCCGCGAGCACCTTGCCGTGCTCGGCGGTGATGATGGCCGCCAGCTCTTCCTTGCGTTCGTTGAGCAGCTCCCGGAACTTGAACAGCACCTGCGTGCGCTTGGCGAGCGAGGCGTCGCGCCAGGCCGGGAACGCCGCCGCGGCGGCATCGACGACGGTTCGCACGTCGGCCACATTCGCCAGCGCGACCTGACCGGTCACCACCCCGGTGGCGGGATTGGTGACGGGCGCGGTAGCGGCGCTGGAGCCGGCAAAGGACTTCCCGTCGAGCCAGTGTGCGATGGTCGCCATATCTCCTCTGTTCCGCCGCTCCGCGTAGTCAGCGGGCGGCTGCGAGCCGTTGCGGGTTGGGCACCCGTGCCGGTGGCCGGATGCCGAAACTTTCTGGGCGTACCCGGGGAGTCACCCCGACCTTGCGAAATCAGTTGTCACGTGCGGCTACTCGCCTCGATCCGCCGAGTGGTCCGTCCCGTCGCCGGCACGAGGGGACGGACCGAGGAGGGCGTGCTGCGGCACCCGCACGGCGGGACTGCGGTGGCCCGGCTACTACTCTGCACCTTTCAGTCTCGTTTGCATCCCGACGATCTGTACGCGATTCGCGTTTTCGTATTACGATTCGTCGGTGCTCCTGTCTGTCGCCGAAATTCTGGCGATGCCCGTGGTGCGCGCCGGGCAGCCGGAAGTCGTCGGCGGCGGATCCTTGGATCGGCCGGTGCGGTGGGTGCACGTGAGCGAACTGCCGGACGTCGCGAAACTGCTGGTAGGTAGGGAATTGATTCTCACTACCGGGCAGGCGCTGGCCGCCGGGGACGCGGCCACCGTCGAGTATCTGGAATCGCTGTCCGCCGCCGGGGTTTCGGGGCTGGTGGTCGAATTGGGCACCTATGTGCGGGAATTGCCGCCGGTGGTGGCCGAGACGGCCGATCGGCTCGCGCTGCCCGTGGTCGCGCTGCGGCGGGTGGTGCGATTCGTGGAAGTCACCGAGGCCGTGCATCGCGTGATCGTGGCGGATCAGTACGCCGAGCTCGAATTCGCGCGCACGGTGCACGAGACGTTCACGGCGCTGAGCGTGCGCCGGGCCTCGCTGGCCGAGATCGTCAAGACCGCGGCGGGCATGCTGGACGCGTCGGTGGTGCTGGAGGACCTCACCCACCGGGTGCTGGCCTCGACCGCGCGCCACACCGCCACCTCCACGCTGCTCGAGCACTGGGAGACGACCTCCCGGATGCTCGCCGATCACGATGCGAATGTGGTTCCGGTGGGGCCGCATACGCAACGGTGGGGGCGGCTCATCCTGCGCTCCAGCCGCGTCCCGAACGCGCGCGCCCGCATGGTCCTGGAACGCGCCGCGCAGACTCTGACCCTGCATCGCATGATCGAACGCGACCGCTTCGGCCTGCACCGGCAGGCCCAGACCGGCCTCATCGACGACATGATCACCGGGCGGCTCACCGACGAACGCGATGCCGTCGCGCTCGCCGCCGCCCTCGGGCTGGCCCGCCGCTCCCGCTACATTCCGCTCACCATCGACGTGCGCGCGCCCATCGAAGCCGATCCGGTGGCCCATCAGCGCCGTACCGCCGCCATCCTGGACGCCGCCATGCACGGCGTGCAGCTGGCTCGCGTAACCGCCTTGGCCGCACCCGATCACGGCAATCGGGTCAACCTGGTCCTGGCCGTCTCCCGAACCGGCGAGGTCGACGAAACCCTCACCGTCGTCTGCACCGCCATGCTCGGCGAGATCCGCCGCGTCGCCGGCGTCGAGCACGCCGTCATCGGCGTCGGCGCCGACTCCGATTCCCTCCTGGACGCCGCCCGCGAACTCGCCCAAGCCGCCCACGTCGCGGAAGTCGCACTCGCCCTGGGCACTTCCTACCCCCGCCCCTACTACCGCAGCGGCGACGTCCGCCTGCGCGGCCTGCTCGCCCTCATCCGCGACGAACCCGGCGTGCAGCGCTTCGCTGAAACCGAACTGAGCGCCCTGCTCCGCCACGACATCCGCCAGGCCGCAGACCTCACCCGCACCCTCCGCCACTTCCTCGACCTGGCCGGCAACAAAACCGAACTGGCCAAACGCCTCAATATCAGCCGCCCCACCCTCTACGACCGCCTCTCCCGCATCGAACGCATCCTCGACGTGGACCTCGACGACGGCGAAACCCGCACCTCCCTGCACACTGCCCTGCTCATCCGCGACCTCACCGCCAACCTGTGAGCGCCGCCCGATCTTGACGGATCTCACACGGCTTCCGCCGAAAGTCACTCCCGGCCCGGCGGCTTTGGAAACTACTCTATGTAGTAATCGTGCGACGGCGTGTGATCGGCCCGCCGTCGCACCCGTCGAGAAGAGGCTGGCGATGAATGACTTCGAGCGTGAGGTCCGGCTGTCCGCCGTGCATGTGCACTGGTCCGACCTGGACGATGCGTTCGTCGCGCACTCCGATCAGTATCCCGGCGTGGTGCATCACGACCATTGGTCCTCGCTCGCGGCGGTCAATGGCCTGATCGATCGCATCCGCGAGGGCCTGTTCGCGGTGCAGCCCAAGTCCGCCTGAGCGGCGCGGGCGCTATTCCTGGTAGCGAATGCCGTATTTCGCGGCAATCGGATTGATCTTGGCCGGGTCCAGTGCGCCGGCGGTCAGCACCGCCGGGCCCGCCTCGAAAAGGTCCTCCAGATAGCACTCCCAGCCGCCCGGCGAGGAGATCTGCAGGACCCGGGGCGGCGGGGTGGAGGCGCAGCGCAGGGCGTGCGGAATGCCCTGCGGCAGTAGGACGAACATGCCGGCCGTGGCTCGCTCGACCCGATCGTCGAACTCCACCTCCAAGGTGCCGTCGAGTACGTACACGCATTCGTCGGCCATCTGGTGGGTGTGCCGCGGAATGTCGCGCGCCAGCGTCACTTCCAGCAGGGAGAAGCGGCCGCCGGTGTCGGCGGTGGTGGCTTTGACGGCGAAGGCGGGCGGCAGCGGGACGCGGCCGGGGCGGACTTCGCCGGGGGAGAGGAACAGGAAGCGATCGTGGGTCATCGCTGATATCCTTTCGAAGGAAACGGAACCGGAATCCGACTCCGTTTAGAGTGTAGGACGAAAGGCGATCGCAGTGTCAAGACCGGATTCGGCGCCCCGGCGGGCGCGGGCCGATGCCTCGCGGAATCGGGATCGGATTCTCGAGGCGGCGCGAAACCTGTTCGCGGAGCGGGGAAGTCAGGTGCAGCTGCCCGAGGTGGCGCGCGCGGCCGGGGTCGGCATCGGCACCGTGTACCGGCATTTCCCGGCACAGTCCGATCTCATCGAGGCCGCCGCCGAACAGCGCTTCGCCGAGATCGAAGCCTTCGCGCGCACCGAATGCCTGCGCGCCGCACCGGGTTACGCCATCCGCACCTATCTCACGCATGTCGGCGAACTCCTGGCCGCCGATCGGGGCCTGTCCGCCGCCATCGAATCCAGCCGGCGCACCACCACCAGCGAACCTCGCGGCGACACCCTGACCCGTCTCGCCGACGCGCTCGCCCTGCTCATCGAATCCGACCGTGCCGCAGGCGCACTCCGCCCCGACCTCACCCCCGCCGACATCTACCTCCTGGTCGGTGCGCTCTCCGCTGCGATCCGCACCGGCTCCGGTGACTGGCGGCGTCTGCTCGAGCTGACGCTCACCGGCATTCAAACCCCTGCCGGTCGCGAGTAGTGCGCCTGAGGCGAATTACCGGTTATCTGAAATTAACATGTTTCAGATAGTGATTCGGCCTTAAACTCCCGCGGCATGGACATGCATCCCCGGCGGCTCCGGCACTTAGCCCGTGGCACAACGGTTCTCGCCATTGCCGCGGCCCTCGCCGCCGGTCTGCTCACCGTGCCCGCCGTCCACTTCGCTCCCGAAGCCCGAGCCGATCCGGCCGGCCTCCACGGACCGCTGAGCACCCGCGGCCGCTACATCGTCGATGCCGCCGGCAATCGGGTGAAACTGAAATCCGGTAACTGGCACGGCTCCAGCGGCACCTGGAACGGCAGCGGCGACGACGAGGACCCGGCGAACAATTTCGCCCAGGAGACCGGTCATCGCGCCCCGCTGGGTCTGGACCGGGTGCCGATGACGAAACTCGTCGCCGACTTCAAAGCCCTGGGCCTCAACAGTATTCGGCTGCCCTTCTCGAACGAGATGATCACCGACAGCCGCCCGGTCCGGGGTCTCACCGCCAACCCGGCGTTGAACGGCCTGAAACCCCTGGAGGTCTACGACCGGGCCGTGAAAGCGCTCACCGACGCCGGTCTCGGCGTCATCCTCAACAACCACACCACCTCCACCCGCTGGTGCTGCGCGGTGGACGGCAACGAACGCTGGAACTCCGGTCAGGACACCGCGAAATGGGTGTCGGACTGGGCGTTCATGGCGGCCCGCTACCGGGACGACCCGGGCGTCGTCGGCGCGGACCTGCGCAACGAGGTGCGCCGCGACACCTGGAACGACCCGAACTGGGGCCGGGGCGACGAACACGACTGGGAGGCCGCCGCGCAGCAGGCCGGGGATCGAATCCTGAAGGACGCCAACCCGAATCTGCTCATCATGATCGAGGGCATCAACTGGCAGGGCATCCCGACCGACCTGACCTCGCACGGCCGCCCGATCCTGAAGCCCGCGCGCACCCTGACGCCGACGCTGGTGCGTTCGCACAAGGTCGTCTACGCCGCGCACTTCTACGGCTACATCGGCCCGAACCACACCGGCGCGGACGGGCTCGGCGAAACCCACGATCCGCGCTTCCGCGATCTGTCACGCCCGGACCTGTTCAAGGCCATGGACGAACTCGCCGGTTTCGTCGCCACCACCCCGGACCGCCACTTCACCGCGCCGGTCTGGGTGAGCGAGTTCGGCATCGGCAAGGACGCCGGCGACAAGGACCGCGCCTGGTTCCCGAACATGATCGACTATCTGATCGAACGCGATCTGGACTTCGCCTACTGGCCCGGCGTCGGATTCCAGCACGGGGACCAGGGCAATCAGTGGGCGCTGCTGCGCTACGACACGGACGGCAGCCTCCGCAGCATCGCCGACGCCGATGACTGGCGCGGCCCGCACTTCCAGCGGCTGCTGGCGGCGAACGGCCGAACCGGACAGGTGGATCCGGTGCGCACCTGGTCGGCGCTGGACGGTAAGCACGGCACGCACAATGCCTCACTGCGCGGCGCGGGCGATTGGGATGCCGGGGCGAACAAGGTGGTCTGCCCCGATGATCAACGGCTGATCGGCATCAGCTCCCGCGATCTCCGCGGCCTGTGCACCGATGCGGGCATCGCGGACCTCTGGCAGTCCGGAACCACCGCGGTCAAGGTCGACAAGGAGCAGGTCACCACCGACTGGGCGGGCGGCTTCACCAAATATCAGTGCGCCGCAGGCCAGTTCATGATCGGTTACAGCCTGCGCGGCGAGGCCATGTCCGCGATCCTCTGCGCCACCGGTCGCGTGCCGCTGGCCGGAGCCGGTCGCACCCTCTGGGATGACAAGGGCGACAACCGTCCGGCCTCCGGCGAGGGCGGCGACTACGCCGAGGGCTTCTACAAGGCCCAGTGCGAGGCCGATGAATACGCCGCGGGCATCGCCTTCTCACGGGTTTGGTACCGCGGCGGCCATCCGGACGCGCTGTACTGCCGCAAGCTCGGCTGAGCGGCCGTGCGGGGCGGACGAACTGTAAAGCCGGGCACCGGATTTTCCGAGAAGTGTAAGAATAGTGACCTGAGTCACAATTCTGGTTCCTGCTGGTAACTCCGTTTCATATCCAGGCAACAAACCGCCCCGCACAATCCCTCACAGGTCATGCGACCAAGTGTCATGCGACCTAGATGAGGAGTGACTTATGGAACCGGGTACGTCGACCGTACTTTCGGGGGGATCCGAGCCGTCCGGCAGCGATGTCTCGCGGCTCAAACCCAATGTCGTCGGCTTGCTCGGCGTGGTGTTCATGGCCGTCGCGACGGCAGCGCCCATTACGGCCATGACCGGCAACGTGCCGTTCATGATGTCGTCGGGCAGTGGAATCGGCACGCCCGCAGCCTTTCTGATCGCCATGGTGGTGCTGGCCATCTTCTCGGTGGGCTTCACCACCATGTCCAAGCACATCACCGCGACCGGCGCCTTCTACGGCTTCATCTCGTTCGGGCTCGGGCGCACCGCGGGCCTGGCGGCCGGACTGCTGGCGACCTTCGCCTACATGGTGTTCGAGCCGTCGCTGATCGGCATCTTCTCCTATTTCGCGCACACCACGGTGCTCGATCAGCTCGGCACCGACGTGCCCTGGTGGGTGTTCGCGATCCTCATGCTCGCGATCAACGCGCTCGGCACCTGGTTCGGCATCGCGGTCGCCGAGCGGCTGCTGATCGGCCTGCTGGTGACCGAGGTGACGGTGCTGGCCATCATGGCGGTGTCGGTGCTCTTCCATGGCGGCGGCCCGGACGGCATCACCCTGGAACCGGTCAATCCGGTCAATGCCTTCAGTGGTGCGGCGTCCGCGGGCCTGGGTCTGTTCTTCGCCTTCTGGTCCTGGGTCGGCTTCGAATCGACCGCCATGTACGGCGAGGAGTCCAAGGACCCGAAGCGGATCATCCCGCGCGCCACCATGATCGCGGTGCTCGGCGTGGGCGTGTTCTACGTCTTCGTCTCCTGGATGGCCATTTCCGGCAGCGGTAAGGACAAGGCCCTCGAATACGCGGGCTCGGCCAATCCGATGGACGTCTTCTTCGCGCCCACCGAGTCCTATGTCGGGCACTGGGCCGTCACCACCATGCAGTGGCTGATGATCAGCGGATCGCTGGCCTGCGGCATGGCCTTCCACAACTGCGCCGCGCGCTACCTGTACGCGCTCGGCCGGGAAGGCGTCATCCCCGGCCTCAAGAACACCGTCGGCCGCACCCATCCCAAGCACGGCTCGCCGCACATCGCGGGTTTGGCGCAGACCGGCGTCGCCGCGGTGCTGGTGCTCGCGTTCGCACTGGCCGGCAAGGATCCGTACACCGGCCTCTACACCCTGCTCGCCGTGCTCGGCACCATGGCCATCCTGGTCGTGCAGGCCGTCACCTCGTTCGCGGTCATGAACTACTTCCGCCACAACCATCCCGAATCCCGGCACTGGTTCAAGACCTTCCTGGCTCCGCTCATCGGCGGCGTCGCCATGCTCGGGGTGGTGCTGCTGCTGGTCACCAACATGGACACCGCCGCCGGAACCGAGGCCGGATCGCTGATCCTGAAGGCGACCCCGTGGCTGGTGGCCGCCGTCGCCGCGGCGGGCCTGGGCTACGCCACCTATCTGAAGAAGACCGATCCGGACCGTTACGCCCTGCTGGGCCGCACGGTGCTGGAAGAGACCCACGAGCGCTGAGAGGGCTGAGAAGCATTGACGGACAGCGAGACCCGGACCACCTACCGTGATCGAGTGATCGCCGTCGAACCCGGCGGCGACGACTACATCCCCGAGGACGCCCGGCACGGCACGCCACGCACCCTGTTCTGGACGTGGATGTCACCGAACCTGGAGTTCGCGACCATCTTCGTCGGCGTGCTCGCCGTCAGCGTCTACGGGATGAACTTCTGGCAGGCGAGCCTGGGTCTCGCACTCGGCATCGGCGTCGGCGCGGCGGCGCACTATCTGCTGTCCGCGCGCGGCCCGCTGCACGGCGTCCCGCAAATGGTGCTGGGGCGCTTGGGCTTCGGCTACCGCGGCAATGTACTGCCCGCCGGCTTCATGTCGATCATGTGCGGGGTCGGCTGGTTCGCCACCAACAGCGTGAGCGGCGCGTTCGCCTTGAACTCGCTGACCGGGCTGCCCAAGGTCCCGGCGCTGCTGGTGATCGTGGTGGCGCAGACGGCCTTCGCCTTCTTCGGCCACAATCTGGTGCAGGCGTTCGAGCGGATCGCCTTCCCGCTCTTGGCGATCGTGTTCGCCATCGTCACGGTGGTGATCTTCAGCAAGGCCGATCCGGGCGCACCCGCACCGGCCGGCGGCATCGGCGGAATGGGCGGGTTCCTGCTCACCGTCGGCACCGCCTTCGGGTACGCCGCGGGCTGGAATCCCTACGCGGCGGACTACTCCCGCTATCTGCCGTCCTCGGTATCCAAGACCGCCACCGGGCTGTACGCCTCGGCCGGGCTGTTCCTGTCCTGCCTGTGGCTGACCGTGCTCGGCGCGGCCTCGGCGACCGTGGCGAGCACGGTGCAGGGCAGTCCGACCGATGTGTTCACCGCCAACCTTCCCGATCTGCTGGCGAAGCTGACGCTGCTGGCCATCGCGGTCGGTGCGGTGGCGGCCAATGCGCTCAATGTCTATTCCGGCGCAATGGCTTTCGTGACCATGGGCTTCAAGCTGCCGGTGCGCACCCAGCGCGCGCTGGTCTCGATCGCCTTCGGCGTGATCGGTTTCCTGGTCGCCTGGTGGGCGCTCGCCGACGCGGCCGCCAGCTACGAGGCGTTCCTGCTCATCGTCGCGTACTGGATCGGCCCGTGGCTGGGCGTGGTCTTCGCCGACGAGTACCTGCGGCGCGGGCAGCGCGTGGACCATCTGCTCTACGACAAGACGTATTCCAACTGGAGCGGCGTACTCGCCTTCGCGCTGGGGCTGATCGTGTCGGTTCTGTTGTTCTCCAACCAGGCCAAGTTCGTCGGCTATGCCGCGAAACAGGTCCCCGAACTCGGCGACATCACCTTCTTCGCCGGCTTCCTGATCTCCGGCGCGGCCTACCTGCTGCTCGCCCGGGCCCGGATCACCCGGGAGGCGGTGCCAGCATGATCACCATGATCACTGCCGAGGAAATGTTGACCACCGCCTACGCCGAAGCTCAGCTCGGTCTCGCCGAGGGCGGAATCCCCATCGGCGCGGCCCTGTTCGACAGCGCCGGCAACCTGCTCGGCCGCGGCCACAATCGCCGCGTCCAAGCCGGCGACCCCAGCCTGCACGCCGAAACCGACGCCTTCCGCAATGCCGGCCGCCGCCGCGACTATCGCGACACCATCATGGTCACCACCCTGTCCCCGTGCTGGTACTGCAGCGGCCTGGTCCGCCAGTTCGGCATCGGCGCGGTGGTGGTGGGAGAGGCGCGCACCTTCAGCGGCGGCCACGAATGGCTTGCGGAACACGGTGTTTCGATCACCCTGCTCGACGATCAGGAATGCGTCGACATGATGACGAAGTTCATCGCCGAACGCCCCGAGTTGTGGAACGAGGACATCGGCGTGGCGGAGTAGCCCCCCACTGGCACTCACCTGGACCATCCGGCGGGTTCCCGCGGCCGTCGCAATGCCGGCGGCTGCGGGGACGAATGCCGCGCGGCGGTGCGGGTCAGTGCGGGGCGGGTTCGGCCCAGCGGTTGGCGGTGAGGGTGAAGCCGGGGAGGGCGTCGGTGCCCATGACGGCTTCGAAGATGCGCTGGTAGCCGGTGGTGGCGATGCGCCAGACGCCGTTCTCGCGGCGGTAGGTGTCGTTGTAGTAGGCCGCGCCGCGGATGACCCGGTTGTAGTCGGGGATCATGACGGTGTCCTCGAGCAGCCAGCTGCCGGTCGCGGTGTCGCCGTCCACCTGGATCTCGGGGTGGGTGGCCACGTGCACGGTGATGATATTGCCGCTCAGGGCGTTTCGCATGTACTCGGCGACCGCCTCGCGACCGTGGAACTCGGGCGGCAGGTCACCGGAGGGCGAGCCGTAGGAGGCGACGACATCGGTGGTCAGCGTGTCCGCGAACTCCTCCCACCGCTTCAGGTCGAGGGTGCGCAGGTAGCGGTGCTTGAGTGCGCGGATCAGTTCTGATGCAACGACGTCCATACCGATGAATTGGACCACAGCGGCGAATAATCCGGAATCACATCGTCCGATCAGCGGCCAGACTGGGGGGATGTTCAGAAAATTGCTGGCAGCCGTCGGGGTGGGCGGGGCCGAGGTCGACACCGAACTCCACACGCCGGGCGTGCAGCCCGGCGGCACGGTGCACGGTGTGATCCGGTTGCGGGGCGGCGATGTGCCGCAGGACATCTCCCGCGTGGCCTTGGAATTCGTCACCCGGGTCGAGTTCGAGCACACCGAGGACGAGTACCAGCGCGACCGCGGTTTCTATCTCACCGATATCCACGGGCCCTTCCAGCTGCCCGCGCACGCGCACTTCGACATTCCGTTCGCCCTGTACACGCCACTGGAAGCGCCGATCACTTTCTTCAATGGCCGCCAGCTGCCGGGGATGCACGTCGCGATCCGCACGGTGGTGGAGATCGCCGGCGCGGTCGACGCCGGGGACAGCGATCCGGTCGGCATCGGCGCGCTGCCCGCCCAGCACGTGATCCTGGCGGCCATGGAGCAACTCGGCTTCCCGCTGCACGCCGCCGACTGCGAATGGGGCAAACTGCGCGGCATCGAGCACGAGCTGCCGTTCTATCAGGAGATCGAGTTCGGCCGTTCGCGCAACTATCCGCAATTCGATTCCGTCGAGATCACTTTCGTGGCCCACCCACAGGGCGTGGAAGTGCTGCTCGAGATCGACAAGAAGCGGGGCGGCGAGGGGTATCAGGTGCTGAGCGTGGGCCATCACGAGGTGGATCACGTCGACTGGACCGACGTGCTGCACCGGACCCTGATCGGCTTCGTTTCGCACTGATCCGGCGGCCGCTGGAATGGTGTCCGGGCGAGTATCCGAATCTCGCCCGGAACCTACCAAGCACTTGCTACCCTCCCGCCATGATTTCCACCGTGGTATGGGGGACCGGCAACGTCGGCCGGGCCGCCATCCGTGCCGTCACGGCACATCCCGGCCTCGAACTCAGCGCCGTGCTGGTCAGCAATCCCGCCAAGGTCGGCCGCGACGCCGGCGAACTGGCCGGGCTGGACACCGTGCTGGGCGTGGCGGCCACCGACGATATCGCCGCCGTCCTCGCCGCCGGGCCGCGCGCCGTGGTGTACGCGGCCTCCGGCGATATCCGTCCCGACGACGCGCTCGCCGATATCGTGCGCGCGGTCGGCGCGGGCGCGGTGGTGGTGACCCCGGCGCTCTACCCGCTCTACGACCAGCGCAACGCCCCCGCCGAAATGCGCGAGCCGGTGCTGAAAGCCATTGCGGAGGGCGGTGGTTCGCTGTTCGTCTCCGGCATCGACCCGGGCTGGGGCAATGACGTGCTGCCGCTGCTGATGACCGGACTGGGCAGCACCGTGGACGTGGTGCGGTGCCAGGAGATCTTCGACTACACCACCTACGATCAGCCCGATTCGGTGCGCTGGCTGGTCGGTATGGGCCAGCCGATGGACTACGAGCCGCCCATGCTCGCGCCCGGTATCCCGACCATGGTGTGGGGCGGGCAGATTCGGCTCATCGCGCGCGGTCTCGGCGTCGAGGTGGAGGAGATCCGCGAGGTGGTGGAACGCCGTCCGCTGGAAACCACCGTCGAGACCGAGCTGATGGGCAAGTTCGAAGCCGGCGGCCAGGGCGCCATCCGCTTCGAGGTGCAGGGCATCGTGGACGGCCGGGCCCGCATCGTCATCGAGCACGTCACCCGCATTCACGCCTCCTGCGCCACCGATTGGCCGCTGCCGCATTCCGGCGCGGGCGCGCACCGCGTGATCATCGAGGGCAGCCCGCGCATCGAGGTCACCATCCAGGCCACCGCGGAGGGCGGCAATCACTCCGCGGGCGGAAACGCCACCGCCGTAGGCAGATTGGCCGGGGCCATCCCCTGGCTGACCACTGCCGAACCAGGGCTCTACGACGCCCTGGACGTCCCACTGCCCTTCGGCACACTCGACAGGAGCCACCCATGATCATCGACATTCCCGAGGGCAAGGACCCGATCGGTTACGTCTGGGGCGAAATGGTCCCCGGCATCGGCGTGGCCGCCGCGGGCTTCTCCCTCGCCGTCTACGAGCACACCACCCTCGGCCTGCGCGAATTCGAAGCCGCCCGCCTGCGCATCGCCCAGATCAACGGCTGCCTCTTCTGCCTCGACTGGCGCACCGACCGCAACGGCGAAAAAGTCGAGGAATCCTTCGAAGAAGACGTAACCAACTGGCGCACAACCGAAAACTTCGACGACCGCACCCGCCTGGCCGCCGAATACGCCGAACTTTACGCCACCGACCACCACTCCCTCGACGACACCTTCTTCGAGCGCATGCTGAAGCACTACACCCAAACCGAAGTCGTCGAACTCTCCATGTGCCTCGGCTCCTGGCTGGCCTTCGGCCGCCTCAACCACGTCCTCGGCCTGGACGCCGTCTGCGTCCTGCCGAGCCACGCGGCCGGCAAGTGACCGGGGCCTGATTTCACGTTGTCGGTGACACGCGGCGGATCGATGAAAAGCCGCGTGTCACAGGCGATCCGGCCGGATCGTGGCTAGCCGAAGAGCTTCAGGTATTTGGTTTGGCCGAACATTTCGGCGGCGTCGCGGGCGGAGGGGGCGCCGGCGTTCGGGTCGGCGCCGGCGGCGAGGAGGGCGTTGACGATTTCGTCTTCGCCCTTGAAGACCGCGCCCGAGAGTGGGGTTTGGCCCTTGTCGTTGCCGAAGTTGGGGTCGGCTTTGTGTTCGAGGAGCACGTTCACCGCTGCGGGGTGGGCGTAGTACGCCGCCAGCATGAGGAGGGTGTCGCCGTTCTCGTTGGTCAGGTTCACCGGTACGCCGGCGTCGAGGTATTGGGCCAGGGTGACCGCGTCACCGCTGCGAGCCAGGTCGAAGATCTTGCTCGCCAGCTCGACCAGTTCAGGATCCATGGGTTCCACGCTTCACTTCTACCAGGCTCAGGTGAGGATGAGGAGCTCGGTGGGGGAAGCGATCTCGGTTCGGAGACCGGATTTTTCGGCGATCTTGGCCAGGCCCTTGATATCGGCGGGTTCGCTGCGGGACAGCACCAGGGCGCGGGCCAGCAGGCCCTTGTGGTGTTTGTTGAAGTGGCTCACCACGGTTCGCGAACCGTCGGGGCGTTCGGTGAGCACGGTCGCGGTCACCGCGCCGGGGATGCGGCCCAGGTTCTGGTAGGTGCCCGAGCGCAGGTCCACGGTCAGCTCGTCGCCGGTCTCGGCGCGCAGCGCCTCGGGCAGCACTTCCTTCCAGACCGCCTGCAAGGTGGGCAGACCGGGCAGCTTCGAGCCGCCGGACAGGCGATACGCCGGGATCGGATCGCCCGCGCGCACCACGCCGAACAGCGCCGAGCCGATGCCCAGCCGCGCTTCGGCCTTGGCGCGCTGCGCCTTCGTGAACGAGGCGGCGTCGAGGGCGTCGTAGAGCACCCCGGTATAGCGATCCAGCGCCGGGCGCGTCGGAGAGGAACGCAGCGCGGCATTGCGCGCGATCTCCGCGTCAGCCCCCTTGCCCAGACCCAGCGCGGTGCGCGAGGCGTCGGGATCGGCGGCGAGTTTCGTCAATTGCGTGACGAGTCTCTCGCGCACCGCCGTGAGCTGCGGCATCGACAGCGAATCCAGATCCAGCGGACCGCCCGAGCCACCGTCGGACTTGGTTTCGGAAGGAGGCAGCAGCACCAGCACGAGGCGAAACAGTAATGCCTTTCGGATATGCCGCGAACAGCGGCTACGCTGTTCAGCCGTGATCACCCGTCTCTCGCACCTGTTCCTGCGCACCCTGCGTGACGACCCCGCAGACGCCGAGGTGCCCAGCCACAAGCTGTTGGTCCGCGCCGGTTACGTGCGTCGCATCGCCCCGGGCGTGTACTCGTGGCTGCCGCTCGGCCTGCGCACCCTGCGCAAGGTCGAGGATGTCGTGCGCGCCGAGATGAACGCCATCGGCGCGCAGGAGATCTCGCTGCCGGCGCTGCTGCCGCGCGAACCGTACGAGACCACCAACCGCTGGACCGAATACGGCGACGGCCTGTTCCGCCTGAAGGACCGCAAGGGCCAGGACTACCTGCTCGGCCCCACCCACGAGGAGCTGTTCGCGCTCACCGTGAAGGGCGAGTACAACTCCTACAAGGACCTGCCGGTCACGCTGTACCAGATCCAGACCAAGTACCGCGACGAAGGCCGCCCGCGCGCGGGCATCCTGCGCGGGCGCGAATTCATCATGAAGGACTCCTACTCCTTCGATCTCGACGAAGACGGCCTGAAGAAGAGCTACAACGCCCACCGCGAGGCGTACCAGAAGATCTTCGATCGCCTGGGCGTGAAGTACGTGATCGTGGCCGCCACCTCCGGCGCCATGGGCGGTTCGGCGTCCGAGGAGTTCCTGGCCGACAGCCCCGTCGGCGAGGACACCTACGTCATCTGCCGCGAATCCGGTTACGCCGCCAACGTCGAAGCCGTGGTCACCGCCGCGCCGCCGGAACTCCCCATCGAGGGCCAGGCCGAGGCCGTCGCGCACGACACCCCCAACACCCCGACCATCGCCACCCTGGTCGACTGGGCCAATGGCGCGGGCATCGACAAGGTGCTGGGCCGTCCGGTCACCGCCGCCGACACCCTCAAGAACGTCATGGTCAAGCTGCGCTACCCCGACGGCAAGACCGAGATCCTCGGCATCGGCGTCCCCGGCGACCGCGAGGTCGACGACAAGCGCCTGGGCGCCTCCGTCGAACCCGCCGAGGTCGAACTGCTCGACGAAGCCGATTTCAAGGCCAACCCGTGGCTGGTCAAGGGCTACATCGGCCCGAAGGCGCTGCAGGCCAACGGTGTTCGCTACCTGGTCGATCCGCGCGTGGTGTCCGGCACCGCCTGGATCACCGGCGCGGACGAGCCCGGCAAGCATTACGTCGGCCTGGTCGCCGGCCGTGACTTCACCCCCGACGGCACCATCGAGGCCGCCGAGGTCCGCGACGGCGATCCCTCGCCCGACGGCCGCGGCGTGCTGGAGGCCGCCCGCGGCATCGAGATCGGCCACATCTTCCAGCTGGGCCAGAAGTACACCGACGCCTTCGAGGTCGACGTGCTGGGCGAGAACGGCAAGCCGGTCCGCCTCACCATGGGCTCCTACGGCGTCGGCGTCTCCCGCATGGTCGCCGTCCTCGCCGAGCAGATGCACGACGAGAAGGGCCTGCGCTGGCCCCGCGAAGTCGCCCCGTTCGACGTCCACGTGGTCATCGCCAACAAGGACGAAGGCGCCCGCGCCGGCGCCGAACAGGTCGCCGCCGAACTCGACGCCATGGGCCTCGAGGTCCTGCTCGACGACCGCACCGCCTCCCCGGGCGTCAAGTTCAAGGACGCCGAACTCCTCGGCATGCCCTACGTCGTGGTCGTCGGCCGCGGCTGGGCCGACGGCAAGATCGAACTCCGCGACCGGTTCGCCGGCACCGCCGAGGAACTCCCGGCCGAGACCGCCGTCGCCGACGTGGTCGCCAAGATTCGCGGCTGACCCTTCGAAAGCGATCCGGGCCGGGCACCTATAGGTGCCCGGCCCTCTCGTCATTCCGGGATGACAGGCGAATACGGAAATCTGCTCCCACTGCGATGAATCGCGGCGAGGTCGCCGGTATGTACCTCCGACACCCTTCGGAGGAGGACTTCCGACATGACCATGACCGCTTCGCAGCGCTGGGTATTGGCGCTGACTTCACTCGCCGGGTTGATGATCGTGCTCGACGCACTGGTCGTCACCACGGCTACGCATGCCATTCAATTGGATTTGGGCGCTTCGCTCGGGGAACTGGAGTGGACCGTCAATGCCTACAACTTGAGTTTCGCGGTGCTGCTGATGGCCGGGGCGGCACTGGGGGATCGGTACGGGCGCAGGCGAATACTCGCCGGTGGGCTCACGGTGTTCGCGGTCGCTTCGGCGGGCTGCGCGCTGGCTCCGAGCCTGGGGTGGTTGATCACCGCGCGGGCCGTGCAGGGGATCGGCGCGGCCGCCGTCATGCCGGTGGCCATCGCCGTGCTGTCGGCGGCGTTCCCGCCGGAGCAGCGGACGCGGGCGCTCGGCATCTTCGCGGCGGTCACCGGATTGGCCACATTGGGCGGCCCGCTCGTCGGTGGCGCGATCACGCAGGGGCTGGCTTGGCAGTGGATCTTCTGGCTGAACGTGCCGATCGGGGCGGTGCTGGTGCCTTTGGTGCTGACTCGGCTCTCCGAAAGCTTCGGGGAGGCAAGGCGATTGGATTACGCTGGGATCGCGCTGGTCAGCATCGCCGCCTTCGGTGTGGTGTGGGGCCTGATCCGGGGGAACGAATCCGGTTGGGGGAGTGCTGAAGTCCTGACCGCGTTCATCCTCGGCGCGGCGGCGTTACTCGGGTTCGTGCGCTGGGAACTGCGCACTCCCGCGCCGCTGATTCCCATGCGCTTCTTCGCCGCCCGCGCCTTCTCGGCGGGCAATGCGGCCGGATTCCTGCTCGCCGCATCGATTTTCGCGGGCGCCTTCTTCTTCGCCCAATACCTCCAGGTGGTGCTCGGCTACGGCCCCCTCGGCACCGGCCTCTGCCTGGCCCCGTGGACGGTGACCCTGTTCCTGGTCGCCCCGATCGCGGGCCGGCAGGTCAACCGCTTCGGTGAGCGCCCGCTGGTCGTGCTCGGCCTGCTCATGCACGCGCTCGGCTACGCCTGGATCGCGCTCATGGCCCGCCCGGACCTGCCGTACCCGGCCCTCATCGCCCCGTTCGTACTCTCCGGGGTCGGCGTCTCCATGGCGATTCCGGCCGCCCAGAGTGCCGTTCTGCGCGCGGTCCCCATGCCCGCGGTCGGCGCGGCCTCCGGCACCTACAGTGCGCTCCGACAGCTCGGCGGCGCATTCGGAATCGCCGTCCCCGCAGCGGTTTTCGCGTCCGTCGGCGCCATGTCCTCACCCGCCGGATTCACCGACGGCTTCGCCGCCGCGATCACCGCCGCCGCCTTGCTCGCGCTGCTGGGCTCGATCATCGGCGCTCTGATCCCGTCCGGCGCACCGGCCGCCACGAGCCCGCCCGGCGTAGCTCCGCCGCGCCCCGTTCCAGCGAACGAACCGAGCGTGACCGCGTGAGCGGGGACCGGGAATCGCCCTGTTCGCCGACCGATCCGACCTTCCCCGGGAGCTTTCGCATGAGCGTCACCGACCCCCACCGCGCCGCATCCTCGGTAGATTCGCGGTCCATGAGCGCCGGAACTGATTTCACTACTCGCACCGAGGTGCATCGGCCCGAGCTGCTCGCACACTGCTATCGCATGCTCGGATCCATTCACGATGCCGAGGACCTGGTGCAGGAAACCCTGCTGCGAGCGTGGCGAGCGGCGGACAAGTTCGACGAGAGCCGCGCATCGCTGCGGACCTGGCTGTACCGCATCGCGACCAATGTCTGCCTGACGGCGCTCGAGCAGCGGGGGAGGCGGGCGCTGCCGACCGGGCTGGTCGGACCCAGCGAAACCATGATCGAACGTCCGCAGAAACATCCGGAGATCACCTGGCTGGAACCCATTCCCGATGCGCTGCTGGGCAATTCGGCGGATCCGGCGGCGGTGGTGGCGGCGCGCAGCGGAGTGCGGCTGGCATTCGTCGCCGCCTTGCAACTGCTCCCCGCCCGGCAGCGCGCCGTGCTGATCCTGCGCGATGTGCTCGCCTGGTCCGCCGCCGAGGTCGCCGACCTGCTGGAAACCTCACCCGCCGCGGTGAACAGCGCACTGCAACGCGCGCACGCGCAACTCGACAAGGCGGCACCGATGCTCGATCGCATGACCGAAACCCTGAGCCCTGCCGAGCGGACCGTCGTCGACCGGTACATGGACGTGTTCGGCAAGGCCGATATGGACGAACTGGCCGCCCTGCTGCGCGATGACGCCGTGCTCGAGATGCCGCCCGCCCTGGTGTGGTTCGCGGGCCGCGACGACGTCATCACCTTCTTCGCGTCCAAGATCTGCGTCGATCCGGACCGCTGGCGCAGCGTGCCCACGGCCGCCAATACCCAACCGGCCGTGGCGTTCTACCTGCGCGACGAGGAGGGCGTGCACCGGCCGCACTCGATTCACGTACTGACCCTGGACGGTTCGTTCATCGACAAGGTCACCGTGTTCCTGGGCGGCCCGGACCTGTTCCGCCCCTTCGGTTTACCGCCGGTCTTCTGACGCCGCGCAGGCCGCCGCGATCCCGGTCATCCAGGACCGGATGGCGGCCTGCTGCTCGGGCGCCAGTCCGGCTTCCAGCTCCGCTTCGCGGCGCGTCACCGACACCTGTGCCGCGGCGAACCGTTCCCGGCCCGCCGCGGTGAGATGGATCTGATGACTGCGTTTGTCGGCGGGGTTGGGCCGCCGCTCGATCAACCCCTCCGCCTCCAGGCCGCCGAGCATCTCATTGGCGGCCTGCCGGGTGCTGCCCACCTCGCGGGCGATATCGGACACCGACATGCCCGGGTGCTTGGTGACCATCATCAGGGTCGCGAACTGCGAGGTGGACAGCCCGAATTCGGTGAGCACCTCCGCGATGGCCGTGCGCATGCCCAGCCACACGCTGCGGACCAGGAAGGTCAGCGAACCGATCTCACCACGATGGGACCCCAACGCGCGCAACCTCTCTCCAGAGAATTGACAGGTACCTGACAATCATCCATGCTGTGGATTGTCAGGTTCTTGCCAATCATATCGAAGGTGCTCATGACCGCGCCCGCGACGCTGCCCAAATCCCGGCAGCAGCTCATCCTCGCCGTCCTCCTGCTTTCCTCCCTGCTCATCTGGCTCGACAACACCATTCTCGGCACCGCCCTGGAAACCCTCGCCGATCCGGTGCGCGGACTCGGCGCGGGACCGGCCCAACTGCAATGGGCCACCGGCTCGTACACCCTCGTCTTCGCCGCGCTCATGTTCGCCGCAGGCGCGCTCGGCGACCGATTCGGGCATCGCACCGTGCTGGTCACCGGACTGCTCGTCTTCGCCGCCGCCTCGGTCTGGGCCGCCTACTCCGGCGACGCCGGGCAGCTCATCGCCGCGCGCGCCGTCATGGGGGCGGGCAGCGCGCTCATCATGCCGCCCACGATGGCCATCATCACCTGGACCTTCACCGGACCGGCCCGCGCCACCGCCATCGGACTGTTCTCCACCTCCGCCGGAGTCGGGCTGGCCGCCGGGCCGCTGCTCGCGGGCGTACTGCTCGACCACTTCTGGTGGGGCTCGATCTTCCTGGTGAACATTCCCGTGGTCGCGATCGCACTGGCCGGAATCGCCGCGCTGGTGCCCAACTTCCGCAGCCCGGTGCGGCGGCCGCTCGACCCGGCCGGACTGCTGCTGTCCATCACCGGACTGGGCGCACTGGCCTACGGGTTGATCCGCGCCGGACAGGTCGCCGACTGGGGCCGCCCGGACGTGTGGCTGCCCATCGCGGGCGGGCTGCTCGGGCTGGGCGCGTTCGTGCTCGTCGAACTCCGCAGCGCCCAGCCGAGTTTCGATCCCCGCCTGCTCGCCGAGCGCGTCTTCGGCGGCGGCAGCGCGGCGCTCGGACTGCTCTTCCTCGCCATGACCGCGGCCGGGTTCTACGGCGCGTTCTATCTGCAAGGCGCGCGCGGATTCTCGGCCCTGGACGCCGGACTCGCCACCGCACCGAGCGCGCTCGGCGTCATCATCGGCGGGCCGCTGGGGGTACGGCTGACGCGGCGCTACTCGCTGCGCACGGTCACCTCGACCGCGCTGACCGTCGCCGCGCTCGCCATGGGCAGTTACGCCCTCATGGGCCTGCACACGCCGATCGCCTGGCTGGAAGTGGTGTTCATCGTGCAGGGTTCGGCCATCGGCATGGTGATCGGTTCGCTCATGGCCGCGCTCATGGCCACCCTGCCGCTGGAACGCGCGGGGGCCGGATCGGCGGTCACCAATACGGTGCGCCAGACCGGCAGCGTGCTGGGCATCGCCATCGGCGGCACCATCATGTCGATCGTGTACCGGCGCGCCATCGAACCCGCATTGCCCGGATTGCCCACGGCGGCACGGGAACCGGCCGCGACCTCCGCCGAACTCGCCCGGCACGCCGCGACCACGCTGCACCGGCCGGAACTGACGGTCGCCGCGAACGACGCCTTCATCCACGCCCTGCACGTCGGCGCGCTGTGGACCATGGCCTTCGCGCTGACGGGTGCGGCGGTGCTCGCCGTGGCCTTGCGCCCCGAACGAGTCACCGCCGCACCGGAACCCGAACCGCTACCGGTCAGTTGAAGGCTTTCGCCACCCCGTCCAGCAGGTGCTCCAGGGTGTCGTAGTTCGGCGCGTCCACCACGTCGATCAGATTCGGCACCACGGGCACCTGAGCCTGGGTCGCCACCTTGGTGAACAGGCTCGCGTCGTTCGGGCGGAACCCGTGCTCGGCGGCCAGCCGCTGCAGGTCGGCGTCGGTGGCGAGCAGCTTGCCGAGGCGATCGCCATTGCCGTTCAACGGCACCACCGTGTGCTGCGACAGCACGGTCGGCGACGGATACATCAGCACCATGTCCGGCTTCAGCTGACCGTGCGCGGCGGCGTCCACGTACTGGGCCTCGTAGATCCACACCATCGGCGTCGGGCCCATGCCATTGGCCAGGTACTCCTTGAACGGGCCGTCGGTGCTGTTCTCGGTGTAACCCTGGCGGGTGAACAGGCGCGAAACCCGGGCCACCGCATGGTCTTCCGCCGCGGCGCCGCGCACCATCGCATTGTCATTGGCGACGTAGGCCGCCACCGCCAGGTACATGGCCGCGGAGTTGGAGGTGCGGGGATCGGTGGTGGACACCAGCACGTTCTTCTTCACCGGGTAGCTGGTGTTGCCCTCCAGCTGATCCCACTGCACGCCCCGCTCGGCGAGCGCCAGGTACTTCTCCACATCGAGGGTCGGGGTGGCTCCGGGCTTGACCACACCGGCCGCGGTCAGCAGCTCCACGATCGGCTTGAAGGTGGCGACGGCCATGGGGGAGGAGAACGGCGTGTACTTGGCGCTCACATTGCGCTGCCGCTGAATCCGTTCCGCGGCCGAAGCACTCGACGGGAACGCGAAGTCGTATTTGCCGAGATCGACGGTGGTGGCGATCTGCCGCGACCCGGCCGGTTCGACCTCCACCTTCAGGCCGTGCTCGGCCAGCGCCTCCGCCACCTTCGGATCATTGAAGAACGCCAGCTTCTCCGAGCCGACCACACCCTGCACCGTGGTGACCGCCGTGGACCCCGCGACCGGCGCGGGCGTCGAATCCGACCCGCCGCCCGCGATCGCGAGCCCCGCCACCACCAGCACCACGACGCCGCCCGCCAGCGCCGGCAGCGCCCACTTCCGCCGCGTCAGCGCCTCCGGAAGATACTGCCGCGCAGCCAATCCCATCCGGCCGAAGGTTGCGTCCAGGTGACGAGAATTCGAATTCGAATCGTCCCCCGCAGGAATTGTTTCCGAATTCACGGAATCGACCTGCGTCACAACATTATCCGTACCGCCCGGTTCGAGTTCCCGGCGCACAATCCGCTCCACCAGAATCGGAATGAATTCCCGAATCCTGTGCCCGTCGAACCGCTTCCGAGCCGCCCCGAAAACAGCCTCCACCTGCTCCGTCGTATGTGCCTCCGCATAGGCGTCCACCAGGCGATCCTTCGCCTGCGACAGTGCTTTTTCCTCCCGGGCCGCATCGACAGCCACCAGCATCTCCTCGATTCACACCGGAATTGACTGCGCACCAGAACAATCCGCTCACCGCTGCGCCGAACCAACCATACCGGGAATTACGAAAAGAATTCAGCCGAGCAATCCGATATCCCAGTCCGCCGGCTCCGTCCCGCAGCCCGGTTCAGAATTCGAGCTCGGCCCAAGGGATCTGGATGGGGAACGGGTGGTCGATGCTGATGGCTTCTGTGCCAGGCTGTTTCCATTCGCCCGCGATGATGTAGTTGGCTGGTCGCAGCGGCGCGACACCCAGCGGAAGCTGACCGTGGCCGACCTCCAGGGCGTAGGCGCGGACGCTCGCGATGCGACGTGGGTTGCGCCCGAGCGCTACCTCCCAGTACCACGGGATGCCTGCTCGCGCGTAGCGCGCCTTCTTGGCTTCGATGTCGCGCTCCGTATTCGAGGGCGACAGGACCTCTCCCGCGATCAGCACGTCGGAGGCTCGGATCCCCTGCGATCTCCTCAGGAAGTCGCTCGAGCTGCTCCCAGGTCATGTACTCCGGAAGGTCGGGTCGCTCGACGGGCGGGGTCGGCATATCGGTCATGCTACCGACGGCGAACGCCGAATCGGTCCGTCGTTCGCTGCTTGTCATCGAATCCCCCTCGGATCGGATGGAACGCCACCGCAGGGGGATTCGTCACAACGATTCGGATGGATCGAACCAGACCGGTCAGGCCTTGCCTGGGAATGCGACGGTCGCCGGGTTGGTGCCGAGGATGGATTGCCAAGTGGCCAGGCGCACAGCGCATTCGGTGAGGGCTTCGATGGCGGTGCGGCGGAGGTCGGGGGAGTCGGCGCGTTCGGCGAGGGAGTGCCAGGCTACGGCGGTGTCGGATTCGACGGTGACCGCGAGTTTGGCGGCGGGGATGGGGTCGTCGACGACGAAGGGGGTGGTGTAGGCGGCGTCGGGGGCGGGGACGGGGGCGCCGAGGTTCTTCAGGGCGTCGATGGTGGCGTCGCGGCGGGCGCGGTGGGCCGCGGTGTACTCGGCTACCAGGCGGTCGCGGTCGTGGTTGGCGTAGGCGGCGATGACGCCGTAGGCGTAGACCGCGGAGTATTCGGCGCTCAACGCGTCGGTGAGCGCCTGCTGATCGGTATTGGTCATGCGAGCAGGACCCCCGCGTGGGTGGCGCAGGCGGCACTGATCGAACCGAGCAGGCCGGCGCGGTAACCGGAGAGCTGGACGGCCAGGTCGGTGGCGGAGCGCTGGGCGGTGGTGAGGCGGGTGCGCAGGTCGGCGACCGAGGGCGGCGCGGTGATGACGGGGGTGACCGGGGCGACGCGGTAGCTGGGGGTGGTGCCGTCACCGTAAACGCCGATGGCGCGGTCGATTTCGGTGCGCAGGGCATCGGCGTGGGCGGTGCGCTGGGTGGCGATGGTCTGCAGCGCGCCCGCGCGATCGGGGGTGGTGGCGATGGCGGCCGTCGCGGCGGCCGCGTCGTAGCGAGCCGATTCCTCTTGCGCGAGCAGGGGATCCGGCGTGTCCGGGGTGTGGTCCTCGGCGCAGGCGCTCAGCGTGCCCACCGCGGCGACGGCCAGCGCGCCCCCGCCGGCCAGCCGGAACATGCCCCGGCGATCGACCGCGTGACCCGAGCCGCCGGCGGCGTGCGCACGCCCGCCCGCCAGACCGGCGCCACGCGCGCGCCCGTCCGCACGTCGCGCGGCAACCGCCACGGTGAACTCGCCCACCCCTGTTCGGTCCCCGGGGACCCCGACACCGGCACGCTGGCCGCTCTGCACGCTGGACACGGCTACATCGTGCCAGCCGTCGCGACCGGTTCGCCGCGTCAGGGCCGTCGGATAGGCTGTGATCTCGGTCGATGCCCCGCGCCCTGGGCGCGTCGCCGCTGGACACGCCGCCGGGGCCGCCGAGCCGACCATGCGGAACTCGAGCAGGTTGGCTGGTCCTTTACACTCTTTCAGCGCGTTACGCTAGACCTTCGGACCGGTATTTCGCCGACCGTGCCCGGCAACGGGTGCGTCCCGGCCCGCCGACCGTGCCCGACCAGGATCGATACCGACAACTCAACCCGTCACAACTGAACCAGGAGCCGCCCCACATGCCGATGCCGACCGAGGAAAGGGTGAGCCAGCTAGTTGCTGAGCTCGTCGAACGCCGAGGATTCGACCTCGAAGGCGTCGCGATTTCGGCTGCCGGTACCGAGCATGCCAAGGTGAAGGTGACGGTGGACAGTGACGGCTCCGCGAGTTTGGACGCCGTCGCGGATCTGAGTTCGGATATCTCCGAAGCCCTCGACGAGGCCGGTGATTTCGGTGAGACCCCCTACCTCCTGGAGGTCACCACCCCCGGCATCGATCGCCCCCTCACCCTGCCCCGGCACTGGCTACGCGCCCAGGGCCGCAAGGTGAAGATCGTCCTACGCCCCGGCGCCGAATCACCGGAGGAGAAGGGCAAACCCGCGTTCGAGGCCCGCGTGGGCGTCCTCTCCGAGGCGGAGGTGGCGCTGGTCCTCGGCGGCAAGCGGAAGCCACACCGGGTGACGGTGCCGCTGGCCGACATCCAGTCCGCGGTGGTGCAGGTGGAGTTCAATCCGCCCGGCGCCGCCGAACTGGAACTGGCGGGGGGAGTGGCGCCGGGCCGCCCCCAGCCGGGCGCCCAGGAGGTTCCCGGAGCAGAAGAAGTTGACGCAGCGTCCGATTCACCGACCGAAGGGATCGTGGAATGAACATCGAAATCGAAGCCCTGCGCGCGATCGTCGCCGACAAGGGGATCTCGATGGAGACCGTGATCTCCGCGATCGAGTCCGCCTTGCTCACCGCGTACCGGCACACCGAGGGGCATCAGCCCAACGCGCGTATCGATATCAACCAGAAGACCGGCGTGGTCCGGGTGATGGCCCGCGAGGTCGACGCCGACGGCAATGTCATCTCCGAATGGGACGACACGCCTGAGGGTTTCGGTCGCATCGCCGCCACCACCGCCCGCCAGGTGGTGCTGCAGCGCCTGCGCGACGCCGAGAACGAGAAGAGCTTCGGCGAATTCTCCACGCACGAGGGCGATATCGTCGGCGGCGTCGTGCAACGCGACGCCCGCATGAACGCCCGCGGCACGGTCGTGGTGCGCATCGGCTCGGAAGCCAATGGGGCCGAAGGCGTCATCCCGCCCGCCGAGCAGGTGCCGGGCGAGACCTACGAGCACGGCGATCGCATCAAGTGCTACGTGGTCGGCGTCAGCCGGGGCCCGCGCGGTCCGCAGATCACCCTGTCGCGCACCCACCCGAACCTGGTGCGCCGCCTGTTCGCCCTCGAAGTCCCCGAGATCGCCGACGGTTCGGTGGAGATCGTGGCGGTGGCGCGCGAGGCCGGGCATCGGTCCAAGATCGCGGTGCGGTCCACGGTGCCGGGCGTGAACGCCAAGGGCGCCTGCATCGGCCCGATGGGCCAGCGCGTGCGCAATGTGATGAGCGAACTGGCCGGCGAGAAGATCGACATCATCGATTACGCCGAGGATCCGGCCGCCTTCGTCGGGAATGCGCTGTCCCCGTCGAAAGTTGTATCCGTCACGATCGTCGACCCCGAGGCGCGCGCCGCGCGCGTCGTGGTGCCGGACTTCCAGCTCTCGCTGGCGATCGGCAAGGAAGGGCAGAACGCCCGGCTGGCGGCCCGGCTCACGGGCTGGCGGATCGACATTCGCAGTGATGCGGCCCCCGATGTGGCCGGTTCCGTACGCACCGAAGCGCATCGGAGCTGATCCACCGGCCCGGGGCTGATCTTGCTGAAAAGGTCCGCCCCGGTCGGTCCCGAAATTTGTGAAACAGACCCTTCGGATGACAGCTTGGTAACTTCCAATGGGTACGGATGCGGAGATCGGGACGTGGGAGCGGTAGAGTGGACGCAGGCTCAGCGCGAGTCTCCAGATTCTCTGCGCGCCGAGCGGGTGCAAACAAGATCAGCACCCGTCCGGACCTGCGTAGGATGTCGGAAACGCGAGCTGACCGCCGATCTGATGCGGGTCGTGGCGCAAGGTGAAGCCGAAGGGCAGAGCATTGCGATCGTTCCGGATCCGCGGCACAGACTTCCCGGAAGGGGTGCCTGGTTGCACCCCACTTCGTCTTGTCTGAGCCAAGCAGTTCGGCGCCGAGCATTCGGCAGAGCACTACGAGTGTCCGGACATCTGGATATCTCAGCCCTGGAGCATTACGTAGAGAACAGGCACGAGCACTCATGAGCAAACCGTGAAGTCCAAGCGATGATCGGCCATCGGAATTAGTCGAGGTCGTGCGGGTAACCCTTCCTCAGGGGCTGCCACGCTCGACCTCTGAGTGAGGAGAGCAGTGGCAGGCAAGGCCCGCGTGCACGAGTTGGCAAAAGAACTCGGTGTCACGAGCAAAGAACTACTCGCGCGGCTCAAGGAGCAGGGCGAGTTCGTGAAGTCGGCGAGCTCGACGGTGGAAGCACCCGTCGCGCGTCGTCTGCGGGAGTCGCTCGCACCCAAGAGCGCCCCGTCCGGTGCCGCCAAGCCGGCGGCCCCCAAGCCCAGCGGTGACAGCACCCCCCGTCCGGCCGCCAAGCCGGCCACCCCGGGTGCCGGTCCGCGTCCGGGTCCGCGTCCGGCGGCTCCGGCCCCGGCCCCC
>NZ_BDCD01000041.1 GCF_001613325.1 Nocardia yamanashiensis NBRC 100130 | reverse complement strand
CCCACGCGCGGCGGGGTCGCGGCTACCCGGCCCGCGGGGCGGCGGGACGGGCGGGCGGTGCTGCCGGATTCCGCGGCGGCATCGGGTTCGGCGGCGGCGCGGGAGCGACGTCTGGCGGGGTCCTTGGAATCGGCGGGCCGGGTGCGCTGGGCCCGCGGGGAACCACCCGGGCGGGTGCTGCGGGCGCGCGGCCTGGGCAGCCCGGCATCGGCCTCGCTCTCGTGCTCGCGGCGATGCAGATAGATACGGACGCCGCCGATCACCAGCACCAGCACGGTGGCCAGCGCCATCGTCGGGAACCGGCTCACCAGCGGGATGGCCAGGTTCAGCAGCACGTCCTTGAGGCCGCCCGAACTGCCCAGCATCTGCTGATAGGCCAGCGGCACCGTGACGAACAATAGGAGCGGCGGCAGCACCATGGTGGTGAACACGCCCTTGAACCGCACCACCAGCACGGCCAGCACGCAGCCGACCACGTAGAGCGTCGCGAAAGTGCCGGTGAGCTCGTTACCGCCGCCGCGAGCATCGATGAAGAATCCGATGAACGTGCAGGTCACCGCGATCAGAACCGCCGCACCGGAAGGCACGCCGGGAACCGACGGCACGATCGAACGGTGCGACGGGGGCACCTCTGCGCGCTCGCTTGGGGTAACTGCCACGATCTGCACACTAAAGCATCGAGTCATCTCACGAGGTCGGTGACATCTGGCGAGCTTGCCGGGCACATAGCTCGCATACCCGGCACGGTGATCGACAGCGGCTCCGGCTCAGCCTTCCGAGTCGGCGAAACCCACTGCGCGCGGCCAGGACTCGACCCGATGCAATTCGGGTACCGGGGCGTCGGACACCTCCAGATCGTGCAGCTTGCGGGCGGTGACCATCACACGTGATTCCACCGAGGAGACGGTGTGGTTGAAGGCGTCCACGGCCTTGCCCAGCTGCGCGCCCAGGCGGTCCAGGTGCCGGCCGGTGGTGCCGAGCCGGGTGTAGAGCTCACGGCCGAGTTGCTGCACCACCGCCAGATCCGCGGAGATGGCCTCCTGCCGCCAGCCCAGGGCGACGGTGCGCAGCAGGGCCATGAGGGTGGTGGGGGTGGCCAGTACGACATTGCGGCCGAAGGCGTATTCGAGCAGACCCGAATCGGTGGTGAGGGCGGCGTCGAGGAAGGGGTCGCCGGGCACGAACAGGATCACGAATTCCGGGCACGGGTCGAAGGCGGCCCAGTATTCCTTGGCGGCCAATTGCTCCACGTGGTTGCGCAGGTGCTTGGCGTGCCGGGCCAGATGCCCTTCGCGTTCGCGCGGGTCCTCGGTGGCGGCGGCGTCCAGGTAGGCGGTGCACGGCACCTTGGCGTCCACCACGATCTGCCGGCCGCCCGCCAGCCGCACCACCATGTCCGGGCGCACCACGGTGTCGCCGCGCCGGGTGACCTGGGTGTCGAAATCGCAGTGCCTGGCCATGCCGGCCAGTTCCACCACCCGCTCCAGCTGGATCTCGCCCCAGCGCCCGCGCACCTGCGGGGCCCGCAGCGCCGCCACCAATTGCCCCGTCTGCGTGGACAACTGATGCGAGGTGCGCTGCATGCCCGCGACCTGTTCGCGCAGACCGGAATACGCGTTGATCCGATTGTGCTCGACTTCCTGGATCTGCCGGTTCAGCGTCCCCACGGCTTCCCGCAGCGGCTCGACGAGATGCCCGATCGCATAGGACTGCCGCCGCGCCGCGTCCTCACTGGCCGCTCCCAGTGACTGCCGCAATAGCCGCTCGTTGTCCTGCATGGCCGACAGCCGGGCCTCGGCCACCGCCGCGCGCTGGCCCGCACGGGCGGCATGCCCGTACCAGCCCAGGGCGACCCCGGCGGCGAACACCAACAGCAGCGCAAACAGCATCGGTGCGGTCATGAATGCAGATAGTGGCAGATTCCACCGACAAGAAAGTGAATTGAGCAACCGCGCAGTTTCGACACGTGTTCGGTCCGGCCCGACACGCCGAGCTCGCGTATGCCAAGTCCACGACAGCCTTTCGCGACGGTCGGGGTAACTCACCGGGTACGTCCGAAGATGTTTCGGCGCTCGGCGGCAGGCACGGGTGCATTCCTGGCAACGGCACTCGGCGGTCCGCTGAAGTCGCGGGGTGGCGGGACAGCTATACATCGGCGTGTTTCCGACAGACCGTGTGGGTAGTGCGAAACCTGTCGGAGGCATCGCCTACGGTCTCGGGGCATGCGGATCCTGCACACCTCCGACTGGCATATCGGGCGCACGTTCCACGGCGTCGATCTGCTGGGCGACCAGGAGTGTTCGCTGCGCGCCATCGCCGAGCTGGTGGCGGCGGAGCGGGTGGATGTGGTGGTGGTGCCGGGGGATGTGTACGACCGGTCCATTCCGAGTGCTGACGCGATCGCGGTGTGCAATAGGGGGTTCGAGGCGATCCGCGCCGCCGGAGCAACCATCGTGGCGACGTCCGGCAACCATGATTCGCCGACGCGGCTGGGGGCGCTGGGGAGTTTCGCGGCGGCGGGCGGGCTGCATCTGCGGTGCACCATCGCCGAGGTGGCGCGGCCGGTGCTGCTGGCCGACGCGCACGGTGCGGTGGCGTTCTACGGGATCCCGTACCTGGAGCCGGACATCACGCGCGTGGAACTGGGTGTGCCGCAGGCGCGCTCGCACGCCGAGATCCTGGACGCGGCGATGGGGCTGATCCGGACCGATCTCGCGGCGCGCCCCGCGACCCGTTCGGTGGTGCTCGCGCACGCCTTCGTGGTCGGCGGCGAAGCCACCGGATCCGAGCGATCCATCTCCGTCGGCGGCGTCGAAACCGTGCCCATGTCCGCCTTCGACGGCATCGACTACGTGGCGCTCGGTCACCTGCATTCCCCGCAGACGCTGTCCGAATCCGTTCGCTATTCCGGGTCCCCGCTGCCCTATTCGTTCGGCGAACGCTCGCATCGCAAGGCGGTCTGGATCATCGACCTGGACGCCGCCGGCCTGGCCACGGTCGAACGCCGCGACCTCCCGCTGATCCGCGGCCTCAGCCAGCTCACCGGCACCCTGGAAGCCCTGCTCACCGCCCCCGAGCACGCCCCCGCCGAAAACGACTACGTCTCGGCCACTCTCACCGACACCGCTCGCCCCGTGGACGCCCTGCGCCGCCTCCGCGACCGCTTCCCGCACGCCGTCCACGTGGAATGGATGCGCCCCGAAGGCAACCCGGAACTGCGCTACCGCGAACGCGTCCACGGCCGCCGCGACACCGAGGTCGCCCACAGCTTCCTCACCGACGTCCGAGGCGTTCCCACGCCGGGCGAGATGACCTGGGTCGAACGCGCCCTCGCCGCCGCCGTTCGCGAGCGAGACGTGCCCACTCGTGCGACCGGTCCAGCCCGCCAGGCATCCGAGGCGGCGGACGCGGGGATCGAGGACGCCGGGGTGTCTTCCCGCAGGGGCGCCGATTCGGCAGGCGGGTTGTTCGACGTGGTCGGTGGA
Source organism: Nocardia yamanashiensis NBRC 100130 (assembly GCF_001613325.1). GTDB lineage: Bacteria > Actinomycetota > Actinomycetes > Mycobacteriales > Mycobacteriaceae > Nocardia > Nocardia yamanashiensis. Next base: position 79,676 of record NZ_BDCD01000041.1, on the reverse strand, counting down.
GACCTGGAGGGTGAGCTATCCGAGGACGCGGTGGGCGAGGTTGTGGGGTTGTTCGACGTTCCCGAATCCGGTTCGGGCGCGGGGGATTCCGCGAGCGGGATGACCGCGTGAGCGAAAACCGTTGCCGCCGTGCGGCGTGTCCTGCGGGGGTGCGCGGCCGGCGGGTTGTTGGATGGTGTGTGGCGGAGTGGGAAGGGGTCGGCGCGTGCGCCTGCATCGGCTGGAATTGACCGCCTTCGGGCCGTTCGCGGAACCCACCGTGGTGGATTTCGACGAATTGGGGGCCGAGGGGCTGTTTCTGCTGCACGGGCAGACCGGCGCGGGGAAGACGACGGTGCTGGACGCGATCGCGTTCGCGTTGTACGGGAGCGTGCCGGGGGCGCGGGGGGAGAGCAAGCGGCTGCATTCCGATCACGCGGACGAGCAGACGCCGCCGCGGGTGATTCTGGAGGCGACGGTCGGCGGGCGGCGGCTGCGGTTGAATCGGACTCCGGAATTCCAGCGGCCGAGCAAGCGGGCCAAATCCGGCATGGTGAAGGAAAACGCCTCCGCCACTTTGGAATGGCTGGACGGGCGCGGTGAGAATCTGTCCCGGATTCCCGATATCGGCGACGAGATTCTCCGGTTGCTCGGGATGAGCGCCGACCAGTTCTTCCAGGTGGTGCTGCTGCCGCAGGGCGATTTCGCGCGTTTCCTGCGCGCCGACAACGAGGAGCGCGAGAAACTTCTCGAAAAGCTCTTCGACACCGAACGTTTCGCGACCGCCGAACAATGGCTGATCGACAAGCGCCGCGCCAGCGCCGCCGACCTCGACGCCCGCAAGCAGAGCATCGACCGCCTCATCGCCCAGGTCGGCGTGGCGGCGGGCCTGGCCGCCACCGAAACCGCCGGCCCGCTGGAATCCGTCGACTGGTCCCAGCGCCTGCTCGCCACCGCCCGCACCGCCCGCGACCAGCGGGCCCTGGAACTGGCCCGGCAGCAACAGCATTCGGCCGCCCTGCGCCTGGAAGCCGAAGCCCAGCGCGCCCTGCACGAGCGCCATCGCCGCCTCACCGCCGCCCGCACCCAGCTCGCCGCCTACACCGCCGCCGCCGACCAGCGCGCGGCCCGCCGGCTCGAACTCGACCATGCCCGCCGCGCCGACCCGGTAGCCGCCGCTCTCGAAGAAGCCCGCGCCGCCGCCAAAACCCTCCGCCGCCGCGAAACCGAATCCGCCCGCGCCGCCGAACAACTCGCCGACCGCCTGCTCCAGCCCGCCACCGCCGAACTCCCCGGAACCACCTGGGCCGCAGCGGATCTGGCCGCCGCCGAACTCCACGGCACCGACCTGGCAGAAGACCTCGCCTACCTCGAACCGCCAGCCGACGCCGTTCGGGCAGGAAGCGGTCCGGGTGACGACCGGACCGAAACCGGCGCCGAGCAGCCGGGCCACTCCGGGGCCGATGCCGAGGGAGACCGCGTTGTCGGCCGCGTCGGCACCGCAGCCGGACCCTCCGCCGCGGATGGCGAGGCGTTCGGTGAATTCTCTTCCGGTGGTTCCGGATTCGGCCTCGCCGCGACCCGCAGCGCCGACTCGGGAGGCTTGCCGCCGGCCGACGGTAGCAGAGTTCCGAACGGACTCGGGGGCGCCGATTCGGCCTCTGCTGGGCTACCCCACATCGGTGGTCCGGCGGTTACCCGACCGGCCGCCGCAAAGGACGGTTCGCAGGCGGCGGGCTCAGGGCTGGAGGCCGCCGTGCAGCGCTGGAGCGCGCATATCGGGGCCTTGGACGAGGTGCGGGCCGATGCGGAGTCGGCTACCCGGCTGACGCGGGAGCTGGCGCAGTTGCGGGCCGCGCAGGATGACATCGCGGGGCGGGCGGCGAAGCTGGGGAAGCGGCAGGAAGAGTTGCCGGGAACCATTGCGGGGGTGGAGGTTCGGCTGCGCACCGCGGCCGATGCGGCGGCGGGGCTCGCCGGGCTGGAGGCCGAGGTCGAGCGGTTGAAGGTGGCTGCTCGGGCCGCTGTGGAGTTGGAGCAGCGGCAGGGGGAGCTGGTCGCGGCCAAGCGTGGGTTCGAGGATGCTCGGGCCGCGCATCTGGATGCTCGGGAGCGGACTCAGGAGTTGCGGGAGCTGCGGCTGGCGGGGATGGCGGCCGAGCTGGCGGGGGTGCTGGTGGACGGGGAGCCGTGTGCTGTGTGCGGGTCGGGGGAGCATCCGCATCCGGCGCGGGCCACCGAACAGGCCGTGTCGAAAGAGGCGGAGGACGCCGCGCTCGCGGCGGAGCGGGCCGCCGAGGCGCGCCGGGAGCGAGCCGGGCAGTTGGTGGCCGAGCTGGAGCGGGCCATCGAGGTGCTGACCGAGCGCGGTGGGGCGGTCGACAAGGCGGAACTGGCTGCGGCGCTGTCGGAATCGAGCGCGCGGCACAACGAGGCGAAGCGGATGGCCGCGCTGGTCGCGGAGCTGACCGCCGAGCTGAACCGGCTGCGGGCCGACGAGGCGAAATTGCAGAGGGAGTTGCGTGAGTGCCAGAGCCAGGCCAGCGCGACCCTGGAACGGGTGGTGGCGGCCGATCGCCGGTTGGCCGAGCTGACCGAGCGGCTGCGCGCGGCGGCCGGATCGGACGGGACTGTGGATCGTCGCCGTGCTCGGCTGGAAGCGCTGGTCGCCGACGCCACTGCCGTGCGGGATGCGCGTGTGGAGACCGCGAGTGCCCGGGAACAAGTCGCCGTGCTGGCGGTACGGGTCGAAAAGCTTTCGTACGAAGCCGGTTTGGTGGAATCGGCACCGCCGGTCATGGGTGAGAGCGGGCCGGACTACACGGCTCTGGCCGTCTACGGCCGCGCCGTGGATGCCGCCTCCCGGACCGAACGCGAGCAGGTCGATATCGAAGCCGAACTACTGGCAGCCGAGAACGCCCGCGCCCACGCGGAGGCGGTACTCGCCGAACCCGAGATCCAAGCCGCCGCCGACGCCGCGCTCGGCGACCTTGAACAGTTGGAAGCCTCTGTCGCACAGGCGGACTCGGACCTCACCGCGGCGGTTGCCGCCAATGCCGAAGCCATTCGCAGGGTCGAACAGCTCGAAGACCTCTGCTCCCAGCTCTGGGCCGCCGTCGACCGCATCGCCCCCATTCAGCGCGCCCACGACGAACTCTCGTCCCTGGCCGACGTGGTAGCGGGCCGCGGTGAGAACAACCGTCGCATGTCCCTGCGCTCCTACGTCCTGGCCGCCCGCCTGGAAGAAGTAGCCCTGGCCGGTTCCGTCCGCCTGCGCCGAATGTCCGGCGGCCGTTACGAATTCGTCCACACCGACGCCGCCGGCCCTCGCGGCCGCCGAGGCGGCTTGGGCCTGGATATCCGCGACGACTACACCGGTGCCATTCGCCCCGCCAAAACCCTCTCCGGCGGCGAAACTTTCATGGCCTCCCTCGCCATGGCCCTCGGCCTGGCCGACGTCGTAGCGGCCGAATCCGGCGGCCTCGTCCTCGACACCCTCTTCATCGACGAGGGCTTCGGCAGCCTCGACGCCGACACCCTCGACGCCGTCATGGGCGTCCTCGACGAACTCCGCTCCGGCGGCCGCGTGGTCGGCGTGGTCAGCCACGTCGACGAAATGCGCCAGCGCATCCCCAGCCGCCTGCACGTCATCCGCGGCCGCACCGGCTCCCACCTGGAAACCACCGTCGGCGCCTGAGTTCTGTCCTTCTCGGGTGCTGAGCTTTAGCTGAGAGCCGGCTTTAGGCATCACAAGATTTTTATAAGAGGATCCCAGGGGGCGGGAAATACCGTCCTTGACAACAGCAAGACGAGATCGACTTCAAGGACAGGGCAATGCGGAAAGTCATCACCGGCGTACTGACCACCGCGGCTACGGCCGCCATCTCCCTCGGCGCGGTCGTGGCGGCAGCGCCGGCGCATGCCGAGACCTACCCGGGCGCGTGCCTGGTCGTGCAGAACTACTCGGGGCGGACCGTCGAGGTAACCCTGGAGTACCCGGCCCGCAAGGGCGTGTGGACCTTCAGCCCGGGCGAGGTTTCGGTGCTCACCAATCACGACGTGGTGGTGACCACGCCGGGCGGCTACTGGAAGACGCACACCAACGTGCAGGTCGCCGACAGCTGGAACTACGAGTGGGACCGCAACAACAGCAAGGGCTGCAACGGTTCCTGGGTGCTGACCCTGAACTGAGGCGTCAGCGGGGGGTGAAGCGGATTTCGGCCCGGGCGCGCGCTTTCGCGGCCTCCACCTCACGATCCTTGGGGGGAGCGGTGGTGGTGAGGGAGTTCAGCAACTTGGTGGTGGCCGCGGTCACCTCGGCCACCGCCAGGTCGAAGGCCTCCTGATTGGCATGCGAGGGCTTGGTCGAACCGCTGATCTTGCGGACGTATTGGACGGCCGCGGCGTGTACCTCGTCGGGGGTGGCGGGGGGCTCGAAATTGTGCAGGGTTTTGATATTGCGGCACATGAATTCGAGGGTACGCGCGGCGGCCGACCAAAAAGACTGATCAGTCCGCTTCGTGATCCAGCAGCCACCGCTTGGCGGGCAACCCCCAGCGGAAGCCGCCCAGGGTGCCGTCGGTGCGCAGCACCCGATGGCAGGGGACGAACAGGGCGGCGGCATTGCGGGCACACGCGTTGGCGGCGGCCCGGGTCGCGGTGGGGCGGCCCGAGAGGCCGGCGTACTCGGTATAGGTGACGGGGGCACCGGCCGGGATCTTGCGCAGCACCTCCCAGGCGTGCACCAGGAACGGCCCGGACTGCTGCCGCACGGTGACGCCGTCGATGGCGGCCAGATCACCGGAGTGGTAGTCGCGCACCGCTTTCGACACCGCGCCGAGCGAATCCCGTTGCCGCAGTATGGCGGGACGCAGGGTGGGGTGGATCAGATCGCGCAGGTTCTCGGCATCGGCGGTCCAGCCGGAGGCGAGCACCGCGCCGTCGGCGTCCACCAGCGCGGTGAACGGGCCGATCGGGGTGTCGGCGATGGCGAAATCGGCGGTGGGGGTGCGGGATTCGAGGATCATCAGGGGGTGGTTCTCGCTTTCCGGGCGCCGTTCGCGCCATCGGGGGCGGGGGCGGGATGAGCCAGGGCGTGTTTCCACATGTGCATGGACAGATACGAGCGCCAGGGGGCCCAGCGCGCCGTATCGGCGAGGTCGATGCCGAGCAGGGCGGCGCCGCGCCGCACGATCAGGTCGGTGTGCAGCAGGATGTCCGGATCGGCGAGCAATCGCATGGTCACGTAGTCGGCGGTCCACGGCCCGACGCCGTCCAGGGCGAGCAGGTCGCGCCGCAATTCCGCGGGGGTGCGGGCGGAGTGCAGCACCAGCTCGCCGTTGGCCAGGGCGCGCGCCACGCCGACGATCGCCTCGATGCGCCGGGACGGCCCGGTCAGCACCTCGGCCCCGTGCTCGGCGATGGCGGCGGCGGTGGGGAACAGATGCGGGATCGGTCCCGGAATGGGTTCGCCGAGCTGCTGCACCAGCCGCGCGGTATGGGTGTTGGCCGCCGCCACCGAGATCTGCTGTCCGATCATGGTGCGCAGCAGCAGTTCCGAGCCGTCCAGGCTGCCCGGCACCCGGATGCCCGGCGGCAGCGCCAGGCCGTTGCGGGTGATGGCGGGGTCCGCGTGCACCTCGCCGAACGGCCGCACCTCGCCCCCGGACATGCCCGCGGCCAGCGCTTCGTCGATGCCGATCGGGTCGGCGTCCAGATCCAGGAAATGCCGTAGTCGCGCCACCGTGGGCGCGAGATCGCGCATGTCCTGTAGCGCCAGCGAGGCGCGCACATGCCCCGGCTGCACCGATAGTCGAATCGTGGTGTGCCCGTGCGGGGTTCGCAGACTGCGCGTGTATCGCCCGTCCTCGAAGGTCTCCAGCCCCGGCACGGTGTGCGCCGCCAGGAACCATTCCAGCCAGGTCTTGTCCAGGGGTTCCCGGTAGGGCAGCCGCAGCGTGAGCAGCCCGTTGCTGGTCGGCAGGGTATCGCCGTTGCGCCGCCGCGATTCCTCGCGCAGCGTGGTCGGGCTGACCGCGAACACCTCCCGCACGGTGTCGTTGAACTGCCGGATGCTGGCGAAACCCGCCGCGAAGGCGATATCGGACATGGGCAGCCGGGTGGTCTGGATCAGCAGGCGCGCGGTGTGCGCCCGATGCGCCCGCGCCAGGGCCAGCGGCCCCGCCCCGAGTTCCCCGGTGAGCACCCGGGTGAGCTGGCGCTGGGAGTAGCCGAGGGCGTCGGCCAGCGCGGGCACCCCGCCGCGTTCGATCACCCCGTCGGCGATCAGGCGCATGGCCCGCGATGCCAGGTCGGCGCGGGTGTTCCAGAGCGGCGAACCCGGCGCCGCGTCGGGCAGGCAGCGCCGGCAGGCCCGGAACCCGGACTGCTGGGCGGCGGCGGCCGTGGGCAGGAAGGTGACGTTGGCCCGTTTCGGGGTGATGGCAGGACACGAAGGGCGGCAATAGATTCCGGTAGTGCGGACCGCCGTGAAGAATTGCCCGTCGAACCGGGCATCCCGGGTTGCCACGGCACGGTAGCAACGCTCGAAATCCAGATCGTTCGCACTCACGGGTTCCACAATGTCAGTCCCGCCGAACCGGTGCTAGCGGTTATCAGCCATCACATGGCGGAAATCCGTCAACAGCAGCGATTCGCCGGATTCTTGGTGGCCGCTTCGTGCCGATCGCGCCAATATTGGCGTTCGGTGGGGATCTCGCAGCCGGGGTGGTGCAGGCGCTGATGCTGCACGTAGCGCTGGTAGTCGTTGCCGCCGAGGATCGAGTTGAACCACCAGGCAAAGGCTTTGAGAGCCCGGAGAACGGCGCGCCCCGCCGCCCGCAGGGGTCCTGCGGAGGGCGGGGCGGTCGTTTCGCTCATGACTGTCAATCTACCGCGATGCGGGTCAATGTACTGCGGCGCCGGGGGCCCTGACCTTGCCTTCGGCGATCAGGGCGTCCCATTCCTTCTGCACTTCCTTCTCGGCCGGAGTCGCCAGGAACGAGCTCGGCCCGAAGATCTTCGACGGCTCCTCCGGCGTCTCGGTGGTCTCGCCGCCGCCATTGCGAATGGCCTTGAGCACCACCAGCAACCCGACGATCGCCACGATCAGCACCAGCACCGCGAACACGATCGACAACGTGCCCTGGATGAAGGTATTGCGGACCACCTTGTCCATATCGTCCATGGTCTTGGCGGGCGCGAGGATCTTCCCGGCGTCGCGGGCCACGCTGTAGTTGTGGTGCTGGGTCCAGTAACCGATGTTCTTGTCCCCGGAGAAGATCTTCTGCCAGGACGCGGTCATGGTCACGATGAGGTCCCACACCAGCGGAATCGCCGGAATCCACGCCCATTTCAGCAAGCCCTTCTTCACCACGATCACCAGCACCACGGTCAATGCCACGGCCGCCAGCAGCTGGTTGGAGATGCCGAAGAGCGGATACAGCGTGTAGATGCCGCCCAGCGGATCGGTCACGCCCATGAGCAGCACCGAACCCCAGGCCAGCACCACGATGCCGGAGCACACGAACACGCCCGGCCACCACGACGGATCCTTGAACTTCTTGGCCCCGGGCAGGTTGCCGAGGGAATCGGAGAGCATGAACCGCGCGACGCGGGTGCCGGCGTCGATGGTGGTGAGGATGAACAGCGCCTCGAACATGATGGCGAAGTGGTACCAGAACGCCTTCATGCTGGTGCCGCCGATGAACTTGTGCATGACCTCGGACATGCCGACCGCGAGGGTGGGCGCGCCGCCGGTACGGGACACGATCGACTTCTCGCCGATGTCCGCGGCCGTCTGGTTGAGCTGGGCGGCGGTGATCGGATCACCCTTGAGCCCAAGGCTGTTCACGTAGGTCGCGGCCTTGTCGGCGGTGCCGCCGGTGAGGCCCGCGCCCGCGTTCATGGCGAAGTACAGGTGCTGGTCGATGATGCTCGCGGTGATCATGGCCATGACCGCCACGAACGATTCCATGAGCATGCCGCCGTAGCCGATCATGCGCGCCTGCGACTGCTTCTCGAGCAGCTTCGGCGTGGTGCCCGAGGACACCAGCGCGTGGAATCCGGACAGCGCGCCGCACGCGATGGTGATGAACAGGAACGGGAACAGGCTGCCCGCGAAGGACGGGCCCTTGCTGTTGGACGCGAACTCCGACACCGCGGGAGCCTTGAGCACCGGCATTGTGACGACCACGCCGACCGCCAGCAGGGTGATGGTGCCGATCTTCATGAAGGTCGACAGGTAGTCGCGCGGGGCGAGCAGCAGCCACACCGGCAGCACCGAGGCGATGAAGCCGTAGATGATCAGGCCCCAGGCGATGGTGGTGCCCGACAGCGTGAACCAGTCCTGGCCCCAGGCGGATTCGGCGACCCAGTTGCCGGAGATGATGGCCAGCAGCAGGAGCAGGAAGCCGATGATCGACACCTCGCCGACCTTGCCCGGCCGGAAGAAGCGCAGGTACAAGCCCATGAACAGGGCGATCGGAATAGTCATGCTGATGGAGAACACGCCCCACGGGCTGCCGCCGTGCAGCTGCCCGTCCGCGCCCTTGGTGGCGGCGAGGGCATTGACGACCACGATGCCGAGCACCGCCAGCAGGATCATCATGATGACCAGTACGGCCACGATGGCGGCGATGCCGCCGACCACGCCCAGTTCGTCGCGGGCCATCTGACCCAGCGAACGGCCGCGGCGTTTCACCGACGCCCACAGCACCAGGTAGTCCTGGACCGCACCCGCCAGCACCACGCCGACGATGATCCAGATGGTGCCGGGCAGATAGCCCATCTGAGCCGCGAGGACCGGGCCGACCAGCGGGCCCGCGCCGGCGATGGCGGCGAAGTGGTGCCCGAACAGCACCCGCCGGTCCATCGGCATGTAGTCCTTGCCGTTCTCCATGGCCTCGGCCGGAGTGGCGACGTCGTCGCTCGGCTTGGTGATCTTCCATTCGATGAGCCGGGCGTAGAACTGGAACGCCAGTACGTAGGTACAGACGGCCGCCACCACGATCCAGACGGCGTTCACATTCTCACCGCGGACGAATCCGACGATGGCCCAGGCGATGGCGCCGAGGACGGCGACGGCGAGGAAGATGCCCTTCTTCGCCGCCGACAAGGGGGTCCGATCGACCACGCCTACCGGGGGTAGGTCGGGGTCCGTCCGGAGGTATTCGATGGTCGCCATGCGACTGACCCTCCCGTGCGGTACTGCGGTTTCCAGCTGAAATGAGGACAAACGTAGCTGAAGAGACACAGGCGCGGACCAGCTTTCGCCAGTCGTTCACCTGTAGACATACCGGCGGGTACGGGTGGCCCGGCGGACGCTACGCCGGAAGAAGCAAGGGTGGTGCGGTCCGGTTTTCTGGTTCCCGCGACTTCGCGTGTTTTCCGCGCGTCGCAGGTAGCTACCCGTATGCTGCCATGCTGGTCTGAGATCTGCGCCACCCCGGTCACATATATATCTTTTCCGCGCGCCGACCTCGGGCTCTGATCAGCTGGAACCGCCGCGTGACCGGAGGAGACCCGCGATGCCGATGCCGTTCGACCGCCGCACACTGCTCCGGTCGGCGGCGGCCGGGGCGGTGCTCGCCGCGGCCGGCTGCGGCGGGGGCGATGAGGACGCGGTCACCTTCTTCTTCCAGGCGCGGCCCGAGGAGGCGCGGGCCCGGCTGCGCATCATCGACGAATTCCAGCGGCGGCGGCCCGATATCAAGATCCGGACCATCATGTCCGGGCCGGATCCCTTGCAGCAGATGCTGACCTACTGCGCGGGCGGGAAATGCCCGGACGTCCTGATGGCGTGGGAACTGCTGTACGCGGGGCTGGCCGATCGCGGCGTGCTGGTGGATCTGCGGGAGTTCCTGGACCGGGATCCGGTCTATGCCGAGCGACTGTGGGCCGACGGGTATCCGACCCTGCGCGACACCTTCGTGTGGAACGGCGGGCAGTACGCGCTGCCCGAGCAGTGGTCGGGGGTGTTCCTCTACTACAACCGGAAACTGTTCGACCAGGCCGGGATTCGCGCGCCGGCCCGGTGGTCGCAGGCGTGGAGCTTCGATGAATTCCTGGCCGCCGCCCGGGCGCTGACCCGGCGGGACGCGGACGGGCGCACCCGGCAGTGGGGGTTCGCCGACGCCTGGGTGCCGTACTTCTCGGCGGCCTGCTTCGGGATGAACAACGGCGCGGAATGGTTCAGTCCGGCGGTGCGGCCCGCGCGCACCAATCTCGGGGATCCGCGGTTCGCGGCGGGCCTGCAGTTCTACGCGGATCTGGCGGTGCGGCACCGGGTCGCGCCGAGTGTGGGGGACCGGCAGTCGGTTTCGGCGCAGGACCTGTTCCGGAGCGGGCGGGCCGCCATGCTGATGGGCGGGCATTGGCTGTACTCGGAATTCACCGGGCGCGACGATCTGGATTTCGATGTGACGGTGCTGCCGGTCGGGCCGGACGGGGGACCGGGGGCGGTGACGGATGTGGGCAGTACGGGGCTGGCCATCGCCGCCGCCAGTCCACGGCGGGAACAGGCGTGGGAATTCGTGAAGTTCGCGACCGGGCCGGAGGGGCAGGCGATCATCGCCGAATCTGGGTTGTTCGTGCCGGTGCTGGAATCCGCCATGCGCTCACCGGGTTTCGCGGCGGCGCATCGGGGGATCCGCAATCTCGACGTGTTCACCGAGGGGCCCGCGCATTCGCGGGGGATGGCGGTCACGCCGTTGTGGGGGAAGGTGGAATCGCTCTTGGAGCGCGGCTGCAATCGGGTGTTACGCGGTGCGGCGCAGGCGGATTCGCTGGGCGGGCAGACCACCGCTGATATCGACGAGCTGTTGCGGGCGGCGGTATGAACGCGCGTTCGGCGCTGGCGCGGCGGCGGGCGCGGGCGGGGGCGGTGTTCATCGCGCCGAATCTGGCTGCGGTGCTCGTGTTTCTGCTTTTCCCGCTGGGGTTTTCGCTGTATCTGAGCTTTCATTCGTGGGATCTGTTCAGTCCGCCGCGGTTCGTCGGGGTCGACAACTATCGGCGCTTGCTGGGTTCGGATCCGCTGTTCTATATCGCGCTGCGCAATACCGCTGTGTTCACGCTGCTCACCCTGCTGCCGACCGTGGTGATCAGTTTGGCGGTGGCGGGGCTGCTGAATCGGAAACTGAAGGGGATAGGGATCTTTCGAACCATCGCCTTCCTGCCGCTGGTGGCGTCCACGGTGGCGATGGCGGTGGTCTTCCGGTTCCTGTTCGCCAGCGACGACGGTTTGGCCAACCTGCTGCTGGGCTGGGCCGGGCTCGGGCCGGTGCCGTGGTTGACCGATCCGGACTGGGCGCTGGTCTCGCTCAGCCTGGTGACGGTGTGGAAGAGCGTTCCGTTCGCCACCGTCATTCTGCTCGCCGCCATGCAGGGGATTCCCGAAAACCTCTACGAGGCAGCGGAAATAGACGGTGCGGGGCCGCTCCGCCGATTCGTGTCCATCACGGTGCCGCTGATTCGCGGAGCGCTCTCGTTCGTCTTCGTCATCACCATCATCGATTCCGTCCAGGCGTTCGATCAGGCGTATGCTCTGACCGGCGGCAATGGCGGGCCTGAGACCGGCACCTACGTTCTCGGAATCATGCTGTTCCAGAACGCTTTCCGCTTCTACGAGGTCGGCTACGCCTCAGCCCTGGCCTGGGTGATCTTCGCGATCCTGCTGCTGCTCACCCTGATCCAATTGCGGCTGTCCCGCCGCGCCGAGGCGGAGCAGTGAACCGGCGGCTGATCCAGGGGCTGCTGGTCTATCTTGCGCTCATCGTCGTCGCCTGGTGCGCGCTCACTCCCATCCTGTGGGCGCTGTCCGGTTCCCTGAAATCCGAAGGCGCCCTGAGCGATCCGTCCCCGATCCCATCCTCACCCCAATGGTCCAACTACGGCGAGGTGTTCGCCCAGATGCCGGTCGCCCGCATGTTCCTCAACACCGTCGTCTACGCCGCCTGCGTCACCGCCGGTCAGGTCTTCTTCTGCTCCCTGGCCGGCTACGCCTTCGCCCGCCTGCGCTTCCCCGGCCGCGAAGCCCTCTTCCTCGGCTACCTCGCCACCCTCATGGTCCCGCTCACCGTCACCGTCATCCCCCAATTCCTGCTCATGCGCGCCCTCGGCTGGATGGACACCCCCTGGGCCATGATCGTCCCCGGCCTGTTCGGCAGCGCCTTCGGCACCTATCTCATGCGCCAGTTCTTCCGCACCCTCCCCATCGAACTGGAAGAAGCCGCCATCCTCGACGGCTGCACCCCCTGGCAGACCTACTGGCGCGTCCTGCTCCCGCACACCCGACCCGCCCTCATGGTCCTGGCGGTCCTCACCTGGATCACCGTCTGGAACGACTTCCTCTGGCCCCTGATCATGATCCAGCGCAACGAATACGCCACCGTCACCCTCGGCCTGGTCCGCCTGCAAGGCCAATACACCACCGACTGGCCCCTCCTCATGGCCGCCGCGACCCTACTTCTCCTCCCCCTCCTGCTCCTCTACGCCGTCACCCAGCGCGCCTTCGTCCGCGGCATCGCCATGAGCGGGCTCGGGGGGCGCTGAACTCAGCGGTGCGTTACCGGACCGCCGCCCGGAAACCGGCGCAGCGCTGCGGCTTTCGCGAAGGCCAGCCCCTCGCGAGCAGTGATCGTCAAGGTATGACCGGAGCCCAATTGCCGCTCCCGGCCCGCAACCACTCGGGAATACAGCGCGATAGCGTCGTCGTAGCGCTGCGCTGTGGTGCACACCGAGGCCAGATTCGCGCAAGCGACCAGAGTGTTCAAATGATCGTGCCCGTAATGGTATTCGCGATCGCTGACGATCAGCGTGTACATGCCGATGGCTTCGGCGATACGTCCGACTTGGTCGTAGCCGAAGGCCAAGCTGGTGCGGGCGCTCTGCGCGGCCAGGCTGTGCGGGCCCAGGGCCCGTTCCGCGCCGGCCAGCGTCTCCTCGAGGATGCCGAGCGCTTCGTCGTGCCGGCCGATGGCTGCCCGATCGTCACCCAGATTGATCGCCGCGAGGAGCGTGTCCTCGTGTTCGGGCCCGAGCGTGCGGGTGCGGACCGCCAGAATGTGCTCGTCGTAGGTGATCGCCTCCTCGAGCCGCCCGGCCGCGCGCAGGGCGCCGGACAGTCCGAGGAGGGTGATCAGGGTGCTCTCGTTATCGGGGCCGCTGACCCGGGTGCTGTCTGCGAGCACCTTGTCGAAGAGCAGTATGGAGTCGTCGAGCTGACCGGCCTTGTAGTAGGCGAAGGCCAGATTGTGTTGCGCGGACAGCGTGTTCGGATGGTCGCCACCGAACCCGGTCTCGTAATCGGCCGCCGCGCGCCGGTATTGCGCGATGGCCTCGTCGAATCGCTGTGCGTCCCGGTATACGCGGGCCAGTGCACTGCGGACCAGCAAGGTGCCGCCGTCCTGCGCACCGAAGGTGTTCTCGTTGTCGAGGAGGACCCGCTCGTACAGATTGACGGCTTCTTCGAGCTGTCCGGCGTCGCACAGGGCGCCTGCCAGATTGGCGGCGGCGTCGAGGGTGGTGCGATGCAGAGGGCCCAGCATGCGGTCGTGATCGGCCAGGAGGTCTTCGTACAGCTTGATCACCTCGGCGTGCGGTCCGTCCACTGTGGTCGCATCGGGCCCGGGCGGCGGAGGAACCGGCGGCGTGGCCACCGCTTCGACGTGATCACCGGCTCGCGGTGCCGGAGGAGGTGGGCCCAGCGTGACTTTGAGGGTATGAGCTCCCGGGGTCCGGCCGTCGGTGACGACGAAACGTGGGCTGTCGGCGTGGGTCTCGACGACGAGCCGGAAGGTCAGCTCGAGTGCGTTCGGCTGTAGGCCGAGCTGTACGGCGCCGATGCTGGAAAACGCCTCCCCGAGTCGCGAATTCGCCACCTCCGCACGGATCGCCGCCAGCGCTTCCCCGATGGAGACGGATCCATGGCGTTGCCCGCTGCTCTCTGTCATATCGACTCCCCTACGCGCACAGGGTGATCGCCACCCCCCGAACCACAATTTTATCCGGGGGAGGTGACAACTTCGGGCGCTGTCGCCGCCCCGTAACGCCGGGCCAGCGTGCGGATGTGGGCGACGAGTTCGGGTGGGCCGTCGACGTGGAAGTCCATCATGAGCATGCTCAAGTAGATGGCGATGGTCTCCAGGGTGTCCGCGCCGGTGAGTAGCAGGCAGGAGTGGTCGCCCAGGGGTTCGACGACGCCGACCGTGGGGTTGATGCGGGCGATGACCGTTTCGGCGGGGGCGAGGACGGTGACGCGGGCGTGGACTTTCCAGCCGGCGGTGGCGATTTCGCGCAGCACGAAGGCCACGAGATTCTCCTCGGGGAGGGCTCGGGGTGCGAAATAGCGTCCGGCCGTGCGTACTTCGCCGATATTCGCGACGGGTAGGGCCTGCCAGGCGTGCGTGTCCAGGGCATAGGCGACCAGGAACCAGCGGCGCTGCCAGGAGATCAGGCGGTACGGCTCGAGTTCGCGCTCGTCCGCGGTGATGGTGGTGGTGCCGCGGATGGCGGAGGCGATGGTGGCCAGGGTTTCGGCGGGGACGGGGGCCTCGGGTTCGCGGGAGCCGGTGACGGCGGGGCCGACGTCGGTGCTGGTGCGCAGCGCGGTGACCTTGCGTTGCAGGCGTTTCGGCAGGATGCGCTGGAGTTTGGCGAGGGCGCGGGTGAGGCTGGCGTCGATATCGGCGATGCCGGTGCTGCCGTTCTCGGCCAGGCCCATGGCCACCGCCACCGCGACCGCTTCGTCGTCGTCGAGCAGCAGGGGCGGCATGGTGGCGCCCTGGCCCAGCCGGTAGCCGCCGATGGGACCGCGGGCGGCGGCCACCGGATAGCCGAGTTCGCGCAGGCGGGCGATGTCCTGGCGCAGGGTGCGATCGGTGACGGCGAGGCGTTCGGCCAGGTCACGGCCGGTGTGGGTGCCGTTCTGCAGGAGCGACAGCAGGCGCAGCAGGCGGGTTGTGGTAGAGGTCACATTCGATCTTTCCCGGGCCGGTTTTATTAGGAAGAAAACAAGCCTAATCGGGTCATACCTTTATCTCAACGGATCGAAACGACCTGAAAGGCAAGAACAATGAGCGAGAACCAGCAGACCGCCACCCCCGCCGACCTGCTCGCCCCGGTGTGGCGCACCGTGCTCGCCGACTCGCACCGCGCGCTCGCCGACGTGGTCGCCGGGGTCAAGGATGACCAGTTCGAGCTGGCCACCCCGTGCTCGGAATGGTCGGTCACCAAGGTCATCCAGCACGCCGCCGGCGACCAGCTGGCCTACGCCAAGGTGCTCGGCATCGGCGACGGCCCGGCCTACAACCCCTTCGACCCCTCCGGCAGCCTCGACGGCACCGCCGCCGCGCTGGTCGCCGATGCCATCGAGCAGACCGCCGCGGCCTGGGCGACCGTCTCCGACGACACCGCGACCGTGCCCACCCCGCTGCCCTTCGGCGACCTGCCGACCCCGGTCGCCGCCGTGTTCTGCGCGCTCGACGCGGCCGTGCACGCCTGGGATATCGCCATCGCCACCGGGCAGCCGTCGCCGCTGACCGAGGAGCTGTCCGGGCATCTGCTCACCGCCTCGCGGGGGCTGGTGGAACCGTTGCGGGACTACGGCGTCTACGCGGCCGTCATCGAAACCGATTCGGCGAGCGCCACTCCCGTCACCGACGAACTGCTGGGTTACCTGGGGCGCGACCCGCGGGCGTGAACCGGTGCCCACCGGCGAATTTCCGGGAGTGGGAATTGCATGCTCGCGCATGGAGTTGCGGATGTGCGGACCGTCGCGAGGCGGTCCGCACACTGCTGAAGGGAACCATCCGTGCGTGTCGTCACCGCCGTAGCCGCGATACTCGCCGCTTTCCTGGGCTTCGCCGCGCCCGCTCAGGGCGCGCCCAATGCGTTACCCGGCTGGGAGTCGGTGTGGGCGACCGCTGTGCACACGCCGAACGAGAGTTTCGCGCCGAACTGGTCGCAGGCCGGATTCGCTGATCAGTCCGTGCGGCAGGTGATTCGGGTCAGCGATGGGGGATCGGCGCTGCGGGTCCGGTTGTCCAATGCTTACGGGACGCAGCCGCTGGAGGTGAGCGGGGCGACCATCGCGCGGACCGCCGCCGGAGCTGGTGTTGTTCCGGATTCGGTGCGGCCCTTGACTTCTGGGCTGAGCGGATCGTTCCGGATCGCGCCCGGAGCGGAACTCGTCAGCGATCCGGTGCTGCTTCCGGTGTCGCCGCTCGAATCCCTGACCATCACACTGTATTTCGCTGCTCCGACCGGTCCGGCGACATATCACGCACAAGCGCTGGGCACCAGCTATCTCGCCGCGGGTGACCATCGCGCGGATATCGCCGGCGATGCGTTCGGCGAGACCAGCACCTCGTTCTATTACCTGTCCGCGGTGGAGACCGCCGACCTCGTCCCGCATCGGGCAGGCGTGGCGCTGTTCGGGGATTCCATCACCGACGGCTACGGCGCCACCAACGACGGGCGCAATACCTACCCCGACGAGGTCGCCGAACGGCTTGCGGCGCAAGGACAATCGCGCGCGGTGCTGAACCTCGGCATCGGCGGCAATCGCGTGACCGTCGATTCGGCGTGGATGGGGGAGAGCGCTCTGCATCGCTTCCAGCGCGATGTGGTGGGGCAGCCCGGTATCGGCACCGTGGTGGTCCTCGAAGGCATCAACGACATCGGTCTCAGCGGCGGCGGCATCCCCCTGGGCGCGCCGTTCCCGGTGGTATCGGCACAGCAGCTGATCGACGGCCACCGCGCGCTCATCGCGCAGGCGCACGCGGCCGGGCTGCGGGTGATCGGCGCGACCCTGCTGCCGTTCGGCGGCTCCGACTACTACACCGCCGAGCGTGAAGCCGTTCGCGCACAGGTGAACGCGTGGATCCGCACCTCCGGAGAATACGACGCCGTGGTCGATCTGGACACCGCCCTCGCCGATCCCGTCGACCGCGCCCGCCTGCTGCCCGGCTACGACGTCGGCGACCATCTGCACCCGAGCGACGCCGGGTACGCGGTCCTGGCGGACGCCGTGGTGGCGGCGCTCTGACCGGATAGCCGGCCCAGGTTCTCCGCCACCGCACGGTATGTGGTGGCCCGATGGCGGACGACCCGGCTGGACTGACGCCGCCCGGATCGTCCGCCCCGGATGTCCGCAGGTAAACTCTCGTTCTCGTGAGTCTCACCCTCGGAATCGTCGGCCTGCCCAATGTCGGAAAGTCCACGCTGTTCAATGCGCTGACCCGCAACGACGTGCTGGCCGCGAACTACCCCTTCGCCACCATCGAGCCGAACACCGGCGTGGTGCCGCTGCCGGACCCGAGGCTCGCCAAGCTCGCCGAGATCTTCGGGTCCGAGCGCCAGCTGCCCGCCGTGGTGACCTTCGTCGATATCGCCGGCATCGTGAAGGGCGCCTCCGAAGGCGAGGGCCTGGGCAACAAGTTCCTCGCCAATATTCGCGAGGCCGACGCCATCTGCCAGGTCGTGCGCGTGTTCGCCGATGACGACGTGGTGCACGTGGACGGCAAGGTCGATCCGCTGGCCGATATCGAGGTCATCGAGACCGAGCTGATCCTGGCCGATATGCAGACCCTGGAGAAGGCGGTCGTCCGCCTCGAGAAGGAAGCCCGCATCAAGAAGGACCGCAAGCCGGTCGCCGATGCCGCCAAGCAGGCCCAGGAGATCCTGAACTCCGGCCGCACCCTTTTCGCCGCCCAGAAGGAATTGGACGTGGAGCTCCTCAAGGAACTCTCCCTCCTCACCATCAAGCCGTTCCTTTACGTCTTCAACGCCGACGAAGCCGTCCTCACCGACGAGGCCAAGAAGGCCGAACTGAAGGCCGCCGTCGCCCCCGCCGACGCCGTCTTCCTCGACGCCAAGATCGAATCCGAACTCATCGAACTCGACGACGAATCGGCCCTCGAACTCCTCGAGTCCATCGGCCAATCCGAACCCGGCCTGCACGCCCTAGCCCGCGCCGGCTTCCACACCCTCGGCCTCCAGACCTACCTCACCGCCGGCCCCAAAGAATCCCGCGCCTGGACCATCCACCAGGGCGACACCGCCCCCAAGGCCGCCGGCGTCATCCACACCGACTTCGAACGCGGCTTCATCAAGGCCGAAATCGTAGCCTTCGACGACCTGGTAGCCGCCGGCTCCATGGCCGCCGCCAAAGCCGCCGGCAAGGTCCGCATGGAAGGCAAGGACTACGTCATGGCTGACGGCGACGTAGTCGAGTTCCGCTTCAACGTCTAACGGCCGGAAGAACTTTCGGCAGCCGCTCGGAGCACGTCGATCTCCCCGCCCGGCCTGGCCGGGTCGAAGCCGTGCTCCGACAGCCAGCGGACACCCCGCAGGCTGCGCAGCGACCACCAGCCTCGGATCACCTCGATGTCGACCTCGCGGCCGTATCCGGTGATCACGTCCGCGAGACGGTCTTGGTGGCCGAGGGTCAGGGTGGCCAGGTCGTAGAGGGGGTCGCCCTGGGCGGCTTCGGACCAGTCGATCACGCCGGTGACCTCGTCGCCTGCGACGAAAACGTGGGCGACCTGGAGGTCGCCGTGGATGAACGCCGGGGTCCAGGGGTGCAGGGCGGCTTCGGCGATCCGGCGGTTGCGTATGACCACGGGTGCGGGGAGGACCTCGTTCGTGATGATCCAGGCGCAGGCGGCGTCGAGTTCCGCGGCGAGCTCGTCCACTGTGCGGCCGGGGCGGGGTGGCAGCGGGGCGTCGTGCAGGGTTCGAAGGGTCGCACCCGCTGCGGTCCATGCTGCTCGTGACGCGGTGGACGGTTCGCCGAGGCGGGCGATCGCGGTGCCGGGCAGGGCTGCGAGTGCGAGCGCGGGTGGGTTGCGCCACAACACTTTCGGAGTCGGGATCGGGGCCAGTGCCATCGCCTGGAGTTCGGCGTCGGCTCGCGCCTGATCGGCGTCGATCTTCAGGAACATCTCGCCGACTCGCAGTGTCGCGCGTTCGCGGTGGGCAGCGATGATCTCGACCTCTTCCACGTCGTGGATTATCGCGGCTCGGATTGCCGGTGGTCGCGGTGGGATTCAGTCGAAGGCGGTCAGGCCGGGGCCGGTGAGGTTGGCCAGGGCTATGCGGCGGCCGGAGATGGCTAGGAGTAGGTCGAGGGTGGGGCCTTGGAGTTGGGGGCCGGAGCCTAGGGAGAGGTCGGAATCTGTTGCGGTCAGGTGGATTTGGGTGAGGAGTTCTTTTGCGCCGCCGAAGGCTGCGGGGGTTCGGGTTTGGAGGAGTAGGGCTCGGGTTACGGCTTCCGGGGGGTAGGTGCGGGTCAGGTTGAGGGGGCGGCGGATGTCTTCGCCGTGGACTATTTCTTCGACGAGGCGGCTGTCCAGCGGGGCCGGTGGGGTTGAGGTTCGGGTGGCCGAGTCGCGTAGGCGTTGGAGGGTTTCGGTGGGGGTGGGGGCGCGGTGGCGGAGCATGCCTCGGGTGTTCTGGCGGTCGAAGTCGAAGCGGGCCAGGGCCAGTGCCGTGATGAAGCTGAGGCGGGTGGTGCGGTGGGTGTCTACCAGGTGGGCGGCTACGTCGTGGATTGTCCAATCGGCGCAGAGGGAGGGGTGGTGCCATTGGGCGTCGGTGAGGTGGGAGAGGTCTTCGATCAGGGCGGCGCGTTCTTGGTGGACCAGGTTCCAGACGGCGTCGGGCATGCGATCTCCTTTTGTCGGCTATCGGCTTCGACGGGGCTGGGCGGTGGAAATCATCGGCGGGGCGCGGTCGGGCGGGTCAGGAGTCGGTGGCCAGGCCGGTGATGAGTTGTTCGATTACCGCGTGGATGACGGGGGTTTCGGCCGCGGGGTCTGCACAGTTGGCCAGGTATTGGGCGGCTTCGTCGAGAGAGCCGACGATCAGGAGGGCCAGGGGGCGGACCGGCTGGGGGCGGATGCGGTCCGCGGTGATCGCCTCGGTGAGGGCGTTCTCGACGAGGCCGATGGTGTGGCGGAGTTCTATTTCGCGCCAGCGGGACCAGCCGAGGACGGCGGGGGCGTCGAGGAGGGCGATGCGGCGGACCTCGGGGGCGGTGGAGGCATCGAGCCAGGCCAGGCAGCCGACGATGAGATTGGCTATGGGGTCGGGGGAGTAGGCGTTGCGGACCGCGGTGCCGATCACGGTGACCAAGGATTGTTCGAGGTCCTCGAAGACGGCTTCGAAGAGTTCGCGCTTGTCGGCGAACTGGTGGTAGAGGGCGCCGCGGCTGACGCCCGCCGATTCGGCTACCGCGATGGTGCTGACGGCGTTGTAGCCGTTCTGGCCGAACAGGTTTCGGGCCGCGCGAATCACCGCGGCGCGAGTGGTAGCGGAGCGTTCGGCTTGGGTGCGGCGGTCGGCGTTCATGGCGAGATCGAAGTGTAGGGGAGTGCCGGAAGTTTCCGGATTCGAGGCGGATTCACCGGGGCGGTGGGTACTCTGAAGCCTATTACATACAGACACACTGTTTGTTTCTTATGAAGGATTCTGATCATGTCGGATGCCATCAAAGACCTGTTCGAGCGGTATCACGCCTGCTGGGCGGATCGTGACCCGGAACGGATCGCCGCCATGCACACTCCGGATTCGATCTTCCATTTGCATTCGGGCCGCGAGCCCGCGCGCGGCCGGGAGGCGATTCGCGCGGCAGCCGCGGAGAACTTCGCGCTGGTACCGGATCTGACCTTCAATCCGGTGAATCTCCGTGTGGGAGACGACTTCTGGGCGGTGCAGTGGAAACTGTCGGGAACCTCGATCACCGGTAGCCCGGTCGACATCGACATCGCGGACATGGTGCTGGTGCGCGACGGCGCGGTATCGGAGAAACACACCTACATCGATGGCGTGGCCATGCAGGCGGCGCTGTCCGCGCCGGCCGATATCGCCTGAATCCGCTAGCGGGCCAGCCGGTCCGCCAGCCAGGAGACGGCCGGGGAACCGGACAGCACACTCGCGGTGATGTGCCCGGTTCCCAGGCTGCTCAGCAGCGCGGGCAGCGCCGGTGTGTCCACGCTCAGTTCGCTGACGTCGGCCCCGTGCGCCCGCCAGCGATCACGCAGGGCGTAGACCACCGAGACGGGGACAGTGTCGTCGTTGACGTTCACCGTCACCAGCGCCGGAACAGCGGGCGCGCGCGTGCCGAGCACGAAACCGTCCAGGGCGCAACGGATCTCCGGATCGGAGGACAGCGCGTCCATCAGAGTCTGACCGGTGGCGGTGTATTCGGTGGTGGAGTGATAGGCCGCGGTGAGCGTGCCACCCGGCACACACTGCTGCGAAACCCGTTGCACCATACGCAGCCCCGCCGGACTGAGCAGGGCTTCGACGCGCGGCGCGAGCTCCGGATCGGTCTCGACCAGCCCCGCCACGAAGAACCCGTTGAGGATGGTCATCAGATTGGAATCGTTGTACCGCAACGTTTCCGCGGGATCAGCCGTCGCCGCACCGGCGACCACGCCCCGCAGGTCCAGCTCCGGCGCATACTCGGGAGCCTGTTCGGCGGCAGCCGCGGCCGCCCCGCCACCCTGCGAATAACCCCAGATCCCGATGGGCGCGGCCGCCTCGGCGACCCCGAGCCGGATGGCGGCCCGAGCCGCGTCGAGCACATTGTGCGCCGCCGGCAACGGCTGCATGTACGGGTGCCCGCCGGGCGTCCCGAGCCCCTGATAATCGGTCACCGCGACGCTGAATCCGCGGTTCAGCAGCAACCAGAGATCGACCAGATCGTATTCGAGCATCGGCATGCCGGTGGCATCCAGCTCGATGGTGTCGGCGAGCAATTTCGAAGGGGCGCAGGCATCTCCACTGCCGTGCGTCCCGATGGCATAGGTGATCAAGGGCCGCGGCCCGGGCCCGTTCCAGGCCGCTGAAGGCGTGAGCACCGTGCCGGTGACCGCGACCGCCGCGCCCCGCGCATCGGAACTCCGGTACATGACGCGGGTCGCGGAACCGACGGGCATCAGCAATGCCAGCCGCGTGAATTCCGCCGCCGAGAACGGCTCACTGCGCAGCAGCTCCCCATTCACCGTGCCGGGCAGGGTATTCGGCGGCAGATAGAAATCCGCCGCATCGGCATGCGCGGTGTGAACCGATCCGAGCACCGCACCCGCCGAAAGCAGGACGGTGGCGGTCAGGCGTAGAACCCGCCGCAGGTGAGCGTGCATCGCTGAAACTCCGGGGGGACTGCCGATGGAATGCGAACCCCGATGGTAAGCCGACCCGCCGTCGCGATCGCCCGTAATGACGAAATGACCCCGCCCCGGGTCAGGTGGCCGACCCGGTGGCGATGCGCAGCAGGTCGATGAGCGGTTCCACCGAGACCCCGGGGTCGACCGCACGCTGCAGACCGAGCCCCACGCCGCTGCTCAGCAAAATCAGCGCAGCCGCCTCGGCGGGCATGGCGGGCGCGAGCTCGAAACGATCACTGATCAATTGCAACGCCGCCGCGAGCGCCGCCCGCACCTGGCTCGCGCCGTCGGCGATATCGGTGCGCACGCTCTCGCTGTGCCGCGAGCGGGTGGAGAACTCGATCTCCAGCAGCGTCCAGTTGCGGTCGCCGATAGTTCGCTCGGCCCATTCGCGGAACAGTTCCAGGATGGCGTCCACCGACTCGGCGTCCGCGATCGCCGCCACCACTTCCCCGACCTTGGACAGCCGGATCTGGTTCAGCACCTCCAGGCAGAGCCCGTCCTTGTTGGCGAAATTGGAGTACACCGCGCCCTTGGAGTAACCGGCCTCCTCGGCGATCTGCTCCAGCGAGGCGGCGGCGTATCCATGCTCCAGGAAATGCCGCGTGGCCACGGTCAACAGCTCTTCGCGCGTGCGCGCCTGGGTCTGCTGTCTGCTCAGTCGCGCCACGGTCGCCTTTCGCCTCGATACCCCGCCAGCACGGTATCAAAAACCGGCCGCCGCGCTGTCTGGGCCGACCCGTCAAAGGCCGGGGTCGGGGGCACGAAATGCACTCGCCGCGACACGCTTGGCGGGCGCGGAAATTCTTGTGCCGCCTACATTGCTGTGCGCCCGTGTTCCGCTATCGTTCATCCAACTATTCGATGCTGCTACTGGCGCGCCAGGGCTGGTTCGTCTCATCCGGAGAGTGTGGCCGGTGCGGCAAGGCCTGACGCGAGCCCCCGACCATGTCCGAAAGATCGAGGGAACGTGCCTGTACCCGTAACTCTTGCCGGCCGTCTGGTACGGCTGGAACCCCTTGCGCCGCAGCATGCCTCGGGTTTATCGGAGGCGGCCGCCGGGAGTCGTGACGACTATGCGTTCACGCCCGTCCCACACGGTGCGGAGGAGGCCCTGGAATATGTGGCCGCCGCGCTGTCGGGACATGCGTCCGGCACGTCGCTGGCTTTCGCCATCATCGCGATAGCCAGTGGCCGGGTGCTCGGATCCACCCGTTTCACCCGCTTCGACTATTGGCAGGGGCCGCTGGTCTGGCCGCAGGTGCACGGTGCGCCGCAAGGGGATCCGCTGCTGGCGGTGCCCGACGCGGCGGAGATCGGCAATACCTGGCTTTCGCCCGAGGCGCGCGGCACCGGCATCAATCTGGAGTCCAAGCAGCTGCTCTTGCAGCACGCTTTCGACGTCTGGCGGGTCAAGCGCATCGCCATGCGGGCCGATGTCCGGAACCTGCGCTCCCGCTTGGCGATCGAGCGGCTGGGCGCGACCAGCGACGGCGTCCGGCGGGCGCATTCGCGCGGGCTGGACGGGGCGGTGCGCAGTACCGCCTTCTATTCGATTCTGGACGAGGAGTGGCCGACTGTCCGGGCCACCATCGAGGAGCAGCTGGCGCAGTCGGCCAACAAGCTCGGCGGGCGGGCCTCGAACGGCCGGTTGATCGACGCCTAGCCGGGGGTTAGCGACGAATGCGACCGATCGGAAACCGATCGGTCGCATTCGTATTCGGCGACTATACTTTCGGTGTCGCACCACCAAGCCAGCAACCGGCGCGGGGTCGCATGTCGTCCCCCTCGTTCTCGAAGGAGAAGCGCATGCCCGACCCGATGCACACCAAGGTCTGCCTGGCGGATCGCCGGACCGGCGACCCGGTTCTCACCCTCTTCCTGGTCCCCGAACCCCGCGTACCGGGCGCCAGCATCCTGCACCTGCTGGAACAGACGCCGCTCACCGGCCGCGTCCTCCGGCCCAATCCCACGCTCATCGACTGGTTGCAGGGGCATCGCACCCCGGCCATCCGGGCCCGATTCCTCGCCTTCACCCCCGGCCGGGCCGACCCGCGCCGGGTGCATTCGGTCCTGCACGACCACTTCATCGCCGATCCGGAACCGCCCATCGGACTGGATCTGGCGGATCAGGCCGAGCTCACCCGGTTGTCGCTGCTTCCCGAGCACGACCTCGGGCCCCGGCGCATCGACGACTTCCACGATCGCGCGGTGCGCAGCGCCATGCTCGCCGTCTATCGCCATTTCGGCGTCGATCGGCGAATACCCTTGCTGTACCACGGCTATGCCGCGGCCGAGGACGGCTGGTTCGAGGTGCCCGCGGCGCAGGCCTGATCAGCCGAACGGCACCACGGTCAGCAGCCACCACGGCCGGGCCGGCGTCTGGAACTGGAAGCTCTGCACATAGTGGTCGCGCTCGCGGCCGGCGCTGGGCTCGACCATGCGCACCGTGCGCTGCTCCGGAACCGGGAGGGCGTCGTCGGCGCCGTTCCAGAGCCGATCCCACTCCGGGATCCGCCGGCACATATTGCGGATCTCGTCGATGCGCGCCGGATCGATCAGCTTCGGGGCCAGTCGTTTGAACGCCGACACCATCAGGCTCGCTTCCGATTCCCAGCTGCCGAGCCGGGTGCGGGCCATCGGATCCAGCAGGATCGCGGTGAGCAGGTTCGCGCCCCGGCCGGCGCCCGGGAAGGTCGCTAGGAAGGCGTCGTTCACTTCCACCAGGTCGAACGCGGCGTCGTGCAGGCACGCCGGATGCGGAAAGCTGTGCAGCACCGCGAGATCGGCGGGCGGTGGCCGGGAGGGGTCGAACACCAAGGCAGTGTGCGGTAACCCTCTAATGATCTTCTTCGTGCCGGGTTAAGCCCCATCACAAGACTGGGTACTGTCGCAGAATTTCTGCCATATTGAAGACCTTCTGTTTGGTTTGTTCTGGTCTGTGTATGGGGGTCGGTCGGCACCATGGTGGTGACACGAATCGGGGTGCTCGGCCCGTTGCACATCAGCGTCGACGGCCGGCGGGTACCGCCCGGCGCGCCCATGCAGTGCGCGGTGCTGGGCCGATTGGTCGCCGCGGGCGGCCGGGTGGTGCCGACCGAACGCCTCATCGACGATCTGTGGGCCGGTGACCCGCCCGCCAAAGCCGTTGCCGCGCTGCAGGTCTACATCCACAATCTGCGGCGCATCTTCGAACCCGACCGGCCGCGGCGGGCGCGCTCCCGGGTCATCGTGAGCGAATCGCACGGGTACGCGCTGAATCTGGAACCGGCGCAGGTGGATTCCTGGCAGTTCGAGCAGCTGCTGCACGGGCACGAGGCCGCCATGCGCGATCCCGCCGGGCGGCCCGACCCGCTCGAGCAGAGCCGGGTGCTCGATGCCGCGCTGGCGTGCTGGCACGGGGCCGCGTTCGAATCGTTCACCGGAATGCCCTGGGCCGCGCAGGAAGCCGCGCGGCTCGCGGCCCTGCGGCTCACCGCGCTGGAATTGCGCGCGCAGGTCGCGCTCGACACCAACCGGCCCGCGGAAGTGGTGATGACGCTGCGGCCGGTGTTCGAGGAATATCCCGGGCGTGAGGAATGCGCGCGGCTGCTGGCGCTCGCCCAGTACCGGCTCGGGCAGTCCCTGGACGCGCTCGGCACGGTGCGGCGCAGCCGGGAATTCCTGACCCTGGAATTCGGGGTCGATCCCGGGCCCGGATTGCGGGAACTGGAGCGGGCCATCCTCACCCATTCCGTCGATACCGAGGCCCCGGTGCCGACCATTGCCGTGCGACCGGTGACGCCGGAACCGGCGCCGGCGCCGGAACCATTGGCGGACAGCGGTTACGGGAAACAGCGCGCCGCCGTGCTGGCCGCCGCCGCGGACGCCGCCGGCGGGCAGGTGCGGCTGGTCTGGCTGGCCGGTGAGGCCGGCGCGGGCAAGACCACCCTCGCCACCGGCGTCGCCGCGCGCCTGGCCGAACAGGGCTGGACGACGGTGTTCGGGCGCTGCCCGGAAGTGGAAGGCGCGCCGCCCGCCTGGGCATGGGCCGAAGTGCTCACCGGAATGGACGCCGCCGAACCCGAAACCTTCACCGCCGTGGACGCTTTCACGCTCGCGCGCCGGGTGGTGCGGTCCTGCCGGGAACGCAGCGGACACGGACCCGTCGCCATCGTCCTGGAGGATGTGCACGGCGCCGACACCGCCACCCTCCAGGTGCTGCGCCAGGTGGTCAATTGGCTGCGTGACCGCCCGATCCTGATCGTCGCCACCCTGCGCGGCACCGAATCCGGTCCCGGCGTGCGGGATACGGCCGCCGCCCTGGCGCTGTTCACCGCCGGCCGCATCGAACTCGACGGACTCGATCTGGCCGGCACCCGTCGTGCCGCCCAGGCCGCGGGTCTCATCGCACTCGACGACCACACCGTCCGCGTGCTGCGTCACCGCACCGGCGGCAACCCCCTGTTCGTCCGCGAACTGGCCAAACTGGTTGCGGCCCAAGGTTCGACCGACGGCCTTCCCGACACCGTCCGCGACCTGCTGGGCCGCCGTATCGCCCAGCTTCCCGCCGATGTCACCGAACTCCTGCGCCACCTGTCGGTCTGGGGCGAGGAATCCGACATCACTACCCTCGCCGCCTACACCGGCCACCCCACCGACACCGTGATCGACCTGCTGGCGACGGCCGAAGCCGCCCGCCTCGTCCGCACCGAACGCTCCGGGCGGCTCACCTTCGACCACGCTCTCATTCGCGAAACCGTCTACCACGACATCCCGATCCTGCGCCGGGCCCGAATGCACTGGGCTGCTTTCGAATCCCTCCGTCGGCAGTCCGTCGCGGATCGACCGGTGGACGGCCGTGTCGCGCCGCTCGCCGCGCACGAGGAATCGAACACCTCGGGCCTGTACGACCATGGACACGCCAGCCCGAGTGGCGCCTCGGCTGGGATACCAGAATCGACTGCGGTAGTCGGAGATTCGGAGTGTTCTGCGGCAGAACCGCCGCGAGCGCGGGATATCGATGCGCTGGCCCATCATGCCGCCTTGGGGGCGAACGCCGAAACCGCGGCGCTGGCTTTGGAATTCGGGGTGGCGGCGGCGCGGCGGTGTGTGGAGCGGCGGATGCGGGCCGATGCGGTGCGGCGGTGGCGGGCGGTGCTGGCGTTGCACGAGCTGGCGGGGCATGGGGCGGGTGGGGCGAGCCGGGCGGATCGGATCGGGTTGCTGGAGGCCAGATGCGAGCTGGTGACGGCACTGGCCTATGACGGGCAGCATCTGGCGGCGCGGGCGGAGCGGGAGGCGGCGCTCGCGTCGGCGGAGTCGATCGGGGGTGTGGAATTCGTGGCGCGGGCGGTGACCTGCTGGCCGACGCCGCTGATCTGGTCGGTGGTCGATTGGCATACGCCGGATCCGCGATTGCGGGCACCACTGCGGGCGGCCTTGCGCGCACCGCGGCTGCCGGTCACGACGCGAATTCTGCTGCTGGTCACCAGTGTTTTCGATCAGGCGCTGGAGGATCCCGAAGGTGCGCGGCAGGCGGCCGCGGATGCGGTGCGGCTGGCAGAACCGCTCGATGATCCGGAGCTGTTGTGCACGGTGATCAACGCGCAGGCGTTCGTGGCGTTCGCGTCGGGGACCTTCCTGCGGGCGCACGAGCTGAAAGGCCATGCGGCGCGGATGCTTCGGATCGCCGAGGCGGCTCACCTCACCGAATTCAGCGCGCTCGCACACTATCTGCTGTTCCGGGCCGAGCTGGCCGATGCGCGGCTCGTGGTGGCCGCGGGGCATGCGCGCAGCGCGGGGGAGTACGCGACGGACGGGCAGTTGCGGCATCTGCTCGATGCCATCGCGCCGTTCGGGGTGCTGCTGGAACTCATGCGCGGGAATGTGGCGGGGGTGCTGCAGGCCATGGCGGAAGTGCCTGCGGCCGAAGCGGATTCGGGCACGTGGGCCGAGAACGTGATCGACGGGCACGCGCGGGATCCGAACGCGCTGCACATCGGCATCGCGGTCGCCATCGGCTGGATGCGCGGGAATCTGTCCGACTACCTGGAGGAACTGCGCGAACGCAGCGCGGTCAAACCCGAACTGTTCATCTACGGGTACGCGCTGGCGCTGCTGCACGCCGGGCGCGAGGACGAGGTGCGCGCGGTGCTGGCCACCGAACCGCCGATCGGGCCGCACTTCTGGAACAGCTTCACCGCGGTGCGGGCGCGGATCGCCATCGCCCTCGGTGATCTGGACACCGCGCGCGAGCTCTACGACCTGCTGCTGCCGTTCGCGGGCACGGTGGCCGGGCTGGAAACCGGGGCGTCCGTGCTCGGACCCATGGACGATGTGCTCGCCGACCTGGCCGCCGTGCTCGGTGACCGCGCCCGCGCCGACGCGCACCGCGCCGACGCCGCCCGCCTGCAAGCCGCCATTCGCGCCGATCTGGACCAGCTCGCGGCCGAGGGCACCGGCATGTTGCCGGCCATGCGCATGGGACGCGCCCGGGGCTGAGCGGTCCGGCGTTCACCGGTAGCCGTGCGTTGCGTTCCCGCCGCCCTGTGCGATTCCTGTGGAGAAATTGTGCGGAAGTGGCGTGACGCAAGCGATTCGGGAACCCGGGCGGCGTCACGCGCGTCGGAATAGGGGAGTGGCCGGATACGGCCAGGGGAGAGGAGAACCGGGTGGACGCGAAGAAGCGAGCCCCGCGCCGGTGGGCGATATCCGTCGGCGTGCTGGCGGTCATCGTGGCGCTGGCCGTCGGCGGCGTGGTCGGGGTCGGGCTGTGGCATCGGCGCGGTGACGCACCGGTGCTGGCGGGCGAACGGCTGCGCAGTTTCCCGGACGTGGATCGCAGTGGATTCGACGAAACGCAGGGCCGCATCGTGGATGTGCTGGCGGGCGAATTCGACGCGCAGCACGACGGCACCAAGTATTCCGAGGGCGTGGACGAACCCTGGTGCGCGGATTTCGTGAGCTGGGTGATGCGCGAAGCCGGGCGGCCGCTGGCCAATCCGAATTCCGGCTCCTGGCGCATTCCGGGCGTTTACACCCTGGAGGACTACTACCGGGGGCAGCAGCGTTTCGAAGCCGCGAATTATCTGCCCAAGGCCGGTGACGTGGTCATGTACAGCGAGACCAGCGCCTTCCAGCAACACACGAATATCGTGATCGCCGCCGATCCCGCGGCCGGCACCATCACCACGGTGGGCGGCAATGAATTCGGCCAGATCACCATCCACCGCTACAACCCGAGCCTGATTTCCGGACTGGTCGGTTACGGCCGATTGTGAACACGCCGGTTCCACATATTGGAAACGCCGGAGACGGAGGGTAGGACTCCACGGATTAACCGCCTACGATGGTGGACGGCGGCGCCCGGCAGCGTCGCCGTTAGATCCCTGTCCTGCTGCCCCCTCATCGGCAGGACAGGGGTCCCCGCCCGACGAAAGTGCATGGATGACGCCGTCCCCTGAACCGACTTGGATCGATTACGCCGAATTCGGCGAACGTTTCGTGGCGGCGGCGGTGACGGAATCCCGCATCGAAGCGGCGGTCGCCGGGACGGCCGGACGCGGAATGACCATCGGCCCCTTCGGAATCGGTCCCGCCGGGCTCGCCAGCTTCGTGGCCAAGGGCAGCGTCGGCAAACCCACCATCGTGCGCCGTGGACCGCATGTGCACTTCGACGTCATGCTGCCGGTGAAACTCCGGGTCGACGTCACCCTCGGCGGGCAGCGACTACGTGTCGAAGCCGTGGTCGAGATCGATCTGAGCATGCACGCCCGCACCGCCGACCCGCTGCTGGTGGTCATCGACATACCGCCGGTGAACAGCCGGGACGTCAGCTTCGTCATGCGCGCCCAGGCCATCGGGACGGCATGGGAGGTGCTGCTGGACCCGATCGCGAAGCTGGTGCAGCGCGAGGTCGCCAATCGCATCAACGGCATTCTGGCCGATCCGGACGCCCAGCGCGGGCGCACCTTCGACGTGGAAGCCATTCTCAACGGCGTGAAATCGCCGTATCGCGGCAGCCCGGCCCACGAGTGGATCGACTACGGCGAGTTCGGGCATCGCTTCTTCGAACGCATCGTGACCGCGGAACGGGTGCGCGACGTGGTGGAAGCCATGGCGGGCAAGCCGATCGAGGTCGGTCCGCTGCGCGCCGGGCCGGGCAACAAGGCCCAGGTGGCGGTCAAGGGCACGGTGCGGGTGCCGCGGGTGGCGGAGAAAGCCGCGGCGGGCGAGTCGCCGCGGGCCGAGCCGCGCATCGCGGAACTGCCGAAACCCAAGGTCGAGGAGCCGGCGCCGGACGAGCACGATCCGGCGCTGATCAACTTCGAGCTGACCATCCCGGTCTCGCTCGACATCACCGTGGATGTGCTGCAGTCCAACCACTATCGCGCCGAGGTGCTGGTGCCGGTGGCGCTGACCGCCCGTGCCGCCGACCCGTTGCTCATCGTCATCGATGCCGCCCCGCCGCGCGCGGAGGACATCGATCTGGAGATGAAGGCAACCGGCTGGCGCGCCGCCACCCTGGGCAAGCTGGCCGGGATGCGCAAGCAGGTCGCCGCGCAGGTGGCGGCGGTGGTGCGGGCCGAGGTCGCGGACACCTCGCGCCGGACCATCGATGTGGCGGAGCGGCTGAACGGAACCCGCGTCTGAGCGGGTTTTCGCATGTGACCGATTGCGCACATGTGAGACGTATGGTGCCAGTGAGCCGTGTGCGCCTGGCGATTCCAATGTGAATATGGTGAAATGAGGGACGTTCATCCGGGCTCCCCGGCGCGCAGATGATGATCTTGCTCATCATCGGGGAAGGTGCGCCGGGCACGCCGCTTTTGGTTCCACCGGTCTTCGCGTGAATTCGCGCAAACGACCGGCAAGTTCGATCGGCGAGTGTGCGAAGGAGTTCCTTGATGCGTTCTGCCCGTGGCCATGTCAGCCGTCGCAACTTCCTAGCCGGGGCGGCCGCCGCGGCCGCCGGAATCACCGCGGGACTCACTCTTCCCGGCGCGACAGCATCCGCTCGGCAATCACTCGGCACCCTGCTCGACTATGCGGGCGGCGTGCCGGATGCCGCGGCCATCAGCGATGCGGGGCATATGGGCGTCATTCGCTACGTCTCCGACCGCCGGCCCGGCGCGGAATGGATGGAGGGCAAGCCGCTGCTCGCGCGCGAGGTCGACGCGCTCGCCGATGCGGGGCTGTCCGTCGTGTCCTGCTACCAGTTCGGCAAGGGGCCGACCGCCGACTGGCGTGGGGGATTGGAAGCCGGAATCCGGCACGCCACACGGGGACTCGTGCTGCACAAGGCCGCGGGCGGACCCGACTCCGCGCCCATCTACGCCTCGATCGACGACAAGCCGAGCCAGGAAGAGTTCGAGACCATGATCGAGCCCTACCTGCGGGGCTGGGAGACGATCCTCGGTCGTGAGCGCGTGGGCGTCTACGCGAACGCGCCGACCATCGATTGGATTCGCGACGCGGGGCTGGGTTCGCTTTTCTGGCAGCACAATTGGGGCACCCCGGCCGGGTACGTGCACCCGGCCGCGCAACTGCACCAGTTCGAGATCGACAAGCGCGCCGTCGACGGCATCGGAGTCGACGTCAATGCGGTGCTGCACCCGAATTACGGGCAGTGGTGGTGACTCCGAACTCCCGGACTCTCGTCCCCCGCTGCCTTTCGGCAGCGGGGGGCATTTCTTTGTAAGACGAATCGAGCGTCTAGGTCTGGCAGTGGCAGGTCGGGTCGTCGCGCAGGTCCGGCTCGTCCGCGACCACGCGCAGGATGGCGCGGGGTTCGTGGTCCTCGTCGCGTCCTTCGCTGAACGCCTGCCGGTCGCCCTGCCACGAGAACATGGACCAGCGCGACAATCCGGAGAACAGGGAGCCCAGGCTCGCGAACGAGCCCGAGGAGATGATCGAGCCGAAGGATCCGGCCGAGCCGATCGACAGCACCGAGCCGACCGAGCCGATGGACAGGATCGAATAGGCCGAGCCGATCGAGAGGATCGATCCCTCCGAGCGGATCGACAGAATCGACCGACGGGATTGCACGCCACGCCAAGAATTCTTCACAGCGGCCATAGATGCCGGTCTACCACACGTACGGGGGTGCCAAACAGATTTCGCCCCCGCCCGTTCCGGCTTGTCGCACGGAACGAACGGGGGCGAAATTTACGGCTACGAGCGGGTTTCCGCTACGCGACGGTGAAGAAACCGGCCGTCGGGAGGAACGAGCAGGTGATGGGCTGGTCCTCGGCGCTGGCCTGGGTGGTCAGCGAACCCGACACCACGGCGACCACGCGACCGGAGCCGGTGTTCACGATGGCCGACAGGGTGGCCGGGCCATCCGGGTTGATCTTGGCCTCGTCGGTCAGGTTCTGGATGCCGGACTGGCGGGTGTCCAGGTTCAGCCACTGCACGGTCATCGGCGGGTTCTGCACGGCGGTGGGCTGCTTGGTGCCCAGCGCGGTGAACACGAAACCGGTCTGACCGGCGGCCGGTCCGGGCGGCGGCAGGGTGGCCGGGCCGCCGACGGCGAGCGCGGTGCCGACCGAGTCGCCGGAGGAGGAGATGCAGCCCTTGCCGACGGTCGGCCACAGGAACTGGGAGATGACGGGACCGTCCTGCGGAATGTCCACGCCGCCACCGCCACTGCCGTCCAAGAAGGTGATGATCTTGTTCAGCGTGTCCTTGATGGACTGCGGGAGGTTCAGGGTGGTCAGGATCTGGCGGGCCTGATCCAGAATCGCCGCCTGCGGGCCGGCGGCCGCGATATCGGCGGGACCGGCGGCCGCGCCGATGATGGCCGGAACCAGCGAGGCCAGCGCCTCGACCGGAACACCCTCGGGGATCACCGGGATATTCGAGGTGGCCTGCGGCGCGGGCGATGCCGGCGCGGCGGCGGCTGTGGTCGGCACGACGATGGTGGCGCAGGCCGCCAGGGCCAGCGCGGACATTGCGAAGCGCGTTCCTCGGGTGCGAAGCACTGGTGTAGCCGTCCTTACCTCGGGTACATCTAGCAGCGATGGAGACATCGCTCCGCGCCACTCTAGGGACCGGGCCGCCTTGTTGTACAGCCACGGTGTGATCTTGGCGTCCTCGACTTTGCTCACGCTATCGAACAACCGACCAATTGCACTGTTACCCGTGTGGTCAGTGATGCAAATGTTACAGCGGTTACGCACACTGCACGACTATTTCCGGCTTGAACTAGTCTTACCGGCGTCCACACGCCCGCACACCGAAAGTACGAGCCGTGCACCGACACTTCCGCCTGGCTGCCGCGGCACTCGGTATCTCGGTACTGATCCGCCTGCTGTGGATGCTGCTCTCGAAAAACGGCATGAACCTGGTCGACCTGCACGTCTACGTGGACGGCGCGGCCGAACTGCCCAGCGGTCACCTCTACGACTTCACCTACGCGGTCGACACCCCCGATTTCCCGCTCCCGTTCACCTATCCGCCCTTCGCGGCCATCATCTTCTTCCCGCTGCATTTCCTGCCCATCGCGGTGACGGCGGTGCTGTGGCTGCTGGCGGGGGTGGCGGCGCTCTACGGCATCGTGTGGATTTCCCTGGAGCTGCTGCTCGGCCCGGCCGCCATGACGGAATCGCGGTGGCGGACAACGGCGGTGGCCTGGACCGCGCTGGGCATGTGGCTGGAACCGGTGCGCAACACCCTCGACTACAGCCAGGTCAATCTGTTCCTGGCGCTGCTGGCCATGTTCGCGGTGCGCAGCACGGTGTGGTGGGTGTCGGGCGCGCTGGTCGGCCTGGCCGCCGGGATCAAGCTGACGCCGGCGGTGACCGGGCTGTACTTCGCGGCGCGGCGGCAGTGGCTGGTCGTGGCGTGCTCGGCGGCGGTGTTCTTCGGGACCATCGCGCTGAGTTTCCTGGTGGTGCCGGGGGAGACCCGCAACTACTTCTTCGACCTGCTCGGGGACGCCTCGCGCATCGGGCCGGTGGGCACGGTGTGGAATCAGTCACTGCGCGGCGCGATCAGCCGCATCCTCGGTCACGACGTGGTGTCCGGGCCGATCTGGCTGGTCACGGTGGTGATCACGGCCGTGCTGGCGTTCCTGGCCTGGCGGGCCCTGGAAAAGGACGACCGGCTGGGGACGCTGCTCATCGTCCAGTTCTTCGGCCTGATGGTCTCCCCGATCTCCTGGTCCCACCATTGGGTCTGGCTGATCCCGGCCCTGCTCTGGCTGCTGTACGGCCCGTGGCGCACCGCGGCCGGCGCGCGCTGGGTGGCCGGCTTCTGGCTGTTCGCCGTCGGTATCGGCGTGCCGTACCTGCTCTCGTTCTTCCAGCACGACATCTGGACCATCTCCCGCCCGGGCTGGCAGGCGTGGCTCGCCATCTCCGGCCCGGTCGCGGTGGTCGTGTTCTACCTGTGGGTGATCCGCACCGGCCGGGTCAGCTCTGCGCGGACAGCCGATCGATCTCCCGAGCCAGCGCCGCATCCAGCGCGGTGAGCCCGCCGGCGTCATGGGTGGAGAGCGTGAAAGTGACTCGGCGCCAGCGAATGTCGATATCGGGATGATGATTGGCGGCTTCGGCGGCGACGGCCACCCGGCGCACCAATTCGATGCCGGCCAGGAATGACGGGGCTTCGTAGGTGCGGGCGATGCTGTCCCCGGTACGGGTCCATTCGGGCAGTTCGGTGAGGGCCTTGGCGATCTCGTCTTCGGACAGGAGTGCGCTCATACTCCCGGTCTACTCCGGACTCACGCCGCGCGTGCGGCTTTGAGGCCCTTCTTCAGTTCCTTCTTGCCGCAGCAACCCGACGCTTCGAGCTTCTTCATCCGCATGATCACGACGGGGCATTTGAGGCACCGCGTCTTCTTGCGGCAGCACTTCTTCTTCGGCTTCAGACTCGAAACGTCCTTCGCCTTCACCTTGCCCATGTTGGTTAGCTTAACCTAAGTCGCACGCGCTAAACGTGTGACTTGGGACCCCCGGTAATGTGTAGCTCGCCGCATGCCCGGTGGAAGTTCGCTATGTCATCGAAGACAGTGCCCCCATGCATGTACCTACCAGGTCCCGGCAACAAAACTTTGCAGCAGGAGGAATCTAACGTGTCGTCTGTCGAGTTCCGCAACGTCGCCATCGTGGCGCACGTCGACCACGGCAAGACAACACTGGTCGACGCGATGCTGCGGCAGTCCGGTGTCTTCGGTGAGCGTGCCGAGGTAGTGGACCGGGTCATGGACTCCGGTGACCTCGAGCGCGAGAAGGGCATCACCATTCTCGCCAAGAACACCGCCGTGCACCGCCACAACCAGGACGGTTCCGTCACCGTCATCAACGTGATCGACACCCCCGGCCACGCCGACTTCGGTGGCGAGGTCGAGCGCGGTCTGTCCATGGTCGACGGCGTCGTGCTGCTGGTGGACGCCTCCGAAGGCCCGCTGCCGCAGACCCGTTTCGTGCTGCGCAAGGCCCTCGCGGCCTCGCTGCCGGTGATCCTGGTGGTCAACAAGACCGACCGTCCGGACGCGCGCATCGAGGAGGTCGTCGAGGAATCGCACGACCTGCTCCTCGATCTGGCCTCCGATCTGGACGACGAGGCTTCCGAAGCCGCCGAGCTGGCGCTGGACCTGCCCGTCCTCTACGCCTCGGGTCGCGCGGGCGTGGCTTCCACCACCCGCCCGGAGAACGGCACCGTGCCGGACGCCGAGAACCTCGACGAGCTGTTCGACGTGCTGATGAAGTACGTCCCCGCCCCCAAGGGCGACGCCACCAAGCCGCTGCAGGCGCACGTCACCAACCTCGACGCCTCCCCGTTCCTGGGTCGTATCGGCCTGGTGCGCATCCACAACGGCACGCTGAAGAAGGGCCAGAACGTGGCCTGGATGACGCCGGAGGGCACCAAGAACGTCAAGATCACCGAGCTGCTCAAGACCATCGGCGTCGAGCGTCAGCCGGGTGAAGAGGCCGTGGCCGGTGACATCGTCGCCATCGCGGGCATTCCGGACATCATGATCGGCGACACCCTCGCCGACCCCGAGAACCCGGTCGCGTTGCCGCGCATCACCGTTGACGAGCCCGCCATCTCGGTGACCATCGGCACCAACACCTCGCCGCTGGTCGGCCGCGTGTCGGGCCACAAGCTGACCGCGCGCATGGTCAAGGACCGGCTCGACAAGGAACTGGTCGGCAATGTGTCGCTGCGCGTGCTCGACATCGGCCGCCCGGACGCCTGGGAGGTGCAGGGCCGTGGTGAGCTGGCGCTGGCCATCCTGGTCGAGCAGATGCGCCGCGAAGGCTTCGAGCTGACCGTCGGCAAGCCGCAGGTGGTCACCAAGACCGTCGACGGCAAGGTGCACGAGCCGTTCGAAGAGCTGACCATCGACGCGCCGGACGAGTACCTGGGCGCCGTGACCCAGCTGCTGGCCGCCCGCAAGGGCAAGATGGTCCAGATGAGCAACCACTCCGCCGGGTGGGTGCGCATGGAGTTCATCGTGCCCTCGCGCGGTCTGATCGGCTTCCGTACCGACTTCCTCACCGAGACCCGCGGCACCGGTATCGCCAACGCCGTGTTCGACGGTTACGCCCCGTGGGCCGGCGAGATCCGCGCCCGTCACACCGGTTCGCTGGTCTCCGACCGCAACGGCTCGGTCACCCCGTTCGCCATGATCCAGCTGGCCGACCGCGGTCAGTTCTTCGTGGAGCCGGGCGCCGACACCTACGAGGGCCACGTGGTGGGCATCAACCCGCGCGCCGAGGACCTCGACATCAATGTCACCCGCGAGAAGAAGCTGACCAATATGCGGTCCGCCACCGGTGACGTGCTCGAGACCCTGGCCAAGCCGCTGCAGCTGGATCTCGAAGGCGCGATGGAGTTCTGTGCCGCCGACGAGTGCGTCGAGGTGACCCCGGAGATCGTGCGCGTGCGCAAGGTGACGCTGAGCGCCACCGATCGCCAGCGTGAGACCTCGCGCCGCAAGGCGCGCGATCGCGCTGCCGCGCAGTAGTAATCGGATCGTCAGCAACGCCCGCGCCGAACGGCGCGGGCGTTGCTGTAGGCCGGGCCGGAAGGTCTTCACGATCCGGCAAACCGCTGGTAGTCCTCATGATCGAGTAGCGAAGGGTGCGACCGGTAAAGTGCGCGACGTGAGTATGGGGGCCTTCGGGCGGCGCGCATCGTGGCGTGCGGTGATGGTGTTGGTCGCGACGACGCTGGCTGTCGCGACCGGCTGCACCGCGAATCCGCCGCCGCCGATCGAGAGCACCGACAGCCCGAAGACGACGGCCGCGAAGCCGACCAAGACTTCCGTCGTGGTGGCCATCGACGACATCGGGCTCGGGTTCAATCCGCATCTGCGGTCGCAGCAGTCGCCCGCGACGGCGGCGGTGGCATCGATGGTGCTGCCCAGTCCGTTCCGGCCCGCGCCGACCCCCGGCATTCCGGGCGGCACCGACTGGGTGCTGGATCCCTCGCTCATGGTGTCGGCGGATGTGACCGTCCAGGAGCCGTTCACCATCACCTATCAGCTCAAGAACGAAGCCTCCTGGTCCGATGGCGCGCCCATCGCCGCCGAGGACTTCCGCTACCTGTGGCAGCAGATGATCACCCAGCCCGGCGTGGTGGATCCGGCCGGATACCGGCTGATCTCGGATGTGAGTTCGTCGGCGGGCGGCAAGACCGTGACCGTCACCATGAACGAGCCGTATCCGGCCTGGCGGCAGTTGTTCGCGGATCTGCTGCCGCAGCACCTGGTCAAGGATTCCGGCTTCGAACAGGGCCTGGTGGAAACCATCCGAATCTCCGGCGGGCAGTTCCGGATCAAGCAGGCCGATCGCGGCCGCGAGGAGATCCTGCTCGAACGCAATGACCGGTACTGGGGCAAACCCGCTGTGCCGGACCAGATCCTGATGCGCCGCGGCGGCACCTACGCGCAGGTGGCCGAGTCGCTGCGGGTCGGCGACGCGCAGATGGCGCTGGTGCACGGCGGCGTCGCGTTGCAGGCGCAGCTGGCGGCCATCCCGTCGGTGCGCACCGCGGTCATGGCGCAGTCGCGGGAAATGCAGCTCGTCCTCAATGGCCGCAGCGGCGATCTGGCCGATATCCGGGTGCGCAAAGCGGTACTGGGACTGCTGGATCCGGTGCTGCTGGCCACCGTCGGCGCGCAGACCGGCAGCTGGGTGGAGCCGGTGCGGGCCCAGGTGCTCACGCCGTCCGATCCCGGATACACCCCGACCGCGCCGCCGCGGCTGAGCCTCGAGGAATCGTTCGCGCTGCTGAACGAGGCCGGATTCGGCCGCGCGCCCGAGACTCCCGGCACCGGTTCGCCGACTTCGCCCGCGCCGCAACCGCGTCCGCTGGCCAAGAACGGGAAATCGCTGACCATCCGGATCGGCGCGGTCGAGGGTGACGACGCCTCGCTCGCGGTGGCGAACACCGCCGCCGACCAATTGCGCAGCGCCGGAATCGATGTCATGGTGCGCAGCGTTTCCGCCGCGCAGCTCTACGGCAAGGATCTGACCGACGCCGGCATCGATGCCCTGGTGGGCTGGGAGCGCGCCGGTTCCGATCCGGCCACCGTGCTGGCCTCGCGCTACGGCTGCCCGCCGGTGCAACCCACCGGCACGGACGGGGATTCGACCGTCGCCGACGCCGCCAAGAAAGCGCCGTCGAACCTGTCCGGCGTGTGCGATCCGACCCTGCAACCGGCCATCGACGCGGCCCTGCGCGGCATCGACACCGCCAAGGTGATCGCCGAGGCCGAGCCGAGATTGTGGGAGCTGTCCACCGTGCTGCCGATCGTGCAGGACACCCAGGTGGCGGCGGCCGGGCCGCGGGTGGACGGGGCCTCGCTGAGCGGGGCCATCCAGACCGGCATCTTCGGCGATGCCGCGAACTGGCGGCGGATCCCGTGACGACTTCCGCACCGACCGGCGGGCTGCTGCTGGTGCACGCGCACCCCGACGACGAATCCATCACCACCGGCGGCACCATCGCGCACTATCGCAAGCGCGGGGTGCCGGTGACCGTGGTGACCTGCACGCTCGGTGAGGAGGGCGAAGTCATCGGCGACGAGTACGCCCACCTGGTTGCCGCCGAGGCCGATCAGCTGGGCGGCTATCGCATTCTCGAATTGACCCGGGCGCTGGCCGCATTGGATTGCGCCGCGCCGCGCTTCCTGGGCGGCGCGGGCCGCTGGCGGGATTCCGGGATGGCCGGGACGCCGTCGGCCCGCAATCCGCGCGCCTTCGTGAACTCGGGGGACGCGGCGGTGGACGCGCTGGTCCAGGTGATCCTGGAACTGCGCCCGAACGTGGTGGTGGGCTACGACCCACGCGGCGGTTACGGCCATCCGGACCATATTCGCGCCCACGAAGTCACCATGACCGCCGTGGACGCCGCCGCCGACTGGGGTTGGGAGGTCCCGAAGGTCTATTGGACCGTCACCGACGGCGCGGTGCTGGGCATGCACACCGAGGCGCTCAAACGCCGCACCGTCGATCAGCTGCCGGGCGCCCTGCCGCGCGGCTGGCGGCTGCCGCACGACGGCGAATTGGCCTGCGTGCCCACCGAATCCGTCACCACCACGGTGGACGTGTCGGACGCGCTGGCCGCCAAGCGCGCCGCCCTGCGCGCGCACGCCACCCAGGTGACGGTGGCCCCGTCCGGACGCGAGTTCGCGCTGTCCAACGACATCGCCCAGCCGGTGCTGCCGGAGGAGCACTACATTCTGGTGCGCGGGCGGCGGGGTCCGGCCGGTCCCGACGGCCGCGAACACGATCTGTTCGCCGGGCTCGGCCCCGAAGTGAGAGACTGACCGCATGTACAACTGGGATCTGCAGAATGCGATCGCGGCATTCGTCGAGAGCCAGCGGCCCAACTTCCCGGCGCAACACGAGCTGTACCTGTCGGTGCTGTACGCGTTCGTCGATATGCAGAGCCACCTGCTGACCCTCCTCGGCTTCCCCCCGGTCGCGTGACGACGGCCGTCAGCGCCTCCGAGCGCACCGAGTCGCCGTTCGACGCGCCGCCGCTGCGCGGCTGGCTCAATGCCGCCATCGCCGGGCTGCTGGTGCTCGACGCCCTGGTGACGCTGGTGCTCGAAGTGCTCTTCCTGCCGATCTATGCCGGGCAGTCCAAGCTGAACGAACCGCAGCAGCTGCTGGCCGCGGCGTCCTCGCTGGCATCGGGCGTGACCGAGGGCGCGGTGCCGCTGCCGTTCACGGCGCTGGCGGCGGCGGTGATCAATGTGGCGCTGGTGGCCGGGATGGCGGTGGTGTCGCCGCGGATCTCGGTGATGGTGCTGCCGTTGACGGCCTGGACGCTCGGGTTCCTGGTGCTGGCCAGCAGCGGGCCGGGCGGCGACATGATGCTGATGAGCGATTGGCCGACTCTGCTGCTGTTCGTGTGCGGGCTCTTCCCGGCCGGGCTGTACCTGTATTGGCGCGCCACGTCCGGATTCGGTTCGCCCGCACGCTGATTCGCCGCTGTGCCGCTCGTCGCATCGCGGTCGGGTTCGCCCTCCACCGATGGCATGCTGGTGGCCGGGGGACGAAGGAGAGATGCGATGACGGGTTCGGCTCAGGATGTGGCGCGGCGGTTCCGGTGGACCCGGCGGTTACAGCGCTATGTACTGAATCCGCCCATGCGCTTGCTGGTTTCGGCCGGTCTGGTGGCCGATCACGCGATCCTCGAGACGGTCGGGCGCAAGACCGGCAAGCGGCGGTTGAACGTGGTGTCGGTGAAGCCGGACGGGCAGACGCTGTGGGTGGTGTCCGAGCACGGCCGCCGGGCCGGATACGTGGCGAACATCGGTGCGCAGCCGCGGATCCGGGTGCGGTTCGGGCGGCAGTGGTATCAGGCCACGGCGACTTTGCTGCCGGAGGATGACGCGCGCGCCCGGCTGGCCGACAATTGGTCGCAGGAGTCGGCGCGGCGGGCCATCGAACGCTTCGGGACCGCGCTGATGACCATTCGGATCGACCTGGACGAACCGCTCCGACCCTAGAAGTTTCTTCCGATTCTTCCCAATTGTCGCGAATCCGTATGCGATTCGGGATGATTCCGTTACCCTCACGCGGAGGGAAGCGTGCCGAGCCGTCTCTTTGCGACAGCCCGGCACGTGGCGGGGAACGCGTTGGCTTGAGCGGGAAGATCGACTGTGGGCACTTGCCAGAATCGGCGGGAATCGCTTGACCGTCAGGCTGATTCGACCAAAGGCGCTTTCCGCGGCTGGGTGAGTGTGCGCGCCCGGCTCCTGTCGATCGTGCTCATCTCCAGCGTCACCCTGCTCGTCATCGGCAGCGGCGCGGCCATTTACCTGGTGAAATCGGCCCGCGAGGCCAAGCAGTGGGCCGAACTCGCCAGCAGCACCACCTCACCCGCGATTCTCATGGTCTCCGCCTTCGAGGAGGAGCGCCGGCTGTCGATGCTGCACCTGGCCGGTGACCCGGACGCGGCGCATCTGCTGCCCGCCGCCCGGCAGCGTTCGGACGAGGCCCTCGCGGCGGTCAAGGCCAAGGGCGATGCCGCCCGCGAACTGAATCCGAACGGCTCGGCCGGCGATATCGAGGCCTACAACAAGCTTTTCATCATGGTGCCGACGCTGCGCAACGGCGTCGACGCCCGGCAGGCACCCACCGACCAGGTCTTCGGCTTCTTCACGCAGGTGATCGGCACCATCATCTCCGCGTCCATGCTGGCCGCCCGGGTCGCGCCGGATGCCGGGATCGGGATCGAACTCGGTTACGGCGTCGAGCCTTTGCGCGCCGCCGAAGCGCTGTCGCAGGCCGACACCCTCGGCGCGGTGGCGCTGACCGCGGGCGAGCTGACCTCGGCGCAATTGCTGGAGTTCGGCCGCCTGGTCGGTGAATTCCGCGGCGAGGTGCGCTATTCCGCGTCGGTGCTGAAGGACGCCCGGCTGGCGCAGCTGAACGCGATCACCGGCGGCGCCGCCTGGCAGCAGGTGACCGCCATGCAGGACGCGGTGCTGTTGCGCGGGGCGGTCGGCGAGGACGCCGCCGAGACCGCGCCCAAGTCGCGCAGCGGCAAGGCGGTGAATCGGGCGGTGACGCTGCCGATTTCGCTGGCCGAATGGCAGGAGTCGTCCAGCCAGGTCAATGCCGCCCTGCAGAAGCTGTGGGAGGACCAGAGCCGGGACGCGCACGTCATCGCGCGCGAGCAGGGTGAGGCGGCGACCCGGGATTCGATCATCGGCGGCGCGGTCGTCGCGCTGATCGCGGCGCTGGCCTTCCTGGCGGCGCTGGTGCTGGCCAATCAGTTCATCGGCCGGATGCGCCGATTGCGCCGCGACACCCTGGAATTGGCCGACAATCGCATGCCGGAACTGATCAACCGCCTGGGCGCAGGCGAGAACGTGGACGCCGCCGCCGAGGCCGCGCGCCTGGACTACGGCACCGACGAACTCGGTCAGGTCGCCGACGCTTTCAACCGCGCGCACCTGGCGGCGGTGTCGGCCGCGGCCGGGGAGGCGCGCACCCGCGCCGGGATCAAGGCCGTGTTCCTCGATATCGCGCATCGCAGCCAGGTGGTGGTGCACCGGCAGCTGGCGCTGCTGGATCGCGCCGAACGCGAGGAGAGCAATGCCGAACAGCTCGAATTGCTGTTCCAGCTCGACCATCTCGCGACCCGGGCGCGCCGCAATGCCGAGAACCTGATCATTCTCGGCGGCGAGCAGCCCGGCCGCCGCTGGCGCAGCCCGGTGCCGCTGCTGGAAGTGGTGCGCGGCGCCATCACCGAGAGCCTCGATTACACCCGGCTGGAGCCCGGCCGCATTCCCGACGTGCGCATCGCCAGCCACGCCGTCGCCGACGTCATCCATCTGCTGGCCGAACTCACCGACAATGCCACCGCCTGTTCGCCGCCGGAATCGCCCGTCACGGTCACCGCGACCATCGTCGGGCGCGGGGTGGCCGTCGAGGTGATCGATCAGGGGCTCGGCATGACGGAAGCCGAATTCGCCGAACACAATGCGGCCCTGTCGAATCCGCCGGAATTCAGCGTCGCCGCATTGTCCGGCAACACCCGCCTGGGCCTGTTCGTGGTCGCGAAACTCGCTGCCCGGCACGGTATCTCGGTCAAACTGATCGAATCCGTGTACGGCGGCGTCCGCGCCGTCGCCCTGATCCCCTCGTCGCTGCTGATCGGTGACGGCGTCGGCGCCCAGCCACCCGCCCCCGGCTCGCCCGTCACCACCGTCCTGCCCGTCGTCGGCGTCGCCTCCACCAACGGCGCCGCACACGCCATGGGCGATCCGTTCGCGGCCAATGGCGAGGCCTGGTCCGCCAACGAGGCATGGTCGGCCGCCAACGGTGTGGCCGGTGGTGATACCGCATGGCAGTCGTCCGCGTCGTTGCCCCCGGGTGCTCCCGCCCCCGAGAGCCCGACGGTCCGGATTCCGAACGGCATCGAATGGCCGTCTCCCACCTCGGAAGTCGATGCGACACCGGTGCGCCGCTTCCCCGCGCCGTATGTGCCCGCGGACGATGAGCCGTTCTTCACCCCGACCTCCGATACCTACCCGCCCATGCCGACGCGTTTCCAGCCGGATCGCCCCGCGTCCACGTCCGTGGGTTTCTCCGATCCGGTGTCGGGCGCGCCGATTCGTTTCCCGGATGCGTACCCGCCGATCTGGGATTCGCACGCGGACGTTCCGGTGCAGGACATCGATATCGATCCGGCCCTGTCCGGTCCGCTGCCGAATTCCATTCCGGCGCTGCGGGCCGCGCGCTATGCCGCCGGGATGCCGGCTCCGGCCGAGCGCCCGGATCTGCCGCGCCGCCAGCGCGCCGCCTTCGGCGACGCCGATCCGGCCGAGCCGGAGGCGACCGGCGCGCCGCGCCTGCGTTCGGCGGAGGAGGCCCGCAAGCGGATGAGCGCGATCTCGAAGGGTTCGCGGCAGGGCCGCCGCCCGCTCAGCGACACAGATTCGAAACCGACGGATTGACGAGAAGGCGACAATGACCACTTCCCACCGGATCGACCTCGGCTGGCTGCTCGACGAATTGGTCAACGGGCTCGCCGACGCCCAAGCGGCGGTGCTGCTGTCCACCGACGGCCTGCTACTCGGCTTCTCCCAGGGTCAGGATCGCGCGGACGCCGAGCGCTTCGGCGCCATGGCCTCCGCGCTGCACAGCCTGGCCCGCAGCGCCG
Source organism: Nocardia yamanashiensis NBRC 100130 (assembly GCF_001613325.1). Lineage (GTDB taxonomy): Bacteria > Actinomycetota > Actinomycetes > Mycobacteriales > Mycobacteriaceae > Nocardia > Nocardia yamanashiensis. The sequence continues at coordinate 35,406 of NZ_BDCD01000041.1, read as the reverse complement.
GACAGCATTTCAAGGCGGGCGGCGTCTGCCAGACCGTGGTGGAACTCGATCAGGCGGTGCTGTTCGTCACCGCCGCGGGCACCAATACCTGCCTGGCGCTCTTGGCCGCGGAGACAGCGGATCTCGGCCTGGTGGCGTTCGAGGTGAATCAGACTGTGCAGCGCGTCGGCGCGCATCTGACCGCGGACCCGCGGACCCACGACCGACCATGAGCGATTCGCGCGAGCACTGGTACGAGGACGAGGCGGGCCCGCTGGTTCGTCTCTACGCCGTGACGCGCGGTCGCGGCCGGGCGCAGCGGCCCGATCTGGATCTGACCACCCTGGTGGTGGACGCCGGTTTCGCCTCCGCGCTGAAGCGGCCCGAACCCGAATACGCGGCGCTGCTGCGGCTGTGCCGGGGCCCGCTGTCGGTGGCGGAGGTGGCGGCGCACATGGGGCTGCCGCTCACTTTGACCAGGGTGCTGGTCGGCGATCTGATCGACGACGGGCTGCTGGTCTTCCGATCGCCGCCGCCCGCCACCGACCATGCCTTCGACACTGGGCTGCTGTACGCGGTCCTGGAAGGCATCCGGTCCCTCTGAACGCTCGGATTCGCCGCTCGCGCAGCGGGATCCGGATGCCGATAACTCAACTCAACCGCGCGGCCAGGCGTTTGGCGTTCATATAGGCGATGGCCTCGATGGACACCATCGGATTCACGCCGGGCGCGGTCGGGAAGCTGGAACCGTCCGCGACCACGATATTGGCGACATCCCAGGTGGCGCCGTCCGGATTGGTGGCCGACAGCTCCGGCGAACCGCCCATGCGCGCCGACCCCATGATGTGCAGCGCGCCCATCGCGCACTGCCCCGGCCCGTATCCGGCGGCCTTGGCGGCGGCGTCGAACTCGTCGATGGACCCCCGCACGCCCGGTTCGTAGGACACTCTGGCCTGATGCCCCGAGACGATGCGTTGCGCGCCCGCCGCTTCCAGGATCTTCGCCGCGCCGACGATGCCGGTGTGCAGGTGCCCGGCGTCGTAGTCGGACAGCTTGTACTTGACGATGGCCTCCCCGGCCTTGTCGATGCTCACGGTCCCCGGATCCCGGTCCCGGGTGATGATCCCGATGGCGTCCGAGCGTGCGAAGTCCAGCATGGTGGCCCGGTGCGCCGCCGCCCCGCGCCAGCTCAGGAACCCGGTGGCCAGACCCGGATGGATCGGCCCGGTCTCGTAGATCACGCCGTAGCCGTTGCCGTCCAGGTCGGCGTGCTCGCGGCTGATCCGGGTCTGCAGCCCGCCCTCCCAGCCCCGGATCTCCTCGTCGAAGACGCCGAACACCGCGGCGGCCGGATGCAGCCGTAGGTAACGCCCGATGTTCTTGTTGCGCAATCCGGATCGCTTCAGCAGCGCCGGCGTCTGGATGGCCCCGGCCGCCACCACGACCGCGCGAGCGCGCACCGTGATCTCCGCGCCGTCGGCGGTGCGCGCCGAAACCGCTTCCGCGCGACCGTTCTTCACCTCGATCTTGCGCACATCGGCGTCCACCACCAGGCGTGCGCCGCTCGCGGCGGCATCGGCGAGCCAGGTCTTGGTGGTCGACTGCTTGGCGCCCAGCCGGCACCCGTACCCGCACCGCCCGCATTCGACGCCCGCGTCACAGGCGTCGGACACATTGCGCGGCAAGGTATCCAGATCCCAGCCCAGCGCCAGCGCGCCCCGCTCGAGCACGGCATCGCGCTTCGAGAGCGGGGAGCGTTCGACATTGACCCCGATGCGCTTGCTCACCTGTGCGAGCGCGTCCCCGTATTCGTCCTCCGCGAACTGCTTCGCCCCGAGCTCCGCCCATTCCTGCCGCACCCGGTCCGGGGTGGGCAGCGAGGTGCTCCAGTTGACGACGGTGCCGCCGCCCAGGCAGCTGCCGGACACCAGGGTGATCTGCCCCTCGGCGGATCCGGGCGGGCCCGCCGCGTACAGCGAGGTCAGTCCCGCCAGTTCGCCGCCGCCGAAATCCTGGTCGTCGTAATAGTTTCCGCGTTCCAGCACGATCACGTCGAGCCCGGCCGCCGCCAGTACCGCGGCCGCGGTGCCGCCGCCCGCCCCCGAGCCGACGATCACGACATCGCAAGTGAGCGTGGTGGATTCGGTGTAGCGCAGCGGCGCGAGCGCGGGCTTGGGCGCGGTCTGCAACGGCCCGGCCGGCGCGGGGTACCCGATCTCCTTCCAGAGCGGATTGGTGCCGGTGGGCCCGGGGGTGACGTTGTAGGCCAGCAGCGCCGCCTGCTTGAGCGCCTGGAAGATGGCGCGCACCGGGGCGAGCCCGGAGTCCCCGAGCCGCAGCAGTGCTTTCTCCCGCTGCTCCTGCGACAGAGTGGAGAACTTGCGTGGGCCACTGCCGGTGAGCAGCCCGGTGAGCCGCGAGTCCCACAGCCCGAGCAACATGGCCAGCTGCTTCTGCTCCGCTTCCCGGGGATTGCGCCCCAGAATCTGGAAGATGGTGTCGACGGCGCCGAGTTCGGTCGCCGCCGGCAGGGTCAGCCCGTCACCCGGCAGGAACGTATCGCAGATCATGCCCAGTGCGGCACGCTGCTGCGCCGTAGGCTCCATGAAGAATCCACCCTTCTCAATGCTCGGTGATTTCTACCACAGTAGGCCGAATCTCCGCTCACTTTCTAGCGGTCTGTTCAGCTCAAAGAGCCTGAATGGCACGTGAATTGGCAATTACATCGGCCCGTACTGGAACACGTTCACGATTTGTTCACAGTGCCCTCGCTGTAATTGCTTCCGTACCGGTCACCGGAGGGTCGGCCGGTCGGGATCAGGAAGGGAAGCTTATGAAGAAGTTCGCTGCCGTTATCGCAATTTCGGCCGGTCTGGCCGGTTTGTCCATGGGTACCGCGCACGCCGAGGAGCTGATCGGCAACGGCAACTACGGCACCCTCGAGGCGTGCGACATCGACGGTTCGAAGGGCTCGTGGGTGGGCCCCAACGGCCAGCAGATCACCGGTGACGCGGGCTGGTGGTACCAGTGCCAGCAGCACGACGACGGCCTGTGGTACGTCCACCTCTTCCGCTGAGTTTCCACATTCCTTGCGCAGCGGTCGAAACCCGAAGGCCCCGGTGGGTTTCCCCACACCGGGGCCTTCGGGCATTTCCGGCGGCTAGCGGCCCAGTTGGCCGGGCGTGACGGATTCGATGAGCTCCCAAGCCTTTTCGAGCGGCAGATCGATGACGTGGTAGCGCTTCTTGCCGGCGGCGGAGGCGGCCACCACGGTGGCCAGGCCGGCGCGGCGCTGGAAGAAGGACTGACGCACCGTCCAGCCGATCACGCCGGGCGCTTCCAGGCAGTCGCGATCGCGGTCCAGGGAGCCGCTGCGGGTGACCAGCCAGGCCGGATGGCCGGGCGCGGCCGGGATCACGGCGTGGCCCAGGCCGCGGTAGCGGTCCCAGGCCAGTGCCGTTGCGACAGCGGCGATTACGGCCAGCAGCGCCCAGATCCAGGACGGAATGTGGTTTCCGGCAAGTGATATGGCGATGGGGGCCACCGCGAGCAGTGCGACCGGGCCGAGCGCGCGGGTATAGCGCCGGCGCCGCGCGGCCGGACCGTGCCGGAGCAGTTCCACGGTGACCGGGGGCGGCGGCGCGAGCCCGGCGGGAGCGGGGCCGCCGTCGAGCACCGCCTCGTCGTCCAGCAGATGCGCGAGCGTGTGATCGACCGCCGCGCGCGGAGCCTGGGGGAGCAGCTTCTGGCGCGGATCGGTGCCGGTCATGATGGCCTCGAGCTCGGCGGCCCCGGCCAGGCGCAGCAGCAGCGGTTCGTTGACCGTCGCGCCGCGCAATCGCGCCAGGTCCAGGGTGGTCTGGCGGGTGGTGAACAGGCCGTGCCGCAGATGCAGGGTCTTGCCGTCGTCGACGACCCGCAGCCCGTACCAGGTGGCCAGGTAGCGGGCGCACGCCACCAAGCTGACGAACACCACCAGCGCCACGATGAGCAGTGCGATGAACAGGGCGATCGCCCGCGCACCGCTGTCCTCCACGCCGCGCACCGTGCTGGATTCGAAGATGAGGTCGGCGATCCCGTACTGGAAGGCCAGGCCCACGATCGGCGCGATGATGGCGAATCCGGTCAGCGACAGCGGCGCGAAACGCACCCAATCCGGCCGCCAGTGCGCGATCTCCACCGGTGCGTGACCGTTGGGCGGCTGTGCCGCAGCGGGTTCGGTGAGGTCGACGCCGGTATCGCCGCCCGGTGTACTCGTAACCGGTTGCGCCCCGGCGGATTCCGGCGACTGCTGAGTATGCGCCAGCAGCGCCGTCCGCAATTCCGGCACCAGCCGCGCGTCCAGGGAATCCAATTTGAACTGGTCCCCGCGCTCGGCCTGCTGCCCGGTGCCGATGGACAGCACCGCCAGCCCCAGCGCCCGGTGCAGCAGATCGGCTTCCACGTCCACCGACCGCACCCGGGTGCGCGGCACCGAAAGTCGTTTGCGCTGCAGCAATCCCGTGCGCAGCTCGACATTGTCGCGGGTGATCCGATAGGTGGTGGTGAACCAGCGCGTCACCGCCAGCACGATGATGATCCCCACCACCCCGAGGCTCCACATCGGATTGTCGCTGCGCGCACCGGCGATGAGGGTGGCCAGCAGTACCGGAATGAACCGGATCAGCTCGGTGATCGGATGCACCAGCAGCATGCGCCGATCCAGCCGCTGCCAGCCCCCGGCCACGGAGGCGTCGGTCAGCTCGCTCACGTGGCGTCACCCCGATGCCGGGCGGCGATCTCGGTGAGCTGGGTGACGGTCTGCCGCGCGTCCTCCAACTGCAACGCGCTGATGTGCACGGCCCCCGCCGACGACGCGGTCGTCACGGTGACGGTCGCCAGCCCGAGCAATCGCTCCAGCGGCCCGCGATACGTATCCACCGTCTGCACCCGCGTGATCGGCGCGACCCGGCTCTCCTGGGTCAGCCACCCCGTCCGGGTGTACACGGCCTCATCGGTGATCTCCCACCGATGCACCGCGTACCGCCACAGCGGCACCACCCCGATGCTGAATGCGGCTGCGACGACCGCGATTCCGAGAATGATCAGCTGAACGGTCCGCCGGTCGGGATCGAGAACCATCCAGACCAGCAGGCCGATCAGTGGAAAGACCCACGACAGCGCGGCACTGACGGCCCACAGCAGTTTGGCGCGCGGACTGGGCCGCCGCGCGGGTTCGGCCAGAATCCCGCCCGGGGCGGTGCGGTCGGACATAGACCACATGCTTGCATGATTCCGACCGCCCGGGCGGGACATAGATCAACGAGGCGTGATCCGGAAGAGTCCGCTCAGCGTGCCCTGGTACTGCACGCGGCCGGGTGCGATGGTGCCGACCATCTGCAAGGTGTCGTGGACGGTGGTGCCGCCCATGAAGCGTTCGGATTCGAGTTTGCCGGTGGCGGCGTCGATTACGGCGAAGCGGTAGGTGTCGGCGATGCCGCTCGCACTCCCGCTGCCGCTACCGCTGTCGGCGCTGCCGGAATCCGCGCTGCCGGAGGGCAGGTCCGCGCTGCCGCTGCCGAGCAGTCCGCGCCGGGTGACCGTGTAGATCTTGCCGTCCGCCACCGACAGTCGCGGCACCGCGGACGAGCGCACCGTATTCGTCCACATCACCGTGCATCCGGAGCCGGTGACGTCGATGCGGGTCATGCCGCCGGTGAAGGACGCGCTGGCGGGCTGGCTGGGTCCGGCGTTCGCGGGCAATTGCGGATAGGGGTAGCCGTAGGTGCTGGCGACGAAGAGGCTGTTGCCCGAGCCGATGGGCGAGTTCTCGGTGCCGTCGATGGCCGGGACCGAGCAGACGGTGCGCCCGGTGCCCGTCTCGTAGACGAGCAGGTTCTCCTTGCCCGCCGCATTGTCGGTGATGGCCAGGTATTCGGTGCCGCTGCCGGGCCCGAAGAAGGTGGGCGTGGCGCCCGTGCCCCAGCTCAGCTGGCCGGGCTTGCGCGCCGGACCCCGGTCGTACGCCTGCCGCCAGAGCACGCGCGGGTTGCCGCTGCCGTCGGCGTCCACCAGGTACAGCGCGTGCGAGGTGGCGATCGCGACGCCCTGCGGCGCAGTGGAAATGCTGTTGGCCACGGTTTCCCCGGGACCGAGCACGATCGACTTGGCCACCCCGTCCAGCCCGACGAATCCGGCGGCGGCATTGTCGGTGGCGAACCACACCCGCCCGTCGAAGTCGGCCATGACCGAGCTGACCGCATCGCAGCTGCCGCCGCCGCAGTGCCCGGTAACGGCCTGCGACACATCGGTCTTCGAGGCGATGCTCAGCTTCCAGCCGCCGTCCGGCCCGCGCTGATGCCCGACGCGCAGCAGGTTCCCGCTGCCGTCCACGGTGACCATCCGGTCCTGATCGTCGAGGTAGGCGTACACACCGCCGAGCAGGCTGCCCTTGGTGAGGTCGAGGGAGGCCAGGGTATTGCCGGTATTCGGGTCCAGCAGCAGCACTTCCGGGGCCCGGTCCACGATCTTGGTGCACAGCGCCTGCGGCAGTCCGTCCGCGCCTTGCAGGATCGTCGGGCAGGCGGCGGCCAGTTCGTGGAAGTCGGCCTTGATATCGCCGGTGCCGGGTCCGGCCAGGGGCGTGCTGTCGGAGGATTCGGCATCGCCGTGCATGGTCGCCGTGCCGAGCGGACCGAGATACGGATTGGCCGGCGGCAGGGGCCCGAAGGCCGCGGACGCGGAGGTGGTGGCAATGGTCAGCAGCAGCGACGCGCCGAGGGCGGCGGTCGCGGTGGCGCGGCTCAGGCGTAGGAGCACGGGACCTCGATTTGAATATTCGTATCGATGGATGCGAGTAATCGCACAGTGCGATCACCGTAGAAGAGCGGCCCGCCGGTGGCAAGCATTGGGATCGGTGAGCGGAAATTAATCGGAGAACCGCCCGCCGTCGCGCATATCCACCGGCGATGCGGAAGGATTATCGAGACGGGCGCAGTGGAATATGCTGCCGCAGCGCCGGGTTGCCAGCTCTTATGGCACCCGAGTCGGACCAGCCGAATGGATGGCGCATGATCGATGGCGTGACGGACCTAGCGAACCCGAGCCTGCCTCCGAACCCGCCCAGTGAGTCGGCGATGCGCCGGGCACTGCGCCGGGCTCGCGATGGAGCGACGCTCAACCTCGATGAGGCGGTGGTGCTGCTGCACGCCAGGGGTGCGCATCTGGAAGATCTGACCACCTCCGCCGCGCGGGTCCGCGATGCCGGACTGCGGGAAACCGGATACGCCGGTGACCCCTTGCCGATCACCTATTCGCGCAAGGTCTTCATCCCGCTCACCCACCTGTGCCGCGACAAGTGTCACTACTGCACCTTCGTCACCGTCCCCGGCAAGCTGCGTGCCGAGGGCCGCGGCATGTACCTGGAACCCGACGAGGTCCTGGAGATCGCCCGCAAGGGCGCCGAACTGGGTTGCAAGGAAGCGCTTTTCACCCTCGGGGACCGTCCCGAGGAACGCTGGCCCGAGGCCCGCCAGTGGCTCGACGAACGCGGCTACGACTCCACCCTGGACTACGTGCGCGCCATGTCGATTCGCGTACTGGAGGAGACCGGCCTGCTGCCGCACCTGAATCCGGGTGTGATGACCTGGGCGGAACTGTCCCGCCTCAAGCCGGTCGCCCCGTCCATGGGCATGATGCTGGAGACCACCTCCACCCGCCTGTTCACCGAACCCGGCCAGGCGCACTACGGCAGCCCGGACAAGGATCCGGCGGTCCGGCTGCGCGCGCTCACCGACGCGGGCAGGCTCTCGGTCCCGTTCACCACCGGCATCCTGGTCGGGATCGGCGAGAACCTCACCGAACGCGCCGAGTCGATCATGGCGATCCGCAAGGCGCACAAGGCTTTCGGGCACGTGCAGGAGGTGATCGTGCAGAACTTCCTGGCCAAGCACGACACCGCCATGCGCAACACCCCCGACGCCGATCTCGAGGAGTTCCGCGCCACCATCGCCGTGGCGCGCCTGCTGCTCGGCCCCAAGATGCGCATCCAGGCGCCGCCGAACCTGGTGTCCCTGGACGAATGCCGCGCGCTCATCGACGCGGGCATCGACGACTGGGGCGGGGTGTCGCCGCTGACTCCCGACCATGTGAACCCGGAACGGCCCTGGCCGAACCTGGAGGTGCTGGCGCAGGTCACCGCCGACGCCGGCTACGTACTCACCGAGCGCCTGACTGCGCACCCGAAATACGTGCTGGCGGGCCATCCTTGGATCGATCCGCGCGTCTCCCGGCATGTGGCGGCGCTCGCCGATCCGGTGACCGGCCTGGCCCGCGAGGTCAATCCGGCCGGGCTGCCGTGGCAGGAACCCGATCACGACTGGGAGTCGGTCGGCCGCGTCGATCTCAATACCGCCATCGACACCGAGGGCCGGAACACCGAGTCCCGCAGCGATTCCGGGCTCGTCGACGATGCCCTGGGCGCGTTCGGCGACTGGGAGACCATTCGCGAACAGGTGAACGAGCTGGCCGCCGCCGCGCCGGAACGCTTCGACTCCGATGTGCTGGCCGCCCTGCGCGCCGCCGAGAAGGATCCGGCCGGGCTGTCCGACGAGCAGTACCTGGCGCTGGCCACCGCGGACGGCCCGGCGCTGGAAGCGATCACGGCCTTCGCCGATCAGCTGCGCCGCGACACCAACGGCGACGATGTCACCTACATCGTGAACCGGAACATCAACTTCACCAATATCTGCTACACCGGTTGCCGCTTCTGCGCTTTCGCCCAGCGCAAGGGCGACGCCGACGCCTTCACACTGAGCGCGTCCGAGGTCGCCGACCGCGCCTGGGAGGCGTACGTCGAAGGCGCGACCGAGATCTGCATGCAGGGCGGCATCGATCCCGAACTGCCGGTGACCGGGTACGCCGACCTGGTGCGGGCCATCAAGGCGCGGGTGCCGTCCATGCACGTGCACGCGTTCAGTCCCATGGAAGTCGTCAATGGGGCTTCTCGAGGTGGGCAGAGCATTCACGACTGGCTGGCCGCGCTGAAAGAGGCCGGGCTGGACAGTATTCCGGGCACCGCCGCCGAGATCCTCGACGACGAGGTGCGCTGGGTGCTGACCAAGGGCAAACTGCCCACCTCGGCCTGGGTGGAGGTCATCACCACCGCCCACAAGCTGGGCATTCGCTCCAGCTCGACCATGATGTACGGGCATGTGGACAACCCGAAGCACTGGGTCGGCCACCTCAATGTGCTGCGCGGAATCCAGGACGAGACAGGCGGATTCACCGAATTCGTGCTGCTGCCGTTCGTGCACCAGAGCGCCCCGCTCTACCTCGCCGGCGCGTCCCGGCCCGGTCCCACGGTGCGCGACAATCGCGCCGCCCACGCGCTCGCGCGCATCATGTTGCACGGGCGGATTCACAATATTCAGACCAGCTGGGTGAAACTGGGAACCAAGGGCACCCAGTTGATGCTCAACGGCGGCGCCAACGACCTCGGCGGCACGCTCATGGAGGAGACCATCTCCCGCATGGCCGGTTCCGAACACGGATCCGCCAAGACGGTCGCGGAACTGACGGAGATCGCGTCGGGCATCGGCCGTCCGGTGCGCCAGCGCACCACCACCTATGGCGTACCGCCGCATCGGAGCCCGGTTTCGCTGTCGGTCGGCTGAGCCCCGCCCGAGCAAGTTAGGGCAGGCTGACCAGAGGTAATGTGTTCGGACCGGGATACTGTTTCGCGGGGCGGAGTATCCCGCATGTGAGGACAGACTAGGAGAGCGGCAGTGCCGTACATCATCGCTGAACCGTGCGTTGACGTGAAGGACAAGGCGTGCATCGAAGAATGCCCCGTGGACTGCATCTACGAGGGCGGCCGCATGCTGTACATCCAACCGGACGAGTGCGTGGACTGTGGTGCATGTGAACCGGTCTGCCCGGTGGAGGCCATCTTCTACGAAGACGACACCCCGGATCAGTGGGCCGGTTACGTCAACGCCAATGTCGACTTCTTCGACGAGCTCGGTTCGCCGGGCGGTGCGACGAAGGTCGGCAAGGTCGATTTCGACCCGCCGTTCATCGCCGCGCTACCGCCGATGGCCGAAGGCGAGTAACCCAGCGTGACCGCACGTGGCCGGGTGAGCAGTCTCCTACCCGATTTCCCTTGGGACACCATCGCTTCCGTCAAGGCGAAGGCCGCTTCGCATCCGGGCGGAATCGTGGACCTGTCGGTCGGCACCCCCGTCGATCCGGTGGATCCGCTGATCCGTTCGGCGCTGGCCGCCGTGGCGGAGGTGCCCGGGTACCCGACCACGCACGGCACCGCCGAATTACGGCAGGCCGCGGTCGATGCCATGAAGCGGCGCTTCGGCATCACCGGGGTCGACCCGGCCGCCGTGCTGCCGGTGATCGGCACCAAGGAGCTGATCGCCGGGCTGCCGCGGCTGCTGGGCCTCGGCGCCGGCGACCTGGTGGTGATCCCGGAGGTCGCGTACCCGACCTACGAAGTCGGTGCGCTGCTGTCCGGTTCGCGCATCGTGCGCGCCGACGGGCTGACCCAGCTCGGCCCGGAGCGGCCCGCGCTGATCTACCTCAACTCGCCGTCGAACCCGACCGGCAAGGTGCTCGGCGTCGAGCATCTGCGCAAGGTGGTCGAATTCGCCCGCGAGCGTGGGGCGATCGTGGCGTCGGACGAGTGCTACCTCGGGCTGGTGTGGGAAGGCCGCGCGGCCTCCATCCTGGATCCCGAAGTGTGCGACGGTGATCACACCGGGCTGCTGGCCATCCACTCGCTGTCCAAGACCTCGAACCTGGCCAGCTACCGGGCAGGCTTCGTGACCGGCGATCCGGCGCTGGTGGCCGAAATGCTGGAGGTGCGAAAGCATTCCGGCATGATGCTGCCGTTCCCGATCCAGGCGGCCATGACCGCCGCGCTCGGCGACGACACCCACGAGGCGCAGCAGCGCGAGCGCTACCGGGCGCGCCGCGAGGTATTGCGAAACGCGTTGCAGGCGGCCGGTTTCCGGATCGAGAACTCCGAGGCCGGGCTGTACCTGTGGTCGACCCGGGACGAGCCGGGCCGCACCACCCTGGACTGGCTGGCCGAGCGCGGCATTCTCGCGGCTCCCGGCGAGTTCTACGGTCCCCGCGGGGCGCGGCACGTGCGCATCGCGCTGACCGCCACCGACGAGCGCATCGCGACCGCCGCCGATCGTCTGACCAGCTGATTTCATTTCGTCACGGGGGTCGTGATAGCGTCTACGACGTTGCACGGCCCGGGTGGCCGGAACAATCACGCAAGGCCCTGTGGCGCAGTTGGTTAGCGCGCCGCCCTGTCACGGCGGAGGTCGCGGGTTCGAGTCCCGTCAGGGTCGCTTGTAGAAGAGCGCACAGCTTCGGCTGTGCGCTCTTTTGCGTTCCCGCCGAACTTTTTTCGATCTTGCTCGAAAACTGACACGCGTTCTCTTCACAACATCTATAACAGGTTCTCATCGGAACTCGATGAGGAGTCTTTCAATGCGCATGACCCGCCGTGCATTCCTTGCCACCACCGGCCTCGTCGTGGGAGGTGCGGCGCTGACCCGGCGCACCCCTGCGCAGGCGCTACCCACCAAGCAGCTAGCGGATGGTGACAAGGTCCCGGCCCTGGTGATCGGCAGCGGCTACGGCGGGGCGGTCGCGGCGCTCCGGCTGGCCCAGGCCGGCATCGACGTGGCCGTGGTGGAGATGGGCATGTCCTGGTCGCAGCCCGGCTCGGACGGAAAGATCTTCTGCGGCATGCTGAAACCGGACGGGCGTTCGTTCTGGCTGCGCAACCGCACCGATCAGCCGATCAATCATTTCTCCGGCGGCGACTACAACAAGGACATCTCGCGCTACACCGGCGTGCTGGATTCCGAGCAGTTCAGCGGGATCAAGATCTACCAGGGGCGCGGGGTGGGCGGCGGCTCGCTGGTCAACGGCGGCATGGCCGTCACGCCCAAGCGCGAGAACTTCGCGAGCATCCTGCCCTCGGTGGACGCGGGCGAGATGTACAGCACCTACTACCCGCGCGCCAATGCCGCACTGGGCGTGAACAATATCGACCAGAGCTGGTTCGACAGCGCCGACTGCTACAAGTACGCGCGGGTCGGGCGCAAGCAGGCCGAGCGGTCCGGGTTCGCCTGGACCTTCGTGCCCAACGTCTACGACTTCGAGTACATGAAGAAGGAGCAGGCCAATACCGTCACCCGGTCGGCGCTCAACTCCGAGGTCATCTACGGCAACAACTACGGCAAGAACTCCCTCGACAAGACCTATCTGGCGCAAGCCGTCGCCACCGGCAAGGTCGGCATCACGGCCATGCACAAGGTCACCGCGGTCTCGCCTGCCGAGGGCGGCTACAAGGTCGAGATGAACCAGATCGACACCAGCGGCAATACCGTTGCCACCAAGGCGGTTACGGCGCAGCGGGTGTTCTTCGCGGCCGGCAGCGTCGGCACCTCCAAACTGCTGGTGGCCATGAAGGCGCAGGGCAAGCTGAAGGACCTCGCGGATTCGGTGGGGACGAACTGGGGCAACAACGGCAATGTGATGGTGGCGCGGGCCAATCACGTGTGGGACGACACCGGCAGCCTGCAGTCCTGCATTCCGTGCCTGGGCATCGACAACTGGGCCGATGCCAGCGCGCCGGTGTTCGCCGAGGTCTCGCCGATCCCGGCCGGGCTGGAGACGTTCATCAGCCTGTACCTGGCCATCACCAAGAACCCGAACCGCGGCAAGTTCACCTTCAACTCCGGCACCGGCGGGGTGGATCTGAACTGGCAGACCGCGTGGAACCAGACCAGTATCGATTCCGCCAAGAAGGTCTTCGACAAGATCAATTCCAAGGAGGGGACGATCTACCGGACCGATCTGTTCGGGCTGTACAAGACCTGGGGCGACGACTTCGCCTACCACCCGCTCGGCGGCTGCGTGCTGAACCAGTCCACCGACAATTACGGACGGCTCAACGGGTACAAGGGGCTGTACGTGATCGACGGATCGCTGATCCCGGGCAGCACCACGGTGAACCCGTTCGTCACCATTACCGCCCTGGCAGAACGCAATATCGAGAACATCGTGGCCAATGACCTGAAGTAGCGCCGGGGCGCGCCGTGCCCGGTGAGCAGGGCCGTCCCGCGTTAGCCTGGGTTATGGACGCTGTCACGGTTGTCCCTAATCCGAGCAATGAACCGGTGCATTCCTATGCACCGGGGAGTCGCGAACGTGAACTGCTCACCGGCAGGCTCGCCGAAATCTCCTCCGGGTCCGTGGATGTGCCGCTCGTCATCGGCGGCAAACACCAGCCCGGGTCAGGCGAGCGCTTCGATATCGTCATGCCGCACCGGCACCGTCATGTTCTGGGGACCTACACCAATACGAATCACTCCGAAGCCCAGGCGGCCATCGACGCCGCCACCGCCGCCGCACCGGGCTGGCGGGCGCTGACCTTCGAGGAACGCGCGGCCGTCCTGCTGAGAGCCGCCGACCTGCTGGCCGGGCCGTGGCGGGAGACCATCGCCGCGGCCACCATGCTCGGCCAGTCGAAAACGGTGCAGCAGGCCGAGATCGACGCCCCCTGCGAGCTGGTCGACTTCTGGCGGTTCAATGTGGCCTTCGCCCGGCAGATCCTGGCGCAGCAGCCGGAATCGAGTGCGGGCGTATGGAATCGGATGGACTACCGGCCCTTGGAAGGGTTCGTGTACGCCATCACGCCGTTCAATTTCACCGCCATCGCCGGGAATCTGCCCACCGCACCGGCGCTCATGGGCAATACCGTGGTCTGGAAACCCTCACCGACGCAGACGCTTTCGGCGTTCTACACCATGCGATTGCTGGAAGCGGCGGGGCTGCCGCCCGGGGTGATCAATATGGTCACCGGCGACGGGGCGCAGCTGTCGGAGGTGGCACTGGCCGATCCGCGCCTGGCGGGCATACATTTCACTGGATCCACCCGCACCTTCCATCACCTGTGGCAGCAGGTCGCGGCGAATATCGACCGCTACCAGGGTTATCCGCGGCTGGTCGGCGAGACCGGCGGCAAGGACTTCATCGTCGCGCACTCCTCGGCCGAGCCGGATGCGCTGCGCACCGCCCTGATTCGCGGGGCCTACGAATACCAGGGGCAGAAGTGCTCGGCCGCCTCGCGCGCCTACATCGCCAAATCGGTGTGGCGGCAAATGGGGCACGAATTCCTCACCCAGGCCGAGGAACTGAGCTACGGCGATGTGTCCGACCTGTCGAATTTCGGCGGTGCGCTGATCGACAGCCGCGCCTACGACAAGAACGTGAAAGCCATCGTGCGCGCCAAGGGCAAGGGCATCGCCATACCGGCGGGCGGGGTGTACGACGACAGTGAAGGCTGGTTCGTGCGGCCCACCGTGCTGCTCAGCGACGATCCGGGCGACGAATCGTTCGGGACCGAATACTTCGGGCCGATCCTATCGGTGTACATCTACGACGACAGCCGGCCCGACGGGTTCGCGGACGTGCTGCGCCTGGTCGACACCGCCGCGCCGTACGGGCTCACCGGCGCGATCTTCGCGCGTGACCGGGAAGCCATCGAGGCAGCCTCGGCCGCACTGCGATTCACGGCGGGCAACTTCTACGTCAATGACAAGCCGACCGGCGCGGTGGTCGGACAGCAGCCGTTCGGCGGCGCGCGCGCCTCCGGGACCGACGACAAGGCGGGCTCGTATCTGAACCTGCTGCGCTGGGTCGCGCCGCGCACCCTCAAGGAGACCTTCGTGCCGCCCACCGATTACCGGTATCCGCACATGGGGGAATCGTGAATCCGCTGCGGCCGGTGATCCTGGCGGCGGCCGGATCAGCGCGCATGAAACAGGCCGTCACCAAGGTGCCGATCACGGCGGCCGTGGTGCGGCGGTTCGTGGCGGGGGAGACGCGCGCGGAACTCATCCCCGTGGTGCGGGAGCTCCTGGACAGCGGGCGCATGGTCAGCGTCGACTTCCTCGGCGAATACACCGCCGATCCGGCCATGGCGAACGCGGCGGTGGCGGAATACGTTTCGCTCATCGACGATCTGGCGGCGCTGGATCTGCCCGACGGGCCGACGCCGCGGGTGGAAGTGTCGGTGAAGCTGTCGGCGCTCGGGCAGTCGCTCGGTGAAGACGGCCCCGCCATCGCCGCGGAGAACCTGCACAAGCTGTGCGTCAAGGCGGTCGAATCCCGGGTCTGGGTGACCGTGGACGCCGAGGACCACACCACCACCGAGGACACCCTGGAAGCGGTGCGGCTGGCGCGGGCCGAATTCCCTTGGCTCGCAGTGGCATTGCAGACCTATCTGCGGCAAGCCGAGGTGCGAGCGCGGGAACTGTCGGCGTCCGGGACTCGAATCCGGTTGTGCAAGGGGGCGTATCAGGAACCGGAGTCGGTCGCGTATCAGAAGAGCTCCGACGTGGACGGCTCCTATCTGCGCTGCCTGGCGGTGCTGCTGCGCGGCGGCTGGTATCCCATGATCGCCTCGCACGATCCGGCCATGATCGAGGCGGCGCTGCGGCTCGCGGCCGAGAACAAGCGCGGCCCAGGCGATTTCGAATTCCAGATGCTCTACGGGATTCGCGATGCCGAACAACGGCGCCTGGTGGCGGAGGGGCACGCACTGCGCGTCTACGTCCCGTACGGCAACCAGTGGTACGGATATCTCATGCGCCGCTTGGCCGAACGCCCCGCCAACCTCGGCTTCTTCCTGCGCGCCCTGGCCGATCGCGGCTGAAATACAGTGCGGGCGGGCAGGAGTCCGGTTCTCCTGCCCGCCCGCACCGGCCGCTGCACGGTCCACCCCTAGACCAGCGGCCGTCCCAGGCGGCGTCGCAGCCGCATATCCGCGAGATAGAAGTTGTAGGGGAACAGGCGGAGCGGGCCGGGCAGCACCCGCCAGACCGCCGAGAGGGCGCGCAGCAGGCGGCCGAAGACGCGCTCGTCCCGCGCCGACCAGCTCATGTTCATCTCCGCCCGCAGATGCGGCGGGAGCAGCGCGGTCACGATGAAGCGATGCAGCCCGCCGAACAGCACCTGCATGGGCCAGGGCAGCATCTTCAGGTCGGCCAGCGCATTGAAGTACGTGCGGGTCGGGTCGTCGATGGTGCGTTCGGCGAGGTTCTCCTCCCAGTACGCGTAGAAGGCGTCCCGGGTCGGCGGCCACATCTCCTCGCGCATCTGCAGGGTGGTGCCGAGGCGGGCGCTGTAGCGGTAGAGGGCTTCCGCGGTCGCGGGATCCATCGGGCCGCGCATGCGGTGGATGATGTCGTCGATGCCCCAATAGATGCAGGCCGCCACCCACAGCTGCAGCTTCGGATCGAAGGCGTTGTACTTCACCGGGCTGTCGGGTTTGGTACGGATGGTGCGGTGCGAGGTGTTGACCGCCTCGCGGTAGGCCACCCGGTCCGCGTCGTCACCCATCAGGGCGACGGCGATGTAGGTGAGCGTGGTGCGCAGGCGCTTGAGCGGGTGCCGCATGATGTTGCCGCTGTGCACATCGCTCTCCATGACGCCGTAGCCGACCGGCTTCAGCGAGAGCTGCATGATCACATTGGCCGCACCGCCCAGGAAGGCGGCGACGCCGTCGATGTGCTCGCGCACGGTTTCCGGGGTCAACTCCTCGAAGTCGACCGATGGGTACTCATCGAACTTGCGCAGCGGGGCGGTCATCGTTGACACGACTCCTCGTCAGTCACTCCTCGACGATGAGGAGAGTGTGAGAATGTTCGCTTCTCACCTTCTCATCGCAATGCGGGAGTGTCAATGTGCGATGATGAGTGCCTCATCGTATCGGCGTCTGAGGAAAGGGTCCGGACCATGGCCAAGCTGGCCAAACTCCTCCCGCTCGTGCGTGAATCCGGGCCCGAGGACCGCAATCAGGCCAAGGTACTCGACGCCGCGCTGGTGGCCTTCCTGGATTTCGGAATCAAACGCACCAGCATGGTCGAGGTCGCCCGGCGCGGCGGGCTCTCGCTCGCCACCCTGTACCGGCGCTTCGCCGGCAAGAACGATCTCATCCAGGCCGTCGGGCTGCGGCAGGCGCGGCAGTTCATCGAAGACGTCGACGCCGTGGTGGCGCGGCAGATCGAATCCGACGCCTCCGCCGAGGATCAGATCGTCGAACTGTTCGTGGCGTTCCTGGCGGGGCTGCGCGGCAATCAGCTGCTGGACCGGCTGCTGCGCACCGAACCCGAGATGGTGCTGCCGTACCTGACCGTGCAGGGCGGGCCGGTCATCGAACTCGGGCGCGACTATCTGGCCGAATTCATCGCCCGCCTGCAGGCCGAAGGCAAACTGGCGCAATATGATCCGCTGCCGTTCGCGGAAATGCTCGCCCGCAATTCGCTGTCCATGGCCTTGACGCCGCAGACGGTGATTCCGCTCGACGACGAGGCGGCGCTGCGCAAATTCGCGCGCGAGCACGTGGTGCCGGGCTTCCGGATTCTCTGATCACACCAGGCGCAGGCCCAGGCGGCGGCGCAGGCGCATATCCAGCAGATAGGCGTTGAAGGGGAAGGCGCGCACGGGAGCCGGGGCGAGATCGCCGGCGGTGCCGAGGGTGCGCATGGCGCGGGCCAGCAGGCGATCCTGGCGGGGCGACCAGGTCATGCCCATCTCGTCGCGGAGATGTTGCGGGAGCAGGCCGGTGACGAAGAAGCGGTGGGTGCGGCCGAACGCCAGCTGGAACGGTCTGGGCAGCATCTTCAGGTCGATGAGATCGTCGAAGTAGGCGTGCACCTTGGGGTCGATGGTGGTTTTCGCGAGGTTCTCGGTCCAATAGCGGTCGAACGCCGCGCGATTCGCGGGCCACATCTCCGGGCGCATCTGCAGGGTGGTGCCGAAGCGCGCGGAATGGAAGTAGAAGGCGTCGGCGTCCTGCTCGTTCATCGGGCCGTGCATGCGTTCGTAGAGGTCGCGGGCGCCCCAATAGAGGCAGGCGGCCACCCAGAGCTGGAGTTTCGGGTCGAAGGCGTTGTACTTCACCTCCGCGCCGGGCTTGGAGCGGACCTGGCGGTGCTGTTCGTTCACGGCTTCGCGGTAAGCGATCTGGTCCTCTTCGTTGCCCAGCATGGCGACCGAGAGATAGGTGAGGGTGGTGCGCAATCGCTTGATCGGATGGACCACCACGCTCCCGCTGGGAACGGGACTCTCGACCACGCCGTAACCGACCGGTCGATTCGAGAGCTGCATGATCACATTCGCCGCGCCGCCCAGGAATCCGGCCGCGCCGTCGATGAATCGACGGATATCGATCGGCGGCTCTACCTCGGGCGTCGTCGCACGCAATGGGCTGGTCATCGTTGACCCCATCCTCGATGAGAAGGTTGTGCACTTACTCTCTTACCCACTCACCCCCGTGTCAACCACCGCCGCCGCTTCGCGGCTGAATCGTGAAGGCCCGCCCGCCGCAGTAGCGGCGGGCGGGCCGGGCGCGGGGGGTGGGAGGCGCGGCCCGCAGTGCGGAGTTGGCCGATTCTGGCGGGTGGGGCGCACGTCGGCTGCGGGGCGCGAAGTACGGTGGGCGCGTGTTGTTGCGCTCGCTGAATCCGGCCGCTGTGGCCGCCGGTGCCGATGTCCCGAACGCCGTCACCATCGAGGGCGTGACGCTCTCCAGTAGTGATCTGCTCGGAGCTGCCACCTCGGTGGCGGAGCGGGTGGCGCGGGCGGAGCGGCTGGCGGTGCTGGCCGAGCCTACGGTGACGACGGTGCTGGCGGTGGTGGGGTGTTTGATCGCGGGCGTCACCGTGGTGCCGGTGCCGCCGGATGCGGGGAGTGCCGAGCTGGCGCACATCTTGAACGATTCGGGGGCGCAGGCGTGGCTGGGGAAGGCGCCCGAAGGGAGTGAGCTGCCGGTTATTCCGGTGCGCAAGCATGCCCGGTCCTGGCATGTGTATTCCGAACCTGCCGGTAGTGCAACGGCTTTCATTCTCTACACCTCGGGGACCACCGGCGCGCCCAAGGGCGTGATGCTCAGTCGCGATGCGATCGCCGCAGGGCTGGATGCGCTCGCCGACGCCTGGCAGTGGACCTGGAAAGACACGCTGGTGCACGGGCTTCCGCTGTTCCATGTGCACGGCCTGATCCTCGGCGTGCTCGGTCCGCTGCGCGTCGGCAGTCCGTTGATCCACACGGGCAAGCCGACCCCGCGCGCCTATGCCGACGCGGACGGCACCATGTACTTTGGTGTGCCGACGGTGTGGTCCCGTGTCGTCGAGGATGCCGACGCCGCAAAGGAATTGGCGAAGGCTCGTATCCTCATCTCCGGCAGCGCCCCGCTTCCCGTGCCGGTCTTCGAACGCCTCCGCGACCTCACCGGCCACGCTCCTCTCGAGCGGTACGGCATGAGCGAAACCATGATCACCCTGTCCACCCGCCCGGACGGCGAACGTCGGCCGGGCTGGGTCGGCATCCCGGTCCAGGGCGTCGAAACCCGTCTCCGCGACGAATCCGGCGCGCCGGTCCCGCACGACGGCGAATCCGTGGGCGGGCTCCAGGTCTGCGGCCCGATGCTCTTCGACGGCTACCTCAACCGTCCGGAGGTCACCGCCGAGAACTTTACCGAGGACGGCTGGTTCAAGACCGGCGATGTGGCCGTCATCGATCCGGAGGGGTTCCACCGCATCGTCGGCCGGGAATCCGTGGACCTCATCAAGTCCGGTGGCTACCGGATCGGGGCGGGCGAGATCGAGACCTCTCTCCTCGGCCACGCCGCTGTCGCCGAGGTGGCGGTGGTCGGCGCGCCGGACCCTGACCTCGGTCAGCGCATCGTCGCCTACGTCGTACTGCGTGACGGCGCAACGGATTCCATTGCTCAGGAGCTCATCGACCATGTGGCGGGGGAGCTTTCGGTCCACAAGCGGCCTCGTGAGGTGCGGCTCGTCGACTCCCTGCCGCGCAATGCCATGGGCAAGGTGCAGAAGAAGCTGCTCGCCTAGGTTTTACGGGCTCGGCGGTGGGATCGCGGAGCGAACGAGATAGTGGGGTTGCGTCGTCTGCCGTACCCGGCTGTGGTCCCCCCCGTCGGGAGCCGTGCTCTCGCCTTCCGGCGTCGTTCCGGCCGTTGTCGCCATTTCGGATTCTGGGGTCAGGTGGCCGGATTGTAGGTGGAGGCGGTGGTGGGCGCGGTTTGCTTCCTGGGGGTGGTGGGTGGTTTGGATGATGGTCGCGCCTTCGGCTGCCAGGGTGTGCAGGAGTTGTGAGATGTCTTGTTGGGCTTCGGGGTCCAGGCCGGTGGCGGGTTCGTCCAGGAGGAGCAGGTCGGACTGCTGGGCCAGGGCTTGAGCGAGTAGGGTGCGCTGGCGTTGGCCGCCGGACAGAGCTGTCATGCGGCGGTTGGATAGTGCGGCCACTCCCATGCGTTCCATGCAGGTGTCGATCAGGGCGCGGTCGGCGCGGGTCAGGCGACGCCAGGGGCCGCGGTCGGCCCATCGGCCCATGGTGACGGTCTCGCGTACGGTGATCGGGAGCGTTTCGGGGATCGCGCTCTGTTGAACGACCAGTGCGGGGCGTCGAATCGGTGTGGGCGTGGCGTTGACCCGCGCGCGTTCGACGGTGTCCGTCGAGCCGGGCCGCACATACTTCACGGTTCCCGCACGGGTGGGCACGATGCCCGCGAGAACGCCCAGCAGCGTTGACTTTCCGGAGCCGTTCGGCCCGATGATCGCGGTGACGCGTCCGCCCGGAATCACGGTCGTGACGTCGTGCAGGACGGTGTGCCCGGCATATCCGGCGCTGACGCCGGTCAATTCGATCGTTGAAAGTCCGCTTGTGTGCAACAGCTCACCTTACTTGTATTGAAAATCATTTCCACTATAGATTGCCTCGCCATGGAGTGGTTGCTCGACCCCTTGCAGGTCGCGTTCGTACAGCGGGCCCTGTGGGGTGGGCTCCTGGTTTCCTGTTTGTGCGCGCTCGCCGGAACCTGGGTTGTGGTGCGCGGCATGGCTTTTCTGGGTGATGCGATGGCGCACGGGATGTTGCCCGGCGTCGCCGTGGCGTCCCTGCTGGGGGGAAACCTGTTGCTGGGCGCGGCATTCAGTGCGGGTGCGATGGCGGTGGGGGTGTCGGCCCTGGGACGCAGTCGCCGCTTCTCGGCGGATACCGGCATCGGATTGCTGTTCGTGGGGATGCTTGCGCTCGGCGTGATCATCGTGTCGCGGTCGCAATCCTTCGCGGTCGATGTCACCGGATTCCTGTTCGGCGACGTCCTCGGCATCAGGGGGCAAGACCTCGCCTACCTGGCGGTGGCACTCGGAATCGCCGGGCTCATCGTGGTTCTCGGACACCGCGCTTTCACGGCGCTCGCCTTCGATCCGCGCAAGGCCGCCACCTTGGGATTGCGCCCCCGCCTCGCCCAGGCCGCCCTGCTCGCCCTGGTGACCCTGGCGATCGTCGCTTCCTTCCATATCGTCGGCACCCTGCTCGTCTTCGGCCTGCTCATCGCGCCTCCGGCGGCAGCTCTGTACTGGGCCAACCGAATTCCCCTCGTCATGGCACTCGCCGCGCTGTTCGGCATGTTCGCCACCGTGTGCGGACTGCTGGTGTCCTGGCACGCGGGTACCGCCGCCGGCGCCACCATCGCGGCCGTCGCGGTCGGCTTGTTCTTCGCCTCGGCCGGGCTGTCGGGATTGCGTGATCGGATCGCACGTCGAGGCGATGGCCCCGCTGGGTTGAAGCCGCGCGCATTGCTGATGGTCGTCACGGCCGCGCTGTCCATGTCGGCTTGCTCGACCGGTGGACAGAGTGATGAATCGGAGCCCGTGCCACATGGGTATGTCGCAGGTGCGCAGGAGGTTTCGGAAGAGCAGCGGCGGTTGGTGGTTGCCGATCGGGAAACCGGCGACGTGCGGGTGGTGGATCTGGTTTCGGGAGAGATCAGTGCTGCCGGGCGGGGCGGGCGGCCGGAATTGATGCTGGGCGACGATCGGTTCGCGTATGTGGTCGGCGGGGGAGCGACGCGGGTGGTGGATGGCGGGGCGTGGACCGTCGATCACGGTGATCACGTGCACTACTACCGCGCGGACATTCGAGAGGTCGGGGTGTTCGATCGGCCGGTGCGGGCCGTGTACGGCGATGCCGTGGTCACGGCGGCGGTAGCGGATGACCGTACGACGCTGTTGGATCGTGCGGACTTGGCCGCGGGTGCGGTGACCGTGCGCGCGGTCATCGACGGGGTGGCGGCGCCGTACGGCGAAAACCTGGTGGTCGTCGAGAATTCGGGCCGGATGACCGTGCGCAGCCGCGATGGGCCGGTGGTCGCGGAGCTTGCGGAGAGTTGTGCGCCTACAGCGGGTTCGGTGGGAGCGGAGGGGGTTTCGCGGGGCCGGGCGATGCCGCGGCTGCCGGGAGTCGCGCTGACGCGGCGCGGGGTGGTGTTCGCTTGCGCCGACGGCGCGGTGGTTGTCGCGCGCGGTGAGTCGGGATTGGTGGCTTCGCGGATCGACTATCCGCATCCGGTTCCGAAAAACGAACGCGCTGTGGAATTCCGGTATCGACCGGGTAGTGATCGGCTGGTTGCCACTGCGGGGGAACGTGGGGCGTGGCTGCTCGATATGCGTGCTCGCACTTGGACTTTCCTGGATACCGGGCCGGTGGTTGCGGTGAATACGGCGGGGGAACGGTCGCCCGTGCTGGTGCTCGGCCGGGATGGCGTACTGCGGGCGCTGGATCCCGCCACCGGTGTGGAGACGGCGCGCACCACCGTGCTGGCGAAACCCGTCGCGGACGGAGCCGTGCCGCCGGTGATCGAGATCGACATCGATCGCGCCTACGTGAACGACGCCGAAGCCGGGGTGATCCACGAGATCGACTATCGCGACAAGCTGCGCAAGGCAAGGACTTTCACGCCGGGCATCGCGCCCACCCACCTGGTGGAGGTCGGCCGGTGAGCGCCGCTCGTCGCTTGTTCATGGTCGCACTCTTGCTCGTCGGGCTGGCCGCCTGTGCGCAGCCCGGGGACGAGCGGGCCGACATCATCGTCACCACCAACATTCTCGGTGACATCACCCGCGCGGTCGTCGGCGACACCGCACGCGTGACCGTGTTGATGAGCGCGAATGCCGACCCGCATCAATTCGCCCTGTCCGCCAAGCAGGCTGCCCAATTGGAGCGAGCTCGGCTGATCGTGCACAACGGGCTGGGCCTGGAAGAGGGCGTGCTGCGCAATGTGACGGCGGCCGAGCAGGCGGGGGTTCCGGGGCTGGCGGTGGGGGAGCGGATCGATCCGATTCGGTTCGGGGACAACGGGTCCGGGGCGGTCGGCAAACTCGATCCGCATTTCTGGACCGATCCCGCGCGCGTCCGGCGGGCGGTCGGGCTGATCGCCGATGCGGTGATCGCGCGGGTCGACGGGATCGACGCCACTGCCGTGCGCGCCAATGCGGCGAGCTATGCCGCCGAACTCGAGCGGCTCGAGGGCTGGATGACCGAGCGCTTCGCGACCATCGATGCGGGGCGGCGGAAGCTGGTCACCAATCATCACGTCTTCGGTTATCTCGCACAGCGTTTCGGGTTCGAGGTGGTCGGTGCGGTGATTCCCGGCGGCAGCACGCTCGCCTCACCCAGCAGCGCCGATCTCGCGGACCTGGCGGGCGCGGTGCGGGCCGCCGGGGTGAGCGCGATCTTCGCCGACTCCTCGCAGCCGGATCGGCTGGCGCGGGTGCTGGCGGAGCAGGCCGGGCTGCGGGTCCAGGTCATCGCGCTGTATTCGGAATCGCTCACCGAGCCGGGGCAGGGCGCGGGGACCTACCTGGAAATGATGCGCGCCAATACCGACGCCATCGTGCGCGGGCTCGGCGCGGCCTGAACTTCGGCCTTTGTCGTCACGAGAAATGGAGCAGTACATGCAGTTACGTTCGCGCGCCACGGTATTGGCGGGCCTCACGGCGGTCGCCGCCGCCCTCGCTGGATGCGGCGGTGGCGAGACGGCGAAGCCCGCCGTCGCCGATCCGATCGTGGTCACCTACGACGGCGGAATGCGGATTCTGGACGGCAAGACCCTGGAGCAGCGCGGAGAGATCCGGCTGGATGGGTTCAACCGGATCAATCCCGCCGGTGACGACCACCATGTGATGGTGTCCACGCAGGACGGGTTCCGGGTACTGGACGCCGTGCACGGTGAGCTCACCGATATCTCCTTCCCCGCCGTCAAACCCGGTCACGTGGTGCGGCATGCGGGGAAGACGGTGCTGTTCGCCGACGGCACCGGGGAGGTGACCGTGTTCGATCCGGCGAAGTTGGAGGACGGGAAGCCGCCGACGCAGACCTATCGCACCCCGGCCGCGCATCACGGCGTCGCGGTCGAGTTGGCCGACGGGAAGCTGCTGGTCACCGTCGGGACCGAGGAGAAGCGCACCGGCATAGCGGTGCTGGATCGGGACCGGAAGGAGATCGCGCGCAACGAGGACTGCCCGGGCGTGCACGGTGAGGCCGTGGCCGCCGGGGAAGCCGTCGTGGTCGGCTGCCAGACCGGTGCGCTCGTCTACCGCGACGGCGTCATCACCAAGGTCAAGAGCCCGGATGCGTACGGGCGCATCGGGAATCAGTCCGGCTCGGATCGGTCGCCCATCGTGCTCGGGGACTACAAGCGGGACAAAGACGCCGAACTGGAACGCCCCCGGCAGGTTTCACTGATCGACACCCGCACCGGGGGACTGCGCTTCGTGGATCTGGGGACCAGCTACACCTTCCGGTCGCTGGGACGCGGGCCGGCGGGCGAGGCGCTGGTGCTGGGCACCGACGGCGCGATCCACGTGATCGATCCGGAGGCGGGCACGGTCACCCGCAAGATTCCGGTGCTGAGCGCATGGGAGGAACCGGTCAAGTGGCAGCAGGCGCGGCCGGCGCTGTTCGTACGCGGTGGCGACGTCTACGTCTCGGACCCGGCGCGCAAGCAGGTGCACCGCATCGACCTAGGTGCCGGAACCGTCTCCGCCACAGTCACTCTCGCGGAATCGCCCAATGAACTGAGCGGCGTCGTCAACCACTGACCCGGACCTGCGCGCCGCCCCGCCCGGCGTGGGGTTGACCTCGACCGTACTCGAGGTTCTACCGTGACGGCCATGATCGCAACGCTCTCGCCCGCGCAGGTCGAATACCTGGAAAGCCAGCGCCTGGGCCGCCTCGCCACGGTGCGGCCGGACGGTTCGCCGCAGAACAATCCCGTCGGCTACCGCTGGAACGCGGCGCTGGGAACCATCGATATCGGCGGGTATCAGATGGGGGCCAGTCAGAAGTTCCGGAATCTGGCCAAGGAAGACCGGGTCTCACTGGTGGTCGACGATGTGAAGTCGATCCAGCCGTGGGCCGTGCGGTGCCTCGAAATCCGGGGCACCGCACAGGCTTTGCGGGATGTCGAACCCTGGGGTCCGGGGATGTCGCCGGAACTGATCCGGATCACCCCCGAACGGGTCATCGCCTTCGGGATCGAATAGCCCGCGGCGGCAACTCAGTTGGCGTGCAGGGCGGCGTTCAGTTCGATGCCGGTGCCCTTGCGGGACACCACCTCCACCGCGCCGGTCAGCGAATTGCGGCGGAACAGCAGGTTGGACTGGCCGCTCAGCTCGGCCGCCTTCACGATGGCGCCGTCCGGCAGCTGCACCTTGGTGCCGGCGGTGACGTACAGGCCCGCCTCGACCACCGAATCGTCGCCGAGCGAGATGCCCAGGCCCGAGTTGGCGCCCAGCAGGCAGCGCTCGCCGAGCGAGATGACCTGCTTGCCGCCGCCGGACAGGGTGCCCATGATGGAGGCGCCGCCGCCGATATCGGAGCCGTCGCCCACCAGCACGCCGGCGGAGATGCGGCCTTCGACCATGGAGTTGCCGAGGGTGCCGGCATTGAAGTTCACGAAGCCCTCGTGCATGACGGTGGTGCCCGAGGCCAGGTGCGCGCCCAGGCGCACGCGGTCGGCGTCGGCGATGCGCACGCCCGAGGGGGTCACGTAGTCGACCATGCGCGGGAACTTGTCCACGCCGTACACGGTGACCGGGCCGCGCGCCCGCAGCTTCAGGCGGGTCAGCTCGAACTCCTCGTTGGAGCAGGGGCCGAAGTTGGTCCACACCACGTTCGCCAGCAGCCCGAAGATGCCGTCCAGGTTGGCGCCGTGCGGGCGCACCAGGCGATGCGACAGCAGGTGCAGCCGCAGGTAGGCGTCATGGGTGTCGACCGGCGCGGCCGCCAGATCGGCGATGGTGGTGCGCACCACGACGATCTCGACCCGGCGCGCCTCGTCCTCGCCCGCCAGCTGCGCGAACTTGGCGTACTCGACGTCGGAGGCATCCAGCCGCTGCGTCCCGGTCTCGCCGAATTCCCCGAGCTGCGGGTACGGGTACCAGGTGTCCAGCACCGTCCCGTTCGCGGTGATGGTGGCGAGGCCGACTGCTACTGCTCCCTGAGTGCTCACGTTCGCACAGGTTACCGGGGCCGTGCGCGCGCAGATTCTGTGAGGTTGGTTGCGAATGGTGTCCGTTTGTGCCGACGCAGGTGGGATGCAGGGAACGGAGGCGGATCCTCCCTTAGGGTGGAGTGGGTGACCCTCGATCTCCATGCTGACCCCATCAGTCTCGCCGCCGCCCTCGTCGATATCCCGAGCGTTTCCCGGGACGAGGCCGCCATCGCCGACATCGTGATGCAGGCATTGCAGCAGCAGACCACGGGGTTCGAGATCGTGCGGCACGGCAACACCGTGCTGGCCCGCACCAAGCGCGGCCTGCCGACCCGCGTGATTCTGGCCGGGCATCTGGACACCGTGCCGATCGCCGACAATGTGCCGAGCCGCTTCGAGGTCGGCGCGAACGGCGAACGGCAGCTGTGGGGTTGCGGCAGCGTCGACATGAAATCCGGTGACGCGGTCTTCCTGCACCTGGCGGCCACCGTGGCCGAGCCGGTGCACGACCTGACCATGATCTTCTACGACGCCGAGGAGATCGCCGCCGAATTCAACGGCCTGGGCAAGATCGAACGCGAACTGCCCGAATGGCTGGAAGGCGACCTCGCCATTCTCGGCGAGCCCTCCGGCGGCTGGATCGAAGCCGGCTGCCAGGGCACCCTGCGCGTCCGCCTCACCACCTCGGGCGTGCGCGCCCACACCGCGCGAGCCTGGCTGGGCGACAACGCCATTCACCGCCAGGCCCCCATCCTGGAACGCCTCGCCGCCTACCAGGCCCGCGAGGTCGACATCGACGGCTGCGTCTACCGCGAGGGCCTGTCGGCGGTGCGCGTGTCCGGCGGCGTCGCCGGCAATGTGGTGCCGGATGTCGCCGAGGTGGACGTGAACTTCCGCTTCGCCCCCGACCGCACCCTGGACGAGGCCACCGAGCATGTGCGCGAGGTCTTCTCGGGCCTGGAGCTCGGTTTCGAACGCACCGACGGCGCCCCCGGCGCGCTGCCCGGCCTGTCCGCCCCGGCCGCCAAGGACCTGATCGAGATCGTGCACGCGCACGGCAGCGGCGGCGTGCGCGCCAAGTACGGCTGGACCGACGTCTCCCGCTTCGCCGCCCGCGGCATCCCGGCGGTGAACTTCGGCCCCGGCGACCCGAACCTGGCGCACAAGCGCGACGAGCACCTGCCCGTGGACCAGATCACCCAGGTCACCTCCATGCTGCGCAGCTACCTCACCGGGGACAAAGCCTGAATGAAATACAGTTGGCTGCATGTCTGCTGACGGTGAAATCTCCGGTGCGCGTTCGTCGAAGACCCCTAGGTTCCGTGGGCCGATAATGCTGCGGCGTGATCGCAAGAAGGGCATCGGCACCACGGATCAGCATCTGCTGGACGAGCGCGGGCCGGCCGACTGGGTGCACACCGATCCGTGGCGGGTGCTGCGCATCCAGGCCGAATTCGTCGAGGGCTTCGGCGCTTTGGCGGAGGTGCCGGCCGCGGTGGCGGTGTTCGGTTCGGCGCGGACCGCGCCGGAGCATCCGGAGTATCAGGCGGGCATGGCGATCGGCGGGGCGCTGGCGCGGGCCGGGTTCGCGGTCATCACCGGCGGCGGGCCCGGGGCCATGGAGGCGGCCAACCGGGGCGCGTCCGAGGCGGGCGGCTACTCCATCGGCCTGGGCATCGAGCTGCCGTTCGAACAGCACCTCAACGAATGGGTCGATCTCGGCATCAACTTCCGGTACTTCTTCGCGCGCAAGACCATGTTCGTGAAGTACTCGCAGGCGTTCGTTTGCCTGCCGGGCGGTTTCGGCACCCTGGACGAGTTGTTCGAGGCGCTCACCCTGGTGCAGACCCGCAAGATCACCCGCTTCCCGATCATCCTGTTCGGCACCAGATACTGGTCGGGACTGGTGGATTGGATGCGTGATTCGCTGCTCGGCTCGGCCAAGATCGCGCCCGGTGACCTGAGCCTGGTGCACGTCACCGACAGCGTGGACGAAGTGGTGGAGATCGTCATGCGGGCCGCCGAAGCGCGCGCCGAGACCGAGGACGTGGTGGAGGATCAGTGGTGAGCGACCTGTCCGGCGACGGTTATTCGATCTGCGTCTACTGCTCGGCCAGCGCCACCGATCCGGCGGCGCTGGAACTGGCGACCCGGGTGGGCGCCGAAATCGGCCGCCGCGGTTGGCAGTTGGTGTCCGGCGGCGGGCACGTCTCCATGATGGGCGCGGTGGCCACGGCGGCGCGGGCGGCCGGCGCGCACACGGTCGGCGTGATTCCCAAGAAGCTGGTGCATCGCGAGATGGCCGACACCGATTCCGACGAACTGATCGTCACCGACTCCATGCGCGAGCGGAAGCAGATCATGGAGGATCGCGCCGACGCCTTCCTGACCCTGCCCGGCGGGGTCGGGACGCTGGAGGAGTTCTTCGAGACCTGGACCGGTTCCTACCTGGGCGTGCACGACAAGCCCGTGGTGGTGCTGGACCCGAACGGCTTCTACGGCGGCCTGTTCGACTGGATCGGTCAGCTGCGCGAGCGCGGGTTCGTGGGCCGGGAATCGCTGGAGAAGGTGGTGCGCGCCGCGGATCTGGAGTCCGCCTTCGCCGCCCTGCGACCCGGGTTCTGAATCGCCTTTGCGAAACCAGGCGGTTTCACTCGACAAGGCGGGATTCATCCGCCAGGGTAGGAATCGGGCGCAATGGGGCATACCCGGTACAGGGGGAACGTCGCGTCACCGCGCCACCGAGCACGACCTGGTGAGGAGCACAACGAAGTGAATATGGATGCCCGTTCGACCGTCGGCCTGCTGGATCTGGCCCGCAGCCTGCCCGGGATGGCCGTGGACGCTCCCTCGATGCTGCGCAACGCCGTGCGCATGCTGGTGAAATCCGGGGACAAGGCATCCATCGGATTGTTCTTCCAGCGCGGCGCGGCCATCCACCCGGACCGGCCCTTCCTGAAATACGAAGGGCGCGTGTACAGCTGGGGCGAGGCCAACGAACTGGTGAACCGGTACGCGCACGTGCTGGCCGGGCGGGGCGTCGAGCGCGGGGACGTGGTCGGCATCCTGCTCACCAATCGGCCGGAGGCGCTGTTCACGGTGCTGGCCACCGTGAAGCTGGGCGCGACCGCCGGGCTGCTCAACCATCATCAGCGAGATGTGGTGCTGCGGCACAGTTTCGGGCTGCTGAACTCCAAGGTCGATGTGATCGGCGAGGAATGCGCCGAGGCGCTGGAGACGCTCGGCGAGACGCGGCCGAACCTGCTCTGGACCCGCGAGCTGGAGGCCGCCGCCGCGACCGCCGATTCCGGCAATCCCGCTGTGTGCGAGGAGATCACGGCCCGCGAACAGGCGTACCTGATCTTCACCTCCGGCACCACCGGCTTGCCCAAGGCCAGCGTCATGACCCATCTGCGCTGGACCAAGTCCATGGCCGGGATCGGCGGGCTCGGCGTGCGGCTGCGGCCGAACGACACGCTGTACTGCTGCCTGCCGCTCTATCACAACAACGCGCTCACGGTGGCGCTGTCCTCGGTGATCGCCGGGGGCGCGAGTTTCGCGCTGGGACAGAAGTTCTCGGCTTCGCGGTTCTGGGACGAGGCCATCGCCCACGACGCCACCGCCTTCGTCTACATCGGCGAGCTGTGCCGGTACCTGCTCAACCAGCCGGCCCGGCGAGCCGACCGCGCCCATCGGGTCCGGCTGGCGGTCGGCAACGGCCTGCGCCCGGAGCTGTGGGACGAGTTCCGGCAGCGCTTCGGCATCAAGCGGATCGTCGAGTTCTACGGCGCGAGTGAGGGAAACGTCGCCTTCATCAATGCCTTCAGCGTCGACAAGACCGCCGGTTTCACCCCGCTGCCGTTCGCCATCGTCGAGTACGACGAGGCCACCGGCAAGGCGCGGCGCGGCCCGGACGGCAAGCTGCGCCGGGTGCCCGCGGGCGGCGTCGGGCTGCTGCTGGCCAAGGTGACGAACAGCTCGCCCTTCGACGGCTACACCGACGAGTCCGCCACCGAAGCCAAACTGGTCCGCGACGGCTTCAAGGCCGGGGACTGCTGGTTCGACACCGGTGACCTGGTCCGCGACCAGCGCTGGGGGCATATCGCCTTCGTGGACCGGCTCGGCGACACCTTCCGCTGGAAGGGCGAGAACGTGGCCACCACCGAGGTCGAGGGCGCGTTCGGCGGCATCGACGCGGTCACCCAGGCGGTCGTCTACGGCGTCGACGTGCCCGGCGCGGACGGCAAGGCCGGCATGGCGGCGGTGACGCTGCACGAGGGCGCGGCCTTCGACGGCAAGGTGGCGGCCAAGGCGCTCTACGAACAGCTCCCCAATTACGCTGTGCCCCTGTTCATTCGCGTCGTCCCCGAACTCGAGCAGACCTCCACCTTCAAGAGCCGCAAGGTCGAACTCCGCAAACAGGGTTTCGCCCCCGACTCCGACAGCGACCTCTACGTGCTTGCAGGTCGCACCGACGGTTACGTACCGGCCTACGACGAGTACCCCGCCGAGGTCGCCGCGGGTCGCCTGCCGGGCAACTGACCGGCCGGTGACGGGCGGCCGATTCCGGTCGGCTGCCCAGCAAGCGTGATACTGCACTCGGTACAGTCGAGGTCATGTGTGCGCCGTTGCCGACATTGTGCGGGAAGCCGGTGGCGACGGATCGGGCGCTTGTCATGGCGATCGTGAACCGGACGCCGGACTCGTTCTATGACCGGGGCGCGACGTTCAGCGACGATGCGGCAATGGCGGCGGTCGACAAGGCGGTCGCCGAGGGCGCGGATCTGGTCGATATCGGCGGGGTGAAGGCCGGGCCGGGCGCGGAGGTCGACGCCGCCGAGGAAGCCCGCCGGGTGGTGCCGTTCGTGGCCGCCATCCGGGAGCGCTATCCGGAGCTGCTGATCAGCATCGACACCTGGCGGGCCGATGTGGCCCGCGCGGCGGTGGCCGAGGGCGCGAACCTGATCAACGACACCTGGGCCGGGGCCGACCCGGATCTGGTGGGCGTGGCGGCCGAAACGGGCGTGGGCATCGTGTGCTCGCACACCGGTGGCGCCATCCCGCGCACCCGCCCGTTCCGGGTGCGCTACGCCGATGTGGTGGCCGAAGTCACCGAAACCGTGGTGGCCGCCGCCGAGCGCGCCGCGGCGGCCGGAGTGGCAAAAGATTCGATCCTGATCGATCCCACCCACGATTTCGGCAAAAACACGTACCACGGGCTGGAATTGTTGCGGGGAATAGACGTTCTTGTGAAAACCGGATGGCCTGTCTTGATGGCGCTGAGCAATAAGGATTTCATCGGAGAGACTCTTGGTGTCGGCCTGACCGAACGATTGGAGGGCACATTGGCAGCGACTGCTTGGTCGGCCGCCGCGGGTGCCCGGGTCTTTCGGGTGCACGAGGTCGGCCACACGCGCCGGGTGGTGGACATGATCGCCGCGATTCAGGGGATCCGACCACCCGCACGAACCCTGCGAGGTCTCGCATGATCGATTGGGTACGCCGTAACACGTTCGACGCTCCCGACTGGACCGTCGAGGAACTCATCGAAGCCAAGGGGGACCGGACCGTCTCGGTCGTCCTGCCCGCGCTCAACGAGGAAGACACCGTCGCCACCGTGGTCGGCAGTATCCGGCCGCTGCTGGGCACGCTGGTGGACGAACTGGTGGTCCTGGACTCCGGGTCCACCGACGCCACCGCCGAACGCGCACAGGCCGCGGGAGCGCGTGTGGTGAGCCGGGAACAGGCGGTGCCGGAACTCGAGCCGGTACCGGGCAAGGGGGAGTGCCTGTGGCGGTCCCTCGCCGTCACCTCCGGCGATCTCGTGGCATTCGTGGATTCGGATCTGATCGATCCGGATCCGCTGTTCGTGCCCAAGTTGCTGGGTCCACTGCTGACCGTCGACGGCATGCACCTGGTGAAGGCGTACTACCGCCGGCCGCTGCGGCAGGGCGAGAACATCGACCACCACGGCGGCGGGCGGGTGACCGAGCTGGTGGCCCGGCCGCTGCTGTCCGCGCTGCGGCCGGAACTGTCGAATGTGCTGCAGCCCTTGGGCGGTGAGTACGCGGGCACCCGCGAACTGCTCGCCTCGGTGCCGTTCGCGCCCGGCTACGGCGTGGAGATCGGCCTGCTGCTGGACACCTACGACCTGCTCGGGCTGAACGCCATCGGCCAGGTGAATCTCGGTGTGCGCCAGCACCGCAACCGCCCGCTGTCGGATCTGGGCGTGATGAGCCGGCAGATCCTCGGCACCGTGCTGGGCCGCAGCGGGGTCAACGACTCCGGCGCGGCGCTCACGCAATTCCCGCTGGTGGGCGGCGAATTCACCGCCCACGCCACCGAAGTCTCGCTGGCGGACCGCCCCCCGATGAACACCCTGCGCCCCGAATGGGCCGCCGCCTGAGTTTCGGCGGCTCTGGTACCTGGAAGTCCGCCCCGCACCCTTGAAGGGTGCGGGGCGGACTCCAGTTATGGGTGCGGGGGCCCGCCCCATTACGAAATTCGCCCCCGCACCTGTAAAGGTGCGGGGGCGTTGTTTTTTCGGTGCTATCGGTTCAACGGTCGTGCCGGTAAATGGGGGTGAGCAGGTCGGCTTCGATCGGCTCGCCGGTATTCCGGTCGTAGCGCACGCCGACGACGGCGGAGAACGGATGCGTGCCGGCGCGCTCGTGCAAGGTGGCCAGGCGGGTCGCCAGCAGGCGGATGGCACCGAGCGAGGCGGGCGGGTGCAGGCCGTCGATGACCAGCACCGTGCCCTTGCCATCCGGCCGCGGAAGCCTTGCCAGGTAGGCGATGTCGTAGGGCTCGGTGCCTCCGGGCCGGTACACCCGCCGTGCGGCCCGATCCTCGATGCCCCGGCGCACCCGCCCGGCCCGCGCCACGGTCCGCCGCAGCCGCGGGTCCGCCGCCACGAGATATCGCAGACTGGGCGACAATTCGGGCCCGCCGAGCACGATCAGCCCGTCCCGGTCGAGATCGAGCGGCCGTCCCGGCAGGAATCGTTGTACAGCCGCCTGGAAACCCAATTCCCGCAGTAATTCCACCAGCCGGTGCGGGGCTGCGGCATCCGGCGCGCCCACCAGCGCCAGCGCGCGCGTGGTGCTGCGCACGTCCGGCGTCAGGATGGTGAGCGGCCCGTGCCCGAAGAACAACCCCTCCGGCACCGGTCCCTGCGTACTCACCTGATGGATGCGCGCCCGGGAAAGTCCGGCCGCCGCACCGATTCTCGCGAAGGTCCACCCTTCGGCGTGTAGTTCGCGAATGACCGCGCGGCGGATCCGGGTCAGTTCATTGATGGTCTGCTGCGCCGCCGCCACGCCGTCGGTGGCGGCTTTGAGGCGCTCGACCTTGTCTTCGATCGCGAACACCTTCGCCACCTCGTCGGCCGACATTCCCGCAGTCTAGATAGCTGGACAGCCTTGGGTGTCAAGTCCGCTGAACGTAATTGATCTCAGGTGGCGTCCGGATCGACCGGCGGACGTTCGTTGCGCTCCAGCGGTTTCTGTTGCTCGGGCATCGAAAAATTGCCGTATCCGCTGTTCGAGGCGTTAGTGGGCTTGTCGAAATTACCCGTGAGGAAGGAATCGTCGCCGTCCAGGAGGTGTTTGGTGACGAGCGATTTTGGATTCATACTGCGCAGTTCGTTCAGCTGTTCCAAGGGCTTGCGGAGTTCGTCGAACTCCGGACCCAGCTCCTGCTTCAACTGCTGCGTGGCCCCGGTCGCGTAGTCGCGCGCCTGCTTCAGCGACGTGGCGGTCCAGCGAATGGCACCGGGCAGTCGCTCGGGGCCGAGAATGACGAGTGCGGCGACGAGCAGAATCAACATCTCGCCCCAGCCGATATTGCTGAACACGGGACTAGGTTACCTGTGTCCGATTTCGGCTTTTTCGCCGCCGCACCCGCACGGAAAACACATCGCCTACTTGTTTTCGTCCGATTCCAGAGTGACCGGTACGTCCACCTCGCGGCCATCGCGAATCAGGCGGAAGTTCACCGTCTGGCCGATTTCGTGCGACTGCACCGCCACGGTCAGTTCCTCCGGCCCGGTGACATCCCGGTCGCCGACCTTCACGATCACGTCGCCCTCGACGATGCCGGCCTTGGCCGCCGGGCTGTCGGCCCGCACATCGGCCACGGCGGCGCCGCTCATCACGTCATTGGCGACGATCTTGGTCTTGGCGCTCACCCCGAGCCAGGCGTGGAACACCTTGCCGTCCCGGATCAGCGCCTGCGAGATCCGCTTGACCTGATCGATCGGAATGGCGAAGCCCAGGCCCACCGAACCGCCCGACTCGGACTTGATGGCGGAGTTGATGCCGATCAGCCGGCCCTGCATATCCACCAGCGCGCCACCGGAGTTGCCGTGGTTGATGGCCGCGTCGGTCTGCACGGCGTCGAGCGTGGCATTGGTGTCGGTGCCCTCGCCGCCGACCTTCACCGGCCGGTGCAGCGCCGAGACGATGCCGGAGGTGACGGTCTTCTCCAGGCCCAGCGGCGAACCCAGCGCCAGCACCTCGTCGCCCACCTGGACGTCGTTGGAATTGCCCAGCTGGATCACCGACAGGTTCTTCACATCGACCTTGAGCACGGCCAGATCGGATTTGGTGTCCCGGCCGACGATCTTGGTCGGTACCCGGGTGCCGTCGGAGAAGACCACCTGCAGCTGCGCCTTGCCGGTCTTGTCATTAGCGGCCAGCGAGATCACGTGATTGTTGGTGACGATGTAGCCGCCGCCGTCGATGACCACGCCCGAACCGGAGGACCCGCTGTCGCCGACCCAGGCGCGCACGGTCACCACCGCGGGCATGACCGCGTCGACCACCTTGGTGATCTGGGTGTGCGGCTGATCGGAGCCTTCGGCCGATTGCAGCGCCACCTTGCGCGAGGTCAGCGAGGACACCGAATCCCCGGTCAACCGCCCGACCAGTCCGCCGGCCAGGCCGATCACCAGCGCGACCGAGGCCAGCACCGCCAGTGCCGTCGGCGACACCCGGCCGCCGAAGAGCACCTCGCGCGCGGTCAGCTTGCGGCCCGGCGCGGACGGC